>NZ_JANFDG010000041.1 GCF_024609765.1 Shinella pollutisoli
TGATCAGCAGGTCGTCAGACGTTATATCCGTAATCAGGAAAAGGCCGACAAAGCTTCCGACTTCGCCGACCTCTTTAATCGTAGCTACTAACTTATAGCAAAACCGCTTCTAGCGGTTCAAGCGCAGCGTTTCAAACCTCCACCTCTGGTGGAGGTCATGGCTTTTCCCCCGCCTCAGCGGCGATCGAGATGGATCGTCACCCAGCCCTCGCGCCAGAGGGTGCGCACGTGGCGCAACCCCGCGCCGTTATAGGCGGCGAGCACCTTCCAGCGCTGCTCGGCGAGGATGCCGGAGAGCACGACCTGGCCGCCGGGCGCCAGCTGCGCGGCAAGCTGCGGCGCCATGCGCATCAGCGGCCGGGCGAGGATGTTGGCGATGATGAGGTCGAAGGGGCCGTGGCGGCCGAAGGCGGTCGAATGGAAGCCGGGGGCGGTTTCCAGCGCGATGCCGGAGACGATGCCGTTGAGGCGGACGTTCTCGCGCGCGACGCGGGTGGCGACCGGGTCGATGTCGGTGGCGAGCACGCTGACCGGCGCCAGCTTGCGCGCGGCGATGGCGAGCACGCCGCTACCCGTGCCGAGGTCGAGCACGCGGCGGACCGGGCGCGAACGCATCACCCCGGCGATCGCCTCCAGGCAGCCCGCCGTCGTGCCGTGATGGCCGGTGCCGAAGGCCTGGCCGGCATCGATCTCGATGGCGATCTCGCCGGCGCGCACCTTGCCGCGGTCATGCGAGCCGTGCACGACGAAGCGGCCGGCGCGCACGGGCTTCAGCCCCTCGAGCGACCTGGCGATCCAGTCGACGTCCGGCAGCACCTCGCGCTCGATGGGCATGTCCGGGAAATGCGGGGCGAGAAGCGCGGCGAAACGCGCGCGCATCTCCTCCTCCTCGTCGGCCATCAGATAGAGCGAGGCCTCCCAGAGGTCTCTCTTCTCGTCGATCTCCATCGTCGCGATGGCGTAGCCCTCTTCCTCGAAGGCGTCGCTCATCAGCGCCATGACGGTCTCGGCGGTCTTCTCGGTCGTGGTGACGTAGAGGCGGATTTCGCTCACGGTGCGCGGTCCCTGTTGTTCCGGGACCGCCTAGCATGCCGGGGTGCGGGGGGTAAAGCGCGCCGGTCCCCCGACCGTGCCGCCTTCGCGCGCCGCCGGGCGATTCCGCCCGGCTGCGAACCTAGCCCTTGATCAGGTTCCTGAGCTTCTGCTCGGCCGTGTCGGGGTTCTCTCCATAGGCGATCGTGCCGGTGAAGCGGCCGGTCGCGTCGAGCAGGAAGACGGAGGCGGTGTGGTCCATCGTGTAGTCGCCGTTCGGATCCTCCTCGTCGAGCGGCACCTTGCGATAGTAGACGCGGAAGCCCTTGGCCATCTCCAGCACCTTCTCCGGCGGGCCGGAAATGCCGGTGATGCGCTTGGAGACGTTGCCGATATACTGGCCGACGAGCTCGGGCGTGTCGCGCTCCGGGTCGACGGTGACGAAATAGGCCTGCAGCTTCGAGCCGTCCGGGTCGACCTTGTTGAGCCAGCCGTCGAGCTCGAACAGCGTCGTCGGGCAGACCTCCGGGCAATGGGTGAAGCCGAAGAAGAGGGCGGTCGGCTTGCCGGTGAAGGCCTTTTCGGTGATCGCCTTGCCGTCGGCGGCGACGAGCTGGAAGGGCACGCCGAACGGGCCGCTCGCCGCCTCGTCCTTCGTGCGGGTCATTTCCAGCGTCAGCCAGCCGGTGAGGGTCGCGACGAGGGCTACGGCGATCCAGAGGATGAGGCGAACGGTTTTCATGGCGGTCCTTCGACAGATGCAGTCACCGTCACTCTCATAGTCCCTCGGCCGGCGTCCTGCAAAGGCGCCGATTGCCGCAACCACGGGAGAGGGGCCGGGATGCCGTCAGAAGCACCAGGACATGCCGCTTTCGGCAAGGCCGAGGAGGATGTCGGAGCCGTGCCGCAGCCAGCCGGCGAAGGCGAGGCCGGAAACGAGCGCGACGGCGCCCGCGGCGAGGAGCGCGAGGGGCCATGTCGGCAGGGCGGGTCGGGTCCTGTTCATCCGGTCATGATAGCGCGAATCCGCCGCGTCCGGAACCGGCAATGGCGCGCCGCCGCCGCCATTTTGCGCAAATCGCTGAAATAGGGGCTTTGGCGGGCCTTCCTTAGGCTTTGTTTAATCTCTCTTTGTCACGGTTCTGGAAGCCGCCAACCGGGAAGAGTCCTATCATGTCCAACGCCATCAAGCAGTCCGGTGATTACCTCGAGATCGTCTCCTTCCATCTGGGGGACCAGGAATTCTGCATCGACATCATGGCCATCCGCGAAATCCGCGGCTGGGCGCCGGTGACGCCGATGCCGCACACGCCGTCCTACGTGCTCGGCCTCATCAACCTGCGCGGCGCGGTGATCCCGGTCATCGACATGGCCTGCCGCCTCGGCATGAAGATGACGGAACCCTCCGAGCGCTCCGCCATCATCGTCACCGACATCGCCGGCAAGCTGGTCGGCCTGCTGGTCGAGCAGGTCTCCGACATGATGACCATCCGCGGCGAGCACCTGCAGCCGGCGCCGGAGATCATCCCGGAAGCCCAGCGCGCCTTCTGCCGCGGCATCGTCGCGCTGGAGAAGACCATGGTCTGCTTCCTCAACCTCGACACGGTGATCGCCGACGAGCTCGCCCAGGCGGCGTGATTGGCAAGGCAGCGACGCCAGCGCTCCGGTCCCTTGCCGGGGCGCTTTTGCGTCCGTCGGCATGCTCTCGAAAAATTGATCATATATTACAATGTGGTAATGGTCGCGTCTTTTCCGCTTTCGGCGGAACCAACGCGCCGGTCCCTCGTTTTCCCGTTGCTTTCCCGCACACGGAAACGAATGGAGATTACCATGAACAAGACTGTCACCTTCGCCCTTGCTTCCCTGCTCGCCGTTTCGCCGGTCGCGGGCGTGGCCTATGCCCAGGACGTCATGCCGACCACGCCGGACACGATGTCGACCGGCTCGATCGGCGCTGACAACGTCCAGGTCATCTACCTGTCCGCGCTGGAAAACGACGACAGCCAGGCGAGCACCTTCGCGATGCTGTCGAGCAAGGTAAACGACCCGGCGGCGCTCGAGCAGGCGCAGGCCGAGATCCAGTCGGAGCCGGGCCTGGCCGACGCGCTGGTGTCCAAGAACGTGCAGCTCCAGAACGTGGTGCACGTCCAGACGGCCGGTAACGGCGGCAAGATCGTCTATGTCAAGTAAGGCGGACCGGCAGGAGAACGCCCCGGCTTTCAAGGAGGCCGGGGCGTTTTCTATTGGGGCCTGCCGTTCGTCCAGGTGACCTCGGCGCCGTAGAGCGGCACGGTCGAGATCGACATCTTGGCCGAACCGTCGGTCAGCTCGCGCGAATGGGCGAGGTAGATCAGCGTGTCGTTCTTGCGGTCGTAGACGCGCGTGACGACCAGCGACTTCCAGATCAGCGACAGGCCGGACTTGAAGACCTCCTCGCCGCCGCGCGAAAGGTCGATGTCGCCGACGGTGATCGGCCCGGTCTGGCGGCAGGCGATGGCGTTGTTGGACGGGTCCTCGAACCAGTTGCCGTTCTTCAGCCGGTCGATCACGCTGCGGTCGAAATAGGTCACGTGGCAGGTGATGCCGGAGACCTCGGGATCGGTGAGCGCGTCGATGTAGATGTCGTTGCCGATCCAGTCGACGCCGACCTTGCCGACGGTGTCGGCGAGCGCCGGGCCGGCGGCGGGCGCCGCGAGGGCGGCGGTGAACGCCACGAGCATGGTGGCGAGGCTCGTGCGGATGCGGTTTGCGCGCGGCATTGGCGGGTCTCCTGTTGCTGCTATCACGTAAGGATCGCCGCCCGCCTTGCAAGGAGGGCGGTTCAGGATTTTGCGGCGGCGATCGTGGCGCGCACGGCCTCCGTGTCGGTGAGCGTCAGCTCGTATTCCCGGTCCTTGCCGGTGCCGCCCATGCCGACATGCGGGTTGCGGAAGGCCATGCCGCTCGGCACGGTCCTCAGCGCGGCGAAATGCAGCTCCCGCAGCCCGGCTGCGTCGCGGACGGTGCGGATACTGTCCGCGTCGAGCGCACCGCAGCCCATGACGGTAATGCGGCCGGCCGCCTGATCGGCGATGCGCTTCAGGATGGCGAGGCCTTCGAGCGCGGTGTCGCGCTGGCCGGAGGTCAGCACCCGGTCGACGCCCGCGCGCACCAGCGCTTCCAGCGCCTCGCCCGCGTCCGCCGTCATGTCGAAGGCGCGGTGGCAGGTGACGGCCATCGGCCGGGCGGCCTGCACCAGCGCTTTCGTGCGCGCCTCGTCGATCAGCCCGTCCGGCGTCAGGCAGCCGATGACGACGCCGGCCACGCCTTCCCCGCGCAGGATGCGGATATCCTCCAGCATGGTCGCGAACTCCGCCTCGGAATAGAGGAAGTCGCCGCCGCGCGGGCGCACGATGACGTGGACCGGGATGCGCGCGGCCTTCACGGCGGCGCGCACGGTGGCAAGGCTTGGCGTCAGGCCGCCCTCGACGAGGCTCGCGCAGAGCTCGACGCGGTCAGCGCCCGCCTCCTGCGCGGCGAGGAAGCCGTCGATGCCCTCGACGCAGATCTCGATGAGCGGCGTTGCCATGGATATCCCCCGGATCAGGTCTCGTGCCAGACGGTCTGCATCAGCCGCAGCCAGTTCTCACGGCAGAGTTTTGTAAGCTCCTCCTCGCCGTATCCGGCGGCCCGCAGCGCCTCGACCAGCGCCTGGTTGCCGGCGGCGTCGCCGATGGCGGCCGGGATGGTGGCGCCGTCGAAATCGGAGCCGATCGCCACGCAGTCGATGCCCATCCGCTCCACCATGTAGTCGATGTGGCGCACCATGGCGGAAAGCGGCGTGTCGGGGTTCTCCAGCCCGTCGGGGCGCAGCATGGTCGTGGCGTAGTTGAGCCCGGCGATGCCCCGGCGCTCGCGGATGGCGTCGAGCTGGCGGTCGGTGAGGTTGCGGGAGATCGGCGTCAGCGCGTGCGCGTTGGAATGGGTGGCGACGAGCGGCGCGGTGCTCGCCTTCGCCACGTCCCAGAAGCCCTGCTCGGTGATATGGGCGAGGTCGATCATGATGCCGAGCCGGTCGCAGGCTTTTACGAGCTCGACGCCGGCGGGCGTGAGGCCCGGCCCGGTGTCGGGCGGGGAGGGGAAGGCGAAGGGCACGCCGTGGCCGAAGGCGTTGTGGCGGCTCCAGACCGGCCCGAGGGAGCGCAGGCCCGCGGCGTAGAGCGTCTCCAGCGTCGAGAGGTCCTCGGCGATCGGCTCGCAGCCCTCGATATGCAGCACCGCGGCGAAGCGGCCCGCCGCCATCGCGGCGCGGATGTCGGCCGTGGAGCGGCAGATCGACCAGCCGCCGGCCCGCTCGATGCGAAAGGCGATGGCCGCCATCTCGAGGGCTGCGGCAAGCGCCGGCTGCTGCCCCAGCGCCGGCACCATCGGGATGCTGTAGCGGCCCTCGGCATCGACCACGCGGGGCGGATAGCCGCCGGGCGAGGGGACGTAGATGGCGCAGAAGCCGCCGGCAAGCCCGCCTTTCTTCGCCCGCGGCGCGTCGATATGGCCCCTGTCGGTGCCGTCGATGAACTCGGCGACCGGGTCGGCGCCCTCCTCGGCGTTCTCCCACAGCCTGAGGAGCACGTCGTTGTGCCCGTCGAAGATCAATTGCATGCGTGGCTCCCGGGGATGTGTCGATGCGGTCTATGGCGTGAGCGGGCTGCGCCCGAACCCCCTCTGCCCGGCAGGGCAGAGGGGGTATCCAACGGTAGAGCCGATTCCGCCGCCGCCCGCAAGCATCAGGCGGAGAAGACCGGCACCCCGCCGATCCAGGTGGAGACGATCGAAAGCGTGTCGTCCACCACGGCGAAATCGGCGTCGTGGCCGTGGGTGAGCCTGCCCTTGCGCCCCGCCATGCCGATCGCGTCGGCCGGATAGAGCGAGGCCATGCGCAGCGCCTCGTCGAGGTCGATGCCGACCGTCCCGTGCATGAAGCGCACGCAGGAGGCCATGTCGATGTCGGCGCCGGCGAGCGTGCCGTCGGCAAGCGTCAGCCGCCCGTCCTTGCGGAAGATCTCGCGGCCGTTGAGGAAGAAGCTCGTCATGTCGGTGCCGATGGTGGACATGGCGTCCGTTACCAGGAAGATGCGGCCCGGCCCGCGCTTGGCCCTCAGCGCGACGCGGATCGACACCGGATCGACATGGAAGCCGTCGGCGATGAGGCCGGCGTTGAGATGGCCGACGTCGAGCGCGGCGCCGACCATGCCGGGTTCGCGATGGCCGAGCGGGCTCATGGCGTTGAAGAGATGCGTCATCATGTGCGCGCCCGCCTCGATCGCCGCGGCCGCCTCGGCGTAGCGGCAGTCGGAATGGCCGAGGCTGACGGTGACGCCGGCCGCGGCAAGGGCTGCGATTTGCTCGTTGCGCGCGTTTTCCGGCGCGAGCGTCATCATCAGCGCGTCGAGCTGCCTGCGTGCCGCGATGGTGCGGTCGAGGTCGGCCCGCTCCATCGGCCGGATCAGCGCCGCGTCGTGTGCGCCCTTGCGGGCGACGGAGAGATGCGGGCCTTCGAGGTGGAGGCCGAGGAAGCCGGGAACGCCGCTGCTCTTCGCCTCGATGCCGGCGGCAATCGCCGCCTCCGTCACGGCGGGCGTGTCGGTGATGAGCGTCGGCAGGAGCGCGGTGGTGCCGAAGCGGGCGTGCGCGGCGCAGATCACGCGGATGCCGTCCGCGTCCGGCCGCTCGTTGAGCAGCACGCCGCCGCCGCCGTTGACCTGCAGGTCGACGAAGCCGGGGACGATGGCGAGGCCGCCCATCTCGACCGTGCGCACGCCCTCCGGCAACTCGTGCCGGGCGGCGATGGCGGCGACCTTGCCGCCGTCGATGAGAAGGATGCTGTCGTCGTGCCAGAGGTCGCCGTCGAAGATTCGGGCGCCGGTGATGGCGATTACGGTGCTCATCGCGTTTCCGTCACTTTCTTCAGGTTGACCGGCCTGTCGGGATCGAGGCCGCGGGCGCGCGACCAGGCCTCCACGAAGCCGTAGAAGGGAACGATCAGCGCCAGCGCATCGGTGATCGGATGGCCGGTCGCCACGAAGGGCAGCCTCTTCGCGCTGCCCGCCCTGTCGGAGGTGGCGCAGGCATAGGCGCCGCGCTCGGCGAGCCCGTCGGCCATGCCGGTGACGGAGGCTTCCGCCGCGTCGCGCGCGGCGAGCGCGATGACGGGGAAGGACGGGCCGACGAGGGCGACGGGGCCGTGCAGAACCTCCGCCGAGGAATAGGCCTCGGCATGCATGCCCGAGGTCTCCTTGAACTTCAGCGCCGCCTCGTTGGCGATCGCAAGGCCGGGGCCGCGGCCGAGCACGTAGAGCGATTGCGCCTCCATGAGGTCGCCGGCGAGATCGCTCCAGTCGAGCGCCACGGCCTTGGCGAACTGCTCCGGCAGGTTCTTCACGGCCCGCGCGAGGCTCGCGTCACCGGTCCACTCGGCAACGACCGCGAGCCCCGCGACGATGGAATTGACGTAGGATTTCGTCGCCGCGACGCTGAGCTCCGGTCCGGCCGAGATGTCGAGCGCGTGGGTGCAGGCGTCCGCAAGCGGCGAGGGCAGGGTGTTGGTGAGCGCGATCGCCACGGCGCCGCCCTTCGTCGCGCCCTCCGCCATGGCGACGATGTCCGGGCTCCTGCCGGACTGCGAGATGGCGATGGCCGCACCGCCGACAAGCTTCAGCTTCGCGCCGTAGATCGAGGCGAGCGAGGGGCCGAGCGAGGCGACCGGCCGGCCGGCCGTCAGCTCGATCGCATATTTCAGGAAGAGGGCGGCATGGTCGGAGGAGCCGCGCGCCACCGTCACGAAGAACTGCGGGTCGCGCTCGCAAAGCGCCTTGCCGGCGGCGGCGATCGCCTCGGCGGATCGTTCCAGCACGCGGGCTGCGGCCTCCGGGATTTCGTCGATTTCGCGGCGCATGTTGGTCTGCATGGCAGTCTCTTTCATCAGGGCTCGGAGAGCGTCAGCTCGGCGACGAAGTCGTAGGCGTCGCCGCGGTAGATCGAGCGGGTGAATTCCACCACCCGGCCGGAGGGCAGGTAGGAGACCCGCTCGATGGAGAGGCCCGCCGAACCGGCCGGCACGCCGAGCATCGCGGCGTCGGGGTCCTTCATGTTGTAGGCGGAGATGCGCTGCACGGCGCGCACGGGCCGGCAGCCGCGCTCCTCCAGCACGGCATAGAGCGAGCTCTCCACCTGCTGCGGATCCGGCAGGAAATCGGCGGACACGCAGGCGCGCTCGATGGCGAGCGGCATGTCGTCGGCGACGCGCAGCCGCCCGAGCCGCGCCACCAGCGCGTCCGCCGGCAGGCCGAGGATCATCATTTCGTCCGGCGAGGGGTGGAACAGGCCGCGGTCGAGCCAGCGCGCATGGGTCTTAAGCCCGCGCCGCGCCATGTCCTCGGTGAAGGAGGTGAGGCGGGAGAGCGACTGCTGCACCCGGGCGACGGGCTTGACGACGAAGGTGCCGGAGCCGTGGCGGCGCACCAGCAGCCCGTCGCGGACGAGGTCGTCCACCGCCTTGCGCACCGTGACGCGGCTGATGTTGGCGTAGTCGGCGAGGTCGCGTTCGGGCGGCAGCGCGTCGCCGTGGTTGAGCCGGCCGGAATTGATCGCCTCCTCCAGCGCCTGGCGGAGCTTCAGGTAGAGCGGCCCCGCGGCCCCGGCCTGGAGCCTCTGCGGCGACAGGATGTCGGCGAGGGGGATCGTCATCCGGACGCTCCCGTGCGCTCGCGCTGGCGGGCGGCGGCGAGCGCCACGGCACCCGTCAGCGCGTCGGCCTGCGGTTCCACTAGGATGGCGCGGTGGCGTTGCGACAGCCATTCGGGATAAAGCGGGGCGAGCCCGCCGAGCAGGCAGAGACGCCGTGCGCCGGCGAGCGCCATGATCGCGTCCAGCGCCTCGTCGACCGTGCCGGCGGCCGCCTCGACGATGGCGACGGCGCGCGGGTCCCTCGCGCGGGCATGCTCGAAGACGAGGGGGGCGTAGCGGCCGAAATCGCCGGGCTTCGAGAGGTGCGCGAACTCGACGATGCCGCGCGGATCGTGCTTGAACTCGTCGAGCACCGCGTCCGTCACGGCGGAACGGGGACGCACGCCGTCATGGGCGAGCAGCGCCTCCTGCAGCAGCGCGTGGCCGATGCGCGCGCCGCTGCCGAGGTCGCCGACCGTGAAGCCCCAGCCGCCGATGTAGCGGACGGTGCCGGCCTTGCGCGCCATGTAGATGGTGCCGGTGCCGAGGATCGCGACCGCGCCGTCGCCGTCGCCGAGCGCGCCCTGCAGCGCGATCAGGCCGTCGGAATCGATGTCCGTGTGGCGGAAGGGCAGGCGGTCGTGGACGTAGCGGGCGAGGTCGCCGACATTGGTGCCGGCAAGGCCGAGGAAGGCGGAGGCTTCGCCGACCCCATCCCCGTCGAGGCCGGCGTCGCGGAAGGCGGCCTTGGCCGCCTCGGTGATCGACAGGATCGCATTGTTGGGATCGGTCAGGATGTTGGCGGCGCCGCTCTTGCCGCGGCCGAGGATCGTCCCCTGCGGGTCCGCGACCGCCGCGCGGCAACTCGTGCCGCCACCATCGATGCCGAGAATATAGCCAGCCATGGGAACCTCCGGCGACAACGATACCAAAAAAATACCATTAACCAAGGGAGAAAGCGGGGCTATGCTGCAGCTGCAAATTAACACATTGATTTTAAATATTTAAAAAAATCTCTCCTGGAAAAATACCGTCAAAAGTTAATTTGCTATGGACAAGTGGTATTTTTTTGGCATTAATTTGCGGCAGAGGAGAACGACGATGGCCGCAGGCGGAACCGAGGGCAGGCACGAACGGGCGAGCGGACTGGACGCGTTGCGTCCGGTCGAGGCGCTGGCGCTGCTCGCCGACGGGCAGAAGGCCGCCGCCGCCGCGGTCGATGCGGCGCTCGACGACATCGCCGCCGGCGCGCGGCTTGCGGCCGACGCGCTTCTGTCGGGCGGCCGGCTCGTCTATGCGGGCGCCGGCAGTTCCGGCCTGATGGCGATGGCCGACGCGCTGGAGCTTCCCGGAACCTACGGCATCTCCCGTGAGCGCATCGTCGTCCTGCTGGCGGGCGGGGCGGCGAGCCTCGTCGATCTCGCCGGGACCTACGAGGACGACGTCGACCTCGCGGCGGCGGACGCCGCCGAAGCCGGCATTGCGGCCGCCGACTGCGCGATCGTCGTTTCCGCCAGCGGCTCGACGCCCTATGCGCTCGCCGTCGCGGATCATGCGCGGGAAAAGGGCGCGCGGGTGATCGCACTCGCCAACAATCCGGGCGCGAAGCTCTTTGCCGGCGCCGATGTCTCGATCCTGCTCGCCACGCCGCCGGAGGTGATCTCCGGCTCCACGCGCATGGGCGCGGGCACGGCGCAGAAGATCGCCTTCAACCTGCTCTCGACGCTCGTCGGCATCCATCTCGGCCACGTGCACGACGGCCACATGGTCAATCTCAAGGCGGACAACATCAAGCTCAGGAGCCGGGCCTGCCGCATCGTCTCCGACATCGCCGGCGTCGATGCCGGCGAGGCGGAGCGGCTGCTTCAGCGCTCGGACGGCTCGGTCAAGGCGGCCGTGCTGCTGGCGGCCGGTGCGCCCGACACCGGCGCGGCGCTCGCCGCGCTCGACCGCGAGGGCCAGAATCTCCGCCGCGCGCTCAAGGCCTTCGGCTGAACGAATCTCGCAAACGCGCCGGCACGGCGCATAAAAAGGGGAGAATGACATGACACGAACCGCTATCAGGGGCCTGCTGCTCGCCACGAGCGTCCTCGGCACGGCCGGGCTCGCGCAGGCGCAGGACGTCTCGCTGACGATCGAAAGCTGGCGCAACGACGACCTCTCCATCTGGCAGGAGAAGATCATCCCGGCCTTCGAGGCCAAGAACCCCGGCATCAAGGTCGTCTTCTCGCCGTCCGCGCCGACGGAATACAACGCTGCGCTCAACGCCAAGCTCGACGCGGGCTCGGCCGGCGACCTCATCACCTGCCGTCCCTTCGACGCCTCGCTGGAGCTCTACAATAAGGGCCATCTCGCCTCCCTGAACGATCTCGCCGGCATGGAGAACTTCTCCGACGTCGCCAAGTCCGCCTGGACGATCGACGACGGCGCCACCACCTTCTGCGTGCCGATGGCCTCGGTCATCCACGGCTTCATCTACAACAAGGACGCCTTCGACCAGCTCGGAATCTCCGTGCCGGCGACCGAGGAGGAATTCTTCGCCGCGCTGGAGAAGATCAAGGCCGACGGCAACTACATCCCGATGGCGATGGGCACGAAGGACCTCTGGGAAGCCGCGACCATGGGCTACCAGAACATCGGCCCGACCTACTGGAAGGGCGAGGAAGGCCGCAAGGCGCTGATCGCCGGCACCCAGAAGCTCACCGACGAGGGCTGGGTCGAGCCGTTCCGCGTGCTCGCCAAGTGGAAGGACTATCTCGGCGACGGCTTCGAGGCGCAGACCTATCCGGACAGCCAGAACCTGTTCACGCTCGGCCGTGCGGCGATCTATCCGGCCGGCTCCTGGGAGATCGGCCTGTTCAACACGCAGGCGCAGTTCAAGATGGGCGCCTTCCCGCCGCCGGTGAAGAATGCCGGCGACACCTGCTACATCTCCGACCACAACGACATCGGCATCGGCCTCAACGCCAAGAGCGCGAATGCCGAAGCGGCGAAGAAATTCCTCTCCTTCGTCGCCTCGCCGGAATTCGCCGACATCTACGCCAACTCGCTGCCGGGCTTCTTCAGCCTGAACTCGACGGCGGTGAAGATGGCCGACCCGCTGGCGCAGGAATTCGTCTCCTGGCGCGAGAAGTGCCAGCCGACGATCCGCTCGACCTACCAAATCCTGTCGCGCGGCACGCCGAACCTCGAAAACGAGACCTGGACGGAATCGGCCAACGTCATCAACGGTACCGACACGCCGGAAGAGGCGGCCAAGAAGCTGCAGGACGGCCTCGACAGCTGGTACAAGCCGGCGCAGTAAGGCGTGCATGATCCGGCAGGCGGTGAGGCCCCCTCATCCGCCTGCCGGCACCTTCTCCCCGGCGGGGAGAAGGAGAATCCCGGCATCGCTGTCTTCCCCGTCTCCCCGACGGGCCGGATGAGGGGGCGGCGCGCAAGACAGATCGGGGCAGCGGCCCCGTGACAATCGTGTAGAGTGGACATCGGGCATGTGCGGCCGGGGCGGACCGCGCAACGCGCACGCCTATGCGGGCGACGAACCAACCGGACAGGGACAGGCAGCCATGAGCGACGCAACACCATCCCGGGATGCAATCGAGCCCGTCCGGCGGCCGCGGCGCTGGCACATCGCCGTGTTCCTGCTGCCGGCCTTGCTCGTCTACACGGCGGTGATGATCCTGCCGCTGATCGAGACGCTCCGGCTCTCGCTCTTCAACACGGTGGACGGCGAGCACACCTTCGTCGGGCTCGCCAACTTCAAGGTGCTGTTCGGCGACGCGCGCTGGGCGGCGGACTTCTGGAACGCGCTCAGGAACAACGTCGTCTTCTTCGCCATCCACATGCTGGTGCAGAACCCGATCGGCGTGGCGCTCGCCGCCATGCTGTCGATCCCGAGGCTGCGCTTCGCCGCCTTCTACCGCACGGCGATCTTCCTGCCGACGCTCTTGTCCTTCGTCATTGTCGGCTTCATCTGGAAGCTGATCCTCTCGCCGATCTGGGGCGTATCGCCCTATCTGATGGACCTCGTCGGGCTGAAGTCGCTGTTTTCGCCCTGGCTCGGCAAGCCGGGCTCGGCGCTCGTCGCCGTGTCGCTGATCTCGGTGTGGCAATATGTCGGCATCCCGATGATGCTGATCTACGCGGCGCTGCTCAGCATCCCGGACGAGGTGATCGAGGCGGCCGAATGCGACGGCATCACTGGCTGGAGCCAGTTCTGGAAGATCAAGCTGCCGCTGATCCTGCCGGCGATCGGCATCATCTCGATCCTCACCTTCGTCGGCAATTTCAACGCCTTCGACCTGATCTACACCGTGCAGGGGGCGCTCGCCGGGCCGGACAAGTCGACCGACATCCTCGGCACGCTGCTCTACCGCACCTTCTTCGGCTTCCAGCTCCAGCTCGGCGACCGCTCGATGGGCGCGACCATCGCCACGGTGATGTTCCTGATCATCCTCGCCGGCGTCACCTTCTATCTCTTCGTCGTGCAGCGGCGCATCCGCCGCTACCAGTTCTGAACCGGGAGGGACCGACATGTCCAAGGCACGCACTTCCCTTTCCCGCACGACGGTCGTCCACCTGGCGCTGATCGCCTACACGCTGATCTCCGTCTTCCCGGTGTTCCTGACGCTGATCAACTCGGTGAAGAGCCGCAACGCGATCTTCCGCAACCCGATGCAGCTGCCGACGGCGGAGACCTTTGACCTCGTGGGCTACACGACGGTGCTGGGGCAGGGGGACTTCGCCACCTATTTCCAGAACAGCCTGATCGTCACGGTCGTCGCGATCGCGCTCGTGCTTTTGTTCGGCGCCATGGCGGCCTTCGCGCTCTCCGAATACCGCTTCCGCGGCAACACGCTGATGGGCCTCTACCTCGCGCTCGGCATCATGATCCCGATCCGCCTCGGCACGGTGGCGATCCTGCAGGGCATGGTGGCGACGGGTCTCGTCAACACGCTGACGGCGCTGGTCCTCGTCTATACCGCGCAGGGCATCCCGCTCGCCGTCTTCATCCTGTCGGAGTTCATGAAGACCGTCTCCGACGACCTCAAGAACGCCGGGCGCATCGACGGGCTGTCCGAATATGCGATCTTCTTCCGCCTCGTCTTGCCGCTCGTGCGCCCCGCCATGGCGACGGTCGCCGTCTTCACCATGATCCCGATCTGGAACGACCTGTGGTTCCCGTTGATCCTCGCGCCGTCGGAGGCCACCAAGACGGTGACGCTCGGCGCGCAGATCTTCATCGGCCAGTTCGTCACCAACTGGAACGCGGTGCTCGCGGCGCTCTCGCTGGCGATCTTCCCGGTCCTCGTCCTCTATCTCCTCTTCTCGCGGCAGCTGATCCGCGGCATCACCTCGGGAGCCGTCAAATGAAACCCATCCGCGTCCTTTCCGCCGGCCTCGGCAACATGGGGCGAAGCCATGCGCTCGCCTATCACGAGAACCCCGGCTTCACGATCGCCGGCCTCGTCAACCGCTCGAGGGTCGAATTGCCGGCCGGGCTCCAGGGCTACGAGATCCTGCCCTCCTTCCCGGAGGCGCTGAGGGAGCTGAAGCCGGAGCTCTGCTCGATCAACACCTATTCCGACAGCCATGCCGACTATGCGGTGATGGCGATGGAGGCGGGCGCGCATGTCTTCGTCGAGAAGCCGCTCGCGACCACCGTAGCGGATGCCGAGCGCGTGGTCGCCTGCGCGAGGGCGAACGGCCGCAAGCTCGTCGTCGGCTACATCCTGCGCCACCATCCCTCCTGGATGCGGCTGATCGAGGAGGCGCGCAAGCTCGGGGGCCCTTACGTCTTCCGCATGAACCTGAACCAGCAGTCGAGCGGCCCGACCTGGGCGACGCACAAGGCGCTGATGGAGACGACGCCGCCGATCGTCGACTGCGGCGTGCACTATGTCGACGTCATGTGCCAGATCACTGACGCCAGGGCCGTCGAGGTGCGCGGCATCGGGCTTCGGCTCTCGGACGAGATTTCGCCGGACATGTACAATTACGGCCACCTGCAGGTGCTGTTCGACGACGGCTCGCTCGGCTGGTACGAGGCGGGCTGGGGGCCGATGATCTCGGAGACCGCCTTCTTCGTGAAGGACGTGATGTCGCCCAGGGGTTCCGTCTCCATCGTCATGGACCCGAACGCGAAATCCGACGACATCGACACGCACACGAAGACGGCGGTCATCCGCCTGCATTCCGCCGAGACCGGGCCGGACGGCCGCTTCCTGAAGGCCGACGAGGACCTGACCATGGCCGGCGAGCCCGGCCACCAGGAGCTCTGCGACCGGGAACAGGCCTTCGTGCTGAAGGCGATCCGCGAGGACATCGACCTTTCGCGGCACATGGACGACGCGGTGCAGTCGCTGCGCATATGCCTCGCGGCCGACGAAAGTGTCAGAACCGGCCGACCGGTCAAGCTCTAAGGGGATACGATGGGCTCTCTCCAACTCCAATCCGTGCGCAAGTCCTTCGGCCCGGTCGACGTGCTCAAGGGCATCGACCTCGACGTCGAGGACGGCGAGTTCGTCATCTTCGTCGGCCCCTCGGGCTGCGGAAAATCGACGCTGCTGCGCATCATCGCCGGGCTCGAGGACACGACCTCCGGCTCGATCCGCATCGACGGCGCCGAGGTCTCCGCGGTGCCGCCGGCCAGGCGCGGCATCGCCATGGTGTTCCAGTCCTACGCGCTCTATCCGCACCTGACGGTGAAGGACAACATGGGGCTCGGCCTCAAGCAGGCGGGCACGGCGAAGGCCGTGATCGAGGAGCGGGTGAGGAAGGCCTCGGCCATGCTGTCGCTGGAAAAATACCTCGACCGGCGGCCGGCCGAGCTGTCCGGCGGCCAGCGCCAGCGCGTCGCCATCGGCCGCGCCATCGTGCGCGAGCCGAAGCTCTTCCTGTTCGACGAGCCGCTGTCGAACCTCGACGCGGCGCTGCGCGTCCACATGCGGCTGGAGATCGCCAGGCTGCACCGCGAGCTCAAGGCGACGATGATCTACGTCACCCACGACCAGGTGGAGGCGATGACGCTCGCCGACAAGATCGTCGTGCTCGACGGCGGCGTCATCCAGCAGGTCGGCTCGCCGATGGAGCTCTACAACCGGCCGGCCAACCTGTTCGTCGCCGGCTTCATCGGCTCGCCGGCGATGAACTTCGTCGAGGCGGCGCGCCTCGGCGACGGCGGCGCGAAGACCCTCGGCATCCGTCCGGAGCATATCGCGCTCTCGCGCGAGAGCGGCGAGTGGGAGGGCAAGGTGATCCACGTCGAGCACCTCGGCGCCGACACGATCGTCTATCTCGAATCGGACAGGGTCGGGCTCCTCACCGTGCGGCTCTTCGGCGAGCACCACTACGCGCCCGGCGACACGGTGCACGCCACGCCGGCGGCCGGGCAGGTGCACCGTTTCGGAGCGGATGGACGCGCGATACATTGAGGACCCTCATCACAATTTCGTGATCAGCGCCCGACGGCGTGCCATGCGATTGTCAAAAGACAGGAATTAACATACAGACCTGTTTGTATGTAGCGATGCGATGTCCCTCCGGCCGTCGCATCGTCTCGTTTTTTCAGCACCCCGCGGCCGTCCCGGCCGATCTGTCGATGGACTATCCCATGCGTTTGATGAGACCGATTTCGATTGCGACCCTTGGCGCCCTCTTGGCTCTGGCGGGCTGCCAGGACGAACAGGCCCCGCAGGCGGGCGCCGCGTTTCCGCCGCCGCAGGTGGGCGTCGTGACGGTCGAGGCGACCGCCGTGCCCGTCACCAACGACCTGCCGGGCCGCATCGCCGCGACGCGCACGGCCGAAGTGAGGCCGCGCGTCTCCGGCATCGTCGTGGAACGGGTGTTCGAGCAGGGGTCGATCGTCAAGGAGGGCGAGGTGCTCTACCGCATCGATCCCGCGCCGTTCCAGGTGCAGGTCGACAGCGCCGAGGCGACGCTGCGCCGCGCCGAGGCCGTGCAGCTCCAGGCCCGCCAGGCGGCCGAGCGGCAGGAGCAGCTCAAGAAGTCCAACGTCGCCTCCGCCCAGCAGTACGACGACGCCATCGCCAAGCTCGCGCAGGCGGATGCCGACGTCGCGATCGCCCAGGCCGGGCTTGCGACCGCCAAGCTCAACCTCGAATATGCCGAGGTGAAGGCGCCGATCAGCGGCCGCATCGGCCGGGCGCTCATCACCGAGGGCGCGCTCGTTTCCGCAAGCGGCGAGAACCTCGCGACGATCCAGCAGCTCGACCCGGTCTATGCCGACTTCACGCAGCCGGCGACCGACCTCATCCGCCTGCGCAAGGCGCTGCAGGAAGGCGAGCTGATCGACGATTCCAACTCGACCGGCGTCAAGCTGCTGCTCGACGACGGCACGGCCTATCCGCACGACGGGCGGCTGCTGTTCTCGGAAGCGGCGGTCGACGCCTCGACCGGCCAGGTGACGCTGCGCGGCGAGTTCCCGAATCCGGACGGCGACCTCCTGCCCGGCATGTACGTGCGCGTGCTGATCGAGCAGGGCGTCGAGAAGAACGCGATCCTCGTGCCGCAGCAGGCGGTGCAGCGCGACAGTTCCGGCAAGGCGCAGCTCTATGTCGTCAACGCAGAGAACAAGGCGGACCTGCGCCAGGTCACGGTCGGCCGCGCCGTCGGCACCCAATGGGTGGTGACGGACGGGCTGAAGAGCGGCGAGAAGGTCGTCGTCGAGGGCTTCCAGAAGGTGCAGCCGGGCGGCGAGGTCGTGCCGGCGGACTGGAAGCCCGTGGCTGCGGCCGGCGGCGAGCCGGTCGAGGCGGCCTCCGCTGCGGAAGACAAGTGAGGACCTGACCGATGCCGAGTTTCTTCATCGACAGGCCGATCTTCGCCTGGGTCGTCGCCATCTTCATCATGGTGGCGGGCGTCATCGCCATCCCGCTCCTGCCGGTCTCGCAGTATCCGAACGTCGCGCCGCCGCAGATCTCCATCAGCACGACCTATGCCGGCGCCTCGTCGCAGGACACCTACCAGAGCGTCACGAAGCTCATCGAGAACGAGCTCAACGGCGTCGACGGCCTGCTCTATTTCGAATCGAGCTCGTCGTCCTCGGGCTCCGTCAGCATCGACGCACCTTCGCGCCGGGCACCGATCCCGGCCAGGCGGCCGTCGACATCCAGAACCGCGTGCGCCGCGTCGAGCCGCGCCTGCCCGACAGCGTCAAGCGGCAGGGCGTGCAGGTCGACGAGGCGGGCTCCGGCTTCCTCTTGATCGTCGCGCTCACCTCGACGGACGGCTCGATGGACGCCGTCGGCCTCGGCGACTACCTCAACCGCAACGTGCTGAGCGAGATCCAGCGCGTGCCCGGCGTCGGCCGCGCGCAGCTCTTCGCCACGCAGCGCTCGATGCGCGTCTGGCTCGATCCCGACAAGATGCTCGGCCTCAACATGACGGCCGCCGACGTGACGGCGGCGATCCAGGTGCAGAACGCGCAGATCGCCGCGGGCTCCATCGGCGCCCAGCCGAACCCGATCACCCAGCAGATCGCCGCCCCCGTCAACATCAAGGGCCAGCTCTCCTCGCCGGAGGAGTTCGGCGCGATCGTGCTGCGCGCCAATGCCGACGGTTCCGCCGTCAGGCTGCGCGACGTCGCCCGCATCGAGGTCGGCGGCGAGAACTACTCCTTCTCGACCCGCCTCAACGGCAAGCCGTCCGCCGCCATCGGCGTGCAGCTCTCGCCGTCCGGCAACGCCATGGAGACCTCGGCCGCCATCGAGGCGCGCATGGAGGAGCTCTCCAAGTTCTTCCCGCCGGGGCTGGAATATTCCATCCCCTACGATACCTCGCCCTTCGTCAAGGTGTCGATCGAGAAGGTGGTGCACACGCTTCTGGAAGCGATCGGCCTCGTCTTCCTCGTCATCTTCCTGTTCCTGCAGAACATCCGCTACACCGTCATCCCGGTGCTGGTGGTGCCGGTCGCGCTGCTCGGCGCCTGCGCGGTGATGCTCGCCGTCGGCTTCTCGATCAACGTGCTCACCATGTTCGCCATGGTGCTGGCCATCGGCATTCTCGTCGACGACGCGATCATCGTCGTGGAGAACGTCGAGCGCATCATGTCGGAGGAGGGGCTGCCGCCGAAGGAGGCGACACGCAAGGCGATGAAGCAGATCACCGGCGCCGTCATCGGCATCACGCTGGTGCTCGCCTCGGTGTTCATCCCGATGGGCTTCTTCCCCGGCGCGGTCGGCGTCATCTACCAGCAGTTCTCGCTGACCATGGTCGTGTCGATCCTGTTCTCGGCCTTCCTGGCGCTGTCCCTGACGCCGGCGCTCTGCGGCAGCTTCCTCAAGCAGGTGCCGAAGGGCCACCACGCCACGAAGCGCGGCTTCTTCGGCTGGTTCAACCGCTCCTTCGACCGCACCTCGCGCGGCTATTCGTCCACGGTCGGCTCGCTCGTGCGCCGGGCGGGGCGGGTCATGGTGATCTACCTCGCGCTCGCCGTCGGCCTCGGCTACATGTTCACCAAGCTGCCGTCCTCCTTCCTGCCGGACGAGGACCAGGGCTTCGTGATCGTCATGATGCAGCTTCCGTCGGAGGCGACCGGCCACCGCACGGACGAGGTGATCGCCCAGGCCGAGCAGATCTTCGGCCAGGAGAAGGCGGTCGACACGATCGTCGCGATCAACGGCTTCTCCTTCTTCGGCGCCGGCCAGAACGCGGGCCTCGCCTTCGTGACGCTGCACGACTGGAGCGAGCGCGGGCCGGACGACGCGGCGCCCTCGATCGCCGGACGCGCGACCATGGCGATGAGCCAGATCAAGGACGCGATCAGCTTCGCGCTGTCGCCGCCGCCGATCCAGGGCCTCGGCACGACGGGGGGCTTCTCCTTCCGCCTGCAGGACCGCGCCGGCCTCGGCGAGGCGGCGCTCGCGGCCGCCCGCGACCAGCTCATCGGCCTTGCCGCCCAGAGCGACGTCGTCACGGGCGTGCGCTTCGAGGGCATGCCCGACGCCGCCCAGGTCAACATCGTCATCGACCGCGAGAAGGCCAACACCTTCGGCGTCACCTTCGCCGACATCAACTCGACGATCTCGACCAACCTCGGCTCGTCCTACGTCAACGACTTCCCGAATGCCGGCCGCATGCAGCGCGTGACGGTGCAGGCGGACGAGAACAAGCGCATGCAGGTCTCCGACCTCCTGAACCTCAACGTGCGCAACGGCAACGGCGGCATGGTGCCGCTCTCCGCCTTCGCCACGGCCGAATGGGTGCGGGCGCCGACGCAGACGGTGGGCTACAACGGCTACCCGGCCGCCCGGCTGGGCGGCGACACCAAGCCGGGCTTCTCGACGGGCGACGCGATCACGGAGATGGAGCGGCTCGCCGCCCAGCTGCCGCCGGGCTTCGGCTACGAATGGACCGGCCAGTCGCTGCAGGAGATCCAGTCCGGCTCGCAGGCGCCGATCCTGATCGGCCTGTCGTGCCTGCTCGTCTTCCTGTGCCTCGCGGCACTCTACGAGAGCTGGTCGATCCCGATCGCCGTCATCCTGGCGGTGCCGCTCGGGGTCATCGGCGCGGTCACCGCCGTGACGCTGCGGGACCTGTCGAACGACGTCTACTTCAAGGTCGGCCTCATCGCCATCATCGGCCTCTCGGCCAAGAACGCGATCCTGATCATCGAGTTCGCCAAGGAGCAGATGGCGGCCGGCAAGCCGCTGGTGGAGGCGGCGATCGAGGCCTGCCACCTGCGCTTCCGGCCGATCCTGATGACCTCGATGGCCTTCATGCTCGGCGTGCTGCCGCTGGCGATCGCCACCGGCGCGAGCTCGGCGAGCCAGCGGGCGATCGGCACCGGCGTCATGGGCGGCATGTTCTCGGCCACCGTGCTCGGCCTGTTCTTCGTGCCGGTCTTCTTCGTCTTCGTGATGCGGCTGTTCGGCTACGGCAGGCGCAAGGGAGCCGAAACGGCGCCGGCGCCGGCGGAGTAAGCCCGTGCGCCGGAGCAAGGCCGACGCGGCGGAGACCCGCCAGCAGATCCTGCTGGCGGCCGAGCAGGTCTTCTACGAGAAGGGCGTCGCCAATGCCTCCATGGAGGATGTCGCGCGCGCCGCGGGGGTCACCCGCGGCGCCATCTACTGGCATTTCTCCAACCGCACGGAGCTGTTCCTCGAACTGTCGCGCTCCGTCCGCCTGCCGCAGGAGGACCTGATCGCCCGCGAGCTGGAGGCGGAGAATGCCGACGTGCTCTCCGTGCTGGAGCGGGCGGGCGGCGACTGGCTGGAGCTGCTGTCGGCCGACGCGCAGCGCCAGCGCATCCTCTCCATCCTGCTGCGCTGCGACTACAGCGGCGAATTCGCCTGCGTCTGCGAGCGCCAGGTCGACATCGACGCCGAGCACATGCGGGCGCTGGAGGCCGCCTTCGGCAAGGCGCGCACCCAGGGGCGGCTCGCCGCCTGCTGGACGCCGCAGACGGCCGCCACCGCGCTGCGCTGGATGATCAAGGGGGTCTGCGCGGAATGGCTGCTGTTCGGTCGCCGCTTCGACATCGCCCGCGAGGGCCGCGAGGGGCTGCGCCGGCTCTTCCTCTCCTTCGCCCCGCAGTGATTCAGGCGTTTCGGAAGGCCTCCAGCTTCGCGATCCAGTCCGCACCGATCCGCCAGCGGCGGAGCACCGAGACCGGGTCCTCGGCATCGAGCCGCGAACAGATGCGGTAGACCTCCAGCACGTCGGCCGCCATCTCGCCGCGCTGGTAGAAATACATCGCCGCCGCATAGCGCGCCCGTCCGGACCATTCCGCGCCGGGCGGCATGGCGACGATCTGCCAGTTGCGGCGGGTCTCCTCGTCCATCTATCTGAGCCCCGGCGGGGTGGCGCTGCGCCGCGCGAGCTTGACGAAGGGGCGGGGCACGATCCTCGCCCGCTTCATCATCTTCTGGTATTTCAGCTCGCGCAGCGCGTAGATCTCGACCCACAGGTCGTCGGTGAACCGTTCGCCGTAGGGCCGCTCGAGGCTGGCGATGGCGATGTTGCGCTTGGCGATCGGCGACCAGATGCCGGCCGTGACGATGCCCGCCTCGTGCTTGCCGCGATGGTAGACGATGGCATGCTCGGCGGGAATATTCCCTTCGATTTCAAGGCCGACGAGGATGTGCTTGAGACTTTGATTCCGCCGTGCCGCGAGGATGGCGGCGCGGCCGTTGAAACTCGGCTTCTCCGTATCCACCAGCCAGTCGAGGCCGATCTCGTCGGGCAGGCGCACGCGATCCGCACGGAGCGCCGTCTCGGCGGTCATGAAATCCGCGTTGGCGACGATGAAGCCCGCCTCGATGCGCGCCTGGTTCAGCGCGCCGTAGCCGATGGCGCGGATGCCGTGCGCCTCGCCCGCCGCCCAGAGCCGGTCCCAGAGCGGCAGGGCTTCGTCCCGCGGCACGAAGAGTTCGTAGCCGAGGTCGCCGGTGAAGCCGGTGCGCGAGATCGTGACCCTGTCCAGCGTCACGACGTCGAAGGGTTTCAGCCGCGCCACGTCGAAGCCGGCGGCGGAAAGCACGGCGTAGCTGGTCGGCCCCTGCAGGGCGAGGCCGGCGATTTCCTCCGTCTCCTCGGCGATCGTCACCGCGAAACCGTAGGCGCTGTCGAGAAGCCAGGGGAGGTGGCGCTCCTGGCAGCAGAGGCGGAATTCGTCCGGGCCGAACCGGAACAGCGTGCCGTCGTCGAGCACATGGCCGTGGTCGTCGCACCAGGCGGTGTAGTGCACGCGGCTGACGCCGAGCTTGCGCACGTCGCGCACGGTCAGGCGGTTGAGGTAGCGCTCCGCGTCCGGGCCGGCGATGCGGTATTTCACCATCGGCGAGATGTCGAAGAGAGCCGCCGTCGAACGGATGGCGAAATATTCGAGTTCGGCGTCGGCGAGGGAATGCGGCGCCTTGTAGCCGGACCAGGTGTACCAGTCGTTCACCTCGCTCAAGGCGGCAAGGCGCGAGTGGAACGGCGTTTCGAGGCGCGGCATCAGGATATGTGCCTGCGCGGCATGGCGGGGCGACAGGGTCATGGCTTTTCTCCCGCGAGGATGTGGCGCGCGGCGTTCCAGCCCGGCAGGCCGGAAATGCCGCCGCCCGGATGCGCGCCGGCGCCGGCGAGGTAGAGGCCCTCGATCGGCGTCGCATAGCCGGACGCGGCGAAGGTCGGGCGGTTGACGAGAAGCTGGTCGGCCTGCAGCTCGCCGTGGTGCCAGTGGCCGCCGGGCAGGCCGTATTCGGCCTCCATGTCGGCGGGGGTGAGAAGCTCCGCCGCGACGATGGACCAGCCGATGCCCGGCGCGTGCTGCTCCAGCTTTTCGAGGAGGATTTTCTGCAAGGCAGGCTTGCCCGCTTCCCAGCCGCCCTTGAGGTCGTAGGGCGCATATTGCACGAGCGCCGAGAGCGTGCAGCCGCCGACGGGGGCGAGCGACGGGTCGGCGCGGCTCGGGAAGGTGATCTCCATCACCGGATCGGGCGAGAATTCGCCGTATTTCGCCGGGTTGAAGGCGGTCTCCACCTGCTCCATCGAGCGGACGAGGAGGATGCGGCCCTCCCGCGCATCCGCCGGCAGGCCCTCGAAGGTCGGCAGCCGGTCGAGCGCGAGGTTCAGCTGCGCGACATTGCCCCGGCTCCGCAGGTTGCGGATGGCGCGGATGAAGCCGGTGCCGCTCTCGGCCGGGTCGACGAGGTCGAGGAAGGTCTTTTGCGGATGGATCGCCGAGACGACGATCGGGGCGGCGATCTCCGTGCCGTCCGCCGTCACCACGCCGCCTGCGCGGCCGCGATCGGCGAGGATGCGGGCGACGGGCGTGGCGCAGCGGATCGTCACGCCGGCCTTCTCCGCGGCCCTGGCGAAGGCGGGGCCGAGCGCGGCCATGCCGCCCGCCGGCATGCATTGCCCGCCCGCCTTGCCGGCCACCTCGCCGGTGAGGCGATAATAGAGGCCGAGCAGCGAGGTCGGCGAACGCGGGCCGAGATGGATGCCGAGCGTGGCATCGAAGGCGAGAAGGCCCTTCAGCCGATCGTCGGCGAGATATTCGTCGGCGACGTCGGCGACGTTCATCAGCAGCATGCGCAGGAAATCGCGCGCCTCCTCGCGCCCCTTGCGGATGAGGCCGAAGCCGGCGGCGGCGAAGGCGGCGAGATCGCCGGGGCCGACGGCGCCGAGCCGCGGCGGCGGGCGGCGCAGGAAGCGCTTGAGGACGGCGGCCTGGAAGACGAGTTTCTTCCGTAGCGCAGCGAAGGCGGCGGCTTCTTCAGGAGAGACGCCCTCGATCTCCTCGCCATAGGCGCCGCGCAGCACCACGGCGCGGCCGGAGCCGTCGAGCACCGTCGTCGGCACGAGCCGCGGTTCCCTCGCCACGTCGAGGCCGATGTCGCGGCAGACCGCGGCATCGAGCCGGTTGACGATATGGGCGAGGCCCGGCGAGCGGTAGCCGGGGGCGAAGATGCGGGAGCGCAGTGCCCCGCCCGGCGCCTCCGCCGCCTCCAGAACGAGGACGCTGCGGCCGGCCTTGGCCAGCACGGCGGCGGCGGTCAGCCCGTTGTGGCCGGCGCCGACGACGATGGCGTCGTAGACGGATTTCAGCGCATCAGACGACGTCATGGGCCTTGCTCATCGCTTCGGTGGGACGCTTGAGGTCGCGCAGGATCTCCATCGCCGCGTTACGGCCCGGCGCGCCCATGACCCCGCCGCCCGGATGGGTGGAGGAGCCGCACATGTAGAGCCCGGCGATGGGGCTGCGGTATTGCGCGTAGCCTGGCACCGGGCGGTTGAAGAGCAGCTGGTCGAAGGTGAGCTCGCCTTGAAAGATGTTGCCCTCGGTGATGCCGACCTCGCGCTCGATCTCGCGCGGCGTGCGCACCTCCATGTGGACGATGCGGTCGCGGAAGCCGGGGGAATAGTCGGCGATCTGGCTGATCACGGTCTCGGCGAAGGCGTCGCGGTCGGCGTCGGTCCAGTCGCGGCCCTCCACCTTGGGCGGACAATATTGCACGAAGCAGCTCATGAAATGCTTTCCGGGCGAGGTCATCGTCGGGTCGATGGTGGTCGGGATCATCATGTCGAGGAAGGGATCGGCCGACCAGCGCCCGGCCTTCCAGTCGTCATAGGCGCGCTCCATGCGCTCGACCGAATCGGTGAAATGCATGTCGCCGCGCATGCAGTTGGAGTCCTTCGGCAGCGCAGGAAATTCCGGCAGGCTGTCGAGCGCGATGTTCACCTTGCCGGACGAGCCGCGCATCTTGAAATGCTTCACCCGGTGGACGAACTTGCCGGGAAGATCCTTCTCCTCGACGAGCTTGAGGAAGGTGCGCTTGACGTCGGCGTTGGAGACGACGAGGCGGGCCTTGATCTCCTCGCCGCCCGCCAGCACGACGCCGGTGGTGCGCCCGCCGCGCGACAGGATTTTTTCCACCTCGGCGTCGGTGCGGATGACGCCGCCGACGGACTCGAAGGAGCGGGCGAGCGCCTGCGTCACCGCGCCCATGCCGCCGCGGGCATAGCCCCAGGCGCCGACCGAGCCGTCGACCTCGCCCATGTAGTGGTGCAGGAGTACATAGGCCGTGCCGGGCGACATCGGCCCGAGCGCGGTGCCGATGATGCCCGACAGGGCCAGATAGGCCTTGATCACGTCCGTCTCGAAATACTCGTCGAGGAAATCGGAAATCGACATGGTCCAGAAGCGCAATGTCTGCGCCATCTCCTGCGGGCCGAACTCGCCGAATTTCCTGGCGAGATAGAGCAATTCGGAAATATCGCGCGGGCGAAAACCGAGCGGGTCGGGCGCGGTGCGCATCAGCAGCGGCTGGATGAAGCGGCACTGGCGGGTGACGTCGCGGGCGTAGCGGTTGTAGGCCTCGGCGTCGCGCTTCGAATAGCGGGCGAACTCGCGGCGGTGGCTGTCGTGGTCGCGGTAGGAGGCGAGGTAGTCGCCGTCGCGGGTGAAGACGGCGCCGCCCTCGTAGGCGATGACCTGCAGCCCGTGCCTGGGCAGTTCGAGATCGCGCATGATCTCCGGGCGGAACAGCGAGCAGACATAGGAACAGTTGGAATAGAGGAAGCCCGGCGTCAGCTCCCGGCTCGTCGCGGCGCCCCCGACCCAGCCGTTCTTCTCCAGCACCGCGACGTTCAGCCCGGCGCGCTGGAGATAGCACGCCGTCACGAGGCCGTTGTGGCCGCCGCCGACGATCAGGCAATCGAATTTCTGCATCTTGATGCCTCCGCTGCTTCTGAAAGCTGCATCAAAAGCAAAATGTTGTCCAGATATTCTGAATGATCGTTCAGCAAGTATCTTGCAATGGCCTGATTATCCGCTAGAATTTCGCCTCATCGGAAATCCCGCGAAGGACGGCCATGACGGCGGCGCTTGACGAGGACGGAATGCCGGAGCCGGAATATGACGAGGCGGCCATCCGCTTCCTCGGCGTGATGTGGGGCGAGGGCTATCTTTCGCCGGGCGGGCCGGAGGAGGTGGACCGGGTGCTTTCCGGCCTCGACCTCGCCGGCAAGCGGGTGCTCGACTTCGGCTGCGGCGCGGGTGGCATCACGCTGCACATCGCCCGGACATACCGGCCGGCGGAGATCGTCGGCTACGACGTCGAGGCACCGGTGATTTTTCGGGCGCGTGCGGCGGCGGAGGCGACGGGGCTTGAAGACGTCGCCCGCTTCGTGGCGAGCCCGCCGGGGCGGCTGCCCTTCGCCGACGGGAGCTTCGATGTCGTCTTCTCCAAGGATGCGATGATCCATGTGCCCGACAAGGAGTGGCTGTTTGCCGAGCTCTTCCGGGTGCTGAAGCCGGGCGGCACGCTTGCCGCCTCCGACTGGCTGATCGGCCACGACGGCGAACCGACGGCGGAGATGCGGGACTATATCGCCGCCGAGGGCCTGAGCTTCGGCATGGCCTCGGCGCGGCGCTATCTCGCGGCGATGGCGGCGGCGGGCTTCGTCGGGGCGACGGCGGAGAGCCGCAACGCCTGGTACCGTGAGGTTGCGCGCGGCGAGCTCGCGCGGCTGACGGGGCCGCTCTACCTGCAGGCGGTGGCGGCGGTGGGCGAGGCCTATGTCGCCAGGAACGTCCGCACCTGGACGGCGATGCAGAAGGTCCTTGACAGCGGCGAGCATTGTCCCACTCATCTGCGCGGCAGCAAGCCGGTGGTCGGGACGCGCCCATGACCGTGACGCTGCGCAATCCAAACGGCAAGGTGGCGGTGAAGATGCGGGCAGGGGCTGCGGACCGGGTTTCGGGCGAGGGCGAGAAGCGGGGCCGCAAGGCCTCCAAGGAGACGCGGCGCCAGCAGCTCATCGAGGCGACGATCGATTCGCTCGCCAAGCGCGGCTATTCGGAGACGACGCTCGCCGACGTCGCCGACGGGGCCGGGCTGTCGCGGGGCATCGTCAATTTCCATTTCGAGAGCAAGGACAACCTGCTCGTCGCCACGCTGCAGTTCATGTCCGAGGAATATGCGGACCACTGGAACGCGGCGCTCGACAAGGCCGGTCCGGACGTCGCGAGTCGGCTCTGGGCGCTCGTGCATGCCGATTTCGACCGCAAGATCTGCACCAAGCGCAAGCTCGCCGCCTGGTGCGCCTTCTGGGGCGAGGCGAAGTCGCGGCCGACCTACCAGGCGCTCTGCGGCGCGCGCGACGTGAAGTACCAGGAGACGGTGATCGGGCTCTGCGCCGCGCTGAAGGCCGAGGGCGGCTATTCCTATGAACCCGAGACGATGGCGGTCTCGCTCTGCGCCATGCTCGAAGGCCTATGGCTGCGCCTGATGATGGGCGACGGCACGACGCGCGAGCGCGCGCTGGAGGCCGCGGTCGAATATGTCGTCACGGTCTTTCCGAACCACCTGACGCGTCAGGGGCCGAAATCATAACAGGGAACCCGAAACAGGGAGGAGAACGCAATGACCAAGGCAATCCGGGCAAGGCTCTTCACGACGGCGGCGGTTGCGGCCGTCCTCGCGTTCGCCGCCCTTCCGTCGCGCGCCGCCGACACGCTCACCGTCTTCGACTGGTCGGGTTACGAGGACCCCGAGTTCCATCCGGCCTATGCGGAAAAGCACGGCAATTCGCCGGACTTCTCCTTCTTCGGCGACGAGGAGGAGGCGTTCCAGAAGCTGCGCTCCGGCTTCAAGGCCGACGTCGCCCATCCCTGCTCGCAGAGCGTCGTCAAGTGGCGCGAGGCGGGGCTGCTGGAGCCGCTCGACACCGCCAAGCTGACCGCCTGGGACGACATCCTGCCCGGCTTCAAGGCGATGAAGAGCCTGATGACCTCCGAGGACGGCACGGCCTGGTTCATTCCCTTCGACTGGGGCAACACGGTGCTGACCTACCGCACCGACACGGTGAAGCCCGAGGAGGTCGCCTCGCTCAAGGCCTTCGCCGATCCGAAGTTCAAGGACCGGGTCTCGATCGGCGACAACGTCGACGACGCCTATGCGCTGGCGAGCCTCGCCATCGGGCTCAAGGACTGGACGACGATGACGGACGCCCAGTTCGAGGAGGCCTCCGCCTTCCTGCGCGCGGTGCACCAGAACGTGCGTCTCTACTGGACCGACAACACGGACCTCAGCCAGGCGATGGCGAGCGGCGAGGTCGACCTCGCCTGGGCCTGGAACGAGACGGCGACGACGCTGCAGGCCGACGGCGTGCCGGCCGAGATCAGGAAGGACACGGCGGAGGGACTCTCCACCTGGGTCTGCGGCTATGTGCGGCTGAAGGGCGGGGAGGGCAGCGCCGATCTCGCCTATGACTACATGAACGCCGTCACCGACCCGGCGATCGCCGCCTACATGGTGGAAAGCTGGGGCTACGGCCATTCCAACGCCAACGGCATGGCGGCGGTCGACAAGAAGATCCTCGACGAGAAAGGCTACGGCGACGTCGACGCCTTCGTCGCCAACACGCTCTTCCAGTCGCCGATGCCGACGGAATTGCGGCAGAAGATGATCGCGGAATTCGAGAAGATCAAGTCGGGGTATTGAGGGGGCCGCTGCCCCTCATCCGCCTGCCGGCACCTTCTCCCCGCTTGCGGGGAGAGGTCGCGGCAGCGGGATGAGGGGCGGGCCTATACCCGCGAGACCGGCGGGTCCTCCGCCAAAAGCACAAACGCATCCGGATCGTAGGCCAGCCGGATCTCGGCGCCGATGGGGAGATCGTCGGCGCCGTAATTGTTCGTCTCGACCATGGAGAGGGGCTGCTCCAGGCCGTCGACGCCGATCATGAGATGGGTGACCTCGCCGAAATAGGCGCGGTTCTCGATGCGGCCGGCGAGCTCGTGCGGCGCGCGGTCGTCGTCCCAGAGCAGGCGCAGGCGCTCCGGGCGGATGCCGATCGTCACTTCTCCGTTGGCGGCGGCGAAGCCTTGCGGCTTGTCGAGGTTGACGGCGCCGAAGCGGGCGGCGTCGACGGAGACGGCGTCGTCGCGCTCGCCAAGGACCTTCGCCGTCAGGAAATTCATGCCGCCGAGGAAGTCGGCGACCTTCTTCGTGCGCGGTCGCTGGTAGATCTCCTTGGGCGTGGCGATCTGGGCGATGCGGCCGCCGAACATGACGGCGATACGGTCGGAGAGCGCCAGGGCCTCGTACTGGTCGTGGGTGACGAGGACGAAGGTGATGCCGACGGCCTTCTGCAGCATGCGCAGCTCCACCTGCATCTCCTCGCGCAGCTTCTTGTCGAGCGCCGACAGCGGTTCGTCGAGGAGCAGCACCTTCGGCCGCATGACGAGCGCGCGGGCGAGCGCAACGCGCTGGCGCTGGCCGCCGGAAAGCTCGTGCGCCTTGCGCTTGCCGAGGCCGGAAAGCCGCACCTGGTCGAGCGCGTCGGCGACGCGCTTCCTCTCTTCCTCCGCGGAAAGGCGCAGGCGCTTAAGCCCGTAGGCGACGTTCTCCGAGACGTCGAGATGCGGGAAGATGGCGTAGTTCTGGAACACCATGTTGGTCGGCCGGCGGTTCGGCGGCAGGTCGACGGAGGGCACGCCGTCGATGAGGATCTCGCCCTCCGTCGGCGTCTCGAAGCCGGCGATGGAGCGAAGCAGCGTGGTCTTGCCGCAGCCGGAGGGGCCGAGCAGCGAGAAGAACTCGCCTTCGCTAATCGACAGCGACACCGCGTCGAGCGCCTTGTAGATGCCGTAGTATTTCGACACGGACTGGATCTCGATCATCGCGCGGTCGGCCATCGGCTTCGTTCCTATGTCGGCGTGAGCGCGATGCGCGTGCGGCTCTCGGCACGGCGGCGCAGGATTTCGGCGAGGGTGAGCATGAGGATCGAGGCGGCGATCATGATCGTGCCGAGCGCCAGCACCCCCGGCAGCTTGGCGGCGAAGCGGAGCTGCCCCCAGATGTAGACCGGCAGCGTCGGCTCGGTGCCGGAAAGGAAGAAGGCGAGGATGAACTCGTCGAGCGAGATGGTGAAGGTGACGAGCAGGCTGGAGACGATCGCCGGCGCCACCACCGGCAGCGTCACGCGGCGGAAGGTGCCGAGCGCCGTCTCGCCGAGGTCGTAGGAGGCCTCCTCCAGGCTGCGGTCGAAACCCTCGAAGCCGGAGACGAGCACCGACATCGCGTAGGGCACGCAGAACACTGTCTGGCCGAGGATGACGGTCAGCAGCGAGAGCTGCAGCCCGAGCGCCAGCACGATCATCAGAAGCGAGACGGCGACGATGATCTCCGGCAGGAAGAGCGGCGCCATGATCAGGCCGGCGGCGGCCCTCTGGCCGCGGAAGCGGTAGCGGGTGATCGCGCGGGCCGCGCAGATGCCGAGCGTCGTCGAGAGCAATGCGACGCAGACGCCGACGACGAGGCTGTTGCGCGCGGCCTCCAGCATCGCGCCGTTGCCGGCGAGCGTGCCGTACCACTTGGTGGTGAAGCCGGCGAGCGGGAAGGTGGTCGTCGCCGCGTTGTTGAAGGAGAAGATCGGGATCAGCAGGATCGGCAGGTAGAGGAACAGGAAATAGACCGCCACATAGGCCGGCAGCCAGGGAAGGAAGGCGAGGCGGCGGGTGAGCAGGCTCATCTGATCCTCCTGACGGCGAAGCGCAGCGCGAAGACGACGCATGCTGCCGCAAGCGACACGAGCACCATGGTGGTGACGGAAAGTGCGGCGCCCAGCGGCCAGTTCGCCGCCTTGCCGAACTGCGCCTGTATGGCGGTGGCGATCATCACCCCGTCCTTGCCGCCGACGAGGCGCGGCGTGACGAAATCGCCGACCGTCGGGATCATGACGATCAGGAAGGCGGAGATGACGCCCGGCAGCGACAGCGGCAGGGTGACGCGCAGGAAGGCGCGCGCACGGCTGTCGCCGAGGTCGCGCGCGGCCTCGATCAGCGTGCGGTCGATCTTCTGCAGCGAGACGTAGATCGGCAGGATGGCGAAGGCGGCCCAGCTATGCACCAGCGTGATGACGACGGCGTTGGAATTGTAGAGCAGCGAGGTCAGCGGCTCCTCGATGACGCCGAGCGACATCAGCCCCGTGTTCATCACCCCGCCATAGCCGAGGATGACCTTCCAGGACATGACGCGCAGCAGGTAGCTCGTCCAGCAGGGCACGGTGACGAGGAAGAGCCAGAGGTTCCTGTGCACGCCGCCGTGGAAGGAGATGAACCAGGCGATCGGATAGGAGAAGACCACCGTGGCGATGCTGACGGCAAGCGCGATCCACAGCGAGCGGACGAAGAGGTCGCGGTAGATCGGCTCGGTCAGCGCCTGGCGGTAGTTCTCCAGCGTGAAGGTGCGGTCGATGTCGAGATAGTCCTGGGTCCAGAAGCTGTAGGCCAGAACGATGAGGACCGGCAGGAAGAGCAGCGCAAGCGCGTAGAGGAAGGTCGGCGAGATCATGGCGAGGCCCCGGGCCTCCTCGCTCCGCATCCAGCTCCCGCGCCTGAATGGGGCGGGCGTTTCGGCGATGTCGCCGAACGCCGCGGCCGTCATCGGCGGTCCCCGCCGCGACAGGCGCGGGGCATTCTGCCGCTACCCCCGAAACACGGCGCTGCCGCTTTCCCCTTCTCCCCGTCGGGAAGAAGGTGGCCCGAAGGGCCGGGCGAGGGGGTGTCGCCCGGAAAAACACGCGCTCTTCCTGCCTGCGGCATCCCCCTCATCCGCCTGCCGGCACCTTCTCCCCGATGGGGAGAAGGGGAAAGCGGCATAGGTCCCGTTCCATATGCAGTCGCCCTGTCGAGCATTCGAGGCGCCTTTCCGGCTTGCTGTTCCCGGAATGAAGCATGCGCTCAAATGCCCGTTGAAATCAAGCCCCGATTCTGCAATATTGATTGAACGGATATTCAAAATCTTCGGGAAACATGAAAAATTTCATGCCGTTGCAAGAGGGTGTCCACATGAAAATATAATGGAGGCGGATATGGCGGCGCAACCGAAGACGGCGGACGAGGTGCCGGGCCCCGATGGAGTGTCCGGCGACGAGATCACCCGGCTCGCCGAGCGTCATCTCGTGCAGCCCTGGCCGGTCTCGGGCTCGATCGGCGCGGAGGCGCGCGGGCGCATCGACGCGGGCGAGGGCATCTACGTCACCGATGCGGCGGGGCGACGGCTGATCGACGGGCCGGCCGGCATGTGGTGCGTCAATGCCGGCCACCGCAACCGCGAGCTTGCCGAGGTCATGGCGGCGCAGGCGATGGAGCTCTCCTACAATTCGCCGTGGTACACGACCAATGTGCCCTCGGCGCTGCTGTCCGCCCGGCTCGCGGGCCATGCGCCGGAGGGCGTCGACCATGTCTTCTACACGACGGGCGGCTCCTCGGCGGTCGAGACGGCGCTGCGCTTCATGCAGTTTTCCAACAATGTGAAGGGGCGGCCGGAGAAGAAGCTGATCGTCTCGCGCCAGGGCGGCTATCACGGCTCGACCTATCTCGCCGCCTCGCTCAACGGCCGGCCGCGCGACCACGACTGGATGGACAGCGCCGGCGACCTTGTCGTCAAGCTCACCTGCCCGGACCCGTTCCGCCGGCCGGAGGGGACGACGGTCGAGGCCTTCTGCGACTTCCTCGTCGAGGAATTCCGGCAGATGATCGAGGCGCGGGGGGCGGAGCGCATCGGCGCCTTCATCGCCGAGCCGGTGATGGCGTCGGGCGGCGTCATCGTGCCGCCGGACGACTACCTGAAGCGGATGCGGAAACTCTGCCGGGACAACGACATCCTCTTCATCGCCGACGAGGTGGTGACGGCCTTCGGGCGGCTCGGCCATGTCTTCGCTTCGCAAGACGTCTTCGGCATCGATCCGGACATGATCACCTTCGCCAAGGGGGTGACGTCGGGTTATTTCCCGCTCGGCGGCGTGATGATCGCCGGGCGGCTGTTCGAGGAACTGCGCCGCTCCAACCATTCCGACGCGATGTTCGCGCACGGACTCACCTATTCGAGCCATCCGGTCGGCTGCGCGGTGGCGCTGAAGAACCTCGACATCCTCGAAGGCGGGCTTCTGGAGCATGCGCGCGCGGTGTCGGACCATTTCCAGAAAAGCCTCAAGGCGCTGGAGGACCTGCCGCTGGTCGGCGAGGTGCGCGGGCTCGGGCTGATGGCCTGCGTCGAATGCGTCGCCGACCGGGTCAGCAACAACCCGCTGGCGCTCGACATCGAGGTCGGCAAGCGCATCGACCGGCATTGCCAGGAGCTCGGCCTGCTCGTGCGCCCGCTGATCCACATGTGCGTGATGTCGCCGCCGCTCACCATCACCGCCGCCCAGATCGACGACATGGCCGCCATCCTGCGCAAGGGGATCGAACTGACGATGGACGATCTGGTGCGGGAGGGGGTGTGGAAATGAGCGAATAGCGAGTTGCGAATAGCGAATAGAGTTTGACCGGAGAGAAGTATTCCTTTCCGGTCTATTCGCTATTCGCTATTCGCTATTCGCTATTCGCTATTCGCTATTCGCTATTCGCTATTCG
>NZ_JANFDG010000042.1 GCF_024609765.1 Shinella pollutisoli
CTCGGCATTCCTCGCCCTGGCAGCCGCAAAGATATGGCTGCCATACTTTGTCAACAGGACCTAATACGGAGTCACCCGCACAATCTGCATTCGTGTTCCCGCAGCGGTGTTTCTCAACAATCAGGGTGCTCCGTTATTGAGCCTCTTGAAGTTTTGCTGCGTTTTTCATATTTTGATGTCACAGCCATCATTTCTGTAGAGTTGATATCAATGCCGGCAGTCACCGTTCGAAACCTTTCTGACGAAACGCATCGTGCTCTGAGGGTGCGAGCGGCTCACCATGGCCGGAGCACCGAAGCCGAGATTCGTGACATTATTGAAGCCGCTGTTCGTCCTCCTGAACGGGTGAAGCTCGGTTCGTTGCTGACGGCTATTGGTCGCGACGCCGAGCTTTCCGACAGCGACATTGAAGCCCTGCAGAAAAGTCGCGACAAAACACCTGTTGAACCAATGACCTTCGAATGATCTTGCTGGACACCAATCTAATATCCGAACCTTGGAAGCCAGTTCCCGATCAGGCCGTAGTCGCCTGGTTGGACGATCAAGCTATCGAAACGCTGTTCCTCTCGGCAATAACGATTGCCGAACTTCGCTTTGGGATCGCTGCGATGCCCTCGGGGAAACGGCAAGCTATCCTTCGCGATCGCCTTGAGGATGAAGTGCTGCCCCACTTTTCCGATCGCATCCTGTCCTTCGATCTGGCTGCATCTCAGTTTTTTTCCGAACTGATGGCACGCGCTCGAATAGCTGGGAAAGCGATCGGTACGGCCGACGGTTACATTTCGGCCATTGCGGCAGCAAACGGCCTCGCGATCGCAACTCGCGACACACGCCCTTTCGAGGCTGCCGGACTAAAGGTGATCAATCCCTGGTCGAGATAGCTACAGTTGTGTAGGTTTCGTGAGTTCATATCCCTTCAAGAGCGCTTTTCAGGCGCAACACTTAGAACTGGTCGGTGCAGGCCGCAGCAAGAATTTGTTGCAGCAGCCTTCTCGACTAACCACCGGTCACGGGGTTTGCAGCTTGCCGGTCTTGCGGCCAACGTCACCTCGATTTTGTCCCCGGCCATGCGCGGCGACGATGCGCAGTAGAGGGCCATCGGTCGATTTCCGTCACTAACTTCAAAGGTCAGCTTGGCCGCTGGATCGAGCCGAACGTGATCAGAAACCTTGCGTATGATGGCGGAGAACTTGCCCGCCGGCATATGGCTCCGGCCGTCCTCGTTGATATCCCAGAGCTGGATGAACATCTCCGACCAAGCTTCCGGGTTGGCGCCACAGTCGAGTGCCGAGAACGCGCCCGCCTTGACCTCGGTGACGTGGCAGCCCGCCTTCACTGGCTGCCCTTCGTAGAGAAACACCAGCGGCGCTTCCGGCGCGGCCGCCAGCCCATCGAGAAGCTGGCCAAGCGTGATATCGGAGGAAACGGCCTTGTCGATTGCGGTCATGTGCGCTACTCCCATTGTTCAATGATTCAAGGATTATTGAACAATGGACGAGCGTCAAGCCCTCACGTCATTCGCAGCCCTGTCGCAGGAAACCCGCCTCGCCATCGTCCGAACGCTCGTCGTCGCCGGACCGGGCGGGCTGGCTGCCGGCCTCATCGCCGAGCGAATGGGCGTCTCGCCGTCGAATGTGTCTTTCCATCTGAAGGAACTAGAACGCTCGGGCCTGATCGCGCAACGACGAGAATCCCGCTCCATCGTCTATAGCGCCAGCTACGATGCGCTGGCCGACCTCGTGAAATTCCTCATGGAGGACTGCTGCGCCGGTCATCCGATGATCCGCGAGGGTATGCAGCGGCCCGATGGTTGCTGCAAGGCGGCTGCTGCCCGGAGCGAGGGCGACATCGTTGCGTGATCGGAACGTTCCTGTCGGCGTCGTCGCCGCGCTCGGCCTGACCCAGATCATTGGCTACGGCACCCTCTACTATAGCTTCAGCATTCTGGCCCCCGGCATGGCGGCGGATCTCGGCATCACGGTCGCGCAGGTGTTTGCCATCTTCTCCGCGTCACTGTTCGTCGGCGGTCTTTCGGCCCCCTATATCGGTCGGCAGATGGATGGCGTCGGCGCATCGACCGTCATGGCGATTGGCTCAGTGCTGTCCGCGGTGACGTTGATCCTCTGCGCTTGGTCGCCATCGGTGGTGATCTTTGCTCTGGCCATCGTCGTGTTGGAGATATCGTCCGGCATGGTCCAGTACCAAGCCGCTTTCGCGGCACTGGTCGAGGCCGATCCCCGGTCAGCGTCACGCAGCATCACCTATCTCACCCTGATCGCAGGGTTTGCCTCAACGATCTTCTGGCCGATTGCCACGGCGCTGCTTGGCTATCTCTCATGGCGGGAAATCTATCTCGTTTATGCCGGGCTCAATCTTGTTGTCTGCATGCCGTTCCACGTCTGGATCATGCGGAAGGGAAAGGTGGCTGCGGCCGGCGGACTAAGGCCGATGCGCGAGCCTGTCGTCGGGGCTGTTCCGCGCGAGCGTCGGCGCAGTGCGGTGATCATCGTGTCGGCTGCATTCGCGCTGCTGAGCTTCACCCTTGGCGCGATGCTGGCGCATATGGTGCCGATGCTAGGCACACTCGGCTTCGGAAGTGCCGCCGTCGTCATCGGCTCGCTGTTCGGTCCGGCGCAGGTTCTCAGCCGCCTGATCAACATGATCTTCGGAACGCGCCTCGCACCACCGGGCCTCGCGGTTCTCTCCGCGGTCTTCATGGTGCTGAGCGTCGTCATTATGGCACTGTCCGGCAACTGGCTCCCCGGCGCGGTCGCCTTCTCTATTTGCCTCGGCCTTGGATCGGGCATCAACAGCATCGCACAGGGCAGCTTGCCGCTCTACCTGTTCGGTTCGGATGGATATGGTGCGCTCACCGGCAAGATGGCGGCCGCGAGACTGGCTGCCGGCGCTGCTGCCCCCTTTTCCTTTGCGGCGACGATGGAGCAATTCGGCATAGGCGCATCACTCGTGCTAAGCGCGGCCCTCGGCTCAATCGGTATCGTGGCGTTTGTCGCGGTGGCGATGACGACAAAGCGGAACCTCGTCGTTAGCACAAGCCTGTCAAATTGAGCGCAGCGACACGCGCTTCTCAAGCTCGGCCGCCTGTTCTTTCCGCTCGCTGTAGCGCTCGGTGAGATAGGCGGAAGCATCGCGCGTAAGGATGGTGAACTTCACCAGCTCTTCGCACACGTCCACCACCCGGTCGTAGTAGGACGAGGGCTTCATCCGGCCATCGGCGTCGAACTCCTGATAGGCTTTGGCGACCGAGGATTGGTTCGGGATGGTGATCATCCGCATCCAGCGGCCGAGAATGCGCATCTGGTTCACGGCATTGAAGGACTGGCTACCACCTGAGACCTCCATGACGGCGAGCGTTTTGCCCTGCGTCGGCCGGACCGATCCGACCGAGAGTGGAATCCAGTCGATCTGGGACTTCATGATGCCGGTCATCGCGCCATGGCGTTCCGGGCTCACCCAGACCTGCCCTTCCGACCATTGCGATAGATCGCGCAATTCTTGCACCTTCGGGTGGCTCACCGGCGCTTCGTCAGGCAGCGGCAGACCCCTTGGATCAAACATGCGAACCTCACATCCGAGCCGTTCGAGCAGCCGGTGGGCCTCGAATGCGAGCAGGCGGCTATAGGACACCTCACGCAACGAACCGTAGAGGATCAGGATGCGCGGCATGTGCGTCGAGAATGCCGGACGCAGGGCGTCGAGATCGGTCGAGTGCAGGTGATCGCCCTGCAATGCGGGAAATGTGTCAGGCAATGCGCTTTCCTTCCTGATCGAGAACCTGTTCACCGTCCTCCTTGAAGAACGGCCCCTTGAAAGTGTCGGGCAGGATGTCGAGCACCGCTTCGGACGGGCGGGCGAGCCGGGTGCCGAGCGGTGTCACGACGAAGGGGCGATTGATGAGGATCGGCGTTGCGATCATCGCGTCGAGCAACTGCTCGTCAGTCAGGTCTGGGTTGTCCAGACCGAGTTCGGCATAGGGTGTACCTTTCTCCCGAATGGCTTCCCGAACGCTCAAGCCAGCGTCCGCGATCATCGTCGCAAGCTGCGCGCGCGTCGGCGGGTGCTGCAAATATTCGATGACAACAGGTTCGATGCCGGCAGCGCGGATCAGCGCCAGCGTGTTGCGGGACGTCCCGCAGGCGGGGTGGTGATAGATGATCGCATCCATGGTCAGTGCCTTTCGGTGGCGGTGGTTCTGGAAACAGCGGGGGCGGCCTCGTACCAGCCCTTCGAACGGTTCACGATCCAGACGACCGAGAGCATGACCGGAACCTCGATGAGAACGCCGACGACGGTGGCGAGCGCGGCGCCGGACTGGAAGCCGAACAGGCTGATGGCGGCGGCAACCGCAAGCTCGAAGAAATTGCTGGCACCGATCAGGGCTGATGGCCCGGCAACGCAATGTCGCTCGCCGGCCATGCGATTCAGGAGGTAGGCGAGGCCGGAGTTCAGATAGACCTGGATCAGGATCGGGACGGCCAGCAAACCGATGACGGTGGGCTGGGCGATAATCTGCTCACCCTGAAAGGCGAAGAGCAGAACCAGCGTCGCGAGCAGCGCCAACAACGAGACCGGTTGCAGCTTTGCAAGCGCGCCGTCCAATGCCCGCGTCGTTCCGTCAGCCGTGAGGCGGCGGCGGATGACCTGTGCGATCATGACGGGCACGACGATATAGAGGGCGACGGAGAGAACGAGCGTATCCCACGGTACGGTGATGGCGGAGAGGCCGAGCAGCAGGCCGACGATCGGCGCGAAGGCGACAACCATGATGGCGTCGTTCAATGCGACCTGGGACAACGTGAACAGCGGTTCGCCGCGTGTCAGGTTGCTCCAGACGAACACCATGGCCGTGCAGGGAGCAGCGGCAAGGATGATCAGTCCGGCGATATAGGAGTCGATCTGATCGGCAGGCAGGTAGGGGCGGAACAGCCAGCCGATGAACAGCCAGCCGAGCAGCGCCATGGAGAACGGCTTGACGGCCCAGTTGATGATCAGGGTGACGCCGATACCGCGCCAGTAGGTGCCGACCTGCGCCAGAGACCGGAAATCGATCTTGAGCAGCATCGGAATGATCATCAGCCAGATCAGGATCGCGACGGGAATGTTCACATTGGCGACCTCGGCCGCGCCGATGATCTGAAAGAGACCGGGCATGAGATGGCCGAGGGCGACACCGGCGATGATGCACAGGAACACCCAGATGGTCAGATAACGCTCGAACGTGGACATCAGGCGGACTTTCCTTGCGGCGACGTCGAACCTTCCATCGCACCGATCTGGCGAAGCTTCGTCTCAAGCGCCATGTGATCGATGGATACCAGCGGCAGACTGACGAACGCTGCAATCCGGTTCTTGAGGAAACGCGCGGCCTCAGCGAAGGCGCGCTGAATCTCGACGCCGGAGCCCGTGACGGCGGCAGGGTCCTCGACACCCCAATGGGCGGTCATCGGATGGCCGATCCAGACCGGACAGGCTTCGCCGGCCGCGCTGTCACAGACGGTGAAGATAAAATCCATCTGCGGCGCGCCGGGCTCTGCGAACACGTCCCAGCTCTTCGATGAGAAGCCCGTCGATGGATAGCCTAACGCTTCCAGTTCTTTCAGGGCATGCGGATTGACTTCGCCCTTCGGTTGGCTGCCGGCGGAGAAGGCTTTAAATCGTCCGCCACCTTCCTTGTTGAGAATGGCTTCGGCAAGAATAGAACGAGCGGAATTGCCCGTGCAGAGGAACAGCACGTTATAGGTCCTATCGGTCATGGTCGTGGTCCGTGGTTAGGTCGGCGGCCGGGTAAGCTTCATGATCGTCGCCGATGATGGGCAGATGGAGGAAAGCTGGCGGGTCGCCAGCACGGCTGCGGGAACGCTGTCCCGTTGGACTTCAGAAAATCCGATGCGCGTGAAGAACGGCGCTGCACTCGTCGTGGCAAGGAAGACGTCGCCGGCTTGATCGAGACCCGCCACCGCCCGCTCGACCAAAACGCTGCCCAGTCCTTGCCCCCGATGATCGGGAAGCACGACAACCGAACGGAGGAGAAAGTCATCACCGCAGTGCTCGACACCGAGGAAACCGATAGCCCGGCCATCCGATGACCGCGCCCTGAAGAAGGTGCGACCATGATCCTCGATGTCATCAGTTGGCAGATGCGCTTCCGTCAAGGCTGCCTTGAGGCCAGCGTCGTTGCCCTCAATCTGCTCCAACCTGATCGCGCTCATGACAGCTTCGCCTCCGGGGCACAGCACGGCGTCAACTCGGCGATGAGCGGAGCGCAAAGCTCCGTCGATCCGCCGCAGCAGTCCTTCAGGAGGAAAAGGGTCAGCTCACGCAGGCCGTTGAGGTCCGCCCGGTAGATGATCGACCGGCTCTGCCGCTCGCTCGTCACCAAGCCTGCCCGCGAAAGCGTTGCGAGATGCGCCGACATGGTGTTCTGCGGCACGTCGATGAGACGGGCGAGCTCGCCAGCCGGGATGCCATCGGGCTCATGCCGGACCAGAAGCCGGAAGGTCTCAAGTCGTGTGGTCTGAGCCAAGGCGCCGAGCGCCGCGATCGCTGTGATATTATCCATATATCCAGATTATCGGATATGTTGAGATTGTCAAGCAAGTGTGGTTTTTGCGCCCCTGGTACGATGTTTGAAGGAGATGAACGGATACAGCACGATAGACCGGACCACGCAAAGCAGTGCGCCCGTCAGGGCGACCTATGTCATCGACCGGGACGGCGCCGTGCGCGCGGTCGTCTGATATCCGCTGAATGCTGGGCGCTCGGTCGAGGAGCTTCTGCGTCTTGTCGCGGCTCTTCAAACGGCCGGGCGCGAGGAGGCCTCGACGCCGGAAGGGTGGCGACCGGGCAATGCCTTTCTAGAACAAGTATCTCTAGCCAACGAGGACGATGGCGCTCTGCATGAGGGCGAGGCCGGATATTATCGGGAGAAACGGGCATGAGCCGAGAGGCGGGCGTTTCGCTGGAGATGATGATCGCCAGGGCGACTGAAGCGGTAGATTTCCTGCGCCAGTTCAGCAACGCAATCGTCTCACGCTGCTTTGCCAGATCGGGTTCGTGTCGTGGAGGCTGTCACGCAGCGCATCGCTGGCGTAGGCTCGATCAGCCAGCAGCGTCTGGCCCGCACCGACCGATCCGTACATGTCGGCCGCCGAGCGCCCGTCATGCGCCTGGCCTTCGGTCAGTTTCAGCCGGATCGGACGGCCGAGCGCATCGACCAGCACATGTATCTTGGTGGTCAGCCCACCGCGCGAACGACCCATGCAACGGGATCGCCCCCCTTTTTCGGGCCATTCGCCCCATGCTGGTGAACCCGGATCGAAGAACTGTCGATCATCTGGATGTCGCCGTCGTAAGCCTTTGAGACTGCGTGCAGAATGCGCGCCCAATGACCAGCACGCCGCCAGCGGTTGAAGCGGTTAACGCAGGTCGTGTAGGGGCCGTAACGTGCTGGAATGTCAGCCCAGGGCGCCCCTGTCCGCAGCCGCCAGAAGATGCCGTTCAACACCCGCCGGTCATCCACCCGTTTCACGCCGCGCACCTTCGACGGCAACAAAGGCTGGATAACGTCCCATTCAAAATCCGTCAGATCAAAGCGCGCCATGACCACATCCTCTCAAGGGGTGAAGTGAATCACAGCACACTCAAGGACGGAAGTGATTTATGGGTATGTGACCTAGCCCCTTACGTTCAGGCACGGGCGGTTCACTCGTCAAGTTGCATGGTCGAACCAGGCGGCTTCCACTTGTAAGGGAAAAGGTTTCGTCCATAGCAAACACAGGGTACGCACGATGGCGGCCCTCACCGTCCTCAACACGAGCTTCTGATCCAGGTGGAAGACCCGAACATTATCTACAGGGTCATCGTTTGCGATGCCCTCACGGCCCTAACTGACAGAGGTCCTTCCACCCGGTACCCGCCCTTCAACGAAGGGCCGGTAGTCTGAACCGCTTTTGACGACGGCGTGCACGACGCGGGCCATCTTGGCGGTGATCGCGGTTATCACCTTGCGGCGCAGGTCTGGATTGTCGCGATCTCTTGCGATGTAGCGTTCAAACTTGTGCCGAAAGCCATTCTCACGCTGACGGATGGCGACTTGCCCGGCGATCCACAGGGTGCGGCGCAACCGAGCATTGCCGAATTTGGAAAGGCGGGTCTGGCCGCGATATTGGCCTGACTGCTGGGTCGAGAGATCCAGCCCGCAGAATTTGAGAAACTGACGGTGATGGTGAAAGCGCCGGAGATCTCCCGCCTCGGCAATGATCGTCAACGCGTTGATCGGCCCGATGCCGGGGATCTGGCGCAGGAGCTGGTAATCCTGACTGCACCGCAGCAGTTCGTCGGCCTGTTCCTCGATCTCATTGCGTTGCCGGATCAGGCTGCGCGCTTCGGCAATGACCATCCGGAACATACGAATGGCAGGGGCCTCGAGCGGTAGCGGCAGTCCGATCGATGTGCGCGCCGTCTCGTAAATATCCATCAAAATCTGTGTCTTGCTGACTTTGCGACCGACGACGTTCCATGCAGCTTTAACGAACTCCTCCTTCGTCAACGCCACAATACTTGCCGGCGCCGGAAAGGCATCGAGGAAAGCGAAGAACCAATCGCTGCGGCTGTTTCCCCGGAAGCGATCGATCTCGGGAAAATACAGCGGCAGGTAATGCGTCAGGATGCGATGCTGGATCTCGGTCTTGGCCCTGGCGATCGCCTCATGCGTCTTCGACAGTTCCTGCACGTCGTTGATGCCGGCGCGCAGTGGATCATGGTAGACTTGCGTCGCCTGGATCTTCAGCATGTGCAGCATCACCTGCGCATCCTTGGGATCGTTCTTGTCCCAGCTGTTGTGCAAGGCCTCGCGGGTTCGGGCGAGCGCCAGCGACGACACCAGCCGCACCTCGAAGCCTGCTTCGGCCAGGCGCCACGCGATGGGCCGGTGATAATTGCCCGTCGCCTCAAAGCCGCAGACCACCGGTCGGCCATACGTCTGCAGAACTTCGATCAGTCGATCATGCTCCGCACGACTGTTGAGGACCTGCAGCCGGCGGCGACGTTTGTGGCCTGGGTCTTCGATCAGAACTTCGTTGCGAATCTTGGCAATGTCGATGGCTACCAACACCGCATCGGCGGGTATAATATTTGCGCTGGTCATGGTCGGTCTCTCCGAATGGGTTGTGAACACTCACATTCTAGAGAAACCTTGACTGGCCATGGCCGCCTCGAACGGTGCGCGCCTGCAGCGAAAAGCTGCGCGCACCGCTGTCTCAACTGCCTCCGCTCGTTCCTTCCGTAGGTGCTATGGCCATGAATTCCAGGCGAAGTTCCACTGGCACGTCGAGGACCAGGGCATCCGCCATGCATACATCAAGCGCGGCACGCCGCAACTGAACGGCAAGGTTGAACGTTCGCACCGATCGGATCAACAGGAATTCTACCAGCTCCTCAGCTACAAAGGCGACGTCGATCTGGAGGCCAAACTCGACGAATGGGAGCGCTTCTACAACTTTGCCAGGCCTCACGGCGCGTTCAATGGAAAAACGCTGTATGAAGCGCTCCGAGAAAAGCTATAATTACATAACGAGATGTCCCAAAAGAACCCGCAGATTACATTTTGCGTAAGATCAAATATACCGGATTGATGATTATGGGTTCTGAAGAATTTTTGGCCGCATACCTTGAGCATTTGCATGAGCTGGTCGGCGCCAAATTCAGTTAATATCCAATCCAACAACTTCGCGATATCGCGACACGGGACAAAGCGAATGCCTGTCGACTCGCCAGCGCAGTCGTCGCGAGCCACTATCGTGGCCATCGGATCTTTACCGCAACTGTCGAAATAGCAACCCAGATGCCGAGCCGCAGGACCATCGCGGCCATCGTGCGGCTCTCGTAGGCCCCGCCGCGCCAGACGTGCCAAAGGAAGAAAGCAAGGACCATGGCCGTTGCCGTCGCGATACCGATGGACAGGGCAGGCGCCCAGGCCGTGCCGCGCCAAAGTCCGATCCCTGCCAGCAGATAGGCGAAGCCGGTCATGAAGTTGAACCACAACACGACGGGAACCACCGCTCCCATGTCGGCCCCGCCGAAGAGCGCGCGGCCGCCCGAAATGACGGTAGCCAGGCCAAACACGACCGCCACGCCAGCGATGATGGATTGCGAGAGAGGTCTTGCGGTCATGGTGTCCTCAGATATCAGGCGTCGGCCAGCCTGCCGTCACGCAGGTGGATCAGGCGATCGAAGCGGTCGAATATCTTCTCGTCGTGGGTGACGGTGACGATGCAGGCTTCCTGCTCGACGGCAAGCTTGCGCAACAGGTCCATCACCAGTCCGGCGCGCTTGCCGTCGAGCGCGGCGGTCGGTTCGTCGGCCAGGATGATGCGGGGACGGTTGGCCAGCGCCCGCGCAATGGCCACCCGCTGCGCCTCGCCACCTGACAGGAGCGCCGGCTTGGCCGCGGCGCGGCGACCGACTTCAAGATAATCGAGCAGTTCGCGTACTCGCGCCCGACCCTTCTCAACCGACCAGCCGGCGAGGTCGAGGACCACGGCAACGTTTTCTTCGGCGGTCAGGAAGGGCAGAAGGTTGTGCGTCTGGAAGATGAAGCCGATCTTGTCCAGCCTGAGCCGCCGCAGGTCGCGCCGCAGCCATTGCCCCTCAAACACCGTCTCGCCGTCCAGCGTCACCTTGCCCGCCGATGGCGCCAGGATGCAGCCGATGACGTTGAGCAGTGTGGTCTTGCCCGAGCCGGAGGGGCCAAGAAGCGCGATCACCTCTCCGGCCCGGACCTGAAGGTCGACGTCGCGCAGTGCATCGACACGGGTTTCGCCCTCGCCGAAATGCTTGGCCACACCTTTCACGTCGATGAGGATTTCGCCGTCCGCCATGTCAGCTCCCCAGAGCCGTAGCGGGATCGACCTTCATCGCCGCCCGTACGCCAAGGCCCGAGGCGGCGATGCAGACGGCGAAGATGATCCCGGCCAGCACCATCACGTTGAACGGCTCCAGCACCACCCGGCGCGGGAAATAGTCCTTTACCGTCAGGATCAGCACGAGTCCGATCCCCCAGCCTGAAGCACCGAGGATCAGCGCCTGCTGCACGATCAGCCCGATGATGGTGCGGTCGGGCGCGCCGATCAGCTTCAGCGTGGCGATCTGCTTCAGCTTCTCCATCGTCATCGTGTAGATGATGAGCGCGATCACTACCGCCGAAACACTGAGCAGGATACCGAGAAACAGGCCGATTTGCCGCCGCGCCAGATCGACCACCGAGGAGACCAGAATGTCCTCCTGCTCGGCTTGCGTCAGCGCCGCCAGATGTTTCCATTGCCGCACGGTCGCTGTCAGCAATTCGACATCCGCGCCCGGCGCTACCCGTGCGATCACGGCCGCGACCGAAGCGGACTTGACCGAAACGGCGCCCCGCGCCGCCTGAACGCGCTGGGCTGCGGGGTCAAGCTCGGTTTGCAATGCCATCGCGTCGGACAGCGTGATATAGACCGCTGGATCGCCGCCCGCGTTCATTGCTCCTTCGACCAGCCCGACCACGGTGAAACGGTTGCGCCCGAGACGGATCGTCTCACCGGTCAGAAGACCGGTCTTGCGGTCTGCCACCAGTTCGAAATGGCTTGTGCCGATGCCGCGCCCTTCGGCGATGCGCTGCGGCCCGCCGGGATGTCCCGGCTCATAGCCGATGACGTAGAGCCGGAGCGAAGCGCCGGCATGGGCAGCCTCGATGTTCTGGAAATTGATCGCGCCGGCTTCGGCCACGCCGGGCATCCGCGCCACGGCGTCGCGCGTGGTCAGCGGGATGTTCGAGGCTTCGGCAAACGGCCCCTGGGTGCCGCTCTCGACCACCCAGACATCTGCCGCCGGCGCCTTCACGACCGCCAGCGCATCGGCGACAAGGCCGTTATAGATGCCGATCATCGACAGCACGACCGTCATCAAGAGCCCCAGCCCGAAACAGGTGAGGACGAAGCGGAACAGTCCGTGGCGTATATCCTTGAGAGCAAGGTTCATGGCGTGGTCCTGGTCCGCGCCCGCCGCCCCTCGGTCGCGCCTTGCGGCATCCGGGCGACGATGGCGGCATCGTCCGGCAGACTGCCCGTGACTTCGACCCGACCACGATCGTCGCGCGCGCCGAAGGTCAGTTCGACCTGCTCCAATCGTCCGTCCCGTACCAGCCAGACCCGCCCGCGATGGCCGTCGAAACCGGTGATCGCCACCTCGGGCACCATCAGCGCACTGTCGCGGTTACCGGTGGTGATGCGCACCTCTGCCTGCTCGCCGAGATACATCGGCTGGGGGCAGTCCGTGCAGGTCAGCCAGATCCGGCGTTCCTCATTCACCCGGTCGCTTTCAAGCCCGATGCGGGCGATGGTGCCATGGAATTCAGCCTGGGGCTGCGAGCGCAGCCGGATCGTGCCGGGCTGGCCAAGCGCAAGCTGGCCGGCGCGCTCCTCATCGACATAGGCCTGGATCCAGACCGTTTCGGGAGCGATCAGGGTGAAGATCGGGTCGCCGGCCCGTACCACCGTTCCCGCTTCGGCATTGCGCGTGACGATCACCGCGTCATAGGGTGCGCTCAGCCGATGACGGGCGAGAAGGACCTTCTCCTGTTGCAGGGCTGCCGCCGCATCCGCGCCCTGAGAACGGATCACCGCCACATCCGCCTGGGCGACCGCAAGATCGGCACGGGCCACGTCCTCGTCGCGCTGCGCTTCCTCGGCGCGCTGGATCGAGGACACATCGCGCTGTGCCAATCCCTGCTGACGCTGATTTGCCGCCTGGCGCTGCGCCAGTACGCTGCGGGCACGCGCCACCGTGGCCTCGGCGCGGGCGAGGGCGGCGACATTGGCCTCGACCGCAGCGCGGGCGCGGGCGGTGCGCGCCTCCTGCTCGGCTGGATCGAGGGTCGCCAGTTCCTGCCCTCTGACTACCCGGTCCCCGACGTCGGCGGCCAGCCCGGTCAGGGCAGCTCCAACCTCGAACCCGACCCGGCTGAGGATCCGCGCCTCGACCGAGCCAAGGCCATAGATGCGCAGGGCCACATCCTGCTCTGGTTGCACCACGCTGACCGTGAGCGGTCGCTCGGTGAGGAACAGCACACCCGCGCCCAGCACCAGACCCGCCGCCGCACCTAACATCCACCGACGCCGCATGGCCTAATCCTCCTTCCCGGTCAAAAGCCGAAGTTGTATTTCAAGGACCCGCTTGCCTTCCCCGATCAGGGAAAAGTTGCGCGCGCCGAGCGACCAGCGGATTGCCATGCCCTGCACCAGCGACGTCAGCAGAACGGCGGCATCCTCTGGGGCGACTTCGCGGCGCAGGGAACCGGCTGTTTGACCGCGCGCCAGTTCGGTCACGATCAGCCCCTGAAACTTCATCAGCAGACCTCGAAAGGCCGCGCGCAAATCCTCATTGCCGACATTCAGCTCGCGCGAGAACAGCAGCATCGGCAGCGCCGGTGTGGAAACAATCTGCCCCAGTTGCGCGCCCACCAGCGCCGTGACCCGGTCGATGGGGCCATCAGTCCCAGTCATGGCCCGTTGCCAGGCTATTGCCAGTTCCCCGGCCACATGATCCGCCACGGCAAGCCACATCTCGGCCTTGGTGGGGAAATGCCGGAACAGGGCCGCCTGACTGACGCCCACGGCCGCTGCGGCAGCACCTGTCGTCACCCGATCCGGCCCGATCCGATCGGCCAGGTCGAGGACGGCCGCGACGATTTCGGCCTTGCGCAATTCCGCGGATTTTCGCATAAAGTACCTAGTAAGTGAGCAATCACATACTTAAGTGGAGCAATGATCGTGGTCAAGCTTTTCTGACGGAGCAAAGCGAACGCGCGGTGTTGCCGGCAAGATGGCGACAAGCTGCCGGCAATGGGAGCAGGCTCGGAAGGGGTGATCCTTCATGGATGCACAGAACCAGAACTGGGACGATCTGCGCTTCTTTCTCGCTGTGGCCCGGGCGGGCACGCTGTCTGGCGCAGCGCGCAGCCTTGGCGTAACGCACTCGACCGTGTTTCGCCGTCTCAGCGCCTTCGAGGAACGTCTGGGCGTTCGGCTCTTCGAGCGGTTGCCGGACGGCTATGCGCTGACGGGCGCCGGAGAGGCCATGCAGGAGACCGCCATCCGGATCGACGAGGAAATTATCGCCCTGTCGCGTCAGGTGACCGGACAGGACCAGCGCCTGAGCGGGCTTATCCGCATCACAGCCATCGATATGCTGGCGATCGGGTTATTGCCACCGCATCTGGCGGCCTTCCATGCAGCGCAGCCAGGGATCGAATTGGAAGTGATCGTTTCGGACACTCCCCTGGACCTGACCCGACGCGAGGCCGATGTCGCACTGCGCATCGGCAACACGCCGCAGGAAACATTGGTCGGCCGGCGTGTCGGCCGGCTGGCCTTCGGGGTCTATGCCTCGGCAGAACGCGCCGCTCAGGGGCTTGATGACGATCTTGCCGGCAGCGACTGGATCGGCTTCGGCCGGTCACATGGAGCGATCGGTCATCAGTTGGCGGGTTGGCTGCCGAAAATGCGGCCAATCTATCGCACCAACTCGATCTCGGCCGCGATTGCCGCGGCAAGGGCCGGAATCGGCCTTGCGCCGCTGCCCTGCGCCGTAGCCGACCGTACCCCCGATCTTGTCCGGATCGCCCTGTTTCCGCAAGATTTCCGGCTCGATCTGTGGCTGCTGACCCATGAGGACCTGCGCAACACCGCCCGTATCCGTGCATTCATGGATTTCATGGCTGATGCGCTCGCCACCGACGCCGACCTTCTGGAGGGCCGTCGTCCGCAGGCTGGTCTTCCCCGGACAACCACGGCATGAGTCATCCGTTATCTCTCTTGCGGGGTGCGGTCCTGTGGACACCGCTTGCGATGCTGATGGAAGACGAGGCGCGCGCTTCGGCAGTCACCGGTCTGTTCCATTGCCCCATTACAGGGACAATGATCGCATGCGCCCTTTCAGGGCGTCTGGTGAGTCCCGGAAATCGCGAGCATCACGGAGAGATCATGCCCGCCAATGACACGCTGAATGCCGTGGCCCAAAGCCGACGACAAGGAACCCCCGGCGAGGTTCTGGCCGCCTTCCTGAAACTGGGCCTGACCTCCTTCGGTGGACCGATCGCGCATCTGGGCTATTTCCGCGAGGAATTCGTTGCCCGGCGCGGCTGGATCGACGATCGTGGCTACGCCGACCTGGTCGCGCTGTGCCAGTTCCTTCCTGGGCCAGCATCCAGCCAGGTCGGCTTCGCTCTGGGTCTGCAGCGTGCCGGGCCGGCGGGTGCGCTGGCCGCTTGGCTTGGTTTTACCTTGCCTTCCGCCCTGCTGTTGATGCTGTTCGCGCTCGGAGCGGGGGCGTTTTCAGGCCCGCTCGGCATCGGGGTGCTGCACGGGTTGAAACTGGTCGCGGTGGCCATCGTGGCGCAGGCGGTCTGCGGGATGGCGCGCACGCTTTGTCCCGACCGCTCACGCCAGACGATCGCGCTCGCCGCCGTATTGATGGCGGTGCTGATCGGGGGAGCCACGGGTCAGCTGGGTGCAATCCTGCTCGGTGGGCTCGCCGGGCTCTGGCTTTGCCGGGACACGGCGGGAGCGCCGGGTGAAGCGCTGCATTTCCCGGTTTCGCGGCAGGCGGGAACAATCGCGCTGGCCCTGTTCTTCATCCTGATCTTCGGCCTGCCGCTAGCTGTGATGCTATTTCCCGCGCAGGGCCTGGCGGTGATCGACGCCTTCTATCGCGCTGGTGCGCTGGTATTTGGCGGCGGCCATGTGGTCTTGCCTTTGCTGGAAGCCGAAGTGGTTCGCCCGGGCTGGGTCACGCCCGATGCGTTCCTGGCCGGCTATGGCGCGGCCCAGGCGGTGCCGGGGCCGCTCTTCACCTTCGCCGGCTATCTCGGCATGCTGCTCGAACCCGGCCCGAACGGGATCGCCGGCGCGACGCTTGCCCTTTTTGCGATCTTCCTGCCGGGCTTCCTGCTGCTTGTCGGCGCGCTGCCGTTCTGGAACACGCTGCGCGCACGCTCCGGCGTGCGGGCGCCGATGGCAGGGGCCAATGCCGCGGTGGTCGGCATTCTGGGCGCCGCGCTCTACGATCCGCTCTGGACCAGCTCGGTCGGTTCGCCCCGTGACTTTGCGCTGGCGCTGACCTGCTTCGTGGCCCTGATGAGCTGGAAATTCCCGCCATCGCTCGTGGTGTTGATTGCGGCTGCCGGCGGCGCGATCCTGGAGGTAAGCTCGATGTCGTAATGGAAAAAGAATAGCGACCAGGAGCCTGATCGACCGGGAATGTAACGCCAGCCCATCCGGCGCATCATCGCCGGTCTCCCCCAGCCACTGCCGCCGTCGCGGCACAGCCAGGAACACAAATTGCAAATCGACCTTTCTTCCGACCGCTTCATGACAGCATTGACCGGCATCACGCTTGCCGGGATGGCGCTTGCGACTGTCGATGCCTTCTTGATCCCCGGTCTTTGGGGACCGGTCGGTCTCGTGCTGGTCTATCTGGCCGGTGGTGTGCCGACCGGGGTCCGGGCCCTGATGTCGCTCTGGCGCGAGCGGATTCTCGACATCGATCTTCTGATGATCGTGGCCGCCCTTGCCGCCGCCGCGGTGGGTGCTGCGCTCGAAGGGGCGGTGCTGCTGACGCTGTTCAGCCTCTCGACCACGTTGGAGCAGCGGGCGATGGGCCGGGCACGCCATGCCGTCGAGGCGCTGATGGCGCTGCGTCCCGACACCGCGCTCAGGCGCGCTCCTGACGGCACCATCACGGAAGTTTCGGTGGGCGATCTCGTGGCCGGCGACCTGGTGGTGCTGCGCCCCGGTGCGCGTGTGCCGGCCGATGGCGAGGTGGCGGAAGGGGAAGGCTCGCTCGATGAGGCGACGATCACCGGCGAATCGATGCCGGTCGGCAAAAGTCGCGGTGCTAAGGTGTTTGAGGCCACGGTGAACCTCAACGCCGTGCTGGTGGTGCGCGTCACCCGCCCGGTCGCGGAAAGCACCGTGGCGCGAATGATCGAACTGGTGACCGAGGCTCAGGCCGCGCGCGCTCCTTCCGAACGGTTCAGCGCCTGGTTCGGCCAGCGCTATACCATCGCGGTGCTGGCCGGCGCGATAATGGCTCTCGTTATATTCCTCGCACTCGGCTGGACAATGCAGGATGCGCTTTATCGCGCCGCGACGCTGCTGGTCGCGGCCAGCCCCTGCGCGGTGGTGATATCGGTCCCGGCCGCGATCCTCTCGGCATTGGCGGCGGCCGCGCGCGGCGGCGTGCTGTTCAAGGGTGGCGCGGCGCTGGAGACGCTGGCAGATGTCGATATCTTCGCCTTCGACAAGACCGGTACGCTGACCACAGGCAAGGCCGAGGTGACGCAGGTGATGGCGTCGGAATCGGGAGCACAGGCCGAAGAGCGGTTCCTGTCATTGATCGCCGGTCTCGAGGCGCATTCCGAACATCCAATTGCCGATGCGATCCGCCGCCACATCGACGAAAAAGGCATAATCGCCGCCGAGGTGCGCGATGTGGAAACCGTGCCCAGTGAGGGGATTACGGGGGAGGATGCCGTGGGCTCGCTCTGGGCCGGCAATCCGCGCATGGCCGCGCGCATGGGCGCATCGCTCGACGCACCCGAATTTGCGCAGCTGACGGACGGCAGCCAGACCGTGGTGTGGCTGGGGCGGGGAGATCGGGTCTATGGTGCGCTCACCGTCGCCGACCGCCCGCGCGAGACCTCGGCCGCCGGACTGGCTGCGCTCAGGACGGCTGGGGTGGGCACTATCGCCATGATGACCGGCGACCGGCGCCCTGTCGGCTTGCGGATCGCCGCGGAACTCGGACTGGAGGCAAAGGATGTCCATGCCGATCTTCTGCCTGAAGACAAGGTCCGGCTGGTGGGCGAACTGGCGAAGAATGGAAAGGTGGCCTTTGTCGGCGACGGGGTGAACGACGCCGCCGCGCTGGCGCGGGCCGATGTCGGCATCGCCATGGGCGCAGCGGGCAGCGACGTCGCCTTGCAGGCAGCCGATGTCGCGCTGTTGTCGGAGGACATGGCCCGCCTTGCCGCCGCGCATCGGTTGGCGCGCCGTACCCGACGGATCATTCGTCAGAATCTGATTTTCGCCATCGGCATGATGCTGCTTCTGGTCGCCTCGAGCCTGTTCTTCGCCCTGCCGCTGCCGCTCGCGGTCGTCGGACACGAAGGCGGCACGGTGCTGGTGGTGCTGAACGGCCTCAGGCTGCTCGCCGACCCGATCCGGGGGCGCAGTGCGACCTCACTGCGACGCCAACCCGACGCCGGCCCTGTAGAGCCTTCATACCAGTCAGGGGTTTGACCGGATGACGGCAATCCCGCCCGAAACCCGCGTAGATGAGGAACCGACCGCTCTTCAGTAGGCGTCGAATGCCGGTCAAGAACCTGTGGTACGAATGGCGGCCGAAGGCGGCGATGGCCATGCCAAGCAACAAGAGGACAATTCTCTCGACAAAGGCGGCTCTTCCAGACGGAACCATTCCGCTGGAGGGAGAAATTTTCACAAGCCCGTTTCCCGGTGCGGACGCTTCTGAACTTTCGCGATTTGGCAGGCGGCCTTATCGGTAGACGATACCGCCATCGGTCAGGATCGACTGTCCCGTTATGTAGTCGGAATCGGCGCCCGCGAGGAAGGCGACCAACGCTGCCACGTCCTCCGGCGTCTGCGCGCGACCCAAAGCGATGCCTTCGACATACTTCTTGTAAGTTTCGCCCTTCGGCGTTCCGGTGATCTCGGAAAAGCGCTCGTCGATCTCCACCCACATGTCGGTGCCGACGATGCCGGGGCAGTAGGCGTTCACCGTGATGCCCGCGCTGGCATATTCCTTGGCGGCGGCTTGCGTCAGCGCACGCACGGCGAACTTGGTCGCCGAATAGACGCCAAGCATGGCGAAGCCGTCATGTCCGGCAATCGAGCAGGCATTGATGATCTTGCCTTTCTGTCCGCGATCCTTGAATTTCTTCGCAGCCGCCTGGATACCCCAGAGCACGCCGTCGACATTGATCCGGAAGATCAGGTCCATGTCCTCGGGCGTGACGTCGGCGATCGGCTTGACCTGGGCGATGCCGGCATTGTTGACGATGACGTCGAATCCGCCGAGTTGCTTTTCCGCATGGTCGATAGCGGCGTAGACGTCGTCGCGCTTGCTGACATCGGCGATGACGGTGGTGGCCTTGCGTCCGAGCGCTTCGACTTCCTTGCGAACGGAGTCGAGCTTGTCAGCCTTGACATCGGCCAGCGCGAGGTCGGCGCCTTCCTTTGCAAGCCGCAGCGCAATGCCGCGTCCGATCCCCTGGCCAGCGCCGGTTACCAAAATGACTTTGCCATTCAACGACATGATTTTCTCCTACAGAAAGTTGGCCAATCCTGTGCAGCCAGGATGTTCCCTTTCGGGCAATACAGCCGGAGCAGAACCGACTACACTCGATGATTCCGGTCCATTTAAAGGCCGTGGCCCGGAAATGATGCGACGGCGCCGAAACTGGCAGTAAGGCCACCTCAAGGGGCCTCCCTCAAAAGCAACAGTAATTGTTCGACACCGCAAGAGTATGACATGATCCCGCATATATGGCCGAGCGCCATATTTTCATCGCGCGGATAGGGTCGCTGTTGCAGAAGGATGCATAGTTGATGATGGAAGCGGAACGCTACGACGCTGTCGTGATCGGCAGTGGCGAGGGCGGGAAATACCTCGCCTGGCATATGGCGCAAGCCGGCCAGAAGGTAGCTGTCATCGAGCGGCGCTGGATCGGCGGCTCGTGCCCCAACATCAACTGCCTGCCCAGCAAGAACGAGATATGGAGCGCGGGTATTGCTCATGCCGTTGCCCACGCCGCGGAGTACGGCGTTGCATCCGGCCCTGTCTCGGTCGACATGAAGACGGTCGTGGCGCGCAAGCGCGCCATGGTCGAGGGTCTGGTTGCGTTTCATCTCGAACGCTACGAGGCGACGGGCGCGGAACTCATCATGGGCAACGCCCGCCTCATCGGACCAGAAACGATCGAAGTTGCCTTGAACGACGGCGGGACGCGACTGCTCGCCACGGACAAGCTGTTTCTCAATCTTGGAACACATGCAACCATTCCACCCGTCCCCGGTCTGGCCGAAGCCAGGCCGCTCACCCATATCGAGGCGCTCGAACTGGACCGGTTGCCGGCACATCTGATCGTGCTCGGCGCCGGCTATGTCGGCCTTGAACTCGCGCAGGCCTATCGGCGTTTCGGCAGCCGCGTCACCATTGTGGACCGTGGGCCACGGCTGCTGAAGCGCGAGGATGAAGATGTGTCCGAAGAAGTTCGGCGGATTCTGGAGGCGGAAGGCATGGAGGTGCTTTTGTCGGCCGAAGTCGAGAAGGTGGAGGGCCGGTCGTGCGAAAGCGTGCGCGCCACCATTCGGACGCCGGGCGGTTTAAGAACGATCGAGGGCACGGACATTCTGGTCGCTGCCGGCCGCACGCCCAACACGCGAGGGATCGGTCTCGAAGAGGCAGGCATTGCGCTGACGGATCGCGGTTACATCAAGGTGAACGATCGACTGGAGACAACTGCAAGGGACGTCTGGGCCATCGGAGAATGCGCGGGAAGTCCGCAATTCACCCACGCATCGCTCGATGATTTCCGAATTATCCGGGACAATCTTGACGGTGGAGACAGAACGACCACCGGGCGGCTGATGCCCTATTGCATGTTCATCGACCCGCCCCTTGCCCGCATCGGCATGAGCGAAGCGCAAGCGCGGGCCAATGGAATGGATTTGCGCGTCGCGAAACTGCCAATGAAGGCGGTGCTGCGGACGCGGACGACCTCGCAAACCTCGGGCTTCATGAAGGCGCTGATCGATCCACAGGACCGGATCGCAGGCTTTGCGATGATCGGTTCGGAGGCCGGAGAAGTGATGGCCGTGGCGCAGGCGGCCATGCTTGGCGGTCTGTCCTACAGTGTCCTGCGCGATGCGGTTCTTGCGCATCCGACAATGGCCGAGGGGCTGAACGCGCTGTTTGGCAATGTAGCGAAACGATGAGTTTTCTAGGTTCAGGTGAGGCGGCGGGTTAGAGAATGAACGGACACGGTGAGCATCAGCACCATTCGCATGGTCACGCCCATTCGGGTGACGGGCATCTTGTGAAGGACCCCGTCTGCGGCATGGAGGTCGATCCGCAGACAGCGGAACATCACCTGACCCATGAGGGCCACACCCATTATTTCTGCTCGGCTTCATGCAAGGCGAAATTCAAGGCGGACCCGGCCCGTTATCTTGCAGGAGACGCGGCGCCCGCTCCGGACGCGCCCGAGGGAGCGATCTGGACCTGTCCGATGCATCCCGAGATCCGGCAGGATGGGCCGGGAAGCTGCCCGATCTGCGGCATGGCGCTGGAGCCGTTGATGGTGACCGCCGACAGCGGCCCCAGCCCGGAACTCGCCGACATGACGCGGCGCTTCTGGATCGGGCTGGTCCTCGCCGCTCCGGTGTTCGTGCTCGAAATGGGCAGCCACCTCGTGCCCGCGTTGCATCATCTGGTGCCGATGCGGATATCGATCTGGATTCAGCTCGTTCTGGCAACGCCGGTGGTTTTGTGGTGCGGATGGCCGTTCTTTGAGCGCGCCTGGGCGTCGCTGGTCAATCGCAGCCTCAACATGTTCACCCTGATCGCCATGGGCACGGGCGTCGCCTGGGCCTACAGTATCGTCGCCGTCCTTGCGCCGGGCATTTTCCCCGCCGCCTTTCGCGCGGAAGATGGCACGGTCGCGGTCTACTTCGAAGCGGCGGCGGTCATCACCGTTCTGGTGCTGCTCGGCCAGGTGCTGGAACTGCGCGCCCGCGAGCAGACATCAGGCGCGATCAGGGCGCTTCTCGATCTGGCGCCGAAGACGGCGCGGCGCGTCAGTGACGACGGCATGGAGGAAGACGTGCCGGTCGAGCATGTCGTGCTCGGTGACAGGCTGCGCGTGCGGCCCGGCGAGACAGTGCCCGTCGATGGCGTGGTCGAGGACGGCCGCTCTTCGCTCGACGAGGCGATGGTGACCGGCGAATCCATGCCCGTCACCCGCACTGTAGGCGATCAGGTCATCGGCGGCACGCTGAACCAGACCGGGGCGCTGGTGATCCGTGCGGAAAAGGTCGGCCGCGATACCATGCTGTCGCGCATCGTCCAGATGGTGGCCGACGCGCAGCGGTCGCGGGCGCCGATCCAGCGCATGGCCGACCAGGTCTCGGGCTGGTTCGTGCCGCTGGTCATTGTCATTGCAATTCTCGCCTTCATCGTCTGGGGCATCTGGGGGCCGGAGCCGCGCTTTGCCTATGGGCTGGTCGTGGCCGTTTCGGTGCTGATCATCGCCTGTCCCTGCGCATTGGGGCTGGCGACGCCGATGTCGATCATGGTCGGCGTCGGCAAGGGTGCGAGCGCCGGCGTCCTGATCAAGAACGCCGAGGCGCTCGAACATATGGAGAAGGTCGACACGCTCGTCGTCGACAAGACCGGCACGCTCACCGAGGGCAAGCCGTCGGTGACGGCGGTCGTTGCGGCAAACGGCTTCGATGAAACGGAAATCCTGCGGCTTGCCGCTGGCGTCGAGAAGGCGTCGGAACATCCGCTTGCTCTGGCGATCGTGGAGGCGGCAGAGAAGAAGGGCATCGAGGTCCCGCCCGTGGTGGACTTCGACTCTCCTCTCGGCAAGGGCGCGCTCGGCACCGTCGAGGGCAAGGCGATCGTGCTCGGCAATGCGGCGTTCCTCAAGGAGCATGGTGTCGATGCGTCGGCCCTTGCCGAACGGGCGGACGCCTTGCGCCACGATGGCGCGACGGCGATCTATATCGGCATTGAGGGCAGGGCCGGCGGCATTTTCGCCATTGCCGATCCGGTCAAGGCAACGACGCAGAAAGCGTTGAAAGCCTTACATGGCGAGGGTATCCGCATCGTCATGCTGACCGGGGACAATAAAACCACAGCCGAAGCTGTCGCACGTCAACTGGGCATCGATGAGGTCGAGGCCGACGTGCTGCCGGATGCAAAGAGCGCCGTGGTGAGCCGTCTCAAGGCGGAAGGCCGTGTGGTCGCCATGGCGGGCGACGGCGTCAATGATGCGCCGGCGCTGGCGGCTGCCGATGTCGGGATCGCCATGGGCTCGGGCACCGATGTCGCCATCGAAAGCGCCGGTGTCACCCTGCTCAAGGGTGATCTGATGGGGATCGTGAAGGCGCGGCGTCTGTCGCAGGCGACGATGGCGAATATCCGCCAGAATCTGTTCTTCGCCTTCATCTACAATGCCGCCGGCATCCCGATTGCCGCGGGCGTGCTTTACCCTTCTTTCGGCCTCCTCCTTTCACCGATCATCGCGGCGGCCGCCATGTCGTTGTCGTCGGTCAGCGTCATCGCCAATGCGCTGCGATTGCGAGGGCTGAAACTTTGACTGAAACGCCGGTGCGACTGACGCCCTCGCCTATGATTGACCGGGCGTCAGTCGCGCCAATAATTGTTGGCGGCTGCCACCGTCTGGAAATGGATGGCGATCACCTGTGAGGAGGCGATCAGCTGCGCGGTGTCCTGATCGTAGGCCGCGCGCAGCTTGTCGCGAATTTCTGCGGACGGCTGGGTCACCTTGACGCCGACCCGCGCCATTTTGGTGGCAAGGTCGAACCCCTCCTGCGGGGTTGCTGTCTTGAGTGAGGGAAGCCAAGTGTCAGCCATGATGTTTTCCTTCCAGAGAATACGAATACGCAACAACCGTAATCTACCCGAGCAGCCGACGAAAGCATCAACCCTCGATGCGTTTCGCCTCCAGGCGTCACGCCTGAAACGCCCTCTCGTGCGGGAAATCCCCTCCAGCGATGTAAGCGTCTTCCGCCTGCGTCGATTCTCGGCCGAGGACCTGATTGCGGTGCGGGTGACGGCCGAAAGCGGCGATGACCTTGCGCACATCACCGGCCTGGTTCACCAGCGACTGGTATATCGGTTGAAGGGAAGCGGACGCTTCCGCCGCTATCTCTTCGCGAAGCCCGATGAGCAGATCGATGCGCTCAAGGTGATCCGGGCCTTCGCAATGGCCAAGGGGCTGACTGTAGACGACCCTGTACCAGGGCGTGCCGAGCGATGCATAGTGGCCGTTGGAGAACCCCTCCATCGCCAGCGACAGTGCGGCAGGGTCCTGCGCGAAAGCCCGCGGCGTGCCGCGCCACAGCGAGCGTGAGAACTGGTCGAGCACGATGATGAGCGCCAGCCTGCCTTCGGGTTCGTCGGCCCAGTCGTCGAGATCGCCTGAGGCTGCGCTCCTCGTGAGGTCGGCGAAGCGCGCGACGATCGTGTCATCCGCTCCGCCGTGCAACCGCCACGACCAGTGATCGCGATGAGTTTCAGCCTTTATCTGTGAGGAGCGGCCTTCGGGAAACCAGAAGTCGAGAACGTCGTTCCACGGGGCGGTCCTGGTATTCATGTCGATCCTTTCTGGCGGTTGCGAGCAATGAGACAGGGTTGGCGCCGCAAAAACAACAGACCCCGCATCGCTGCGGGGTCTGCGAGGAGGCTTCAGCCTCGCGCGGCCACAGTTGCGGGCCGGGCGGTGGCTGTTTTTGACGCCCGTCCGCCGGGTGCGGTGGCCTTCGGCACGCGCAGCAGGCGCATGCCGTTGGCGATGACGATCAGCACCGAAAGCTGGTGGACCAGCATGCCGCCGGCCATATGGACATTGCCGGAGAACACGCCCGCCAGCAGTCCGGCCACCGTCACCAGTGCGATGACGAGGTTCTGGCGCATATTGCCCAGCGTTGCGCGCGAGATCGCCATCGCCTCGGGGATCTTGCCGAGATCGTCCTTCAGGAGCGCGATGTCGGCGGTCTCGATGGCGACGTCGCTGCCGGCCGCGCCCATGGCGATCGAGGTGTCGGCTGCGGCAAGCGCCGGTGCATCGTTGATGCCGTCGCCGACCATGGCGACATGCGCGCCATCCGCCTTCATCTTCCGGATCAGTTCCAGCTTGTCCTCGGGCATCAGCCCGGCATGGACCTCGTCGATGCCGACCTCGCGGGCGATGGCTTCGGCCGCGCCATGCTGGTCGCCGGTCAGCATGACCACACGGCCTATGCCGATGTCACGCAGACGGGCGATGGCTTCCGCCGCGCCTTCACGGGCCATGTCGGACATGCCCAGCATCCCGATCAACTGCCCGTCACGCGCCACCAGGATCGGCGTCTGGCCATTGGACAGCAGACGGTCCAGGGCGGCTTCGCCCTCCTGGCCCAGCGTAATGCCGAGCGTATCCATGAGGCGTCGGTTGCCGGCGGCGATGACGCGGCCGTCGATGCGGGCGCTCAGGCCCATGCCGGCATGTTCCTCCAGCGCCTCGGGCGTGGAAAGCGGCCCCTGCTTGCGGCCAGCCTCGACGATGGGACGGCCGAGCGGATGGGTCGATCCGGTCTCGGCGGTCGCAGCCAGATGCAGCAACTCGGCCTCGGCAATGCCGCCGAGCGCGACGATAGAGGCGAGCTGCGGCTTGCCTTCCGTCAGCGTGCCGGTCTTGTCGAGCGCCAGCGTATCGATGCGGCCTGCACTTTCCAGATGCTGACCGCCCTTGATCAGGATGCCGCTGCGCGCCGCCCGGCCGATGCCGGCGACGATGGAGACCGGCGTCGAGATGACCAGCGCGCCGGGGCAACCGACGACCAGCAGCGTCAGCGCCAGGCGGATGTCCTGCGTCACCGCGAAGGCGGCGACCGCGAGCCCGATGATCGACGGCGTATATACCATTGCGCAAAGCGCTCGATCATACGCTGGCTCGGGGCCTTTTCCTCCTGCGCTTCCTCGACGCGCTGAATGATGCGGGCAAGGGTGGTGTCGGCGCCGACATTGGTGGCGCGGATGCGCAGCAACCCGTTCTCGGCGATCGTTCCTGCATGAACGTGGCTACCAGGCGCTTTCTCGGCCGGCATCGGCTCACCGGTAATCGCCGCCTCGCTGACGGCGGCGGTGCCTTCGGTCACCTCACCATCCACCGGGATGCGTTGACCGGCCCTGACCAGCACGGTCTCGCCAAGCTGGACCATATGCGCCGGCACCTCGACGGGATCGCCGTCGCGCAGCACGGTCGCGGTGGCGGGCGCGGCATCGAGCAATGCCTTCAGCGCGCCACGGGTCTGCCCCATGGTGCGCGCCTCCAGCCAGCCACCGAAAATGAAGAGGAAAGTGACGGCCGCCGACTCCCAGACCTCGCCGATAAACAACGCGCCGACCGCCGCGACGGTGACGAGCAGTTCGATGCTGAAATGTTTTACGAGCAGCGAACGCCAGGCGCGGATGGCGATGTCGGAGCCGGCAAGAAAAGCTGCCGCGACCATCAGCGCCGTCCATGCCTCGATCATGCCAAAACCGTAGCGTGCCAGAAGGCCAGCCGCGATCAACCCGCCGCTGCCTGTTGAATATCGCCGGGATTTGACCCGGTTTGTTGGTTTATCCTAACCCATGCGTAGCTAAAAAATTCCCTTTAATGCCAATTCTTTGCGTCGCTTCAGCAGGGGCAAGGCTACATGAAAAACCGGGTCTAATCCGACCGATACTCAACACAATAGCCGCTTCGACGTCGCCGCCGCCGCGATCGGCACGACGGACAAGCGCAAGGAGACGGTCGACTTCTCTGACGGCTATCTCGCCGGCTTCCTTACAGTGCTGACAGCGGATGCCGGCATCACCGATGCGGACGGCCTCAAGGGCAAGCGCCTTGGCGTCGTGCAAGGCACCTTGCAGGAAATCTATGCCGAAAAGAATTTCACGGGGGCCGATCTGGTAAAATTCCCGGATAACAACTCTGCCGTCTCCGCGCTCAACAACGGAACGGTCGATGCGCATTTCCTCGACTACGAGGCGGCAAAGGACTACTCGGCGCGCTATCCCAAACTGAAGGTCGCCGTCAACATCCCGAGCTTCGACGCGCCGGCCGGCTTTGTCGTCCGCAAGGGCAATGACGCCCTGCGCGAGGCGCTGAACAAAGCTCTCCAGGCCGCCATGCAGGACGGCACCTGGAAGACCCTGCACGAAAAGTGGTTCCCCGGAACGCCGATGCCGGATTCCTATCTTCCCAAGCAGTGATGCCGCCTTGCCGGTCCGGCCTCTCCGGTCGGACCGGTCTTTTTTCCAAGGGACCTCCTGATGAACTGGCTTGAAAACCTGCGCCGCAGCTTCCTTGACTGGAACGCCATGGCCGAAGTGCTGCCGACCATGATCACAGTCGGCCTGAAGAACACGCTTATCCTTGCGGCGGCCTCGACTGTGCTGGGCGTCGTCATCGGCATGGTGCTCGCCATCATGGGCATTTCCCGATCGCCCTGGCTGCGCATCCCCGCACGCCTCTACACGGATATCTTTCGCGGCCTGCCGGCCATCGTCACCATCCTGCTGATCGGCCAGGGATTCGCCCGCATCGGCCGCGAACTGTTCGGCCCGTCGCCCTATCCGCTCGGCATCCTGGCGCTCAGCCTGATCGCTGGCGCTTATATCGGCGAGATCTTTCGCTCGGGCATTCAAAGCGTCGACCGTGGTCAGATGGAAGCCTGTCGAGCGCTCTCGATGAGCTATGGCCAAGGCATGCGGCTCATCGTCGTGCCGCAGGGCGTGAGCCGCGTACTGCCGGCCCTCGTCAATCAGTTCATCGGTAATGTCAAGGATTCGAGCCTCGTCTATTTCCTCGGCCTGCTTGCCTCCGAGCGCGAGATTTTCCGTGTGGGACAGGATCAGGCCGTCGTCACCGGCAACCTTTCGCCGCTGCTTTTGGCGGGCATCTTCTATCTCGTCGTCACCGTGCCGCTCACCCATGTCGTCAACGCCATCGACAATCGCCTGCGCATCGGCAAGCAGCGCCCGGCGATCATCACCAGCGGGCTGGAGGAGGTCAGCGAACTGGACGGCGCCAGCCGTGCGTCCGGGGCTGTCTTCAAGGGCGGCAGCCTCGATGTGCGCAATCTCGGCATGGCCTATGGCGAACTCGACGTGCTCAAAGGCGTCAACCTTTCGGTGAAGCCGGGCAGCGTCACCTGCATCATCGGTCCGTCCGGCTCCGGCAAGAGTACGCGGCGTTATCGCGCGCGCCTTGCACCCTCAAGCCGGAGCTGACATGCGCCTGCGTGGTGGCGAGGCTGGAGTCCAGAGAACGCAATGTCTGGAGCGCCGCCATGGCGGCGGCATTGGTCAGGATGCTCGTCATCGTGCGATACCGATATGAATGTTCGAAACAGGGATCGTCATGATGCCGAAGTGGCGAACTGCCTGGCCGTGACTATCGTTCACGAAAGGTTAGCGAGGCAGGCGACGCTCTAGGGTAGAAGTACCCGGCGGGCAAAGGAAAGCTGACTTCCGATAATGAATGTTATCGGAAGCCAGATTGAGGTCGGGGCATCATTCTCTTTCGAACTTGAGGGCGTTTAACTACAACAAGGCATGACGGGCTCACGCCGGGCCGCCGTTCGCGCAAGCCTTCGCCTAGTGATCATGCACGCGAGATGCTTCAATCGAACTCGTTCCGGACATCCCAACCGAACTCCTGAAATCCCCGCTGGTGTAGTCGCCGAGTGTCGGCGATGGCTGACCGACGATAATCGGAAATCACTCGGTTCAGCCTGCTTTTCGTGTCCTGGCTTCTCAACGCGACGGCATTCGATGTTCTGCTTTCGGGTGATCGGATCGCAAGCGCAACGTCGAGGCCACGGAGGTATGTCAGGGCCGTCTGGCGCTGTTTTTCGTCGGTGATGTTCGGGAGATGCGCTTCGATCGCCTCGTGAAGAATGTGAAGAATGGCAGACTCCATCGATGTCCTCTCTTTTTCGACCGCACGGGTTCCAGCGGACAGGGAAATTGTGCGGCAACCGGCGGAAGGCTGCAAATAGCCGGCAGATGATTTCCCCATGTGCCGTCTTGTTCATGCGAATTTGCCACTCGCACACATGCATCAAGCTGAGCCGCCAGGCCTTCCAATTATTGTCTATGGATCGCACCCAGTATCGGGTCGAAAGCAAGAAGAGTATGGTAGCAATCAGCCCACCTAAGCGTCCTGATCAGCATCTGAAGCCCCGTCCTTCAAGGTGAGGAGAGTTCACGTACTCTCCATGACTCGGCTGGCCTCTGCCTCATCTTTTTGTTGCTTGCGTGGTCGTCGACCACGATCTCCTCACCATAACGGAGAGGAGCATCATGCGTAGATTTGCTGCCGCGCTAGCCCGGGTAATAGCCCAAATGGGCAAGGATTTCTGGAACTCGCTGCCGACCATCGGCAGGGCCGTCGACGACGTTATAAGTTGGCCGTTCCGCGTCTTGTTCGGCGGAGGATCGCCGCTGCCGCACTACGAGCCGGAGATCGCCAGATCCGATGTCGTCGAAACCTTCAAGCAGGCCCGCGAGGCGGCCGCCGCCCACTCGTTGGATGCGTCCGGGATCGAGACCGTCAGGAAGTACTGCAACGCGAGAAAGGACGACCGCGCCGACATGGACATCAGTGCTGTTCCCCCGCAGGCGCGTCTGCTTCTCATGACGATGTCGGACGACGAACTGTATGCACTCGGCCGCGCAGGCCCGGGACAAATCAAGAAGTTCCTCGACGGGAAACAGCATGAGATCAACGGCGTGCCGGTCGTCGGCGTTCATAAGCCCATTCCCGCAAACGACCGGCCGCCGCGCCCGGCGTTCAACCATCGCCGCTGGAGGCATCAGGCGCTTCTGTTGCGCGACGTCGAGGATCGATACAAAATCGGATGAAAGATAGAAAGCCCGCCATTGAGGTGCGCTTCGTCATTCCGGGGCTTCGTCACCGGGACCGGCTGGCACTTCGGGAACGCGGTCGAGAATTGCCCAGGCTTTCGCCACGACCTCATCAATGCCGACCTTCTGCCTCCGATCTAACTGTGCGTGGCCCTCGGCGACATCTTCTGCTTCAGGCAGCTCCGCCTTCGCTTGTTTGTTCTCGCGGAAGAGTGAAGCGAATGTATTGGCCTGTTTCCTGACTTCATCTTCGGGCGGCTGAGGCATCCGGAGACCAGCATCGCCGAGTGCGACGAGCAGGTCGGCGGAATCGCGGAGGCCGAGTTTTACGCATGCGACACGGGCGGAGATAATCCCCGCCGAGTACTGCTCGAGGACTTCGCGATTGCTGAAATCTCCGGAAGCGATGATCGCATCCATGTCGGCAATCACTTCGTCGGCGTCTTCGACTTCACCAGCCTTGACCTGTTCAATTCCACGGATCGCCGTCAGGAAACGCTGGTGGTTGTGTGGCTCCTCGTAAGCGAGGTCCCCGAAATACTGCCTGATCAGCGTCCATTCTTCATTCGTTTCCTGGCTCAAGCGCGCACCCGAGCGGCCAGCATGTCGACGGCTTCCTGACGCTGGCGGCATGCCCGGCGCAGGCTTGCGACCTCGGCCTCGAGTTCTGCGACCATCGCGACGGCAGTGCGAGCGAGGTCTTCCATGTCGGAGGCGTGAGCCTTGGCTGCCCCGAGCGCGTCATAGTAGGCGCGCTCGCGACGGGCCTCGGCGGCGGCATCGATTGCTGCGCCGACAGCTGAGGCGAAACCGACGGCGCCAGCGGCGATCATTGCCATACCAGCGGCATTGCCCATGACCGCACTGTATGCCGGGTTCCCAAAGTTTGCCATAGTGACCTCCGTCAACAAAGTTGTTGATGTGTCGTATGACGCGGAATGGTTGTGATTTCAACCAGGAAAACCGGATATAGCGATCGGAATGTTAACCTGGCGGTCCTGATGCAGCATTCGAAATTCGCAGAGCATCGGCGGCAGAAAATCACCTGTAATCGGTGGGATCGTCACCGCAGCGCTGGTGCATGACTAGACACGCTCGTATTTCGGTTTCCAGCCGCGCGTGAAGCCCTGCGACATGATCCTAGACGCGGTGTAGAGCTGATCCCGTAGGAAGTCGGCATCGAGGAGCAGCTCCCCCATTGCCACCTTCGCGTCGCCGCCGTAAGCCTCGAGAACTGCCTCGGCAAGATCGACCTCAGGCTCGTCGAAACCGGGTGCGGGAAATACGACTCGAAGGAGAGCTGGAAAACCATGGGCAACCTCGCCGGTTAAGAATTGCATCCGCAACAACGGATGTGTTCCTGTTTTGTTCAAGTTTGCGGATGAGTCAAGTCGCTTATGCGAATTAAGCGGACGATAAGAAGTTTGATCATGGGGCCGACAGGCCGGCAAAGAAAACTCTGGGAGTCTGAAAAAGGTCTCTACGATGAATGCCGCGCGGACACCGTCGTCATCGATTGCGGTAAATCTCAAATCGGAAGATCAAGCATGTTTGCCAGGCTGCTTCCGTGTCAACGCTTTTTCGAACCAGGACGGTACGGGCGTATTATCTCCCGCTATCGTTCTTGCAGGAACGTATTGCCAGAAACTTCGAAATGCTTCGTGGAATACAGACAGAGCATCCTCGGAAACCTCGAGTTGATCGTAGCGAACATGGTCCCACCCGAACGACCCCGGATCCCCAAGGCTGCGGAGATATTGAGGGTATCTCTCCTTCAACTGATTGAGGGAGGTTCCATGGCCATGCTTATACACGTTAACAATGAGACGGCACGAATCAATGACTTCATGGAATGGCTGCCCTTTGATATCCCATCCCCACCAATCCAGCATTTCGAGCAGCGTGCCGATATCCTGCTTCCATAGGTCAGGCCGCAGCTTGTCCCGGCTGAAATTATGCCCCAGCTCCCGATCGAGCCAGTCTCGGAGCTGTTTGTCCCATTCGTGATACATTCCAGCCGCTATGCTAAGGATCATCTGCTTTCGTAGGTCGTCCAGGAGACCGTAGTGGGCGATGCCGTCTTCCCATGCGGCTTCTGCCGATGACGCAGGATCGTCTGTGTCCGGATCAAACCACTGCCCACGCCTCTCGTACGATTCCTCGGCGTAACGTTCTGCCTCGGCCTCGATATCCCTGAACTGGTCGAGAATGCGTTTCTTCGCTTGCGAGTGATAGAAGTCGATACGTTCGATGAGTTGAGCGCGCCCTTCGTTCCACAGGTTGAGGATTACGAATTCGCCTTCGCTCAACATTATCGTACCTACTTGTTCTTGCCTTTGCCGCCTTCGTTCCATCTGCGGTGTCTCTGTTTGAACCAACTCAGGTCTGGCACCTCTTGCGGACGCGACGGAGCTGTCTCCTGCTTGGGCAACACATACTCGGCGCTACCCGCCTTACCGCAGATGGCCTTCAAGCGACCAAGGAATAGCGATACGTCGCCGAAGTAGTTCGGAAAGGCCGAGACGATGGATGCAGCCTCCTTAGGTCCTGTTGACAAAGTATGGCAGCCATATCTTTGCGGCTGCCAGGGCGAGGAATGCCGAG
>NZ_JANFDG010000043.1 GCF_024609765.1 Shinella pollutisoli
TCCATGGAAAGGCGATCACAGATCAGACGGCGGCTGCCAATGTGGGGGCAGAACACCGGTTACTATGCGCCTCCTTCTGGACCGAATAAATATCGCTCGGCACGGACGCCGCCGGCTGCCTGATGACATGCAAGCGCAGCGGCGATGTCTTTTATCGTTAACCTCACTTTATCGGCGGCGAGGCTTTGCCGAACTTTACTGACGGCTCTCGCCCCCAGACACGCAGCTTGCCGAGTTCTGACAAGAATTCCGAAAGCCCGCTTTCACCGGGAAGAGCGAGTACGCCTTCATCCAGTGCGTCATCGATCCCGGCCTTTTCAAGCAATGGCATTGCCGACGCGTCGTAGCCGATAAACTTGCAGTGCTGAAATGCATCGGCGACGAAGTCGCGGGCCGTCGCTTCCTTCACGAGGTCCTCGATACCCTCGGCGGAGGTCAGGAGTGCTACGGCGTCGAACAGGACCGAGGGGCCTCCGTCGATCATGTGATGCGCCTCGATCCACGATCCGTCGGATGCCGTGACGCCGCCAACCTTGGGCGCAACCAACTCGCAGACCGCCTTGTGCGTGGTAACGGCGGCCGTAAGTCCGTTCAGCAGCTCGGCATCGACACCATCGGTGACGAGAATACCGAGCTTGCGACCCTCGAAACGCTTCGGCCCGTTCTCGACGATGCTGAGGGCTGGAGATGGCTCAAGATCCTGACGCGTCTCGACCGCTGCCTCGGCAGGTTTCGGCATGGACTGGAGGCCGAGTTTCTGCGCGACGGTCGCTGCCAGCGTCTCGTCGATGTTGAGGAGATGCGAGACCATGCGTTCGCGGATAGCAGGCGTTTCCACTTTGCTCAGCTCGAAGGTGAGGGCGGCTGCGATGTGGCGCTGCTCGGGTGGCGTCTGGCTGATGTAGAATTGCCGGGCCTGGCTATAATGATCGGCAAAGCTTTCCGGGCGCAGCCGGCTCTTGGCGCCCTGCTCTTCGGCGGGGAAGTGCCGGTAGCCGCGCATCGGTGACTCGCGTGGACCCTCATCGAAGGAATTGGGCTGATAGTTCACCCGGCCGACGGGATTGCGCATCGCCATATGGCCATCCTGCTGGAAATGCGCGAAGGGACACTTCGGCGCGTTGATCGGCAGGTGCGTGAAGTTGGGGCTGCCAAGGCGTTTCAGCTGGGTGTCGAGATAGGAAAAGTTGCGGCCCTGCAGCAGCGGGTCGTTGCTGAAGTCGATCCCTGGCGGCACATTCTGCGTCATGAAGGCAACCTGTTCGGTCTCGGCGAAGAAGTTGTCCGGCATGCGATCGAGTACCAGTCGGCCGACCGGCTGGGGTTTGAGGATTTCCTCGGGAATGAGCTTGGTCGGATCGAGCACGTCGAAATCGAAACTGTCGGCGAAATCCTGGTCGAAGAGCTGGACCTGCAATTCCCATTCCGGGAAGTTGCCCGACTGGATCGCCTCCCAGAGGTCGCGGCGGTGGAAGTCGGGGTCCGCACCGTTGATCTTCACGGCCTCATTCCAGGCGACCGATTGGAGGCCGAGCTTCGGCTTCCAGTGGAACTTCACGAAGGTCGATTCGTCCTTGGCATTGACGAGGCGGAACGTATGGACGCCGAACCCCTCCATGAAGCGGAAGGAGCGCGGGATGGCGCGGTCCGACATGACCCACATGATCATGTGCATGCTCTCCGGCGTCAGACTGATGAAGTCCCAGAAATTGTCATGGGCGGACTGGGCCTGCGGAAAGGCGCGGTCAGGCTCGGGCTTCACTGCGTGGATGATGTCGGGGAACTTGATGGCGTCCTGGATGAAGAACACCGGGATGTTGTTGCCCACCAGATCCCAGTTGCCCTCCTGCGTATAGATCTTGACCGCGAAGCCGCGCACATCGCGGGCAAGGTCGAATGAACCCTTGCTGCCGGCGACGGTCGAGAAACGCACGAAGGCGGGTGTCTTCTCGCCGGCGCGCTGGAAGAGGTCGGCCTTGGTGTAGGCTGCAAGGGACTCGTAGGTCTCGAAATACCCATGAGCGCCATAGCCGCGGGCATGGACGACCCGTTCGGGGATCCGCTCATGGTCGAAGTGGAAAATCTTTTCGCGGAAATGGAAGTCGTCGACGACGAGCGGCCCGCGTGCGCCGACGCGCAGCGTGTTCTGGTCGTCCGCGACCGGCCCGCCCTGGGCGGTCGTCAGTGCCGGTGCTTCGCCCTCGGCGATCTGGTGAAGCTCGCCACCGGCGCCCCGCTTTAGTTTCACATCGTGGATCGTCGCGGTGTCGGTCGCGTCACGCGTTGTGGTTTTCTTGGCCATGGTACGGCTCCTGGATGATGTAGGGTCGAAGGTCGGCGATTGCCGCGAAACAAAAAGGCCGCCCTGGAAGGCGGCCTGATCGGTGCTGCTGGCAGTCTAGCTGGCCTTTTTCATCGAACCCTTGGCATTCGCCGAGGATTCGCCAAGCGCGGTGAGCTTCTGGTCGGTCGCAATCTCTTCCTGCAGATTGGCGTCGAGAAGCGGGATCGCATCCTTCAGACCGAGCTGCGCCGCCCAGGCCTTGAGCGTCCCGTAGCGGGCGATCTCGTAGTGCTCGACGGCTTGTGCCGAGGAGATGAGGCCGGCATCGAGGGCAGCGGTGCCCTTGTAGTCTTCCATGATCTCCTCGCCTTCGGCGATGATGCCCTGAATGGCTTCGCAGGTCTTGCCGCGGGCCGGCTTGCCGAGCATTTCGAACACCTGTTCGAGGCGCTCGATCTGCCCCTGGGTTTCGTCGCGGTGCTGCAGGAAGCCGGCCTTGCCTTCTTCCGACTGCGCCGCCCGCGCCATTTTCGGCAGAGCTTTCAGGATCTGCTTTTCGGCGAAATAGATGTCCTTGAGCGTGTCAAGGAACAGGTCGTTCAACGTCTTTTCCGTCGCTGGCATTGTACAATCCGATCACGTTTTCGAGAGGATGGGACTCACCAAACCATCGGAAGGGGACGACGTTCCTTACGCTGAAAAATAAATTTGTATGAGGCGTCGTGTCGGAGCGGTTTCTCATTTCATCAATCCGGCCGAACGCAGCGCATTCTCGATGACCGATTGGATGCCGCTGCCTGGCACCGCGTGTTGCGTTGTCTGCTCGTCCCTGGATATCGGTGCGTGCGCGCGCTCGCGACGCTCGAAGGAAGCGGCAAGGCCCCAGCTTCGTGCGATCTGCACCGTCGAGGAAACACCGATATCGAGCATGAAGGGTGCGGCCCGGCCATATCCCAGGGATGTATCGAGAGGCGTGCCGTGGCCCATGCCGGATATCGTGTAAAGATCGATGGCGTCAAACCCGCGGTCGTCACGCCAGACCGATCGGGAATGCCGCTCGAATGTTTCGACCGCGGGGGGGCGGTGCGAAACGGAATGCACGCCGCGCCACTGCTCAACGATGGCGGCCGCGTTCGCTGGAACCACCGTGTTGTCGCTCGTTCCCTGCCAGACGGAAACCGTCGGCCATGCGCCGTCATGTCCAGAGGCGGCGCGCAGGTTGGCCTGTAAGGCGCACGTATCGGGAAGACCTTGTCCACGCATGCGATCGAACGCTTCCGGGACGGTCGTCGCTACGGCATAGGGGAGACCGGCGATGATGGCTCCGCCGGCAAAGACCTCCGGGTAGCAGGCCAGCATGGCATTGGCCATGGCGCCGCCGGCAGAAAGGCCGGTGATGTAGATTCGGCGTTCATCAATGCCATGTTCGGCCACCACGGCGGCGATCATCTGCCTGATAGACATCGTTTCGCCCTGATCCCGCGCGGTGTCGGCAGCGTTGAACCAGTTGAAGCACAGGTTCGCGTTGTTCTGCCTATTCTGTTGGGGGAAAAGGACAATAAAGCCGTAGTCCTCGGCGAGCGCGGACCAGCCTGAACCGACATCGTAGCTGGCGGCGGTTTGCGTGCAGCCGTGCAGCACGACCACCAGAGCCGGCCCCGCCGGCAATTGCTTCGGCACATGCTGCCACGCCGCCAAGGCGCCCGGGTTTCCGCCGAAATGATCGAGCTTCTTGAGAATGGAGCCGGGCGATGTCGCAGGCTTGGCTGAGCGCAGTCGCGCGAGCCGTTCGAGTGTATCAGATAGCGATCTCATGAGGAGCTCCAGGTAGCGCGCCGGATTGGCCGCATACACTGGAACCCCTCCGCAGCATTAAAGTTGCTGCGCTGCACAATAATTCTCCTGGCGAATGAACGGAAAGAAGCCGCCCCGAGAGGGCGGCTTCCAGATTGCTTATCGTGTAACAATCAAGGCTGCTTCTTCATCGTCACGCTGGCGTCCGCCGAGAGCTGCTGCAGCCGATGCGATAAAGGCGCCGACGAGAAGGGACAGGGCGCCAAGCATCGCCGCCGTCGCGGCGGATTTTCGGGCCTGGTCGGCGGCTTTGAGGGCGGCGTTCTTCGCATCCTCGATCTGAGTCAGCACCTGATCGACCCGGGCGCGCGCCTCTTCGGGTGGGATACCGGCGCGTGACGCAACGATTGATGAGATATAAGCCCGGTCGGCCTCCGGCACGCCGTCATTTACCGCACCTTGCATCAGGATGCGGGAAATCTCGGCCGTGGCCGATGCATTGTCCGCTTGAGCGCGGCTCGCAAGATCCTGCGGGCGCAACAGCATATCCGTGAAGTAGTCGGTCGCAGCATCGGGTGCGGCCGCATCGCCGTTTGCCGCGGCCGCGGTGCCCGCAACCGTGGCGGTGGCTGCCGTCGTCGATACCGCCTGGGCGCCTGCGCCGGTGAGCGAGGTGAATGCAGAGCCTGCCATGCCAACGACAACCACCGTTGCCAGTGCCCAGCTTAGAAAGCCGTGCGCGGTGTCACGGAAGAACACCTCATCCGTATGGACGTTAGCCCACTTGGCGCGCAGGCGGCCGGTCAGATAGCCGCCGAGCGCGGAGGCCAACCACTGGACGACCACGAACCAGATCGCTGCCGTGACGCCGACGGTGGTGAAGGAAGCGCTGTCGCCCGACCACGGCGAGACCATCGTGAGGCCGACGCCGGAGCCAAGCAGAAGGAGAATAATCGTGGCGGCCGCTGCGGCCACCGCGCCGCCGATGACCGGCCCCCATGCGAGGGCCGGTGTGCTGGATTCCACACCGACATCGGAAACACCCGAGCTGTAAAGGGACATGCCCGCCTCCTATCGCAGGAAAAGGACGAGCAGGATGACGATCGGCAGGGGAATACCCAGAAGCCAGAGAAGAATGCCGCGACCCATTTTGAACACCTCCAGTAATGCGCGAGCGAATACCCGCACCTGGCGCCCCAACTCTTTGAATCTCCTGATGTTCCATGAAACAGCGCGGCAATTTCTATTTTTCAAATTGAGGAACCATGCGACAAGCAGGGTGTTCCAATAGGTGTGTTTCGGCATGGAATAAGGGCTCTGACTCACTTTTGATGAAATCAAGTGCTGGCTGATGTTGGTTTCACGCAAGGAATCAATACCATGGGCCATTCGCTCAGATCGTCGACGCTCGTCCCTCGCGGCTTTATAGTCGACAATACAGCCATTGATGACGACGTCATGTTGATCGCAGTCCGGCCGACGAGCAAAGCAAGCTTTTGCCCAATCTGTGGAACAAGGTCGGAACGAATCCACAGTCGATATCAACGACGCCTGGCTGACCTGCCCTTGGTGGGAAAGCCCGTTCGGCTTGTCATTGAAGCGCGCCGGTTCCACTGCGATGCACTGCTATGCGGTCGGCGAATCTTCGCCGAGCGCTTCGACGGAGACATTCTCGCGCCTTCGGCGCGGCGAACCGCCAGGCTTGACCACATCGTCCATCATCTCGGACTTGCACTGGGTGGCAGGCCAGCGGCCACCTTTGCCAAAAGGCTGATGTTGCCGGTCAGCAACGATACGCTGCTGCGCGTCGTGCGGCGACGCGGCAGTCCGCGCTTTGTCCCACCCACCGTGATCGGTATCGACGACTGGGCGTGGCGACGAAATCAACGCTATGGGACCATCATCTGCGATCTGGAACGGCGCAAAACCATTGCTCTCCTGCCGGATCGGGAGCCGTCGACGGCCCAGGCCTGGCTCTCGGACCAACCTCAGATCAGCATCGTCGCTCGCGACCGCGGCGGTGGTTACGCGACGGCTGCAGCCAGGGCGTTGCCACACGCCACCCAGGTCGCTGACCGCTGGCACTTAATGGAGAACGCCAGCCGGGCATTCCTCGATGCGGTCCGCAAATCGATGCGCCAGATCCGAACTGCGATCGGAGCGGCCACGATCAACCCCGAACTGCTGACGGCCGCCGAGAGGATCCAGTACGAGGGATATCTTCGCCGGGAAGACACCAACGCCGCAATTCTCGACATGGCCAAGTCCGGAGCAACAATCAAGGAGATCGTGCGCCGGACCGGATACAGTCGCGGCCTTGTCCGACGCGTACTGCGTGGTCAACGTTCGGATGTCTTCCGCGTCCGTGAGAACTCGCTTGAACTCTACCTGCCCTGGCTTGACGCTCAATGGACGGCCGGAAACCGGAATGGAACGGAGCTATGGCGGCAACTCAAGAGCCAAGGGTTCCGCGGCTGTCTTCGAGTTGTCACCGAGTGGGCCACACGCCGTCGAAAAGCAGAGAAGGTCGATGCGGGCGCGTTGAGCCGAGCGCCTTCGGCCAGGACCATTGCGCGTCTCATGACCATCGGCCGCGACGACCTTTCCAAATCTGAGACCGTGACGGTTGCGGCGATTGAGGGTGGCGTGCCGCTGCTGGTTGAGGCCCGGGAAGTCATCGCCGCCTTCCAGGCCATGATCCGCAAGAAATCTCTCGCTGATCTCGATACATGGTTGGAACGCGCTCGATCGGGCTTGGTCGCCTCCTTCGCCAACGGTGTCGTTAGAGACCGAGCAGCCGTCAGCGCAGCGATCTCTTCACCATGGTCCAACGGCCAGACGGAGGGGCAGATCACCAAGCTCAAACTTGTGAAACGCCAGATGTACGGCCGCGGAAAAATTGATCTCCTCCAAGCCCGCGTCATCGGCGCGGGATAAAATCCATCACCACCAAAACTGCGTCAGAGCCCCGTTTCGATGCCGATTGACAAAATGGATGCGTGAATGTGATTTCGGTTTCTGTGGTTCTCTCGGTCATTTTCAGCACTGCTTTCTTGGCCCGTTTGCGTTGAAGACCATTAAAGCCATCCCCCGCTCAGGATGTAGATGACCATGAAAAAGCTCGCGGCGGATAAGACGTAACCGGCTACGGTCGCGAAATCGTGTTTCTTCGGTTGTTGAAATAGGGAAGACATCGTGTCCTCCTCGCTTGGGGCCAGGGTAACAAACCCTCTAACAGCAGCGCCCGTAAAATAGCTGCTGGAATAAATACAGTGAACCCGTTCACCTAATTTTGCAACAAATCGTTTCGGAATTTTAGAAATGAATTCCGCTAATTTTGCGATCTACAATCAAGCAAGCAGACAGCAATTTTTCTCGACACAATTCTCTCTTATGTATTTCCCATCGGTATTGTTGATGAGTGCTGGAAGAATTCTGCCGATCGCGATGCCGACATCTTTTCGAGCTTTTGAGCGCGGCTGTACTGACATTGCTAGACAAGCGATAATGAGGAAGGTCGGTGCGGTTTCATCTCGGCTTTTTTTGTTAGCTGATCCTGCGTGCCAAGGCTTGTGATCATGAGGTGGAGTTGAAGTTGCGAGCAAGGGCCGAGGTTCCGAATATCTAGGCACGATGCAGTCGTTTCAGCGCTGCGCGGTTTCGATCGCCGACAAGTCGCTTTGCAGCTGAATTTTCGCGAGTGGCAACGCGGCGACGAGGACGAACCCCTCTTGCCGGTAGGAAACCGATGCCTCGCCAAAGGCTTGCAGGCTGGAAACAATGAGGCGTGAGCCAAAACCCTTGCGGTCCGGTTCGGAACTGGTAATGCGCGGGCCGTTTATTTCCCGCCAGCATGCGACAAGTGTTTCCATTCCCTCGCGGTGCTCGATATCCCATGTGACTTCGACATGCCCCTCTCCATTTGACAAGGCTCCATACTTTGAAGCGTTTGTGAGCAATTCGTGGAAGACCATCGCAAACGACAGGGCCGCCTGGGGGCCGAGCCGAACATCAGGCCCGCCTGCCCTGATACGAGGGCTCCCGTCCAATCCGATGTTCGTGCTGGCGACCGTCACGACGTCTGCGAGCGTTGCGCTTACCCAGTCCCTCTGCAACAGAATCTCATGGGCTTTGGCATAGGCTGCAATCCGCAATTGCAGCTTCTCGGTCGCATCGTCGAGTGATACCGCATTCCGCAGAGACTGCGTCACGATCGCCTGAACGACGGACAGCGTGTTCTTCATACGGTGAGCAAGTTCGTGCATAAGGAGGCGTTCACGCTCTGCCCGCTCGCGTTCCCCGGTCCTGTCGCGGAGGATCTTGATGAAGCCGATGGTTTTGTCGTTGGGCGCCCGCAACGCCATCATCTCGCCTGAAGCCCAGAACATCGTACCGTCGGCGCGCAGATGCCATCGCTCGTCACTGCCCCGGCCGCGGTTGAGGGCTGCGGTCATCTCCTTCTGCGGAACACCGTTCTCTCGATCTTCCTGCGTGAAGAAAACGGTGGCAGGTTTTCCGATCATGTCCCCGGCTTCCCAGCCCAATATCTTCACGGCGCCTTCGTTCCAGCTCGTCACGAGGCCGTCGAGGTCCATGGATATGATGGCGTAGTCGATCGCGCTTTGCACGATCGCTTCCAGGAATTGCTCTCGGGATGAAATCGTTCCGGTATCGCCTGCGATCTTCATGAAGCTATCTCGAACTCGGCCCAGCGAGTTATGCCACGGATCATATCGCGTGCGCAGTCATATATGTGCATTTGGAACGCGGCCGAAATCTAGGCGCGATTCATCGCTTTGAAGCATGCGATGATCTGGTCGAAACCGAATGGCTTTGAAAAGAACTTTGCTCCGGGCGGTAAATCCGTGCTCGCCGGCTGTATCCGGCCGGACGCCACGATGATTCCGGCATCGGGAAAACGCTCGGCAGCTCTATAGGCGACATCAAGGCCGGTCAGCTTACCTGGCAACTGGATGTCCGTAAAAAGCAGATGGATCGTCTGTTCGTTTATGATCTCGATAGCATGCTCTGCCGAGCCGGTATCTAGAACATCGAAGCCCGCCTCATGCAGTGCGTCAACCAATGTCAAGCGGATCAGCACTTCGTCTTCGACGACCAGAACTTTGCGCACGATACTCTCCTGCCAATCTTCACCAACCCTTGGAAGCACGCAACGTTCCGTCGTTGATCAAAGTCGCTGTGCATCATCGTGGGTCTTGTGGTTGTCAGGAAAAGGTCGCGCCGGGGGAACCATTTCCGTGCATCCGGGCGACTTCACGCCTTGCTGCCATAGGGAGCACGCAGTTGCTCAGGCATCGAACCCGCGCTTTCTTACTGTCAATTCCAGCACCGGCATACCGTCCTGGATGTGGTAGGCGTTTGTAACCGCATCCAGGCACAGCGCCGTAACCACGCCGTCACGAAGAATGTGAGCGACGTCATCAACGACAGATAGCAACAGAACAACCTGGATGCGCCTGAAGCCAGCCTTATCAAATGTCTCGATGACGATGTGTCTCTTGTCTTCGTGCGACCGGGCAGCGCGTCTTATCGGCTGGACTCCAAAGTTGTGAAAGGGATCAGCCGTGATGTTGTTGCTTGGTTTCGAAAACAGCAGGGGAATTCGCTTGATGCGCATTGTTGCTACACGCCTGTTGGGGCGGAAGCCTTGCGACCTTCAGCGATGGCGCCCTTGTCAAAAGCCAACGATGACGAACAGTACGCTTCGCCGTCTCATCCGTCGACCACTAACTTCGGGGTGCTACCGGCATGAAACGGCCTCAATTGAGGGCTTGCCAATGCGTGGTATCGGGCGCAAGGTCGATGTTCCAGCAGCCATTGATAAGGGCGCTGCTGTTTGAGGGTTGGTTACCCTGGCCCTGAAATGAAGGAGGACTCAATGTCTTCCGCACTCTTCCACAAACAGCAAAGACATGTATGGACCACCGCGGGCGGCTATGTGTTTTTTGCAGCCAGCCTGACGATGATCCTCGTCCTCCTCATGGAGGGTTGGCTATGGTAATCCTCATCTTCAAAGGGCCCGATATTCCGGGAACGCACCGCCGAACCGTCCTCCGGCAGATTCTCAAGAACGCCGACTATGAGACCCACAGCCTTGTGCCTGGACAGGAAACAAAGAATGAGGACGCGGCAAAACTTATCCGATTGATCAAGTCGGCGACGATCGATGCCGGAAACTATCCTCTATCCCGCAAAGCCCGCGCGCAAGAACAGCGCGCCGGTGTCGAGGTTTGGGAAAACGAGGGCGGCTCCACCGCAGCGTGGCCACGATGCCCAATCGTCTGACAGCGATCCTTGTCGCATTGGTTTTGACGGTCGGGTTTGTTTGGGCCTACCGCCCGGACCAAAGCCGCTATGATCGCCTTCATCCCTCCCAGTCGCGTCAGCCGGCATCGTCCCAGTAATTATTCTTCATCAGGACACCTCGCCATGGAAGACGGAAGAGCCGATATTGCCGAGCGTGTGAAAAACATCATCATTGGACAGTTGGCCGTCGAGAAATCGAAGGTCGTCGATGATGCTTCAATTGTCGATGACCTCGGCGCTGATTCCCTGGAGATGGTCCAAATCGTAATGCTCATCGAAGACGAGTTTGGGATCGCCATTCCTGACGAGCCAGCCGAGGAATTCCTGACGGTTCGGGACGCCATCGACTTCGTGGCCGCCTCACAGTCGTGACAGATAAGCGGATGCCTGGATGACGATCAGTCGTTGCGGGGTGAAGGAGTTGACGGATGACAGCGAATAGCGAACGGTTTTTCAAGCCGACAAAGACCACTGCGGACAAAAAGGCGTCGGAGACCAACTTGGTCGCCTGGAGGATCATCGACCAGGAGACGACAGCGCGAGAGAAGAAGACCGATAAGTTGCGCGCGCTCCGCCTGACCAAAGAGATGGCCAGTCCTACGCCGTTGCCGAAGCGAAAATAGCAATCGGAAGCATGCGGGTCGAAGATTCTCGACAGGAACGGCTACCGGCTTGAATATTCAAATTTTATCAAACCGAAAGCCGAAGGCGAAAATGCCTCCGGCTTCGCATCTTGCGAATCTCGTGCTTATCAGGACAAAGTGCGCCCGCAATCGAAGGTGACCTTGCTGAGGAGATCCGCCGGCACCTGGATATCCGCCATCGCGGCGGCGACGAGTTCGTCCCGCTTCGCACGGTTTTCGTATCCTTTGTAGGTTGCCAGATCGGTGCTGCTGGCGGTGGCGATGCGACCGGCCGTGGCAGAGCATATGCCCGCCAAAGTCTCTACCCGTGCGGTCTTGATCGCCTCGGTGCGCGCGCTGGTGGTCGAAACCCATCCCGCATTGAAAGCGATAATCGGTGCAGCCACGAGGCCAAGAACGAAACCCACTAAGTAGGGTTTTGCTTTTTCCATGTTCAGACTGAATGACATGACTTTACTCCCTATAATCGATGATTATCGGGATCGATAAAGGCCCGCGCTCGGACCTGGAGCCAATGGCAATCCGGACAGTTTCAGTATGCGCTTTAACGGACATAAAGGAAATGAAATTAAAGATTTTTCTTTGGTGTTTCGTGATGTTTTCTCGTCGTAAAATAAAAAATCAGGATTTTAATTTCTGTGATATGATGAATTCGATCGAAAAACGTATGAACTCATGGGTTGTCGACGAGTATTTACGGTCATGAGTCTAATTTTTTCTTTGAATTTCCGAGAATTTATGCGGTCTGCATCACGTTTTTGGATGGACATTATTTCTTTGAAGGGCGCCGGCGCGACTGTGTCCGGTGCTCACGGCGGCTTTTCGTAGCGAAGAGGCAGCCGTCCACCACGAGGAACGTTCCATGAGTCTCAGTTTTCCGAACCCGAGCAGAAGCTACGAAGAGGCGGGCAAGCGCATCCGCTTCATCGGTCATGACGGCGTGTTTGCAATCCCGTTCTTCGCGGCGACGGATATCTTTCCGACGGCGACCTCCGAAGCGGGTTATCTCAAGGCTTTCGACGCCGCCCGCGCCGCCATCGACACGGCCGCCCGCCGCGCCTATTCCGCCGCCCGCAAGCCGGCCTACGTCCTGACGCGCGCCGATTTCGGCTGAGAGCGCCTAACACTGGAGCGGAGCTTCGGCGACCCTTCACATCCCCAGAACGATTGCCGGGTTTCGCCCGGCCGGCTGCCTGGCCGCATCCGGGCAAAGGAATGATTATGGCCAGAGGCCAAGAGCGTGGCGTGGAAGACATTGGCAACTCGGAGACCGCTGTTGTCGAAAGAACCGGGGCCGAACGGATCCTCCACACCGAGGCGGGTTCCAAACCGCCGCCGGAGCCGCCAGCGGCTGCGGACGGGAAAGGCGACGGCGACCGTCCGTCGTCCGGCTTCGGTTTCCGCCGCACACCGGACGGGCCGTGGAACGATCCCATGCCGGTACGGGAGGAACTGTTCGGCATTGAAAGGCTCGAGCAGCACGCAGCGACCCTAGCGCTGGCCCAGCCGGTAACGAAGCGGCCGCCGTCCGTCCAGTCGCTGCACAAGCGCCTGAAGACCAACGCAGCGGTCCTGCTTGCCGCCTATCGTGCCAGCGCCCTGGAGGTGGAAAACGAGCGAGGGGTCGTACCGGCGGCCGAATGGCTGCTGGACAACTACCATCTGGTCGAGGAGCAGATCCGCGAGATTCATGATGACCTGCCGCCTAACTATTACAGGCAGCTGCCAAAACTCGCCGAGGGGCCCTTCGCCGGATATCCACGCGTCTTCGGCATTGCCTGGGCCTTCGTCGCGCACACCGACAGCCATTTCGATCCAGAGACGCTCGTCCGCTTCATCGCCGCCTATCAGAAGGTCCAGCCTCTGACGATCGGCGAATTGTGGGCTGTGGCGATCACCCTGCGCATCGTGCTCGTCGAGAACCTGCGCAGGCTTGCCGACCAGATCACCGCCGGGCGCCGCATGCGTGCCGAGGCGGATGCGCTGGCCGACCGGCTATTGGCGAACGAGGGTCGCGGCAGCGCGCTTGAAAGGGTCTCCGCCGACCCCCTGCCCGAGCTCTTCGCGGCCCAGCTTGCCAAACGGCTGCGCGACCAGGACCCCAGCACGACGCCGGCGCATGGCTGGCTGGAGGCGCGGCTGGCAAGGCAGGATAGCTCGGTGGATGCCGTGGTGCGGCATGCCCAGCAGCGCCAGGGCGCGTCGAATGTCACGATCAGGAACATCATCACCAGCATGCGGCTGATCAGCGATGTTGACTGGGCCGATCTTTTTGAAAAGGTCAGCCTCGTGGATGCGTGCCTTTCGGCCGACGGCAGCTTCGCCCGCATGGATTTCGCCACGCGCAACCTCTATCGCAGCGCCCTCGAAGACCTCGCCCGCGGCTCGGACCTGTCGGAACTCGACATTGCCGGGCAGGCGTTGAAAGCGGCGCAGGCCGCACCGTTCGCGGGGGACACCGCCTCGCAGGCCGAACGTGTCGGCGATCCGGGCTACCACCTGATCGCGGAAGGCCGGCCGGCTCTAGAGCGCGCGGTCGGGTTCCGCCCGCCCCGGCATCTGATCGCTGGGCGGCTGGCGGCGCGCACGGGCATTACCGGTTATGTCGGGGCGATCGGGCTCGTGACGGCGATGCTTCTGGCGCTTGCGCTATGGCTGCTGTCCATCGCCGGTCTCTCGGCGCCCGGCTTGATCGTCTTCGCGGTGCTGGCGCTGTTGCCGGCAAGCGATATCGCGACGGCGCTCGTCAACCGCTTCGTGAGCTGGAGCCACAGCGCGACCGGTCTGCCGGGACTGGAACTCGCGCAGGGCGTCCCATCGTCGTCACGCACGCTGGTCGTCGTGCCGACGCTCCTGAGCAATCGTGCCGACCTGCTGGAGCAGATCGAGCGGCTGGAGGTCCATCATCTCTCGGGCGCGGGCGGCGACCTGAGCTTCGCTTTGCTGACCGACGGAAAGGACGCCTCGCAGGAGACCGTCGAGGGCGATGGCGCGCTTCTCGCGCTCGCTGTTGAGACCATGGCCGACCTCAACCGCCGGCACGGGCCGGGTCCGGCCGGCGACCGCTTCCTGCTGCTGCATCGAAAGCGCCGGTTCAATGCCAGCGAGAATGTTTGGATGGGCTGGGAGCGAAAGCGCGGCAAGCTGCACGAGCTCAACCGCCTGCTGCGCGGCGCCACCGACACCAGCTTCATGGCGCTTGGCGGAAAGTCGCCATCCGTCCCGCCGGACGTGCGCTATGTCATCACCCTCGATGCGGATACGAAATTGCCGCGCGACACGGTCCTGCGGCTGATCGGCAAGATGGCGCATCCCCTCAACCGGCCGCGCTTCGATACCGTGCAGCAGCGGGTCGTCGACGGCTATGCGATCATCCAGCCGCGCGTCACCCCGTCGCTTCCCATCGGCCGCGAAGGCTCGCTCTACCAGCGGGTCTTTTCCGCGCCCGGTGGCATGGATCCCTATGCGGCGGCCGTTTCCGACGTCTATCAGGACCTGTTCGGCGAGGGTTCCTATACCGGCAAGGGCATCTATGATGTCGATGCCTTCGAGGCGGCGCTGGCCGGCCGCATTCCGGAGAATACCCTTCTCAGCCACGATCTCTTCGAGGGCACGTTCGCGCGGGCGGGGCTCGCCTCCGATGTCGAGGTGGTCGACGATTTTCCGTCGCGCTACGACGTTGCCGCCCGGCGCCAGCACCGCTGGACACGCGGTGACTGGCAGCTGCTGCCGTGGATATTCGGGCGGCGGGCACTTCCCGCACTCGGCCGCTGGAAGATGCTGGACAATCTGCGCCGCACCCTCATCGCGCCGTCGACATTCGCAGCGCTCGTGGCTTGTTGCGCGATGCCGTTGCAGGCGGGCGTGACCGCGGCGCTGCTGGTCGCTTCATGCATCGTCTTTCCCGCCTTCCTGCCGGTGGCCTTCGCCATCCTGCCGCGCCGCAGCGGCCTGCAACTGAGCAGTCATGCCGTCAGGCTTGCAGGCGATATCAAACTCGCCGCGATGCAGACGGCGCTCGGCCTGTCCTTCCTGTCCGATCAGGCCTGGCGCAATTGCGATGCCGTGCTCAGAACCGCCGGTCGGCTGCTGGTGACGCGCAGGAAACTCTTGGAGTGGACGACCGCCGCGACATCTGGAAACCGGATGCGGCTGACGCTTGCCGGCTTCTACCGTGACATGGCGGGCGGCACTGTCGTCGGGCTGGTCCTCCTGGCCGCTGCTGTCGCGTTTTCGCCGGTCGCCTGGCCTCTGGCGCTGTTGCTGGCACTCCTCTGGTCGGCCGCGCCCGCCATCGCGCTCTGGGTCAGCCGGTCGCCGACGGCACGGCCGGGCAGGGCGCTTTCGAATGCCGATGCGGCGGAACTCCGGCTCGTCGCGCGGCGCACATGGCGGTTCTTCGAGACCTTCGTTACCCCGCTGGAAAACATGCTGCCGCCGGACAATTTCCAGGAAACCCCGCTCCCCGTCATCGCCCACCGGACTTCGCCGACCAATATCGGCCTCTATCTTCTCTCGACGGTCGCCGCGCGCGACTTCGGCTGGGTGGGAACGCTTGAAGCGCTCGAAAGGCTGGAGGCGACTTTTTCGACGCTCAAGCGGCTCGACCGGTTCAACGGGCATTTCTTCAACTGGTACGATACACGTGATCTCAGAACCCTCGCTCCCCCCTACGTCTCCTCCGTCGATAGCGGCAATCTCGCCGGCCACCTGATCGCGCTGGCGAATGCCTGCGAGGAGTGGGCCGCGACGCCGCCGGCGGAAGACGGGGAGGGTTTCGGCGATACGCTGGCGCTCGCCCGCATGGCTCTCAGCGAGACGGCCGGCAATCCCGGTGCCAACCTGACAGCCATTCTCGACGAGGCCGAAACCCTCGTGCGTGGCCCGCAATCCATCGAGGCCGCAACACCCGCATTGACACGGCTTCTGGACAAGGCGTTGAAGCTGGCCGAGCAGGCAGGACCTGCCGATGGCGGTAAGGCCGCCGATCTGACCTTCTGGATCGGGGCGCTCGGGCGATCCGTCACGCAGTCCGTGCGCGACCGGCAGGCGTTCCGCGACGATGCCGCCTCCGTGCGAGCCCGGCTGCAAACGCTTGCGGACACAGCCCGCACCATGGCGCTCGACATGGATTTCGGCTTCCTGTTCGATCCCGACAGGAAGCTCCTGTCCATCGGCTATTCGCTCGCCGACAACGGGCTCGACCCGAACTGCTACGATCTGCTTGCTTCTGAAGCCCGGCTTGCGAGCTTCTTCGCCATCGCCAAGGGCGATATCAGCACGCGCCATTGGTTCCGCCTCGGCCGGGCGGCGACGCCGCTCGGCAGCGGCTCGGCGCTGATCTCCTGGTCGGGCTCGATGTTCGAATATCTCATGCCGTCGCTCGTGATGCGCGCACCGGCGGGAAGCCTGCTCGACGACACGAACAGGCTGATCGTCGCACGGCAGGAGGCCTATGGGCGGTCGCGGCACGTGCCCTGGGGCATATCGGAATCCGCCTTCAATGCGCGTGACATCGAGTTCACCTATCAATATTCCAACTTCGGCGTGCCGGGGCTCGGCCTCAAGCGCGGGCTCTCAGGCAACATGGTCATCGCCCCCTATGCCACCGGCCTTGCCGCCATGGTCGATCCCCATGCTGCGCTCGAAAACTACCGGCATCTCGAATCCCTTGGCGCGCGCGGCGTGCACGGCTTCTACGAGGCTCTGGACTTCACCCGCGCCCGCCTGCCAGAAGACGCCCGCGTCGAGATCATCCGCAGCTATATGGCCCACCACCAGGGTATGACCATCGTCGCCATCGCCGTCCTCCTGCAGGACGGGCGTATGCGGGCGCGGTTCCACCGCGAGCCCATGATCATGGCCAGCGAACTCCTGCTGTCGGAACGCATGCCGCGCGACGTGGCGATCGCCCGCCCGCGCGCCGAGGAGGTCAAGGCATCCGCGGGCATTTCGCTGAACCCGGCGCCGTCGGTGCGCCGGCTCTCGCTGCCCGTCGCCGGCGCGCCGGTCACGCATCTCCTGTCCAACGGGCGCTATGCGGTCATGCTGACGGCCTCGGGCGGCGGCTACAGCCGCTGGCGCGATATCGCCGTCACGCGCTGGCGCGAGGATGCGACCCGCGACGATTGTGGCGCTTTCATCTTTCTCAGGGACATGCAGACCGGCACGATCTTCTCCCCCACGCTCCCGGTAGTCGGCGACAGGGCCGAGGCCTCGGTGGTCTTCGGCGAGGATCACGCGCAATATATTCGCCATGACGAGACGCTGACGACGGAGATGGATGTCATCGTCTCCGGCGAGGACGACGGCGAGGTGCGCCGGATCTGCCTCACCAATAGCGGGCGGCGGGCGCGCGAGATCGAGCTGACCTCCTATGCCGAACTGGTGCTTGCCACGCCGGCAACCGACAACGCGCATCCCGCCTTCGCCAAGATGTTCGTCGAGACCGAGCATCTGGCCGAATACGGCGCGCTCATCGCCACGCGCCGCCGCCGGGCGCCTTCGGAGGCCGAGATCTGGGCCGCCCACTTTGCCGTGGTTGAGGGCGATGCGATTGCCGATCCGCAATACGAATCCGATCGCGCCCGTTTCCTGGGCCGCGGCCGTTCCATCGCCAACGCCGCCGCCATCCACGACGGGCAGGCGCTTTCCAACACCGCGGGAACCGTGCTCGATCCGATCTTCGCGCTACGCCGCAGCGTGCGGGTGCTTCCCGGCAAAGTGGCGCGCATTGCCTTCTGGACGGTCGTCGCACGGTCGCGAGAAGAGCTTCTTGAACGCATCGACAAGCACCACGACAGAAGCGCCTTCGAGCGGGCGAAGACGCTCGCCTGGACCCAGGCGCAGGTGCAGCTTCACCATCTCGATATGGATCTGGAGGAGGCGTCGGACTTCCAGCGTCTTGCCGCGCCCATCCTCTATGCCGACGCGCGCTTCCGTCCCGCCTCGGATGCCATCCTCGCCGGTGCCGGGCCGCAGTCGGGCCTGTGGCCTTACGGCATTTCCGGCGACCTGCCGATCGTGCTGCTGCGCATCGAGGATACCGAAGACCTTCCCCAGCTGCGCCAGATGCTGCGCGCACACGAATATTGGCGCATCAAGCGGCTCGCCGTCGATCTGGTGATCGTCAACGAACGTGCCGCCTCCTATGTGCAGGACTTGCAGAACGCCGTTGAAGCCGCCGTGCGCTCCAGCCAGTCCCGCCCGCGTTTCGGCGACATGCCGGCGCAGGGCGCGGTGCATGTGCTGCGCACCGATTTCCTGAACCAGGAGACGAAGAATCTCCTGAACGCCACCGCGCGCGTCGTGCTGTCCGCCCATCATGGCCTCATCGCCGATCAGCTCGCACGCCTTTCTGCTGGCGTCGAGCGCTCGGCTTCTCTGCCGCCATCCTTTCCCTCGAAATCCTCGGCCGAGATGGTCGCGCCACCGGTGGATCTAGAATTCTTCAACGGGCTGGGCGGGTTCGATCGGAACGGCACGGAATATGTGACCGTGCTGGAAAACGGCGCGATGACCCCGATGCCCTGGATCAACGTCATCGCCAATCCCGCCTTCGGTTTCCAGGTGTCGAGCGATGGCAGCGCCTATAGCTGGGCGGAAAACAGCCGTGAGAACCAGATCACGCAATGGTCCAACGACCCGGTCGGTGACCCCTCCGGCGAGGCGCTGTACATCCGCGACGAGGAGACGCTGGAACTCTGGAGCCCGACGGGCCAGCCGATCCGGGACGGCGGGCGTTATGTGGCGCGCCACGGCTTCGGTTACAGCCGTTTCGCGCATCGGGCGCACGGGATCGAAAGCGACCTGCTCTCCTATGTGCCGCTTGCCGATCCCATCCGCATTTCACGGCTGACGCTGACCAACCATTCGTCGCGGCCGCGCCGCCTGTCGGTCACGAGCTATGCCGAATGGGTGCTCGGCACCCTGCGGGGTGCAAATGCGCCGTTCATCGCCACATCTCTTGATGCGGAGACCGGCGCGATCTTCGCCCGCAATCGATCCGCAATGGGATTTCCCGGTCGCATCGCCTTTGCCGATCTCGGCGGCCGGCAGACCGCATGGACTGGCGACCGCGCGGAATTCCTCGGGCGGGGCGGCAGCTCCGCGCGACCGGCGGCGCTTACAAGAAGAAAGCCCCTCGGCGCCAAGGTCGGCGCGGGTCTCGATCCGTGTGCCGCATTGCAATGCACGATCGATCTCGAGCCGGGCGAAAGCATCGAGCTCGTCTCCTTTCTTGGCGAGGCCGCTTCGGCCGAGGAAGCCGGCGCGCTGATCACCCGCTACCGCGCCGCCGATCTCGATACGGTTCTTGCCGACGTGACCGAGCATTGGCGGACGCTGTTGCAGACCGTGCAGGTCAGGACGCCGGACCGGGCGATGGATATCATGCTGAACGGCTGGCTGCTCTACCAGACGCTCGCCTGCCGCATCTGGGCGCGCTCGGCCTTCTACCAGGCAAGCGGCGCCTATGGTTTCCGTGATCAGTTGCAGGACGGTATGGCGCTCGCTTTCGCCCGGCCGGAGGAGACGCGGGCGCATATCCTCCGCGCCGCCGGGCGGCAGTTTGCCGAAGGCGACATGCAGCATTGGTGGTTACCCCATTCCGGCGCAGGTGTTCGCACGCGGATTTCCGACGACCGCGTGTGGCTCGCCTTCGCCACCGCGACCTATATCGGAACGGCCGGCGACGCGCCGATCCTTGATGAAGCCATCCCGTTCCTGGATGGGCCGGTCCTCGCCGAGGGAGAACACGATGCCTTCTTCCAGCCGACGCCCTCCGGCCAGTTCGCATCGCTCTTCGAGCATTGCGCCCGCGGCCTTGACCAGGCTGTCGCGCTCACCGGCCGGCATGGCCTGCCCCTGATGGGCACCGGCGACTGGAACGACGGTATGAACCGGGTGGGCGAGGGGGGCGGGGGCGAAAGCGTCTGGCTTGGTTGGCTCCTTATCCGCGCGATCGACCTGTTTGCACCGCTTGCGGAGAGCCGCGACCCCGAGCGCGCTGCGCGCTGGAAGGCGCATGCGCAGACGCTCAAGGCTTCCATTGAACAGGAAACCTGGGACGGGGCCTGGTACCGGCGCGCCACTTTCGATGACGGCTCATGGCTGGGATCGAAGGACAATGACGAATGCCGGATCGATAGCATCGCCCAGTCCTGGGCGGTCCTGTCCGGCGCTGCCGATCCCGCCCGCGCCGCCGCCGCCATGGCGTCGCTGGAAACTCACCTGATCCGCAAGGAGGACGGCCTCGCGCTCCTCTTCACGCCGCCGTTCGATGCGACCCCGCGTGATCCGGGCTACATCAAGGGCTATCCGCCGGGTCTGCGCGAAAACGGCGGCCAGTACAGCCACGCTGCCATGTGGGCGATCCTCGCTTTCGCCCGGCTGGGGGAGGGCGACAAGGCGCACGGTCTCTTCGCGCTCCTCAACCCGATCAACCATGCGGGCACGCCGGAGGCGGCGCTGCGCTACAAGGTCGAGCCCTATGTGGTGGCCGCCGACGTCTATTCGGTCGCGCCGCATATCGGGCGCGGCGGCTGGACATGGTACACCGGCTCCGCCGCCTGGATGTACCGTGCCGGCATCGAGGGCATCCTCGGCCTGCGCCGGCAAGGCGGAGTGCTCGTGATGGAACCCTGCCTGCCGGCATCATGGCCGCAGGTCGAGGTGACGGTCAAATTGGGAGACACTTGCTACAATATCGAGGTCAGACGGGCTTCCGATCGACCACCCTCCGCGACGTTGGACGGCTCTTCATTGCCCCACGCCGGCGGCCCGATACGTTTGCCCGTGGATGGTGACAGGCATGTTCTGGTGCTGGTTGAATGAGCTGTCGATGAAGCTCGAAAGTCGCGTCCGCCTAGAATTTATCACGGTACAAACGGCGAACTTGGTGTTCGAGGCTGGATTGCCCGGCTCGCTAGCGCAGGCTGGGCATAGGGAACGATGTGGCTCAATACCAGCGCCCACGGCCATAAAAGCCGCCGCCCAAGAGAACGACGACAAGGAGGATGATAACAAGGGTGGTGATGTCCATGACAGGCTCCGGTGAGTGCTCGTGATCGTCTTGCCGTAGGTGGCATGTGCGGACGGCACTTCACTTCACCTCAACGCTCCATGACCGTCCTTGTTCCAGAGCAAACCCGCCGTGTTGCCGCTGTTTGCCACAGCGCCTGAAAAGGCGCAAAATCGATTGCAGGCGGCGGACGTCCATCGCCCCGCTTTCCATGGCAGCCATGCCGGGAGGTCGAAATGATTTTGCGGGATATGACAAGGGCGGAATGCGAGGCCACGCTCTCGACGAACTCCATCGGCCATCTGGGATGTATCTCCGGCAACCGGCCCTATGTCGTGCCGATCCGCTACGTCTATCAGAAACGCGTCTTCTACAGTTTTTCACTGCCGGGAAAGAAGATCGACAGCCTTCGCTTCAATCCGCGCGTCTGCGTGCAGGTCGAACAGCTGGTGACCTCGGAGGAATGGAAAAGCGTCCTTCTGGAGGGCCTCTATCGGGAATTGCCTGACGACGAAAAGGACCATGGCGAACATATGCGCGCCTGGCAGCTCCTGCAGGAGCGCGGCAACTGGTGGGAACCGGGCGCCTACAAGCCTGAAGGGGTTGCGCATCCGGATGCGCAAACGCGGCCGGTCTTCTATCGCGTGGAGATCGACACATTGTCGGGGCGGCAAGCAACGATGGCCTGACGGCAGGCGGGGGTATTCATGTGAGCGAGCCTCAAGGTCTCGGCGCTCGGCTCGTCGTCTCGATTTGACAACTGCGGCGCCTGCGCCAGATTTCTGCTTGCATCGGTTCGGGGAGATGAGGTTGCCATGCGCAGTCATGCCCGGCGAATAGGCTCATCCGTCAGAAGGATGATCGGCGGCGAGACGCGCGGCCATACAAGCCCGGTTTCGTCAATGCGCAGCTTCTGGGGCCTGATGCGCGCCTACTGGTTTTCCGAAAGCTGGCGCGAGGCCTGGGGACTGACATGCGCCATCCTTGTGCTGACGGCATTGTCCGCCCAGGCCAGCGTCTGGTTCGCTGTCACCTCGGGCGAACTGATCAACCGGATCGCCAATTTCCACCATCCGACCACACCCACCACGCCCACGGCCCTGTTGACAACAGCGGCAACGCTTGCCGCGATCGCGATCATGAAGGACGTGTGTTTCACGGCAGTCCGCCATTTCTTTTCGACCACGCTCCACCGCAAGTGGCGCGAATGGCTCGACCGACGCTTCAACGAAGCCCTGCTCGATACTAACCACACGCATTTCCATCTTCAGCAATTCGGATCCGACGCGGCCGGATCGGCTATGCGCCGGGCCTGATTCCCTACATGGACAACAAGGTCAGCCTGCAGCACTACGTTACGGGTGCCGAGCTGGCCAATGCACTCATCAACGAGTGCTCGTGGTTCATCCACGTCATGCCCGACATTGCGACGCTCAGGGCGAACGCCCGCCGCATAACCGATCTCGCGGAGGCGATCGAAACCGTTCAGCGGCCCGAGGCTTTCTATTCGCAAACCGGCCTGTACGAATTCCAGTATACCAAGCAGGATTCCGCGCTCGGCCTCGCTCTTCGGCGGATCGAACTTCTGCATGCGGGCGCGGATCTTCCTTTTCTGGCCGCCGCTGATCTACGGTTCCTGCCGGGCGAGTGGACCTTGGTCATTGGCGAGTCGGGGAGCGGCAAGACCTCGCTTCTCAAGGCGATCAACGGTCTATGGGCGCATGGTCGCGGCACGATCGCAATGCCGAGGCATGTCAGGACCCTGTATGCCGCCCAGGACGTCAAGCTTCAGGCCGTATCCTTGAAGGATCTCGTCTGTCTTCCGGATGCGGCCGAGGACTACCCGGATACGCGTGTCGCGGTGGCGTTGCACGAGGCGGGGCTCGGCGAACTCATCGACGAACTCCTGAAGGATGGCCGCGACGGCCAAAGCTGGGACCTGCTCCTGTCCGGAGGCCAAAAGCAGAAGCTCGTCCTTGCCAGGATCCTTTTGCTCCGGCCCGGCCTCCTGTTTCTCGACGAGGCAACGAGCGCGCTCGATACCCAGGCCGTATACGCTTTCCATCAGGCGATCAGGGATCATTGCCCGGAGGCGACGGTGATCGCCGTCATGCACGACGTTTCGCCCATACGATCCGCGAGCGGCGCCGATTTCTTCGACAGCGTGCTTGCCGTCGAGAACGGCAGGGCGGAAAAAACACCCATCGCGGCGTGGCGTCAGGCGGAGGCGGGGTGACGGCAGTTGGGCCGGTTCAAATTTTCAACGCCCGATGCCGTTTTTGAGCGCTCCGATTGGGTGATGCCAAATGGAACCTCGTCCATCCCTGATGGGTTTCTCCTCGTTAGATCGGGCGCTACCGGCATTCCGCCGGCACTCCCAAATTGGAGAATGTCATGAGAACGATGTTGATTGCGATCGGCCTGGTATCTGCTCTGGGCGGGTCGGCTTTCGCAGCCGAGCCTGCCAAGATGGTCTACACCAAAATGGGCAAGGCTCTGGCCGACGAAAAGGGGATGATCCTCTACACCTTCGACAAGGATGCCAAAGGCAAATCCAACTGCGATGCGGATTGCCTGAAGAAATGGCCGGCATTCCACGCTGCCGCGAACGCCAAGGCGGAAGGAGAATGGTCGCTGGTCAAAGCGGCGGACGGCATGGAGATGTGGGCCTATGAAGGCAAGCCGCTCTACACATATGCCGAGGACAAGAAGGCCGGTGAAGCCAATGGCGACGGCGTCGGGGGCGTTTGGCATCTGGCCAAGTAATCAAATCCGCGATCCTTTGAACGGGCGGTCTTCAGATCGCTCGCAGTTTTAACGAAAGAAGGATGGAGCCGGCAATTTTCTCAGTCGAAGGTGCCGGGTTTGTTGTGTGGATGTGCCTCCGGGATGCACGGGTCTCCCTATGGGCTCGACAGCATACGGGCAATCGCGTCTGCGATTGCGTGATCTTCGTAGGGTTTCGCGAAGAACCGGCTACCCGTTGGCAGGGTGCTGTCTTCGATGATTGCTTGGCCGGACGCGACGATCAACTTCACCGGCGGCCATTGATCGCGGATGTAGTGCGCCAGTTTGATGCCGTCCATCGTTCCTGACATCTGTACATCCGTGAACACCAGGTCGATGTCCGCTCTCGCTTCAAGGATGCGAATGGCCTCGTCGGCGTCCCGGGCCTCAAGGGCCTCGTAACCGGCAGATAGCACCAGATCGACGGCGCTCATCCGGATGAGTGCACTGTCTTCGACCACGAGGATGACCGCCTTTTTGTTGAACATCTGAGCCTCATCAGGGCATCGTTTGAAGCGAAGCCTGTCCGCTCCCTGATAGAGCGTTCCAATTGTAGATACGTTCCGAGGCGGCGGCTGGAAGTTAGGTTTGGCGGCGCGCGTTTCCTCGGTACCTGATGATCACGGCGGTGCCGGGATTTGCGTCGCTCACCTGGATTTCACTCTCCAGGTTCCTGGCAAGCGCTTCTACGATGCCGGTCCCCAGGCCAGATTTTGGGGCAAGGTTGCCGGTCGGCATGCCGATGCCGTCGTCGGTGACAGAAAGCGTCCAGTCGCTGCCCGTCGAGCAATAGTCGATGACGATCGTGCCGGGATGTTGACCCGGAAAGGCGTGCTTGAGCGCGTTGATCACCAATTCTATCACGATGAGCCCGAGGCTGATAGAAACGTCGGCCTCTACCACGCTGTCATCCACGTTCACCGATATCGAAAGCCGGCCGTCGTCCGCGATCATTGACGCGCCGAGGCTTTCGCAAAGCTGCGTGAAGTAGGTGTGCAGTTCAACGTTGCCGGCGCTGGACATAGAAAGCTGCCGTTGCACGGCCGCGATCGACATAACCCGGTGGTGAGCGTTGTGAAGGTGGCCGCGCGCTTCCTCAGATTGAATCTGGCGTGCGCTCTGCATGAGCACGCTGGCACTGTTTGCGACCCGGTGTTGGACCTCCTGCATCAGGATGGCCTTTTCCCGGATAAGGTCATCCTTCAGTCTCGCTTCGGCACGCGCGTCCGTTACGTCGGTGATGGCCAGCAGCAGCCGGATACGCGCCGTGTCGCCGTCGTCGAGAATCTGCGCATTGCCGATCAACTGTCGCGTTTTGCGGTTCGGCCGCTGGAGATCGATTTCGTAGGCCTCGATCCGCGCGCTTCCGGACGCGGTCGCCTGCAGGAGGGAGGCGAGCTTGGGCATTGCCCATTCGCCGTTTCCAAGCGAAGCGAGCGTTCTGCCGGGGATTGTCGCAGGATCGATTTCGAACGTCCGGCAGAACGATGTGCTCGCTGCTATGACCTTCTGGTCTCTGGAAAGGAAAAGCAGCGGCTCGTTCGATGAAACCACCACGGCAAGCGTACTCGCCGCTTAGAAATGAACTATTGGTGCGTTCGACATAGAAATGGCCCTCGAGGGCCGAAAACTCGCGGGGCACGAGCCATCAGTCGGCAGGAAAGTCGCCGGATGCAAATCCTCATGCGACGTTCAGAGACATCATATCATATCGAACCCGAACAGGCACGGCACTTAATGGGCATGCTCGTTGATATGTCGAGCGGAACGGCAGAGTTGCCGGTTCGAAATCCTCAAGAAAATAACGACGCGTTCAGCGTGGTCAACAATTGAAAACCTACTTACAAGTTCAATACCTTATGAGGAACCCAGCGACTTTGATATGGTTACCGCACCCATGTCTTTTTCAGGAATTTGATGCGGCGTTTGATCGGCGCAACCTATAGGCGATATAGCGCCCAGTGAAAACTAATCGTTGACGTGGTAATCTCAATACCCTATAGATGCGTCATCGATCTTTTGCTTGCCGAGCTTTGTCTACCGCGCGATTGGCACCGCGCTCTATTCGAACCTTCTCTCTCAAAAATAGTCGTATCACCGTCCGCGAAGCATCGCTTCCGCGGACTCTCACTCTATGCTTTGAAAGGGTTCATCATGACCACTGGCACAGTAAAATGGTTTAATTCCACCAAAGGCTTCGGCTTCATCCAGCCCGATAACGGCGGCGCTGACGCGTTCGTTCACATCTCGGCCGTCGAACGCGCCGGAATGCGCGAACTCGTCGAAGGCCAGAAGATCGGCTTCGAGCTCGAGCGCGACAACAAGTCGGGCAAGATGTCGGCGACCAATCTGCAGTCGGCATAATTGAGATTCGCTTCCCTTTGACCACGGATGTACTGGCACTGCCGGAAGCAATTTCATCGAGGCCAGGCGTTTTGCCTGGCCTTTTTCGTTTCGGTTGCTAACCGAATTCATTGAGGTTCCATGACAGAAGCACACAGCAAATCCCGCCAGCAGGCGGAGATCGCCTTCAGCAACGAGCAGACGCAGTTCTTTGCCAAAAAAAACGCGGTGGAAGAGCTGGGTCGTGTTGCGCAGGCGCGGGATGCCAAGACCCTCAGGCTGCGAGAGGCGCGCCTTGCCAAGGAGTTGGCCGACCGCATGACCGCAACATCCAGTCTCATCGTCAAACGCGTCAAGTCGTGCTGATCGCTACGCCACTCACTATCGGGATAAGAATGAAGAACGCCAGAAACAACGAAGTCGCCGACCGCCGCTCCTAATCCGCTGAGGCCAAAGCCGCTCTGCTCAATGCCTACCGTGCGGCAAAGACCGCGGCAGAGCCCGCTAGGATCGCAAGGCAGGCGGAACGCACAGCCATTTCTAACGCTCGTGAAGAACGACGTGTTGAACGGGAACGCGTGAAGCTTAAGGAGCAGAAACGTATCGAGATCGAGGCGGCGGAGCGGCAGGCGGCCGCTGAGGCCGTGATAGCCGCTGAAACCGAAGCGCGGGAGCGCGCCGAAAAAGCCCGGATAGCGAGGGTGGTCGACGATGAGGCGCTGCGAAAGGCCGAGCGCGACAGGCGTTACGCCAACCGCAAGGCAAGGCAAGCCTAGTTCTTGGTTCGTATCGACCTAAACCATGACGCCGTCATGTAGGGGTCTAATCACAGGAGGGAGCCCTAAATGGCACTGAACATGAACGAGCTGCAGGCGATCAACACGGCATGGCAAATCGCAATCCAGGAAATCCTGCGCATGGTCATTCGTGACATGTACCACGCTGGTGGCGAGACAAAGTTCAAGGCACATATCAAACGCATCGAAGAGGCCGCCGTCGACAGCATCTATACCGATCTGAGACTTCGAGGGACCAACGAGTGGACCGAGGTGCTCGTCAAGGAGAGGGCGAGCAATTTCGTGACGACGTTGCTGACTTCTTTCACCTACGATCGAGCCTGACTGCCAACTTGCAACGAGATTTGGCCGGGGTTTGCACCGAGAGTGGCTCTGATGCAAATGTTCTGACGTGTAAATCCGCCGCCAATCGAGCTCAGATGCACCTCGTATCCTCAAGCCACTCCGAGGCTGATCTGCAAAGACCTTGGTCTGAAAGCAGCGTCCTTTCCTTGGCAGATTGGGGAGGGTCCTTTAGCTGCGGCAGATTCGTCGACGCTAACGAGCTGACATTTGGTCGGATCAAGAGCTCGAATCCCATCAAGAGCCCAAAATCGATCGACAATGCGAGCGCCATTGTCGGTCGATATCTACGCCCTAGTGGAGATATACTGTTCCTCGAGATTTGATGACCGCGGCGGCGGGAGCGGTCTCCAAAGACCGGCGATTGCATAAACGCCGCACGGCGCCCATGATCAATAAGACAATCGCCAGCCAATTCCGAGCGCGGCCGAAATCGCCAGAACCGTGATGACCGACAGCCTGAGGCGGAAGATGGCGAATGCCGCCAGCAGGGTCAGGACCAGCGACGGCAGAAGCAATGATCCGAGGACAGGCACGTCCAGCATAAGCGGGCCAAGTACGACAGGCTTGACCTCGGCAAACAGCACGTGCAGCCCGAACCAGACCGCAAGGTTGAGGATGACCCCGACGACCGCCGCCGTGATTGCCGACATCGCCCCGCCGAGCGCCGCGTTGCCGCGCATTTTCTCGATGGGCGCGCCCGCGAATATCCAGAGGAAACTCGGCAGGAAGGTCACCCAGGTCGTCAGGATCGCGCCCAGCGTCGCCGCCGTCAGCGCAGACAGTGCCCCCGGATCGCGATAGGCCGCGAGAAAACCGACAAACTGCGTCACCATGATGAGAGGACCAGGCGTCGTCTCGGCCATGCCAAGGCCGTCTAGCATTTCACCCGGACGAAGCCAGCCGTAGTGTTCCACCGCAGCCTGGGCGACGTAGGCGAGCACGGCATAGGCGCCCCCGAAGGTTACGACGGCCATCTGGCTGAAGAACAGGCCGACCTTCGAGAACACGTTGTTCCAGCCGAGCGTGAGAACCAGCGCGGCGACGGGAATGAGCCAGAGCGCCGCCAGAGCGCCGGAGGTCTTGAGCGACCAGGCGAGATTGGGCCTGGCGTGATGCGGGATATCCTCGCCGAGAACGGAATCCCTGTCTTCGAGTATCTTGCCCGATCCCGACTTGTGCCCACCGCCTGCCTTGAACGCGGGAAGCCCTGTCAATCCCCCGATGTAGCCGACAAGCCCGGCCGCGACGATGATCAGCGGAAAGGGCACCTGCAGGAAGAAGATGGCGAAGAAGGCCGCCGCCGCCATGGCGACCATGACCTTGTTTTTCAGCGCCCGGCCGCCGATCCGGAAGACCGCCTGGACGACCACGGCGAGGACCGCGCATTTCAGTCCGAAGAACAGCCCCTCGATTGCGGTAACGTCGCCGAAGATCACATAGATGTAGCTGAGCGCCATGATGGCGAGAAAACCCGGCAGAACGAACAGCAGGCCGGCGATCATGCCGCCCTTGGTCTTGTTGAGAAGCCAGCCGATATAGATGGCGAGCTGGTGGGCTTCCGGCCCCGGCAGCAGCATGCAGTAGTTGAGCGCATGCAGGAAACGGTGCTCGCCCACCCAGCGCTTCTCGTCGACGACGATGCGGTGCATCACGGCAATCTGGCCGGCCGGGCCACCGAAGCTGAGCGCGGCCACACGTGCCCATACCTTCACGGCTTCGGAGAGCGGAACGATGTCTTCGCCGGGTACATCCAGGCGGACGCTGGTCTTTGCAAGGTCGGTCATGGTGTTCACGCCTTCCTCGGGTTGGGCCAGTTGTGCGTCTCGTCGGTCGCGTCCCGGCACCATCTGTAGAAGGCATCGTAGAACGTCATGCCCGCCGCGAGCTGTTCGAGATCGTCGTTGAACATGCGCGACAGGCCGAGCGAGGCGGCAAGCAGCCCCGGCACTTCGGGGGCAAGGTCGGGTCTCGACGTATCGGCTCCCCGGACGATCGTCGCGAGGCGGAGCATGGGGTCGGTTACCAGGCCGAACTCCTCGACCATGACGTCGAAGGTGCAAAGCTCGCCGCGGTGGCTCCAGTAGACCGCCTCGATGTCAAAGGGCGTGGCGTTGAAGCGATCGGCGACAGCGGCGACCTCGGCGGCAGGCACGAACAGGAAGACCGCGGACGGGTCGACGAAGCGCCGGATCAACCAGGGACAGGCGATACGGTCGATCTTCGGCCGCGCGCGGGTTACCCAGACCGTTCGCCCGCGGCTGTCGCGAGGCGGCAGCTTTTCTTCGGGGACAAGGGCGGCCTTCGACGCGCGCCAGGCCTCGAAGCCGCCTTCGAGAACCTCGGCAGCCTTGCCAAGGGCGCGAAGATGCGCGGCGACGCCGTGGCCGAGCTTCTGGCCTTTCTGGCACAGAACGACGGATGGCCCTGCCAGGTGTTCCGCCCAATCCGCCACTGCACGGTAGTCGCGCCGTATGGATCCGGGCAGAAGACGAGGATCGGCAGCGAAATCCTCGTCGTTGCGAACGTCGACAATCACCGGTGCGTTCGGCGTGCCGACGATGCGGTTGAGTTTTTCGGGTGTGATTTCAAGAAATGACGGCATGGCGCGTCCCTCCGGTTTCTCGGGTTCAAAGGACGCGATTCTTCGGCCGTGGCCTCGTGGGGCGATCGCTAGCCCACGGGCGAGAATTTGCATCGCGGCCCCGTGATGTCAAGGGCGTGCAATTATGGTCGCACTGACATCAGCGGTCTGAGGGGCGCAAAGACGATTGCGACCAACTCCGCGATTTGCGGCTATGCATGCCGACAAAATGCGCCCAAACCCACCATCAGCAGATGATTTGGCAGGCTCGACGGTAAGTCTTTAAGTGTGAGTTAGTCCCAAAAGGAGGCGAGCCTGGCTTGCCTCTGTGCGGGTTCGCTAACTGCATTCAGATGAACGGTGAGAGGGCCGCGGGGATGCCGAGAACGATGGAGAGACTGAGGACTATGGCCGTTGCCAGTTTCAATCGATTGCGTTTGCGCGTCGTTTCGCCAGTCCAGTCGTAGGCCATGGTTGTCCCTTCATAGGCATGCAGGCCGCATATTGATTTGCGACAACGCAAATCTGTCCGCGGCATCGGCGCAAGACAACCCGTTAAATCTTGGGGCTCGGATGGTGGATAGGGAAAACCCGGGAGCGCCTCGTATCGCTCAACCGGGTCCCTGCGGGATCGATCTGATCTAGGCATCAAATCGATCCGTGCAGCTCGTGTGTTGGAAAGTATCGGGATGCGGGGTCCCACTCGCTTGGAGCAGCGGGCGTGGGCCTCCCTCAGAATTCGCCGAGCGCAATAGCCGCCGAATGGGATGGGCTCATTAGCGCGTCTAATTTGCTCAAGTCGCTTGTCTATATCGGCAATTGCGCGAGCCAGATCGTCGGCCGGCGCGTCTTTTGGCACGATCCGGCGAAGGTACCGGTGCGGCATGTTCATTCCTCGAATCAGGCGCCATCATGGAGCTCGGCCAACCTATCCTCATGTCCGCTCGATCCAATCTACCGGAGATTGCGAGCGGCCCCTTGGTCTCCAAAATCTAAATTGTCTCGAACTGCTGTATGCATTTGTGCCATTTCCATACGCCGTCTTCGCAGGATTGAGTGCCCGCGAGGGTCGACTTAAGGGGCGATCATGGAGATGCTCGAATACACTTGATGCCCATCTGCGGGTTGATTTCGATCCCGAGCTTTTTCATGATCGTCGCGACGACAATGGCTATCGAGGCATGCCAGTGCCTACGACGTAGGTCTTCACCTCGTAATCGAGTTTTGCTTCCGCCAGGTCCGTGTCAAAGTGCTGCCAAACGGAGGAAACCAGTGACCATCACCCCAGTAAAATTCACGGTGAAGCATTCTGTTTTGGTCGAGGGACACAAAGTCGATGACGGAATATACGTGGGGCAGAGGATTTCGGACACTGAGATTGAGCGACAGCACCGCCGGAAGCATTCCTTTTTTCTGCATTTAGTCGAACCGGTCTCTGGAAGGGCGTCAAAGGCCGTAGAACGGTTCGACCTCGACGTGACCGCCCTTGTGTCCACTGGAGCGATCACAGTGAGTTAGGTGAGTGGCTCGTCAGCAACACGCCGTCATCGAGGATCGAGGTCTGGAGGCGCCCATAGGCTCACGCGCCATCTAGCCATGTTTTTTGCTGGCGCTGCTGAGACTGATTGAACCGGCCCGGCTTTTCCGGAGACCCCAATTCGTGAGAAGTAGGGTCTATGACAAGCAAGA
>NZ_JANFDG010000044.1 GCF_024609765.1 Shinella pollutisoli
GCCCGGTAGCTCGTCAGGCTCATAACCTGAAGGCCGCAGGTTCAAATCCTGCCCCCGCAACCACTGAAACTTGTAGCCGCTTCCAGTCCGCCTCCTCATCAGCGAGGATGGCGCGGAAGCGGGCCTGGAAGTCGATCTTCTCCTTCTGTCCCTTCAGCTCGCCCGCCCTAACCCGGCGGGCGTAGTCGTCTGTGAAATCCGCTCGCATGGCCTTGCTGTGCTCGTGGAACGCCTTCATCGAGGCGAGGATCGTCGCCAGCCGGCCGTGGATCGTCAGGTCCGCGGACTTCCCGTCGGGGGAGGGGGCGATAACAACCTTCTGGACCAGCTCTCTCACCACATTGAAATGTCCCTTCACCGCATCGTGCTCGGAATTGCCGGCGCGTACGGCCATGGTCAGCGCCTTCGTCATGAGGTTGCACATGGAGGGGTTGAGGGTGAAGGGCTTGAATGCCGTCTTCTTCCGCGCCGACACCTGGTCGAGTTCCTGCCGCATGGCTTCGCACTGCTTCTGGAGCTCGTCGAGCATGCGGTCGAAGGCATCGATCTTCGGCTGGCCGGCCAGCAGGCGCTCGGTGATCTGATTGGCGATGGCCTCCTGCTTGCGGGTCGCCTCCCGCAGGCCGGCCTCAAGCTTGTCCTTCGACCGCTCCCCGGCCTTGCGACTTGCGGCCATCTCCTTGTTCACCCTGTCCTGGATCGAGGTGATCTGGTCGGTCGAGAGCAGGTTGTCGGGGATGGCATCGAGGACGCGCTGCTCGAGTTCCTTGCGGGCGATCGTCTTGGAGTTGGTGCAGACGATGCCACCGAGATGTTCGATGGGCAGCTTCTTCTGGCGGTTCGTGCAGCCGTAGCGGTCTTTTGCCATGATGGCGTAGGGACCGGCACAGTGTGCGCATTCGAGCAGGCCGCTCAGCACATATTGCGGGCGGTGCGCCCGGTTCAGCCGGTTCGTCGTCGTATGGCTGAAGCTCGCTTTGACCTCCAGCTGGCGCTGCTTGACCCTGGTCCACAGCTCGTCGTCGACGATCCGGAGTTCGGGCGCTTCGCCGACGACCCATTCGCTCCGGTCATTCAGGCGGGCCTCGCGGCTCTCCGTCTCCGGGTTCTTGTCGAAGCGGCGGCGGTTATAGACGATCCGGCCAATATAGGTCTCGTTGTTCAGGATGCCGGCGCCGCGGTCGCGATGGCCGCGGAACTCAATTCTGTCAGGAGCTCCTTACCAGTCGCTGCGTGGGAAGCTCCGAGCTCTCGGACTTCAAGCAAGGTTCAAAAGCTCTCTCTTAAGTTGTGGAAAATAAATCACATCGAAGTTCAATTTTGTGAAGCCTTGGCCAAACTGCACGGGTGTGCTTGATTGCACGACCGTGCCTCGAATAGTTTCTAATCCGTTGCCGATCATTGGTAACGGTTGGGGATAGAATTAGTGGTTCAGGAAATCGGAAGTTTCGTTGTCACCTTGATTCTTGGTGCGGCGAATTATCTCGTAAAGGACGTGGCCGCACCGGGTATTGTCGCTCTAGGAATTGTCGTTCTCCTGGTGGCTTTTACTGCGGCTTTCTTTTTGAAAGTCTTTCAGCGCCGGAAAGCAGTTAAATGGCTCACGCGCGAAATTCAGAACAGTGCTACGGGTACTGAATTCAGCCGTGATATTGATGTTCTGTCCGCCTCAATCAGGGAAAGCAGTACAAACAAATACCGCCGGCAACTGGCGGCGGCGTGGGGCAAGTACAAGGAGATGCTTGTACCTCACGAAGAAGACGGCGAAGGTCGTGCTTCGCAATGCCGTCCGACCGTTCATGTTTCTTAATCCAGAGGACTTGGGTTTGGGATTGGCTTTTGGCGCATCGTGCCCGGGCTCTTTGTTTCGGTTGGGCTTTTTCTGACGTTCTTGGGGTTGATCGCCGCTCTCTCAACGATGGCGCAAGGAGCAGAGATCGATAGCGGTGTCATGCGACAGCTGCTTTCTGTGGCCTCGGCGAAGTTCATTATGTCGTTGACCGGGCTTTTCTGCTCAATCGTCTTCACGATCCTTCTTAGAAGCATCTACGGGCGACTGGAGCAGTCGATCCATGAACTGTGTGCCGCCATTGAGCAGCGTCTCACCTACATCAGTCTGGAGGCCCTTGCCACAGAACAGCTGAAGGCAACCCGGGAACAGCGGGAGCATTTCCGATTGATTGACAGAGTTGGTCGCAGAGATTGGCCGTCCCTTGAGAGAGGAGCTCCCGGCGGCAATCCAGAGTTCGATCGCCGGTGCAATGGCACCGATCGTAGAGAGAGTGGGCAAACTCGGCGCAGAGGGTGTGGGAGACATGGTGTCCGGAATTTCGGACAAGCTCACGGATTCAATCGGTATTGCGCTAACCGAGGCTAGCCAGAAAATCTCGGATGCAGGTGAAAGGCTTGGGTTGCTTGCTGACCGTTTCGATCAAAGCTCGGGGCGGATAGGCTCGGAGATGGAAGGCGTGACGGAGCGTGTCGCTCAAGCTGTTGAAGACCTCCGTGCGGCTATCACGAGTATGGCCGAGGTAACCGGGGGGACGTTCAACGAAGGTGCAGAGAAGCTCCTTGCGGTCATGAACTGGACGCTCGAGGGCATTCGCGACAATACGGGCGAAGGTGCGCGCGCCATGTCGGCGGCGGCCGAGGACATGCGCCAGGCGGCTGAATCCTTCAAGCAGGAGATCGAATCCGCAGCGCGGACAGGAACAGAAGCCGCTCAGGAACGCATGAAACTTGCAGGTCAGCAGGTGAGCTCGGCAATCGGCGATGCCGGCAAGGACGTGGCAGACGTGTTCAGCCGCACCAGTGCGGAGATTGCTCGGGTCGCGGAAGAGGTTTCCGAGAAAGCCGGCGCCGGCTTGCTCGCGCCTCTGGCTGAAATAGGCTCCAGGTTGGAGGGGCTGGTCAAGCAGTTGAACGAAGGCACATCCGACATGCGACGCATGGCCGATGGGGTGAAGGCCGGTGCCGACGCTTCAGAAAAGGCTGCAGGTACCTTCAATGGAGCAACTAGCTCTCTCGTTGCTGCTGTCACTCCAGTGAAAGCCGTCGTGGATCGTATGGCAGGTTCGATCCGGCAACTTATCGACAGCACACAACACGCGGCGAGCACAGTTTCGAGGTCTGCGGAGGCGACCGCCGAGTTCGCCGCTACTGCTCTTGCCGCTGCGAAGGAAATCCTCCAGGCGGAAGCGAAATCCATCGAGAACGCTTTAGGTGTGCGGTCCCGGAATGAGATGGTGCGGATTAATTTTGAAGATTGACGGGTCCTTTGTCCAGGCGTCGCAGATTGCCTGATAGGGCGTTCGCCATCGCAGCGCCTTGAGGTGTTTGGCGAAGTTGTAGGCAGTGACGAAGGCCAGGACATGGGCCTTGAGGCTTTCCAGGTCGTCATAGTGGTAGACCTTGACGGTGGCGTCCTTGATGGTTCGGTTCATCCGCTCGGCCTGGCCGTTCGTCCAGGGATGGTAGGGCTTGGTCAGCCGGTGCTCGATGCCGTTGGCGATGCAGACGCGGTCGAAGATGTGCGGACCGAGGAAACGGCGGCTGGGGCCGGTACGGTTCTTGGGCAGGTCGGCGAAGGCCATGCCGTTGTCGGTCAGCACGGTGTGGATCTGGTAGGGGAAGACCTCCACCACGTTGCGCAGGAAGGCTGCGCCTTCCATCTTTCCAGCGCAGTCGTGGAACTCGACATGGGTGAACTTCGAAACCCGGTCGATGGCGAGGAACATGACCAGCTTGCCCTCGGCATGGCGCAACTCGCAACTGTCGATGTGGACGTAACCGATCTCGTAGCTTTTGAACCGCTTGCGTCGATCCCTGGTTTCCTCGACCGGCAGTCGGGATATGCCATGGCGCTGCAAACAGCGGTGCAGCGCGCTGCGATTGAGGTTGGGGATGGTATCGCGCAAGCAGCCCAGAACGTCATCCAGTGGCAGCAACGTCTTCTGCCGGAAAGCCACGACGATGGCTTCCTCCGCAGGCGTCAGCACGGTGCTCTTGGGAGACTTAGGCCCCATCGGCGCATCGGTCGTCGTGGTCCGCTCGCGCCACTTGGCCACCGTCTTCGGGTTCAGGCCGTAGCGGATGGCAAGGGACCGGGTGCTTTCTTGCGACGCTTGGAGTTCGGCTCGAAGACGCGGCGTCGTGCGGGCGCTGCCGTGAAGAATACTTCCCATAATGCATCCTCCTCCTGACGACTCAGGATCAATGACGCACCATCACAGTCCGGGACTACACACTTGCGCGTGGCGACGTGGACGTGGTGCACCAGGCGCGGGTCGCCCTCCGGCGCCTGCGTTCGGCATTGGCGGCGTTTGCGCCGGTGGTCGGGGACGACACGCTGGATCGCCTGAAGGACGAGTTGCGCTGGCTTGCCGGCGTCCTCGGCGCGGTGCGCGACCTCGACGTCCTGATACCGAAACGGCGGGATGCGGCAGAGCGCGCGGCGCTGGAGCAGGCACGCCGCGAGGCCTTCGATAGGGCGATCGCCGCCCTGTCCTCGGCTCGGGCGCGGGCGCTGATGCTGGACCTGTCGGAGTGGCTTGCCTGTGGCGATTGGCGCCGCCGCCCGTCCTCCGCGGACATGCGCGCACTGCCGCTGCGCGATTTCGCGATCGCCGCGCTCGACCGCTTGCGGCGGAAGGTGAAGAAGCGCGGCCGCGACCTTGCCGATCTCGATGACGAGGCGCGCCATGCGTTGCGCAAGGACACCAAGAAGCTGCGCTACGCGGCCGAATTCTTCGCCTGCCTCTTCGAAGGCGGGAAACAGCAGCGCCGCTACCGCCATTTTCTCGAAACGCTCAAGACGCTGCAGGATGCCCTCGGTCTGCTGAACGACAGGGCGAACAGGTCGAAGCACCTTGCCGAGGCCGGCCTCGGCGGTGTTTTCCCCGAAATGGAGATGCCGGAGAAGGGGACGGACGCGGCGAGGATCCTGAAGGCCGCGGTGGAGGCGCATGACGCCTTCTGCGACGCAAAGCGCTTCTGGCGCTGAATGAGGGGGCGGCATCGGCTCTTCCGGACGATGATGGCTGTCGTCGTCGCAGCCACGCTGTTCCAGCGGTTTGCCGTTCAAGGCCTCCGGGTCGACCGTGGATCGAGACGATCCACCGCAAGGAGCTCAAGTACGTTCCCGGCGAGATCGAGCATCGCCGGCTGGGGCTGGGTCCGATCCAGGCCGCGTATCTTTCTCACATGGCGAAGCGCCTCGTCGAATGTCGGAAAGCCTGCCCGGTGGAAAAGGTGGAGGTAGAGGGTGATGACGGTGGCGGAACGGCTGCGGCCCCCGCGGCAATGAACCAGGACGTTGCCGCTTCGATGCGCGGGGTAGTGGCTTTTCCCGGGGCTCGCCTGTTCGGCCATGCCATGAAGCGCCAGCACCGCGGCGAGGAGATGCTGCGGGACGTTTCCCGGGCCGTCGATCAGGCCGATCTGGGTGCGGCGGACATGCGTGCCGTCCGGCAGCACGAGTGGCGGCATCTCGATGTTCACGGCAAGGTTCATGGTCGAGGTGATGCCGTGCCGGAGAAGCAATCGCCCGTCGGCGGCGGCAACGCGGTTTCCGATATAGAGCGTAGCCCCTTTAGCGTTGATGCCTTCGAAGACGGGCAAGAGGACCGGGGTGGCGTCCTCCTGCTCTTCGGTGAGGAGAGGCGTGGCGTTGCTGGACGTCATGATCGTTCCTATCCGTTGCCATGTTCGGCGGGCGACGCCAGCGCGATCGTGCGATCGGTAAGAAGGCGGTTACCGAGGCTTTCGCCGAGCTGCGGCATGGCATCCGGTTCCACGAAGGCCGGCACGACCCGGCTTGCGCCCGTCCGGGCCGCAAGCTCAAGCACGTCCCGCCGCCGCGGATGCACGTTCCAGGGCAGCCAGGTGGCCCGGCCGGTCGCAAGCAGTCCGTGCGCCGGTGTGTTGCGCGGCACGTGACCGGAGAAGATGAAGCGGAATCCCTCTTCCAGCCGGTGCAGAAGCGCGGCGGAAAGGCCGGCTTCCGCATTGGCCTCGGCTGCAACGACGATATCCGTCGGCCGCCAGTCGCCGCCGGGTGCCCCGGCGAGAAAATCACGAAGCGCCTGCCGTCCATTCGTGTTCACCGAGAGGTCGTCGCCGGCGAGGACCTGCATTTCGCGCAGGACCTGCGGACAGACGCGGGGCCGCAGGCCGCGGGCGGCGAGGGCCGTGGCCATTTCCGGGCCGCGTCCGCCGCCGGGGACCGGCAGGACCGCGCCGGCCGCGGCCATCCGGGCGATGGCGTCGATCTGGTCGGCGAGGTTCGTGTCCCGGTCGCCATAGGATGCGTCGGTCACGAGAAGACGGGCGGGCGGCGGCGGGTCGAAGGGCAGCAGCCCGGATTCGACGCTCCAGTCGCCCGTATAGAGGATGCCGCCCGCGTGGGGGAAATGAAACCACACGCCGCCCGGCGCATGCCCGCAACGGCCGAGCGTGACCGGCACGCCTGCGATCTCGGCCGCACCGCTCACCGGCAGGATGCGGCGGCGCGTTGCCTTCGGCGCGCGGGAGCCGAGACTGTCGAAGGTCGTCCGCGTCGCGTAGACCGGCGGATCGCCGAGATCGTCCGCGAGATGCAGCGCGCCGGCATGATCCACATGCGCGTGGGACAGGCAGATGGCGTCGACCGCACCGATACCCTCGACGGAGGGGAACACGCCGGGCTCCGGTCCCTCGCCGAGATCGAGCAGCAGCCGTTTTCCCTCGATTTCCAGCAGGAAGGCCGCCGGCAGCTTGCCGCCGACGCCGCTGATCGCGGTCAGTCGAGCCAAGGCAGCGCTCCCTTCGGAAGCCGCGAGGAGAAGAGCGAGGTGACGGACATCAGCAGGAGAACGATGAGCACCATGAGGCAGCCCACGGCCGCGGCAAGGGTCGACGAGCCGCCCTCCTCGAGGAACACGATCATCGGCCCGATGGTGCGCGCGCTGGACGACACGAGCAGGATCGAGACCTGGATCTCGTTGAGCGCCGACATGAAGACGATGATGCCGCCGGCGACCATGGCCGGGGCGAGCAGCGGCATCACGATGTCGCGCATGCGCTGGAGGAAGCCGGCGCCGGCGACGCGGGCGGCGTCTTCCAGCGCGCGGTCGACCTGCGCGAAGCCGCCGAGCAGCGGCCGTAGCGCCAGCGCGAGGAAGTTGGAGAGGTAGGCCGCGAGGATGATCCAGACCGTGCCGTAGATGGAGACCCCGACGAGGGGCAGCGGCTTCAGGAAGAACAGGATCATCGCCACGCCGAGGACGATGCCGGGCAGCACATAGGACAGTTCCGCGGCCATCTGCAGCGCGCGCACCACCGGCCCGCGCCGCCAGCTCAGGAAGTAGGCGAGGAAGAGCGAGACCACGCCGAGGATCAGCACGGCGGCGATCGTCAGGACGAAGCTCGTGGCGAAGGCGTCGCGGATGGAGGCCTGACGGATGAGGGCGCTCGCGTAATTCTCCAGCGTCACGGTCGCCCATGTCAGCTCCTGCCCGAAGCCCTTGACGAGCGATGTGGCGAAGAGGGCGGAAAGCGGCAGCAGCAGCGTGGTGATCAGGTAGAGCCACGCGCCGGCCTCGACCCAGCGCCTTGCGCCGCCGAGATCGATCTCGGCCGGACGCCCGAGGCCCTCGACCCGCAGGTCGCCGCGCCGGCCGAGCCAATTGGCGACCGCGATGCCGCAGACAGTGATCAGCGACAGCAGGAGCGACAGCAGCGCCATGTCGGAAAGCGCGGCCGGGCCGTAGCTGTTGAGCGTCTGGTAGACGAGCGTGATGAGGGTGGGAAAGCGCGCCGGAATGCCGAGCATGGCCTGGATGCCGAAATTGCCGATCGCCGAGACGAAGGCGATCGCCGCGCCGGCGAGAATGCCCGAGCGGGCGAGCGGCAGGAGGATCGTGCAGATCACCCGCATCCTGCCCGCCCCGGCGGCGCGCGCGGCTTCGGAAAGATCGGCCGGCACGCGGTGCAGGGCGGCACGGACGGTGAGGAAGACGAGCGGCGCGTTGTAGACGCCGAGCAGGAGGACGATGCCCCAGGAGGAAAACAGCGGGTGGCGGCTGCCGGGCGTCAGCGCCAGCCCGAGCAAGCCGAGCACGGGGCTCGTCGGCGAGAAGGCCTGCACCCAGGCGAGCGCCGTCACCTGCGGCGGGATCATCAGCGGCAGCACGAAGCCGAAGACCCAGATGGCCTTGAGACGCATGCTGCAATGGACGGTGAGGATCGCCGCAAACCCGCCGACCGCGACGGCGAACACCGTCGAAAGCAGAGCGACATGCAGCGAATTGAGCGCGGCGCGGAAGACCTTCGGCCGGGCGAGGACGTCCCAGGCATGGGAGAGGTCCGGCACGCCTTCCGGTGCCAGCGCGGCGAGAACCAGCCGGGTGAGCGGCGCGATCGACATCGCGGTGACGAACACCGCGAGGAGGATCAGCACCAGCGTCTCGGCGCCCATGCGAAGCGCCGGCAGTTGCCGGCGCTCCCCTGGCATGACGGCCGCAAGGTCGGCCATCGTTCAGCCGCCGAAGATTTCGGTGAACTGCTCGCGCACCTGCGCGTCGGTCTTCACGGCCTTGTCGGCGTCCATCGGCAGCAGCTTGATCTCGGAAAGCGCCGGGAAGCCCTCGGGCGGCGCGACCTTCGGGTCGATCGGCATGTTGCCCTGGCGCACGACCAGCTCCTGGCCCTCGTCGGAGAGCAGGAAGTCGACGAAGGCCTTCGCCGCCTTGGGTTCCTTGGCGGTGGACATGATCGCCACCGGCTCGGTGATGAAGGAGACGCCCTCCTTCGGGAAGACCAGCTCCACCGGCGAGCCGCTCGCCCTGGCGCGGATCACGTCCGCATCGGCGATGATGCCGTATTTTGCAAGGCCGCTGGCGACGGCCTTCAGCGCCGGGCCGTTGCCGCCATCGGGCGCGATGTCGAGGGCGGCGAGCTTGCGATAGAAGTCCCAGCCGATGCCCGGGACGTCGATGACGCTGTGCAGGTGGTTGAGCGCCGCGCCGGAATAGAGCGGGCTCGGCACGGCGATCTGCCCCTTGTTCTCTTCCGCAAGCAGCTCCGACCAGCTTTCGACGGGCTTCGCCGCTTGGGTGTTGTAGGCGATGCCGGTGGAGATGATCTTGGTGCCGAAGAACATCCGGTCCTTATCGTAGGTGGCCGGGTCATAGGCCTCCACCTTCGCCTCGGGATAGGCCATCAGCCGGCCTTCGGCCTTGAGCTGGCCGAGATTGATGGTGTCGGCCACCAGCAGCACGTCCGGCTTGACGTCGCCGGCGGCGATTTCCGCGCGCAGGATGTTGAGAAGCTGGCTGGTGCCGTTGCGGGTCCACTCGACCTTGATCTCCGGATGCCTGGCCTGGAAGGCGTCGACCGTCTGCTGGGCGATCTCGGGAGATTGCGACGTATAGAGGGTGAGCGTTTCGGCATGGGCGGCGCCGGCCAGAAGCACGACCGGAAGGAGGGAGAGAAAGCGCATGGGAAAACCTCTTGCTTGGGGGAGGAAAGGTCAGGCGGCGTCGGGCAGGACCCAGCCGTCGCCGACGCGGACGGAGATGCGCGCGCCGGGCTCGATCGCCCGGTCATGCGGGGCATGCAGGCTCAATGAGAGGTCCGGCGCGCGGCGCGGGCGGAAATGCACCTCGATATGGCTGCCGCGATAGGTGATCCGCTCGACCTCCGCATCGAAGCCGCCGGCCTCGTCGCTGGCGAGCACGAGATCGTCGGGGTGGACGCTGAGGCGCGCGGCGGCCGCAGGGGCCTGCCCGCGACGCGCGCGGACGGCATGACGCCGGCCGAAGACGTCGACCTCGACATGGCCGGGACGGGCGTCGGCGCGCAGGTCGCTGACCGGCAGGACCAGTCCGTTGCCGATGAAGCGCGCGACCATCTCGCTTCCGGGTTCGCGATAGAGATCGCGCGGTCGGGCGAACTGGACGATGCGGCCGGCGTCCATGACGGCGATGCGGTCGGCGAGCGCCATGGCTTCGGACTGGTCGTGCGTGATGTAGATCATGGTCGCGCCGGTGCGGCGGTGGAAGGCGGAGAACTCCCGCTCCATCGCGGCGCGCAGATGCACGTCGAGATTGGCGAGCGGCTCGTCGAGCAGCATCACGGACGGCCTGGCGGCCAGGCAGCGGGCGAGCGCCACGCGCTGGCGCTGGCCGCCGGACAGATCCGCCGGGGAGCGGTCCGCCAGCATGTCCATGTCGACCGTGGCGAGCGCTTCGACGCTGCGCCGCCGCCGCTCCCCGGGCGATACGCCGGCGACCTTCAGCGCATAGCCGACATTATCGGCCACGCTCATATGCGGCCAGAGGGCGTAGTTCTGGAAGACGATGCCGACATTGCGCTTTTCGGGTGGGACGCTCCTGCCGGGCGAGGCGACCTGCTCGCGCCCGAACCGGATCGCTCCGGCGTCGAGCTGCTCGAAGCCGGCGATCAGCCGCAGCATCGTCGTCTTGCCGCATCCCGAAGGGCCGAGGATCGCGACGAATTCACCTTCCGCCACGTCCAGCGACACCTCGGCCAGCACCCGCTTGCGGGCATAGGCCTTGGATACGCTTTCAAGGGAAATCGAAGCCATCGAAGGGCCCCTCCATCGTCGTCTCCGGAGCGCCCGGATCGGCGTTCCGTGTCTTGCGATGCGCAATATCGGGAGCGTGATTCAGTTTTATGACATTCGGCCGATGCACCGGGAGGCCTGCACGGATGTGGCTATCCGCCGGCCCTGCGTGCATGCCCGGCCGCCTCGTCTTGTTCATGTCCGGGTCCGGCTCGAAACATGATTATGTCAGTCAAGTTCCGTATTCTCAGCAGGCGCTTTGTGCGGTAACAGTGTCTTGGCGCCATCCCGCGAGGTGCAGCAGGGACCCCCCGGGGCAGTGAGGCGCGAGAAGGCGAGTCGTGTCGCGCTAACCGGCGACCGTCGGTGACGCCGTCGTCGATGCGCAGAGCATGGGCACCAACCATCCCTTTCCGCTGGCAGGGCAGGACTTTCGAACGTGAACACCGGCATCGTCATGATCATCCTCACGCTGCTTCCGGGCGGCGATCTTTCCGCAAGCTTCGTCAACACCGACACGCTCGCGGAGTGCGAGCAGCGTCTCGGGCGAATCCGCCCGATCCTCGAGAACGGCAAGGTGGGGCTGAAGGAAGCCGGCTGCTTCCGCAGCCCTGCCCAGTTCGACTATTTCGACCACGATCCGCCGGCGGATGCGTCGCGCCACAGCTTCCTCATCGAACTGGCGGGCGATCTGGCGAGCGTGCGCAAGCTGGCAGCGCCCGAGGATTGCCCTGCCATCCTGGAGCAGGCCGACGGCTCGACCGGGAAGGCACGCTACTGCGCGACGTCGACCCAGGACATGACCGGCGGCGGCGACTGACGGACGTGGTTCCCCGGACTGTCCTCGCTTCGGACGGTTGACCCTTTGCGCGGGATCCACGCTCACGTCGCCGAACCGGGTTGCCGGCTGTTCTCGCTGATCCGTTGCCTTTCACGGCACCGTGACAAGATGCGCGGGCGATGAACTCGAATGTCCTTGCCGGACGCGCCTTGTGGTCCTCGGCCCGGCGGACGAAGCGCTGCGCCTCACCTTCCCTCGACATCATCGACGAAGCGCCGCCATCGCCCGAGTCCGAAAAGGGTGACGGGGACTCTTCAATCTGACATAAGCAGACCAAGCTGCTCTCTTCCGAGTGCCACAGCCAGCAGTTGTCGTGTCACCAAAGGCTTGAGAAATGACGGAGACCAAACCGCGACGACCGAGATTCAGCCGCGAGTTGCCGGCGGTGCGCCGCCGGATGCTGATCGAGGCCGCAACGCGATGCCTTTCGCGAGGCGGGATCACGGCGTTGACGACCGACAACATCCGCAAGGAGGCGAAGGTCTCCATCGGCCTCGTCGCGCATCATTTCTCCGGCAAGGACGAAATCCTGGCCGAGGTCTATCGGGCTTCCCTTTACGACGACATCCATCAGCAGATCGTCGAGGCTCGCATGAACCGGGCCAATGCCGACGAAAGCACCCCCGAACAGCGACTGTGCGCCCTCATCCAGGCCCAGTTCTCGGAAAAGCATTTCTCCAAGGCCAACCTCCATATCTGGCTTTCGCTCTGGGGCGAGATCGCCAAGAACGAGGCGCTAAGGATTCAGCACAGTCAGCTTTGGCGCGAATATCGCGAGGCGCTTCAGCTGGAAATAGCAGCGCTTGCGGCTGAGCGCGGGCGCAGCGTCGACTCCGGGCAGCTTGCGATGAACTTCATCGCCCTTTTCGACGGTCTGTGGCTGGAGTGGTGTCTCGACCCGACCGCCGTATCTCAGTTGGACGCCGTCGAAGGATGTTACGCGCTCCTGGAAGTGCAGTTAGGCCCCCTGAGCCGTCTCAAGCCCAGGCGGGATCTGGGGTCGCCGCAACCGGCCGGCTCGAAGTCCCAGAACGACGAAACTCTCGGGACTCCTTCCGGCCCGTCAACCGAACGGCAGACGCAACTCCCCTGACGTCAAACGGCGATTGACGCGGAGACTATCTCCACGACGGTCAAACCGTGACCGCGGTTGCTGGTTTCGGCGACAGATACCGCTCGATATCGCCGCTTAATTCCAGGAATCCGGGCGCCGCCCTCCGGCGGGACCGATCTCCAAGGCACCGGCACGTTTCCGGAAACGTGCCGGTGCCGGGGCACGACTTCTCTTGTGCACATGCTGGCATGCAATTCTTGTTGAAAGAATTTTCAATAAGAGATAGCTTCCCCCTAACGCGGCGGAAAATCGGCCGAGGGAGGTGAGGAATGGCTTCTTACGAGCATGGAGACGGCGAGGACCAAGACGGTCGCCCATCCCATCCGCAATGCGATCGCGCCACCACGCGAGAAGAATCCGGGCAATGGTGATGGACGGATGCTGCCTCGCCGCGGATGACGAGACGACGGGTCCCGACCCTGTCCGTATCGACCGCAAAGCGACGGCCGGAGACCGAGATCCCGGTGCGGCCGCGGATCGCGAGACGATCATCGAAGCGGACAACCTGGAAAAGTGGTTTGGAGCGCACAAGGTCCTCGACGGCGTCTCGCTCGAAGCGAACCGTGGAGATGTCATCGCCATCGTCGGATCGAGCGGCTCGGGGAAATCGACGCTGTTGCGATGCATGAACCTTCTCGAAACGCCCGATGCCGGATCGCTCAGGTTTCGCGGTGAGCAGATAGCCTTCGACGGCGCGCCGCACGAACGCGCCAGGCGCAAGCAGGTCGAGCGCCTCCGCTCGCAAGTCGGGATGGTGTTTCAGGCATTCAATCTCTGGGATCATCGGACGGTTCTCGAAAACCTCATGGAAGGCCCCCGTTTCGTTCTCGGCCTGTCCAGGCGCGAGGCCGCCGATCGGGCGCGCGCATATCTCGCGAAGGTCGGCCTTTCCGGAAAGGAGAACGCCTATCCGGCGCATTTGTCGGGCGGCCAGCAGCAGCGTGTCGCGATCGCCCGCGCGCTCGCGATGGCCCCGCACGCCATCCTGTTCGACGAGCCGACGTCGGCGCTCGATCCGGAGCTTGTCGGCGAGGTTCTCAGGGTGATGCGCCAGCTGGCGGCCGAAGGCACCACCATGGTGATCGTCACGCACGAGATGGCGTTCGCGAGAGACGTCGCCAGCCGGCTCGTCTTCTTGCAGGGCGGGAGAGTGGCCGCACAGGGTGCGCCGCGCGATCTGTTCGGCGGCGGCGCGCCTCAGCGTCTCCGGGACTTCCTCAGCGGCGGCGGGGAGCGAGCCCCATGACGCTCACGCTCCTCTCGTTCGGCCCGGGAGGATGGGGCAGCACGCTTCTGATCGGCGCGCTGATGACCATCGCCGTGGCCGTGACCTCGTTTGCGTTCGGCCTCGTCCCGGGAGCGCTTGCCGCCATGGCCTCGAGATCGCCGCACGCTTGGCTGCGGGCACTCGCTCTCGTCTACACCACGCTGGTTCGCGGCATCCCGGAACTGCTCGTGATCTACCTTTTCTTCTTCGGCACCAGCTCGATGATCATGGCGATCGTCAGGCTGTCGTTCGGCTACGGCGGTTACATCGAGGTCAACGCATTCGCCATCGGCGTCCTGTCCGTCGGCCTCATTTCGGGAGCCTACTCCGCGGAGGTGATCCGGGGCGCGATCGCGAGCGTCCCGAAGGGCCAGGTGGAGGCGGCGATGGCCCTGGGGCTCAAGAGATGGGTCATCGTTTCGCGGATCCTGTTCCCACAGGCGCTGCGGGTTGCCTTGCCCGGCCTGAACAACGTCTGGCAGACGACGCTCAAGGATACCTCCCTGATATCGGTCACCGGACTGGCCGAAATCATGAGAAGCGCAAACATGGCCGCGGGTGTGACGCACGAGCCATTCACGTTCTATCTCGTCGCGGCCCTGATCTATCTTCTGTTCACGTGGGGCTCCGCGCGTCTCTTCGCCCGTGCCGAGATCTTCTCCGGACGAGGGCTGAAGGAGGCGCGGCCATGAACTTCCAGATGATCCTGGAGAGTTTTCCGACGCTGCTGGAAGGCGTGCGGCTCACGCTGGAGCTGGCGTTGCTGAGCGTCTCCACCGGCCTGGTGCTGGCGATCGGGCTGACCGTCGCGCGCCAGTCGCGCTTCGTCGCGCTCCAGCTGCTGGCAAAGGGCTATGTCTTCGTCTTCCGCGGCACGCCGCTGCTGGTGCAGCTCTTCCTGCTCTATTACGGGCTTTCCCAGTTCGATGCGGTCCGGGCAAGCATCTTCTGGGTCGTGTTGCGGGATCCGTTCTGGTGCTCGACGATAGCGCTGGCCCTCAACACGGCGGCCTATGTGAGCGAAATAATAAGGGGCGGCGTCCTTTCCGTGCCGTCGGGGCACATCGAGGCTGCCCACGCCGTCGGAATGTCGCGGCTGACGATCATGCGACGCGTGGTGATCCCGGTGGCGGCGCGGCAGGCGCTGCCCGCCTACGGGAACGAGCTGATCCTCATGATCAAGGCGACGTCGCTCGCGAGCACGGTCACGCTTCTCGAGGTAACCGGGATCGCCCGGCAGATCATCTCCCGCACCTACGCCGTCTTCGAGGTCTTCATCGCGGCCGGGGTGATCTACCTGCTCATCAACATGGTCGCGGTGGTTGCGGTCCACGTCGCCGATGCGTGGCTGCATCCCGAACGGCGGCGGCCGCCCAACACGATGCCGGTGCGGAACGCGTAGCAGGGACATCGAACTTCAATTCAACGCAAGGAGGGGAATAAGCAAATGGCAAGATCGTGGATTATCTCACTGGCATTGATGGTGCCGCTGCTGGGCCTGACGCCCGCCGCGGCGCAGGAAAGCCTGCCGGACCCGGTGCGGATCGGCATCGAAGGCGCCTACCCGCCGTTCAACTTCGTCGACACGAACGGCGAGGTCCAGGGCTTCGACGTCGATATCATGAATGCGATCTGCGCGGCGGAAAAGATCCGGTGCGAATTCGTGATACAGGACTGGGACGGGATCATCCCGGGCCTCCAGGTCGGGAAATACGACGTCATCATCGGCCTCGGGATCACCGAGGAGCGAAAGAAGGCCGTCGATTTTACCGACAAGTATTGGGCGACGGGAAACCGTTTCGTCGGCCGGAAAGACAAGGAATGGGATTACACCCCTGAGGGGCTCGATGGCGTTGTGATCGGCGTCCAGGGGGGCGCCTGGCAGGAGGCCTACGTCAAGGCGGAGCTGCCGCAATCCGTCATGAGGTCCTACCAGACGCTCGAGCAGGCTTATCTGGATATGGAGGCCGGCCGGGTCGATCTGGTTTTCTCCGACACCGTCCTCCTTTTCGATTTCCTCAACTCCGACCGGGGCAAGGACTACGAATTCAAGGGGCCCGAATATGACGACCCGAAATATTTCGGCACCGGTGTCGGGATGGGCATCCGCAAGGGCGAGAACCTCTTGCGCGATACCATCAGCAGCGGAATTCGCAAGGTTCGTGAAAGCGGCGAATACAAGAAGATAAACGAGAAGTATTTCCCGTTCGATATCTACGGGGAATGACGAGGACGTTCGCCCCGAGGCCGGTACCGTCCGGCCTTGGGGCATCCTCTCGAAATGCGCAGTGAAAACATGGTTTCCCGGCTCTCCCGCAACAATGCGGCACCGTCGCTTCAAGCTGTCCCCCGCGACGAACCCCGGCAACGGCCTGAGGCCGAAACCGGAAGGCGTCGAATATTTCCGGGAAATACCTGTCCGATCAAGGCGACCGGTTGTCGATCAACGTCGAGTACATGAAATGCAAAATGCCCCTTCCTACAAGTCGCCGTCCGGCTGGAACGCGTTGCTGCCACAGCGTCGCAACCGGGAAGACGAGACGACGACCCGACGTTTTCGCACCGCCGTCATCGGCGCGGGTTACACCGGATTGGCGGCCGCGCGCCGTCTCGCCGAACTTGCGCCCGGGGAAGAGGTGCTCCTCCTGGAATCGTCGACCATAGGCGAAGGGGCCTCGGGACGGAATTCCGGATTTCTCCTCGTCAATCCGGGCGAGCCAAGCGCCAATGCTGCCGGATTTGCGAAGGAATGGGCGACGAGGCAGATGGGGCTTGTGGAAGCGGGCCTGGATTGGCTCCGTGCGCTGGTGAGCGAACATTCCATAGATTGCGACTGGGATGAAAACACGCCCGCTATAACCGCTGCGGCCACGCCGGCGGTCGAAAAATCGGTCCGCCAGACGCGCGAGACCTATCGCGCATGGGACCTGGACCCCGAGGAGTACTCCCGGCCGGAGCTTTCCCGGATGCTCGGGACCGAGTATTACAGATACGCGATACGGTCCCTGACCCGGGCCCTGGTCCAGCCGGCGGCCCTGCATCGCGGCCTCGCGGACACGTTGCCTGCGGCCGTAAGGCTGAGAGAGAACACCACCGTCCGGTCCCTGGGCGACAGCGCTCCCTTCCTTATCCAGACGAACCGTGGCGAGTTTGTCGCGGACCGGGTTTTCGTGACCAACAATCTGCATGCGCGGTCTCTCGGAATCGCCCGCAATCGGATGATCGGCATCTACACCTACGGCGCACTTACGCCGCAACTCGACGACGATCAGCTCGCGCTGCTGGGCGCCGAGGACGCATGGGGTGTCCTTCCGGGGCATCGCATGGGAACCACAATGCGGAAGACGAAGCGGCGCCTCCTCATCCGAAGCGGCGATTCCTATGAGAAGGAGCTCGGCACTGCGGACGCTCGCAGGATGCTGACGCAGCTGTACCGCCGCAGGTTCCCGCGAATGCGCAGCCATGAATTCGAGCATGTGTGGGGCGGCCTCACGGCCATCACCCACAATGACAACTATTTCTTCGGGCAGGTCAAACCGGGGATGTATGCATCCGTCGGATGCGGAGGGGCGGGGGTTCTCAGGGGGACCATTCAAGGCAAGCTCTTGGCCGAACACGCCAGCGGTCTGCGCTCGTCTCTCCTGCGCGATCGTCTCGAGCTCGGAACGCCGACCTGGCTTCCTCCGGAACCGTTCAGACGCATCGGGGCGACCCTGCAGATAGCCTTCGAGCAGTGGCAGGCGGGCAGGGAGCGCTGATGGACGACAAACGACCTCGACATTCCCGCCAGCGCCGATCCGGAGCACCGTCATGAGCACGATCGAACGATCCCCCGCACTGCAAGGTTTTCTCGACGCGGTGAAAAAAGCCGTTGAAACGGGTGCGCCGCGTCCGGAGACGCAAGCGTGCCTGCGCCGTGTATTCGCGGCACTTGCGACGCCAAAACCGGAAACGATCGGCGATGGCGCCCGTCTGCCGGCGTGCGACCTTCTCGACGCAGCGCTGGAGCCGGCAATCCGCCGGGGAGGCGCGCTGAAGGACGTGGCTCTTGGAATAGCTGCCCTTGCACCCCTCCTGTCGTGGGACAGGCGAGAGGGTGCCGCGCCGACGGCGAGCGAGTCCTTCAGAGACGGGCACGCCAATACCATGATCGTCGGTCCCGGGGGAATTGAGGATCGTCGCGATGTCTGGGTGGGTCTCTCGCTTCTGGCACCGGACGTGCGGTATCCCGATCACAATCATTCGCCCGAGGAGATCTACCTCGTCCTCACCGACGGGCGCTTCCGCCACGGGGATGACGACTGGGAAACACCGGGGATCGGCGGCACGTTCCATAACAAGCCCGGAATTGTGCATGCGATGGCGTCCTCCGGTCATTCTCCGTTCCTGGCGGTCTGGTGCCTGTTCGATCCCAGGGCCACGTGATCTCGGCCGGCTACAGGTCGACCGTGGCCTCGCGGTCGATACCGAATATCGTTGCTCCGGGCGCTTCGGGCGTCGGCCGATCTTCCCGGCCGTCATGCACCTCGCCGGTGCTGGAGCAGCGCATCCTCCCGCTCAGATCGTCCCGCAGGCGGACGCGCGGGCGACGAGGTCCACGGTGTTTACGGCCTGCAATGTGCCGGTCGACTGCAGATAGCGCGTCACCTGCCGCGCCGTCGGATGCCCGGCGACGACTTGGCGGAGGGCGTCTGCGGCGAGGGCGCTTCCGCCGGAGGCTCCGACGAGCAGCAGGGCCACGACGGTTCTGAGAGACCGGCACATCGTTCTTCTCCCCTGTCGCTTGGGGACCGTGCCGTTACTTCAGCGCGCTGAGCTCGTCCGGCGAAACGACGCCGTCCCTGTTCTTGTCGATGCGGCCGAAAGCCATGTTGTAGCGACCCGCGGCCTTGATCTTCTGTGCGATGGGCTTGCCGGACTGGGCGAGGCCGTCGATGAACGTACGGAACTCCATCTTGTCGAGCGTCGTGTCGCCGTTCGCATCGGCCGACAGGAAGAGCTCCTGCTGGGCCATCGCGGGGGCTATCCCCGCGCTCATGGCGAGAGCGATGACGGGCAGCATGGTCCTGATGAATGCCATGGGATTTTCCTCTTGTGCTTTCGTGTTGGTTGCCGATCGGCAGCGACGCGGATTCGCGCCGGTGCCGTCGGGCCGGGCAGGGAAAGGTTTATCAGGTGGCTTTCCGGCGACCATCCCATGTTCATGGGGTCCTGCCGCCGCGGGTCACGCGTCCGCGCGGCGGCCGGCCGCCGGTCGGAGGCTCTCAGCCGTGCGGGAAGGACGCCTCGCCAGGGGCTGCCAGGCCCGCGGACGCCGGCAGCCAGAGATCGACGCGCGTGCCGTTCCCGCCGGACGCGATGTCCAGCGTGGCGCCGCAGAATTCCGCACGCTTCTTCATGTTGAGGAGGCCCCGCCCGCCCGGCAGGCGATGCCCGGGATCGGACGAAGCCTCCTGCGCACAGAACCCTCTTCCATCGTCCTCGATGGTGATGCGGCCGCCCGGGGAGCCGTCGTCGCCGGCGACCGAGTCGATCACGACCTTCAGCGTCCCGGCGCCCGAATGCTTGATCGCGTTGGTCACGGCCTCGTCGAGCAGGCGGACGATCTGGATGACGTGCCAGGGCCGCAGGCCCGGGAAGATCGGCAATCCCTCGGGTTTCAGCACCTGCCACGAAAGCGCGATGTCGTGGGCGCGCAACTGTGCCGCCATGCGTTCGCGCCAGGAGCCGAGGACGAGCATCAGGTCGCCGTCGATCTCCTCCATCGCATCGATGACGAGCCGCAGATCCTTGAGCGCGGCGCGTGCCGCATCGCCGATCTTCGTTCCCCCCGTCTGCTCGGCCATTGCGACGATGCTGACGAGCTGCCCGCCGAGGCCGTCGTGCAGGTCGCGCATGAGCCGCGTCCGCTCGGCGGCGAGCGCCTCCTTGCGGCTCTGCTCCTCCTCGCGCGCGAAGGAGGCGCGAAGCTTCTTCTCGGCCTCGCGCACCTGCTCGACGAGCCGGGCGGTGAAATCGTCGGCCTGGTTCAGCGCCTGCACGAAGCGCCACGTCAGGCCGAGGCCTATCGCGATCAGCACCGTGGAATAGGAAAGCCGGCCGAGCAGGATGCGTTCGCCCGGCAGGGCGTCCATGATGGTCATCGCATCGTGAACCCAGAAGACCGCGACGACGGTCAGCGTCGAGCCGAGATAGGCGAGGCTCCAGTCCCGCCGGGCGACCGCCGCCCGTCCGAGGATGACGGCGACCATGGAGACGAAGAGGCCGATGCTCGGCAGGCCGAACAGGCCGTAGATCGTGGGCAGCAGCTCCGCTGGCCCGAGAAGCGCGGTCAGGAGGACGAGCGCGGCGGGCAGGAAGAGGAACACCCCCCACGGCCGGATCCGCAAGCCGGTGAGATGGGCTGCGAAATGCACGGCAAGCGCGCATTCGAGCGAGCCGGAGGCGCCGAGCAGGCCGCGCAGCAGGGCCGATGCCGGCATGGGGATGAAGTGCTGCACCGTTCCCACCGCCATGGCCGCGGCCAGCCAGCCATAGGCCCTCTCATGGGGCCGGGCGAAGAAGATCAGGCCGAGGATCATGCCGACCATGGCCTGCCAGATGGCAAGCGCGAGCGGCAGCGTGGCGAAGAGGAAGGCACGGCCGCCATAGGCCTGCCGGAGTTCCGAATCCGGTCCCGCATAGGGCGCGTCGAGATAGCCCGTCAGCGGCCCCCAAAGATGAAGCCTGACGACGAGCTCGTTGGCGCCATCATGGAGCAGCGCGAGAGGTATGGGGGCGATGACGGCGACGTTCCGGTCTATGCGGCCGACCGAGCGCATGCGGCGGCTGTCCAGGATGACGGCGCCGTTCACCACGATCTCCACGCCGCTGGTGAAGCGCGGAATGAAAATCGACCAGGCCTTCTCCGCGTCGGCGGACGGATAGGCGAATTCCGTCCGCAGGAGGACGGGCGTGTCGGGAGGGATGTCGCGTGGCCGGAAATAGGGCAGCTGCGCCTGCGTCCATGTCTTCGCGTCGGTGCTGACCTCGGCGTGGGTGAGCCGGTATTCATGCGGCGGCAGGGGCAGATCCGGCCGGTAAAAGAGGATGACGCAGAGGAGGGCGATGACGGCCTGGACGAGCAGATAGCCCGCGATCCAGCGATTTTTCGGCATCGGAAGGGGAATGGGCGCGACCATGGACGGGTTCTAGAACCTGATGAGGCCTTGCTGCAGCGCCTCGAAGACCGCTTCCCCGCGGGTGTTCACCTCGAGTTTGCGGTAGATGGTCTTTATGTAGCCCGGAACGGTCTGCCGCGAAATGCCCAGATGATCGGCGATGTCGGCATAGCTGAAGCCCTTCGCGATGCCCCAGAGGATGTCGATCTCCCGCGGCGTGAGCCTTGCGGTGTCGAGGTCGGAATGCCCGGCCCGGCCCGGCCTTTCCTGCGTGCGGCGGACGATGAAGCGGGCGATGGAGGCGGAAATCGGCGAGTGGCCGCGCAGCAGGTCGCGCACCGTGTCGGCGATGTCGGTGGGGAAGGCGTCCTTCAGCAGGTATCCGTTCGCGCCGAGCAGGATGGCCGAGATGACGCTCTGCTCGTCGCCCAGGATGGAGATCACCATGATCTCGGTCGTCCGGTTGCGCTGCCGGACCTCGCGTATCAACTCCATTCCGTTGCCGTCGGGAAGCTGGAGATCCGTCAGCAGCACGTCCGGATCGCTTTCCGCGAGCCGCTGGCGCGCTTCCGCGAGGGTCGCCGCCTCGGCGACGTCGAACTCGCCATGATGCGAGAGCGCATCGGCGATCCGCCAGCGCGTCGGCGCGTCGTCTTCCAGGATCAGGACCGATATCGGTTCACCGGTCCGTTCCGCCGCGGTCGCAGATGCCATGCGAATCCTCCCTTTGCAGTTCCGTCTCCACGATGATCGGCTTTTGCGTCCTGCGAAAGCCATGATTATGGGGAGCGGGGCAAGGGCCGATAGGAACGACAGGGGCGGAGGGCCGCGCGCCGGCTCCAGATGCAGGAGAGGCGTTCCGCGTCTGTCCCCATCGGTCCCGCACGATCCTGCTCGTGCCGGTCTCGATTCAATCCTCGACCGAGACCGCGGGACGACGCCCGAAATCGGGCCGCGAAAGAAAAGCTGCCGGGATTTACAGCGGCTTGTCGGGGTTCACGAAAAAGTTGCGGAGTCATAGTTGACTCTTTTTATCCACTTCAGTACTGCTGCCTGTGCGAGAGGCGCGACGAAATCTGATCGGGCCAGGAGCGAGGCGGTGACAGCGTCTCGTGACGCGTCGTTCCGGCCGACGGAACGTGCGGCACAGTGGATTGTTAATGCTCTATCTTTCCGTGCGGGCCTTGCCTGTGCGGACCGGTTTTGTATTGCCCGAGCGAAGAAGCGCGGCGACCTATCCGGATCAGGGTGACTGTCATGTCTTTCAGGATTTCCGCAGAGGCGGCCAAAGGCCGCGCACAACGCAGGGTAAGGCAAGCCCCTGCCGACATCCGCTGTCGGGCTGCGCTCTGAGGGGCGAACCCGGCAACGGTCAAACAGAACTGACCGGTCATTTCCACACAACCTTGCGGCGGCGCCGGCCTTTACCCGGACGCTTCGCCATCAGAAGGAGCACGTGAAATGGCAATCATCTCCATCGTCGTCGACGATCCGAACGGCGTCGACATCAACGCTTCCATCAACAATGCCACGCCGGGCTTCAGCCCGAACCCGTTCACCGGCACCGGCAATGCCGGTATCTTCACCGCGGGCGGCACGCAGTACGACCAGTACGGCATCGCGGCGCCCAGCGGTACGAACAGCGACGTTCTGGCGCTGGGCGACTTCACCTACGTGACCGGCACCCTGTCGGGCGTGCTCGACACGCTGAGTTTCGGCGAGAACCTCACGACGGACACCGGAGGAGGACGGGTACCGGTCCCGTCCCCGTATGCGGGCTTCGACGGCGATGATCTCCTCCTCGATTCGGCCTTCACCATCAGCAATATCGGCCTCGAAGGCTACGGCGCCAACAACGTGCTGAACAACACGCTCTTCGACCTGCTGCGCGGCGGAACCACGGGCGGCAGCCCTGCCGCATTCAATACGTGGCTGTTCGGCACCGCCGGCAACAGCATCGACTTCCTCGGCAATGCCGGCGACGACGCGATCACCGCCAGCGCCTACAACGACGTTCTGAGGGGCGAGGGCGGCAACGACACGCTGAACGGGGGTGCCGGCGACGACATCATCCTCGGCGGGTCCGGAAACGATGTGCTGAATGGCCAGGATGGCAACGACACGATCGACGGCGGCACCGGCGACGACGCGATCGTCGGCGGCAACGGCAACGACACGATCAGCGGCGGTGCCGGCAACGACACGATCGGCGGCGGCACCGCGGCGGATATCCTGAACGGCGGCGCCGGCAACGACACGATCAACGGCGACGGCGGCAACGACACGCTGAACGGCGGCTCGGGCAACGATATCCTGAACGGCGGCGCGGGCGTCGATATCCTCACGGGCGGCATCGGAAACGATACCTTCGTGTTCTCCTCCGTCGCGAACAGCCCGGTCGGGTCTCCCGACACCATCACCGACTTCGATGCCGGCGGCAGCGGAACGGGCTCCGTCGACCTGATCAACCTCGTCGCCCTCGGCCTCAGCAACGGCTTCACCGGGGCGGTCGCCTCGGCCTACGCCGCCTGGTACGATTCGGGCACGGGCACGCTCTATGCCTCGAACAACAACGACACCACGGCCGATTTCGCCGTGACGCTCACCACGCTGACGGGAACGCTGGACGCCAGCGACTTCATCTTCGTCTAGCTTTCGCTTCCGGTCGGCCGCCGGAGGCGGCGGCCGACCCCTCATCATATGCGACACCTGACGCGGCCCTGCCAGGGCTGCGTCAGGTGCTGTTCGGGCAACGGGCCACTTCGCTCTATCCAAGGGGAAATACCGCATGACCACGACGACATTTACGATGGCAACCGGCGCGACGGTGACGATCGAAACCGCCTCGGAGCCGACCGTTTCGGCCGGAGAGGTTCTCATCCGGATAACGGTGACTGGCGGCCCGCAAGGTTTGGGCGACAACTGGCTGGAGGTGTCCGACTCATGGAGCGGTTTCGTCGGACAGATAAAGGTCGTCTCCTATGGAGACGACGATGAGGATACTTCAGACGACGAAGAGTTCCCCGTATGGGGTGACGAACCCTATAGGATGGGCAACCCCGCGGTCTACGAGTTCATCGCGCTGCAGGACATCGCCGTCGCGGATCTGGAAGGTCTCGGCATAAAGGTCTATGAGGACCACGGTTTTACTCAATCCACATACGATGCGGTTGTTTCCTTCGTCGAGAGCGAAACCAACGCCGCCCCGGACAATCTCGCCCTGTCCTGGGACAAGATCGGCGACGCCTCGGAGATCGGCACGGTGGTCGGCACGCTCTCGGCGGATGACGCCGACGGCGACGAGCTGACCTTCGAGCTGGTCGGCGACAGCGATTTCTTCGAGGTCGTCGGCAACGAGCTGCGCCTCAAGAGCGAGCTGGATCACGAAACGGCGCCGAGCCACGAGGTCACCGTCAAGGTTCTCGACGGCAACGGCGGCGAGACGACGCGGACCTTCACCATCGGCGTGACGGAGGGCGAGACCAATTTTCCGCCGACCGATATCTCGATCTCCAATACGACGATCTCGGAATCGGCGCGCACGGGCTCCCTGCTGGGCATCCTGTCGGCCACGGACCCGGAGGGCGAGTCGATCACCTTCACCCTGGCCACCGGTCAGGGCGACAACGGCTTCTTCATGCTGCGCACGAACGAGGACGGCACGACGAGCGTGTTCCTCAAGTCGCCGCTCGACTTCGAGGGCAGTCAGGCGGTGAACGGCGTCTACGAGCTGGTGGTCGACGCGACCGATTCCGCCGGCAACGTCACCCGCCGGACGCTCGATATCCAGTCGACCGACGATCCCTTCACCGTCAGCGCCGTCCCCACCGGCAAGACCTATATGGGCGTGGTCGAGAATGCCGCGGTCGGAACCAAGATCGGCTATGTCACCAACCTGATCAACGACCTGAGCTTCGTGCCGACCGGCGCCGAACTGCTGGACAACGCCGGCGGCAAGTTCTCGCTCGTCCAGAGCAACGGGCGCTATTACCTGGCGGTCAACGGCGATCTGGACTACGAGACGCAGGACAGCTACTCCGTCACCATCAAGGCGACGGGGGCCGGCGGCGTCTCGCACGTCAAGACCTTCGACGTCCGCGTGATCGACGCGGCCGAGGCCGGCGACACCGCGCGCGGCACCATCACCATCGACGCCAATACCGCGCTTGCCGGGGTAAACGGCGGCGTCGACTGGAACACCTATCTCGACGCGGCCTATTCCAAGGTGGTCGACAGCCTGCCGGACGGCGTGACCTTCGCGCCGACGACCTCTTCGAAATATGTCTACACGCTCTCCGACGGCAGCAAGGTGACGCTCACCGGCTCGGACCTCGCCTACTGGTGGGGCGACGCGAATTCGGCGGAGAACACCGGCGAGGACGTGCATGTCGTCGGCGGTACCGTCGAGGGGCTCGCCTTCGGTAACGGCGGGGGTGCGACCGAGGTGGCCATTTCCGGCCTCGATCTCTTCAACGATTCCGGCCTGCTGAACCGCATCTACGGCGAGGCCAACATCATGGCCGCGGCCTGGATGCACGGGCCGGGCTCCAACACGCCCGCCGAGATCCTCCACGTCAAGGCGATGCTTGCCGCCTACGCGCAGCACTTCAAGGGCTCGTCGGGCGCGGACACCTATACCGGCACGCTGTTCGACGACGTGATCGAGGGCAACGGCGGCAAGGACGTGCTCTCGGGCGGGGCCGGCAACGACACGATCAACGGCGGTGCCGGGGCCGACACGATGGCCGGCGGCAAGGGCAACGACACCTTCGTCGTCGACAGTGCCGGCGACGTGGTGACGGAGCACGCGGGCGAGGGCACGGACACGGTCCGCGCCTCGATCTCCTACACGCTCTCCGCCAATGTCGAGAACCTGGCCCTGACCGGCACGGGCAATATCAGCGGCAAGGGCAACGCGCTCGCCAACGTCCTCACCGGCAACGCCGGCAACAACACGCTGGACGGCGGCGCGGGCGCCGACAGGCTCGCCGGCGGCAAGGGCAACGACACCTATGTCGTCGACAATGCCGGCGACGTGGTGGACGAGACCGGCGGCAGCGGCACGGATACGGTGCGTTCCTCCGTCTCCTTCAGCCTCGCCAATACGGCGCGGGCGAAGGGATCGGTCGAGAACCTGACGCTGACGGGCTCCGGCAACATCAGCGGCACCGGCAACGGGCTTGCCAACACGCTCATCGGCAACGGCGGCAACAACGCTCTTGCCGGCAACGCCGGCAACGACACGCTGGACGGCGGCGCGGGCGCGGATACGCTGACGGGCGGCACGGGCAACGACACCTACGTCGTCGACAACAAGGCCGACAGGGTGGTCGAGAGGAGGGGCGAGGGCACCGACCTGGTGAAGGCCTCCGTTTCCCATACGCTTGCCGACAACGTCGAGAACCTGACGCTGGCGGGCTCCGGCAATATCAGCGGCACCGGCAACGGGCTTGCCAACACGATTACCGGCAATGCCGGCAACAACGTCCTCGACGGCAAGGGCGGCGCCGACCGGCTGGCGGGCGGCAAGGGCAACGATACCTATGTCGTCGACAACAGGGGCGACAAGGTGGTGGAGGCGTCCGGTCAGGGGAGCGACCTGGTCAAGGCCTCCGTCTCCTATACGCTCGCCAACCACGTCGAGAAGCTGACGCTGACGGGATCGAAGGCGATCAACGGCACGGGCAACGGGCTCGCCAACACGATCACCGGCAATGCCGGCAACAACGTCCTCGACGGCAAGGGCGGCGCCGACAGGCTTGCAGGCGGCAAGGGCAACGACACCTATGTCGTCGACAACAGGGGCGACAAGGTGGTGGAGACGTCGGGGCAGGGGACCGACCTGGTCAAGGCCTCCGTCAGCTACACGCTCGCCAACCACGTCGAGAAGCTGACGCTGACGGGATCGAAGGCGATCAACGGCACGGGCAACGGGCTCGCCAACACGATCACCGGCAATGCCAAGGCCAACACGCTGAAGGGCGGTGCCGGGAACGACACGCTCAAGGGCGGCTCGGGCAGCGACAAGCTCTACGGCGGCACGGGCAGGGACACCCTCGACGGCGGTTCCGGCAACGACCTGCTGAAGGGCGAGAGCGGCAACGACAAGCTCTACGGCGGCGCGGGCGCCGACAAGCTCTACGGCGGCTCGGGCAAGGACACCTTCGTCTTCAAGTCGGTGAAGGAGTCGACTGCCGCCTCCAAGGGCCGCGACACGATCTACGACTTCGACGGCAAGGCCGGCGACCGGATCGACCTCCGCTCGATCGACGCCAGCACGAAGAAGGGCGGCGACCAGGCGTTCAAGTTCATCGGCACGGACGACTTCTCGAAGACGGCCGGGGAGCTGCGCTACGAGAAGAAGGCGTCGGACAGCCATGTCTACGGCGACGTGAACGGCGACGGCAAGGCCGACTTCGCCATCCACTTCGACGACGCGCTCTCCTTTTCCAAGGGATACTTCCTGCTCTGAGGAAGCTGCGGGAGCCGTCCACGCGGCGGCTCCCGCATCCGGATCAAGCACGACGACTGGACAGGGAATGAAAACATGGCAGACCCGACTGGGACGATCACCATAGACGCCTCCACGGCGACCGCGGGCATCGACTTCGAAGCCTTCATCCGGGGCGGCTTCCTGCAGGGGCAAGGCGGGCTCGGCGGTATCGGCATGCCGGTGTTCGACAACGGCCCCGGCTTCGCCGGCGAGGAGATATTTCTCGGCTACGGGACCACCGCGGCCTCCAAATATGTGCTGGCGCACGGCTCGCTGGAATATTACTTCTCCAGCCATACCGTGTGGGGCGAGATCAACACGATCGAGTACGGCACGCGCGGCGCCGGCAGCTACGACGCCAACGGCTATTTCACCGGCGGCAATGTCGAGCTGAGGATCACCGGCCTTTCCTTCGCCAACGCCAAGCCGGCCAATTCCGCCCAGGAGGTGGCGATCGAGGCGAGCGGCGCCGTGCACAACTTCGCCGTCGCGCATATGTACGGGCAGAATGCCGAGCAGGCGCGGCTCGATCTCTACGCCAACCAGCTCGACCAGTACGCCCAGCGCTTCATCGGCTCCGCCTACAACGACGTCTATACGGGCACGCAGTTCAACGACTTCATCGCCGGCGGCCGCGGCAACGACACGCTCAACGGCGGCGGCGGCACCGATACGGCGTATTTCGACGGGCGCTACGACGACTATGTCGTGAGCGGGAGCGGCCCGATCCTCGTCACCGACACCCGGACCGCCGGCGGCACGGGCGTCGACACGCTCACCGGCATCGAGATCCTGAAGTTCAACGACCTGACCTACGATCTCGTCACCGATACGATGAACTACACGCCGACCAACCTGGCGCTGGACAATGCGCAGATACAGGGCGTCTCCGCGCCGGGGACGGTGGTCGGCTCGCTCAGCGCGACGGACCAGGATGCCGGCGACAGCCATACATTCGAACTGCTCGACAATGCGGCCGGCCGCTTCGTCCTCGACGGATCGGTGCTCAAGGTCGCCGGAACGCTCCGCCAGGAGGACTACACGGTCACCGTCCGCGTCACCGACGGCGCCGGCAACAGCTTCGAGAAGAACCTGCTGATCGACGTCCTCGATCCCGTCGCGAACAACATCCCGGCCGGGCTCTCCCTGTCGGCCGCGTCGGTCAGGGAGAATGCAGCGAAGAACACGGTCGTGGGCGTGCTTTCCGCGACCGACGCCGACGGCGACCCGCTGACCTATACGCTGACGGACAGCGCCGGCGGCCGCTTCTCGCTCAGAACGGAGAAGGGCGTGACCCGTCTCGTCGTCAACGGGACAATCGACTACGAGGCGGCGAAGAGCCACAAGGTCACCGTCAAGGTCTCCGACGGCCAGGGCGGCGCGATAAGCAAGGCCTTCACCATCGCCGTGGGCAATGTGAACGAGGCGCCGTCCATCACCTCGAACGGCGGCGGCACGAAGGCCACCGTGAAGGTCGCGGAGAACAGGACGGCCGTCACCACCGTCAAGGCAGCCGACCCGGAGAAGACCGCGGTCACGTATTCGATCTCGGGCGGAGCCGACAAGGCGCTGTTCAAGATCGATCCCGGGACCGGCAAGCTCTCCTTCAAGGCGGCGCCCGACTACGAGAGCCCGAAGGGCCGGGACAATACCTATGACGTCGTCGTCAAGGCGAGCGACGGCAAGCTCTCCGACACGCAGGCGCTCAAGGTCGTCGTCACCGACGTCAAGGGCAAGACGATCAACGGCACATCGAGAGCCGACAAGCTGGCCGGCACGCTCGAGAACGACACGCTGAAGGGCGGAGCCGGCAACGACAAGCTCTATGGCGGCTCCGGCAACGACAGGCTCGAAGGCGGTTCCGGCAACGACCTGCTGGACGGCGGGAAGGGTGCCGACAGGCTTGCCGGCGGCAAGGGCAACGACACCTATGTCGTCGACAACAGGGGCGACAAGGTGGTGGAGACGTCCGGCCAGGGGACCGACCTGGTCAAGGCCTCCGTCAGCTACACGCTCGCCAACCATGTCGAGAAGCTGACGCTGACGGGGTCGAAGGCGATCGACGGCACGGGCAACGGGCTTGCCAACACGATCACCGGCAATGCCAAGGCCAACACGCTGAAGGGCGGTGCCGGGAACGACACG
>NZ_JANFDG010000045.1 GCF_024609765.1 Shinella pollutisoli
TGATCAGCAGGTCGTCAGACGTTATATCCGTAATCAGGAAAAGGCCGACAAAGCTTCCGACTTTGCCGACCTCTTTAATCGTAGCTACTAACTTATAACAAAACCGCTTCTAGCGGTTCAAGCGCAGCGTTTCAAACCTCCACCTCTGGTGGAGGTCATGACTTCCGGGAGGGGTTTTTGCCCCTCACCTGCCTGCCGGCATCCTCTCCCCGCAAGCGGGCGAGGAACCGATGCCGTCCCGTTTTCACCTTCTCCCCGCTTGCGGGGAGAAGGTGGCGGCAGCCGGATGAGGGGCAGGGCCCGACTACGTCCCCGTCGGGATCGGGTCGCTCAGCGTCTGCAGCTCCTCCGCCGGGCGGCCGGCGATGCGGGCGATCACGGCCTTGGCGAGCTCGCGGCCGGCGAGGCGGATGTCCTCGCGCATGGTCATGACCTCCGGCCGCAGCCATTGCAGGAACATGTGCGGTTCCTTGGAGACCATGTCGATGTCGTGGCCGAGCCGGCGCCCGGCACTTTCCACCGCGGCGATCAGCGCCACGGCGCCCGAGCCGCTGCCGGAGACGATGCCGTCCGGCGCGTCGGGGCCCGACAGCAGCGCCTCGCCGGCCGCGCGGATGTCGACGAGGCTCGAATCGAGGTCGACCCGGCCGAAGGGCACGGCCGTGGCGCCGAAATCGCGCACACCCTTCTCGAAGCCCGCGCGCATGTGCAGGTGGAAGGTGAGGTAGGGCGGCGGCTGCAGGAGCGCCAGCCGCCTGCGCCCGCGCCCGACGAGCCGGCGCACCGCCTCGTAGGCGAAGCGCTCGTTGTCGAAGTCGTGGAACGGATGGACGAGGCCCATCTCGGTGCGGCCGTGCGTGACGAAGGGGAAGTTGCGCTCCATCATCAGCGCCACGCGCGGGTCCTTCGGCTCCGTGCGCGAGATGATGACGCCGTCGGCGGCGGCCGTGTCGAGCACGTAGCGCACCGGATCGAGCGGATTGCCCTGGGCGCGGTAGGGGGTGACGACGAGGTGGTACTGGGTCGTGGCGAGCACCTCGGAGATGCCCATCACCATCGGGCTCGTCAGGCCCATGATCTCTTCTTCCAGGCTGAGGATGAGGCTGATGACGTTGGTCTTGCCGGTGCGCAGGCGCACGCCGGCGCGGTTCGGCTGGTAGCCGATGCGCTGGGCGACGAGCCGCACCCGCTCCTTCGTCTCGGCGCCGATGTCGGGCGCGTCCTTCAACGCCCGCGACACGGTGGTGATGCCGAGCCCGGTCATGAAGGCGATCGTCTTCAGCGTCGGCCGCTCGCTGGGCGGCGAGGGCGCTGCCGGCCTCTCCTCGTTCGTCTTCCTGTCCATGTCCCGCCTGCCGTCTCCGCGCCGTCGCGGGCGGTTATACACGGTTTGGCCCGTGCCGCCACTGCGCACCCGCGAGGCAGATAAATCTGTAACGATGCAGGAGATTTGTCGAGCCGGAAATTGCCGCAGCCGCCAATTCGGCGACGCGGCAACCTCTTGTGCGTCGCCGAGGAAGCGTCTGTGCGCTTGCGAAGCCCACTTTATGGAAATGCCAAAAGTCAGAAGATAAGATTGTTTTAAATCAAATACTTGGGAGAAAGAACTTGAGCTCTTGAGAGTTTGAATCCGCTTGCGGATCGGCTGTCTCATTGCCCATGAGAAGTGCGTGATTCCTGCCAAAAAATAAAAAACCGACCGATCCGCAGATGGCGGTTGCGCCGCTAAATCGATTGTACTAGCCTTTTACGGCAACGTTTCAGGAAGGGAGGAATTTCATGAAACTTCGCTCTTTGGCTGCCGTCATGGCGGCGACCGTCGTGCTGCCGCTTGCAGCGGCGCAGGCGACCGACCTCGAAGTGACCCATTGGTGGACGTCCGGGGGCGAGGCCGCGGCGGTCGCCGAGCTTGCCAAGGCCTTCGACGCGACCGGCAATAAGTGGATCGACGGCGCCATCGCCGGCTCCGGCGGCACGGCGCGGCCGATCATGGTGAGCCGCATCACCGGCGGCGACCCGATGGCTGCCACGCAGTTCAACCACGGCCGCCAGGCGGAGGAGCTGGTCGAGGCGGGGCTGATGCGCGACCTGACCGACGTGGCGACGCGCGAGAACTGGAAGGAGATCGTCAAGCCGTCGAGCCTGCTCGACAGCTGCACCATCGACGGCAAGATCTATTGCGCGCCGGTCAACATCCATTCCTGGCAGTGGCTGTGGCTGTCGAACGCCGCCTTCGAGAAGGCCGGCGTCGCCGTGCCGAAGAACTGGGACGAGTTCGTCGCCGCCGCGCCTGCGCTGGAGGCGGCCGGCATCGTCCCGCTCGCCGTCGGCGGCCAGCCCTGGCAGGCGGCCGGCGCCTTCGACGTGCTGATGGTGGCGATCGCCGGCAAGGACACCTTCTACAAGGTCTTCAAGGACAAGGACGCGGAGGCCGCGGCGGGTCCCGAGATCGCCAAGGTGTTCAAGGCCGCCGACGACGCGCGCCGCATGTCCAAGGGCACCAACGTGCAGGACTGGAACCAGGCCACCAACCTCGTCATCACCGGCAAGGCGGGCGGGCAGATCATGGGCGACTGGGCGCAGGGCGAGTTCGCGCTGGCCGGCCAGATCGCCGGCAAGGACTATACCTGCCTGCCGGGCCTCGGCGTCAACGAGATCATCTCGACCGGGGGCGACGCCTTCTACTTCCCCGTGCTGAAGGACGAGGAGAAGTCCAAGGTGCAGGACGTTCTCGCCGCGACGCTTCTCGCCCCCGAGACGCAGGTCGCCTTCAACCTCAAGAAGGGCTCGCTGCCGGTGCGCGGCGACGTCGACCTCGCGGCCGCCAACGACTGCATGAAGAAGGGCCTGGAGATCCTTGCCGCCGGCAACGTCATCGAGGGCACCGACCAGCTGCTCTCGGCCGACAGCCAGAAGCAGAAAGAGGACCTCTTCTCCGAGTTCTTCGCCAATCCGTCGATGACGCCGGAGGACGCGCAGAAGCGCTTCGCCGACATCATCGCCTCGGCAGACTGAGCGGCGGGGCGTCGCTCGCGGCAATTTGCCCCTCACCCTAGCCCTCTCCCCGTAAACGGGGAGAGGGGACCTGCCCTGCGAAAGGACGATGGTCTGGGAAAGCGGCCCGGCAAATCTCCTTCTCCCCGCTTGCGGGGAGAAGGTGGCCGGCAGGCCGGATGAGGGGCGAATTCGCCTATGCCATGACCCGACCGGAGCGGGAGAGGCAGCGCTTCGCCCCGATCGACATCAAGGAGGAGACCCTCATGACGAGCCAGGCGGATGCCGGTCGACCCAGCAGGCTGTTGCGCAACCTGAGCGCCAAGATCGCCTCCATCCCGATGATGCTGACGGCGGTCGTCATCTTCCTCGGCGGGACGCTGTGGACCGTCGTCTATTCGTTCACCAACTCGAAGCTCCTGCCGCGCCTCTCCTATGTCGGCCTCGACCAGTACGAGCGGCTGTGGGCGGCACCGCGCTGGGTCGTGTCGATCCAGAATCTGGCCATCTACGGCTTCTTCACCCTCGTCTTCAGTCTGGTGATGGGCTTCGTGCTGGCCGCGCTGATGGACCAGAAGATCCGCTTCGAGAACACCTTCCGCACGATCTTCCTCTATCCCTTCGCGCTGTCCTTCATCGTCACCGGCCTCGTCTGGCAATGGATCCTAAACCCGGAATTCGGCATCCAGTCCGTCGTGCGCAGCCTCGGCTTCACCGGCTTCACCTTCGATCCGCTCTACGATTCCGACATCGTCATCTACGGCATCCTGATCGCCGGGCTGTGGCAGGGCACGGGCCTCGTCATGTGCCTGCTGCTCGCAGGCCTGCGCGGCATCGACGAGGACATCTGGAAGGCCGCGCGCGTCGACGGCATCCCGGTGTGGCGCACCTATCTCTTCATCGTCATCCCGATGATGCGACCGGTCTTCATCACCACGCTCGTCATCATCGCCAGCGGCATCGTCCGCGTCTACGACCTCGTCGTCGCCCAGACCAGCGGCGGGCCGGGCATCGCCTCCGAGGTGCCGGCCAAATACGTCTACGACTACATGTTCCAGGCGCAGAACCTCGGACAGGGTTTCGCCGCCTCGACGATGATGCTCGTCACCGTCGCCATCATCATCGTGCCCTGGGCCTATCTCGAATTCGGAGGACGCAGGCGTGGCTGACACTTTTGCTCTGAAAGACGGCCCGGCGCTCGCCGCCGCGCGCAAGGCCGGCGTCGAGCCCGCCGGCCGCCGGCCGCGGCGGATGCTCTCCGGCCGCAACATCATGATCTACGGCACGCTCTTCGTCGCCGCCGTCTACTACCTCCTGCCGCTCTACGTGATGATCGTCACCTCCATCAAGGGCATGCCGGAGATCCGGCTCGGCAACATCTTCTCGCCGCCGATGGAGATCACGCTGGAGCCCTGGGCCAAGGCCTGGGCGAGCGCCTGCACCGGCCTCAACTGCGACGGGCTCTCGCGCGGCTTCTGGAACTCGGTGCGCATCACCGTGCCCTCGACGCTGATCTCGATCCTGATCGCCTCGATCAACGGCTACGCGCTCGCCAACTGGAAGTTCAAGGGTGCCGACGTCTTCTTCACGATCCTGATCGTCGGCGCCTTCATCCCCTATCAGGTGATGCTCTACCCGATCGTCATCGTGCTGCGCGAGATGGGCATCTACGGCACGCTGACCGGCCTCGTCATCGTCCACACGATCTTCGGCATGCCGATCCTGACGCTGCTCTTCCGCAACTATTTCGCCTCGCTCCCCTCGGAGCTGTTCAAGGCGGCGCGCATCGACGGGGCGGGGTTCTGGCAGATCTATTTCCGCATCATGCTGCCGATGTCGCTGCCGATCTTCGTCGTGGCGATGATCCTGCAGGTCACCGGCATCTGGAACGACTTCCTGTTCGGCGTCGTCTTCACCCGGCCGGAATACTATCCGATGACCGTGCAGCTCAACAACATCGTCAATTCCGTCCAGGGCGTGAAGGAATACAACGTCAACATGGCGGCGACGCTGCTCACCGGCGCGGTCCCGCTCATCGTCTATTTCGTCTCCGGACGCCTCTTCGTCCGGGGCATCGCCGCCGGCGCAGTCAAGGGTTGAGCACATGACGCATTCCGTCTCCATCAAGGACCTGTCTTTGAGCTTCGGCGCGGTCAAGGTGCTGGAAAACCTCAATCTCGACATCGGCGAGGGCGAGTTCCTCGTGCTGCTCGGCTCGTCGGGCTGCGGGAAGTCGACGCTGCTCAACTGCATCGCCGGCCTGCTGGAGCCGACCGGCGGGCGGATCTTCATCAAGGGGCGCAACGTCACCTGGGAGGAGCCGAAGGACCGCGGTATCGGCATGGTGTTCCAGTCCTATGCGCTCTACCCGCAGATGACGGTGGAGAAGAACCTCTCCTTCGGCCTGCAGGTGGCGCGCATGCCGAAGGCGGAGATCGACCGGCGCGTCGGGCGCGCGGCAGAAATCCTGCAGATCAGCCCCTTCCTCAAGCGCAAGCCGTCGGAGCTTTCCGGCGGCCAGCGCCAGCGCGTGGCGATCGGCCGGGCGCTGGTGCGCGACGTCGACGTCTTCCTGTTCGACGAGCCGCTGTCGAACCTCGACGCCAAGCTGCGCTCGGAGCTGCGCGTCGAGATCAAGCGGCTGCACCAGTCGCTGAAGAACACGATGATCTACGTCACCCACGACCAGATCGAGGCGCTGACGCTCGCCGACCGCATCGCCATCATGAAGAGCGGCGTCATCCAGCAGCTCGCCGACCCGAACACGATCTACAACGCGCCGAGGAACATGTTCGTCGCCGGCTTCATCGGCTCGCCGTCGATGAACTTTCTGCACGGCGAGATCGCCGAAAGGGAGGGCCGTCTGGTCTTCACGACGGACGGCGTCGACTTTCCGCTCGACGGCTACCGGTCGGGGGAGACGCTTGCCGCCGGCCGCAAGGTCGTGCTCGGCGTTCGCCCGGAGCATGTCAGGGTGAACGAGGACGGCGAGACGCACGAGGCGACCGTCGACATCGAGGAGCCGATGGGGGCGGACAACCTGCTCTGGCTGAAGCTCGCCGGCCATACGCTGTCGGTGCGCGTCGGCGGCGCGCGGCGGTTTGCGCCGGGCACGGCGGTCAGGCTCTCCTTCGACATGGCGCTCGCCTCGCTGTTCGATGCGGGGACGGAGGAGAGGATCTAGGCATGGCGATGCATGGCTGCCCCCCTCCGGCCTGCCGGCCGTCTCCCCCTCAAGGGTGGGCTCTCGCCTATGGAATTGCGAGGGCGCGTCCTGCCCCTTCTCCCCGGCGGGGAGAAGGTCGCGGCAGCGGGATGAGGGGGTGCCGCAGGCAAGATGCGGCGAACTTGCCCCCTCATCCGACCCTTCGGGCCACCTTCTCCCCGCCGGGGAGAAGGGGACGCGGCGACGTCGCGCTCCTATGCGGTAGCCCAGCCGTTGAGGGGGAGACGGCCGGCAGGCCGGAGGCGGGTAATACCCGCACCGGAGGCACGCCATGACTTCCCACATCGACCTCTCCGGCACCTGGCAACTCGCCAGCCTCGACGGCAGCCACAGCGCGCCGATGGCCATCCCCGGCGACGTGCACACCGCGCTCCTCGCCGCCGGCCTGATCCCCGACCCCTATGCCGGCCGCAACGAGCGCGACGTGCAATGGGTGGCGGCGAAGGACTGGGCGATCGAGCGGACCTTCGACCTGACGCCGGAGATGCTGGAGGGCGACTGGTATCTCGATATCGAGAGCATCGACACGGTCGCCTCCGTCTATGTCAACGGCGTGCTGGTGCAGGATGCCGACAACTGCTTCCGCCGCTTCCGCCCCGACGTCACCGCGGCGCTGAAGGCGGGCGCGAACGCCGTGCGCGTCGTCATCCATTCGAGCATCGCGGCGGGCGCGGCGCGGCAGGCGGAGCAGCCCTTCTTCGTGCCCTGGCACGAGGGCAACTCGCCGATCGCCAACGGCAACATGCTGCGGAAACCCCAGTGCCATTTCGGCTGGGACTGGAACGTCGCCATCGCGCCCCTCGGCATCTACGGCTCGATCGTGCTCCGCCGGCTGGAGGTCGCGCGCATCGAGCACGTGACGACGCGCCAGTTCCACCATGCCGACGGCGCCGTCGACCTCTACGTGACGGCGACGCTCTTCGCCGCCGGGCCCGGCATCCTGCCGGTGCATTTCTCGCTCGGGGCCGAGCGCGTCCGCCTCGACGTCGGCATCGAGGCCGGCGAGACGCAGCTCACCCATCTCTTTCGCATCGACGCGCCAAAACTCTGGTGGCCGGCGGGCAGCGGCGCGCAGCCGCTTCTGGAGGTCGTCGTCGAGACGCCGGCGGACCGCGTCAGCCGCCGCGTCGGCCTGCGCCGCGTCGAGCTCGTCACCGATGCCGATGAGGCGGGCAGCCGCTTCGCGCTCAGGGTCAACGGAAGGGAGATCTTCTGCCGCGGCGCCAACTGGATCCCCGCCGACGCGCTGCCGTCGCGCATCACCCCCGAGGCGGTGCGCGATCTCTTGCAATCCGCCGTCGACGCCAACATGAACATGATCCGCGTCTGGGGCGGCGGTTTTTATGAGGCAGACTGGTTCTACGACCTCTGCGACGAGCTCGGCCTGATGGTCTGGCAGGACTTCATGTTCGCCTGCAACCTCTATCCCTCCACCGTCGACTTCCTCGACAACGTGGCGGCGGAGGTCGACTACCAGGTCCGCCGGCTCTCCTCGCATCCGTCCATCGTGCTGTGGTGCGGCGACAACGAGCTGGTCGGCGCGCTCACCTGGTTCGACGTCAGCCGCAGGGACCGCGACCGCTACCTTGTTTCCTACGACCGCCTGAACCGGACGATCGAGACGGCGATGAAGAAGGCGGCGCCCGGCGCGATCTGGTGGCCGTCGAGCCCGGCGTCGGGCTATCTCGACTTCGGCGACGCCTGGCATGCGGACGGTTCCGGCGACATGCACTACTGGTCCGTCTGGCACGAGAACAAGTCCTTCGACGATTACCGAACCGTGCGCCCGCGCTTCTGCTCGGAATTCGGCTTCCAGTCCTACACCTCCATGCCGGTGATGAGGACCTTCGCCGCGCCCGCCGACATGAACATCGCCTCGCCGGTGATGGAGAGCCACCAGAAGAACGTCGGCGGCAACGAGCGCATCGCCGGCACCATGTTTCGCTACTTCCGCTTCCCGAAGGATTTCCCGAGCTTCGTCTATCTCAGCCAGATCCAGCAGGGGCTCGCCATCCGCACGGCGGTGGAATACTGGCGCTCGCTCAAACCCCATTGCATGGGCACGCTCTACTGGCAGCTCAACGACACCTGGCCCGTCGCCTCCTGGTCGAGCCTCGACCACGGCGGAAGCTGGAAGGCGATGCACTACATGGTGCGCCGCTTCTTCCAGCCGGTCGCCGTCGCCGCCGTCCCCTCGAAGGACGGCGAGACCATCGGCTTCTCCGTCGTCAACGACACGGCCGAGGCCGTCACGGTGAGGCTCGATACCTGGTTCGTCTCGCTTTCCGGCGAGCGCCGGCCCTATCGCAGCGCCGAGGGCCTGTGCGGGCCGGACCGGGCGGAGATGCTGTTTTCCGTCTTTGCCGCCGACCTGCCGGAGGACGAGCTGCTGTTCTGGTCCTTCGAGGCCTCGAACGGCATGCGCGGGGAAGGCCATCACGTCGCGGTCAACTACAAGGCGCTCGATCTTGCGCCCTCCGGCCTTGCGCTCGACGTCCGGCCGCGCGACGGTGCCTTCGAGGTGACGGCCTCGGCGAGCGGGCTCGCGCTGTACGTCATGCTGGAGGCCGACGTCGCCGGCCGCTGGTCGGACAACGCCTTCGATCTCACGGCCGGGGAGGCCCGGACCCTCGTCTTCACCCCGTCGGAAGCGGGCGCCGTGCCCGAATTCGGCTGGATCGACCTTCATTCCTGTCAGACGGTTCCCTCATGAAACGCAGCGAGATCAACGCCATCCTGGAAGAGGGCGAGGCCTTCATCCGCGCCTTCGGCTATCATATGCCGCCCTTCGCCGCCTGGTCGCCGGACGAGCTCCGCGAGCGGGTCGCGACCGACAGCGCCGCCATCCGCGCCGGCGATCTCGGCTGGGACATCACCGATTTCGGCTCCGGCGATTTCCCCCGCACCGGCCTCTTCCTCTTCACGGTGCGCAACGGCTCGGCCGAGGACCTGAAGCAGGGCCGCGGCATGCTCTATGCGGAAAAGATCATGATCGTCCGCGAGAACCAGCTCACGCCGATGCACCATCACATCGTCAAGGCCGAGGACATCATCAACCGCGGCGGCGGCGACCTCGTGCTCGAACTCTTCAACGTCGCGCCGGACGGCTCCGTCGACGGCGAGAGCGCGGTCGAGGTGGCGACCGACGGCCGGCTGCGACGCCTGAAAGCGGGCGAGCACCTGCGGCTGCGGCCCGGCGAGAGCGTCACCCTCCTGCCGCATCACTGGCACGCCTTCTGGGGCGAGGGCGGCGACGTGCTCGTCGGCGAGGTCTCCACGGTCAACGACGACCGCACCGACAACATCTTCCGCGATCCGGTCGGCCGCTTCGCCGCCGTCGAGGAGGACGAAAGACCCCAGCGCCTGCTGGTTTCCGATTACGACAACTGGTTGAAATAACGAGAGGACACGGCCATGGGAGACGTCAGCTTCCAGCTCTACAGCGCCCGCAACTTCCAGCCCTTCGCCGAGGTGTTCCGCATCCTCGCCGACGCCGGCTACACTCAGGTCGAGGGCTACGGCGCGCTCTACGACGAGCTCGACGAGGCCGGCGTGCAGCGTCTGAAGGCCGATCTCGACGCCAACGGGCTTGCCATGCCCACCGCCCATTTCGGCCTCGATCTCCTGGAGAGCGAGCCGGAGCGGGTGCTGTCGATCGCCCGCACGCTCGGCATCGAGGCGATCTACTGCCCCTATCTGCTGCCCGACCATCGGCCGGCGGACGCCGCCGGCTGGCATGCCTTCGGCGAGCGGCTGCAGAAGGCGGGCGCGCCGATCCGCGCGGCGGGGCTCACCTTCGGCTGGCACAACCATGATTTCGAGTTCTTCTCGCTGCCGGACGGCTCCGTGCCGCAGGACCATATCTTCGCCGGCGGGCCGGACCTCTCCTGGGAGGCCGATATCGCCTGGATCGTCCGCGGCGGCGCCGATCCGTTCGCGTGGATCGGGAAATACGGCGACCGCATCACCGCCGTCCATGTCAAGGACATCGCGCCGGCCGGCGAGAACGCCGAGGAGGACGGCTGGGCCGACGTCGGCCATGGCACCGTCGCCTGGGCCGATCTCTTCAAGGCGCTCGCCGGCTCGCCGGTCAGGCATTTCATCGTCGAGCACGACAATCCCAAGGACATCAACCGGCTCGCGACGCGCTCGATCGCGTCCGTCAAGGCATTCTGAGGACAGACCGTCATGGCTAAGGAATACGGAGTCGGCATCATCGGCTGCGGCAATATCTCGGGGGCCTATTTCAGGCTGATCCCGATCTTCAGGAACCTCCGGGTCGTCGCCTGTGCCGACATCAATCCCGCCGCGGCGAAGGCGCGGGCGGAGGAGTTCGGCGTGGAGGCGCAGGAGATCGAGGCGCTTCTGGCGAACCCGGCGGTCGACGTCGTCGTCAACCTGACGGTGCCGGAGGCGCATTACCCGGTATCGAGGAAGGTGCTGGAGGCCGGCAAGCATGTCTATTCGGAAAAGCCCTTCGTGCTGACGCTCGAGCAGGGCGAGGACCTGCGCCGCATCGCCGACGCGAAAAACCTCAAGGTCGGCTCGGCGCCGGACACCTATCTCGGCGGCTCGCACCAGTTCGTGCGCCACCTGATCGACAGCGGGCGCGTGGGAAAAATCATGTCGGGCACGGCGCATGTGCTGAGCCCCGGCATGGAGAGCTGGCATCCGAACCCGGACTTCTTCTTCGCGCCGGGCGGCGGGCCGATCCTCGACATGGGGCCCTACTACGTCAACAACCTCGTCAACCTGATCGGCCCGGTGAAGCGCGTCGTGGCGCTTGCCAACCGGGCGCACGAGGAGCGCACCATCGGCAACGGCCCGCGGCTCGGCGAGAAGGTGCCGGTCTCCGTCGCCACCAACATCCATGCGATCCTGGAATTTACAAACGGCGCGCAGGTCTCGCTGATGTCGAGCTGGGACGTCTGGGCGCACCGCCACCAGAACATGGAGCTCTACGGCACCGAGGGCGCCGTCTTCGTGCCGGACCCGAACTTCTTCGGCGGCCCGGTGGAGGTGGCGGGCAACGACCGGGAGCCGAAGGCGGTGGCGGTCTGGGACCATCCGCTCACCGCGCACAACTACCAGTTCGACTGGGGCACGCAGGCGAACTACCGCGGCATCGGCCTTGCCGACATGATGGCGGCGGTGGCGGCCGGCCGCGACCACCGCTGCTCGCTCGACCGCTCGCTGCACACGATCGACGTGCTGACGGCGATCCTGCGCTCGGCCGAGGAGGGCAGGGCGATCGACATCGTCACCACCTGCACCCAGCCGGAGGCGCTCGGCATCGAGGAGGCGCGGGCGCTCATGCGGTAGGGGACGTCTTCCCTTCTCCCCATCGGGGAGAAGGTGGCCCGAAGGGCCGGATGAGGGGGTGGAACGAGCGGCACTTTCGCCTGCGGCGCCCCCTCATCCCGCTGCCGCGACCTCTCCCCGATGGGGAGAAGGGGGAATGCCTCTTGTGGCGGCGGCTGCGGGAGCGGTATTGAGACCTGCCCATACAGAAGGAGCATCCCATGGCCTGGCAGCCGGCGGAGAACCGCTACGACACCATGACCTACAACCGCGTCGGCCGGTCGGGGCTGAAGCTGCCGGCGATCTCGCTCGGGCTCTGGCACAATTTCGGCAACGACACGCCGCACGAGCGCAAGGTCGCCATGTGCCGCACGGCCTTCGACCTCGGCATCACCCATTTCGACCTCGCCAACAATTACGGCCCGCCGGGAGGCGCTGCCGAGACCGCCTTCGGCGCGATCCTGCGCACGGATTTCGCCGGCCTGCGCGACGAACTCGTGATCTCCTCCAAGGCCGGCTACGGCATGTGGCCGGGACCCTACGGCGAATGGGGCAGCCGCAAGTCCCTGATCGCCTCGTGCGACCAGAGCCTGAAGCGCCTCGGCCTCGACTATGTCGACATCTTCTATTCGCACCGCTTCGACCCGGACACGCCGCTTACGGAGACCTGCGGCGCGCTCGACCATATCGTGCGCTCCGGCCGCGCGCTCCATGTCGGCATCTCCTCCTACAATTCGCAGCGCACGCGCGAGGCGGCGGCGATCCTGAAGGACCTCGGCACGCCCTGCCTGATCCACCAGCCGAGCTATTCCATGCTCAACCGCTGGATCGAGGACGACGGCCTCATCGACACGCTCGACGAGCTCGGCATCGGCTCGATCGTCTTCTCGCCGCTGGCGCAGGGCATGCTGACGGAGAAATATCTCTCCGGCATCCCGGCCGACAGCCGCGCCGCGCGCGACGGCGCCCTCAAGAAGGACTTCATCCGTCCGCCGATCGTCGACAACATCCGCAAGCTCGCCGGGATCGCCGAGCGGCGCGGCCAGACGCTGGCGCAGATGGCGATCGCCTGGGTGCTGCGCGGCGGACGCGTCACCTCCGCGCTGATCGGCGCCAGCCGCGCGGAGCAGATCGTCGATTGCGTCAGGGCACTGGAAAGGCCCGATTTCTCCGCCGCGGAGCTGGCCGAGATCGACGTCCATGCCAGGGAGGCGGACATCAACCTGTGGGCCCGCTCCGCCGAGCGCGCCTGAATCCGCCGTGCCGGGTGTCCGGCAGGAGAACGACGCATGTGCACGAGGAGAAGCCGATGATCCGCAACCCGATCCTGCCGGGCTTCAACCCGGACCCCTCGATCTGCCGGGTGGGCCGGGACTATTACATCGCCACCTCCACCTTCGAGTGGTATCCCGGCGTGCAGATCCACCATTCGCGCGACCTCGTGAACTGGCGGCTCGTCGCCCGGCCGCTCAACCGGAAAAGCCAGCTCGACATGCGCGGCAATCCCGACAGCTGCGGCGTCTGGGCGCCGTGCCTGTCCTATGCCGACGGGCTGTTCTGGCTGGTCTATACGGACGTCAAGCGCTTCGACGGCAATTTCAAGGACGCGCACAACTTCATCGTCACGGCGGAAAGCGTCGACGGCGTGTGGTCCGATCCGGTCCACGTCAATTCCTCCGGCTTCGACCCCTCGCTGTTCCACGACGGGGACGGCCGGAAATGGTTCCTCAACATGCGCTGGAACCACCGGCCGGAGAACCATTCCGGCGCCGCGCACAATGCCTTCGACGGCATCCTGCTGCAGGAATGGGACCCGGCGGCGCGCCGGCTCGTCGGTCCGGCGAAGACCATCTTCGCGGGCAGCAGGCTCGGGCTGGTCGAGGCGCCGCATCTCTTCCGCCGCGACGGCTGGTACTATCTCACCACCGCCGAGGGCGGCACGGGCTACGAGCACGCCGTCACCATGGCGCGCTCGCGGACGATCGACGGGCCCTACGAGCTCCATCCCGACACCCATCTCTTCACGGCCAGGGACCATCCGGAGGCGCCCCTGCAGCGGGCCGGCCACGGGCAATATGTCGAGACGCCCGAGGGCGAGGCCTACCACACCCTTCTCTGCGGCCGGCCGCTGCCACCGCGGCGCCGCTGCACGCTCGGCCGCGAGACGGCCTTGCAGAAATGCGCTTGGCGCGACGACGGCTGGCTCTATCCGGCCTCGGGCTCGCCGGTGCCGGAGGTGGAGGTGGAGGCGCCTGCGGGCGCGGTGGCGCAGGAGAGGCCGGCCGCAGTCCTCCATGATTTTTCCGGCGGCGTGCTGCCCGCGGAATTCCAGTGGCTGCGCACGCCGGAGCCGGAGCGGATCTTCTCGCCGACCGCGCGGCCCGGGCATCTCAGGCTGTTCGGGCGGGAGAGCATCGGCAGCTGGTTCGAGCAGGCGCTGGTGGCGCGCCGGCAGGAGCATCACGCCTTCCGCGCCGAGACGGTCATCGAGGCGTCGCCCGAGGTCTACCAGCAGGCCGCAGGGCTGACGCATTATTACGGCCGCACCAAGTTCCACGCGCTCGGGCTGACGATGCATGAAAGGCTGGGACGGGTGCTGACCATCCTGTCCTGCCCCGGCGACTATCCGGAGGGCCGGCTGGAGTTTCCGGCCGGCAGCGGTGTCGCGGTCGGGGAGGGGGCGCTGGAACTGGCGGCGGAGGTGCGGGAGAACGATCTCCGGTTCTTCTGGCGCCCGGGCGGCGCCGGCGGCTGGCGGGCGATCGGCCCGGTGCTCGACGCCGGTGTCGTCTCGGACGAGGGCGGGCGCGGCGAGCACGGCTCCTTCACCGGCGCCTTCGTCGGCCTCTTCGCCTTCGACGTCAGCGGGCGGGCGATGCCGGCGGATTTCCGGCATCTCCGCTACGAAGCGCTCGGCTGATCAGCCGGCCGCGCCCAGGCAATCGCGCAGCGACGTGGCGAGGCCCTTCATCAGGTCGAAATAGAGATCGGGGCCGGCATCGTAGGTGGCGGCCTCGGGGTCGAGCGTGCCGGATTTCGCGGGCGTGCCCTCGATCACCACCTCGACCAGCTTCGGCTCGAACTGCGGCTCGGCGAAGACGCAGGTGGCCCCCAGCGTCTTCACCTTGTCGCGGATCTGCGAGAGCCGCTCGGCGCCGGGCAGCGTCTCCGGGCTGACGGTGATGGAGCCGGCGGCCTTCACGCCGTAGCGGTGCTCGAAATACTGGTAGGCGTCGTGGAAGACGATGAAGGGCCTGTCCCTGACCGGCGCGACGATGCCGGCGATCTCCTTGTCGAGCGCGTCGAGCCGGCCTTCCAGCGCGGCGAGATTGGCCTTGTAGGCGTCGGCATGCGCCGGGTCCTTCTCCGACAGCTTCGCCGCGATCTCGGCGGCGATGGCGCGGGCATTGCCGGGATCGAGCCAGAGGTGCATGTCGGTTTCGCCGTGCTCGTGGCCCTCGTGCCCGCCGCCTTCGGCATGGGCGTGGTCGTGGCCTTCCTCGCTCTCGCCCTCGGCCTCGTGGTCGTGACCGTCCCCGGCGGCGTGATCGTGGTCCTCTCCCTCGTGCACATGCGCCTCGAAGGGGCCGCCCTCGCGGAAGGGCAGCTTTTCGAGGCCGGGCGCGTCCTCCAGCTCCACGACCGTCGCCTTGCCGCCGAGCGTCTCCAGCGGCTTGTCGAGGAAGGCCTCCAGCCCGTGGCCGACCCAGAAGACCACGTCCGCCTCCTGCAGCGCCGCCGCGTTCGAGGGCTTGAGCGAATAGGTGTGCGGCGAGGCCGCGCCCTCGACGATCAGCCCCGGCTCGCCGACGCCGTCCATGATCGCGGCGACGAGCGAATGGATCGGCTTGATCGAGACGATCACCCTGGGGACGGCCTCCTGCGCCAGCGCAGGGCCGGCGGAGAGGAGGGCGGCGGAAAGGAAAAAGGCACGCAATGTCTTGTTCATCGGGGACTCCGTCTTGATCGGCAGGCGTAATGTTATTACATCAATTGCGTTATGCTATAACGTGTGCCATAGCAGGTGGCAACAGCCGCTTCGGAAAAAAATTGATGCTGCAGACCAACACCAGGACCGCCGCGCCGCTCGTCTCGCTGACGGGCGTCGGCGTGCGCCGGCAGGGCCGCTGGCTCGTGCGCGGCGTGGAATTCTCCATCGCGCCGGGCGAGATCGTCACGCTGATCGGCCCGAACGGCTCCGGCAAGTCGACCACCGCCAAGGCGGCGATCGGCGTCCTGAAGCCGGACGAGGGCAGCGTGGCGCGCAAGGCGGGCCTCAAGGTCGGCTACGTGCCGCAGAAGCTCTCGGTCGACTGGACCATGCCGCTCACCGTCGAGCGGCTGATGACGCTGACGGCGCCGCTGAAGCGGGCGGAGATCGACGCCGCGCTCGCCGCGACCGGCATCCGCCATCTCGCCCGCGCCGAGGTGCAGCATCTCTCCGGCGGCGAGTTCCAGCGCGCGCTGCTTTCCCGCGCCATCGCCCGCAAGCCGGACCTGCTGGTGCTCGACGAGCCGGTGCAGGGCGTCGACTTCTCCGGCGAGATCGCGCTCTACGACCTGATCAAGACGATCCGCAACACCACCGGCTGCGGCATCCTGCTGATCTCGCACGACCTGCACGTCGTCATGGCCGAGACGGACACGGTGATCTGCCTCAACGGCCACGTCTGCTGCCGCGGCACGCCGCAGGCGGTGAGCCGCAGCCCGGAATATCTGCGCCTGTTCGGCGCGCGGGCCGGCCAGACGCTCGCCTTCTACCAGCACCACCACGACCATACCCACCTGCCGGACGGCCGGGTGCTGCATGCCGACGGCTCGATCACCGAGGACTGCCGGCCGGACGACGGCCGCCACGACCTGCTGCCGACCGGCGGGCGGGCCGGGCCGATGCGCATCGTCCATACCCACGGCCCCGACTGCGGCTGCGGCCAGCATCCGGCGCCCGGCGGCGAGGCGGGCGGGGAGCGGCGCGATGCTTGACGACTTCTTCATCCGCGCGCTTGCCGCCGGCGTCGGGCTCGCCATCACCGTCGGGCCGCTCGGCTGCCTCGTCGTCTGGCGGCGCATGGCCTATTTCGGCGACACGATGGCGCATTCGGCGCTGCTCGGCGTGGCGCTGTCGCTGCTGATGGACCTCAACCTGACGCTCAGCGTCTTCGCCGTCGCCGCCATGGTCTCGGTGCTGCTGCTTCTCCTGCAGAAGCGCGGCACGCTGTCGACGGACGCGCTGCTCGGCATCCTGTCGCACGCGACGCTGGCGATCGGCCTCGTGCTCGTCTCCTTCATGACCTGGGTGAGGATCGACCTCGTCGGCTTCCTGTTCGGCGACATCCTCGCCGTGAGCCGCGGCGACGTCGATCTCGTCTGGGGCGGCGGCATCCTCGTGCTCTTCGCCGTCGTGCGGCTGTGGCGGCCGCTCGTCGCCTCCACGGTCAACCCCGAACTGGCGGAGGCCGAGGGGCTGGAGCCGGAGCGCGCGCGGCTCGTCTTCATGCTGCTGATGGCGCTCGTCATCGCCATCGCCATGAAGGTCGTCGGCATCCTGCTCATCACCTCGCTCCTGATCATCCCCGCCGCGACCGCCCGGCGCTTCTCCGCCAGCCCCGAGGCGATGGCCGTCGCCGCCTCGCTCGTCGGCACGGTCGCGGTCGTCGGCGGGCTGTTCGGCTCGCTGACGTTCGACACGCCCTCCGGCCCGTCCATCGTCGTGGCCGCGCTCGCGCTCTTCGTCGCGAGCCTCCTCACGCGGCCGCGCCCGGCCCTCAGACAAGGAGACCCCGCATGACCATGCAGCCGCTCACCCGCAACCAGGGCCTGGTCTTCGAGGTGCTGTCGCAGGCCGAGGCGCCGCTCAGCGCCTATTCGATCCTCGACAAGCTGCGCGGCGACGGTTTCCGCGCCCCCCTGCAGGTCTACCGGGCGCTCGACAAGCTTCTGGAGTTCGGCCTCGTGCACCGGCTCGAAAGCATCAACGCCTTCGTCGCCTGCGCCCATCCCGACGAGGACTGCCACGCCCACGGCGTCACCGCCTTCACCATCTGCGAGAGCTGCGGCAAGGTCACCGAGTTCCACGACCACACGATCGAGGAGCGGCTGAAGGCCTTCGCCCGCGACCGCAACTTCAAGACGGGCAAGACGACGATCGAGATCCGCGGCCTCTGCGCAGGCTGCGCCTAGGCGATAGGCTTCAGCCCCGCCCTGAAGCGCCGCCAGTTCTTCACGTAGCTTTCCGCCGAGCGGCGCAGGCCCTCGATCGCCGCCTCGTCCAGCGTGCGGATCGCCCTGGCGGGGCTGCCGACGATCAGCGAATTGTCGGGGAAGACCTTGCCTTCCGTCACCAGCGCGCCGGCGCCGACGAGCGAGTTCCTGCCGATCACCGCGCCGTTCAGCACCGTCGCGCCCATGCCGATCAGCGAGTTGTCGCCGATGGTGCAGCCGTGGATGATGGCGCCGTGGCCGATGGTGCAGCCCTCGCCGATCGTCGCCGGCTTACCGGGGTCGGTGTGCACCACGACGCCCTCCTGGATGTTCGAGCGGGCGCCGACGGTGATCGGCTCGTTGTCGCCGCGCAGCGTCGCGCCGAACCAGATGCCGACGTCCTCGCCGAGGATCACCCGGCCGATGACGTTGGCGTCCGGGGCGATCCAGTGGCGGTCTTCCGCCGGTAGCGTCGGCCGGTGGTCGTCGAGGGCATAAAGCGGCATGGTCTCCTCCGTGATTCCTGCCGCCACTCTAGCACTCGCCCGCCCGGACGGGGAAAGGCCCGCAGGGTGGTTTTTCCGCCGCCGATGCGCTATGAGCCCGGCCATGACATCCCGTTTCTTCTATCGAGACGCGCTTGCCGCGGGGGCGAAGATCTTCGCCACCGCGCCGATGATCGACTGGTCGGACAGCCGGTACCGCTATTTCGCGCGGCAGCTCACGCGGAATGCGCTCGTCTATACCGAGATGATCGTCGCCGACGCCGTCCTGCGCGGCAACCGCGAGCGGCTGCTCGCCCATCATCCGGCCGAGCATCCGGTGGCGCTGCAGCTCGGCGGCAGCGATCCGGCAAAGCTCGCGGCGGCGGCGCGGATCGGCGCGGATTTCGGCTACGACGAGATCAACCTCAACGTCGGCTGTCCCTCGGACCGGGTGCAGTCCGGCACCTTCGGCGCCTGCCTGATGCGCGAGCCGGAGACGGTCGCCGGCTGCGTGGCGGCGATGAAGGCGGCGGTCGCCGTCCCCGTCACGGTGAAGTGCCGCATCGGCGTCGACGACCAGGACCCGGAGGCGGCGCTGTTCGACCTCGTCTCGCAGGTCAAGAGTGCCGGCGTCGACGCCCTCTGGGTGCATGCGCGAAAGGCCTGGCTGCAGGGGCTGAGCCCGAAGGAGAACCGCGACATCCCGCCGCTCGACTACGGCATCGTGCGGCGGCTGAAGGCGGAAAATCCGAATCTTTTCATCGGGCTGAACGGCGGCCTTCACACGCTTTCGCAGGCCGTGGCCGAGACGGCCGGGCTCGACGGGGCGATGCTGGGGCGCGCGGCCTATCAGGACAGCGGCGTGCTCACCGGCGTCGACGCGCTCTTTCCCCATCCGTTCCGGCCGGAGACGCCGCCGGCCAGCACGCCGCTTCGCCCGCAGGACCTTCCCGCCGCCTATTGGGAAGAGGTGCGCGACGCGATGATGGACCATGCCGCCGCGGTCGTGGCCGGCGGCGGCCGGGTCGCCAACGTCACGCGCCATATGATCGGCCTCTTCCAGGGCTTTCCGGGCGCCCGGCGCTACCGGCAGATCCTTTCGGCCGACGCCACGCGGCCGGGCGCGGGGCCGGAGGTGATCGCCGCCGCCTTCGCGGCGGTCCTGTCCGCGCGCACGGCGGCGGCGGCGGAATAGCTTCCTGTGCATGGCCGCGCGGCGACCACAATTTCGTCCCGTCGCGGTTGGAAACTCGCCCTGCTTCGGGCTTGATGGCCGCCGGCCGAGCGGCTAGGTCTGGGGCATTCGAAGCGGAAGACAGACGGACGGGTGCTGCGTGATCGATCCCTATGCCATGCTCGGAATCGAGCGCGATGCCGACGACCAGGCGGTGAAGGCCGCCTATCGCAAGGCCGCCAAGGGCGTGCATCCCGATTCGGGCGGCGATGCCGACGCCTTCGCCCGGCTGCAGACCTGCTACGACCTGCTGCGCGATCCCGTGCGCCGCAAGGTCTATGACGACACCGGCTTCGACCCGCAGCTCGCCGACCCGCGCGACCTCAAGGGCCTGATGCTGCTGGAGCCGCTGGTCAACGACGTGATCCTCGACGAGCGCGAGCCCGGCAGCTTCGACCCGCTCGCCGCCATGCGCCGCAAACTCTCCGACGACATCGTCAAGAGCCGCTTCCACATCCTCGAGCTGGAGCGCCACCGCAACCGCGTGCGCCAGCACATCGACCGCCTCGGCCGCAAGCCCGGCACCGACTTCCTCGGCTCGATGCTGCGCGCCCGCTCGCAATCGATCGCCGACGCGATCCGCGACGCGGAAGGGCAGATCGCCGCGATCGAGCAGGCCTATGCGATGCTGGAGGGCTATTCCTACGAGCTCGCCGTCGCCGACATGCCGAAGGGCGAGGCGGCGGAGTAGGGGAGAGTAGGTTAAATCCTTTCAATAGGGCGTCTCTGATCGGCAGTGGCTGCCGCGCTCGGTGCTTTCTCCGTATTGCCAGAGAAGACCTTTTCGTCAGTGCGTTCGAGATAGGATATCGTCTTTCCGTATCGAAAGCGCTGCAATACCGTGTGATATATTCAGGGTAGACGAGGAGAGGATGGTATGGAGTGAAATTGCACTCATTGATCTATCTGGATTGTGTAATTTGTTAAACGAGGATCGACATATTCCCGGGAAAGAGTATGCTTACAAATGCATGATGTGAGGAAGGGCAATGACGGCGTATGCATTTTGGAATAATAAAGGCGGTGTTGGGAAAACTTATTTATCTTTTGTTGCTGCTTGTGAGTATGCTTACCGTAATCCCGAAGTGTTGGTTTATGTTATCGATTTGTGTCCCCAAGCAAATGTTTCAGAAATACTATTGGGGCCCGGTGAATTGGCGGAGGGATATCGCAGCCTGATTGAAAATCAATCTGTAAGGCGTACCATTGGAGGTTATATTGAGAAGCGTCTAAATTCTCCATTTGTTCCTATCAGCGATATTGATGAGTTCGTTTGTAAACCCAGCGAATTTAATAAGCGAATCCCTGAAAATATTCGTCTTGTTGCTGGAGATTATATCCTTGAGGTATTATCGGAGGCTATGCGTCAAGCTTCACAACTTGCTGTTCCCTTGGACTCCTGGTCTAAAGTGATGAGCTGGATAAGGGATTTAGTTAAACAGCTGCGTGCAGCGGCGGGGTATAATGAGACATTCTTTGTAATAGATTGTAATCCGAGCTTTGCAGTGTATACACAGATGGCACTAATTGCATCCGATCGTGTTATCGTTCCTTTTACAGCAGATGATAGCAGCCGGCGCGCAATAGAGAACGTGTTTGCGCTCTTGTATGGCATCGGAGAAGACCAGCTTTCGGCTTATGCAAAAATTTCCTTTTCTGAGAAAGCTATCTTGAATAGTGTTAACGTTCCAAAAATTCATACTATAGTAAATAATAGAGTCTCATACTATGAGGGAAAGCCAAGTAAGGCGTATTTGGCGGCCAGTAAGAGGGTGCAGGATACGGTTGATTTTATTTATTCCAAAAATAAAAGTCCATTCTATAACAAGAGAGTAAAGCCGTCAAGTGAATTTTCTGATATTAGGGATTATCATAGTGCGGCTATCGTTTCGAGTTTGACTGGTACGCCGGTCCATAAAATCTCTCCCGGACCAAAAAGAGTCGCTGGGGAAAGGGTTCAGTTGAACAAAGAGCCTCTTCAGAATTACAAAAAGGACTTATTAAGTTTTGTTAGTAGACTTTAGAGAATGTCATCTCTTGCGCTTCAAAGAATGATCTCTTCGGTTCGAAAATCGAACAAGTTGGATTCATTTCCTTCGTTAGTAAATATGCCTATTTCTGATAGGCAAATTTTTTACCATGCATGCATGGCTATGGACGTGGCTTCATGGAATGGTTACATCAATAGTATTATAAGAGAGTATCATAGTTGCATCGGTGGGGTAAATAATATTCATCTAATGAATTTTAGAAATTCACATAGTATGCTAATTGATCGGAGGCTGGAAAAATTTAATACACCGAATTTTGATAACACTAGGAATTTAATTGTTGAGTGTACAGGATTTGATCCTGTTGGAATATGGGGATGGCCACAGAGAGGGATGGTGTGGCAAGCGGTGCAGTCCCGTCTAAACGAGATTTTGAAGATTAGGCATAGTTTTGCACATGGTTTAAATTTCCCAAACTATATGTGGTTGCCGCAAAAAAATGGTCAAGCTTATCTAAATAAGAGTACAGTTTCTGAAGTGGAGCGGCTTTTGGTTCATTTGGCAACAGTTTTAGACATCGGACTTAGAAACCATATGTTTGTACAGTTTGGTGCTAATTGTATACCTTGGCGCTAAAGGCAGTGTTTCACCGCCCCGGCCTTCCCGTTTTCCCCTTCGTCCGCCCCTTGCGCTTCTGCTCGGCCGGGTCCTCGTAGCTGCCGACGCCGATCTTGCCGCGCTGCACCGGCGCGTCGTCGGCGCGCTTCTTCGTGCCGACGCTTTCGGCCGGGCGGTCCGGCAGCGCCCCGGAGACCGGCTTCTCCGTGCGGCCGACGGTCATCTCGTCCAGGGTATTCTTGCGGAAGAGCGGCCGGGCCGTGTCGGTGCCCGGTCCCATGTCGTCGAGAGACGGCTTCTGGAAATAGGAGGCGGGGCCGTCCGCTGGTTTCGGCGTTTTCTCCTGCGTCTTCGCCTCCTGCCTTGCCATCGGGTCGTCCATGACGGCGAGCTCGGCGGCCTTGAGGCGCTTGATCTCGTCGCGGATGCGGGCGGCGGCCTCGAAGTCGAGGTCGGCGGCGGCGTCGCGCATCTGCTTCTCCAGCGCCTCCAGGTGGGCCTTGAGGTTGTTGCCGACGAGGTGGCCGGCCTCGGCGAAGCCCTTGCCCGCGACGCCGGTGATGTCGGCGCGGACGTGGTCGCGCTCGTAGACCGAGTCGAGGATGTCGGAGATCTTCGCCTTCACCGATTCCGGCGTGATGCCGTGCTCGGCATTGTAGGCCATCTGCTTCTCGCGGCGGCGGCCGGTCTCGTCCATCGCCCGCTGCATCGAGCCGGTGATCTGGTCGGCATAGAGGATGACCTTGCCGTCGACGTTGCGCGCCGCGCGGCCGATCGTCTGGATCAGCGAGGTCTCCGAGCGCAGGAATCCTTCCTTGTCGGCGTCGAGGATGGCGACGAAGCCGCATTCGGGGATGTCGAGGCCCTCGCGCAGGAGGTTGATGCCGACCAGCACGTCGAAGGCGCCGAGCCGCAGGTCGCGGATGATCTCGATGCGCTCCAGCGTGTCGATGTCGGAGTGCATGTAGCGCACGCGCACGCCCTGCTCGTGCAGGTATTCGGTGAGGTCCTCGGCCATGCGCTTGGTGAGCACGGTGACGAGGGTGCGGTAGCCCTTCGCGGCCGTGTCGCGGATCTCGCCCAGCACGTCGTCGACCTGGCTCTTGGCCGGGCGCACCTCGACCGGCGGGTCGATCAGGCCGGTCGGGCGGATGACCTGCTCGGCGAAGACGCCGCCGGCCTGCTCCATCTCCCAGTTGCCGGGCGTCGCCGAGACGGCGATCGTGTCGGGGCGCATGGCGTCCCATTCCTCGAAGCGCAGCGGGCGGTTGTCCATGCAGGAGGGCAGGCGGAAGCCGTATTCGGCGAGCGTCGCCTTGCGGCGGAAGTCGCCGCGGTACATGCCGCCGATCTGCGGGACGGTGACGTGGCTCTCGTCGATGAAGATGATGGCGTTGTCCGGCACGTACTCGAACAGCGTCGGCGGCGGCTCGCCGGGCCGGCGGCCGGTGAGATAGCGCGAATAGTTCTCGATGCCGGCGCAGGAGCCGGTCGCCTCCAGCATCTCCAGGTCGTAGCGCGTGCGCTGCTCCAGCCGCTGCGCCTCCAGGAGGCGGCCGGCCTTCTCCAGCTCGGCGAGGCGCTGCTTCAGCTCCTCCTTGATCGCCCGGATGGCGCCGTTCAGCGTCGGGCGGGGGGTGACGTAGTGGCTGTTGGCGTAGATCTTCACCGACTTCAGGTCGCCGGTCTTCTGGCCGGTGAGCGGGTCGAACTCGGTGATGGCGTCGATCTCGTCGCCGAACATCGAGATGCGCCAGGCGGCATCCTCCAGGTGGGCCGGGAAGATCTCGATCGTATCCCCGCGCACGCGAAAGGAGCCGCGCTGGAAATCCATGTCGCGGCGCTTGTACTGCTGCGCCACGAGGTCGGCCAAAAGCTGGCGCTGGTCGAGCCGGTCGCCGACCTGCATCTGGAAGGTCATCGCCGTGTAGGTCTCGACCGAGCCGATACCGTAGATGCAGGAGACCGAGGCGACGATGATGCAGTCGTCGCGTTCGAGCAGCGAGCGCGTCGCCGAGTGGCGCATGCGGTCGATCTGCTCGTTGATCGAGGATTCCTTCTCGATATAGGTGTCCGAGCGCGGGACGTAGGCCTCCGGCTGGTAATAGTCGTAGTAGGACACGAAATACTCGACCGCGTTGTCGGGGAAGAAGTTCTTGAACTCGCTGTAGAGCTGGGCGGCGAGCGTCTTGTTCGGCGCGAGGATGACGGCGGGGCGCTGCGTCTCCTCGATCACCTTGGCCATGGTGAAGGTTTTTCCGGAGCCGGTGACGCCGAGCAGGACCTGGCTGCGCTCGCCCGAGTCGAGGCCCTCGACGAGGTCGCGGATGGCGGTCGGCTGGTCGCCGGAGGGCTTGTAGTCGGTGACCATGCGGATCGGGATGCCGCCCTCCGACTTCTCCGGCCGGGGCGGGCGGTGCGGCGTCCACAGCTTGCCGTCCTTGAACAGCGGGTTGCCGCTCTCGATCAGCCTGGCCAGCGCCTCGACGGTGGCGGTGACGCCGGAGCCCTTGTCGAGCGCGGCGGCGTCCTCCAGCGAGACGTCGAGGCCGGAGACCGGGTTGAGGCCGGCCGCGGCCCGCGTCTTCGGGTCGGACGAGCCGCCGATCGACACGCCGCGGGAGGTCTTGCTTGCGCTCACGCTGTCGGCGCCGCGCGCCTGCGCTCCGCGGGGGCCTCGCATGAGCTCGGACGCCCGTTCGGGCTTGCGGCCTGCGGCCGATTTTCCGACCGCGACCTTCTCCGCCTGCCGGCGGGCCGCGTTCTCCACCGTCTTGCGGTGCTTGCCGGCCTTGGAGGCGATCTCGCGGCGGCTCTCGATACCCGCGGCCTCGGCCTCGGCCTCGAGCTGCCTCACCCAGTCGGAGACGCTGCCGGAAAGCGGCGCGCCCTCGAACGGCGCTTGCGGGGCTTCCTCGAAACCGGGGGTCGAGGGGGCGGATTTCTTCGGTGATCTGGCCATGCGGGGAATATGGCGAGAGTCACCCGGAAAGAAAAGAGGGAACGGGTACAAAAGGGAAACGGATTGCCCTCTTGGCGACAAGGCCGTCGGATGGGGATGCGACGTTGCCGCTTCCCCTTCTCCCCGCCGGGGAGAAGGTGGCCCGAAGGGGCGGACGAGGGGATGGAGCGCGTCGCAGCCCGCCTTCGGCGTCCCCCTCATCCGCCTGCCGCGACCTTCTTCCGGCGGAGAGAAGGGGGAGGGGGCACCGTCATCGTTCCATCTGCAACGGCCCGCTCTTGACGGCGGCGCGCGCTGGTATATGCGTTCTGCCGCTCAGCGTTCCTTCAGGATCTCCCCCATGCCCCTCAGCCTGTCTCCCGCGGCCGTCTGGCCCATCGTGCTGCTCTGCGCCTCGAACGTGTTCATGACCTTCGCCTGGTACGGCCACCTGAAATTCAAGTCGGCGCCGCTGCTCGTCGTCGTGCTGGCGAGCTGGGGCATCGCCTTCTTCGAATATTGCCTCGCGGTGCCCGCCAACCGCATGGGCCACGGGGTCTATACGGCGGCGCAGCTGAAGACGATCCAGGAGGTGATCACGCTCCTGGTCTTCGCCGGCTTCTCGGTGTTCTGGCTGAAGGAGAGCCTGACCTGGAACCACGCCGTCGGCTTCGCGCTGATCGCCGCCGGCGCGGCCTTCGTCTTCAAGGGTTAGGTTTTCTGCGCATTTCCGGATGCAGAACCGCTCCACGCCTTTGCCGGAAATGCTCTACTCTTCCGGCACGGGCGTCGGCCGGCCGTCCCGGTCCAGCGCGACCATGATGAAGGTGGCGGCCGTCACCTTCTCGACGGTGGTCGTGAGGTAGCGCTGCGCCCAGGCCTCGACGGTGAGCGTGATCGAGGTGCGGCCGACGCGGGTGACGTCGGTATAGATGCTGAGCGTGTCGCCGACGCGCATCGGCAGCTCGAAGGCCATTTCCTTGACGGCGGCGGTGACGACGCGGCCGCGGGCGCGCTCGGCCGCGCGGATGCCCGAGGCGAGGTCCATCTGCGCCATGACCCAGCCGCCGAAGATGTCGCCCGCGGCATTGGCGTCCGCCGGCATGGCGAGCGTGCGAAGGGTGAGCTGGCCGTTCGGCGTCTGTCTGTCGGTCATGCGGGTCCTCTCCGGTGTGTCGCGACCGGTCTAGCCGAAGGGGCGGCGCGGCGGAAGAGGCGGCGCGGCGTCTCCAAGAATTGATAGCGGCAATTTTAGCGGTTCTTAAATCATTTCCCGGACTTTCGGACGGGGAGGCATGGCGCCTTCGGAACGTCCAGGAGGCTCCGGTGAAGAGTTTGAGAATATCGACGCGTCTTTCCCTGCTTGTCGGCCTGGCGCTGACGATCTTCGCCGCGGCGCTGGCCTACGGCCTCTACCACCAGCAGGACGCGATGGTCGCCGAGCGCAAGTCGAAGCTCGCCGCCATGGACGAGAACATGCTGACGCTGTTCGATTTCTACCACGGGCTGGAGACCGCCGGCACGCTTTCGCGCGAGGAGGCGCAGACGCGGGCGAAGGACGCGGTGCGGGCGCTGCGCTACGAGGACAGCGGCTATTTCTGGATCAACGACATGGAAAGCGTGATCGTCATGCATCCGATCAAGCCGGAGCTCGACGGCACCGACCAGTCCGGCATGCGGGACCCGACCGGCAAGCACATCTTCCAGGAATTCGTGAAGGCGGTGAAGGCGAGCCCGACCGGTCAGGACTTCGTCGACTACTACTGGCCGAAGCCGGGCTTCGAGGAGCCGGTGCTGAAATATTCGCACGTCGCCGGCTTCGAGCCCTGGGGCTGGATCGTCGGCACCGGCGTCTATGCGGACGACCTTGCCGCCCTGTTCCGCCGCAACGCCATCGAGATGGCGGCGATCCTCGCCGCCGGCGGCCTCGCCATCGTGCTCGCCGCCTATGCGATCGTGCGCAGCGTGACCGGCCCGCTCGCCCGCCTCGGCGTCTCCATGCGGGCGATCGCCGCGGAGGACGTCTCCGGCGAGGTGCCGGAGACCGACCGCGGGGACGAGATCGGCGACATGGCGCGCGTCGTCTCGGTGCTGCGCCAGTCGGTGGCCGAGCGCGCCGAGCTGCGCGTCCGCGAGGCCGACCAGCAGGCCCGGCTCGACGCCGAGCGCAGCGAGGGCGAGCAGCGCCGCCGGCAGGCGAGCCGCAGCCAGGACGAGGCGATGAACACCGTCGGGCGCGCGCTCGAACGGCTCGCCAACGGCGACCTCGCCGCCTCGATCGACACGATCGCGCCGGAATATGCGAAACTGCGCGACGACTTCAACCGGGCCGTCGAGGCGCTCTCGGGCGTGATCGGCTCCATCGCCCGCTCGACCGAGGTCGTGCACGGCAGCGCCGCCGGCATTGCGGAAGCCGCCAACAACCTGTCGCAGCGCACCGAGCAGCAGGCCGCCTCGCTGGAGGAGACGGCCGCCGCCCTCGACGAGATCACCGCGACGGTGCGCAACGCCTCCGAGCGCGCCGCGGAAGCAAGCCGCATGGTGGCCGAGACGAAGCAGTCGGCCGGCCGCTCCGGCACCATCGTCCGCGACGCCGTCGCGGCGATGAGCCGCATCGAGGACGCCTCCAGCCGCATCAGCCAGATCATCGGCGTCATCGACGAGATCGCCTTCCAGACGAACCTGCTCGCGCTCAACGCCGGCGTCGAGGCGGCGCGGGCGGGCGAGGCGGGCCGCGGCTTCGCCGTCGTCGCGCAGGAGGTGCGCGAGCTCGCCCAGCGCTCGGCCAACGCGGCGAAGGAGATCAAGGGGCTGATCAGCAATTCGGCGGCCGAGGTCGGCACCGGCGTGGCCTTGGTGCGCTCGACCGGCGACGCGCTGAGCGAGATCGAGGCCCTCGTCAACCGCGTCAACGACCAGGTGACGTCGATCGCCACCGCCGCCCGCGAGCAGGCCGTCGGCCTCGCCGAGGTGAACACGGCGGTCAACCAGATGGACCAGATGACGCAGCAGAACGCCGCCATGGTCGAGGAGACCAACGCCGCCGGCCAGACGCTGACGCAGGAAAGCGAGCAGCTGAAGACGCTGCTCGGCAATTTCCGTCTCGCCGCTCCGGCGGACGCGGATCGCCGCGCCGCCTGAGAGGGCGGAACCTTCGGGCGAAAAAAGCAACGGTGTTAGGCCGCAAGCGTTTTTGTGAGATGGTCTCTCATTCTTGCGTTGAGG
>NZ_JANFDG010000046.1 GCF_024609765.1 Shinella pollutisoli
CGGTAGCGCGCCGGCGTCACGTGGTAGGTCCGCCTGAACCAGTGGACAAAATGCGCGCAGTCCGTGAAGCCGCACTCGTATGCGATCTGCGCGATCGAGCGGTCGCTGTTGAGAAGCAGCCACTTCGCTGCCTTCAGGCGCATCTGCCGCCAGTAGCGCGCCGGCGAGACCTCCAGGTGCTTCCGGAACAGCCGCGACAGCTCGCGCTCGGACGTGCCCACGCCTTGCGCGATCTCCGAGACGGGACAGAGTTCGTACATCTTCTGGCGCATGAGGCCGATGGCGTTCGCCACCCGCCGGTCCTCGCATTTCAGGCCGAGGTCGAGCTCCTCCGTCGCCCTCGCCTTGTCGAAGCCGCGGTCGCCGAGCAGATAGTGGAAGGCCTTGTGGACGCGGGATTCGCCGCAGGCTTCGGCGACGAGGAACATCGCCAGATTGATGGCGGCGAGCCCGCCCGGCGAGGTGATGATGTTGCCGTCCGAGACGACGGGTGTGTCCGTGATCGGGACGACGTCGGGAAAATACTGCCGCAGCGTGCCGGCGAGCGAGAAGTGCACCGCGCACCGCCTGCCGTCAAGAAGGCCCGCCTCCGCCAGCACGAAGCTGCCCGAGCAGCTTCCGACCAGCGGAACGCCCTTCCGCGCCGCCTCGAGGAGGAAGCCGTAGAGGGCCGGCGGCGGCTTCTCGGGACTGTGAAGGATGCCGCCGTGGACGACGATGTAGTCGTAGTCGGCCGGATCGCCGAAGACCTTGTCCGGATGCATCGCCATGCCGCAGCTCGCGACGACGGGCCTGTCGTCGTGCGAGAGGAAATCCCAGGAGCAGTAGATCTGCCGGCTGAAGTCGCTCTCGTCGCCGGCGAGGCGGAGGAAATCCACGAAGCAGGCGAGCGGCATCAGGGTGAAGCGGGGCATCGGCACGATGCCGACGCGAAGGGGCCTTTCGACCAGCGGCGGCGGCTTGGCCGGGCCGAGATGAGAATAGTCACGCTGCAAACGGCGCCACCCTCAGCTTTTCCATGAAAATTGTCCGGAACATACAATACGCGGACCTCGCGCACAACTAGCCTGCCTTGCGTGGGAGAAGCGGTGCGACGGGACGGGAGAGACATGCAAACGTCGCCCCGGCGCTCCCCGAATCGATGCAGCAAGACATCTCAAGGGGAACGAACATGAAGACTCTTCTGGCATTTGCAGCGATGGGCATCACCGTGGGGGCCGCTTCGGCCGCCAGTGCCGCGTGCGGCACGATCACCGTCGCGAACATGAACTGGCAAAGCGGCGAACTGCTGGCGCACGTGGACAAGTTCGTCCTCGAGCACGGTTTCGGCTGTCAGGTCGATTTCGTGCCCGGCGATACCGTGCCGACGATCACGTCCATGGTCGAAAAGGGCGCGCCCGACATCGCCGGCGAGGCCTGGGTGGATCTCGTGCCCGAGATCGTCAAGCGCGGGACCGGGGAGGGCCGGATTGTACAAATCGGACAGGCCCTTTCGGATGGCGGCATCCAGGGCTGGTACGTTCCGAAATACATCGTCGACGCCAATCCCGAAATCCGGACGGTCGACGACGCGCTCGCCCGTCCGGAGCTCTTCCCCGATCCCGAGGACGCCTCCAGGGGCGCGGTCTTCAACGGTCCGACGGGCTCGGGTGGCTCGGTCGTCAGCGCCCAGCTCTTCAAGGCCTATGGCGGACCGTCGAGGAACTTCAATCTCGTCGATCCGGGCACGCAGGCGGGCCTCGACGGCGCGATGGCCAGGGCGAACGAGCGGAAGGAGGGGTGGCTCGGCTATTACTGGTCGCCGACGGCGCTTCTCGGCAAATACGCCATGGTGCGGCTGGAGGCGGGCGTGCCCCATGACGCCGCGGAGTGGAAACGCTGCAATACCGTCGCCGACTGCCCCGATCCGAAGAAGAACGAGTGGCCGAAGGACAATGTCGTGACGCTCGTCACGAAGCGGCTGGCGGACGGCAGCCACCCCGAGGTGGCGGACTATCTCGGCAAGCGCGCCTGGGACAACCAGACCGTCAGCTCCGTCATGTCCTGGATGACGGAGACGCAGGCGAGCGGCGAGGACGGCGCGGTCCACTTCTTCAAGGAGCATCCCGATCTGTGGAAGACCTGGGTGCCGGCCGAGATCGCCGGCCGGATCGAAGCCGCCCTCTAGCAGGCGGACGGCGCGGACCCTCGCAGGTCCGCGCGTTCCCATGTCGCAGGCCGCCGGTCTCAATCGGCCCGGCCCCCTTTGTCCCTTCCGACAGTCCGATGACAAGCATGTTTCCGAAGATTTTCTCCGAGATCGCCCTCGGCCCCCATCGCCTGAAGAACCGGGTCGTTTTCGGCGCCCACACCGCGAACATGTCCGACAACGGCCTGCCCGGCGACCAGCACATCGCCTATTACGTGGAGCGCGCGCTGGGCGGGGCGGCCATGATCGTCGTCGAGCCGATGCCCGTGCATCCGGCGACGGTTCTGACCCGCGGCAACTTCCGTGCGGGCGACGACGCGGTCATCCCGGCCTTCCGCCGGCTGACCGACGCCGTCAGGCAGCACGGCACGGTCGTCCTCCAGCAGCTCTACCATGTCGGCAGTCATGGCGATTCCGACCTTTCCTACCATCCCCACTGGTCGCCCTCCGGAGGGCCGAGCTATCACGACAGCGACGGCTCGCATGCCATGACGGAAGGGGAGATCGAGGAGACGATCGAGGCCTTCGTGAGTGCGGCGCTGCGCTGCCGGGCCGCCGGTTTCGACGGGGTCGAGGTCTGGGCGGCCTATGGCGGCCTGGTCGACCAGTTCTGGACACCGTTCTACAACCGGCGCGAGGACGGGTGGGGCGGCACGCTCGAGAACCGCATGCGGTTCTCGCGGGAGATTCTCGCCCGTATCCGGCGGCGCTGCGGCCCGGATTTCATCGTCGGCCTCACCGTCAGCGACGAGCCGGGCTGTCCGACCGCGCTCACGCGGGACCAGCTTGCCGAGATCGTCGCGCGCCTCGACGGGGACGGGCTGATCGACTACGTCACCTGCGGCTCGGGCGGCTATTTCGATTACGGCAGCCTGATGCCGACCTTTCTCTATCCCGAACGCCTCGGGGCGGAGCTGTCCGCACGGCTGAAGGCGGTGGTCAGCCATGCGCTGGTCATCGCCGAGAGCCATATCCGCACGCCGGAGAACGCGGAGATCACGCTCGGCGAGGGGGCCGCGGACCTGGTGTCGATCGTGCGCGGCCAGATCGCCGATCCCCACCTCGTCAACAAGGCGCGCGCCGGCAGGCCTGAGGACGTCCGCGGCTGTCTCTCCTGCAACCAGATGTGCTGGGGCCGCCGGTCGCGGGACTACTGGATAAGCTGCCTGATCAATCCCTCGGTCGGCCGGGAAGCCGAATGGGGCGGGGATCGCCTGCGCCCGGCGGAGCGGCCGAAGACGGTGCTGGTGGTCGGCGGCGGGCCGGCGGGGCTCGAGGTGGCGCGCGTCGCCGCCGAGCGGGGGCACAGGGTCGTCCTCGCGGAGGCCTCGGACCGCCTCGGCGGCGCGTTCCGCCTCGCAGGCGAGCAGCCCCGCCGGGCGCAGATCCTCGACCTCATCCGCTGGTACGAGACGCAGCTCGGGAAGCACGGCGTGGAGGTGCGCCTGAACACCTATGTGGAAGGCGCCGACGTCGCGGCTTTCGGCGCCGATGCGGTCATCCTCGCGACGGGGTCGCTGCCGCCGGAGACCGGCTTCCAGAAGGCCCTGCCCGACCGGCCGACCCTGCCCGGACTGGAAAAGGGCAAGGTCTTCTCCGCAGAGAGCGTCATGGCGCGCGAGGCGCGGCCCGGCAGCCGGGTCGTGCTGCTCGACGAGACCGGCGGATGGAAGGGCTGCGGCACGGCGTGGAAGCTCGCCGAGCAGGGTCATGAGGTGCTGTTCGTCACGCCGGATCCGCTGGTCGGCAAGGAGCTGCAGCGCACGTCGGCCGACGTCCCCCTGCGGCGGACCTTGAAGAGGCTGGGCGTGCGGTTCTTCACGGAAACCAGCGTGGAAAGCTGGCATGGCACGTCCGCGGTGCTCGTCTCGCATCTGACGGGCGCGACACAGACCGTCGAAGCCGACGGCCTGGTGATGGCGTCGACGAACACGGCCGTCAACTGGCTCGCCCTGGAGCTCGCCGCGGAGGGGATCGATTTCGTCGAGATCGGCGACGGCGTCGCGCCGCGCCAGGCGCCGTACGCCTTCTACGAAGGGCGCGTCGCGGGCATGAGGCTCTGACGCGCCATGCCCGGCGCAATTCCCATCCTCAGCCGAACGAGGCGACGGGGGCGCCGAAGAGGGATTCGTCGGGCACGACGCCGAGGCCCGGCCCCTTCGGAAGCTTGATGTGCCCGCCCTCGATGGCAACCCCGTTTTCGGGGTCGTAGTGGCCCTCGATATAGGGCTGGGCAAGCCAGACCCCTTCGTTCAGGCGGGGCTGCACCGTCGCGCCGATATGGGTGCAGGCGGCCGCGATGATGTCGCCGCCCCAGGCGTCGTCGCAGGTGTGGGGCAGCGCGCGGGCCTCGCAGATGTCGCGGAAGGTGGCCATCGGCTGCAGGCCGCCGATGCGGGTGACCTTCATGCCGAAGCCGTCGCACAGGCCTTCGCCGACGGCGCGCAGCACCGTCGAGAGGTCGATGCCGTTCTCGTCGATGTAGACGCCGTGGTGGAGCTGGCCGCGAATCGCCCTGATCTCCTCGAGCGTGTTGCAGGGCTGCTCGAGGATGAAGGGGATGTCGGGGCATTCGCGGCTGAGGCGCAGCGTGTCGCGGGTCGTGAGCGAGCGGTTGCCGTCGACGGCGAGCCGCATCTTGCCGCCGACCCGTTCCCAGACCTTGCGCACCACGGCGATGTCGATCTCGACGGGCCGCCCGCCGACCTTGATCTGGAGGCGCGGATAGCCTTCCGCGGCGCGCTCCGCCGCGATGCGGGCGATATCGTCCGGCTCGCCGACGCCGGAGGCGTAATAGGACGGCACGCGCTCGGTCACCGCACCGCCGAGGAGATCGGCGACGCGCACGCCGAAATGCTTGCCCATGAGGTCGTGGGCGGCGATGTCCACGGCCGCCTTGGCATATTGATGCCCGTTCAGCAGGCCGTCCATGGTCCGGCGCAGCACGACGGGCTGGAGCGGATTGGCGCCGATCAGGCCCCCGGCCATTGCCTCCAGCGCCGCGCGCGCACCCGTCGCGTGGTGCGGCTGGTAGGTCGGGCCGACGGGGCAGGTCTCGCCCCAGCCGACGAGGCCGTTGTCGGCGACGACCTTCACCAGCGTGGTGTCGAGCGAGAAGACCTTGCTGCTGGCGATCGTGTAGGGGCCGTTCACGACCGGCAGGATATGCGAATAGATATGGATTTCCTTGATCTTCATGGCGACCTCAAAAAAGCGGCCGTCTCCGGAGAGACGGCCATAGCGGGAGGGAAGGCTTCAGTATTCGGTGTTCAGTGCGTCGACCGCGGGAATCTCGCGCATGCGGCGCGCCATGTAGTCCTGCAGAGCCTCGTCGACGCCTTCATCGAGCCGCGGCTCCTGGTAGTCGTCGAGCAGCTTGCGCGCGTATTGCAGGGCGCGGGCGGTGATCTCCTGCGAACCGTCGACCTGCCATTGCTCGATCGAATTGTTGTCGAACAGTTTCGGCATGAAGAAGGCACGCTCGAAATTCGCCTGCGTGTGCGGGTGGCCGAGATAGTGGCTGCCGGGGCCGACGTCGCGCACCGCCGAGAGCGCCTCGTCGAAATCGTCCCAGCGAACGCCCTCGGCCATGCGGTAGCCCATGGCGCACATCTCGGCGTCCACCACGAATTTCGCGACCGAGCAGTGCATGCCCGCCTCGTTCCAGCCGGCGGAGTGCCAGATGTAGTTGGCGCCGGCATGCAGCACCGCGTTCATCGTCATCGCGCTCTCGTAGCCGGCCTGCGCGTCGAAGGTCTTCGCGCCGCCGAGCAGGTTGGAGGTCCGCCACGGCACGCCGTAGAAGCGCGCCATCTGGCCGATCATGAAGTTCATCAGGCTGATCTCGGGCGTCCCGGCCATCGGCGCGCCCGACTTCATGGAGACGGTGGAGAGATAGTGGCCGTAGATGGCCGGGCATCCCTTGCGCACGACCTGGGTATAGGCGAGCGCCGAAAGCGCCTCGGCGTTGAGCTGGGCGACCGCCGGGGCGACGGAGGCGGGCGTGTTGGCGCCGCCGAGCACGAAGGGCGAGCAGAGCACCGGCTGGTTGCGCCTGCAGAAGGCGCGCATGGCCGAAAGCATCGTCTCGTCCCAGACGAGCGGCGAGTTGCCGTTGCAGTTGCCGGTGACGACGGGCGTCTCCTCCATCGTCCCGGCGCCGAACAGGATCGCGCACATGTCCAGGACGTCCTCGGCGTTCTTCCCGGAGGTGGTCATGCCCATGAAGGTCTTGTCGGAGTATTTCATCGACGAATAGGTGATGGCGAGATGCCGGTGGCTCACCACCATGTCCATCGGCTCGACGATGTGGTGCGCGGTCGAATGGAGCGCCGGCGACATATGCGCGAGCTTGTGGAACATGTTGAGGTCGGCGATCGTCGGCCAGCGCCTGACGTCGTCGAGGTCGCGGATGAAGGGCGCGCCGGTCATCGGCACGAAGATCGAGTGCTTGCCGCCGAAGGGCAGGCTGCGCTCCGGGTTGCGGGCGAGATAGGTCCAGCCGGAGGGGATGGTCGAGATCAGATCGCGGACGAGGGCGCGGTCGAGATGCACGCGCTCGCCGCGTACGTCGGCGCCCGCGCGCTTCCAGTCCTCGAGCGCGATCGGGTCGCGGAAGACGACGCCGACCTCCTCCAGGATGGACATCGAGGCGTCGTCGATCCGGGCGATGTGCTCGGCGTCCATCAGCTCGCAGACCGGCAGGCCGCGGTGAAGGGCCGGCAGCATCGCGAAATCGGGAGCCGTGCGGCGGCTTCGCCGCGCGTCGCGTCCGCCGCTTCGGTTCTGCCGGGCTGCCACTTCGTTCATGGGTCTTCCTCCTGATGCTTCCCCGGGAGTGTGAGGCCTCCGCGGCGGCCCGGCAGTCGTTTTTCCGAACTGATCCCGCGGAAAAACGACGGGCCGCCTACTCCCTGCGCGCCTGCCACTCCCGCCATTTGAGGTAGATGTTCGCCCCGATCTCGGCGAAGGGCGACGGCGCCAGCTTGGTCGGCTCGTCCTCGGAGAGGAAATGGGCCGATATGTCCGAGGCCCGGCCGGCGACGAGGTCCGCGGCGCCGATCCCGGTGAGCGTGCTTCGCACCGTCCCGAGCCCGTTGTCGCAGCAGGCCGAGAAGAGGCCGGGCTCCAGCTCGCGCATCACGGCGACCCCGTTCCGGCTCAGGCAGAGATGCCCCGCCCAGGAGAACTCCATCGGCACGTCGGCGATCGAAGGAAACCGGTCGGCGAACTTCCGGCGATGGACGCGGGCGGTGCGCGCCAGCGCCGCCTCGGACGGCACCATGCCCGGCAGGAAGCTCGCGCAGCTTCGCGTCACGATCCGGTTGCCGCCCTGCGGGCCGTCGATCCGGCGCATGGTCGTGCCCATCGGGTCCGACGGCGTGATGCCCCAGCGCGGCTGGCCGCCGAGCCTCGACAGCGTGTCCCTGTCGAGATCCACCGTCATCGAGGCGTAGAGGAAGATGTGCATCAGCCGGCCGCGCTTGAAGCCGAAGCTTTCGAGGTGGCCGTTGTTCGCGAGGATCACCTTCGCGGCCGTGACCCGGCCGCGCTGCGTCGCCAGTTCCCAGCCCTGCCCCGCCCGGGCGATGCGCATCACGGGCGATTCCTCGAAGACATGGACGCCCGCCTTGCGCAGGCCCGCGCCGACGGAGCGGATATAGCCGGCGGGCTGGAGCATGACGGTGCCCGGCGTGTAGAGGCCCGAGAGATAGTGCCGGCTGCCGGTCACCGCGAACATCGCCTTCTCGTCCAGCATCTCGCTCGATTCGCCGAGATGCCCGAGATGGGCGGCATAGCTGCGGTTGAGCTCGTGGGCCTTGGTGCTCGCGGCGCCGTTGATCTTGCCCGCCGGATCGAACCAGGCCGGGTCGATGCCGTATTCCTCGACGGCCGAGCGGGCGAAGGCGATGGCCGCCCGGTTGAGGGCGATGGTCTTCTGGTCGGCTGCGACGCCCTTGCCGGCATAGTCCTCCGAGGAGAGGTCGTGCGGAAGGTCGATCATGAAGCCGGAATTGCGCCCGGACGCGCCCTCGGCCAGCCGGCCGGCCTCCAGGACGGCGATCCGGGTCCGCGCGTCGATCTCGTGCAGCCGGCGCGCGGCCGAAAGGCCGGCAAATCCGCCGCCGACGATGGCGACGTCGACCGCAAGGTCCTCATCGAGCCGGACCGGCGGCGCCTGATCGGGAAGGATCGCGCTCCAGGCCGCCGGTCCGCGATGGACCGGCAGCCTTTCGGCCCTGAGGTTGATCAAGACACGGCCTCGTCCACGTCGTCGGTGAGGTCGATCCAGATCGTCTTGATCCGCGTGTACTGGTCGTGCGCGTGGATGCCGTTGTCGCGTCCGCCGAAGCCGGACGACTTGTAGCCGCCGAACGGCGTCGTGATGTCGCCCTCGCCGAAGCAGTTGACCGTGACGGTCCCGGCCCGGATGGCGCGCGCGCCGCGGATCGCCCGCTTGGCATTGGCGGTGTAGATCGACGCCGCCAGCCCGTATTCCGTGTCGTTGGCGAGCGCGATCGCCTCCTCGTAGCTGTCGACGGTGAGCACCGTCAGGACCGGCCCGAAGATCTCCTCGCGCACGACCTTGGCGTCGCGGTCGGCGACGTCGATGATGGTCGGCTCGACGAAGCCGTCCTTCGCCTTGCCGCCGAGCACGACCGTCTGGCCCTTTTCGAGATAGGAGCGGACCTTGTCGAAATGCGCCTTCGACACGAGCGCGCCGACGCGGTTCTCCGGGTTCAGCGGGTCGCCCATCGGCCATTCGCGGGCATGCGCCACCATGCGCTTCAGGAGCTCGTCCTTGACGCCGCGCTGGACGATCAGGCGCGAGGAGGCCGAGCAGTTCTCGCCCATGTTCCAGAAGGCGCCGTTGACGAGGTGGGCGGCCACGCGGTCGAGGTTCTCCGCGTCGTCGAGGACGACGGCCGGGTTCTTGCCGCCCATCTCCAGCGTCACTTCCTTGAGGTTGGAATCGGCGGAATAGCGCGGGAAGCGCCGGCCCGTCTCGGTGGAGCCGGTGAACGACACCATGTCGACGTCCATGTGCTTGCCGAGCGGCTCGCCGACGTCGGCCCCGCCGCCGGGCAGGACGTTGAACACGCCCGGCGGGATGCCGGCCTCCATGGCGAGCTCCGCCACCCGCAGCGCCGTCAGCGTCGTCTCCTTCGCCGGCTTGACGATGACGGAGTTGCCGGCGGCCAGCGCCGGGCCGATCTTCCAGGCCAGCATCAGCAGCGGGAAGTTCCACGGCAGCACGAGGCCGACCACGCCGACCGGCTCGCGCACGACCATGGCGATATGGTTGTCGGAGGCGGGCGAGACCTGGTCGTAGATCTTGTCGATCAGCTCGGCATGCCAGGCGAGGCAATGGATCGTCTCGGGAACGTCGACGTTCTCGCAGTCGTAGATCGTCTTGCCGCTGTCGAGGCTTTCCAGCACGGCAAGCTCGCGGGCGTTGCGCTTCATCAGCCTGGTGAGCCGGATAAGGATCTCCTTGCGGGCGGACGGGTGCAGCCGCGACCAGCGGCCGTCCTCGAAGGCGTCGCGCGCCCTGGCGACGGCGAAGTCGACGTCCTCCGGCCCGCAGGACGCGACCTTGGCGAGGACCGCGCCGGTGGCGGGATTGGTCGTCTCGAAGGTCTTGCCGGAGATCGCCGGCCGGAAGCTGCCGTCGATGAAGGCCTGCGTGGGGAAGTCGAGGCCCGCGGCAATCGCCTTGTATTCGTCGTGTGTCAGAAGATCGCCCATGTCATGCCTCCGCTTCGATTTCCGCGATCGTGCGCTTCAGGACGCGCACCACCTGTTCCAACTGCCGCATGTCGTCCTTGTTGAGCGGCTTGAGCGGGGGCCGCGGCGGCCCGGCGACGAGGCCGGCCATCTCGCTGCCGTACTTGATGCACTGGATGAACTTGCCGCCCTGCTCCAGCACGCGCATCAGCGGCATCATCGCCGACATGATCCGCCGGCCCTTCGAGAAGTCGCCGTCGAGGACGCAGGCTTTGTAGAGCGCGATGTGCTCCTTCGGCAGGAAGTTCGAGCCGCCGCAGACCCAGCTCCGCGCGCCCCAGGCGAAGAATTCCAGCGCCTGGTCGTCCATGCCGCAGGAGAGCTGGATATGCGGGTAGTCGCGGGCGAGCAGGTGCACGCGGTTGATGTCGCCCGAGCTCTCCTTGATCGCGTTGAAGTTCCGGCTGCGGCCGACGCGGTCGAGGAACTCCTCGCCCATGTTGATGCCCATGCGGCCGGGATAGTTGTAGAGCATGATCGGCAGGTCGGCGGCCCGGTCGATGGCGAGCGCATTGAGCGCGTTCTCCCGCTCGGTCGGCACCGAATAGGGCGGCGAGCCGACGAGGATGGCGGCCGCGCCGATCTTCGCGGCGGTTTCCGCCATCGTGATGGAATCCTCCAGGCGGATCGCGACGGTGCCGACCACGAGCGGCACGCGGTCGCCGACGACGTCCTTCGCGAATTTCGCCATCTCCACGCGCTCGTCCATCGACTGCGCGTAATATTCGCCGGTCGAGCCGCCGTTGATGAGGCCGTGGACGCCGGCGGCGATCAGGTGCTCGATCATCCGCGCGAAGGCGTCCCGGTCGATCGATCCGTCGTCGCGATGGGGGGTAATGACGGGCGTGTAGATGCCGTCAAAATTCATGGAATCCTCCTGGACCTAACCTATGCTGTTGGGGACGCGGCCGAGCGGCGCGAAGATGCTTCCCGGCGTGACGAAGCTCTCGATCTGGGCGCGCGACAGCTCCCAGTGCGCGATGGCGAGGTCGGCGCAGCCGTCCGCGTCGCCCGCCTCGATGAGCGCGATGAATTCGTCGTGCTGGTCGGCGGCGATGGCGCGCTGGTCGGCCATTTCCGCGTTGCGCGGACTGTAGAAGATCATGCCGATGCGCGTGTGGTCGATGAGCAGGCGGCGCAGGCTCGGCATCAGGAACTCGTTGTCCGCCATCTCCCCCATGACCGAATGGAAGCGCTCGTTCATCAGTGCCCGCTGCTCGCCGTCGCCGCCCCTGATCGCGGCGCGGAAGAGAAGCTGCGTGTCCTTGAGCCGCATGATCTGCGCACGGGTGGCGTTCTGCGCCGCCAGCCGCCCGACGGCGGCATAGACCATCGGGGCGACGATGAAGAAGTTGCGCAGCGTCTTGTGCGTCATCGGCGATACCTGCGTGCCGCGGTTCTCGTGCAGGACCACGTAGCCCTCGCCGGCGAGCTGGCGCAGCACCTCGCGCAGCGGCGGCCGGGAGATGCCGTATTCCTCCGCCAGTTCCGTCTCGTCGAGATAAATGCCGGGCTCGAGCGCCTCTGTCAGGATTCGTCGCCGCAGGTCCTCCAAGCAGTTCAATTTATTACGTTTTGCGTCGCCGCTCATAGTGCTTCCTCGCTGTCAATGCGCCGCAACCTTAGCCGATTATCTTTGTAGTGTAGCAGAAGACATATTGTCTACAATGAAAATTTGTGGTGTAACAACGAAAAAAGACCACGCAACGGTCAGGAGGGTGAATGGCCAGTCAGCCGCAGGACGCAGTGATCCGCTGCGAGGGAATCTGGAAGGTTTTCGGGGGCAATCCGCAGGAGGCGATAAGCGCCATCCGGTCGGGCGGCCTCACGAAGGAAGACATCCGCGACAGGCTCGACTGTGTCGTGGGCGTGCGCGACGCCACCTTCTCCGTGGCGCGCGGCGAGATCTTCTGCATCATGGGCCTGTCGGGATCCGGCAAGTCGACGCTGATCCGCCACATCAACCGGCTCATCGAGCCGACGCAGGGCGCGGTCTATATCGAGGGGCGCAACGTCAACGAGATGGGCGCCCGGGAGCTCCGCGCGCTTCGGGCCGAGAAGATCGGCATGGTCTTCCAGAACATGGCGCTCATGCCGCACCGCAACGTGCGCGACAACGTGGCCTTCGCGCTCGAAGTCCGCGGCGTGCCGGAGGAGAAGCGGCGCGAGGTCGCGCGCAGGGCCGTCGAGGCGGTCGAGCTGACCGGCTGGGACCACAAGTATCCCGACGAGCTGTCGGGCGGCATGCAGCAGCGCGTCGGCCTCGCCCGCGCGATCGCCGCCGACCCGACGATCCTGCTCATGGACGAGCCGTTCTCCGCCCTCGACCCGCTGATCCGGCGGCAGTTGCAGGGCACCTTCATGGAGCTCTCGGCCGAGCTCCACAAGACGACGGTCTTCATCACGCACGACCTCGAGGAGGCGATCCGCATCGGCGACCGCATCGCCATCATGAAGGACGGCGTGCTCGTCCAGATCGGCACGCCGGAGCAGATCGTCACCGAGCCGGCCGACGACTACGTCGCCGAATTCGTCGGCGGCATCTCGAAGCTCGACCTGGTGACGGCGGCGCGCATCATGCAGCCGCTCGCCTGGTACGAGCAGGCCCACGGCGCCGCCGACACCGCCGCATGGCCGGTCGCCGCGCCGTCCGACAAGCTCAACACGCTTGTCGACCTGTCGGTCGGGACGGACCATCCGATCCTGATCGTCGCCGACGGGGCCCCCGTCGGCGTGGTCACCAAGAGCGCCCTGCTGCGCGGCATCCAGGGCCGCGAGGACGCGCCCCAACCGAAAGCGGAGGTCGCCTGATGGACAAGAGCTTCAACTGGCTGGATCCCTTCGCCTCCGTCGACCTCGGCATCGGCGAATGGGCGGACGGCATCAAGGGCTGGGCAATGGCGAACCGGTCGCTGATCCAGCCGGTCAAGACCTTCTTCGAGGGCGTGATCGTGCGCATCGAGAGCACGCTCCAGGCGGTGCCGCCGCTGGTCATGCTGATCCTGCTGACGCTGATCGCCTGGCAGGCGGCGGGCCGGCGCGTCGCGGTGCTGGTGTTCTGCTGCCTCGTCGTGCTGGGCCTGCTCGATCCCGCCGCCTGGTCGCTGGCGATGACCACGCTCGCCATCGTCATCTCCGCGGTGATCCTGTGCGTGATCATCGGCCTGCCGCTCGGCATCCTCGCCGGCAAGAGCGACCGTTTCGAGCAGGCGATCCGCCCGGTCCTCGACACGATGCAGACCATCCCCGCCTTCGTCTATCTGGTGCCGGTGGTGATGATGATCGGCATCGGCAACGTCTCGGGCGTGATCGTCACCATCGTCTTCGCCCTGCCGCCGCTGGTGCGGCTGACCTCGCTCGGCATCCGCACCGTCAACGCCAATGTCGTGGAGGCCGCCCGCGCCTTCGGGGCGACGCCGCGGCAGATCCTCTTCAAGGTCGAGCTGCCGCTGGCCACCCCCACCATCCTCGCCGGGCTCAACCAGACGATCATGCTGTCGCTGTCGATGGTGGTCATCGCCTCGATGATCTCGGTCAAGGGCCTCGGCAACGAGGTGCTGCGCGCCATGGGGCGGCTCGATGCCGGCAAGGCCATCGTCGGCGGCCTCGGCATCGTCATGCTCGCCATCGTGCTCGACCGCATCACCCAGGGCCTCGGCCGCTCGGGCCGCGAACGGGGGCACCGCCACTGGTGGCAGACCGGTCCCGTCGGACTGGTCGCCAACCTCTTCCACAAGCAAGCCTGATGAAAAACCAACCACAGAGGAGAACGCACATGAAATTCCTTTCCGCGACGACGGCACTCGCCCTCGCGCTTTCGGCAGGCTCCGTCCTCGCCAACGACAAGCCGGGCGAGGGCGTTACCGTCCGCCCGGTCGTGCAGCCGGTGCTGGAGGAGTATTTCCAGGCCCGCGTCATCGACCGCGCGCTCAAGGACCTCGGCTATGCCGTCGCCGAGCCGCAGGAGGTCATCGCCCAGACCGCGCATCTCGCCGTGGGCACGGGCGACGCCGACTACTTCACCAACAGCTGGGACCAGCTCCACGACACCTTCTTCAAGGAAGCCGGCGGCCCGGACGTCATGACCAAGGTCGGCACGCTGGTCGAGGGCGCGCTGCAGGGCTATCTCGTCGACAAGGCGAGCTACGACGCGGGCGTGAAGAACCTCGGCGATTTCAAGGACCCGGAGGTCGCCAGGAAGTTCGACGCGGACGGCGACGGCAAGGCGGACCTCGCGGGCTGCGTGCCCGGCTGGGGCTGCGAGCGGGTGATCGAGCACCAGCTCACCGAATTCGGCCTGCGCGACACGGTCACGCACAACCAGGGCGAATACAACGCCATCATCGCCGACACGATCGCGCGGGTGAGCAACGGCCAGCCGGTGCTCTACTTCACCTGGACGCCCTACTGGGTCTCGGGCGCGCTCGTTCCCGGCAAGGACGTGGAATGGCTGGACGTTCCCTACACGTCCCTGCCGGACGGCGGCACGGGCAACACCGAATTCGGCGGCAAGAACCTCGGCTTTGCGGTCGACAACCTGCGGATCATCGCCCGCAACGACTTCCTGAAGGCCAATCCGGCGGCGGCCAAGCTGTTCGAGGTCGCCAGGATCGACATCAACGACATCTCGGCCGAGAACAAGCAGATCGCCGACGGCGAGAAGAACTCGGCCGACATCGACCGGCATGTCGACGCCTGGATCGCCGCGCACCGGGCCGAATACGACGGCTGGCTCGCGGCGGCGCGCGAAGCGGCGAAATGACGGGAATGCGGGGCGCCTCCGGGCGCCCCGCGGCTTGCCGGGTGACCATCATGAGCCAGACATCGGATTTCGTTTTTCTCCTGGTCGAGGACTTTTCGCATCTGGCCTTCGCCTGCGCGCTGGAGCCGCTGCGGATCGCCAACTTCGTCGCCGACCGCGAGCTCTACCGCTGGCAGCTGGCCTCGGCGGACGGGCGCTCCGCGATCTGCTCGAACCGCGCGGTGACGCTCGTCGACCGGGGCCTGACGCCGCTGGAGCGCGGCGAGAAGCTGTTCCTCGTTTCGGGCATCAACGTGCAGCATCACGTCACCGCCCGCCTTCTGAACTATCTCCGCGCCGAGCGGGTGCGCGGCGTGCCGATCGGGGCGATCTGCTCCGGCGCCTACATCCTGGCCGAGGCCGGGTTCCTCGACGGGCGCCGGGCCGCCGTGCACTGGGAATACCACGACCTCTTCGCGGAGCTGTATCCCTCCGTCAACCTGACGAAGTCGGTCTTCGTCGCCGACGAGAAGTTCGTCACCGCGTCGGGCGGTGCCGCGGTCGCGGATCTGATGCTGCACATGATCTGCCGCGACCACGGACGCGACCTCGCCGCGGCCGTCGCCGACCAGATGGTCTATACCGGCATGCGCGAGGGCAGCGCGACGCAGCGCGTCTCGGTCCGCTCCCGCTACGGCATGCGCAACAGCCGGCTCGGCCAGGCGATCCGGATGATCGAGGAGAACATCGAGACCCCGCTCTCCAGCTGCGAGCTGGCGGGCAGGCTCGGCATTTCGACGCGGCAGCTGGAACGCATCTTCGGGCGCTACCTCAACACGACGCCGAAGCGCTACATCCTGGAGGCCCGCCTCCATCGTGCGCGCAACCTGATCGTGCAGTCCGAGCAGGCGATCACCGAGATCGCCATGGCCTGCGGCTTCACCTCGACCTCCCATTTCTCGCGCGTCTACCGCGACCATTTCGGCAAGTCGCCGGTCAACCAGCGATCCGTCTTCAACTAGTCATCCGGAAGGAAAGCCATGCAGCGATTTCGTGGAAAGGCGGCGCTTGTGACGGGGGCCGCCGGCGGCATCGGCGCGGCCATCGTGCGCCGGCTCCGCTCGGAGGGCGCGGTCGTCGCCGTGGCCGACCGGGACGTCTCCGGCGTGGAGGCGGAGGCGCGCCTTCCCGGCGACCTGCTCGATGCGTCCTATGCCGACGGCCTGCCGCAGGCCGCGTTCGGCGCGCTCGGCGCCCTCGACATCGTGGTGAACAATGCCGGCGTCATCACCAGGGGCGCCGTGACGGCGACGACGGACGCCGACTGGGCGCTCTCGCTCGGCGTGAACGTCGAGGCGCCCTTCCGCATCTGCCGCGCCGCCATCCCCATCATGGCCGGGCGCGGTGGCGGCGCCATCGTCAATGTCGCCTCCTGCTGGGGCGTCCGGCCGGGGCCGAACCATGCGGTCTACTGCATGACCAAGGCGGCGGTCGCCTCCCTCACGCAGTGCATGGGCATGGATCACGCGCACCAGAACGTCCGCGTGAACGCCGTCTGCCCGAACGAGGTGAACACCCCGATGTTGCGCACGGGCTTCGCCAGGCGCGGCTTCGACCCGGACACCGCGGTCGCCGAGCTCGGCAGGACCGTGCCGCTCGGGCGCATCGCGGAACCGGAGGACATCGCCGACGTCGTCGTCTTCCTCGCCTCCGATGCGGCACGCTACATGTGCGGCTCGCTGGTCGAGGTCAACGGTGGAAAGCCGGTAGGATGACCCGATTCGGCGGAAAGGTGGCCCTGGTGACGGGCGGGCGCAGCGGGATCGGGCAGGCCATCGCCCGCCGGCTGCGCGACGAGGGCGCGCGCGTGTTCACCGCGCAGCGGGGCGAGGAGCGGGAATTCGAAGGCATCGCCGCCGATTTCACCGACCCGGCCGGCGCGGCGGCGGCCGTGGAGGCGGTGGCAGCCCGCGCCGGAAGGCTGGACGTCCTCGTCAACAATGCGGGGATCATGCAGGAATCCCTCGTCGAGGACATGGCGCTCGCGGACTGGGAGCGGACGATCGCCGTCAACCTCACGTCGCCCTTCATGCTGATCAGGGCGGCGCTGCCGCACCTGCGGATTGTGGGCGGCGCGATCGTCAATGTCGGCTCCATCGAGGGCCTGGGCTCCAACCCTCGGCACGCCGCCTATTGCGCCTCCAAGGCCGGGCTCCACGGGCTGACCCGCGCGGTCGCCGTCGATCACGGCGCCGAGGGCGTGCGCTGCAACGCGGTCGCCCCCGGCTGGATCGACACGGACCTCAACCTCGACTTCATCGCGAGCATGCCCGATCCGCAGGGCTTCCGCCGGACGATCGGCAGGATCCACCCGGTCGGGCGGACCGGCAGGCCGGAGGAGGTGGCGAGCCTCGTCGCCTGGCTGGCCTCGAGCGAGGCCTCCTTCGTGACGGGGCAGGTCTGGACCGTCGACGGCGGGCGGATGGCGAAGCTCAGCCTTCCGTAGCGCTTCTCCGGAAGGCGGGTGCAGCCCGGTCAGGCAAGACGCGCATCGCCGGGCAGCGCCGCCTCGCGTTCCCCCTCGGCGACCCTCCGGATCCAGTCGCGCAGCACGATCGCCGCCGCCGACAGGTCCCGGTTGGTGTTCCAGGTCAGATAGTAGGCGCCGGGCGAGGGGATCAGCAGCTCGGTGAAACGCACGAGTTGGCCCCGCTCCACCAGCGGCTGGACCATGCGGTGCCAGCCGATGACGACGCCCTGGTCGGCCATCGCCGCCTGCAGCGCGACGCTGAATTTCCCGAGCCGGCGGATATTCGCGGCATGCTGGCGGATGCCGGCGCGCAGGAGGAGCTCGTCCCACCCCATCCAGTCGGGATCGATCCAGTTGACGTCGATGAGAGGAAGCCGCGGAAGCGCCTGGCTGGTCGCGTCGCTGTGGACTTCCGCGAAGCGCGGGCTGCAGACGGGATAGAGGCAGTCGCGGAACAGGAATTCCGCCGTCTCGTCGATCCACGCCCCCAGCCCGTGGCGTATGCGCAGTTCCACCTCGGCCCGCCGGAAGGTCCTGACGTCGTCCGAGATCAGGTGATCCACGGTCACGTCACCGACGTTCCGCCAGAAGTCCGGCATGCGGGGAATGAGCCACATGGTGGCGAAGACATCGGAGCAGGCGATGATGACGTTGCGGGACTTGTCGCCGCGCCGGATCGACCGGATGACGTCGGAGGCGCGCGAAAACCCCGTCGCGAGGACCGCATAGAGCTCCTCGCCCGCCGGGGTCGGCGTCACGCCCCTGGCCCTGCGCGCGAAGAGCGGAACGCCGAGATCCTCCTCGATCGCCTTGATCTGCCGGCTGACGGCGCCGGGCGTGACGTTCAGCTCGGCGGCCGCCAGCTTGAAGCTGGAATGCCGGGCGCAGGCCTCGAAGACGGCGAGCGCGGTCAGGGGCGGGAGATCGTAAAAGCGGCGGACCAACTTGCCGGCACCTCGGAATGCGGCTCTTGCGAGCGGGCTGCGCAGGATCGTCCGACGCTAGCGCTCGATTGAGAAAAACTCAACCGAGGCCTGAGATTTACGGACGTTGCGCTCGCGCGCCGCTCGGATAGCAATTTCCCGTCGCGGCACGATCGGTTGCCGTAACGGGCGAGGGAGGCACGAGCACGAGATGACGCCGGACGTTTCCAGCACCGCGGCCGCGGAGGCCGCCATCCCCGCCCGCATGACGGGCGTGGTCCTGACCGGCCATGGCGGCCTCGACCGGCTCGCCTATCGCGACGACCTGCCCGTTCCGCGGCCCGGGCCGGGCGAGGTGCTGATCCGTGTCGCGGCGGCGGGTGTCAACAACACCGACATCAACACGCGGATTGGCTGGTATTCCAAGCAGGTCACGTCGGGAACGGAGGGCGGCGCCCTCGGCGGCTTCCAGTCCGCGCAGGACGCGGACGCGACCTGGTCGGGCACGGCGATGGCGTTTCCGCGCATCCAGGGCGCCGATTGCTGCGGGCGCATCGTCGCCGTCGGCGAGGGGGTCGATCCCGGCCGCATCGGCGAGCGGGTCATCGTGCGCAACATGCTGCGGACCTACGTGGACTATCGCCCGTTCCAGTGCTGGACCTTCGGCTCGGAATGCGACGGCGGGTTCGCCCAATATGCCAAGGCGCCGGCGCGGGAGACCTACGGGGTCGTATGCGACTGGAGCGACGTCGAGCTCGCCTCCATGCCCTGCGCCTATTCCACGGCGGAGGGCATGCTGCACCGGGCGAAGGTCGGCCGGGGCGAGCACGTGCTGATCACCGGCGCGTCCGGCGGCGTCGGCTCGGCGGCGATCCAGCTTGCGAAAAGGCGGGGCGCGACGGTGACGGCGGTCGCCGGCCGCGACAAGGCCGCGCAGCTGCTGGCGCTCGGCGCCGACCGCGTCCTGCCGCGCGGCGAGAGCATCGTCGGCGCGCTCGGGGCCGAGACGGTCGACGTCGTGCTCGACGTCGCCGCCGGCCCGTCGTTCGGCGAGCTGCTCGACGTCCTGCGCAAGGGCGGCCGCTACGCGGTCGCGGGCGCGATTGCCGGCCCCATCGTCGAGCTGGACGTGCGGACCCTCTATCTGAAGGACCTCACCTTCTTCGGCTGCACCTTCCAGGACGACGCCGTCTTCGAGAACCTCGTCTCCTACATCGAGCGCGGCGAAATCCGGCCGCTCGTCGCCCGCACCTATCCGCTGAAGGACATCGCCGAGGCCCAGAAGGATTTCCTGGCGAAAGGCACCATCGGCAAGCTCGTGCTTGTCATTCCAGAGTGAGAGACCATCCATGAGCGATCCGAAGATCGAGAGAATCGACGTTTTTCAGGTCGACCTGCCCTATGCGGGCGGCGTCTACCGCCTCTCCGGGGGGCGGGAATACCGCAGCTTCGACGCGACGCTCGTGCGCATCACGACGGACAGCGGCCTCGAAGGCTGGGGCGAGAGCACGCCCTTCGGCGCGACCTGGATCGCCTCGCACGCCCGCGGCGTGCGCGCGGGCATCGAGGAGATCGCGCCGAGCCTGATCGGGCTCGACCCCCGCCGCGTCGACCGCGTCAACGACGCGATGGACCGCGCGCTGGTCGGCCACCTCCATGCCAAGACGGCGATCGACGTCGCCTGCTGGGACCTGTTCGGCAAGTCGGTGGGCATGCCCGTCTGCGACCTGCTCGGCGGGCGCACCGACCTGCGCATGCCGGTGATCTCCTCGATCTACATGGGCGATCCGCAGGACATGCGCCGCCGCGTCGCCGAGCACCGGGCGATGGGCTATGTCGCCCATTCGGTGAAGATCGGCGACGAGCCGGCGGTGGATGCCGAGCGCATCGCCGCCTCGCTCGCCGACAAGCGGCCGGGCGAGTTCTTCATCGTCGATGCCAACGGCGGCATGACGGTGGAGACGGCCCTGCGCATGCTGCGGCTGTTGCCGGCCGGGCTCGATTTCGTGCTGGAGGCGCCCTGCGCCACCTGGCGGGAATGCGTGTCACTGCGCCGTCGCACCGACGTCCCAGTCATCTTCGACGAGCTGGCGACGGACGACGCCGCGATCGCCCAGCTCGTCGGCGACGACGCGGCGGAGGGGATCGGGCTGAAGATCTCCAAGAACGGCGGCCTCACCCGCGGCCGGCGTCACCGCGACATCTGCGTCGCCGCCGGCTACACCGTCAGCGTGCAGGAGACCACCGGCTCGGACATCGCCTTCGCGGCCATCGTCCATCTCGGCCAGACCGTTCCGGAGAAGAACCTCCGCTGCGTGCTGGAATGCCGGGACATCGTCGCCCTCAAGACCGCGGACGGGCCGTTCGAGGTGCGGGACGGCCGGGTGGTCGCGCCCGCGCTGCCCGGCCTCGGCGTCACCCCGCGCCTCGATGTCCTGGGCGAGCCGGTGGCGACCTACGCGTGACATCTCAACCCGGGCGGCCGTCGCCGTCCGTCCGGGTTCCTTCCTCCTAGCGATCGATGACGAGGTCGCTGAGCGGCTTCGAACAGCAGGGCAGGAACAGTCCGGCGTCGATCTCCCGCTGCCGGATCCCGCCATTGTGGTTCATGTCGACGGAGCCGGAGAGCAGCTTCGACTTGCAGGTGCCGCAGACGCCGTTCGAGCAGGATGAGGGAAGCTTGACGCCCGCCTTCCTGGCGCAGGACAGGACGGTTTGCTCGCCCGCGACCGCAATCTGCCGCCCCTGCTTGGCAAAGGAAACCTGGAAGGTGCGCGTTGCCGCTTCCTCGGCCGCGGGGATCTCGATGTCGTCGACGACGGCCCCGTCGAAGCTCTCCTCGATGTAGTTTTCGGGCGGCACGCCGAGCTCGGCCGCGATCGCCCGGGCCGCGGCCATGAAGGGCGCCGGGCCGCAGCACATGACGACGCGCTCGGCGAGGTCCGGCACCGCGAGCTTCATGTACTCGGCGGAGATGCGCCCCGAAAGGCCCGGCCATTGCGCCTCGCCCGCGACCGTCTCCGGCAGGAACTGCAGGCGCAGCCCTTTCGCGCGCGCGGCAAGGCAGGCGAGCTCGTCGCGGAAGATCAGGTCCTTCGGGCTGCGCGCGGCATGCAGGAACACGACGTCGGCGGGCTCGCACGTATCCGCCAGCTCACGCACCATCGCCATCACCGGCGTGATCCCGGAGCCCCCCGACAGGAACAGGTACTTCCCGGCGTTCGGCCGGATGAAATGGCCGAGGGGGCCGTTCGCCCTCACCTTCGAATTGACGGCGAGGTTGTCGTGCAGCCAGTTCGAGATCCGGCCGCCGGCGACGCGCTTGACGGTGACCGAGAAGGCGTTGCTGCGCCGCGGCGAGGACGAGATGCTGTAGCAGCGGCTCTCCGGCTGCCCGCCGATCTCGAGATCGAACAGGAAATACTGGCCGGCCTCGAAGGCGAAGCGCTTTCCCTCCGGCGAGGCGAAGGTGAAGGTCTTCACGTCGTGCGTTTCCTGCCGGACGTCGATGCAGACGAGATCCTCGTCCGTATCGCGGTTCCACAGGTCGGCGAGCTGGAGGCGCTCGGCCGGCGAGAACGGGCTCTTAATATCCATGGGCGCGCATCCGGTCGATGTACCACGTCGCGAACTTGTCGAGGTTCGTTTCGGAGAAGGGCGAGTAGGGGCCGGGAACGTAGGCGGGGTCCGCCACGCCGGCATGCGAGCGCGCCACGAGCTCGGAATCCTGGTCCGTCGTGGCGGTCCAGACGTTGGTCAGCTTGTCGAGGTCGTAGTCGACGCCCTCGACCGCATCCTTGTGGACGAGCCATTTCGTCCGCACCAGTGTCCTGTCGGCGGAAAGCGGAATGACGAACGAGACGACGGCGTGGTCGCCCATGAAGTGGTTCCAGCTGTTGTGGCCCCAGAGATGGGTGTCGCCGAGGTCCTTGCGGGTCATCGTGCCGAGCAGCTTCGAGGAGGCGGCCGTGGCGTCCGGCGTCTGGGATTCGCCGGCCCCGGCGATGATCAGCCGCTGCGTGCGGAAGTTGGTGGCGCAGTCCGCGAGCTGCTCGACCGCGCAGGAGGGATAGCCTTCTGCCTCCCATTGCCGCGTGCGCTCGGCATAGAGCGCGAAATGCTCCTCGGCCTGGGCGCGGTCCTCGGGGCTGAGCGCGTCCGGGTCGAAGCCGAAGTCGAGGTCGACGAAGGAGACGCAGAGCTCCGGATGGTTGGCCGAGCAGTGATAGCACTCGCGGTTGTTCTCGATCGTGAGCTTCCAGTTGCCCTGCTCGATCACGTCGCACTCGTGGGCGACCTTGGCGTTGCGGATGTCGTAGGGGGCGAGGCGCTCGGCCATGACCTCCTCGAGGCGGGCGATATCCTGCGGCGGATCGTCGGACAGACAGATGTAGATGAGGCCGCCGATCGACTTGCACGCGACCTGCCTGAGGCTGCGGCATTCCTTGTCGAAGCCCTTGCCCATGTGCGGCGCGTAGCTGAGCTCGCCGGTCAGCTCGTAGGTCCACGTGTGATAGGGACAGACCAGCTTGGAAACGATCGTCTTGCCCGCGTCGAGCAGGCGCGCGCCGCGATGGCGGCAGACGTTGTGCATCACGCGGATCTCGCCGTCGTCGTCGCGCAGCAGGATGAGGCTCGTCTTGCCGATGTCGACGACGGTCGCATCGCCCGGCTCCGGAACGTCGCACTCGACGCCGATGCAGATCCAGTGCTGCCGGAAGAAGACGTCGAGATCGGCCTCGAACACGTCCTCGCGCGTATAGAGGCCCGCCGGAAGCGAATGTCCCTCCGCTCTTGCGTCGAGGAGGGCCGAGATGGAGGAAGCGAAGGTCTGCAGCATAATCCCACCTTATGTTTTATCGGAAATCCGACATGATAAAAGGCAAGATCGCTCAGGATATCCGGATGCTCAACGGCAAAAAAATGTGCTAATGGCATTAGGAAAAATAATGAAGGCGCAGCCGCGCGAGCCATGGGGGACCGACATTGGCAAGCCTGAGGAAGAAGCTTCCGCCGCTCACCGCGCTGACGGCCTTCGAGGCGGCCGCGCGGCTGTCCAGCTTCACGCGGGCGGCGGCCGAGCTGGGCGTGACCCAGGCGGCCATCAGCCACCAGATCCACGTGCTGGAGCAGGATTTCGGCTTCCCGCTGTTCCGCCGGCTTCATCGCCGGATCGAGCTGACGGAGAAGGGCAGGCTGCTGTCCGCCGCCGCCGGCGACGCCTTCAATCTCATCGCCGAGACGGTCACGAGCCTGCGGGAGGACGGGCCGGACGACGAGCTGGCGATCTCGGCGACGATCTCGTTCTCCCATTTCTGGCTGCTGCCGCGGATCGCCGCGTTCTCGCGCGCCTGTCCCGAGGTCAAGCTGCGCATCATCACGCAGGACGCGAGGACGAGCATCGAGGCGAGCGACGTGGACCTCGCGATCCGCTACGGCACCGGCGCATGGTCGGACGGCCAGGCCGAGTTCCTCTTCGAGGACGAGGTGTTCCCGATATGCAGCGCCGACTATGCGCGGGCGGCCGGCCCGATCCGCACGCCGGAAGACCTCGTCGGCCATCCCCTCATCTCCAGCGACGCCGACGACCCGACATGGACCGGCTGGGAGGAATGGCTTGCGGCCTTTTCCGTCAAGCCGACGAAGAAGGGCCGGGGCTTGCGCTGCAGCTTCTACAGCGAGGCGATCTATGCCGCGATGAACGGCCAGGGCATCGCGCTCGGATGGAGCCGCCTGGTCGCCGATCTCATCCAGCAGAACCGGCTGGTGCGCCTCACCGAGGCGTCCATCCGGACCCGCGCCGCCTATTTCGTCGTCGTGCCGCAGCGCAAGGTCCAGAAGGAAAGCGTGCGCCTGTTCATCGAATGGCTCCGCACGGCCTCCGGCTAGAGCGTTTCCACTTTCTCCGAATCGCGGAAACGCTCCATCTCCCTGTTTCTACGCAATTCCGGACGCAAAACCGCTACGCACTTTTGCTGGAATTGCTCTGGGCCTCCTCGCAGGCCATCGCATCCCGGAAACGGTCCGGCCAGGGCCGCGGCCGGTAGTCCTCCTTGCTCGTGTGGACAAGCGTCAGCCTGCTCGTGAAGCGGAGCTCGTCGCGGTGCCGGGCCTCTATCCGCAGGCCGACGCTGGTCGTCCCGATCCGCTCGACGGTAAGCATGAAGACGAGGGTCTCGCCGATGCGGGAGGGCGCGCGGAAATCGACGGCCAGGGACACCGCGGGGATGGCCGTGTTGAGCCTGCCGTGGATGTCGGCGAAGCCGAGGCCGATGCTGTCGAACCAGTCCTCGACCGTCGCGTTGATCATCTCGACATAGCGCGGATAGAAGACGATCCCGGCCGGGTCGCAATGCTGGAAGCGGATCAGTTCATTTCGGTGAAACATCGTCTGGTATCCTGCGGGGTTGTCAGCGCCGGGCCGCCGCCGGCCCGGTGCTGCCGCGCACGATCAGGCGCGTCGGCAGTTCCGTGACGATGAAGGACCCCTTCTTTTCGCCGAGGCGGAGCAGGGCGTCCGCCGCGGCCTCGCCCATCTCGCGCGCCGGGACGTCGACGGTGGTCAGTTCCGGCGTGACGAGCTCGGCGACCTCGAGATTGTCGAACCCCACGACGGAGACGTCCTCCGGGACGGCGATCCCGGCCGAATGGCAATACTTGATGGCGCCGACGGCGAGGATGTCGCTGCCGCAGAACACCGTCGTCGGACGCGGATGCGTCTGCATCAGCGACTGCATGGCGGCCCGGCCGTTCTCGATCCTGTAGGGCGCCTCGACCACGATGATGTCCTGCCGCTGGATGCCGGCCTCCGTCAGGGTGGCGATGAAGCCGTCCCGCCTTTGCGTCGCGCGGTCGTTTCCGCGCGTGACGCCGGCGATCATGCCGAAGCGCGTATGGCCGCGTTCGAGGAGGAACCGGGCGACCGAGGCGCCGGCGAGACGGTTGTCGAAGCCGACCGCCGCATCGCCGTCGCCGAGCTCGCAGGTATAGGTGAAGACCTGGGAGACGCCCGCCCGGCGAAGGTATTCGAGCGTTTCGGGATGATGCTCGAGGCCGACGAGCACGATCGATTCCACCCCGCGTCCGACGAGAAGCTTCGCCTGCATGCGCTCGCGCTCGAGATCGTAGTCGGACGTGCTGATGATGACCGCCTTGCCGCTGCGGGCGAGGCGCTCCTGCAGGCCGCCCACCATCTTCGCGTAGATGGCGTGGTCGAGCGTCGGTATGACCACGCCGACGAGGCTGGTGCTTTGCGAGCGCAGGGCCCGCGCCGAGTTGTTCGGCACGTAGCCGAGTTGCGCGGCGGCGGCGAGGACGCGCTCCTTCTCCGCAGGCCCGACCGTGGGATGGCCGTTGAGGACGCGCGAGGCGGTGGCGACCGAACAGCCCGCGCGCAGCGCCACGTCCTTGAGCTTCACGACGCCGGTCTCGACCGCTCCGTCCCCGGTGATCCTGGCCATATGTTCCTTCCCCTGTTTCTCCGGGACATAATGACGCCGGAACCGTTCTTTTCACAACACGGGCGTGCAGTCCGCGCCGCCTATCCCGAAAACCCGGCATAGGGCTTCAGGGGAACGATGGTTATGTCCAGCATTCCGGCGCGCGCGAAGGGCAGGGTGTTGATCCGGTCGGCGACGGTCTGCTCGTCGGGCGCCTCGACGATCTGGCAGGCGCCGCTGCCGTCGGCCCGGTGCCAGATCTGCCGCGTGAACTGCTCCCCGTAGAGCTCCCGGGCGCGTGCGACCTCCGCGTCGAATTTCTCCGCGAAATCTGCGGTTGTGAAGGCCTCGGTCTTCCGTCTGGTCAGTACAAGGAACTGCATCTGTCTCTCGCTGATGGTGAAGCAATGTCGTCGGGGCGTCCGGTGCCGCCTACCACGGCATGTCGTTTCCCTCGGTGTCCATGTAGCGCCCGTTGTCGGCGGCGCTCGCCCCGTCGATGACGGCCTTCACGCGGCGCGCGCTGTCGGCGGGCAGGTTCGGCGCGTCCGCGCCGCCCATGGCGGTGCGCATCCAGCCGGGATGGATGAGGAGGACGGTGATCCCGGACGCCGCCCAGTTGCGGGCGATGCCGCGCATGACGCTGTTCACCGCCGCCTTGGAGGAGCAGTAGTCGTAGGCGGTTCCGGGATGGTTGGAGACGGAGCCCCAGTCGCTGGAAATGGTGACCAGCTTGGCGCCGCCGGCGCTGGCGAGGCTGCGCTGGAGCGCGAAGGAGACGCGGGCGGGGCCGAGGGTGTTGACCCGCAGCGTCGCCTCCCAGTCGTCGAAGGAAACCGTGTCGGGCGGAGACCACTTGCGCAGGTGGATGCCGGCGTTGTTGACGAGGATGTCGACCGGCCCGGAGCGCACCGCATCCGCGAAGGCGGCGACCGATCCGTCGCGCGTCACGTCCAGCCTGTGCACCGTCACGCCGGGGCATTCCCCGGCGAGGCGCACGATGTCGGGCCTGGCGGGGTCGAGGCATCCGGCGACGACGCGGTGGCCCTCCTGCCCGTAGAGGCGCGCGAGCTCCAGGCCGAGGCCCTGCTCGGCGCCGGTGATGACGACCGTGCTCACGATCCCGATCCTTCCCTGTTCACGCGGGCTTTCGCGTAGATGGCGTCGATGGTCCGCATGTTGCCGAGGCTGTCCTCGCCTTCCGTCGGCAGCGGAGTGCCGTCCGTCAGCGCGGCGACGAACGCGGCCAGCTGGAAATCGAACGTCGTGCCGCCGCCGATCGTGTATTGCCGCAGGCCGCCGTCCAGGCGCTCGATGATGGAATGGCCGAGATGCGGCAGGAGGCTGTTTTCCGCCGTGACCGTGCCGCGCTCGCCCTCGATGACGAAGCGGGCGTGATAGCGCCAGTCCGGCGTCATCAGCGCCTCGATGCGGGCGATGGCGCCCGAGGGGAATGCCAGGGTGGCGCGGATCTCCTCGTCGCATCCGTCCGCCGTCAGGCGTGCGCCGGCCTCCACGACCTCCGGCTCCGCGCGCATCAGCGAGCGGCACCAGTGGACGGGATAGCAGCCGAGATCCATCAGCGCGCCGCCGCCCATCGAGGGGATGCGGCGGAACTCGCCCGGCGTTTCGGGGATCGTGTGGTTGAACACGGCCGTCAGCGTCCGGACGGCGCCGAGCCTGCCGGAATCGACGAGGTCGAGCAGGTGCCGGAAGACGGGATGGTAGCGGTCGTGGAAGGCCTCGACGACGCGGCGTCCCGCGCGGGCGGCGGCCGCCTGCATCGCCTCGGCCTCGCGCGCGTTCATCGCGAAGGGCTTTTCGCACAGGACGTGCTTTCCCGCCTGCAGCGCCTTGATGGAGAACGCGGCATGCAGGTGCGGCGGCAGGGGATTGTAGACGACGTCGATCGCCGGATCGGCGATCAGCGCCTCGTAGCTATCGTAGGCCCGGGCGATGCCGTGCCGCGCGGCGAACTCCGCCGCGGCGCCGGGCCGGCGGGCGGCTATCGCCGCGATCTCCACGTCGTCGCGCCGTGCGGCCGGTTCGAGCAGCGCCCAGGGCACGATGCGGGCGGCGCCGAGTATGCCGAACCGCAGCATCACGCGGCCCTACCAATGAAATGCGTTTCGACATCTGCCTTTCGGGCACTGTGTTTATGGCCGAGGATG
>NZ_JANFDG010000047.1 GCF_024609765.1 Shinella pollutisoli
CAGACAAGAACCCCCTTCAGCCCAAACTTCAAACATGCAGCTTGACAAAACCATTAGGCTGCCCCCTGCATCTGCATGCGGTTGCCGAGAATCATGTCGGCGGCCCGCTCGGCGATCATGATGGTGGTGGCGTTGGTGTTGCCGGAGACGAGCTGCGGCATCACCGAGGCGTCGGCGATACGCAGCCCTTCCACGCCGCGCACGCGCAGGCGCGTGTCGACGACCGAGGCCTCGTCCTCGCCCATCCGGCAGGTGCAGGAGGGATGGTAGCCGGTGCGCGACGCCTTGCGCACGAAGGCTTCCAGATCGGCGTCGCTCTCGGTTTGCGCACCCGGATAGTGCTCGCGCACGAGATAGCGGCTGATGGCGTCCTGCTCCATGATCTTGCGGCCGAGCTTGATGCTGGCGATCGTGCCGGCCAGATCGTCCGGATGCGACAGGAAGTTCGGATCGATGACCGGATGATCCCCGGCGCGGGCCGACCTGAGGGTGACGGTGCCGCGCGACTTCGGCCGAACCAGGTAGGCGTTCAGCGTGCAGCCAGCGCCGCCCGGGATGTCGGGCACGCCCTCGTCGACGCCGGCGCCGGCGAGGAAGTGGAACTGGACGTCCGGCAGCCCTTCCTTCGGCCCGCTCCACCAGAAGCCGCCGGCCTCCACGATGTTCGACGTGACCGGCCCGGAGCGGAACAGCGCGAACTGCATGCCGGCCCAGGCCTGCCAGTGGAGCTTCTTGTACTTGTCGTAGCTGTTGGCGTTCGCCACTTCGTAGACGAGGAAGATGTCGAGGTGATCCTGCAGGTTCCGACCGATATCCGGGCTGTCGCGCACGACGTCGATGCCGTGCGCCTTGAGGTCCGCGGCCGGGCCGATGCCCGACAGCATGAGGAGCTTCGGCGTCCCGATCGCCCCGGAGGTGAGGATCACCTCGCGGTTGGCGCGGATCGTCCTGGCGGTGCCGCCGATATCGGCCTCGACGCCGGTCGCGCGGTTGTTCTCGAGGATGACGCGGCGGGCCTGCGCGCGGGTGACGACGCGCAGGTTCGGGCGCTTCAGGGCGGGCCGGAGGTAGCAGTTCGCCGCGCTCGACCGGCGCCCGGCGCGGTTGGTCACCTGATAGAGCCCGCTGCCGGCCTGGTTGCCGGAGTTGAAGTCGCGGTTCGGCGGAATGCCGGCTTCCTGGCAGGCCTGGATCCAGGCGTGCGACAGGGGGCTGACATAGGACGGATCGGAGACGAGGAGCGGACCGTCGATGCCGTGGGTCTCGCCGGCGAGGCTCTGGTTGCCTTCCGCCCGCTTGAAATAGGGCAGGACGTCGTCATAGCCCCAGCCCGTGCAGCCGTGCGTGTCGCGCCAGCCGTCGAAATCCTGCGGATTGCCGCGGATGTAGACCTGCGCGTTGATGGAGCTGCCGCCGCCGATGACGCGCGCCTGCGCGTAGGGCAGGCGGATGTCGCCCTGGTGCTTCTGCGGCGCCGTCTCGAAGCCCCAGGTGAAGTTCGGCCCGGTCGTCTTGTAGTAGGCGACCGGCAGGTGGATGTAGGGGCTCGTGTCGCGGTTGCCCGCTTCGAGGAGGATCACGCTGCAGGCCGGATCGGCGCTGAGGCGCGCTGCGAGCGCGCAACCCGAGCTGCCCCCGCCGACGATGACGAAATCCGCCGACATAGGTTCTGCCATGGTCATCGCTCCGTCTTCCCGACCCATTTGAGGATGTGGGTGGCAATGGCCACCGTCTCGCCGCGCTGGTTGACGACCTGGATGTCGGCGGTGGACCGGCGTCTGGCCTCGTCGATCGCGGTGATCCGGTAGCGGACCGTCACCGTGTCGCCGAAGAACACCGGGCCGAGGAAGCGCACGCGGTCGTAGCCGAGCGAGACGGGCGTCTCGCCCCTGCCGTGTCCGTCCCGCGACTGCTCGACCATCATGCTCGACGTCGTCGACATGAAGCCGACGACCAGCGCGCCGTGGGCGATGCGCTGCCCGTACGCGGAGCTTTCCATCAGCGCCTGGTTGACGTGGACGGGCGCCAGGTCGCCGGTGATGCCGGCGAAGAGATAGACGTCCGTCTCGCCGACCGTCTTGGAAAAGGAGACGCTGTCTCCGACGGAAACGTAGAATTCGCTCAAGGCACCCCTCCCGCTAACGCCATGCCGGCCCGATCCACGGCATCGGCAAATTTATAGAAAACGTTTTCTCATGCTGATCCCGCGATGTCAATTGTAATCATGTACCGGGGCGAGGGCGGCCACATCCGTATATACTATCCGGGAAGCAATGGGAGATATGGAATAATCCATTGATAAAAAGCATTATTTCATGAAATGTCATGCTCTTCGCCGTGCATGGCGCCGATCCTGCCGCCGGGGTCCCGGCCACAATAATCCGCTCGCGCCGCAGAAAGGTGTTGACTCGGATCGGCGCAAGTGAGAAAACGATTTCTAAGAACGGTTCGCCCCCGACCGAGGGGTTGGGCAGGCCGGGAGGAGACTTATGCTTTTAAACGGAATCAAGGTCGTCAGCTTCTGCCACTTCCTGCAGGGGCCGGCGGGCGCCCAGTATCTCGCGGACATGGGCGCGGATGTCGTCAAGGTCGAGCCGATCCTCGGCGCCCATGAGCGCCACTGGTCCGGCGCCGACGTCTTCGTCGAGGGCATAAGCGGCTTCTATCTCTGCGCCAACCGCAACAAGCGCTCGATCGGCATCGACCTGAAGTCGGAGGGCGGCCGCCAGGTGGCGGCGCGCCTCATCGCCGAGGCCGACGTCGTCATGGAGAATTTCCGTCCCGGCGTCTTTGCGCGGCTGGGATTCGATGATGCGGAGCTTCGCCGCCTGAACCCGAAGCTGATCTTCGCCTCGGCGAGCGGCTACGGCTCGAGCGGGCCGATGGCCGCCCGCCCGGGACAGGACCTCCTCATGCAGGCGGCCTCCGGCCTGATCAGCGTGACGGGCGCGCCGGAGCGCGGCAACACGCCGGCCGGCGCCGCGGTGGTCGACCAGCACGGCGGCGCCCTGCTGGCCATAGGCATCCTCGGCGCCCTGCTCCGCCGCGAGCGGGAGGGCAAGGGCACGCGCGTCGAGGCGAGCCTGATAAACTCGGCGATCGACCTGCAGACCGAGCCCCTCGTCAACTATTTCGCCGGCGGCATCACGCAGGAGAAGATGCAGCGCGAGCGCAACCTCGCGACGTGGTTCCATGCGGCCCCCTACGGCGTCTATCCGGCGAAGGACGGCCAGGTGGTGATCTCGCTGTGCAGCGACGAGACCCTGGCCGAGGCGCTCGACAGCGACGAGCTGCGCGGGATCGTCGGCCTCGACCGCTACGAGGAGCGCGACGTCGTCGCCCGCGCCGTGCGCGAGGCCACCGCCCGCTACACCGTCAGGGAACTCTCCGAGCGCTTCGACAAGCATGGCATCTGGTATTCGCCGGTCAACACCTATGACGACCTGCTCGACCATCCGCAGCTTGCCCACATGGAGGTGTTCCGCAAGATCACCGTCCGCGGCAGGACGGTGCATCTGGTCAACCACCCCAACCGCTACGACGGCCAGGTGCCGGAGCTGCGCGTGCTGGCGCTCGAGATCGGCGAGCACACGCGCGAGATCATGCGCGACCTCGGCTATTCGGCCGCCGAGATCGAGGGGCTGATCACCGCGGGCGCCGTCGTCTCCTCCCGTTCCGGCGACCAAATGGATGAGGCCGTCTGATGCATGGCACCGTGGAAACGAGCCCGAAGGAACGCAAGCCGGACGGTCCGGCGCTCGGCGTGGCGCTGGTCACCGGCGGCCGGCGGGGCATCGGCCGCGCCATATGCCTGGAGCTCGCGGGCCGCGGCTTCGACATCGCCTTCGTGGACTGGGTCGAGGACGAGAACGTCGGCGAGACGATCGCGCTCCTGGCGGGCACGGGACGCCGCGCGGCCTTCTTTCCGCTCGACATCTCGAGCATCGACCGGCACGACGCGGTCGTCGCGCGGATCTGGGAGGAATTCGGGCCGATCACCTGCCTGGTCAACAATGCCGGCATCCAGGTCTCCGTGCGCGGCGACATGCTGGAGGTCGACGAGGCGGAGTTCGACCGGCTCGTCTCCGTCAACCTGCGCGGCACGTTCTTCCTGACGCAGGCCGTGGCGCGGCGGATGCTCGCCGCGGCGGCGCCCGGGGTCGAGCGGTCGATCATCACGATCACCTCGGCCAACGCGCATCTCGTCTCGCCGGAGAAGGCCGCCTACTGCATCTCGAAGGCGGGCCTGTCGATGGCCGTGCAGGCCTTCGCCGTGCGGCTCGCCGAGAGCGGCATCCGCGTCCACGAGATCCGGCCCGGCCTGATCGAGACGGACATGACGGCGGAGGTCTACGACCGGTACTCGCCCGGCATCCTGAACGGCGAACTGTGCGCCCTGCGACGATGGGGGGAGCCCTCGGACATCGCCTGCGCCATTGCGACGCTCGCGACAGGCGGCATGCCCTACAGCACCGGCGATATCTACAATATCGGCGGCGGCATGCAGATACCGCGCCTTTGAGAGGCTTTTTTTGGAGCGCCGGAGAAATCGATTTCTCCGGGCGCGGGAGAGAGCGATGAATGCGATCGTAGGCGTTTCAGCGGAGAAGCCCGTCACCTCGGCGGCGGATGTCTTCCTCGAGATGAACGGGATCGAGAAATCCTTCCCGGGCGTGAAGGCGCTGCAGGGCGTGTCCTTCTCCGTCGGCCGCGGCGAGGTCCACGGCCTGGTCGGCGAGAACGGCGCCGGCAAGTCGACCCTGATGAAGATCCTCTCCGGCGCCTATCACGCCGACGCGGGCACGCTCGTGCTTTCCGGCGAGACGATCACGGCGCCGACGCCGGCATCGATGATCGACCGCGGCGTCGCCGTCATCTACCAGGAATTCGCGCAGGCCGAGCATCTCTCCGTCGCGGAGAACATCTTCATGAACCGCCTGCCGCGCAACCGTTTCGGCCGGATCGACTGGAAGACGGCGTCGCGCGAGGCCATGCACGCCATGGACCGGCTCGGCTTCTGCATCGATCCGCGCCGCCTGGTCGGCAGCCTCAGCGTCGCCCAGCGGCAGATGGTCGAGATCGCCCGGGCGATCTCCCGCAATGCCCGGCTGATCGTCCTCGACGAGCCCTCCGCGGTGCTCGGCGACACCGAGCTCGAGAAGCTCTTCCGCACCATCCGCACGCTCCAGGCGGAAGGCGTCGCCTTCATCTATATCTCGCATCGCCTGAAGGAGGTGTTCGAGCTCTGCCAGAAGGCGACGGTGCTGCGCGACGGCAAGCTCGTCTCCACGCGGCCGATCGCCGAATGGACGACCGACAGCCTGATCCAGTGCATGGTCGGCCGGCCGATCGCCGACTACTTCCCGCAGCGCAACGCCCGGCCCGGCGAGGAGGTCCTCGGCGTCTCCGGGCTTTCCCGCGGCAAGGCCCTGAAGAACGTCAGCCTCTCGCTCCGGAAAGGGGAGATCGTCGGCATATGCGGGCTTGCGGGCGCGGGCCGGTCGGAGCTCCTGCGCGCCATCGTCGGCAGGGACCCGATCGAAGGCGGCGAGATCCGGCTGCACGGGAAGGTGCGCAGGATCGCCTCGCCGCGCAAGGCGATCTCGCTCGGCATCGGCTTCGCGCCGGAGGACCGCAAGACCGAGGGCCTGTTCCTCTCCCAGTCGGTCCGGTTCAACGTCACCATCTCCAGGCTCGGCAATTTCGGCAGCACCGCCAGGCTGAACCTCGGCAAGGAGCGCGTATCGGTCCGCGACTACGTCCGGCGCCTGCGCGTGAAGACGCCGGAGATCGACACCGCGATCGGAACGCTTTCCGGCGGCAACCAGCAGAAATGCGTGATCGCCAAGCAGCTGAACGCCAGGTGCGACGTCCTGCTCATCGACGAGCCGACGCGCGGCGTGGACGTGGGCGCGCGGCGGGAGATCTACGAGCTGCTCGTCGACCTGGTCGAGCGCGAGGGCCTCGCGGTGCTGATGGTCTCGTCCGAGCTGCCGGAGATCATCGGCATGTGCGACCGCATCCTGGTGATGCGGGAAGGGGAGATCGCGGCGGAGCTTCCCCGCGGCGCCTCCGAGGAAGAGATCATGAAACATGCAACCTTCAACTAGGCGCGCGCCGCCCGCCGGGCGGCACGGCGCGGATGCAGCAGGAGCGCCTCGCGCCGCGCCGCTGCGGGACAATCGGGAGGACTGACAATGGCGAGCCCAAACACGATGATCGAAACCGAAGAACGACGTTTCCGGCTGGCTCTGCCGAAGGGGGCGGGGCTGATCTGGGTGCTCGCCGGCCTCTGCATCCTGGCGACGCTGCTGTCGTCGTCCTTCCTCAACCCGGTCAACGTCATGAACGTGATGCGCCAGGTCGCGCTGTTCGGCATCGTCAGCGTCGGCATGACCTTCGTCATCCTGACCAAGGGCATCGACCTGTCGGTCGGCTCGATCCTCGGCGTGTGCGCGGTCACCACGGCGCTGCTCCTCGTCGGCGGCTGGCCGGTCGCCGCCGTGGTGCCGCTCGTGCTGCTCATCGGCGTGTGCATGGGCGCCCTGAACGGGCTCGGCATCACGCTGGGCGGCATCCCGCCGTTCATCATGACGCTCGGCATGATGGTGATGGGGCGCGGCCTGGCGCTGACGCTGGCGAACGGCCAGCCGGTCGGCCTCGGCGCCCGCGCGGCCGATTTCATGTGGCTCGGACGCGGCGCCATGCTCGGCGTTCCCGTGCCGGTCTGGATCTTCGCCGCGGTCGCCGCGATCGCCATCTACGTCCTGCGCTACACCGCCTACGGCCGGCAGATCTATGCCGTCGGCTCCAATGCCGAGGCGGCCCATCTGTCGGGCATCGACGTCGGCCTGGTCACCTTCAGCGTCTATGTCGTCAGCGGTTTCCTGGCGAGCCTGACGGCGATCATCTTCGTGTCCCGCCTGACGGTCGGCGAGCCGACCGCCGGCACCGGCATCGAGCTGGAGGCGATCGCCATCACCGTGATCGGCGGCACCAGCCTTTTCGGGGGAGAGGGCGGGATCCTCGGCACGATCATCGGCGCGGGAATCCTCGCCGTTCTCGCCAACATCATGAATTTGCTTGGGATTTCACCATTCACCCAGCAGATCGTCAAGGGCGCCATCATCATCGGGGCGGTGCTTTACGAAATGCTGAGAAAGCGCCGTGCGCGGCACTGATCTCGGCTTCCCGAAGAAATGACAACGGAGGAGAGTGCAATGAAGAAGAGAGAATTCCTGAAGACCGTGCTCATGGCCGGCAGCGCGATCGTGCTCGCGACCCAGGTGATGGCGCAGGAGAAGATCAAGATCGGCTTCAGCCAGGGGACGATGAACCATCCGTGGCGCGTCGCCATGGTGGAGGGCAACAAGGCCTATGCCGAGCAGAACCTGCCGGATGTCGAGCTGATCGTCACGGACGGGCAGAACGACTCCTCCAAGCAGGTGACCGACGTCGAGTCGCTGATGGCGCAGGGCATCCAGGTCCTGATGATCAGCCCGCTCACGTCCGACGCGCTGACGCCCGTCGTCGCCGACGCGATGGCGGCCGGCATCAAGGTCGTGACGCTCGACCGCAAGGTCAACACGGACGTCACCGTCCATGTCGGCGCCGAGAACAAGCCGATCGGTCTGGCGGCCGGCAAGTTCATCGGCGAGAAGCTGGGCGGCAAGGGCAAGATCATCGAGCTGCAGGGCACGGGCGGCGCCTCGGCGACGGTCGACCGGCACGACGGCTTCGTGGAGGCCCTCGAGGGCACGGAACTCGAGATCGTCGCCACGCAGAACTGCGACTTCCTGCGCGAGAACGCCGTGAAGTTCATGGAAGACCAGCTCCAGCGCTTCGGGCCCGGCGAGATCCAGGCCGTCTACGCGCACAACGACGAAATGGCGCTCGGTGCCATCCAGGCGCTCGAAGCCGTCGGACGCCTGAACGAGGTGGTGGTCGTCGGTATCGACGGCCAGAACAATGCCTACGAAGCCATCAAGGCCGGCAAGCTGGCGGCGAGCTTCACCTATCCCTTCGTCGCGCCGGAAGGCATCGAGGTCGCCTACAAGGTGGCCAAGGGCGAAGCGGTGGAGAAGGAGATCGTCCTTCCTGGCAAGCAGGTGGACGCCTCCAACATCGACGAGATGCTCGGCAAGGGCTTCTGATTTTTCGAGGACGGACCGCCCCGGCGTCGTGCCGGGGCGGCCCGTGACAGCAACGACAGGAGATGACGATGAGTGACCGCAAATTCGAGCCGAAGGGCGTGATCCCGGCCTGCCTGATGCCGTTCAATGCCGACATGAGCATCAACGAGCCGGCCTACCGGGCGCATCTGAAGGACATCGCCTCGGTCACCGGCATCGCGGGCATCACGATCAACGGCCACGCGGCCGAGGTCCATGCGCTGACGATCGAGGAGCAGAAGCGCGCGGTCGTCGTCACCAAGGAGGTCCTCCAGTCGGACGTCGCGACCATCGTCGGCATCTGCACCGAATCCAGCCTCGAGGCCGGCAGGCTCGCCGCCTACGCGCAGAAGGAGGGAGCGGACGGCCTTCTCGTCTTCCCGCCGGCCTTCATGTCGCTCGGCGGCCATCTTCGCCCCGAGATGACCCAAGAGCATCTGCGCCATATCACCGAGGCGTCCGATCTTCCGATCATCCTGTTCCAGTTCCCGCTCGCCTCGCAGCTCTCCTATCCGCTCGACACGCTTCTCGAGCTCTGCCGCCGCTTCCCGACGATCCGCGCCATCAAGGACCAGATCGGCGACGGCAACCGGCACGAGCGGCAGATCCGCGAGCTGCACGCGCTCGACCGGCCCGTCTACACGCTGACGACGCACAGCGCCTGGCTTCTCGGCTCGCTCGCCATGGGATGCGACGGCCTGCTCTCCGGTGCCGGCAGCGTCATCGCCGACCTCCAGGTCGCCTTGTTCAACGCGGTGCAGGCGGGCGACCTCAACGCCGCGCGCGCGATCAACGACCGCATCTACCCGACCGTGCGCGCCTTCTACGACGATCCGCTTCTCGACATGCACAACCGCATGAAGGAGGCGCTGGTGCTGCTCGGCCGCATGGACGAGGCCCATGTCCGCCCGCCGCTGATGAAGCCGTCGGCCGCCGAGATCGAAAAGATCGGCCGCATGATGCAGCTTGCTGGCCTTACGTCGGAAAACGTTTACAGATATGCCGCCTGAGGAAGCGGGATCGAAAGGGAGGCAGCGATGGAGACGGCCGTAGCCGGCAGTTCGCAGACGCAGGCACGACTCGTGCTGGCCGAGACGCCGGCGCCGGGCGTGCGGCTCCTGACCCTGAACCGTCCGGAGAAGCTCAACGCGCTGTCGAAGCAGCTCCTCGCCGAGCTGCAGGCCCATCTCGACGAGGCCGCCGCCGACCGGGACGTCGGCTGCGTGATCGTCACCGGCAACGGCCGCGCCTTCGCCGCGGGCGCCGACATCACCGACATGCTGGAACGCGGGGTCGAATCCTATGTCGATCCCGGCCGGCTCGCCGTCTGGGCCTCCATCGAGGCCTTCCCGAAGCCGCTGATCGCCGCCGTCAACGGCTATGCGCTCGGCGGCGGCCTGGAGCTGGCGCTGCTGTGCGACATCGTCGTCGCGTCCTCGGCGGCGCGCTTCGCCACGCCGGAGATCAGGATCGGCTCGTTTCCGGGCGACGGCGGCACGCAGCGGCTGCCGCGCATCGTCGGAAAGTCCTTCGCCATGCAGATGGTGCTGACGGGGATGATGGTCGATGCCGCGCTGGCCGAGCGCAAGGGCATGGTCTCCGAAGTCGTGGAGCCGGATGCCCTGCTGGCGCGGGCGATCGAGATCGGCGGCGAGATCGCGGCGATGTCCGTCGCCATCACCCCCTATGCGAAGCGCGCGGTGAACGCGGCGTTCGAGCTGCCGCTGGCGCGGGGAATCGAGGAGGAACGCAGGCTGACGGTGGAGGCATTCGCCACCGAGGACCGCGTCGAGGGGTTGCGCGCCTTCAAGGAAAAGCGGGCACCGCAGTTCAAAGGGAGATAGAGGATGGCGCAATCCGTCTGGGACTATATCGTCGTCGGAGCCGGCTCGGCCGGCTGCGCCCTTGCAAGCCGGCTCTCGGAAGACGGTCGGACCCGCGTCCTGCTCCTGGAAGCGGGAAGCCGCGACTGGAACCCGATGATCCACATGCCCGGCGGGCTGGGGAAGCTGTTCGGCCCGGGCGTCAACTGGCGCTTCTACACCGTTCCGCAGAAGCACCTCGACAACCGCGAGGTCTGGTATCCGCAGGGCAAGACGCTCGGCGGCTCCAGCTCCATCAACGCGATGATCTATATCCGCTGCCAGAAGGAGGACTACGACAACTGGGCGGCGCTCGGAAACGACGGCTGGTCCTATGAGGACGTCCTGCCCTACTTCCGGCGGGCGGAGGACAACGACCGCCTCGCCGACCGCTATCACGGGCACGGCGGGCCGCTCTGGGTTTCCGACCAGATCGGGCCGCATCCCGTCACCCGCGCCTTCGTCAAGGCGGTCCAGCAATACGGCCTGCCCTACAATCCGGACTTCAACGGCGAGACCATGTACGGCGCGGGCCTCTACCAGGTGACCTGCCGCCACGGGCGCCGGCGCTCGGCGGCGGTCTCCTACCTCCGGCCGATCAGGGACCGGAAGAACCTGACGATCGAGACGCATGCGCGCGTCACGCGGATCGTCGTCGAGAACGGGCGCGCGGTGGGCGTCGAGCTCTCCGACGGCCGGTCGCGGCGCGTCGTGCGGGCGGAGCGGGAGGTCGTCGTCTCGGCCGGCGCGCTCAATTCGCCGCGGCTCCTGATGCTGTCGGGCATCGGCGACGCCGACGAGCTGAAGGCGGTCGGCATCGATCCCGTCCATCATCTGCCGGGCGTCGGCAAGAACCTCCAGGACCATCTGTGCACGAACGTCCATGTGCAGACGAAGGAGCGCATTACCTATGACGGGCACGACAGGTTCCCGCGCTCCGTGCTGCACGGCCTGCAATGGCTGCTCTACCGGACCGGCCCGGTCTCCTCGGTGATCGTCGAGGGCGGCGGCTTCTTCCAGACCGAGGGCGAGGCGACGCCGAACCTCCAGATCCACATCGCGCCGGCGACCGTGGTGCGCGGCGGGCAGTCGACGATCGACGGCCACGGCTTCACGGTCAACTCGACCTTCCTGCGCCCGCGCAGCCGCGGCTCCATCCGCCTGAGATCGGCCGACCCGGCCGACCAGCCGCTGATCGACCCGAACTATCTCGACGATCCCTACGACCGCGAGATGGCGCTGCGCTCGGTGCGGATCATCCGCGAGGTCCTGAAGCAGGACGCCATCGCGCCCCTCATCGCCCACGAGCGCCTGCCGGGCGACGACGCGGTGACCGACGAGCAGATCATGGCCTATGTCCGCCAGTACGCCTGCTGCGACTATCACCCGGTCGGGACCTGCAAGATGGGCAACGACGACCAGGCGGTGGTGGATTCCGAGCTCCGGGTGCACGGCCTGTCGGCGCTGCGCGTGGTCGATTCCTCCATCATGCCGGTGCTGACCAGCGGAAACACCAATGCGCCGACCATCATGATCGGCGAGAAGGGGGCGGACATGATCCTCGGCAAGGCCGCCGCGTCCCCCCGCAAGCCGGTGCTCGCGCGTTCCGCCTAGCCGCGACCGCTGCCGCACTGTACGACCGCATCATCAGGCGCGAGGACGGCCCGTAACGGGACCGCGCCGCGCCAGCCAAAGGAGACGACCAATGGACCATGCAACCGCATTCGCCGCCGTTCCCGAAACCGTGCGGGAGTTCGGGTTCTTCATCGACGGCACCTGGCGCGATACGGCGGGCCGCGACACGCTGCTGCGGTCGAGCCCCGGCTACGGCAGGGACGTCTCGCGCGTGACGCTCTGCACGCGCGCGGATCTCGACGAGGCTGTCGCGGCCGCCCGGGCCGCCTTCAAGCGGCGCGTCTGGTCGGGCATCGGCGGCGCCGAGCGGGCGGCCGTCCTGCTGCGGGTCGCCCGCGCGATCCGCGCCCGCGTCGAGGAGCTCGCCTTCTGGGAGACGCTCGAGACCGGCAAGCCGATCTCCCAGTCGCGCGCCGAGATCAACGACGCCGCGGGTCATTTCGAATATTGCGCCGGGCAGGCGCAGTCGCTCTCGGGCGAGACCTTCAACAACCACGGCGACGACATGTTCGGCGTCGTGACGCGCGAGCCGGTCGGCGTCGTCGGGCTCATCAATCCCTGGAACTTCCCCTTCATCGTGCTCGCCGAGCGGCTTCCCTACATTCTCGCCTCGGGCAATTCCGTCGTCGTCAAGCCGTCCGAGATGACCTCCGCCACCACCCTCATGTGCGCGGACATCCTGAAGGAATCGGGCCTGCCCGACGGCGTCTACAACGTCGTGACGGGGACCGGCCCCGAGGTCGGGCAGGCGATCGCCGAGCACCGCGACATCGACATGGTGTCCTTCACCGGCTCGACCCGGACGGGCGAAGCCGTGCTGAAGGCGAGTGCCGCCAACTTCAAGAAGGCGAGCCTCGAGCTCGGCGGCAAGAACCCGCAGATCGTCTTCGCCGACGCCGATCTGGAGGATGCCGCCGACGGCGTCGCCTTCGGCCTCTGCTTCAATGCCGGCCAGTGCTGCGTCAGCGGCAGCCGCCTCGTCGTCGAGGAATCCGTCGCCGAGCGGTTCAAGGCGCTCGTCGTCGAAAAGCTCTCGAAGGTGAAGCTCGGCGACTGCCTCGATCCCGAGACGCAGCTCGGCGCGATCGTCTCCGAGCAGCATTGCGACAAGATCCTCGGCTACGTGGACCTCGGCAGGCAGGAGGGAGCGGACGTCGTCTGCGGCGGGGAACGGGTCTCCGTCTCCGGCGGCCGCTTCGTCGCCCCGACCCTCCTTGCCGGCGTGCGCAACGACATGCGCGTCGCCCGCGAGGAGATCTTCGGCCCCGTCCTCTGCCTGATGACCTTCAGGACCGTCGAGGAGGCGCTGGAGATCGCCAACGATTCTCCCTACGGCCTTGCCGCCAGCATCTGGACGAAGGACATCGACAAGGCCCTGCGCGTCATGCGCGGCGTGCAGGCGGGGCGCACCTGGGTCAACACCACGATCGCCGGCGGCCCGGGCCAGCCGCTCGGCGGCTTCAAGCAGTCGGGCATCGGCCGCGAGGGCGGACGGATGGGCGTCGAGGAATATACCGAGGTCAAGTCCGTCCACATCGCGATCGGCAAGCGTACCCCCTGGGTGAAGTAAGCCCGCGATGGCGGGCCCCGTCGAGCCGGGACGCGTTCCTGCGCGCTCCTCGACGGGGCCGGGCCTTCCGTGAGAACGGGAGCGGCGGACGCCCTAGATCCGCCAGAGCGTTTGCGCGCAGTGGCGCAGCGCGACCGCGACCCCCGCCCGGCCGTTCGTCTCCGTCACCCATTTGGCGGAGCGCTTGACGCTGTCGGCGGCGTTGCCCATGGCGATCGGCATGCCGGCGACGGCGAACATGGAAAGGTCGTTTTCGGAATCGCCGATGGTGACCACGTTCTCCCGCGCGATGCCGAGCGACAGGCGGAGGCTTTCGACGGCATTGCCCTTGGAGACCGACCTGTGCGTGACCTCCAGGAAGTTGGCGTGGGAGTAGAGGCAGGAGAGGGTCTGCCCGAAGGCGCCGCGCAGTTCCTCCAGCACGGGCAGGGTCTGCGTGTCGGCAATGGCGAGGAGCTTGAGGATGGGCTCGCCGACCGCCAGCAGGTCGCCCTCGACGCAGGTCAGCCCGGTCTTGCCGAACTGGTGCGCTAGGATGTCGTTCAGACGGTCGACATAGACGTTCTCCGCGCCGTAGGCGGCGAGCGACACGCCCGCGCTGCGCGACCGGAGGACCAGCGCATGCAGCAGCTCCGGCGCGACGGTCCTGTCGTCTTCCGCGTCGTCGGCGCGCCAGACGCCCCGCTCCTGCTTCAGCGTCAGCGCCCCGCCGAAGCAGATCGCCGCATCGACGCCGCCGACGTCCTCCAGGATATGGAACACCGAACGCGGCGCGCGCGCCGTGGCGAGAGCCGTGAAGATGCCCTGCGAGCGCGCCCGCTGGATCTGCTCGCGCACCTGCGCGGGGACGGCGTAGTCGTCGGTGAGGATCGTTCCGTCGACGTCCATCGCAAGCAACCAGGAGGGCATGGCAATTCCTTGAGAAAACGATTTCTCTAGCTAGGCCGGGCCTTCCCGCGTGTCAAGCCGCCTTGGCCGCGCCGTCGCTAGCCGAACAGCGCCGCGAAGTGCGGATTGAGGAACAGGCCTTTCGGGTCGAGCTCCCGACGCACGGCGTCGAACCGCGCGAAGTCCGGATAGATCTCCCGCACGCGCGCGCGGTCGAGGAAGTGGAGCTTGCCCCAGTGCGGCCTTGCCGCATAGGGACGCAGGGCCTCGTCGACGGCCTTGAGGAAGGGCAGGTAGTTGCGGCCGATCTCCCCCGACACGGACAGGGAGGTGCTGTCCCGCCCGCCTTGCGCCGACAGGAAGGCACTGTCGGCCTTCTGCCACCGCACCTGCAGGGGCGAGATCTCGTCGGGAAACCTGCGCCGCATCAGGTCGCGCATCCTGTCGACGGCCTCGCGCGCGTCGCGGTCGGGGACCATGTATTCGAGCTCGTGGAACTCCGCCTCGGTCGTGCCGTCGGGATAGATGCGGTACGCCCGGTCGGTGCGCCGGTTGAGGGGCCCGGCGGGGCCGGTCAGCTCCTCCGGCCGCACCTCCCGCAGCAGCTTGACGAAGCAGTGGTCGGCCGGGACGTCGCCGAGCTTGTACATGTCGGCCGACCTGTCGGTCGGCATCCACCAGAAGGAGAAGTGCCGGTATTCGCTGAGGAGGTGGTCCCATTGCCGGATCACTTCGCTCATCGGCAGGATGACGTTCTCCTCCTTCAGGCCGTAGGCCGGAACGAGCTGGAGGCCGATGCGCAGCACCGGCCCGAGCAGCCCGACGGAGACCTGCGCGGCGCGGAGCCGATCCGGGTCGGAGCCGTCGATGTCGACCACCGCGCCCGTGCCGTCGATGATGCGCATGCCGGTCACGGCAGACGAGATGCAGCCGAAATTCCGGCCCGATCCCTTCGTGCCGGTGGCGACCGCGCCGGCGATCGACTGGACGTCGACGTCCCCCTGATTGGCGAGCGACAGGCCGTGCGCCCACAGGGGTTCGCCGAGCGATGCGATGGTGGAGCCGGCCCGGACCTCGGCGCGGCCGGCGTCGCGGTCCACCGCGATGATGCCGGAGAGCCCGGAAAGATCGACCAGCAGGCCGTCGGTCTCGACGATCGGCGTGAAGGAATGGCCGCTGCCGGAGACCCGCACGCGCTCGCCCTTCCGGATGGCGCCGGCGATGAGCGAGATCGCCTCGTCCTCGCTTTCCGGCCGGAGAATCCGGTCCGGCGAGAAGTTCTGGTTGCGGCCCCAGTTGGTCCATTGCTGCGCCATCGTCCGCCTCGTCCTCGATGTCTGGAACATGCGACCGGCATGCGCGCGGGTCGCGCGCATGCCGGTCCGGTTTTCAGGTGTAGCTCAGAAGCCGTATTTCGGCGGGGTGGAGCCTTCCTTGTAGATCACGGCCTCCTTGGCGGCGCCGTAGGCGGTGTCGTTCTTCTCGAGGATCTTCATGTATTCGCCCGACTGGATCAGGTGGTCGTAGGCGCCCTTGAGGGCCGCGAGAAGCTGCTCGGAATTCTCGTTGCGCGCGACGGCCGTCGCGGTCGGGCCGCCGCCGATCTCGCCCGAGGCGTCGAGGCCGGAATCCAGGTTGATCGCCTCCTGGGCGCCGCCGCGGTTGATCAGCACGCCTTCGACGCGGCCGCTGTTGAGCGCGAGGATGGCGTTGCTGATCGACGGGAAGGCGCTGATCGTCGGCTTGTTGTCGCCGCATTCGCCCGCCGCCTTGTTCAGCGTCTCGAGCTCGGCGGAGCCGGCCATGGCGCCGATCTGGTGCCCGCAGATCTCCGGCAGCGCCGTCGGCTTGTAGTCCTTGGCCTTCGACACGAGGAAGGAGCTGTAGTCCTGCCAGCTGGTCACGAAGTCGGCGACCTTGAGGCGCTCTTCCGTGACGTAGAATTCGCCGTAGGAGATGTCGTACTTGTTGGCCTGCAGGCCGGCGAGCGCTGCGGAGAAGGGAATGAGGCTGATCTCCGCCTTGAGGCCGAGGGTGTCGGCCACCGCGTTGGCGAGGTCGACGTCCATGCCCTTCAGCGCGTCGCCTTCCTTGTAGGCGAGCGGCTTGCCGACGTCGGGGACGGCGATGCGCAGGACGCCCGCGTCCTGGATCGACTTCGGCAGGAGGGCGGCCGCCGCATCCGATTTCTCGAGCGACTGGGCCTGGGCGGGGCCCAAGGAAAAGGCGCCGGCAGCGACGGCGGCGATCATGCCCAAAACTTTGCGTCTGTGTGTGGTCATCTCAGGTTCCCTCTAACGTATATTCTTGGCAATTCGCGGCGTATGCCACAACCGCTCGGTTGACATCGAAGTCTTACAGGTAATATATTACCGATTATCGACCGCATGACAAGGCCCTTTTCGCAGGAGCCGACGAAGCCACCACCGGGCGCGGCGATGAATGAAGGATCAGGGAACGAACATGAGTAATCCGGACTACGATGTCATTGTTATCGGCGGCGGTCCTTCGGGCCTTTCGGCAGCCTGGGAATTGCGGGAAAGGAAGGTCCTCGTCCTCGAGAGGTCGGACCGGCTCGGCGGGCGCCTCTATTCCGTGTCGCGCGGCGACTACTGGCTCAATCTCGGCGGGCATCTCTTTCCGCCGCCGGGCTCGCACATGCGCAACATTCTTCACTCGATCGGCCTCGACGTCATCTCGATCCCGGGCAACAAGTTCGCCATCTGCTGGGGCGGAAAGGTCTACAAGCCGAAGGCGGTCGCGTCCCTGCCGCTGACCATGTCGATGACGCTTTCGGAGCGGATCTCGCTCGCGTCCATCGGCATCCGCATGCTGAAGGCGGTCCGCGGCTGGCAGAAGGAGATGCTGCCGGTCCAGGGCGAGAGCAACGAGAAGCGCCGGGCCCGCGTCGCCCGCTACATGTCGGACATCAGTTTCAGGGACTTCATCGGCCGCGTCCCCAGGCGGGTCGAGGCCCTGTTCAGCTCGGCGGCGCGCCGTGCGGCGGCCGAGATGGAGGATCAGCATGCCGGCGTCGGCGTCTCGCTCTTCGGTGCCGTCTGGGCCGGCAAGGGCGATTCCATGGCGCTCAACCTGAACGGCGGCTCGGGCCGGTTCGGCGAGCGCATGATGGAACTGCTGGGAGACCGGGTGCGCTATCACACGACCGTCAAGTCGGTGAGGAAGGACGGCGATCTCGTCACCGTGACCTTCGAGACGGACGGCGTCGAGCAGACGGCCACCGCCGCGGAGGTCGTCGTGGCCGTGCCGGCGAACCAGGCCGCGTCGATCGTCGCCGACATCCCGGCGGACGTCCGCGCCACGCTCGAACGCGTGCAGTACGGGCCCTTCCCGACCATGGGCATCATCACCGACGAGACCGGGCCGATGCCGTATGACGACATCTACGCCATCACCACGCCGGACGCCTCCTTCGACATGTTCTTCAACCATGCGAACCCGCTGCGGACCGCGGGCACCCGCAAGCCGGGCGGCAGCCTGATGGTCTACAGCGGCGGCGCGCCGGCGCGGGCGATGCTGGAGAAGACCGACGAGCAGATCCGCGAGACCTACCTTGCGGACATCTACCGGATGTTCCCGCAGCTCAAGGGACACATCAAGGAGACCGTCGTCCAGCGCTGGATGCCGGGCAACACCTATCGTCCCGCGGGGTTCGACTTCGATCCCATGCTCGCCTATTGCGAGCGGGACGACGTCAACATCCATTTCGCCGGCGACTATTTCGCCGAGATCGGCAACATGGAGATCGCGACCGGGACCGGCCACGAGGCGGCGAAGCGGGCACGCGCGCGCCTGCTCAAGCGCGACCGGGCGTCCGCCTGAGGCTTCGCTCTCTGGAAGGCGGACGGGACGGTGCCGATGCGCCGTCCGCTTCCCGCTGCCGGAGGAAATCAGCCGGCCCATTCTCCGATCAGGTGGCTGAGGTGCGCGGTCATCAGCTTGGTGACGCGCTCCGCATCGCCGTCGATGAGGGCGTCGAGGATCGGCTTGTGCTCGGCCGCCGACTTGACGAGGTCGCCGCGGTCGGAAAGCGCGCGCAGCCCGTACTGGCGCGCCTGGTCGCGCAGGTTGGCGACGATCGCGGTCAGATGGTCGTTCTCCAGCATCTCCAGGAGGCCGATGTGGAAATCGCGGTCGCAGTTGAGGTAGCCGACGATGTCGCCCGCCTCGGCGCAGGCGACCATGTCGGCGGCGATCTTCTCGAATTCCGCAGCCCTTGCCGCCACCTTCTCCTTCATCGACGCGAGCCGCGCCATGGAGGGGATCTCGATCAGCACGCGCAGGTCGTAGACGTTCTGCCGCTCCTTCTCCGTCAGCGGCACCACGCGGAAGCCGCGGTTGCGGACGGTCTCCAGCAGGCCCTGGTTGACCAGCGTCAGCATGGCCTCGCGCACCGGGCTGTTCGACACGCCGAGCTCGGCGGCGATCGAGGCGGCGGAATAGATCTGGCCCGGCGCCAGGTCGCCGGACACCAGCCGCGTCTTCAACACCGCTAGCGCCTGATCACGCAGGTTCGTCTGTTGAAGATGGTTGTCCATTCCCGTCCTGTCAGATGGTTATCGATAACGTGCCGCGGGCAAGCGGCCTATCATTACCATACGAAGCGAATCCGGGGCAATGGCGGCCCCTTTCCGGCGGAAATCCGTCAGTCGGCGCCAATGGTCACCGTGTCGCCCGTCGCCGCGGACCGATAGATCGCGTCGACGACCCGCACCGAGCGGAGCGCGAGCGCGATCGAGGACGTCGTATCGGCACGCGACAGCAGGTTGCGGACGATCGCCTGCAACTGCCTGCGCTGCCCCTCCGTCGGGTAGTCGCGCGGATCGATCGGGTCGGCGAAGCTGAAGTCGGCGGGCACCTGCCGCGTCGCCGTCTCGCCGTCCACGCCGCGGAAGACGATCTGGTCGTGCTCGCCGTTGAGGATGATCGAGCCCTTGGTGCCGCAGATCGTCAGGAGGTGACGCAGCCCCGGAAAGGCGGCCGTCGACGCGGAGAACATGCCGAAGGCGCCGTTGGCGAAGGTCAGCAGCGCGACGGCGACGTCCTCCGTCTCGATCGCGTGGAAGGCGGTGCGGGCCTGGGCGCGGACGCTCGTGACGGGCCCGACGATATACTGGGCGAGGTCGATCAGGTGGGTCGCCTGGGTGATCACGCAGCCGCCGCCTTCCACCGCCTTCGTGCCGCGCCAGGCGTCCTTGCGATAGTAGTCGGGCGAGCGGAACTGGTTGTCGACGATGTTGACGAGAAGGATCTCGCCGAGCCTGCCGTCGGCGATGTCGCGCATCGCCTGACGCGCCGCCTCGGCGTAGCGGCGCTGGTAGATCACCTCCAGGCCGACGCCGGCCGCGCGGCAGGCGTCGACGATCTCGCGGGCGCGCGCCTCGCTGATTTCCAGCGGCTTCTCGACGACGACATGCTTTCCGGCCCGGGCGGCAGCGATTGCGTAATCGCGGTGGAGCCCGTTCGGCGTGGTGATGATGACGGCATCCATCTCCGGATCCGACAGAAAGGCGGCGAGATCGTCGTGGGCCGCCTCGATCCGGAAGGCCGCCGCGAAATCGCGGGCCTTGCGCCCGTCCCGCGCATGGACGGAGCGGATGACGCCCCCCTCGACGCGCGCCATCTCGCGTGCATGCGTCTCGGCCGCCACCCCAGCGCCGATCAGCCCGAACCGGATGAGCCTGCCTGTCATTGCGGCGTCCTCGGCATGACGGAAACCTCAGCCGGCAAAGGCCGGTTCGGGCAGGAGCTGCAACAGCTCCGCGTGGAGCTTGCGCGGGATCCGCATGCCGTTGCGAAGCGCGTTCCTGCGGGCCTCGAAGCGCCGCTGCGACGGCAGGCGCGCGCCCTGCGAGAGGATCGCGCCGAAGAGGGTCTCGGCCCGGTGGAGATTGTCCTTCAGCGCGCCGCCGAGGAAGACCGCCGGGTCGAAGACGACGATCAGCTCCCCGTGCAGGGGCGTGGCGCCGGCACCCGCGTCGGCGGCCTTCGATTCGAGGCTCAGCATGTCGCCGATGAGAATGCCGCCCAGAAGCTCCACCATGGCCGACAGCGCGGAGCCCTTGTGTCCGCCGAAGGTCAGCATGGCGCCCTCCAGCGCTGCGGCCGGATCGGTCGTGGCATCGCCCGAGGCATCGACGGCGAGGCCGGGCGCGATGTCGGTGCCGGCGCGCCGGTGCAGCTCGATCTCGCCGCGGGCCGTCGCGCTCGTGGCGAAGTCGAAGACGAAGGGGTCGGCCTCCGCGCGCGGCCAGGCGAAGGCGATCGGATTGGTGCCGAAGACGGGCCGGGTCCCGCCCGCCGGCGCGACCCAGCTATGGCTCGGCGTGAGCGCGAGCGCGGCGAAGCCCTGCCGGGCCAGCGGCTCGACCTCGGGCCACAGCGCGGAGAAGTGATGGCAATTGTTGATCGCGAGCGCCGCCATCCCCTGCACGCGGGCCTTATCGAGCGTCGGCCCGATGCCGTGTTCGTAGGCGAGGGAGGAGAAGCCGCGGTCCGCGTCGACCTTGACGATCGACGGCGCGAGGTCGACCACCCGGGGTTCCGCGGACTTGTTGATGCGGCCGGTCGCGACCGAGTGCACGCAGCCCAGGAGGCGGTAGAGCCCGTGCGAGTGGCAGTCGTCCTGCTGCGCCCGGACGATCACCCTGGTGACCGCCTCGCATTGCCGCTCGCTCAGTCCCGTCGCGCGCAGGATGTCCCGGCTGAGCGTCGTCGCGTCTTCGATCGATAGGGTTACGAGGTCCGTCATGATGTCTTTTCACCCGAAGGCATTCAGAGAGGCCGGGATGGCCGGAAAGGCCGGCGGCGCGGCGGGCCTCCGCCGCGCCGCCGCAAGGGTCAGGACAGGCTGATCCAGATCGTCTTCATCTGCGTGTACTGGTCGAAGGCCTCGAGGCCCTTGTCGTAGCCGCCGAAGCCGGACGTCTTGTAGCCGCCGAAGGGGGTGGTGATGTCGCCTTCCCCGTAGCCGTTCACCGCGACCGTCCCCGCCTGGACCTGCCGGGCCATGCGGACGGCGACGTTGATGTCGTTGGAGAAGACCGTCGCGGCCAGCCCGTAGGCCGAATCGTTGGCGAGCCGCACCGCCTCCGCCTCCGTGTCGAAGGACAGGACGGCGACGACCGGGCCGAAGATCTCGTCGCGGGCGATCGCCATGTGCGGGGCGACGTCGTCGATGATCGTCGGCTCGACGAAGTAGCCGCCGGTCTCCGGCAGCGCCCGGCGGCCGCCGGCGACGATGCGGGCGCCGTCCTTGCGGGCCTGCTCGACGGCGCCGAGGACGCGCGTCAGCGCCGATTCCTCGATCAGCGGGCCGATCTTGCTGTCGCGATCGGTGGGCTGGCCGACCGTCCAAGCGCCGGCCGCCTTGACGAGCGCCTCCACGAAGGCGTCGCGGATCGAGGACTGCACGAGGATGCGCGAGCCGCAGGTGCAGTTCTGCCCGCCGTTCCAGAAGGCCGCACCGGCGAGGTTCTCCGCGATCGCGGGAATCCTGTCGGCGGCGTCCGCCATCACGATCTGCGGGCTCTTGCCGCCGCATTCGAGGACGACCTTCTTCAGGTTGCTGTCGGCGGCGTAGCGCAGGAACTGGCGGCCGATCTCGGTCGAGCCGGTGAAGGTCAGCACGTCGACGTCGGGGTGCAGCCCGAGCGCCTTGCCGGCGACGTGGCCGAGGCCCGGCACGACGTTGAAGACGCCGGCCGGAATGCCCGCCTCGAGCGCGAGCGCGGCGATGCGGATGGTGGAAAGGGAGGCGAGCTCCGCCGGCTTGACGACGATCGAGTTGCCGGCCGCGAGCGCCGGCGAGATCTTCCAGGAAAGCGTCGCCGCCGGGAAGTTCCAGGGCAGGACCATGCCGACCACGCCCGCGGGCTCGCGCACGATCAGCCCCAGGTTGGCCTCGCCGGTCGGCGAGATCTTGCCGAAGACCTTGTCGATCGCCTCCGCGTACCAGCGGATGTTGTTGACGACGTCCGGCAGGTCGAGGTTCTCGCAGTCGCTGAGCGGCTTGCCCGCGTCGATGGAATCGAGGAGCGCAAGCTCGGCGGCGTTCTCCTCGAGAAGGGCGGCGAAGCGCAGCAGGATCCGCTTGCGCTCGCGCGGCTCCAGGCGGCTCCACACGCCGGCCTCGAAGGCCTTGCGGGCGGCCTTGACCGCCTTGTCGACGTCGGCCGGCGAGCAGGCGGCGATCCGGTTGAGCGTCCGGCCGCTGGCGGGATCGATGTTGTCGAACACGGCCGCGTTCTCCGCGTCGACGAACACGCCGTCGATCAGGGCCCGGGTCGGGGTGTTGGGGGGCAGGGAAAGCATGGGCACTCCTTTGATTGTATCTTTCACAGGACCTTCCCGAGGAAGGCCTTCGCGCGCGCGGTCCTGGTGTTGTTGAAGAGCTCGTCGGGGCTCCCCTCCTCGACGACCACCCCGCCGTCCATGAACACGACCTTGTCGCAGACCTCCCGGGCGAAGCCGAGCTCGTGGGTCACGACGACCATCGTCATGCCCTCGGCGGCGAGCCCGCGCATGACGTTGAGGACCTCGCCGACGAGCTCGGGGTCGAGCGCACTGGTGGGCTCGTCGAACAGCATGAGCTTCGGCTTCATGGCGAGCGCCCTGGCGATGGCGACGCGCTGCTGCTGGCCGCCGGAGAGCGTTCTCGGATAGGCGTCCGCCTTGGCGGTGAGGCCGACCTTGGAAAGCAGGTCCATCGCATGCTCGACGGCCTGCTTCCTGTCGATCCGTCTCACGTAGACCGGCGCCTCGATGATGTTCTGGAGCACGGTCATGTGCGGGAACAGGTTGAAGTTCTGGAAGACCATGCCGATGTCGGCCCGCTGGCGCGCCACCTCGGACTTCTTCATCTCGTAGAGCTTGCCGCCCTGCTCGCGGTAGCCGACGAGCTCGCCGCCCACCTCCAGGAAGCCTTTGTCGAGCCGCTCGAGATGGTTCATGCAGCGCAGGAACGTGCTCTTGCCGGAGCCGGATGGGCCGAGGATGCAGCAGACCTTGCCGTACTCGACGGTGAGGTTCACGCCCTTGAGGACCTGCAGGTGCCCGAAGTACTTTTCGACGCCGCGCGCGACCACGGCGAACGCGCCCGCGGGGGAGGGGTGGGATGAGCGCATGTCAGGAGTTTCCCATGGGTGCGAGTTCGTCTTTTTCCTCGTCCTCGCCGCCCGCGCCGGCCGCATTCGCCCGGCGGTCGCTCTTGCCGAAATGCCGCTCGAGGAAATGCTGGCCGATCGACAGGACCGTCGTGAGGACGAGGTACCAGATAGACGCCACGATCAGCAGGGGGATCGTCTGGAAGTTGACCGTGTAGATGAGCTGGGCGGAATAGAGCAGCTCCTGCATCGCGATGACGCTGACGAGCGACGTCGTCTTCAGCATGCCGATCAGCTGGTTTCCCGTGGGCGGGATGATGACGCGCATGGCCTGCGGCAGGATGATGCGGGTCATCACCCGGTGGCCGGGCATGCCGAGGGCCTCGGCGGCCTCGCGCTGGCCGGGCGGGACGGAGTTCAGCCCCGACCGCACGATCTCCGACATGTAGGCGCCCTCGTTCAGCCCGAGGCCGAGAAGCGCCGCCACATAGACGGTGATATAGGTGTTGGCGTCGAAGGAGCCGAGGCTCGGGCCGAAGGGAAAGCCGAGGGTGATCTTCGGATAGAGCGCCGAGAGATTGTACCAGAAAATCAGCTGCACCAGGAGCGGCGTGCCGCGGAACGCCCAGAGATAGCCGGAGGCCACCGCCCCCAGCACCGGGTTCTTCGAGATGCGCATCAGCGCCACGACGGTGCCGAGCACCACGCCGATCGCCATGGCGGCGACGGTGAGCCAGATCGTCATCGCCAGGCCGTCGAGGATCGCGGAGTCGAAGAGGTAGCGATAGACGACCGGCCACTGGAAGCGCGGATTGGTGACCATCGAGGTCAGCAGCCCCGCGAAGAGGAGGGTAAGCAGTGCCGCGAAGATCCAGCGGCCGCGATGCCGCAGGGGCACCACCGGCATATTCGCGAAGTCCCGGCTCGTCTGCCTGAGAGGTTGGTCTGACACGTGTGTTCCCCTGAACGATGGGTTCGATTCGTCTCTATCGGTAATCGATAACCGATTACATAGTGACAACGGTCACCGGACGAGTCAAGACAGGATGCCGTCCCTTTCCCCGCCGGGGAAGACGGTATCGCCGATTGACTCGCGGAATGTGGAATGTAATATATTACCTATCACCAATTACCAAGCAGGTCTCCCTCCCATGAAAATCGCCGCCATCGAAGCCTACGGATATGAACTGACTTACGCCCACGGCGAATATGTCATGTCGAGCGGCCGCGCCGCGCAGAGCCAGGCCTCGACGCTGGTCCGCATTCTGACGGACGACGGGCTGGAGGGCTGGGGCGAGAGCTGCACGCTCGGCGGCACCTATCTGCCGGCCTTCGCGGAAGGCACGCGCGAAGGCGTACGCGTCATGGCGCCGTCGCTGATCGGCCTCGACCCGACCAATCTTTCCCTGATCCACCGGGCGATGGACACCGTGCTTCTCGGCCAGAACAGCTCGAAGAGCGCGATCGACGTCGCCTGCTGGGACATTCTCGGCAAGCGCGCCGGCCTGCCGGTCGCGACCCTCCTCGGCGGGGTGACCCAGCCCGACTTCCCCCTCTACGAGGCCGTGCCGCTCTCCTCGCCTGAGGCGATGGCGGATTTCGTCACCGCGCGCATGGCGCACGGCATCAACCGGTTCCAGGTCAAGGTCGGCAACGACCCTTACGAGGACGCCGCGCGCACCCGCACCGTGGCGGCGGCCTGCCGCGATGACAGCGTCATCGTCGCCGACGCCAACGGCGGCTGGAACCTGCAGGCGGCGATCGTCGCCGTGCGCGAGCTCGCCGGCCTCGACATCTATGTCGAGCAGCCGTGCCGTGACATGGCCGACTGCGTGATCGTGCAGAAGATGAGCACGCTTCCGCTGGTCATGGACGAGGCCGTGGTCAATTCGGCCGAGCTCTACCGCGCGAAATACGAGGCGGGCGCCGGATCGGTGAACATCAAGCTCGCCCGCGTCGGCGGCATCACCGGCGCCCTGTGCATGCGGGGGCAGGCCGAGGACCTCGGGATGACGATGTGCATCGAGGACGTCTGGGGCGGCGACGTGACGACGGCGGCGGTCTCCCACGTGGCGGCGAGCACCCGGCCGGACGCCCTGCTGCACGCCTCCTTCTTCAACGACTGGACCAACGAGCATGTCGCCAGCCGCGCGCCGAGATCGCGCAACGGCCGCGGCCAGGCGCCAGACGCGCCCGGCCTCGGCATCGCCGTCGACGCCGGCTCCCTCGGCCGGCCTCTCTTCGAGGTGACCGGCCGATGAGCGCCGCGCATTCCCTCCCCGCCAGCGCGCTGGAATGGCTCGGCAGCGCCGACAGGCAGGTCGTGCTCGCCGTCGATTCCCATACCGGCGGCAACCCGACGCGCATCGTCCTTTCGGGGATCGATCTGCCGGACGGCGCCCGCACCGTCGATGCCGCGCGCGCCTGGCTGCGCGACCATGCCGATCACTGGCGCAGGCGGCTGGTGCACGAGCCGCGCGGCGGCGGCCTGACCTGCGCGGTCCTGCCGGTCGCGGGCAGGGAAGACGGCTGCGACATCGGCGCCGTCATCCTCGAGCCCGGCTCCTATCCGCCGATGTGCGGCCACTGCATGATCGGCTTCGCCTCCGTCATCATCGAGCTCGACCTGCTTCCCGACCTGTGGCGCGACGATCCGCTCGCCGCCCGGTTCCGCATCAGGACGCCGGCCGGGCCGGTCGGCGTGGTCGCTCGGCGCGACGCCGGAAAGTTCTCCACGGTCACCATCACCAACGTCGAATCCTTCGTCGTCTCCCGCGCGCCCTGCACGGTCGAGGGACGCGCGCTGCCGGTGGAGCTGCTCTACGGCGGGGATTACTACATCTCCGTCGATGCGGGCCGGATCGGCCTGTCGCTCGATCGCGCCAATGCCACCGAGATCGTCCGCCTGGCCCGCCTGCTCCGGGAGGCCTACACCGCCGGGGGCGTGACGGACCCGGTGACGGGCGGCCTCCTCAATGTCTACCAGGTGCTCTTCTACGAATACGATGCCGCCGCACCCGGCCATGCGAAGATCGTCGTCGTCGCGCCGCCCGGCGTGATCGACCGCTCGCCCTGCGGAACGGGGACCAGCGCCTTCTTCGCCAAGCTCGTCACCGAAGGCAGGATCGCGCCGGAGGAGACGCTCACGACGGAAAGCATCATCGGCTCCACCTTCACCGTCACCGCCGGCGGCGTGCGCCGGACGCCGGAGCGCCTCTTCGTCACGCCGGACCTCACGGGACGCGCATATATCAACGGCTTCCTGACCATCGCGGCGGACGCGGACGACGCGCTCGCCGATGGCTTCGCCCCCCTCTAACGACCCAACACGGAGACACGCAATGGCCCTCAAGGGTGTACTTTCCGCAATCGTGACGCCTTTCACCGCCGACGGCGAACGGATCGATGAAGGCGCGCTGCGCCGCCTGGTCGACCAGAACATCGCCGACGGCGTCGACGGCTTCGTTCCCGCCGGCGGCACCGGCGAATTCTCGGTCCTTTCGCATCAGGAACGGCTCCGCCTGGTCGAGATCGTCGTCGAGCAGGCCGCCGGCCGCGCGACCGTGCTCGCCCACACCGGCGCCACCTCCTCGCGCGAGGCGATCGAACTGTCGAGGCACGCCGAGAAGGTCGGCGCGACGGCCATCATGCTGGCGACGCCCTATTACGAGCCGATCGGCTTTGACGAGGCCTATGCCTACTACGCCGCCGTGGCCGACGCGACGAGCCTGCCGATCTGCGCCTACAACTTCCCGCCGGCGACGGGCCTCCATCTCGACGTGGACTTCCTCCTGAAGCTCGCCGCCGGCATCCCGCAGGTGAAATACGTGAAGGATTCCTCGGCGAACATCTCGCAGATGAACACCCTGCTTTCCGAGCATTCGGACAGGATCGGCTTCTTCAACGGCGAGGACGTGCTCATGCTGCCGGCGCTGATGCTGAAGGCGCCCGGGATGGTGATGGGCATCGCCAACTTCATGGCCCCCGCGCTCGCCCGGCTGCAGACGGCGAGCACGGAGGGCGACGACGCGACGGTCGTCTCCATCTGGCGGCAGATCAACCCGGTCATCCGCTTCATCGGCGCCGGCCGCTACAACAGCGGCGTCAAGGCGGCCTGCGAGATCCTGGGGCTGGACGTCGGCCCGGTGCGCGCGCCGATCCCCAACTACACCGCCGCGCAGAAGGAGGCCCTCGCGGCCGTCCTCTCCTCGGTCGACCGGTCCCTGCTCGCGAACGTCGCCCGCTAGGTTCCGCATACCCGACCCGACATGCCGGCCCGCCGAGGATTTCGTGCGGGCCGGTCGCCATCCAAGCCGAAATCGAACGTGCCTTCTTGAAAGGAAGACTATAAATGCCAGCCCAGATCTTCTCCGGCGTCATCCCCGCCCTCATGACCCCGTGCAAGGATGACCGC
>NZ_JANFDG010000048.1 GCF_024609765.1 Shinella pollutisoli
GTAGAGCGTGCCGATGTCGATGACGTCCGGACCGATCGTCCCGGATCGGGTCGGCAGCTCGACTGATTTTCCACCGACCGATACACCCGCGCTTGTTCCTGTCATGACGGTCCTCCGTTGTTTCGTATAGGGCACAGGGCGTGCCGCGATCTTGAACGCGCCCGTTTTGCTAGCCCATTTAGCATGCCGTGCCAAGCGATACCAAAGGCGATTTGTGCGTTGCGAAAACGGCGTTCCGGCAACGCAATATCTACTGTTCCGAGCAAGTTGCAAGCAACCTTTGAGCGTAGCGCGCGAAATAGGGAGGGGGCATTCCTTTCGGCCGCCTTAGCGCTTGCGGCTCCTACTTTTGATTGCATTCCGCCGCGAGGGGCTGCACAATTTCCGCCTCGGGGGAGCGGGGTGTCGCGATGGCGGACACGGAGGTCGCGGAGGCAGGCGGCGCGCGCGAGGCGGATGCCTGGCGGCCTGCCGGCGTGGCGCCGCCGCCGTCGCTTCCGGCCGAAGCGAAGTCCCGCGCCGGACCCGTCGTCCGCCGCCTTGCCGCCCGCCTGCCGCGGCCGCGCTGGCCGGGCGAGGCCTTCGCGGAGGAACGCGCCCACGGCCATTTCTTCCTCTTCGTCCCGGTCTTCCTCGGCATCGGCGCGGCGCTCTGGTTCTCCGCGGCGGACGAGCCGTCGCCCGTCGCGGTCGGCCTCTTCCTGCTCGCCGTGGTGTGGCCGGCCTGGCGCCTGCGCCACCGGGAGGACTGGACGGCGCTTGCCGCAGGCGCGGCCGTCCTCGTGCCGGCCGGCATGCTGCTCGCCGCGGCGGAGAGCGCGCGGCTCTCCACCGTCATCCTCGATTCGCCGGTGACGACCCATGTCACCGGCCGCGTGCTGTCGCGCGAGAGCGACGAGCGCGGCGCGATCCGCTACCGCGTGGCGCTGTCGGCCACGCGCGAGCCGGTGTTGAAGCGGCCGCCCTCCGTCGTGACGCTGGTCGCGCGGAGCGCACACGAGCCGGTCGCGATCGGCGGCGGGATCGCGGGCCGGGCGCGGCTCGGCCCGCCCTCCGGCCCGGCGCTTTCCGGCCTCAACGACTTCGCCTTCGACGCCTACTTCGCCGGCACAGGCGCCGTCGGCTTCTTCTACCGCGCGCCGGAGGCCGTGGCGGCAACGGGGGAGGCGGGCCTCGAGGCCCGCATCCGCCAGAGGATCGCCGGATGGCGCACCGGCCTCACCGAGCACATCCGCGGCCGCATCGGCGGCGATGCCGGCGCGATCGCCGCGGCCCTCGTCACGGCCGAGCAGCGGGCGATCGGCGAGGAGACGGTCGAGGCGCTGCGGCAGGCGGGGCTCGCCCACGTGCTCGCCATTTCCGGGCTCAACATGGTGCTCGCCGCCGGCACCTTCCTGGTCGGCGCGCGCGGGGTGATGGCGCTGATACCGGGCTTCTGCGAGCGTTACTCGGCCAAGAAGATCGCCGCCATCGGCGCGCTGGTGATGGTGACGCTCTACATCCTCGTCTCGGGCGGGGCGATCTCGGCCGTGCGCTCGTGGATCATGATCGTCGTCATGCTCGTCGCCGTGCTCTTCGGCCGCAGCGCGATCAGCCTGCGCAACGTCGCGCTCTCGGCGATCGTCATCCTCGTCGCAACGCCCTCGGCCGTCACCGGGCCGGGCTTCCAGATGTCCTATGCGGCGACGCTCGGCCTCGTCGCCGGCTATGCGGCGCTGCGCGAGCGGCCCGTCCGGCACGAGCCGCCGAGAGGCCTGGTCGGGCTCGCGCGCGGCGGCCTCGGCCGCTTCTTCCGCGATCTGTTCCTCTCCTCGCTGATCGGCGGCGTGGCGACGCTGATCTATTCGATCGGCTATTTCCACCGCATCCCGGCCTACGGGCTTGCCGGCAATCTCGTCGCCATGCCGGTGATCGGCCTCGTCGTCATGCCCTTCGGCCTGGTCGCCATGCTGCTGATGCCCTTCGGGCTCGACGCCGTGCCCTTCGCCGTCATGGGGCAGGGGATCGACGCGATGATCGCGCTGTCGAAATGGGTGGCCGGCTGGAAGGGCGAGATCGTCACCGGCCGCATCCCGGCGTCCGCCTTCCTGATGATCGGCATCGGCGGCGGCCTCGTCTGCATCCTGCGCACGCGATTGCGCCATGCCGGCACCGGGCTCGTGCTCGCCGGCATCGCCATCGCCCTGTGGCCGGGCGGCGCGAAGCCGCCGGAGGTGCTGGTCTCGGAGGACGGCCGCCTCGTCGCGGTGCTGCGCGACGACAACGCCGCGACGAACCGCGCCCGACCGCCGGATTTCATCTACGCGCAATGGCGCCGGGCGCTACGGCTCGCCGACCACGTCGCGCCGCAGACGCGGCGAACGGAGGGCCTGCTTTCGGAGGAAAAGGATGCCGATGCGGGTACGGCGAAAAGGCCGCAACGCCGAAAAATCGCCGACCGCGCCAAGGCACGCGACGCGCTCGCCGCGGCCCTTGCGGCCGCGCGAGCGGAAGGGCGCTTCGTCTGCGAGGCGAAAACCTTCTGCGCCGCCGTCTCGCCGAGCGGCTGGCGCATCGTCGCCGTCGAGGAGCCGGCTTTCCTCGGCACCGCCTGCGACGGCGCCGATCTCGTGGTCGTCCCGATCCCGCTGCGTATCGAGGCCTGCCGCTCCGGCGCGCGCCTCGTCACCGCCCGGCACCTGCGCCGGACCGGCGCGCTGGAGATCCGCCCCGGCCGCGACGCCGCGGGATTCGCCGCGGCGGAGACCACGGCCGCCGTCACCACGCTGAGCCGCCCCTGGGCGCGCCACCGCACCTACGACTGGCGCAGCGGCCGCTCCGAGACGGCAGGGAATCAGTTGTAGCGCCGGATCAGGCCGACCAGCCGGCCCTGGATCTTGACGCGGTCCGGGCCGAAGATGCGGGTCTCGTAGGCCGGGTTGGCGGCTTCCAGCGCGATCGACGCGCCCTTGCGGCGGAAGCGCTTCAGCGTCGCCTCCTCGTCATCGACCAGCGCCACGACGATCTCGCCGGGGCTGGCGGTGCTGGTATTGCGGATGATCACCGTGTCGCCGTCGAGGATGCCCGCCTCGATCATCGAATCGCCCTTGACCTCCAGCGCATAGTGCTCGCCGCCGCCGATCATCTCGGCCGGCACGGTGATGTCGTGCGTGTTGTTCTGGATCGCGGAGATCGGCACGCCGGCGGCGATGCGGCCCATGACCGGCACGGAGACGGAGCCGACCATGTCGTCCTGCGGCTGCGGCCGCTGCGGGGCGGGGGGCTGGCTCCGGCCGCGGCTGCCCTCGATGACGGCGGGCGAGAAGCCCCGGCGCGGCTGTTGCGCATAGGCCTCCGGCAGCTTGATGACCTCCAGGGCGCGCGCCCGGTTCGGCAGCCGGCGGATGAAGCCGCGTTCCTCCAGCGCCGTGATCAGCCGGTGGATGCCGGATTTCGAGGCAAGCTCGAGCGCGTCCTTCATCTCGTCGAAGGACGGTGGAATGCCTGTCTCCTTCATCCGCTCGTGAATGAACAAGAGGAGTTCCTGTTGCTTGCGTGTCAGCATCGTCCTGTCACCCCAGAATCGCGAAACAAATCCAGAACGGAGCCTATCTGTTCCGCATGTGTTCCGCAAGGGGCTAAAATGCCGGGACGTCGCGCAGCAGGAGGATGTCGCAGGGCGCGCCCGCTTCCGCGGCCGGGGCCTCGGGCGGGCGGACGATGAGGGCGTCGGCCTCGGCGAAGACCTTCGTCATCGAGGAATCCTGCTGGGTGAAGGGCGTGGCCAGCAGTTTTCCGCCGGAACCGCGCGTCAGGCGGGCGCGGACATAGTCCTGGCGGGGGCCGTTCGCCGCGAGCGGCACGGCGGCGATGGCAGGGCGGCTACGGTCGAGCGCGGGCAGGCGGGCGAGGCGGCGCACCAGCGGCTCGAGGAAGAGGAGCGAGCAGACGAGGCTGGAGACGGGGTTTCCCGGCAGGCCGAGCACCTGGATCTCGCCGAGCCGGCCGACCATCAGCGGCTTGCCGGGGCGCATGGCGATGCGCCAGAAGTCGAGCTCCATGCCGGCCTCGGCGAGCACCGGCTGCACGAGGTCGTAGTCGCCGACCGAGGCGCCGCCGAGCGTCACCAGCACGTCGATGCCGCGCGCCTCCGCCGCCCTGACAGCCTCCAGCATGGCCTGCCGGTCGTCGGCGACGATGCCGAGGTCGATCGCCTCGGCGCCCGCCGCGCGCGCGATCGCCGCGACGCCGAAACCGTTCGAGGCAACGATGCGGCTCGGGCCGGGCTCCGTGCCCGGCGGCACCAGCTCGTCGCCGGTGGCGAGGATGGCGACGCGCGGGCGGGCATGGACGAGGACGTCCGCATGGTTCGTGGCGGCGGCGAGCGTCAGGCGGCCGGCGTCGAGCAGGTCGCCCGCCCTGAGTACGACCTCGCCTTCGTGGAAATCCTGGCCGCGCGGGCGGATGTGGCGGCCGAACGGCGTCAGGAAGGTCGTGCGGATGCGGCCGTCCGGCAGCACCTCGGCATCCTCCTGCAGCAGCACGGTATCGGCGAAGGCGGGCAGCGGCGCGCCGGTGAAGATGCGCACGGCCTCGCCGGGACCGGCGGTCCACTCGAAGGCGCGGCCGGCCGCCGAGACGCCTGCGACCGTCAGCACGGAACCGACCGCGGCGATGTCGGCATGGCGCACCGCATAGCCGTCCATCGCCGAATTGTCGAAGGGCGGATGCGTCAGCCGCGCGGCGAGGTCTTCGGCCAGAACGCGGCCGCAAGCGTCGTGCAGCGCCACGCGCTCGGTGCGCGTCACCGGCCGTGCGGCGCCAAGCAGGCGGTCGAGCGCCTCGGACACGGGAAGCAGCGCCATCAGGAAGCCTCTCCGCGCCGAAAATCGCCGGAGCGGCCGCCGGATTTCTCCATCAGCCGGATGCCGCCGATCTCCATCCCGCGGTCGGCGGCCTTGGCCATGTCGTAGATCGTCAGGCAGGCGACGCTGACGGCCGTCAGCGCCTCCATCTCGACGCCGGTGCGGCCGGTGAGCTTCGCCACCGCCTCGATGCGCAGCCCCGGCAGCGCGCGGTCCTCGCGGATCTCGACGCCGACCTTGGTCAGCATCAGCGGATGGCAGAGCGGAATGAGGTTCGCCGTCTGCTTGGCCGCCATGATGCCGGCAAGCCGCGCCGTGCCGATCACGTCGCCCTTCCTGGCGTTGCCGGCGAGGATCAGGTCGAGCGTCTCCGGCGCCATGCGCACGAAGCCCTCGGCGCGGGCGGTCCGCACGGTCTCGGCCTTGTCGCCGACGTCGACCATGCGGGCCTCGCCGGACGCGTCGATATGAGTGAGGCCCGCCATCACTCGGCCGCGAGCATGCCGGCGTCGCCGGTGAGCAGTTCCCGCGTCGCCGCCGCCACGTCGTCCTTGCGCATCAGGCTCTCGCCGACGAGGAAGGTCGAGATGCCGGCCGCGGCGAGGCGCTTGCAGTCGGCGTTTGTGAAGATGCCGCTTTCGCCGACGAGCAGCCGGTCCGCCGGCACCATGGCCGCGAGCCGTTCGGAGACGGCGAGGTCGACCTCGAAGGTGCGCAGGTTGCGGTTGTTGATGCCGACGAGCTTCGTCTTGAGCTTCAGCGCGCGCTCCATCTCCGCCTCGTCGTGCACCTCGACGAGCACGTCCATGCCGAGCGAGAAGGCGGCATCCTCCAGGAGGCGGGCGTCGTCGTCGGAGAGCGAGGCCATGATGAGGAGGACGCAGTCCGCCCCCCAGGCGCGCGCCTCCAGCACCTGGTAGCTGTCGAACAGGAAATCCTTGCGCAGCGCCGGAAGCGCGCAAGCCTCGCGCGCGGCCGTCAGGAATTCCGACGCGCCCTGGAAGCTCGGCGTGTCGGTGAGCACGGAAAGGCAGGCGGCACCGCCCGCCTCGTAGGCCTTCGCGAGCACCGGCGGGTCGAAGTCCGGGCGGATCAGGCCCCTGGAGGGGCTCGCCTTCTTGATCTCGGCGATGAGGCCGAAGGTGCCGGCCGCCTTCCTGTCGAGGAGGCTCGCGAGGAAGCCGCGCGGCGGCGCCTGGTCGCGGGCGCGCGCGCGCAGTTCCGCGGCAGGCACGCGCGCCTTGGCGGCGGCGATCTCCTCGCGCTTGTAGGCCTCGATCTTCTTCAGAATGTCGGTCATGGTCGATCCTACTCCGCCTGTGCTTCGTTGGAAACCGAAACGAGCCGTTCGAGCGCGCCGCGGGCGCGGCCGCTTTCGAGCGCCTCGCGGGCGAGCGCCATGCCGTCCGACAGCGTCTTCGCCCGGCCGGCGATGAGGAGGGCGGCCGCGGCATTGGCGAGCGCCACGTCGCGATAGGGCATGTGCATGCCGCCGAGCACGGAGAGGAGGGCGGCGGCGTTGTAGGCGCCGTCGCCGCCGCGGATGTCGTCGAGCGCCACCTGCGGCAGGCCGAAATCGGCGGGCGTCAGCTCGAAGGTGCGGATCTTGCCGTCCTCCAGCGCCGCCACCTGCGTGGTGCCGGTGGTGGTGATCTCGTCGAGGCCGGAGCCGTGCACGACCCAGACGCTTTCGGAACCGAGATCGCGCAGCACCTCGGCGAGCGGCGTGAGCCATTGCGGCGAGAAGACGCCGAGAAGCTGTCGCTTGACGCCGCCGGGATTGGAGAGCGGCCCGAGCAGGTTGAAGATGGTGCGCGTGCCGAGCTCGACGCGCGAGGGGCCGACATGCTTCATCGCCGGATGGTGGAGCTGGGCGAACATGAAGCCGAGGCCGGCCTCGCGCACGCAGCGGGCGATCTCGCCGGGCCCGATGTCGAGCTTCACGCCGAGGCAGGAGAGCGCGTCGGCCGTGCCCGCCCTGGAGCTCAGCGCGCGGTTGCCGTGCTTGGCGACCGGCACGCCGGCGCCGGCGGTGATGATCGCCGCGAGCGTCGAGATGTTGTAGGTGCCCGTGCCGTCGCCGCCCGTGCCGACGATGTCGATCGCGTCCTCCGGCACGTCCACCGGCAGCATGCGCGCGCGCATCGAGCCGACCGCGCCGTAGATCTCGTCGACGCTCTCGCCGCGCACGCGCAGCGCCATCAGGAAGCCGCCGATCTGCGAGGGCGTGGCCGCGCCCGACATGATGATCTCGAAGGCGCCGCGCGCCTCCTCGCGGTCGAGCGGCGTACCGGCGGCGACCTTGGCGATATAGGGTTTCAGGTCGGACATGCCGTCTCCTCTAGCGCGCGATGCTCTGCTCGGCGAGCGTCCGGTTGATGGAGACGCCGTAGGCGGTCTGCAGCGCGCTGACCATCTGGTCGAGGATGTCGTCGCCGCTGGCGCGGGCGACGGCGGCGATCTGCTGCTCGTCGTTGGCGAGCGCGTCGCCCGTCGCCTCGCTGTCGACCGCCGTCACCTTGAGGAGGATCTGGCCCTCGCCGTCGACGCCGGGCGTGGCGGCGACGTGGCCCACCGGGCCGGCGAAGGCGGCGGCGACGGCCGCCGGGCTCAGCACCGCGTCCTGTTCGCCGCGGTTGAGGCCGGTCTTCGTCTCGACGGCGATGCCGAGCTCCTCGGCGACGGCCGCGAGCGCCTCGCCCTTGCGCACGCGCTCGGCCAGTTCCTCGGCGCGGGCGGCGAGCGCCTGGCGCTGCTGCTCGGCCGTCCAGTCGGCGACGACGCGCTCGCGCACCTCGTCGAGCGTGCGGTCGCGGTCGGGGATGACGTCCAGCACCTCGAACCAGGCATAGCCGTCGCGCCCGACATTGACCGGCTGCGTCTCGATGCCGACGTCGGTCTTGAAGACCTCGGCGAGGAGGGCCGTCTCTTCCGGCAGGCCGGGGACCTCCTCGCCCTTCGGGTCGTTGCCCTGCGCGTCGACCGCCTCGACCGTCACGGCCTTGAGGTTGTTCTGCTGGGCGGCGTCGGCAAGGCTCAGGCCCTCGGCGCGGGCGTCCTCGATGCGGTCGTGCACGGCGAGGATGCCGTCGGAGGCCTCGGCGAGCGCGAGCTCGCTGCGCAGCTCCTCCTTCACCTCGTCGAAGGTCTTCACCGTCTCGGGGCGGATGTTCGTCACGCGCAGGATGACCGGGCCGAAGGCGCCGTCGACGACGGGCGTCGTGGCGCCGTCGGCCGTCACCGCGAAGGCGGCCTCGGCGAGCGTCTGGTCGGGGAAGCGCTCCTTCGTGAAGTCGCCGAGCAGCACGTCGTTCGCCGTCTTGCCCTCGGCTGCGACCAGCTCGTCGAAGGTGGTGCCGGCGGAAAGCTTCGCCGCCGCCGCGTCGGCGGCCGCGCGGTCCTTGAAGGCGAGCTGCTCGACGGTGCGCGTGGCGGGCGTGCGGTAGCGGTCCTTCGTCTTCTCGTAGTCCTCGCGCAGCGCCTCGTCCGTGACGGTGGAGGCGTCGGCGATGTCCTTCGGCTCCAGCGAGACATAGATGAGCTTGCGGTATTCGGGCGCGCGGTACTTCGCCTTGTTCTCCTCGAACCAGGGCTGGAGCACGTCGTCGCCCGGCGCCTTGACCGGGTCGATATTGGCGTTGCTGAGCAGCAGGTAGTCGAGCGTGCGCGCCTCGCCGCGGTACTGGCGCAGCGCGCTCACGAGCGCTTCCGGCGCCTTGTAGCCGTCGGACACGGCCTCGACGATCTGGGTGCGGATCGCCACCTGGCTGCGGTTGTTGATGTAGTCCTTCTCGTTGAGGCCGGCATTGCGCAGGATGGCGGAGAAGGCGAGGCGGTCGAACTGGCCGTTGGCGCCGCGGAAGGCCGGGTCGTCGGCGATCAGCCGGGCGAGGCGGCCTTCGGAAAGCCCGAGGTTCATGTCGCGCGAGAGCTGGTCGAGGGCGGCACCGGCGACGAGTTCGGCGAAGACCTGGTTCTCGACGCCGAGCGCGCGCGCCTGCTCGGCCGAAAGCCGCATGCCGAAGCGCTGCGAGAGCGCTGCGGCCTGGCGCTCGTAGGCGAGGCGGAAGTCGGTGGGCGAGACGGAGACGTCGCCGACGGTCACGACCGCGTTCGAGGTGCCGGTGACGATCGTGTTGGAAACGCCCCAGACCGCGAAGGATCCGACAAGGATGATGAGCAGGGCTTTGGCCACCCAGGTCTGGGAAGCGCGTCTCAGGGCGTCGAGCATCGTCTAAATGTCCTCACATGGCGGCCGGACGGCCGGAAACCGTCTCTTAAAGGAAAGTTCGCGGGAATTGAAGTCCGGGAAATCCGTCGCCGCAGGCGCGGTCCGGCAAGGCCGGCGCAAACGGGCAAGCGCCTGCCGGTTTCCTTTGCCGGCGAACGAAATTTTTCTGGAATTATCGGCGGATTGCCGCGTTTCGCACTACACTGCGGCCGCCGTTCGTGATCGGATGGCGGCGCGCCCGCGTCTCGGGCGGTGAGCGGCCAGGGAGTGCTTCAACCGTGTCATCCACGATCGTCATGATCAACCTGTTCGGCGCCGTGGCCCTGCTGCTGTTCGGCCTCGCCCAGGTCAAGGACGGCATGACGCGGGCCTTCGGCGTGAAGCTGCGCTCGGGGCTGGCGCTCGGCACGCGCGGTCCGGTCCGCTCCTTCCTCGCCGGCTTCGTCGCGACCGTGGCGCTGCAGAGCTCCACCGCGACCGCGCTGATGATCGCCTCCTTCGTCGAGCGCAACCTGGTGCGCGCCCGCATGGCGCAGATCGTGCTGCTCGGCGCCAATGTCGGCACCGCCGTGACGGCCTGGCTGGTGGCGACGGGCATCGAATCGATCTCGCCGCTCCTGATCCTTCTCGGCGTCGTCGTGCACAAGGCGGGCGCTTCGAGCGCGCGGCAGGGGCTCGGCTCGGCGCTCGTCGGCATCGGCCTGATGCTGCTCTCGCTGCATCTGCTCGGCCTCGCCACGGAGCCGATGCGCCAGTCGCCGGCGCTCGCCGCCTTCCTGACGCTGCTCGACGGTGCCTGGCCGGCCGCGCTCGCCTTCTCGACGGTGCTCGCCATCGTCTCCTCGTCGAGCCTCGCGATCGTCGTGCTCATCCTGTCGCTCTCCGCCATGGGCATCCTCTCGCCGGCGCTGACGGTCATCCTCGTGCTCGGCGCCAATCTCGGCGGCGCGGTGCCGCCCGTCATCGCCACGCTCGGCGCGCCCGCCTCGGCGCGGCGGGTGACGATCGGCAATCTCCTCGTGCGGGCGATCGGCTGCCTCGTCGCCCTGCCGTTCGCGGCACAGATCGCCGAAGGGCTCGCGCTCCTGCCCGTGCCGGCCGCCAAGCTGCCGGTCGACGTGCACCTCGCCTTCAACATCGTCGTGGCGCTCGTGCTCTGGCCCTTCTCCGGCCTGCTCTCGCGGCTGATGGAACGGCTGGTGCCGGAGGAGAAGGCGGCAGACACGGGGCCGAAATATCTCGACGACGCGGCACTCTCGAACCCTGTCGTGGCGCTTTCCGGCGCCACGCGCGAGGTGCTGCGCGTCGGCGATCTCATCGAATCGATGCTGATCCGCGCGATGCGCGCCTTCGACGGCAACGACCTCGGCCCGCTCAAGGACATCGGCGCGCTGGAAAGCCAGGTCGACGGGCTGCAGCAGGCAGTGAAGCTCTATCTCTCCCGCCTCGGCCGGCAGGGCATCACCGGCGAGAACGCCGCCCGCTCCATCGTCATCATCGACTATGCGATCAACCTCGAGCATGTCGGCGACATCATCGAGAAGGGCCTGCAGGAGCAGGTGCGCAAGAAGATCGCCAACGGGCTGAAATTCTCCGAGGACGGCTACCGCGAGCTCTGCAACCTGTTCAACCTGACGATCGAGAACCTGCGCATCGCCCAGACGATCTTCGTCACCCGCGACGCCGACCTCGCGCGCCAGCTGATGGAGGTGAAGGTGGACGTGCGCCGCATGGAGAAGGAATCCTCCGAGCGGCATCTCGCGCGCCTGCGCGACGGCCGGCTCGACAGCCTGCAGACCAGCTCGCTCCATCTCGACATGCTGCGCGACCTGAAGCGCATCACCGCCCATCTCGTCTCCGTCGCCTATCCGATCCTCGACGAGAGCGGGCTGTTGTCGGAAAGCCGGCTGCGCAGCGCGGAGTAGAAGCTGCCCCACGCAACGGCCATGGTTCGGGAAGACGGTGCGGCAATCCCCCTTCTCCCCGCCGGGGAGAGGTCGCGGCAACGGGATGAGGGGGTGTCGTAGGCAAGATACGGCAAGCTGACGCCCTCATCCGGCCCTTCGGGCCACCTTCTCCCCGGTGGGGAGAAGGGGAAACACGCGGGGAGAAGGCCGCGGCAGCGGGATGAGGGGCCTTACAATTCCCTTTGTCTGGGTATCGGGCTTTTTGCTAAGGAACGGCACGATACGAACAACGATGGGGATTCTCATGACCACCGACCGGACGACACGCACGTGCCTTGCCGTCATTCTCGCGGCGGGCGAGAGCACGCGGATGAAATCGTCGCAGTCGAAGGTCCTGCATCCGGTCGGCAACCGGCCGATGATCGCCCATGTGGTCGCGGCGCTTGCCGGGGCCGGCATCGCCGACGTGGCGCTGGTGCTCGGCCGCGACGCGGAGAAGGTCGAGGCGGCGGCGCGGCTGCCGGGCGTCACGGCCTCCGTCCATGTCCAGACCGAACGGCTGGGAACCGCGCATGCCGTGCTCGCCGCCCGCGAGGCGATCGCCAAGGGTTATGACGACGTCCTCGTCGTCTTCGGCGACACGCCGCTGATCACCGCCGGCCCGCTTGCCGCCGCCCGCGAGGGGCTCGCCAGGGGCGCGGACGTCGTCGTCATAGGCTTCACCGCCGCCGACCCGACCGGCTACGGCCGGCTGATCGTCGAGAACGGCGACCTCGTCGCCATCCGCGAGCACAAGGACGCAAGCGAGGCGGAACGGGCGATCACCTGGTGCAACGGCGGCCTGATGGCGATCGACGGCAGGAAGGCGCTCGACCTCATCGGCCGCATCGGCAATGCCAACGCCAAGGGCGAATACTATCTCACCGACATCGTCGAGGTGGCGCGCGCCGCAGGCGGCCGGGCGGTCGCAGTCAGGGCGCCCGAGGCGGAGCTCACCGGCTGCAACACCCGCGCCGAGCTCGCCGTCATCGAGCGGCTCTGGCAGGAGCGCCGCCGGCACGCGCTGATGCTCGACGGCGTGTCGATGGTCGCCCCCGAGACCGTGTTCCTCTCCTGGGACACCGAGATCGGCCGGGACGTGACGATCGAGCCGAACGTCGTCTTCGGCCCCGGCGTCACGGTCGAAGGCGGCGCCGTCATCCATTCCTTCTCGCACATCGAGGGTGCGCACGTGTCGGCGGGCGCCGCGGTCGGCCCCTATGCGCGGCTGCGGCCCGGCGCCAATCTCGGCGAGGGCGCCAAGGTCGGCAATTTCTGCGAGGTGAAGAAGGCGGAGATCGGCGCCGGCGCCAAGGTCAACCACCTGACCTATATCGGCGACGCGGAGATCGGCGCCCGGACGAACATCGGCGCGGGCACGATCACCTGCAATTACGACGGCATCAACAAGCACGTGACGAGGATCGGCGCCGACGCCTTCATCGGCTCCAACTCGTCGCTCGTGGCGCCCGTCTCGATCGGCGACGGCGCCTATGTCGCCTCCGGCAGCGTCATCACCGCCGACGTGCCGGCCGATGCCGTCGCCTTCGGCCGCGCGCGGCAGGAGAACAAGGAGGGCCGGGCCGTCGCCGTGCGCGAGCGCAACCAGGCGCTCAAGGCCGCGCGCAAGAAGGCGGCGGAGTAGGGCTTTCCGCCTGCGCGCACATTAACGCTGGCAACGGAAAGTGAGTGCGGGAGAGTTGCACCGCAACGGAAAATCTCTACCAAGAGGGCATTGAAGGCCTGATTGCGCGGAGCGGAAGATGTGCGGGATTGTCGGTATCGTCGGAAACGGCCCGGTGGCGGAGCGTCTGGTCGACGCGCTGAAGCGGCTTGAATACCGCGGCTACGATTCGGCCGGCGTCGCCACCCTCGTCGACGGCCGGCTCGACCGCCGCCGCGCCGAGGGCAAGCTCGTCAACCTGGAGAAGCGCCTCGCCGCCGAGCCGCTCGCCGGCAATATCGGCATCGCGCATACCCGCTGGGCCACGCACGGCGCGCCGACCGAGGGCAACGCGCATCCGCATTTCGTCGACGGCGTCGCCGTCGTGCACAACGGCATCATCGAGAATTTCTCCGAGATCCGCGACGAGCTGACCGCCGAAGGCCGGACCTTCACCACCGAGACGGACACCGAGGTCGTCGCCCAGCTTCTGGCGAAATACCGCCGCGAGGGGCTCGGCCGGCGCGAGGCGATGCATGCCATGCTGCGCCGCGTCACCGGCGCCTATGCGCTCGCCGTGCTGTTCGAGGACGACCCGTCGACGATCATGGCCGCCCGCAGCGGCCCGCCGCTCGCCATCGGCTACGGCAAGGGCGAGATGTTCCTCGGCTCCGACGCCATCGCGCTCGCGCCCTTCACCAGCGAGATCGCCTATCTGGTCGACGGCGACTGGGCGGTGATCGGCCGCGACGGCGCCTTCGTCTTCGACATCGACGGCAATCGCGTCGACCGTCCGCGCCAGATCTCGTCGGCCTCCGCCTATCTGATCGACAAGGGCAATCACCGCCACTTCATGGAGAAGGAGATCCACGAGCAGCCGGAGGCGATCTCGCACGCCCTCGGCCACTATGTCGATTTCCTCGCCCACAGGGTGAAGCCGGTCGCGGGAGGCATCGACTTTGCCGCCGTGCCGAGCCTGGCGATCTCCGCCTGCGGCACGGCCTATCTCGCCGGCCTCGTCGGAAAATACTGGTTCGAGCGCTATGCGCGCCTGCCGGTCGAGATCGACGTCGCCTCGGAGTTCCGCTACCGCGAGATCCCGCTCAACCCGGCCTCGGCGGCGCTCTTCATCTCGCAGTCCGGCGAGACGGCCGACACGCTCGCCTCGCTGCGCTACTGCAAGGAGCACGGATTGAAGATCGGCGCCGTCGTGAATGCGCGCGAATCGACCATCGCCCGCGAGTCCGACGCCGTCTTCCCGATCCTCGCCGGCCCGGAGATCGGCGTCGCCTCGACCAAGGCCTTCACCTGCCAGCTCGCCGTGCTGGCGGCGCTTTCGATCGGCGCGGGCCGGGCGCGCGGCACGCTCACCGAGGCCGAGGAGAAGCATCTCGTGCGCCATCTCGCCGAGATGCCGCGCGTGATGGCCGGCGTCCTCAACACGATCCAGCCGGCGATCGAGCAGCTGTCGCGCGAGCTGTCGAAGTGCAAGGACGTGCTCTATCTCGGCCGCGGCACCAGCTATCCGCTCGCCATGGAAGGCGCGCTGAAGCTCAAGGAGATCTCCTACATCCATGCCGAGGGCTATGCGGCGGGCGAGCTCAAGCACGGGCCGATCGCGCTCATCGACGAGAACATGCCGGTGATCGTCATCGCGCCGCACGACCGCTTCTACGAGAAGACCGTGTCGAACATGCAGGAGGTGGCCGCCCGCGGCGGCCGCATCATCCTCATCACCGACGAGAAGGGCGCGGCGGCCTCGAAGCTCTCGACCATGGCGACGATCGTGCTGCCGAACGTCGACGAGATCATCGCGCCGATGATCTATTCGCTGCCGATCCAGCTCCTCGCCTATCACACCGCCGTGTTCATGGGCACGGACGTCGACCAGCCGCGCAACCTCGCCAAGTCGGTCACGGTCGAATGACGGTGTTGCTTGCGGACAGAGGGGGTATGGCGCGACGATGCCCGACCGCCGCCGGATGACCCTGCTGCGCCACGAGATTCCGGCCGACATCGACGCCATCCGCGCGCTGACGGAAGAAGCCTTCCGCTCGGCGCCGCATGCCGACGGCACGGAGCACCTGATCGTCGACCGGCTCAGGGCGGCGGGCGCGCTGGCGCTTTCGCTCGTCGCCGAGATCGACGGCGCGGTCGCGGGCCACGTCGCCTTCTCGCCGGTCACCGTCTCGGACGGCCGCGCCGGCTGGTACGGGCTCGGGCCGATCGCGGTTTCGCCCGCGCATCGGGGCAGGGGCATCGGCAGCGCGCTCGTCCGGGCGGGCCTGGCCCATCTGCGGGCGAGGGGAGCCGCCGGCTGCGTGCTGCTCGGCGATCCCGCCTGGTACGGCCGCTTCGGCTTTGCCGCCGGCCCGGCGCTCCGGCTCGAAGGCGTGCCGCCCGCCTATTTCCTGTATGTGGCGTTTTCACCGGTTTACGGCGAGGGAACCGTTTCCTATCATCCCGCCTTCTACGGCTGAGCGCCCTCCCACGCTCGCCGGAGCATTTCCAGCAAAGGTGCGAAGCGGTCTTGCGTTCGGAAATGCGTGGGAAGCAGGGTATCTGGATAGCCATGACGATCGAAATCGCCCCGAGGCAGTCGCTTGCGACGCGGCTGCGCAACAATTTCCTGACCGGCCTGGTCATCTGCGCGCCGGTCGCCATCACCATCTGGCTGACCTGGACCTTCATCCACTGGGCCGACAGCTGGGTGAAGCCCTATATTCCCGAGCGCTACAACCCGGAAAGCTACCTGCAGTTCGCGATTCCGGGCTTCGGCCTGCTGACGGCGATCGTGCTGATCACGCTCGTCGGCTTCCTCGGCAAGAACCTCATCGGCCGCTCGATCGTCGAATTCGGCGACTCGCTGTTCAACCGCACGCCGCTGGTGCGCACGGTGCACAAGAGCCTGAAGCAGATCTTCGAGACGGTGCTGAAGGACAAGGGCACGTCCTTCACCAAGGCGGCGATGATCGAGTATCCGAGCGCCGGCCTCTGGTCGATCGTCTTCGTCGCGACGGACGCGCGCGGCGAGATCGCCGTGAAGTTCCGGGCGATGGGCAGGGACATGGTCGCCTGCTTCCTGCCGCCGACGCCGTTCCCAACGGCGGGCTTCCTGGTCTACGTGCCGCGCGAAAAAATCGTGCCGCTCGACATGAGCGCCGAGGACGCGGCGAAGCTCATCATCTCCGTCGGCCTCGTCACGCCGCCGGAGGAAACCGTCCATACGCTGGCGGACAAGCGCGCGGCCAGAAGGCGCGCCCGGGGCGCCGCCTCTTCGCCGTCGTCCGCTGAGCCTATTCCGAAACCGGAGCCTCCTGCTCCTCCTTCAGAATGAGCTCGTCGCCCGTCGTGGCGGCGGGAAGGCGGGCCTGCTTGGGCGTCGTCTTCACGCTGGCCGTGGTGATGGTGCGGTCGATGTCCGCTTCCGCGGAGGTCTTGTCGTGCCAGGCGCAATCCGCAAAGGCGGCCGACGCGGACAGACTGAGCACTGCTGCGATTGCGAGAACTGTCTTCATGGCATTTCTCCAAGGTTCGCGTATGCCTTGGTACTATGCGCCTTCTGCGGGAATTGACGAAATCACGATTTCGTAACGGTTCAAGGCACGTCCGGCAAACGGGCGGCTTGCGTCGATGCGCTATCCGGCGCGCAGGAAGCGGATCGCCTCGTCGCGGCGGTAGAGGTAGAGGAGCGTGCGGATGGCCTGGCCGCGTTCGCCCATCAGGTCCGGGTCGCGCTCCAGGATATAGGCCGCGTCCTTGCGGGCGGTCTCGAGGAGGTCGCCGTGCGCCTCCAGGCTCGCGACGAGGAAGCCCGGCGTGCCCGATTGCCGCGTGCCGAGGAGCTCGCCCTCGCCGCGCAATTTCAGGTCCTCCTCGGCGATGCGGAAGCCGTCCTCGCTCTCGCGCAGGATGGAGAGCCGCGCCCGCCCTGTCTCGCCGAGCGGCCCCTTGTAGATGAGGATGCAGCTCGACGCCTCCGCGCCGCGCCCGACCCGGCCGCGCAGCTGGTGGAGCTGGGCGAGCCCGAAGCGCTCGGCATGCTCGATCACCATGATCGAGGCGTCCGGCACGTCGACGCCGACCTCGACCACGGTCGTCGCCACCAGGAGCCGCGTCTCGCCGGTCTTGAAGGCGAGCATGGCGGCGTCCTTCTCCGCCCCGCTCATGCGCCCGTGCACGAGGCCCGCCGCATCGCCGAAAACGCTCTTCAGCGTCGCATGCCGCTCCTCGACGGACATGAGGTCGCTTTCCTCCGTCTCCTCGACCAGCGGGCAGATCCAGTAGGCCTTCCTGCCCTCGGCGAGCGCCGCGCGCAGCCGGTCGACGATTTCCCCCGTACGCTCCTGCGGCACGACGACGGTCTGGATCGGCTTGCGGCCGGCGGGTTTTTCCGTGAGCTTGGAGACGTCCATGTCGCCGAAGGCGGCGAGCACCAGCGTGCGCGGGATCGGCGTCGCCGTCATCACCAGCATGTGCGGGGAGATGCCCTTCGCCGTCAGCCGCAGGCGCTGGTGCACGCCGAAGCGGTGCTGCTCGTCGACGACGGCGAGCACGAGGTCCCTGTAGGCGACGTTGTCCTGGAACAGCGCGTGCGTGCCGATGACGATCTGGGTCTCGCCGGAGGCGATGCGGTCGAGGATCGCGTCGCGCTCGCGACCCTTGGTGCGGCCGGTGAGCACGTCGATGGCAACACCCGCCGGGGCCGCCATGCGTGAGAGCGTGGCGAAATGCTGGCGGGCGAGGATTTCCGTCGGTGCCATCAGCACGGCCTGCCCGCCCGATTCGACGGCGGCGAGCATCGCCATCAGCGCGACGGCCGTCTTGCCGGCGCCGACATCGCCCTGCAGCAGCCGCAGCATGCGCTGCTCGCCGGCCATGTCCTGCAAGATATCGGCGATCGCCGCGTTCTGGCTGTTGGTGAGCGAGAAGGGCAGGGCGTCGATCACCGGACGGCTCATGAGGCCCGTCGCCTGCACCGGCCGGCCGGTGACCTTGCGCAGCTTCTGCCTGACCAGCGCGAGAGAAATCTGCCCGGCGAGGAACTCGTCATAGGCGAGCCTGCGCCGCGCCGGGGCCTGCGGGTCGAGGTCGGTCTCGTCACGCGGGTCGTGCAGGCGGCGCAAGGCGTCGGCGGCGGGCGGAAAGCCTTGCCGTTCGGCGAGCGCCGGATCGATCCATTCCGGCAGGTCCGGCACGCGCGCCACCGCCGCCTCGACGGCTTTGCGCAGCACCTTGGCCGAAAGCCCGGCGGTGAGCCCGTGCACCGGCTCGACCAGCGGCAGGGTCTCCGCCTCGGCAAGCGGCACCATGTAGTCGGGATGGACCATCGAGGCGCGGCCGTTGAACCAGTCGACCTTGCCGCTCACCACCACCGTCTCGTCGACGGGCAGCGCCTTTTCCAGCCAGTTGCCCTTGACGTGGAAGAAGGTGAGCGCCAGTTCCCCCGTCTCGTCGTGCAGGAAGACGCGGTAGGGCACGTTCGAGCGGGCGGTCGGCGGCGGCTGGTGGCGGTCGACGCGGCCGGTGATGGTGACGATCGTGCCGGCCGGCGCGTTGGCGATGCCCGGCTGCCGGCGACGGTCGACGATGCCGTGCGGGACATGGAAGAGGAGGTCGACGACGCGGCAGTCCTCCAGGCTCTCCTGGCCGAGCAGGCGCGCGAACAGTTCGCCGAGCCGCGGCCCGATGCCGGGGAGCGAGGAGAGGGGCGCGAAGAGCGGATCGAGAAGGGCAGGGCGCATCCGGGGCAAAATCACCAAAGATGACGGCTTTGGCAAGGCTGACAAGCCGTCTTCACCGGTTTATAGAAGCGCCCGACAGGCGATGCAGAAAAAGGCGAGGCAAGCGATCATGACGGGAACGACACGTTCGAGCGCCGGGATCGACCCGCGCCGCAAGCGCATCCTGTTCCGCTGCTGGCACCGCGGCATCCGCGAGATGGACCTGGTGCTCGGCGCCTTCGCCGACGCGGAGATCGCCTTGCTGAGCGACGCCGAGCTCGACGCGCTGGAGCGCATCATGGCGGAGGAGGACGCCGACCTCATCAAATGGGTGACGGGCGAGGCGCCCGTGCCGGAGGCCTATCGCGACGGCCTCTTCCCGCGCATCGCCGCCTATCGCCCCGATTTCTCGCCCCTTTCCGGTTCCGACGCATGATCCCGGGTTTTTCCGCCGAGACGATCGCCGCCGCCGGCATGCCGCTCACCATCGGCGCCGTGCCCTCCGGGCTGGAGCCGCTGGTCCTGGCCGAATTCGCCCGCAGGACCGGCCCCGTCGCCTATGTGCTGTCCGACGGCCAGCGCATGGCCGATCTGGAGCAGATGCTGGGCTTTGCCGCCCCCGACATACCGGTGCTGACGCTGCCCGGCTGGGACTGCCTTCCCTATGACCGCGTCTCGCCGAGCGCGGAAGTCTCCGCGCGCCGGCTCTCCGCGCTCTCGGCGCTGATCGCGCACGCCAAGAAGCCGCATCCGGCGATCGTCCTCGTCACCGTCAACGCCATGCTGCAGAAGACGGCGCCGCGCGCCGTCCTCGAAAGCCTTGCCTTCTCCGCCCGCCCCGGCAACCAGGTCCGCATGGACGACATCGCCGCGAGGCTGGAGCGCAACGGCTTCGATCGCGTCGCGACGGTGCGCGAGGTCGGCGAGTTCGCCGTGCGCGGCGGCATCCTCGACGTCTTCGTGCCCGGCAGCGCCGAGCCGCTCAGGCTCGATTTCTTCGGCGACACGCTGGAGAGCATCCGCGCCTTCGATCCGGCAAGCCAGCGCACCACCGGCCAGGCCCGCTCGCTCGACCTCAACCCGATGAGCGAGGTGACGCTGACGCCGGAGACGATCTCGCGCTTCCGCACGCAGTATCTCGCGCTGTTCGGCGCGGCGACCCGCGACGACGCGCTCTACCAGGCCGTCTCCGAGGGGCGCCGCTATGCCGGCATGGAGCACTGGCTGCCGCTGTTCTACGACGGGCTGGAAACGGCCTTCGATTATCTTGCCGGCTTCCGTATCGTCACCGACCATACCGTACGGGAGGCCGCCGCCGAGCGCTCGAAGCTTGTGCGCGACTACTACGACGCCCGTGTGGCCTCGGCGACGCCCGGCAAGGGACAGGTGGCGCAGGCCACGCCCTACAAGCCGGTGCCGCCGGGCCAGCTCTATCTCGACGCCGAGCGCTTCTCGCGCGATCTCGACGAACGCGCCGCGATTCGGCTTTCGCCCTTCAACGAGCACGAGGGCGAGGCGCGCCATGTCGTGACCGTCGAGGCGCGCGCCGGCCAGCGCTGGGCGCGCTCTGCCGGCAGCGAGGAGGCCGAGCGCGTCAACGTCTTCGACCAGGCCGTCAAGCACATCGCCGACAGGCGGGCTTCCGGCGCGAAGGTGCTGATCACCGGCTGGTCGGAGGGCTCGCTCGACCGGCTGCTGCAGGTCTTTGCCGAGCACGGGCTCGGCAATGTCGTGCCGGTCGCCGATCTCTCGGCCTTGCGCAAGCTGAAGTCCGGCGAGGCGGGTGCCGCGGTGCTCAGCCTCGAAAGCGGCTTCGAGACGGGCGATCTCGTCGTCATCGGCGAGCAGGACGTGCTCGGCGACCGCATGGTGCGCCGCGCCAAGCGCCGCAAGCGCGCCGCCGATTTCATCACCGAGGTCGCCGGCCTCGACGAGGGCTCGATCGTCGTCCATGCCGAGCACGGCATCGGCCGTTTCGTGGGCTTGCGCACCATTGAGGCGGCGGGCGCGCCGCATGCCTGCCTCGAATTGCGCTATGCCGACGACGCAAAACTGTTCTTGCCGGTGGAGAACATCGACCTCCTCTCGCGCTACGGCGGCGAGGGGACGGACGCGATCCTCGACAAGCTCGGCGGCGTCGCCTGGCAGGCGCGCAAGGCCAAGCTGAAGAAGCGCCTGCTGGAGATGGCGGGCGGGCTCATCCAGGTCGCTGCCGCGCGCCTCGTGCGCCACGCGCCGGTGCTGACGGCGACCGAGGGCGTCTATGACGAGTTCGCCGCCCGCTTCCCCTATGACGAGACGGACGACCAGGCGAACGCCATCGAGGCGGTGCGCGAGGACCTCGCCGCCGGCCGGCCGATGGACCGGCTCGTCTGCGGCGACGTCGGCTTCGGCAAGACGGAGGTGGCGCTGCGCGCCGCCTTCATCGCCGCGATGAACGGCGTGCAGGTGGCCGTCGTCGTGCCGACGACGCTGCTTTCCCGCCAGCACTACAAGACCTTCGCCGACCGGTTCCGCGGCCTGCCGATCCGCATCCAGCAGGCCTCCCGCCTCGTCGGCGCGAAGGAACTGGCGCTGACGAAGAAGGAGCTCGCCGAGGGCAAGACCGACATCGTCGTCGGCACGCACGCGCTGCTCGGAAGCTCGATCAAGTTCGCCAATCTCGGCCTGCTGATCATCGACGAGGAGCAGCATTTCGGCGTCAAGCACAAGGAGCGGCTGAAGGAGCTGAAGACCGACGTGCATGTGCTCACACTCTCGGCGACGCCGATCCCGCGCACGCTGCAGCTCGCCATGACGGGCGTGCGCGAGCTGTCGCTGATCACCACGCCGCCGGTCGATCGCATGGCGGTGCGCACCTTCATCTCGCCCTTCGACCCGCTGGTGATCCGCGAGACGCTGATGCGCGAGCACTATCGCGGCGGCCAGAGTTTCTACGTCTGTCCGCGCGTCAGCGACCTTTCCGAGATCCACGATTTCCTGCGCCAGGACGTGCCGGAGCTGAAGGTCGCCATCGCCCACGGGCAGATGCCGGCGACCGAGCTCGAGGACATCATGAACGCCTTCTACGAGGGTCGCTACGACGTGCTGCTCTCGACCACCATCGTCGAATCCGGCCTCGACGTGCCGACGGCGAACACGATGATCGTCCACCGCGCCGATATGTTCGGCCTGGCGCAGCTCTACCAGTTGCGCGGCCGCGTCGGGCGCTCGAAGGTGCGCGCCTTCGCGCTGATGACGCTGCCGGTCAACCGCACGCTGACGGGCACGGCCGAACGGCGGCTGAAGGTGCTGCAGTCGCTCGACACGCTCGGCGCCGGCTTCCAGCTCGCCAGCCACGACCTCGACATCCGCGGCGCCGGCAACCTGCTCGGCGAGGAGCAGTCCGGCCACATCAAGGAAGTGGGCTTCGAGCTCTACCAGCAGATGCTGGAAGAGGCGGTCGCCGAGATCAAGGGCGACGAGGAGATCGTCGATTCGGGCTGGTCGCCGCAGATCTCCGTCGGCACGCCGGTGATGATCCCGGACGACTACGTGCCGGACCTGCACCTGCGCCTCGGCCTCTATCGCCGCCTCGGCGAGATCACCGAGCTTGCCGACATCGACGCCTTCGGCGCCGAGCTGATCGACCGCTTCGGCCCGCTGCCGCTGGAGGTGCAGCACCTCCTGAAGATCGTCTACATCAAGTCGCTCTGCCGGGTGGCGAACGTGGAGAAGCTCGACGCCGGGCCGAAGGGCGTCGTCGTGCAGTTCCGCAACAGGGAATTCCCGAACCCGGCCGCACTGGTCGGCTATATCGCCAAGCAGGGAACGCTCGCCAAGATCCGGCCCGACCAGAGCCTGTTCCTCGCCCGGGATTACCCGACGCCGGAGAAGCGGCTGACTGGCGCGGCACAGGTGATGACGCAGCTCGCGAAGCTGGCGAAAGAGGCAGCCTAATGGTTTTGTCAAGCTGCATGTTTGAAGTTTGGGCTGAAGGGGGTTCTTGTCTG
>NZ_JANFDG010000049.1 GCF_024609765.1 Shinella pollutisoli
CAGACAAGAACCCCCTTCAGCCCAAACTTCAAACATGCAGCTTGACAAAACCATTAGGCTGCCTCTTTCGCGCGGGCGTGTCCGGCGAGCTCGGCGGCGAGCCGGAGGGCCGCCAGCAGGCTGTCGGGCTTGGCGACGCCCTTGCCGGCGAGCGCGAAGGCGGTGCCGTGGTCCGGCGAGGTGCGGATGAAGGGCAGGCCGAGCGTGGCGTTGACCGAGGTGTCGAAGCCGAGCGCCTTGGCGGGGATCAGCGCCTGGTCGTGATACATGCAGATCGCCACGTCGTAGGTCGCGCGCGCCGCGTCGTGGAACATCGTGTCGGCGGGCAGCGGCCCGACGGCGTCGATGCCCGCCGCCTGCAGGCGCTCGACCGCGGGCCGCACGACGGCCTCGTCCTCCAGGCCGATCGACCCGCCTTCGCCGGCATGCGGGTTGAGGCCGGCGACGGCAAGGCGCGGGCGGGCGATGCCGAAGCGCTCCCGCAGGTCGCGCGCGGTGACGCCGGCCGTCTCGACGATCAGGTCCTCCGTCAGCGCCGCCGGCACGTCCTTCAGCGGGATGTGGATCGTCACCGGCACGCTGCGGAGCTCGGGGCCGGCGAGCAGCATGACGGGCAGGGCCGGCCGGCCGGTCGCCTTCTCGGCGAGGTCGGCGAGGAATTCCGTATGGCCGGGAAAGCCGAAGCCGGCGGCATAGAGCACCGCCTTGGCGATCGGGTTGGTGACGACCGCGGCGGTGCGCCAGGCAAGCGTCAGCGCCACCGCCGTCTCGATCGCCCCGGTGACGGCATCGGCATTGCGCGAATCCGGCGCGCCGGCGACGGGCGGCACGGCGCAGCGGACGGCGAGCACCGGAAGCGCGTCGGCAAAGAGGCCGGCCGCCGTCTCCGGGTCGGCTTCGGCGAGCGGCACGTCGAGGCCGAGGCGGCGGGCGCGGGCGGAAAGCGCGTCGGGATCGCCGATGAAGAGGAAGGCGGGCAGGTCGAGCGTCCGGCGGGCGGCCCACAGCGAAAGCGTGATGTCGGGGCCGATCCCCGCCGGGTCGCCCATGGTGAGCGCCAGCGGGGGGATGTGCGTCGTCGTCATGAAGGTCCTGCCGGAAGTGGGGCGCCCGCCGCCGGCAGGCGCCGGGGTCAGTGCGAGATGATCGTCGCCTTCTTGCGCAGCTCGGCGATATACTTCTTGCTGTTCTCCTCGCTGGCGCTGCTCGTGCTCTTGCTCGCCTCCTCGGCGCGGAACACCAGCTCGCCGGCATAGTCGTCGTTGACCTCGCGCTTGTTGCAGATGGCGAGGTACTCGACGCCGCGCTCGGTGACGCGGGTGCCGGTGGTGGTCCCGTTCGCCTTCTCGACGAGCGGCTTCCACTCGTCGGGCATTTCCGGCGCCAGCACGCGGCCGAGGTCGCGCACGGAGACGTCGAGCATCGTCGCGGCGAAGGACTTGGCGGCGTCGCAGCCGGGGAATTTGGCGCGCGAGGCCTCGGCCTCCTGCTTGCGCTTGCCGAGGATGGCGTTGCGGCGCTTCTCCGGCACGACGAAGATGATCTGCTTGAGGAAATACTCCGTGGTGACCGGCTTCTGGCCGCCGTTCTCCTTCACGCGCTCCATGAAGGTCTTGCCGCCCTGGCCGCCGCCGTAGCGGGCGTTGACCACGCGCGGCCAGCTCATCTGCACGGCGATGAACTGCTTGAAGTGCTCGACGCCGACGCCGGCGCGGTCGAGGATCTGCTCGAGCTGCTTGCCCGTCAGCTTGTTGGAGGCGGCGAAGCGCGCATAGGCGGCGTCCACGTCGCTGCTGCTGACCGACATCTTCGCGCGCAGGATTTCCGCCCGCTTCAGCACGTCGTCGATCAGCTGCTCGCGGGCGATGGCGTTGACGTTGCCCTTCGTGCGCTGCAGCCGGAGGAAGGCGGCGCGGCGCGCGACGTCGCCGGAGGTGATCGGCGTGTTGTTGACGACCGCCACGACAGTGCTCGCCGCCTGAACGCTGCCCGCCGGAACGACGACGGCCACGCAAGCGGCCATTGCGGCGGCGAAGGCCATGGCGCGCACCAGAGATTTCCTGCCCATCATGCCAGTCCCTTTCCATACCCTGCGCCCTGCGCGTCGTCGGCGGGCATAGTCCCGATGTGCATAATACATGCGGCCAAAGGATGACAAGAGCGTGGGCGCGCGCCGGCGCCTATTCGAAGCCGTTGAGCGTCGTGTCGCCGATGCGGATGTCGCCGAGCGTGCGGAAGGTGAGGCGCGCGCCGATCGACCAGTCGTTGGCGGTGGTGCCGGACTTGTCGCGCGTCTCCTCGTAGACGACCGACAGCACCGTGTCGCGGTCGTCGTAGGAGACGCCGATGCCGTTGCGCGAGATGCTGTGGCGGTTGATGTCGTAGGTGAGCGAGCCGAAGACCGACCAGTAGTCGCGGAACTTGTAGGCGGCCGCCGTCTGGATCTCGTCCTGCGGGGTCGGCAGGCCGTAGCGCGGCTGGGCGGCGATGCGGGTGTAGATCAGCTCGGATTCGAAGCGCGCGCCGTCGAAGCGCAGCGCCGTGTCGCTGCGGCGCAGCGACAGGTCGTCCTTGTCGAGCCGCGCGCTGGTGGCGATCGACAGCCCGTTCGGCAGGTCGACGCCCGCCATGCCGACATAGTCGGAAACGTCGTTCTCCAGCCCCGAATTCGCGCCGGCGTTGACGAGGTCGGGCGTGGCGAAGGAATTGAGGCCGGCGATGTGGAAGGACTGGCCGACGACGCTGCGCAGCTTCAGCCCGTTGTCGAAGGTGCCGGTGTAGCGCAGCCCGACATTCGCGCGCGTGCCGCCCTCGATGCGGTCGAAGCCGGAGAACTTGTCGCGCTCGAACAGCGACGTCGCGTCGAAGACGAAGCTCTGCGCGTCCTCGTTCGGCAGGCCGCCCGCGAGCCGCTCGCTCGGCCGGGCGTAGATCTGGCCGATCGGCTCGAAGAGGTGGGTGCTGTGCTCGGTCGTGCCGAGGATCGGGTAGCGCGCCTCGAGGCCCGCCGTCAGCATCGAGCGCGTGGCCCGATCGTCGGCCTCGTAGGTGCCGGCGTAGCCCGCGCCGGGATTGGCCATCTGCAGGCGGTGCAGGTCGCCGCGCGCCGCCAGCATCGGCGTCAGCACCAGGCCGCCCGGCACGACGACCTGCCGCTTCCATTCGATCTCGCTCGTCAGCCGCGTCGTGCCGCCTTCGAGCCCGCGGAAGCGCGTGCTGCCGCCGAGCGTGTAGGTGTCGCCGAGGTCGCGCTCGACGTTCGTGACGTTGGTGGTGACGCTGAGCTCGCCGCCGAACACCGGCTGCGGCACGATGTACTGGTGGTCGAGCGTCTGGGCGATGGCCTGCTGGCGCTCCAGCGTGTCGGTCGGGTCGGCGTCCTGGACGTCGAAGTAGAAGGCGCGCAGGTCGAAGCTGTTGCGGCGGCCGAGCCCGGTCAGGTAGCCCTGGTTGGTGTGGATGCGGTCGTCGAGGCCCGAGAGGTCGTAGGTGCGCGAGAAGTTGTTGTCGCTCTGCAGCATCACGTCCCAGCCGAAGGCCCAGCGGGGATTGATCGTGAACTTGCCCTCGGAGGCGACCATGCCGCGCCACTCCTCCAGCCGGTCGCTCGTGCCGGCGGTGAAGGAGGAGGGGTGCATCTGGTTGATGCCGGCCGCGCGCAGCGTGACGAGGCCGTTGTGGAAGCGCTTGCGGAACTCCGTCTCCAGCAGGAAGCCCTGGCGGGTATAGACCATGGGGCTGACCGTCGCGTCCATGTCCGGCGCGATGGCGAAGTAGTAGGGCGTGCTGACGCCGAGGCCGAGCTTCTGCGCGTAGCTGAACTGCGGGAACAGGAAGCCGCTCTTGCGCTTCACCGTATGGTCGGGAAGCTCCAGCACGGGAATGTAGGCGATCGGCTTGCCGAACATCTCGAAGCGGGCGCGCTCGAGCCTGACCGTGTGGGTGCGGCCGTTCTGCACGACGCGCTCGGCCTTGATCTGCCAGAGCGAACGGTGCTCCGGATTGGTGGCACAGGGCGTACAGGCCGTGTAGACGGCGTGGTTGAGGATCATCTCCTCGCCGTTGACCCGCTCGCCGCTGGTGGCGGCAAGCTTGGTCAGGTCCGTCGTCTCGATCCTCAGCGCATTGACGAAGCCGTTGGCGAAGTCGTCGGAAAGGTTCAGTTCCTCGGCATAGACGCGGTTGCCGGTCGGCTCGATGAGCTCGATCTCGCCGCGCGCCGTCAGCCGGCCGGTCGGCTGGTCGTACTCGACCTCGCGGGCGACGAGCTGATAGCCGCCGTAGTTGATCTGCACCGCGCCGCGGGCGATCACCTTCTCGGTGTCGTTGTTGTAGACGAGCTCGTTGGCGGCGAGCAGCAGCTTGGCGTCGGCCGGGATGTCCGGCTCCATCGCCTCCAGGCGCGGCGCCTGGGCGAGCGCGGGAAGGGGAACGGCGACCACGACGGCGCACAAGGCCGCACCTGCAAGCAGGGCGGACTTCAGCCACCGATTCGCGTTGCGGTCGCCTGCCGCCACTAACCATCCTCCTGATGCAGCAGAATCGTCGCGCCGAGGGACATTGCGACGACCACTGGCAGCCAGGCCGCAACGAACGGAGGAACAACACCGCTGCTTCCGAATGCTTTCACAAGCACGGTCACGACATAAAGCATGAAGCCTGAAAGGATTCCACCCAGAATCACCGAGCGCGATTGATTAAACCGGCTGAACTTGAGCGACACGCAGGCGGCGATCAGGGTCATCGCAACCAGAAGCAGCGGCATCGACAGCATCGAATGGAACTGCGTTTCCAGCGCATCCGTCGGGAAGCCGAAGGAGCGCGCGGCCTCGATCTTCCGGCCGAGGCTGAAAAAGGGAATGGATTCAGGCTTTTCCAGGCTTTCCTGAACGAATTCCTGTTTCAGATTGGTACCGAGCTGTACCTCTTCGAGACGGCGCGGCAACTCGCCGTTGCGCGTCTCCTGAACGTTCTTAAGCAGCCAGTAACCATCTTCCAAAGTCGCCGAATCGGCGTCCTGGCGCAGGCTGATGCGGCCGTCGTCGTCGAAGTGGATGACGGAGACGTGGACGAGGCGGGTGCCGTCGTCGAGCACGGCCTTGGCGCCGATGATCGCCTGGTCGCCCTTGTAGATCTGCCGCAGCCAGGGGATGGCGTTCTCCGCGCGCGCGGCGCTGGTCGAGCCCCAGGTCGATTCCAGCTCCAGCGCCTTGCGGCTGCCCCAGGCGGCGATCGGGTTGATGGCGAGGATCGTCAGCAGCCCCAGCAGCAGGGCGCCGACGACGAAGGGGCGAAGGAACTGCCAGACGGAGATGCCGGCGGCCCGCGTCACCACCAGCTCGTAGCGCCGGTTCAGCGCGATCAGCGTCGCCATGCCGGCGAAGAGCGCGACGAACGGCACCGTCTGGATCAGGATCATCGGGATGCGCAGCGCGGTGGCGATGAGGCCGCCCGTGGTCGTGTAGCCGGGCAGCGCCCCCGCCCGGTTCGCCATCTCTGAGAAGTCGATGATGAAGATCAGCGAGAAGATGCCGATCAGGAACCAGAACGTCGTCACCACGTAGCGACGGAAGAAATAGAAGCCGAGCGTGGGGATCATGGACGGTCGCCTCCGCCGGAGGACGGGGCGGGGCCGGTCCCGAAAAGCCGCGACAGGAGGCGGTTGCGCAGCTCCGTCAGCCGGTCGCCGAGCGTGACGGGGATGTCGAGGCTCTTGTTGCGGCCGAGATAGCGGATGGCGAGCGCCGCCGTCGCCAGCGGGATGAGGTACATGACCGGGACGAACAGGACGGAATCCTCCGCCCCGTTGCCGGCGTAGAAGCTCGCCCAGCGCACGAAGAGCGCGGTGACGAGCGCCGTGACCATGGGATGCACCCGCGCCTCGCGGTGGGAGCGCGCATCGGCGCTGACGACGAGCGCGACGAGGCCGAAGACGGCGGGAAACAGCCATTCGGTGAAGCGGCGGTGCAACTCGGCGGTGAAGGCGAGCGGGTTCTTCCTGTACTGCGGGTCGTCCGGATCGGGATCGAGCAGGAAGGGCAGGTCGCGGTCCTTCGCGCGGATGTTGGCGGTGCCGGCGCTCTGGGTGAGGTCGGCGAGGTCGAAGGCGTAGGAATCGAACTTGATGATCGAGACGTTGCCGTCCGGCACCTTGCGGTGCACCTCGCCGTCCTTCATCACCAGCGCCGAGCTCACCTCGTCGACGGCGCCCTCGCGGGCGTAGTAGACGAGCTCGAAGCGCGGATCGCGCGTGTCGGCGACGAAGAGGCCGGCGAGCACGCCGCCGCCGCGCCGCTCGGCCACCTGCACGTAGAGCCCGTCGGCGATCTTGCGGAAGGTGTTCTCCTGCACGACGGAAGAGAGCATGTCGGCATGCGCCGTGGCGATCATCTTGCGCACGGCCATGCGCGAGTAGGGCTCGACGAAATTGTCGACGGCGAAGGAGACGAAGCTCATCGCCACGGCGAGCATCATCACCGGGCGGATGATCGTCACGCGCGAGCTTCCGGCCGAATTGAGCACCGTCAGCTCCGAATCGGCGTTCATCACCGTGAGCGTCTGCGCGACGCCGATCACCAGCGCGAAGGGCAGAATGATCGGGATGACCGAGGGCAGGATCAGGGTGGCGAGCTTCACGAAGGCGATGGTCGACTGGCCGCTGTCGGTGACGAGGTTGATGTTGCCGAGCGCCTGCGTCACCCAGACGATGCCGAGCAGCGGCGCGAGCGTCGCGACGAACATCGTCGTCGCCCGCCTGAGGATATAGCGCTCGATCAGCTTCATCTTCCGGTCCGCTTTTCCGGCGGGTTGCGGCGATTCCCCGCCGCGGCGTCCGCCGCCCTTGCCATGGACATATAAACTTTCCTCAGCCTGTCGCCATAGCCGGTAGGGTCCATGGACATGGAAAATTTATGGCGAACAAGCATGGTTGACGTTCTGTAAACAAGGTGCTGCATCTTGCCAAGCGGTGCGAAACCGACGAGGAATCGGGCCTGCCGGCAGGCCCCAGGACGGAGAAGATCATGAGTTCCAGTTTCGATATCGGTTTCGCGAAGACGGCGCGCCCCACGGGCGGCCTCGCGATTCTCCTCCAGGCGGCGGGCGCAGCCGCGGCCGGGATCGGCGAGATCGATCCGCAGGGCGTCGTCGCGCGCGCGGCGTCGGTCGCGAAGTTCACCGGCAAGGCGCTGAAGAGCCTCGACGTGCTGGCGCCGCACGGCGCGGGCGTCGACCGCCTCGTCGTCATCGGCCTCGGGGAGGCCGACAGGCTGACGGCGCACGACTGGCTGAAGGCGGGCGGCGCGGCCGCCGGCAAGATCGGCGGCGCGGAGAAGGTCGTCGTCTTCCTCGACGCGCCCGGCGTGACCGTGACGGCGAGGAACGCCGCCGACTTCGCCCTCGGCCTCCGCCTCGGCGCCTACCGCTTCGACGCCTACAAGACGAAGAAGGGCGAGGACGAGGAGGGCCGGAGCGGCAAGGCCGTGAAGGTCACGCTCGTCACCGCGCTCGCCGCCGCGGCGAAGAAGGCGAACGAGGTCTCGGACGCCGTCGCCGCCGGCGTGACGCTTGCCCGCGACCTCGTCAACGAGCCGCCGAACGTGCTTGGCCCGGTCGAATTCGCCCAGAAGGCCAAGGCGCTGGAAAAGCTCGGCGTCGAGGTGGACATCCTCACCGAGCGCGAGATGAAGCGGCTCGGCATGGCCGCGCTGCTCGGCGTCGCGCAGGGGTCGGCCCGGCCGCCGCGGCTCGCCGTCATGCAGTGGAAGGGCGGCAAGGAGAAGGACCGGCCGCTCGCCTTCGTCGGCAAGGGCGTCGTCTTCGATACGGGCGGCATCTCGATCAAGCCGGCCGCCGGCATGGAGGACATGAAGGGCGACATGGGCGGGGCCGCCGCCGTCATCGGCCTAATGCACACGCTCGCCGCCCGCAAGGCGAAGGCGAACGTCGTCGGCATCCTCGGCCTCGTCGAGAACATGCCGGACGGCAACGCGCAGCGCCCGGGCGACATCGTCAGGTCCATGTCGGGCCAGACGATCGAGATCATCAACACCGACGCCGAGGGCCGCCTCGTGCTCTGCGACGCGCTCTGGTACTGCAACGAGACCTTCAAGCCGCAGTTCATGGTCAACCTCGCGACGCTGACGGGGGCGATCATGGTGGCGCTCGGCAGCCATCACGCCGGCCTGTTCTCCAACGACGACACGCTCGCAGCAAGGCTGACGGCGGCGGGGCTCGCCACCAGCGAGCGCCTCTGGCGCATGCCGCTCGGGCGCGAATACGACAAGATGATCGACAGCAAGTTCGCCGACATGAAGAACACCGGCAGCCGCCATGCCGGCTCGATCACCGCCGCGCAGTTCCTGCAGCGCTTCGTCAAGGACACGCCCTGGGCCCATCTCGACATCGCCGGCACGGCGATGGGCTCGCCGAACGACGAGATCAACCAGTCCTGGGCCTCCGGCTTCGGCGTTCGCCTGCTCGACGAGCTGGTGCGCGCCCATTACGAGAATTGAGCGGACGGTGAGCGAGGTCCTGTTCTACCACCTGACCGAATCGAAGCTGGAGGACGCGCTGCCGCCGCTCCTCGACAAGAGCCTCGAGCGTGGCTGGCGCGTCGTCGTGCAGGCGGGAAGCGCGGAGAAGCGCGACGCGCTCGACGCGCATCTGTGGACCTACCGCGACGACAGTTTTCTGCCGCACGGCACCGACGAGCAGGATTTCCCGCAAGACCAGCCGATCCTTCTCACGACCGCGCCGGACAATCCGAACGCCGCGGCCGTCCGCTTCCTCGTCGCCGGCGCCGCCCCCCCGCCGCTCGACGCCTACGAGCGCGTGATCTTCCTCTTCGACGGCTACGACCAGGCAGAGGTGGAGACGGCCCGCGAACATTGGAAGCGCCTGAAGGCCGAGGGCCACCAGCTCACCTACTGGCAGCAGAATTCCGACGGGCGCTGGGCGAAGAAGGCGTAGAGCACGACGGGAACGGCCAGGGTAGCCGTTTTTACTCCGGCTGCTGTGAAGGGCCGAAATGCTTGCCGGTGGCCGATTCCATTACGCCCATAAGCTGCTTGGCAAGCATGCTTTCGATCAGTTCTTCCATCTTGGTCAGGTCGATCTTACCGTCCGCCAAGGCACGGTCGGCGTCTTCGAGGGCATCAAAATACGGATGCCGGTTGTCGACGATTTGGTCGGGTATCGTATCCCGGCCCGGTAGCAGCATTCCCAGCCTGACCGACAGGACCAGATAGGAGACCATGCGCGACGTGCGTCCGTTTCCATCGCTGAACGGATGGATCCAATTGAGCCGCCACATGACATACGACGCCAGGTGAACGGCGGTCTTGTCCTTCCAGTGCCCGTTTACGTAGTCGCAGAGGTCTTCGATGAGTTCGGGCACGAGATGGGCGTCGACCGGCTTGTGCTTGCTGCCCGAGATGGCAACGCCCGATGGCCGGTAATTACCCGCGTAGCCGCTGATTCCGTCGAGGGCCGCACGATGGAGAGTGAGGATGGCGGAAGGGCGGAGGTTCCAGCTTTCGCCCTTCTCGATCGCGTCGACAATCATGCTGCAGGCACGGTCGAACTGGTGAAGGCCGTTCCTGGCTTCCGCTTCCGCTCGAAGCTGTTCGTCCTGGATCAGATTCGCCTCATTCGCCACGCTGTGGCGACGCTCTTCACTCATCGGCGCGGTTCACCCCGAGGTCCAGATCTTCGGAAAACGGCATCTCGTCGGCGATCCGGTTCACCATCTCGCGGGTTATCCTGTCGTTTTCGAAATGCGTATTGCCATAGGCGAAGCTGCGGCGCTGAACTTCCAGCTCACTCTTCGTCCGCGGAGCTTTGCGGGCAGCCTCGATGAGAGCTTTAAGTGGTTCATTCATGCCGGTGTCCTTTCAATAGGTCCCATAGAAACACATTCGCGATTGATGGCAACGGCTGTTTGTATCGCGCTTTCCATTGTGCGGACCTGATGGGACGTAGCTGCAACATATAGGGACCGATTGGACGATTTCCATTCATTGTCGGACATCTCAATCGTGAAACGCCTCGACGAACTTCCGCCGGCCCAGCATGAAGGCGTCGGCGACGTGGCGCAGCGGCGCGAGGTCGACGTCGGAGCGGCCGGCCTTTACGAGGGCGGCGAAGCGCTCGTAGAGCGCCGGGTATTCGCGCTCCGGCGCCGCGTGCACGAGCCTGCCGTCGACGGAGAGCTTCGCGCCGCCCTCGGACAGCACCATTTCGCCGGCGTCCGTCTCGGCGACGATGTCCCAGCTCTGCTTGCCGGTCTGGCGCCAGTCGAAATCGGCGGCGAGGTCGAGGCCTCTCGCGTCGGTGAAGGTGATCGCGGCGGCGATGGGGGCGTCGCGGTTCTCCGGGAACTCCAGCGTCGCGGCGGTGATGAAGACCGGGCGCGGCAGGATGTGGGTGACGATGGAGAGCGCGTTGATGCCGGGATCGAACACGCCGAGGCCGCCCGCCTGCCAGATCCATTCCTGGTTCGGATGCCAGTGGCGCACGTCCTCCTTCCAGATCACCCGCATCGCGCGGATCGTCGTGCCGGAGAGGAGGGTTTTCGCCGCCTCGACGGCAGGAGCATAGCGGGAATGCCAGCTTGCGAAGAGGGTGAGCCCCTTTTCGGCGGCGAGCGCCTCCAGGTCGGCGACCTCCGAGAGCGTCGCCCCCGGCGGCTTCTCGAGGAAGACGTGCTTGCCCGCGGCGAGCGCCTTCTCCGCCGCCGCGTAGCGGTATTGCGGCGGCATGCACAGCGACACGGCGTCGATCGCCGGCACGGCGGAGAGCATCTCCTCGATCGACCTGAAATTGTCGATGCCGTCGACGGTGCCGTTGCGGCTCGCCGCGGCGATCAGCCGGTAGTCGGGATTGGCGGCGACCGCCGGCAGGTGCTGGTCGCGCACGATCTTGCCGACGCCGACGATTGCGAGATTGATCGGTGACATGTCTCCGCCCCTCATTTGTATGATAATTGCTTTCCTCTAGCACAAACGCCGCCGCTGGCAAGCGGCGACGTCATGTGGCGGGCAGGCGAGGGGCGGCTATTCCCCGAACTGCGGCGGCTGCTCGAAGCCGAAGCTCGGCGCGCCTTCGAGCCCGTTGCTGCCGTCGGCGCCGGGCACCAGGATCTGGATGCTGTCGAGGTCGCGGACGATGTCCTTGTCGAGGAAGAACGTCACCATCTCCGGGAAGGCGATCAGCAGGCCGACGAGGATCAGCTGCAGCACCAGCCAGGGGATGGCGCCCATGTAGATGTCGCGCGTCTTCACCGTCTTCGGCGCGATGCCGCGGAGATAGAACAGCGCGAAGCCGAAGGGCGGGTGCATGAAGCTCGTCTGCATGTTGGCGCAGATCATCACCCCGAGCCAGATCAGGTCGATGCCGAGCGCCTGCGCGGCGGGCGCGATCAGCGGCACGATGATGAAGGCGATCTCGAAGAAATCGAGGAAGAAGGCGATGACGAAGATGAAGATGTTGACGAAGATCAGGAAGCCGACGACCCCGCCCGGCAGCGAGGTCAGCATGCCCTCGATCCAGTGGCTGCCGCCGACCCCCTGGAAGACCAGGCTGAAGACGCGCGCCCCGAGCAGGATGAAGACGACCATGGCGGTGAGCCGCATCGTCATGTCCATGCCCTGGTAGGTGAGCTTCCAGGTGAGCCGGCCGTTCATCCAGGCGAGCAGCATGGCGCCGACGACGCCCATGGCGCCGGCCTCCGTCGGCGTGGCGAGCCCCATGAAGATGGTGCCGAGCACGACGAAGATCAGCGCCAGCGACGGCACCATGCCGCGGATGCATTTCCGGTAGAGCGGCCAGCCGCGCAGCGTGCGCGCCTCCGGCGGCAGGGCAGGGACGTAGTGGGGCTTGACGATGCTGAGGACGAAGACCCAGCCCATGAACAGCAGCACCTGCACGATGCTGGCGCCGGTCGCGCCGATATACATGTCGCCCGGCGAGCGCTGCAGCTGGTCGGCGAGCACGATCAGCACCAGCGAGGGCGGAATGAGCTGGGTGATGGTGCCCGACGCGGCGATCACGCCGGTCGCGTGGCGGATGTTGTAGCCGTAGCGGGTCATCACCGGCAGCGAGATGAGGCCCATGGCGATGACGGAGGCGGCGACCGTGCCGGTGATGGCGCCGAGCACCGCGCCGACGAGGATGACGGCATAGGAAAGCCCGCCGCGCACGCCGCCGAAGAGCTGGCCGAAGCCGTCGAGCAGGTCCTCCGCCAGCCCGCACCGCTCCAGGATCACGCCCATGAAGGTGAAGAAGGGGATGGCGAGCAGGAGGTCGTTGGAGAGGACCGAGAAGAGCTGGTAGGTGAGGTTGCCGAGGAAGTCCGGCGCGATCAGCCCGAGCTCGATCGCCACGAAGCCGAAGAACAGGCCGACGGCGGCGAGCGAGAAGGCCGCCGGATAGCCGATGACCATGAAGAAGATCAGCCCCACGAACATCATGGGGGCGATGTAATGGACGATGAAATCGGTCATTGCAGCGGCTTCTCGTAGGCGAACTCGCGGATGTAGCCGTGGGTGAGCACGAGGATGCACTTGACGATCTCGGCCGCCCCCTGCAACGCCACCAGCGCGAAGCCGAGCGGGACCATCAGCTTGGCCGGCCAGCGCGGCAGGCCGCCGGCATTGTTCGAGCCTTCGTTGGTGATCCAGCTGTCGACGAACCAGGGCCAGGTGAAATAGATCATCAGGAGGCAGATCGGCAGCAGGAAGAAGATGCCGCCGAGCAGGTCGATCCAGGTGCGGGTGCGCTCGCTCACCCAGCCGTAGAACAGGTCGACGCGCACGTGCTCGTTGACCTTCAGCGTCCAGGCGCCGCCCAGCATGACCATGCCGGCGAACATGTACCACTGCGCTTCCGACAGCGTGTTGGAATTGTTGCGGTAGAGCGTGAGGATCGCTTCGAAGAGGCCGACGCCGCCGACATTGCGCTCCAGCCAGAGGATCGAATCGGTCGAATAGCGGAAGACCGCGTTGAAGGCGGCCGTCATCGACGAGAACAGCACGAGCCAGATCGCGATGATCCCGACCCGCCGGCTGATCTCGTCGATGACGCCGGTGATGCGCAAAGCCAGAGCCAAGTTTCCCCTCCCTCCGTTTTCGCTGAACGGATTGTCCGGTGCCGGAGCCTTTCCTCCGGAAGAAACGAAAACGGCGGGATCTTCGATCCCGCCGTCCGACGACAAGCTCAGCCGAGCTTGCCGGCGCGCTGGAGCTGCATCATGAAGGTGTCGTTGGTGAATTCCGCCACCTGCTGCCAGAGGAAATGCTCCTTGCGGAAGGCGATGATGGACTCCCAGATCGTCTTGAAGTTCTCGTTGCTGCTCACGAGCTCGGCATAGGTCTCCTGCGCCGCGTCGAAGCAGGCGTTGAGGATCTCCGGGCTGAAGGGGCGGAGCTGCGCGCCGGCGGCGACCAGCTTCTTGATCGCCATCGGGTTCACGTAGTCGTATTTCTGCAGCATGTTGGCGTCGGTCGCCTGGGCGGCGGTGCGCACCAGCGACTTGTAGTTCGCCGGCAGCTCCTCGAACTTCGCCTTGTTGAACATCAGGTGCACCGTCGGGCCGCCTTCCCAGAAGCCGGGATAGTAGTAGTAGGGCGCGACCTTCTGGAAGCCGAGCTTCTCGTCGTCGTAGGGGCCGACCCATTCGGCCGCGTCGATCGTGCCCTTCTCCAGCGCCTGGTAGATCTCGCCGCCGGCGATCTGCTGCGGGATGACGCCGAGCTTGGAGACGATGGCGCCGGCGAAGCCGCCGATGCGGAATTTGAGGCCCGAGAGGTCGGCGACGGTCTTGATCTCCTTGCGGAACCAGCCGCCCATCTGCACGCCGGTGTTGCCGCCCGGGAAGGCGACGATGTTGTGCTGGCCGAAGAACGCGTTGGCGAGGTCGATGCCGCCGCCGTGATAGTGCCAGGCGTTCATGCCGCGCGCGTTGAGCGCGAAGGGCACGGCCGACGGCAGCGCCCAGGTCGGGTCCTTGCCCCAGTAGTAGTAGGCGACCGTGTGGCAGGCCTCGACCGTGCCGGCCGAGACCGCGTCTGCGGCCTGCAGGCCCGGCACCAGCTCGCCGGCGGCGAAGGGCTGGATCTGGAAATTGCCGTCGGTCGCCTCGGAGAGGTACTTGGAGAAGGTGTCGGCGCCGCCGTAGATCGTGTCGAGGCCCTTCGGGAACGACGAGGTCAGGCGCCAGGTGATCTTGGGATTGGTCTGGGCGATGGCCGGCGCCGCGAGGACGCTGGCTGCAGCGCCTCCCAGACCTGCGGCTCCGGCCTTCTTCATGAACGAACGACGATCCATAGTTTCCTCCCGGTGGCGAGCGGCCCTTCCGCTCTTGTGTTATCGCAAGGAAGCTAAACATGTCGGGTTGAGCGTTTCAAGCGGCTGACGCGGACGCACGGAAACGCTTCCCTACGACTTTCGTCGCAGGCGAGAGGGAGCGCTATCTGCCTGTTTTTTGGGCGTTTATCCGCGTGGGGGCTCCGCGGCCGGCCGCAATCAGCCGGCCATCGCCTCCTCGTATTCGGCCGAAAGCGTCAGCCACTCCTCCTCGGCCCCGGCGAGCCTGCCGGCGGCCGCCGCGCGCAGCTTCGCCTTCTCGGCCGCCTTCGCCGGATCCCTCTCGTAGAGCGCGGGGTCTGCAAGTTCCGCATCAAGGAGCTGAATCTGCTTGTGCAGTTTCGCCGTCAGGGATTCGATTTCGTTGATCTTTTTCCTGAGCGGCGCGAGCTGGGCGCGGCGGTCGGCGCTCGCCTTGCGCTGCCCGGCCTTGCTCGCCGCCTCGCCGTTGGCGGCCTTGTCCTTCTCGTCCTTGCCCTTGCCGGACTGCACGATCAGGCCGCGATAATCCTCGATGTCGCCCTCGAAGGTCTTTACCGTGCCGTCGGCGACGAGCCAGAGCCGGTCGACCGTCGCCTCGATCAGGTGGCGGTCGTGCGAGATCAGGATGACGGCGCCCTCGTAGTCGTTGAGCGCCTCGATCAGTGCGCGGCGGCTGTCGATGTCGAGATGGTTGGTCGGCTCGTCGAGGATCAGGAGGTTCGGCGCGTCGAAGGCGGCAAGGCCCATCAGCAGGCGCGCCTTCTCGCCGCCGGAAAGGTCCTTCGCCGCCGTCGCCATCTTCTCGGTGGCAAGGCCCATCTGCGCCACGCGGGCGCGCACCCTGGCCTCCGGCGCGTCCGGCATCAGCCGGCGCACATGCTCCACCGCCGACTGCTCGGGGATCAGGTCGTCGAGCTGGTGCTGGGCGAAGAAGCCGATCTTCAGTCCCGGCGCGCGCTTGACGTTGCCCGCCTCCGCCTCCAGCCGTCCGGCGATGAACTTGGCGAAGGTCGACTTGCCGTTGCCGTTCGAGCCGAGCAGCGCGATGCGGTCGTCGTTGTCGATACGCAGGTTGATCTGCCTGAGCACCGGCCTGCCCGGCACGTAGCCGACCACGCCGCCCTCGATCGCGACGATGGGCGAGGCGGGCTGCTTCTCGGGCTCGGGGAAGGTGATCGGCTGCACCTCGCTCTCGACCACGGCGGCGACGGTGCCCATGCGCTCCAGCGCCTTGATGCGGCTCTGCGCCTGGCGCGCCTTGCTGGCCTTGGCGCGGAAGCGGTCGACGAAGCTTTGCAGATGTTTTCGCGCGGCTTCGTTCTTGGCTCTCGCCTTCATCTGCAGCTCGTCGGCCTCGGCCTTCTGGCGCTCGAACTGGTCGTAGGAGCCGCGGTAGAAGGTGAGCTTCTGCTGGTCGAGATGGACGATGGCGTTGACGGCGGTGTTGAGCAGGTCGCGGTCGTGGCTGATGACGATGACGCTGTGCGGATAGCGCCGCACGTAGTCCTCCAGCCACAGCGTGCCCTCGAGGTCGAGATAGTTGGTCGGCTCGTCGAGCAGAAGCAGGTCGGGCTCGGAGAACAGCACGGCGGCGAGCGCCACGCGCATGCGCCAGCCGCCGGAGAAGCTCTTGGCCGGCCGCTTCTGCGCCTCGTGGTCGAAGCCGAGGCCGGCGAGGATGCTCGCCGCGCGGGCTTCGGCCGAATGGGCGCCGATGTCGGCGAGCCGGGTCTGGATCTCGGCGATGCGGTGCGGGTCGCTCGCCGTCTCCGCCTCGGCGATGAGGGCCGCGCGCTCCCTGTCGGCGGCAAGCACGATGTCGATCAGCGGCTCGTCCGTGCCCGGCGCCTCTTGCGCCACCTGGCCGATGCGGGCGTTCCGCGGGATCGAGATGCTGCCCGCCTCGGGCGCGAGCTCGCCGGTGATGACGCGGAACAGCGTCGACTTGCCGGTACCGTTGCGGCCGACGAGGCCCGCCTTCGTGCCGGCGGGCAGGAAGAGCGAGGCGTTGTCGATGAGGAGACGCCCGGCGACGCGGGCGGAGAGGCCGGAGATCGTGATCATGCCGGCTCTATAGAGCAAGTTCCGCCGGAATGAGAAGCGGTTTTGCGCCGCGTCTTTGTCGCCTCAGGCCGCCGAGCCCGCGGCGCGGTAGGTGCGCCCGCCGCGTGCGGCGACCTCCGCCGAATAGACCCTGAGCGCGATGCCGCTGTCGGTCGCATAGGCGAGCGCCTGCTCGGCCTGCTCGTAGAAGGCCGTCGGCGCGTCGGCCGTGTCGCTCATCGCCACACCGGCCGTCAGCGTCAGGAAGCCGGCCGGCAGCTCGCGGTCCTGGAAGGGGAAGGGCTTGTCGGCGACGTGCTGGGCGATGCGGCGCGCGATGGGGATGACGTTCTCGCGGCTGACGTCGGAAAGCAGCAGGCAGAACAGGTCCGGCCCGGTGCGGGCGACGTAGTCGTTCTTCTTGACCGATTGCCGGAAGATCGCGGCGAGCCGCTTCAGCGTCTTCTCGGCCGCACCCGGCGGGTGGCTCTCGGCGAAGTCCCTCAGCGCGTCGACGCGCAGCAGGAGGAGGGCGGCGACGGTGCCTTCCGCCTCCTCGTGGAAGAAGGTCTTCAGCCGGCCGATCAGGGCGGCGTGGTTGGCGAGCCCCGTCACCGGGTCGTGCGTCAGCGCCTCGCGGCTCACCGAGAGGCCCGAGCGCAGCGTGTCGAGCCGGCTCTGGAGCTCGCCGATCTTCGAGGTGGCCGAGCGGTCGGCGCCGAGGATGTCGTTGACGAGGGCGAGCAGGCGTGCGGCGTCGGCGGCGAAGTCGGAAATGCCGAGCACCGGGTCGCGCTGCATGCGCGCGGAAATCTCCTCCAGCTCCTGCACCGCCGCCGCGCGGCTGCGCCGGCTCGCGTCCGAGGCCTGCGCGATCTCGCCGAGAAGCCGCACCGCCTCGCCGGCCGCCTGGCCGGCGGCGAGCGCGTTGTGGCTCGGCAGCGCGTGGCGCAGCGCCACGGAATCGAGCGCCGACTGCTCCGGCGCCTTGCCGAGCGCGGCGATCTCCCGCGCCACGCCGGCATTGCCGTTCAGCGCCTCGAACAGCAGCTCGTAGTTGCGCGGCAGGCCGGAGATGCCGAGGCTCGCCATCAGGTGGGCGATGCGCGCCATGATCGGCGGCACGGCGGGCTGGGTGTCCTTGGCGGCGGGGGTGGCTTTGCTGGTCATGGAGCGCCGTTGTCTGCGGCGCGGCGGCGGGCCGGCCGCGCCCTGGTTTCGTATGTCGGCGTAACTATCGGATTGCGCGGTTAATTTTGCGTTCGTCAGGGAAATGCCGCCCGATACTTGACAATAGCCAGGTCACGACCGGAATTTTAAGCGATCGCTAACGGATTTCCGGCATCCGTCGATGAGGCATGAAGCCGGCGGAGCCCGTGAGCCCCGCATCGGCCGGCGCGTTTCCGGCATCCCCCGTTTTTCCGTCCGGACGGCGACCGCCCATGAACCGCTGCGTGATCGCGGCCAATTTCGCGCTCTTCCTCGTGCTGCTCACGCTCGCCGTGGCGTGGCCGTCGGGCCGCTTCGTGCTGGTCGTGGCGCGTCCCGGCTCCGATGCCGCCGCCACGCACGCGCTGATCGGCCGGGCGGGCGGCGCCTTCGTCTCGGCCACGCGCTTTTCCTCCGTGGCCGTCGCCTATTCGGACGGCGACGGCTTTGCCGGCCGCCTGATGGCGGAGGGCGCCCTCTTCGTCGTCAACCACGCTCTCGCAGCCGGATGTCTGCAGAAGGAACAGTCATGAACGCACTCGATCATCTACGCGCCAGGGCGTCGGTCGGCATCTTCGCCCTGCTCTGGCTCAATGTCGCCCTGCTTGCGCTGCACGGCGTCCTGCGGCCGGAGGGCGTCTCGCTCTTCGCGCTCGCGGCGGGCCTTGCCGTCGCCGCCTCGGCGAGCGCGAGCTGGCTGCAATCGCGCACCGGCCCGACGACGCGCGTCGTCGTCTCCATGGCGCATGCGGCGCTGGTCGCGCTGCTCGTCTATTCCTTCGAGGGGTCGGCGCTGCAGATCGACATGCACATGTATTTCTTCGCCACGCTCGCCATCTGCGCGGCGTGGATCGACTGGCGCGCCATCGTCGGCTACGCGGCGCTGGTGGCCGCGCATCACCTGGTGCTCTATTTCGCCATGCCGCTCGCCGTCTTCCCGGGCGAATCGCATTTCCACCGCGTCGTGCTGCACGCGGTCGTGCTGGTGCTGCAGAGCGCCGTGCTGATCGCGCTGACCCATGCCGTCGTGCGCGCCTTCACCGCGGCGGACGAGGCGGTGGCGCAGGCGAACGACGCCCACCGCGACGCCGTCTCCGCCTCCGAGCGGGCGCGTGCCGCCGACCGTGCGGCCGAGGAGGAGCGCACCGCCCGCGACCGCGAGAAGCAGGCGGAGGCGGAAGCGATCCGCACCGTCGTCGACGAGCTGGAGCGGGCGCTTGCCGAACTCTCCTCCGGCAACCTCGCCTATCGCATCGCCCGCGCCTTCGCGGGCCGGCTCGACGGCCTGCGCGTCTCCTTCAACGGCTCGATGGAAAAGCTGGAGGACGTGCTGCTGAAGGTCGGCCGGACGGCCCGCTCGGTACGCTCGGGCGCAAGCCGGATCAGCCAGGCCAACGGCGAGCTGCAGATGCGCACCGACCGCCAGGCGGCCTCCGTGCAGGAGACGGCCGCCTCGCTCGCCCAGGTGACGGCGACCGTGAAGCAGACGACCGCGCTCGCCGAGCAGGCCGGCCAGTCGGTCGACCACGCCCGCCGCAACGCGGAGCGCTCCGGCTCCGTCGTCACCGACGCGGTCGGCGCGATGAGCCGGATCGAGACGTCGTCGGGCGAGATCGGCCAGATCGTCGGCGTCATCGACGAGATCGCCTTCCAGACCAACCTGCTCGCGCTCAATGCCGGCGTCGAGGCCGCGCGTGCGGGCGACGCCGGCAAGGGCTTCGCGGTCGTGGCGCAGGAGGTGCGCGAGCTCGCGCAGCGCTCCGCCACCTCGGCCCGGGAGATCCGCGCCCTCATCGGCGCCTCCGGCGAGCATATCCGCACCGGCGTCGGCCTCGTCGGCGAGACGGGGCAGGCGCTGACCGCGATCGCCGAGGAGGTGAAGGGCATCACCGGCCAGGTCGACGGCATCGTGCGCGGCGCGCGCGAGCAGGCCTGCGGCCTCGGCGAGATCAACGAGGCGCTGTCGGACATCGACCGCACCACGCAGGAGAACGCGGCGATGGTCGGCGAATCGGCCGCGGCCACCGATCTGCTGGCCGACGAGGCGAAGGCGCTGGAGGCGATGCTCGCCGGCTTCCGCTTCACCGGCCGCCCGTCGCGCGAGGACGGCCGCGTCGCCGCCTGATCAGGCCGTCCGGCGGGCGAGCGGGATCGCCCGCATCACCTGCCCGAACACCGAGGTCCGCGCCGGCTCCCGGCCGCGGGCCGCGCGGCCCTGCTGGAGCTCGCGCAGGGCGGCGGCATAGCCCTCCGCCCGCGCCTCGGCCAGCGCCACCTCGAAGGTCTTCTCGATCACCGGGTAGCATTCCTCCGGCAGATAGGCGTCCGGCGCCTCGGTGCCGTGGACGCGCGCCATCTTGGAAAGCGTGCTGCCGAGCAGCGCCGCCCATTCGTCGGTCGTTCTTGCCATCGTTCTTCCCTCTTCAGGCCGGGCGGCCGCCGGCTCGCGGCCGGCCCCGATGGCCGAACTATCCCATCGCTCCGCGGCCGTGCCTGTTCCCGCGGATACAGCGGCTCAGAGCCAGCGCGTGCCCTCCGTGCGCAGGAAATAGATGAGGTCGAGCGAGAGGCTCGGGCCGCCCACCATGGTCAGCATGGCATGGCACTGGCCGCGGTGGTGGGTCTGGTGGTTGAAGACATGGGAGAGCGCCGGGCCGAGCGCATGGACGACGGCAGGCTCCGGCTTGCTGATCGGGCTGTAGCGGAAATCGGTGGCGAGACGCCCTTCGTCGAGCGTGTCGATCCAGCCGGCGATGCGCGCGTCCTCGGCCGCGCGGGCTGCGGCGAGCCCGGCGAAATCGTCGTGGAGGATGGTGTCGAGCCGGTATGGCGCGTCGCCCGCGCCGGTGAAGCGCCGCATCCAGATGCGGTCGGCGGTAAGCAGGTGATTGAGCGTGCCGTGGAGCGAGCCGAAGAAGGCGCCGAGGTCGCGGCGGTAGTCGGCGTCGTCGAGCCGGCCGACGGCCTCGTAGAGCAGGCCGTTGGCCCAGGCGTTGTAGGCGGCGAACATCCGGTAGTGGTCGAGCATGACGGTCTCCTTCGGGCCGCGACTATAGCGAAGGCATCGATCCGCCGCATGAATGCGACCGATGAAATTATCTGATTTGTGCGAGGCCCCGCCTTGCGCTCCAATGGGCCGGCAACAACCGCACGAGGCAGCGATGACGAGACGGCTTTACGCGCTTTGCGGCGAGGACCGGGCGCGGCAATTCTCGCCCCATGTCTGGAAGACGGTGATGGCGCTCGCCCACAAGGGGCTTGCCCACGAGACCGTGCCGCTCGCCTTCACCGAGATCCCCGCCGTCGAGGACGGCGCCACGGCGACGGTGCCGCTGCTGCGCGACGGCGAGAGGCTGGTGCGCGACAGCTTCGACATCGCCGTCTATCTCGACGAGGCCTATCCCGACCGGCCGTCGCTCTTCGGCGGGGAGGGAGGCCGGGCGACGGCCCGCTTCGTCGAGGCCTGGTCGCAGTCGGCGCTGCACATGGCCGTCACCCGCATCGCCATCCTCGACATCCACGACCTGCTCACGCCCGCCGACCGCGCCTATTTCCGCAAGAGCCGCGAGGCGCGCCTCGGCGCGACGCTGGAGGAGATCGCCGCGGCGGGAGCGGCGGAGATCGCGGACTTCGCCAGGAAGCTCCGGCCGCTGCGCAACATGCTCCGCACCCAGCCCTTCGTCGGCGGCGACGGCCCGCTCTTCGCCGACTACATCGTCTTCGGCGCGCTGCAATGGCTGCGCACCACCTCGAAGGCGCGGGTGCTCGACCCCGACGATCCGGTCGCCGCCTGGTTCGAGCGCTGCCTCGATCTGCACGGCGGAGCGGGGCGCAGCGTGCCGCCGGCCTGAAACGCGCGCGTCCCCCTTGTTTTGCCGGGCATTGGCGGGTAAGGAACCGCCACTTTCACCGGAACACCAAGGGAAACGGGAAAATGGCGATTGAACGCACCTTTTCGATGATCAAGCCGGACGCGACGAAGCGCAACCTCACCGGCGCCATCACCAAGATGCTCGAGGACGCGGGCCTGCGCGTCGTTGCTTCCAAGCGCGTCTGGATGAGCCGCCGCGAGGCCGAAGGCTTCTACGCCGTCCACAAGGACCGTCCGTTCTTCGGCGAGCTCGTCGAGTTCATGTCCTCCGGCCCGACCGTCGTGCAGGTGCTGGAAGGCGAGAACGCGATTACGAAGAACCGCGAGGTCATGGGCGCCACTAACCCGGCCAACGCCGCCGAGGGCACCATCCGCAAGGTCCACGCGCTTTCCATCGGCGAGAACTCCGTCCACGGCTCCGACGCCCCGGAAACGGCCGCCGAGGAGATCGCCTACTGGTTCTCCGGCACCGAGATCGTCGGCTGAACGGATTTTCCATCGCAAGTCTTCGGGGAACCGGGGCCGCAAGGTTCCGGTTCCTTCATTGTAACCAAAGTAAACCTCCACCTCCGGTGGAGGACTGGACGAGTTCTACATCGTGGTCGAG
>NZ_JANFDG010000005.1 GCF_024609765.1 Shinella pollutisoli
TGATCAGCAGGTCGTCAGACGTTATATCCGTAATCAGGAAAAGGCCGACAAAGCTTCCGACTTTGCCGACCTCTTTAATCGTAGCTACTAACTTATAACAAAACCGCTTCTAGCGGTTCAAGCGCAGCGTTTCAAACCTCCACCTCTGGTGGAGGTCATGACTTTTGCAGGGTCGAACCTGAAGATCGGCTGGCCGGCGAGCAGCACCGCCTCGCCGCGATGGTGGAAATGGGAGGCGCAGCCGCGGTCGAGCCGCATCGAGAAGTCGGTCGCGAGCGCGATCTTCGTTTCGGTGTCGGTGACCGAAAGGACGAGGTCGGCAAGCCGGCCGCTTTCGCCGGCCGCATGGAGAAGTTCCGCCGCCACCGCCGCCCTGGCCGGGTCCTTCGCGAAGGCGGCAAGCGGCGCGCCCTTCAGCGCTTGCGCGACCTCCGTCCAGAGCGGCCATTCGGCGCGGAACGGCGCGCCGAGCTCCGCCGGCATGGCCGGCAGCGTGCCGGTCTCTCCCCTGAGATAGGGCGAAAGCGCCTCGACCGCGAGGAGCCGGTCGATGACGGCGCGCACGGAAATCCCGCCGCTCGCCTGCGGGTAGCGGGCCGACGTGAAGGTGACGATGTCCAGCGTGCCGTCCATCGCCGGGACGTTGTCGACCGCGCCGTGAAGCGCCCGGTAGACGACGAGCCAGGCGGCGTCGAACGTGCCCCTGCTGCGGACGGTGCCGTCGCCGATGGCGGCGGCAAGCGCCGCGCCCGCCTTCGCGGCGGCGGCCGTGTCGCCCGTCTGGTTCACATAGGTCATGAGGAAATCCCGCTCCGGCTGGCGCGCCGCGGCGATCTGGGCGGCGTGGAGGCTCTCGCGCAACAGGGCGACGTCCGGCTCGACGGCCGCGACCGCCGGAAGGGCGGGGCGCCCGACGAGCGCCGGCGCCCAGCTCCATAGGCGCGTGAGATCGGCCAGCCGATCCCTGTCGGGGTGGGTCTCGGCGAAGGCCGTCCAGGCGTCCGCGCTCTCCTGCGTGGCGATCAGGCCCGCCTGCAGCAGGGGCAGGCCGTGGCGGCCGGCGGCTTCGGCGAGCGCCGCCTTCTCCGCGTCCGGCCGGTCGATTACCGCCGCGACGATGCGCGGGCTTGCCGTCTCGCGCCGTTCCGCCGGGAGCGCCGCCAGGGCCGCGAGCAGCTTCTCGCCGTCGCCGTAGAGCAGGACGGCGCGGAGCGTCGAGACGAGCGTGCCGATCTCGGCCAGGTTGCCGGTCGAGGCTGCGACGGCGTCGAGGCCGCCATGCGTCGCCTCCAGCGCGCCGGCGAGGTCGGCGGCCTCGCGCACGCCATCCGCGCGAAGCCCGCGCGCGAGGTCGAGCGCCCTGTCGGCCGGAAGGCGTCCGTAGCGGATCTTCAGATAGGCCGCCTCCGCGCCCGCGCCCCTGGCCTTCAGTCTCGGCAGCGCGGCGCGCTCGGCGAGGACCATGTCGGAGAGCGCCAGGATGGCGGGCTCGGCGGGGCAGTCCTGCGCCCGTGCCGGCAGGGCGGCCAAGGTCATGGCGGCGAGGAGAAGGAGAGGCCTCATGTGTCGCATCCGTCCCGAAAAGACCCTTTCGGGCGGAACGCATGGGCGCTCGCGATTATTCGCTCAACGGTCGCAGGCCGCCATCTCGAATGTCGCCGGCGCCTTGCCGTCCCTGAAGACCTCCGGGTTCTTCTCGTAGGCCGGGCCGACGACGAGGGCCTTGGCGGGGAGCGTGCCGCTCTGGTCGGCGCTGGATGTCACCGTCGTTTCGAGCCGCTGCAGCGTCCCGCCGTCCGGCGCGACGACGGCGATCGAGACCTTGTACGGCCTGTCCTTCCTCACGCAGGTGACGTCCGGGCTTTCCAGCACCACGCGCTGCTGGTGGGCGAAGAGCCGGCGCTCCAGCGTCAGCGGCGCGCCGCCGGCCGGGTTCTCGAACTCCGCCCGCACCACCGAGCCCTCCGGAACGGGCTGCGCCCGGTCGAGCGTGACGAGATAGGTCGCATAGGCGAGCCGGTAGTTGAAGACGAAGAGCTTGCCGGAGAGCACCAGCGGCTCGTCGCCGCCCTCGCGCTGGCAGGCGGCGAGCAGGAGGGCGAGGATCACGACGAGGGGCTTCACGGGCGGATCTCCTTCCTGCGGCGGCGGTAGTGGCGGCTCGCCTTCACGCGGTTGCCGCAGACGGCCATGTCGCACCAGGCGCGCGAGCGGTTGCGGCTGCGGTCGAGGAAGAGCCAGCGGCAGTTCGGGCAGATCTTCAACCGGTCCGGTTCGGACAACGCGACGAGCGACAGCGCCGAGCGCGCCGTCGCCGTGTCGAGCGCCTGCGGCCGGTCGCCGGAGCGGCGCAGCGTTTCGGCGACGCGTTCCAGCAGGTCGGCGAGCAGCGCGGGCGATCCGTCGCCGCGCGCTTGCGCGCGAAAATGCCGGTCGATCGCCTCGCGCAGCGCCAGGAAGTTTTCACGCGCATCGGCCGCGACCGGCTCCAGCCGGCCGAAGCGGTCGCGCTCCGCCCCGTGCCGGTTCGCGCCTCCGGCGAAGGCGCCGATCAGCGCCGGGTCGGCGAAGCGGTCGATCCGCCGGGCGGGATCGTCGCGCAGCACGACCGAGTTCGCCACGTCGAGGGCGAGCGAGCCGCCGGAGAAACGGTGCGGGGTCCAGGCGAAGGTCATGGCATATTCTAACTGGCAAAAGCGATTTTACCAGTTATAAATCCGCCATGGCCTATGTCCTGCAGCAGATCGCCAACGCCGCGCCGGTCGCCGCGCTCTATGCGGTGCTCGCCTTCGGCTATTCCGTCGCCTTCGCGGTGACGCGGCGGGCCGACATCGCCTATGGCGCGCTCTTCGCCTTCGCTGGGCAGGTCTTCGTGCTCTTCTCGGTCATCGGCTGGAGCGGCTTCTGGCTGGTGCTGCCGGCGGCCCTTGCGCTCGGCGCGGCGGCGGGCCTCGTCTACGGCGTCGGCGCGGGCCTCGTCGTCGGCCGCCATGTCATGCGGCCGCTCGCCTTCTCCTCGGGCAACACCGTGGTGGTCGCGGCGCTCGGTGTGGTGCTGGTGCTGATGGAGACGGCGCGGCTTGCCGCCGACACGAGGAGCTTCTGGCTGCCGCCGCTCCTCGAGGCGCCGATCGTGCTGTGGGACGATCCTGCCTTCCCGGTGGCGCTGACGATGCTGCAGATGCTGAACACCGCGGCGATGGCCGGCATCGTCGCCGCCGGCCACCTTTTCCTGTCGCGCTCCGCCTGGGGCCGGCGCTGGCGCGCCGTGTCGGAGGACCGGCTGGCGGCGGAGCTCTGCGGCGTCGACGCCGCCGCCGTGTTCCTGTCCGCCTATGCCGGCGCGGCGCTCGTCGCGAGCCTCGCGGGCATCCTCGCCACCGCCTATTACGGCACGATGGATTTCGGCGCGGGGCTGGTCTTCGGCGTCAAGGTGCTGTTCGTCGCCGCCATCGGCGGGGCGGGGCGGCCGGCGCACGCGGCACTCGGCGGCGCGGCGATGGGGCTCGCCGAGACGCTGTGGAGCGCCTACGGCGCCGTCCTCTGGCGCGATCTCGTCATCTTCTCCGGCCTCGTCCTGCTGCTCGTCCTCTTCCGCCGCGAGCGGCCGGTGCCGTGAGGCCTCAGGACCACTTGTCCCGCGCCCGGTCGTCGCTGTCCTTCGCCTCTACCCAGCCGCCCGCGGAGCCGTCGGTAAAATGCTCCTTCTTCCAGAAGGGCGCGGAGGTCTTGAGGTAGTCCATCACGAAGGAGGCGCCGTCGAAGGCGGCGTGGCGGTGGGGGGCGGCGGCAAGCACGAGGACGATGTTCTCGCCGGGCGCGATCCGGCCGACCCGGTGGATCGCCGTGACGGCGGTAAGCGAGAAGCGGGCGACGGCCTCGCCGCAGATGCGGTAGATCTCCGCCTCGGCCATGCCGGGATAGTGCTCCAGCTCCAGGCCCGAGAGCCGTCCGTCCTCGTTCCGGCAAAGCCCGGTGAAGGCGACGACGGCGCCGATGTCGGCGCGGCCAGCGGTCAGGCGGGCGGTCTCGGCGGCGACGTCGAAATCCTCCGGCCCGACGCGCACGGTGATCACGGCCTCAGCCCCCGGTCATCGGCGGGAAGAGGGCGATCTCCCGCGCGCCCGCGATCGGTTCGTCGTGCTCGACATGCTCCTGGTCGATCGCGATGCGGATCACGTCGCCGTGCTCCAGCGCATGGGCATATTCCTCGCCGAGCGTCTTCAGATGGGCGATCAGATCGGCGCCGGTGCGCACGGAGGCGGGAAGCGCGATCTCCTCCTCGCCCTTGCCGATGCGCTCGCGAACCCAGGCGAAGTAGACGAGCCGCGCCATCTCACTCGTCCACGATGTGCTTGAGCCCGGCGCGGAAATAGTCGTAGCCGGTATACATGGTGATGAGCGCGGCGATCCACAGCAGGCCGATGCCGATGCCGGTGGCGAGCCCCGTGTCGGCGGCCTCGGGCGGGATGTCGTCGAGCGCGGGGCCGACGAGCAGCAGGGCGATCGCCACCATCTGGATCGCCGTCTTCCACTTGGCGATGCGCGTCACCGGCACGGAGACCTTGAGGCCGGCGAGATATTCGCGCAGGCCCGAGACGAGGATCTCCCGGCACAGGATGATGATCGCCGCCCAGATCGTCCAGCCGGCGATGGTCCGGTCGGCGGCCATCAGCAGCAGCACCGAGGCGACCAGCAGCTTGTCGGCGATCGGGTCGAGCATCCGGCCGATGTTCGAGGTCTGGTTCCAGATGCGGGCGAGGTAGCCGTCGAGATAGTCGGTGATCGACGCCGCCGCAAACAGCCAGAAGGCCGACCAGCGCGCGAAGTCCGAGGACTGCAGCCGACCCTCCACGAAGAAGCACAGCACGATCAGCGGCACGGCGAGGATCCGGCCATAGGTGAGGAGGTTCGGAATGTTGTACGCGGGGGAAGCCATGGATTCTTCGGTCTCGGTGTTTCCGCTAGATGAGGGCTTTGCGGGCGTGCCGTCAACCGTTGTTTCCGTCCTTTCGTGGCGAATTTGCGGTTGTGCCCGGCTAGAGCGCCGCATCCTCGTGGAAGTGGTTGTAGACGAGGCGGGCGACGCTCTCGGAAATGCCCTCCACGGCCATCAGGTCGCTCATCGCCGCGCGCGAGACCGCCTTGGCGGTGCCGAAATGCTGGAGCAGCGCGCGCTTGCGCGTCGGGCCGATGCCGGCGATCTCGTCGAGCGGGTTCTTCACCAGCTCCTTCTTGCGCCGCGCCCGGTGCGAGCCGATGGCGAAGCGGTGCGCCTCGTCGCGCAGCCGCTGCACGAAATAGAGCACGGGGTCGCGCGGCGGCAGCGAGAAGTCCGGCACGCCCTTCATGAAGAAGCGCTCGCGCCCGGCCTCGCGGTCGGCGCCCTTGGCGACGCCGATCGCCACCACCTGGTCGGTGATGCCGAGCTCCTCCAGGATCGCCCGGACGGCCGTCATCTGTCCCTGGCCGCCGTCGATCAGGATCACGTCCGGCCAGGCGGGGAAGGGGAGGTCGGCGGCGTCCGCACCCGCCTCGGCGCCGCGGTCCGGCAGGCCTTCCTCCTTGATGAGGCGGGAGAAGCGCCGCGTCATCACCTCCTTCATCATGCCGAAGTCGTCGCCCGGCGTGATCTCGGTCGAGCGGATGTTGAACTTGCGGTACTGCCCCTTCACGAAGCCGTCCGGCCCCGCCACCACCATGCCGCCGACGGCGTTGGTGCCCATGATGTGCGAGTTGTCGTAGATCTCGATGCGGCGCGGCACGGCGGGCAGCTTGAAGGTCGCGGCGAAGCCCTCGAGCAGGCGCGACTGCGAGGCCGTCTCGGCGAGCTTGCGGCCGTGCGCCTCGCGGGCGTTGGCGGCCACGTGGTCGACGAGGTCCTTCTTCTCGCCGCGCTGCGGCACCTGGATCGACACCCGGTGGCCGGAGCGCTCCGTGAGCGCCCGGCTGAGCAGGTCGATCTCCTCCACCGTCTCGGAGAGCAGGATCTGCCGGGGACAGGGCTTGTCGTCGTAGAACTGGGCGAGGAAGGCGTTCAGCACCTCGCTGCCGGAAAGCTGCGGGTCGGCCTTGGGGAAATAGGCGCGGTTGCCCCAGTTCTGCCCGGTGCGGAAGAAGAAGACCTGGATGCAGGAGACGCCGCCCTCGTGGTGGATGGCGAAGACGTCCGCCTCCTCGACGCCGGAGGGATTGATGCCCTGGTGGCTCTGGACGTGGGAAAGGGCGGCGAGGCGGTCGCGGTAGACGGCGGCGCGCTCGAAATCGAGCTCTTCGGCCGCCGCGTTCATCGCCGCCGCCATCTCCGCCTTCACCTTCTGGCTCTTGCCGGAGAGGAAATCCTTGGCCTCCTGCACGAGTTCGGCATAGTCGGCGTCGGAAATCTCGTAGGTGCAGGGGGCGGAACAGCGCTTGATCTGGTAGAGCAGGCAGGGGCGCGTGCGCGTCTCGAACACGCTGTCGGTGCAGGTGCGCAGCAGGAAGGCGCGCTGCAGCGAGTTGATCGTGCGCCCGACGGCGCCGGCCGAGGCGAAGGGGCCGAAATAGTCGCCCTTGCGGCTCCGCGCGCCGCGGTGCTTGAAGATCGCCGGCGCCCGGCTGTCGCCGGTGACGAGGATATAGGGGAAGGACTTGTCGTCGCGCAGCAGCACGTTGAAGCGCGGGCGCAGGCGCTTGATGAGGTTCGCCTCGAGAAGCAGCGCCTCCGTCTCGGTCCGCGTGGTGACGAATTCCATGTTCGCCGTCAGGCGGATCATCTGCGCGATGCGGTTGGAATGGCCGCGGCCCTGGGCGTAGTTGGTGACGCGCTTCCTGAGGCTGCGCGCCTTGCCGACATAGAGCACGTCGCCGTCCGCGTTGAACATGCGGTAGACGCCGGGGCTGTTCGGCAGGCGCTTGACGAGCTCCTGGATCAGCGCCGCGCCGGAAAGGCCCTCCGGCACGTCGCCGCCCTCGTTCCAGTCGATGCCGGGCGTGGCGGTGCCGGCGGCCGGGCCTTCGGGGGCAAGCTCGTCCTCGTCGTCCGTTTCGTTCTCGTCGTAGAGGATGCCGCCATCCTCCACCTTCCGGCTGTTCATTCCGCAATCTCCGCCACGTCCGGCGTTTCCCAGGCGAGGTGCTGGCCGCCGTCGAGGGCGATCATCTGCCCGGTGATCGAGGGCGTCTCGAACAGGAAGCGCACGGTGCGGCCGAACTCGTCGAGTCGCGGCCCGCGCCTCAGGATAAGCCCCTCGACCTGCGCCTGGAAGGCCGCATCGTCCTGCCGCTCGTTCGGCAGCGACGGGCCCGGGCCGATGGCGTTGACGCGGATCCTCGGCGCGAAGGCCTGCGCCATCGTCCGCGTCGCCATCCACAGCGCCGACTTCGACAGCGTGTAGGAATAGTAGCGCGGCGTCGGGTTCCAGACGCGCTGGTCGATGATGTTGACGATCGCTCCCTCGCAGCCGTCCGGAAGCTGGCGGGCGAAGTCGCGGGCGAGGATCGACGGCGCCTTGACGTGGACGGCGAAATGCCGCTCCCACAGCGCGTCGGAAAAATCCTCCACCGTGTCCGGCTTGAACAGCGAGGCGTTGTTGACGAGGAGGCCGATCGGGCCGAGCGCCGCGCGGGCGCTCTCGACGAGCCCTGCCGTCGCCTTCCCGTCGGCAAGGTCGCCCTGCACGACCGCCGCCAAAAGGCCGCGCTCCGCGAGCGCGCGCGCCAGCGCCTCGGCCTCGGCGAGCGATCGGTTCGCGTGGATCGCCACAGCGAAGCCGTGGGCGGCGAGGTCTTCCACGATGGCCCTGCCGATGCGTCTCGCGCCGCCCGTCACGAGGGCGGTTTTTTTATGCGTCTTCAAGAAAAGTCCGTCCTGCCGATTCATTCGATCAACCGGCAAAAGATATAGACAAGAACGCGCAGGCTTAAACTCCCTCGGGCAATTGATTGCGGAAAAATTAACGTCGGAAGTTACTTTCAAGTATTTCCATGTGTATTTTCAATAATAATAGACTTTCTGATTTTATGGTTAACAAATCGCCTGTTACGGGAAAGTCACATCCAATTCCTGCCGCATGCCTGCCTCGATAATTTCACATTTTCGCTCTTTCAATTCCTCAATCTTTATTCAATTTCCTCTCAACCGGGCGGGACGAATTCAAGTGGCGATGCCTCGCCGACCTCGCTCGGCGGGCATCGTTTAGTAAAGGAGAATGGCATGCGTACACTCATCACCACGCTGGCGGCTTCGGCTCTTTCGCTCGTCGCCTTCCAGGCTGCCCAGGCCGCCGATGCGGTCATGGACATTCCGCAGGCTCCGGCCGCCGAATATTCCGAGCCGGCCGTCGGCAACTGGGCCGGCGCCTATGCGGGCGGTACGGCGAGCTGGCAGAAGGGCGTCTTCAAGCGCCAGAGCGGCAACAAGGCCTACGGTGCCGGCGGCGGCGTCTACGGCGGCTACAACATGCAGAGCGGCCAGATCGTCTACGGCGGCGAAGGCGACCTGAACTATTCGGGCATCGATTCCCGCAACGCCGTGCGCGAGGCCCAGCAGGGTCTCAACGGTTCGGTCCGCGCCCGCGTCGGCGTCGACCTGAACCCGGTCCTGCTCTACGGCACCGCCGGCGTGGCCGCCTCGAACGCCCAGATGGAGGACGCCACGAGCAAGGACGACCGCACCCTCTACGGCTGGACGGCCGGCGTCGGCGCGGAAGCCTTCGTGACCAACAACATCACGGCGCGCGTCGAGTACCGCTACAGCGACTACGGCAAGAAGGACTTCAACCTCGACAGCGGCAACGTCCGCTCGGGCCTCAACGACCACAGCGTCCGCGTCGGCCTCGGCGTGAAGTTCTGATCCCTGCGGTCGCGCAATACGGAAAGGCCGGGCGAAAGCCCGGCCTTTCGCGTTTCCGTCAGCCCTTGAACAGGGCGTAGTCGGGGAACACCGCCTCGAAGCGGGCGAGGAAGCGCTTCAGCTTCGGCCGGCCGCGCTGCCACTTGCCGGCAAAGCGCAGCTCGATGTAGCGCAGCATCGCGGCGAGCGCGAAATGGCCGGCATGCGGCTTCCGGCCGAGGCGCGGCATGTTGGCCTCCAGATGGTCGAGCGCGCGCTCCACCTTCGCCCATTGCCGGTCGATCCACGGCTGGTGCACCTTCTCCTCCGGCCGCATGCGGCGCTCGTAGACGATGGCAAGCAGGCTGTCGCAGACGCCGTCGGCGGTCGCCTCGAGGATCTCCACCTCCGTGCGCCTGGCCGCGTTGCGCGGGTAGAGCGAGCCGCGCGTCTGCCGGTCGATATAGTGCATGATCGTGCGGCTGTCGTAGATCGCCAGGCCCTCGTCGGTGAGGAGGGCCGGGATCTTGCCGAGCGGATTGGCGGCGATGAGCTCGGCCGGATCGGCATTGGTGTCGACGGAGACGGTCGTCGCCGCAAGGCCGGCATAGTGCGCGGCCATGCGGACCTTGGTGGAATAGGGCGAGAGGTCGGAGGAGAAGATCTTCATGGGCGTGGTCCTGTTTCAGCGGATCGGCGGCAGTTCGACGGTCTTCGCCCGGCAGGCGGCGCGGTCGACCTCGGGGCAGGGGCGGAAGGCAAGGTCGCTCGTCAGGCAGATGCGGACCTCGGCGAGGCGCCCGTCCTCGCAGGTGACGGCGACGCCCTTTCGCGCCAGGCCGGGATTGGCGGTAAGGAAGGCCTGCTCGACCGCCTCCGGGCTCATGCGCTCCGTCGCGCGGATGCGGGCAAGCCCGGGCGGGATGGCGATGCGCTCGCGCGCGGCGCGCACGACGGAGAAATAGTCCTTCTGGCCTAGGCCCGAACAGCTTCCGTGCTTGCGCCACTGGTGGCCGATCAGGCCCATCGAGGGGATGATGTCCATGACGGTGCGGCCGAGCGCGTCGGGCACCCGGTCCGGCTGGCGCGTCGGGCAGAATTCCGGATAGCCGCGCTCGTATTGCGGCCACAGGCCGTGCACGATGAAGCCGTATCCGCCGCCTTTGCGGCACTGCTCGCCGCCGCCGCCCGCGTCGTTCTCCGCGCACCAGCTCGGCGACCAGGAGAGCGACAGGACGTAGAAGTCGAAGCCCTTGCCGAGCGGTGTCGCCGCCCGGCTTTCATGCGCCGGCGCGGTCTCCGCATGGCCGCCGGCCGGCTGCTCCTCGCCGCAGGCGGCGAGGAGAAGGGCGAGCCCGGCTGCGGCGGACGGCAGGAATCGCGGCATGGATCAGCGCAGGGACCGGCAGGCGGCGCCGTAGACGTGCCAGGGATCGAGGCCGGCGACGCAGAATTCCACATGCAGGCCGTAGCCGGCGAAGCCCATGCCGTGCTCCACCAGGTACCAGAGATCGTGCCGCCCGCCGTCCGAGAGCGCGATGTCGGCGTGGCAATAGTGCCGCTCGACGGACGAGATGTCCGCCGTGCGCGGCTCGGCGCGCGTCAGGCGGATGCCGTCGATCGCGTCGATCGTCGCATCGATGCCCTGGTAGACGGGCGCGTGGCGTGCGAAGTCCCGCGCGATGGTCTCCAGCACGGCCGGCTCGCCGCAGGCGCCGCCCGCTGCCGCCGGCGCCGCGAACCCGGCGAGCGGCAGCGCGGCGATCGCCGCAAGGATTGGCTTCATGGTCGTCTCCCGATGTTCGCCCGACATTGCTTCGGCCTTGCCGTTCCGGTCAAGAGGACTTCGCCTCGCCGGCGATCCGGAAGGCGCGCGCCGAGGCGAAGCGGTCCTGCGCCAGCCGCGCCCTGAGGAAGGGAAGCAGCACGTCGAGCTCGCCCTTCAGCGTATAGGGCGGATTGACGACGACGAGGCCGGAGCCCGCCAGTCCCGGCTCGCGGTCGCTCTTCACCGAGAGTTCGGCGCAGAGGATCTTCGGGATGCCGCTTTCCTTCAGCGCCTGGTGGAAGGCTGCGACCGGCGCGCCCTTCTTCAGCGGATACCACAGGCAGTAGACGCCGCCGGGAAAGCGCCGCCAGGCCTTCTCCAGCCCCTCGGCCAGCCGCTCGTACTCGCCCTCGACCTCGAAGGGCGGGTCGACCAGCACGATGCCGCGCTTCTCCTTCGGCGGCAGGTGGCCGCCGAGCGCGAGCCAGCCGTCGAGCCGCGTGATCCGGCTCTGGAAGTCGCCGTCGAAGAGGCGGTGCAGGGTCTCGTAGTCGTCGGGATGCAGCTCCATCGCCGACAGCCGGTCCTGCGGGCGGAACAGCATGCGCGCGAGTTTCGGCGAGCCGGGATAACGGCTTAGCCCCCCGTCCGGATTCAGTTTGCGAACGACTTCGAGATAAGGTGCAAGGATCTCGGCGACGTCCGGCGGCATGTCGCCCTCGAGGAGGCGGCCGATGCCGTCCCGCCATTCGCCGGTCTTCTGCGCCTCCTCGCTCGCAAGGTCGTAGAGGCCGATGCCGGCATGGGTGTCGAGCACGCGGAAGGCCTTGTCCTTGCCCTGCATGTAGGTGACGAGGCGGGCGAGCACGGCATGTTTCAGGACGTCGGCGAAATTGCCCGCGTGATAGATATGGCGATAGTTCATGCCGCTCCCGCGCCTGTCTTGGAAAGATATGCCTTTTGGTCGCTCCCGCCCTGTCCTATAGAAAAGCCATGAACGTTGCGACCCCCCATCTCGGAAAAGCCCGGATCGGCCATTCGGCCTGCCCGCACGACTGTCCCTCCACCTGCGCGCTGGACGTGGAGATCGGCGCCGACGGCCGCATCGGCCGCGTCAAGGGCAGCGCCGACAACAGCTACACGGCGGGCGTCGTCTGCGCCAAGGTCTCGCGCTATGCCGAGCGCCTCTACCATCCCGCCCGGCTGATGAAGCCGATGATCCGCAAGGGCGAGAAGGGCGGTGGCGACTGGGCCGACATCTCCTGGGAGGCCGCGCTCGACGCCGTTGCGGAGGCCTTCGTCAGGGCCGAGCAGGCGCATGGCAGCGAGGCCGTCTGGCCCTATTACTACGCCGGCACGATGGGGCTGGTGCAGCGCGATTCGATCGACCGCCTGCGCCATGCCAAGCGCTATTCCGGCTTCTTCGGCTCGATCTGCACCAACACCGCCTGGACCGGCTTCACCATGGGCGCCGGCACGCTGAGGGGCCCGGACCCGCGCGAGATGGCGACGTCCGACTGCATCGTCATCTGGGGCACCAACCCGGTCTCCACCCAGGTCAACGTGATGACCCATGCGGTGAAGGCCCGCAAGGAGCGCGGCGCGCCGATCGTCGTGGTCGACGTCTACGACAATCCGACGATGAAGCAGGCCGACATGGCGCTGAAGCTGCGCCCTGGCACCGACGCGGCACTCGCCTGCGCCGCCATGCACGTCGCCTTCCGCGACGGCCATGCCGACCGCGCCTACATGGCGAGATACGCCGACGATCCGGCGGGGCTGGAGGCGCATCTTTCGACCCGCGACCCCGTCTGGGCGGCGGAGATCACGGGCTTGACGGTGGAGGAGATCGAGGCCTTCGCCGCACTCGTCGGCCGCACGAAGCGCACCTTCTTCCGCCTCGGCTACGGCTTCACCCGCGGGCGCAACGGGGCGGTGTCGATGCATGCGGCGCTGTCGCTGCCGACCGTGCTCGGCTCCTGGCAATACGAGGGGGGCGGGGCCTTCCACAGCAATTCCGACATCTTCCGGCTGAGGAAGAGCGAGCTGATCGGCGTCGCCGATCCGGACATCCGCATGCTCGACCAGTCGCAGATCGGCAGGATCCTGACGGGCGACGCCGTGGCGCTGCGCCATCGCGGCCCCGTCACCGCCATGCTGATCCAGAACACCAATCCGGCCAATGTCGCGCCCGAGCAGCGGCTGGTGAAGCGCGGCTTCCTGCGCGACGATCTCTTCGTCGCCGTGCATGAGCAGTTCATGACCGATACGGCCAGGCTCGCCGACGTCGTGCTGCCCGCCACGATGTTCGTCGAGCACGACGACATCTATCGCGGCGGCGGCCAGAGCCACATCCTGCTCGGCCCCAAGCTGGTGGAGCCGCCGCCGACCGTGCGCACCAATCTCTTCGTCATCGAGGAGCTGGCGAAGCGCCTCGGCGTCGCCGACCGGCCGGGCTTCGGGCTTTGCGAGCGCGAGCACATCACCCGCATGCTGCCGCACTACGACCTCGATTTCGACGGCTTGAAAGAGGAGAGGTGGATCGACTGCCAGCCGGATTTCGAGACGGCGCATTTCCTCAAGGGCTTCAACTTCCCCGACGGAAGGTTCCGCTTCCGCCCGGACTGGACCGGGACGCCGGCGCCGAACCGGCCGCCGAAATCGCTCGGCGCCTTCGGCCCGCACGAGGCGCTGCCGGTCTTTCCGGACTACGTGGCGGTGATCGAGGTAGCGGACGAGGCGCATCCCTTCCGCCTCGCCACCTCGCCCGCCCGCACCTTCCTCAACTCCTCCTTCACCGAGATGAAGAGCTCGCGCGAGCGGGAAGGCCGGCCGGAGGTGATGATCCATCCGCAAGACGCGGCGCGACACGGCATCGGCGAGGGCGACGTCGTGCGCCTCGGCAACGATCGCGGCGACATCCGCCTGCATGCGAAGGTCACCGAGGCCGCCAAGCCCGGCGTGCTGATCGCCGAGGGCATCTGGCCGAACGACGCCCATCTCGACGGCGAGGGCATCAACGTGCTCACCGGCGCCGATCCGGTCGCCCCCTATGGCGGCGCGGCCTTCCACGACAACCGCGTCTGGCTGCAAAAGGCCTGATTTCCCCGACTGCCCAAGGACCCTCCATGACGGCCGACACCGCCTCCGCCATCCGCATCGCCGACGAGACCACCGTCTGGAAGCGCTTCATCCACCTGCGCACCATCGTGCTGGAGCAGACCCGCGCCGACGGCCGCACCGAGCGGCTCGACCGCGAGGTGCACGACCACGGCCACGCGGCCGCCGTGCTTCTCGTCGACCCGGCGCGCCAGGCGGTCGTGCTGGTGCGGCAGTTCCGTCCCGGCGCCTTCTTCGGCGGCCATGAAGACGGTTTCCTGCTGGAGGTGCCGGCCGGCCTTCTCGAAGGCGAAAGCCCTGCGGCGACGGTGGAGCGCGAGGCGATGGAGGAGACCGGCTATGCCGTCTCCGGCGCGCGCCATCTCTTCGACACCTATGTCAGCCCGGGCACGGTGACCGAGCGGGTGAGCTGCTTCGTCGCCACGGTCGACGCCGGCCGGCCGGCCGGCAAGGGCGGCGGCGTGGAGGGCGAGGGGGAGGACATCGAGATCGTCGTCATGCCGATCGACGAGGCCTGCGCCCTCGTCGCCTCCGGCGGCATCCTCGACGCCAAGACGATCATCCTGCTGCAATGGCTGATGCTGAACCGCGCGGAATTCGTGCCCAAAGCCTAGAACTCCGCGCCTGGACGGAATTGCCCGAGCGCGGAAAGGTGGCTTCGATTCAAGGATGTAGGTGCGCGTCCGTTCGGACGCGCGGTGCCTCTGCCGTCAGGGCTGCTCCCGGGTGCCCGGCGCGGCATCGCGCTCGTCGTCGTCCTCGAGGTCGGAGGCGACGATGAAGCTGTCGCCGGCATGTCCCGCCTGGCGCAGCTCTTCCGCCGCGGCCCGCTTCGACATGACGTCGTCCGGCTCGACCTCCCTGCGGCCGTCGCGGCCCTTCAGCGAGGCGTCGGTGGTCTCGTTGGTGACGTCCTGGTCCTTGATGTCCGGCGCTCCGGCCGTCTTTGGCGCATGGGGCATGGCGCTTCTCCCGTTGATCTTGAAGACCAACGTTCCGGCAGCGTGGAGGTTCCGGGAACGGCGGCTCAGATCGCCGCCGGCGAGATGAGGCAGGCGCCCTCGACGGACGGCAGCGGACCGTCGGCGACGGCCCTGCCGCCTTCCATGCGCACGCGGCCTTCCGCCACCAGCCGGAGCGCCAGCGGATAGCTCCTGTGCTCGACCGTCAGCACCCGCGCGGCGAGCGTCCCGGCCGTATCGTCCGGCCGGACCGGCACGGCGGCCTGGACGATCGAAGGGCCCTCGTCCATGCCTTCCGTCACGAAATGCACCGTGCAGCCGGCGATCCGCATGCCGGCGTCGATGGCGCGCTGGTGCGTGTCGAGGCCCGGGAAGAGGGGGAGCAGCGCCGGGTGGATGTTGAGGATGCGGCCCTCGTAGCGGGCGATGAAGGCGGCGGAGAGGAGCCGCATGTAGCCGGCGAGGCAGATGAGATCCGGCGCGTGGGCGTCGAGGGCCGCAAGGATCGCCGCCTCGTGCGCCTCCTTGCCGGAAAAATCCCTGCGCGGGAAGGCCCGGGTCGGGATGCCGAGGGCTGCTGCCTTTTCGAGCCCGCCGGCCTCCGCCTTGTCGGAGAAGACCGCGACGATCTCGGCGGGGAAATCGGGTGCCGCGGCCGCCTTCGCCAGAGCCAGCATGTTGGAGCCGCCGCCGGAGATGAAGGCGACGACGCGCTTGCGCGGGCCGTTCATAGGGCGAGCGCGCCCTTGTAGACGGTGCCGGTATAGCCTTCGCTCCGCGCCACCATGCGGCCGAGGCGGAAGACGCTCTCGCCCTCGCGCGTCAGCACGGCGGACACCGCCTCGACCTTGTCTTCGGGCACGACGGCGATCATGCCGACGCCGCAGTTGAAGGTGCGCAGCATTTCCGTTGCCGCGACGCCGCCGGTCTTCGCGAGCCACGAGAACACGGCCGGCGCCTTCACCGCGTCGAGGTCGATCTCGGCGGCGAGGTGTTTCGGCAGCACGCGCGGGATGTTCTCCGGGAAGCCGCCGCCGGTGATATGGGCGAGCGCCTTGATCGCGCCCGTCTCGCGGATCGCTTTCAGAATTGGCTTCACATAGATCTTCGTCGGCGTCAGCAGAGCCTCGCCGAGGCTTTTTCCCGTGTCGAAGGGGGCCGCCGCGTCCCAGCCGAGGCCGGAGAGCGAGACGATCCGGCGCACCAGCGAATAGCCGTTGGAATGGACGCCGGAAGAGGCAAGGCCGAGGATCACGTCGCCCTCGGCGATGTCGCCGGAAGGCAGCAGCTTGCCGCGCTCGGCAGCGCCCACGGCAAAGCCGGCGAGGTCGTAGTCGCCATGCGAATACATGCCGGGCATCTCCGCCGTCTCGCCGCCGATCAGCGCGCAGCCCGCCTGCCGGCAGCCCTCGGCGATGCCCTCGACGATCGCCGCACCCTGCGCGGGATCGAGCTTGCCGGTGGCGAAATAGTCGAGGAAGAACAAGGGCTCGGCGCCCTGCACGACGAGGTCGTTGACGCACATGGCGACGAGGTCGATGCCGACGGTGTCGTGGCGGTCCGCGTCGATGGCGATCTTGAGCTTGGTGCCGACGCCGTCGTTGGCGGCGACGAGCACGGGGTCGGTGAAGCCGGCCGCCTTGAGGTCGAACAGGCCGCCGAAGCCGCCGATCTCGCCGTCGGCGCCGGGACGGCGGGTGGAGCGGACGGCGGGCTTGATCTTCTCGACCATCAGGTTGCCCGCGTCGATGTCGACGCCCGCGTCGCTGTAGGTCAGACCGCTCTTTTCCGACTGGCTCATGGCTCTCGTCTCCGGCTTGAGGCTCTTGCCGCCCGATTGGCATGGCGGGGCGGCAAGTGCAAGGAGAATGCCGGGAATACGGGGATTTTTTTACCGCTGGGTGTACCCCCTCCCTGCCGGGCATCCCCTTGCGGGAAGGGCTATCGCATATGGAATGCGACGTCGCCGTTCTTCCCTTCTCCCCGGCGGGGAGAAGGTGGCCCGAAGGGTCGGATGAGGGGGTGATACGGGTGGAAATCCTTTGCGTTTTCTTGCCTTCGGCATCCCCCTCATCCGCCTGCCGGCACCTTCTCCCCGCGGGGGAGAAGGGAGTGCCGCAACGGGTTCCTTCCATATGCGATCGCCTTGCCACATGCGATCGCCTGCCACAAAGGGGGGAGATCGGCAGGCCAGAGGCGAGTGCCCAGGGATACACTCTGGGGAAATCGAGGAAAACCGTAGGCCCTCCAAGCCGAAAACACGGCGATCCACGGGCCGCCGGCCGTTCGGCCGTGCCGCCGAGCCTTGACCTTTCTTCCCCCCGCATCCTATCTCCTCAGCAAAGGAAGCGGGAAAACGAGCGATGGCAGCCCATATCAGCGGCGCGGGACTGAAGCGGCAGGTCGTCTTCTGGCTGATCGCGCTCGCCGCCTTCATCCTGTTCCTGATGGTCTTCAGCGACATCCTGCTGCCCTTCATCGCCGGCCTCGCGCTCGCCTATTTCCTCGATCCGGTGGCCGACCGGCTGGAGAGGCTCGGCCTTTCCCGGACGATGGCGACGGTCGTCATCCTGATCGCCTTCGTCGTGCTCTTCGCGCTGTCGCTGATGATCGTCATCCCGCTGCTCGCCACCCAGGCGGCGGATTTCCTGGAGAAGCTGCCGGGCTACATCGCCAAGCTGCAGGAGCTCGTCACGAGCTTCGACCCGCAGCTTCTGCCGGGCTGGATCAGCAGCCAGATGGGCACGATCAAGCAGAGCTTCTCGACCATCCTCGGCGAGGGGGCGGGCTTCCTCGGCACGGTCGTCAAGCAGATCTGGAACTCGGGCATGGCGCTGGTCAACATCGCCTCGCTGCTCGTCATCACCCCGGTCGTCGCCTTCTACATGCTGCTCGACTGGGACCGGATGATCGCCAAGATCGACGCCATGGTGCCGCGCGACCATGTCGAGACCGTCCGGCGGCTGGCGCAGGAGGTGAACGACGCGGTCGCCGGCTTCGTGCGCGGCCAGGGCTCGATCTGCCTCATCCTCGGCCTGTTCTACGGCATCGGGCTTTCCTTCGCCGGGCTCAACTTCGGCCTGCTCATCGGCCTCTTCGCCGGGCTGATCAGCTTCATCCCCTATGTCGGCTCGCTGGTCGGCCTCGTTCTGTCGGTCGGCGTCGCCGTCGTCCAGTTCTGGCCGGACTACATGTCGGTCGGCATGATCGTCGCCATCTTCTTCGTCGGCCAGTTCATCGAGGGCAACATCCTCCAGCCGAAGCTCGTCGGCTCGCGCGTCGGGCTGCATCCGGTCTGGCTGATGTTCGCGCTCGTCGCCTTCGGCGCGCTGTTCGGCTTCGTCGGCCTGCTCGTCGCGGTGCCCGCGGCGGCGGCCGTCGGCGTGCTTGTGCGCTTCGGCATCGAGCGTTACCTTGACAGCGATCTCTACCACGGCCACAGCAAGCCGACCCTCGTCGAAGAGAACATTCCGCCGGAATGAGAATGCCATGACATCGCGAAAGACCGCCGAACAGTTGCCGCTGGCCTTCGGGCACGAGCCTGCGACGGGCCGCGACGACCTGCTCGTCGCCGCACCCGTGAACGCGGCCGTGGCGCTGGTCGACGCCTGGCCGGACTGGCGCTCGCCGGTCGCCGTCATCGCCGGCCCGGTCGGCTCCGGCAAGTCGCACCTCGCCGCCGTCTGGCGCGAGAAGGCGGGCGCGGCCCTCGTCGTCGCCCGGCCCGGCGCCGGCGCGGAGGAGGCGGCTGCCCGCGGCCCGGTGCTGGTCGAGGACGCCGACCGCGACGGCTTCGACGACCGCACGCTCTTCCACATGATCAACACCGTCCGCCAGAACGGCCACACGCTCATGATGACGAGCCGCCTCTGGCCGATGTCCTGGCCGGTCACGCTGCCGGACCTCGCCTCGCGCCTCAAGGCGGCGACGGTGGTGGAGATCGGCGAGCCCGACGACGAGCTCCTCTCGCAGGTGATCGTGAAGCTCTTCGCCGACCGCCAGCTCTTCGTCGACGACCGCCTCGTCGCCTACATCGTCGCGCGCATGGAGCGCTCGCTGGAGGCGGCGCAGACGCTGGTGGAGCGCCTCGACCGGCTGGCGCTCTCCCGCGGCAGCCGCATCACCCGCGCGCTCGCGCGGCAAGTGCTCGGCGAGATGGTCGGCGGCGAGGATTGACTGTCACAGTTCCGTCGTCAAACTGCTGTACGAGCCGGGTATCGGGCACGGAGCATTTCCAGCAAAAGCGCGGAACGCGGTTTTGCGCAAGGACAATGCGTGACACAAAGGCTTCAGGGCGGATTTTGAAATGGATACAGCAGCTTCGCAAGCCTCTCTGGAACAGCCGGCGGAGGCGGTGCCCGAAGGTGGCGCGGCCGATCCCGTCGCCGAGCTGATGGCGAGCCCGACGCGCTTCATCAACCGCGAATTCTCCTGGCTGCAGTTCAACCGCCGCGTCCTCGAGGAGACGCTGAACACGGCCCATCCGCTCCTGGAGCGGGTGCGCTTCCTGTCGATCTCGGCGGCGAACCTCGACGAGTTCTTCATGGTGCGCGTCGCCGGGCTGGAAGGCCAGGTGCGCCAGGGCGTCGGCATCCGCAGCCCCGACGGGAAAACCTCGGCCGAGCAGCTCGACGACATCCTGAAGGAGATCGACAACCTGCAGATGGAGCAGCAGGCCTCGCTCGCCGTGCTGCAGCAGTATCTCGCGCGCGAGGACATCCTGATCGTGCGGCCCTCCGCGCTCTCCAACGAGGACAAGGTCTGGCTGCAGCAGGAGTTCAACCAGTCGATCTTCCCGGTGCTGACGCCGCTCTCCATCGACCCGGCGCACCCGTTCCCCTTCATCCCGAACCTCGGCTTCTCGATCGGCCTGCAGCTCGACAGCACGCACGGGCGCGAGCCGATGACGGCGCTCCTGCGCCTGCCCGTCGCCCTCGACCGCTTCATCCGCCTGCCGGACGTCGACCAGACGATCCGCTACATCACGCTGGAGGACGTCGTCGGGCTCTTCATCGGAAAGCTCTTCCCCGGCTATATCGTGCGCGGCTCGGGCACCTTCCGCATCATCCGCGACAGCGATATCGAGGTGGAGGAGGAGGCCGAGGATCTCGTGCGCTTCTTCGAGACGGCGCTCAAGCGCCGCCGCCGCGGCTCGGTGATCCGCATCGAGACGGATTCGGAGATGCCGGAATCGCTGCGCCGCTTCGTGGTCGGCGAACTCGGCGTGCCGGACAACCGCGTCGCGGTCCTCCCCGGCCTGCTCGCCCTCAACACGCTGTCGGAGATCGCCAAGGCGCCGCGCGACGACCTCAGGTTCGAGCCCTACAATGCGCGATTTCCCGAACGCGTCCGCGAGCACGCCGGAGACTGCTTCGCCGCCATCCGCGAGAAGGACATGGTGGTCCACCATCCCTACGAGAGCTTCGACGTGGTGGTCCAGTTCCTGCTCCAGGCTGCGCGCGATCCTGACGTCCTGGCGATAAAGCAGACGCTCTACCGCACCTCCAACGACAGCCCGATCGTGCGCGCGCTGGTCGATGCGGCCGAGGCCGGCAAGTCGGTGACGGCGCTGGTCGAGCTCAAGGCCCGCTTCGACGAGGAGGCGAACATCCGCTGGGCGCGCGACCTGGAGCGCGCCGGCGTGCAGGTCGTCTTCGGCTTCATCGAGCTGAAGACCCACGCCAAGATGTCGATGGTGGTGCGCCGCGAGGAGGGCCGGCTCAGGACCTATTGCCACCTCGGCACCGGCAACTATCATCCGGTCACGGCGAAGATCTACACGGACCTGTCCTTCTTCACCTGCAACACGACGATCGCCAACGACATGGCGAACATCTTCAACTTCATCACCGGCTACGGCGAGCCGGAGGCCGGCATGAAGCTCGCCTTCTCGCCCTATACGCTGCGCCCGCGCATCCTCAAGCACGTCGAGGAGGAGATCCAGCACGCCAGGAACGGCGCGCCGGCGGCGATCTGGATGAAGATGAACTCGCTGGTCGACCCGGAGATCATCGACGCGCTCTACCGCGCCAGCCAGGCGGGCGTCGAGATCGACCTCGTCGTGCGCGGCATCTGCTGCCTGCGCCCGCAGGTGCCGGGTCTGTCCGACAACATCCGCGTGAAATCCATCGTCGGCCGCTTCCTGGAGCACTCCCGCATCTTCTGCTTCGGCAACGGCCACGGGCTTCCCTCCGACAAGGCGCTGGTCTATATAGGCTCGGCGGACATGATGCCGCGCAACCTGGACCGGCGGGTCGAGACACTCGTGCCTCTGATCAACCGGACGGTGCATGAGCAGGTCCTCTCGCAGATCATGCTGGGCAATCTGATCGACAACCAGCAGAGCTACGAGATCCTGGCCGACGGCACGTCGCGGCGCATGGAGGTGCAGCCCGGAACCGAGCCGTTCAACGCTCAGCACTACTTCATGACCAACCCCAGCCTGTCGGGCCGGGGCGAGGCCCTGAAGTCCAGCGCACCGAAGGCGATCGCGGGCTGGCAAGGCCGCCGGAAGAAGTAAACTGGACATGCATGGTCGAATCTGAAGCCCAGGGGCGTCTGCCTGGAATTGCCCCGGTCTCCGTCGTGGACATCGGTTCGAACTCGATTCGCGTCGTCATCTACGAGGGCATGAACCGCACGCCGGCCATCCTCTTCAACGAGAAGGTCATGTGCGGTCTCGGCAAGGGGCTGGCGAAGACCGGCCGCATGGACGAGGCGGGCGTCGTGCGCGCGCTCGCCGCCCTCCACCGCTTCAAGGCTCTGTCGAAACAGGCCCGCGCCTCCACCATCTACGCGCTCGCCACCGCCGCCGCCCGCGAGGCGGAGAACGGCCCGGACTTCATCCGCCAGGCGGAGATGATCCTCGGCGGCCGGGTGCGGGTGCTCACCGGCGAGGAGGAGGCCTATTTCTCCGCGCTCGGCATCGTCAGCGGCTTTCACGACCCGGACGGCGTCGTCGGCGACCTCGGCGGCGGCTCGCTGGAGCTCGTGGACGTGGCGGGCGGGCGCATCGGCAAGGGCGTCACCCTGCCGCTCGGCGGCATCCGGCTGTCGGAGGCCTCCGGCGGCTCCGTCGCCCAGGCCCGCACCGTGGCGCGGAAATACCTGCGCAACGCCGCGGCGCTGAAGGCGGGCCAGGGCCGCGCCTTCTACGCCGTCGGCGGCACCTGGCGCGCGCTCGGCGCCCTGCACATGCAGATGTGCGACTATCCCCTGCACATGATCCAAGGCTACGAGATCGGCTTTTCCGAGGCGATGGACTTCCTGACGGACGTGGTGACGGCGAAGGACACCAAGGACGGCGCCTATGCCGCCATCTCCAAGGCCCGCCGCGGCCTCCTGCCCTTCGGGGCGGTGGCGATGCAGGAGACGATCGCGCTGATGAAGCCGTCGCGCGTCGTCTTCTCCGGCCAGGGCGTGCGCGAGGGCTATCTCTATTCGCTGCTGCCGGAGCGCGAGAAGGCGCGCGATCCGCTCTTGGCAGCCGCCGGCGAGCTCGCCATCCTGCGCGCCCGCTCGCCCGAGCACGCCCGCGAGATCGCCGACTGGACCGGGCGGATGATGCCCGTCTTCGGCATCGAGGAGAGCGAGGAGGAGAGCCGCTACCGCCAGGCCGCCTGCCTGCTCGCCGACATCAGCTGGCGCGCGCATCCGGACTATCGCGGCCTGCAGGCGCTCAACATCATCGCCCACGGCACCTTCACCGGCATCAGCCATCCCGGCCGCGCCTATATCGCGCTCGCCAACTACTACCGCTTCGAGGGCCTCAACGACGACGGCGAGACGGGGCCGCTCTCGGCGATCGCCACGCCGCGGCTGCGGTCGCTCGCCAAGCTGCTCGGCGGGCTCCTGCGCATCGCCTATCTCTTCTCCGCCTCCATGCCCGGCGTGGTGCCGAGCCTCGCCTTCCGCCCGTCGCCGGCGCCCGGCATCGACCTCGACCTCGTCGTGCCGCCGGACTATTCCGAGCTTGCCGGCGAACGGCTCGACGGCCGGCTGCAGCAGCTCGCCCGGCTCACCGGCAAGAACCTCGCCTTCCGGTTCCTGTGAGGGCGTGTGCCGTGCGGACGACGAGCCTCCTCCTTCTTGCCGGCCTGCTTTTCCCGACCGCCGCGGCGGCGCAGGACTGGCAGGCCGTCGAGCGCGTCGAGACCTATGCGGTGGAGGGGCAGAGCGGCATCGACCTCTACCGCTCGATCGGCGCGCGCGGCCCGAAGCTCGGGCTCGCCCGCGTCATCGCCCATACCACCTTCAAGCTCACCTGGACGCGCAAGTACGAGCGGCGCGGCGACGCCTGCGTCATCGCCGTCAACCGGCCGAAGCTCGTGATCACCTACACGCTGCCGAAGGCGAAGGGAAAGCTTTCCGAGCCGCTGAGGAGCCGCTGGGAGACCTTTGCGGCCGGTGTCGCCGCGCACGAGAAGGTGCATGGCGACTTCATCAAGGACATGGTGCGCGAGATCGAGGCGATGAGCGTCGGCCTGACGGCGGAGAACGATCCGGAATGCCGCAAGATCCGCGCCGACCTGCAGGCCCGCCTCGGCGCGCTCTCCAACGCCCAGCGCGCCCGCAGCCGCGAGTTCGACCGCGTCGAGATGGGCGAGGGCGGCAATGTCCACCAGCTCGTGCTCGGGCTGGTTGATCCGCGCTAGCAAAACGCCGCCGTGTTGTCTTGCCGGGCGCCTTCCGGTAGCATCCGCGGCAGTTGGTCAGGAACGCGTTTCGGCAAGGGGAGATTGATATGGCGACTTTCAAGACGAAGGCGGTCGGAGGGGCGGGCGTCGAGTTCGCGGCACTCGATATCGAGGCGCTCGCCGGCTACGATTTCTGGCGGGCGACATCCAAGTCCGTCAAGCTCTACGACAATGCGTCGAACTACACGCTCTTCAGCGGCAGCGGCATCAGGTTCAAGCAGTCGGGCGGCACGCTCAAGGACGTCACCGCCGGCACGGTCAAGGGCCTGGACGTCGTGGTGAGCGGCGCGAAGCTGCTCTCCGTCACCGGCCTCAACCTCAAGGCCTCGAAGATCTACGACTATTTCGAGGAGAACAACGCCAAGGGGGCGCTGAACTACCTCCTGTCCGGCCATGACAAGATCACCGGCACCAAATATGCCGACCAGCTTTCCGGCGGCGCCGGCAACGACGTCATCAAGGGCGGGGGCGGCCGCGACGTGCTTTCGGGTGGCGCCGGGCGGGACACGCTCGACGGCGGCACGGGCAACGACAGGCTCTCGGGCGGCAGCGGCAACGACAAGCTCTTCGGCGGCTCGGGCGCCGATTTGATATCCGGCGACTCGGGCAAGGACATCTTGCAGGGCGGCAGCGGCAACGACACGCTCATCGGCGGCTCCGGCAACGACACCCTGATCGGCGGCACCGGCGGCGACACGCTTCACGGCGGTACGGGCAACGACACCCTGAAGGGCGATGCCGGCAGCGACACGCTTTACGGCGGCAGGGGCGCCGACAAGCTCTCCGGGGGCAAGAACGCGGATGTCTTTGTCTTCAAGTCAATCGCGGAGTCGACCGTGGCGAAATCGGGCCGAGACACGGTGTACGATTTCTCGCACGGCCAGGGCGACAAGATCAACCTCAAGGCGATCGACGCCAACCAGCAGAGAGGCAGCTACAGCGACCAGAGTTTCACCTTCATCGAGGACGACGCCTTCAGCGGCAAAGCCGGCGAGCTGCGCTACGAGAAGAAGGGCAGCAACACCTATCTCTACGGCGACGTGAACGGAGACGGAAAGGCGGACTTCTCGATCCTCTTCAGAGGGGCGATCGACTTCGTGAAGGGCGACTTCATCCTCTGACGCTTGGCTTTCGCGGGCGTCGCATCCGGCGCCCGCGGGAACGTCAAAGCTCGACGGCCTCGATCTTGCGGTCGACGAAGCGCAGCGCCACCTTGCCGCCGATGAGGTTCAGCGCGGTCTCGCCGAAGAGCTCGCGGCGCCAGCCGGAGAGCGCCGGCACGTCGGCATCCTCGCCCTCGATGGCGATCCGTTCCAGGTCATCCGAATTGGCGACGATCTTCGCCGCCACGCCTTCCTTCTCCGCGACGAGCTTCAGCAGCACCTTCAGCATCTCGCTTGCGGCCGCGGCCCCTTCCGGCACGTGGTTCTGGCGCGGCAGGCGCGGCAGGTCCGCCTTCGGGATCGCCAGCGCCTCGCGGATCGCCTCGATCAGCGCGGTGCCGGCCTGCGAGCGCTCCCAGCCCTTGGGGATGGTGCGCAGCCGCGCCAGGGCCTCGGCGTCGGCCGGCTGCTGCTGGGCGATCTCGTAGATCGTGTCGTCCTTGAGGATGCGCGAGCGCGGCACGTTGCGGGCGCGCGCCTCGCGCTCGCGCCAGGCGGCGACCTTCTGCAGCACGGCGAGCTCCACCGGCTTCTTGACGCGCAGCTTCAGCCGCTTCCAGGCGTCGTCGGGGTGCAGGTCGTAGGTCTCGCGCGCCTCCAGGATCGCCATCTCCTCGGTGAGCCAGAGCGAGCGGCCGGCCTTCTCCAGCTTGTCCTTCAGCGCCAGATAGACGTCGCGCAGGTGCGTGACGTCGGCGAGCGCGTATTCGAGCTGCTTTTCCGAGAGCGGCCGGCGGCTCCAGTCGGTGAAGCGCGAGGACTTGTCGATGTGCACGCCCTTGATCTTCTGCACGAGCTGGTCGTAGGAGACGCTGTCGCCGAAGCCGCAGACCATGGCGGCGACCTGCGTGTCGAAGATCGGATGCGGGATGAGGTCGCCGCGGTTGACGATGATCTCGATGTCCTGCCGCGCGGCGTGGAAGACCTTCAGCACCGACGCGTCGGCCATCAGCTCGAAGAAGGGCTGGAGATCGAGCCCCTTGGCCAGCGGGTCGACGATCACCTCGGTCTCGGGCCCGGCGAGCTGGATCAGGCAGAGTTCCGGCCAGAAGGTGGTTTCCCGCAGGAACTCCGTGTCGATGGTCAGGAACTCGGAACGGGCGAGCGTCCGGCAGGCTTCGGCGAGGGCCGCGGTGGTTTCGATGATCTGCATGTCGGTTCGGGCGGGCTTTCAGGATTTTTGATCGGGCAGGTTTAGACGGTCCACCGTTTTGCCACAATCGAAAAGTTCCGCCTCACGTCACCCGCACGTAGCTCGTCATGCCGGTCTTCTGGTGCTCGATGATGTGGCAATGGAACACCCAGTCGCCAACATTGTCGGCGACGAGCGCGAGCTGCACCTTCTCGTCCGGCAGGATGAGATAGGTGTCGGAGAAATGCGGGCGCAGCACCTGCTTGCTGGAGTTCATCGGCCGGAAGACGAGGCCGTGCAGGTGCAGGGGATGCGCCTGCGGCGTCGGGTTCTCGACGTTGAAGACATAGGTGCGGCCGGCCTTCATCTCGGCGAGCGGCGCGGTCGGGTCGCCCGTGTCGTCGGCCCACGGCACCTTGTTGATCGCCCAGAAATTGTAGCCGAGCGAGCCGCAGATGCCGTCCTTCGGCCGCTCCTCGGCGGACGCGCTGAGGACGAAGGGGATCTCCGTGGCGGCGGACAGATCGGGCTCGGCAAGCGGATTGGCGGCAAGCGCGGAGAGGTCGCGGACGTCGCGCTTCAGCGGGCTGCCGACGGCGCGGAAGGTGGCGAGCGTCGCCGGCTTCGTGCCGCGCAGGTCGCGCAGCGCCGCGACAGCGCCCTCGGCATCCGGCATCCTGAGGCAGAGGTCGAGCCGCTGGCCGGGGCCGACCAGCAGCCTGTCGAGCGCGAAGCGTTCGGCGACGGGATTGCCGTCGAGCGCGATCACTTGCGCCTGCGCGCCCTCGACGACGAGCGAGAGGATGCGCGTCACGTCGGTCGCGGCGAGCCTCAGCCGCACCAGCCCGCCGGCCGGCGCGTCATATTGCGGGGACTGGCGCCAGTTCGCCGTGCGCACCGTGCCGAAGGTGCCCGCGCGCGCGGCGTCGCGCGGCTTGAACTGGGCGATGAACTGGCCGTCGCCGCCGAGCCGCCAGTCGCGCAGGTTGAGGACGATCTCGGCGTCGAAGGCGGGATCGGCCGGGTCCTCCACCACGACGACGCCGGCAAGGCCGCGGCCGATCTGCGTCAGCGTGTTGCAATGGGGATGGTACCAGAAGGTCCCGGCGTCCGGGGGCGTGAAGGCATAGTCGAAGCCGTCGCCGGGATAGACGTAGGGCTGGGTGAGGAAGGGCACGCCGTCCATGCCGTTATCGATGCGCAGCCCGTGCCAGTGCACGGTGGTGGGCTCGTCGAGCGCGTTGTCGAGCCTGAGCGAGAAGGGTGCGCCGCGCGTCATGCGCAGCACCGGCGGGACCTCGCCGTCGCCGTAGGTCATGGCGCCGCGGGTCGGCGCCCCGTCGGTGATCAGCGCCTCGGTCGGCCGCGCGGCAAGCGTCGTCGTGCTCCGCGCCGCGGCGCCGGAGAAGCGCCCGGCAAGGGCGAGCCCGCCCGCATAGGCGCCGGCGACGAGCGCGCCCTTGAGAAGCGTGCGTCTCTTCAGCATGGTGGTCTCCTCTGGCTGCCGCCCCTTCTTAAACCTGAGCGGAACCGTCAGCAATGCTGTCACTTCGCCGCAGCTCAGCGCTTGCGGTCGCGTTCCTTCTCGGCGGCGGCGGCGAGCTTGTTGAAGAAGAAGGAGGTGCGCAGCAGCGTGCGGAAGCGGCTGCGCCGCTCGTCGCCGGCGGGCACGGCCGGCCGCGCGCCCATGCGCAGCACCGTATAGGCCATGAAGGCGGCGAGCACGACGGCGGTGTAGAGGAACAGCGCCTGCGGCCCGAACAGGTCGAGCAGGATCGAGGCGAAGAGCGGCCCGATGATCGCCCCGCACGACCAGAAGAACAGAAGGCCGGCCGAGACCAGCGCGTGCTCGCCGTCGGCCGCGTGGTCGTTGGCATGCGCCGAGCAGAGCGAATAGAGCGGCATGGCGAAGGCGCCGAAGACGAAGATGCCGGCGAGATTCAGCCATTCGTCGGAGCCGGCGAGGAAGGCGAGGAAGAGGGCCGCGAGCATCGAGCCGAGCGTCGAGACGATGATGACGATCCGCCGGTCGAGCCGGTCGGAATAGATGCCGAGCGGATATTGCAGCACCACGCCGCCGACGATGCCGGCGCTCATGAAGCTGGCGATGGCGGTAACGGAGAGGCCGATCTCGTGCGCGTAGATCGGCCCGAGGTTGCGGAAGGCGGCGTTGGTCAGGCCGACGACGATACAGCCGATGGTGGCGAGCGGCGAGATGTTCCAGAGTTTCTTGACGTCGAAGCGGATCGCCTCCGGCACGGTGGGGCTGGAGCGGTCGGCAAGCGAGATCGGCACGAGCGACAGCGTCAGCGCCATGGAGATGATGGCGAAGAGCTGGAAGCCGCCGATGCCGACGCCGGGGATGAGATATTGCGCCGCCGTCACCGAGCCGAGGTCGACGAGGCGGTAGATGGAGAGCGTGCGCGCGCGGTTGGAATTGGTGACGGCGGCGTTGAGCCAGCTTTCGACGGTGGCGAAGAGGCCTGCGAAGCAGATGCCGGAGACGAGCCGCATCGCGAACCAGAAGAGGGGATCGATGACGAGCACCATCGACAGCGCCGCCGACGCGGCGATCGCCGCCATGGCCGAGAAGGCGCGGATATGCCCGATCGCCCTCAGCACGCGGGTGACGTAGACGCAGCCGATGGCGAAGCCGATGCTGTAGCCGGCGCCGACGAGGCCGATCAGCGAGGTGGAGAATCCCTCCTCGGCGGCCCTGAGCGAGATGAACGTCCCCTGCAGGCCGTTGCCTCCGATGAGGATGCCGGCGGTGACGAGGAGGGGAATCAGGGGGCGAATCTGCGACATGCCGGCACTATGGCTGAGGATTTCCGGAATGGGAGAGGGCAGGCGGCCCGGAGGGACGGAATGACCCGTTCCGGGCCGGAATTGTTGCGCCCGGCCGCCCCGCGGCGATAGCATGGCCGTCCATGTCTTCCACGAGGGCGCAGGATCGGCTTGCGATGGACGAGAAAACGCATTCCCGCGTCGGAAAGACGATATGGATCCCGCCCGAGCGGATCCATGTCGAGCCCGACCTCATCCCGGACCCGCAGTATTCCCGGTTGTTCTCGGGGCACTTCATGGGCCTCGTCGATGTCGGCCTCACGAGGATGCGGATCGATGACATCACGCCGGGCTTCTATCTGTGGGAGGCCGGCGAGGTCCGGCACGTCCTGCAGTTCGACGAGCGCGCCGTTCCCAACAGCGTCGCCCGGATCAGGCGGGGGTTCCGCCCCTTGCTGGAAATCTACTGGAATCCGCTCTGCCCGAAACCGTCGAAATGGGTCTGCCCCGACGACGAGGTCTCGTTCTTCGCCTATCGCGAGCTCAACATCAAATGGGTGCCCTGCGCCATCTACAAGCCTCCCGCGGCAAGGAGCGCCCATGCCGTCGTGGTCCTGCACAAGGACGACGTGCTGACCTGCAGGAAGTGCATTCCCTCCCGCCAGAAGGCGTATCTCCCCGGCCTCGTGCCGGACGAGGAGCACAACCAGCCGCTCGTCCTCGACCGGTTGATGGGCTTCTGTGCGGAAAGCCGCGCCGCCCTGCGGGAGTTCCACCTCGGACCGGGCGGGGAGCTGCATTTCCACCAGATGCTCGACAGCCTGCTCCGGCGCCACGTGACGTCGCTGACCGTCATCCGGCAGCTCCTGTCGGATGGGCACCTGGAGCAGGCGTCCGCCATCGTCAGGATGGCCTACGAGGCCTTCCTGAATCTCTACGTGGACTGGCTCAGCCCCGAATTCATCGGTCCGCGCATGCAGATATTCAGCCGCCTCGAAACCCGACTCCGGGAGCCGAAGAGCAGCGAGAACGCGCGCAGCCGGGAGGAGCTGGCGCACGCCCTCGGCGGGTTCGACGGCCTCTTCCGGAGCACGCGGCGCAAGGCGCACATCTCGCCGCTCGGAGACATGTTCCACGACATCACCTATCCGCGCCTGTCCTCGGTCGTGCACCAGCACTACGGCCACCTGGAGCAGGATACGGTGGATTTCGATTCCGAGGCCGAGCCGCCGGAGCCCGAGCTGGTTCGGGTCCTCTACCGCTGGATCGACGTGATAACGACGTCGATCCTCCTCATCGTCCAGAACGAGGTCGGCAAGCCGATCGACGCGCCGGACAGGGCCTGAGCGCGGCCGCCCCGGCAAAAGACCCGCCAGCCTTGACAAATCGAGCCGACCATGCGCTTTTCCGCGCGACTTTCGCGACGTTGCCGCGTGGGGCTTCCCCGGCGCGGCCATCAGCATTTCAGGATAAGACGATGCATCGCTACCGCAGCCACACCTGCGCCGCCCTCCGCAAGTCCGACGTCGGCGGGACCGTCCGCCTCTCGGGCTGGGTCCACCGCGTCCGCGACCACGGCGGCGTGCTCTTCATCGACCTGCGCGACCATTACGGCATCACCCAGGTCGTGGCCGACCCGGACTCGAAGGCCTTCAAGCTGGCCGAGACCGTGCGCGGCGAATGGGTGATCCGCGTCGACGGCCTCGTCAAGGCGCGGACCGAAGAGACGGTCAACAGGAACATGCCGACCGGCGAGGTGGAGCTCTACGCGCAGGAGATCGAGGTGCTGTCGGCGGCGAAGGAGCTGCCGCTGCCGGTCTTCGGCGAGCCGGACTATCCGGAGGACGTGCGCCTGAAATACCGCTTCCTGGATCTCCGCCGCGAGACGCTCCACCGCAACATCGTCAAGCGCACGCAGATCATCGCCGCCATGCGCCGCGAGATGAACGGTGCCGGCTTCGGCGAATACGCGACCCCGATCCTGACGGCCTCCTCGCCGGAGGGCGCGCGCGACTTCCTCGTGCCGTCGCGCATCCACGAGGGCAAGTTCTTCGCCCTGCCGCAGGCGCCGCAGCAGTACAAGCAGCTCCTGATGGTCGCGGGCTTCGACCGCTATTTCCAGATCGCCCCCTGCTTCCGCGACGAGGACCCGCGCGCCGACCGGCTGCCGGGCGAGTTCTACCAGCTCGACCTGGAGATGAGCTTCGTCACCCAGGAGGACATCTGGGAGACGGTCGAGCCGGTGATGACCCGCGTCTTCGAGGAGTTCGCCGACGGCAAGCCGGTGACGAACGACTGGCCGCGCATCCCCTATGACGAGGCGATCCGCAAATACGGCTCCGACAAGCCGGACCTGCGCAACCCGATCGTCATGCAGGCCGTGACCGACCATTTCGCCGGCTCCGGCTTCAAGGTCTTCGCCAACATGATCGCGTCCAACCCGAAGGTCGAGGTCTGGGCGATCCCCGCGAAGACCGGCGGTTCCCGCGCCTTCTGCGACCGCATGAACGCCTGGGCGCAGAGCCAGGGCCAGCCGGGCCTCGGCTATATCTTCTGGCGCAAGGAGGGCGAGAAGCTCGAGGGCGCCGGCCCGCTCGCCAAGAACATCGGCGAGGAGCGCACCGAGGCGATCCGCACGCAGCTCGGTCTCGACGACGGCGACGCCTGCTTCTTCGTCGCCGGCGACCCGGCCAAGTTCCACAGGTTCGCGGGCGAGGCGCGCACCCGCGCCGGCGAGGAGCTGAACCTCGTCGACCGCGACCGCTTCGAGTGCTGCTGGATCGTCGACTTCCCCTTCTACGAGTGGAACGAGGACGAGAAGAAGGTCGACTTCGCCCACAATCCCTTCTCGATGCCGCAGGGCGGGCTGGAGGCGCTGGAGGGCGAGGATCCGCTTTCCATCAAGGCCTACCAGTACGACGCCGTCTGCAACGGCTTCGAGATCGCCTCGGGCTCGATCCGTAACCAGTCGCCGGAGCTGATGGTCAAGGCCTTCGAGAAGGTCGGCCTGTCGCAGGCGGACGTCGAGGAGCGTTTCGGCGGCCTCTACCGCGCCTTCCAGTACGGCGCGCCCCCGCACGGCGGCTGCGCCTTCGGCATCGACCGCGTCGTCATGCTGCTCGTCGGCGCGAAGAACCTCCGCGAGATCTCGCTCTTCCCGATGAACCAGCAGGCGCAGGACCTGCTGATGGGCGCGCCGAGCCCCGCGACGCCGACGCAACTGCGCGAGCTGGCGCTGCGCGTGGTGCCGTCGAAGAAGGACTGAGGGCGCTCGGGGATTGCCCCTCATCCGGCTGCCGCCACCTTCTCCCCGCAGGCGGGGAGAAGGGGAAAACGGTGCGCCCATCGTTCCTCGCCCCGCTTGGGGGAGAGGATGCCGGCAGGCAGGTGAGGGGCTAAGCCGCCCGCCTCACAGCGGCCGCAGCGAATTATCCAAAAAGTACCATTGATCGAGATGCGCCCGCACGATCGGCTCGACCGCGGCGTTGAGGAGGAGCATGTCCTCGACCGCCCGCTCGCCGGGCTTTTCCTCCGGCGGCAGCTTGATCGCCGGGAGCGCATGGGCCTCGAAGCGGAAGCCGTCGGTGCGGATGTTGTACCAGGGGCAGATCGTCGCCCCGGTCATGCGGGCGAGGCGGACGACGAGGGCGATGTTGCCCTCCATGTGCGGCGGCCGGCCGAAGAAGGGGCCGCGGATCACCGTGGCGAAGCCCTCGTCGCAGAAGGCGCTGACGACGCCGCCCTCGCGCAGGATCTTCACCGCCGGGCGCACGCCCTGGAAGCCGGGCGGCAGGAAGTTGAGGCCCGCCTTGCGGCGCACGCGCTCGGCGATCCACGCCTTGGCCCGGCCGACCGGCGGCACGTAGAAGGCGTGCGGCGACACGCCGATCCTCTGCAGGATGATCGGGCCGATCTCCCAGTTGCCGAGGTGCAGGCCGACGATGATCGTCGGTCCCTCGCGCGTCGCCTTCTCGATGATCTCCAGCCCGTGCAGGCTGATGCGCTCCGGGTGCCTGGCGATGCGGTTGACGACGGAGAACTCCGTCATCAGCCGGCCCTGCGCCTTGCAGTTCTCGACGAGCAGGGCCTCCTGCCCGGCCGGCGAGAGATCGGGGCGGAGCTGGCGGATCGTGGCGCGCGCGCGCTTCTCGGCTCGTCTGTGGAAGCGCGGGATTGCATAGACGCCGAGCTTCGCGCCGAAGGCCGAGCAGGCGTCCATCGGCAGGAGCTTCATCGAGAAATGGCCCAGCAGATTGGCGGCGTTCCAGAGGTTGTCGTGCACCCAGTGGCGCAGGAACGCCTTGCGCTCCTCGCCGCCCGCCAGGAAGGCGCGAAGCCCCGGCCGGTCGCGGCGGGTGAAGATCCACGCCCTGCGGCGCGAGACGGGTCGCGGCTTCGCGCTCTCCTCCGTCATGCCGCCCTCCGTTCCAGCGTCACGGGCAGGCCGCCGCGCGGGCGCAGCGTCAGCCGGCACATCGGCTCGACCTTGTGCGTTTCGGCCACCCGCACGCGAAAGCGCTGGGCGAGGATGGCGAGGCACAGCACCGCCTCGGTGAGGCCGAAATGCAGGCCCGGGCAGACGCGCGGGCCGCTCGCGAAGGGGATGTAGCTGTAGGGCGTCGGCCGCTTGCCGCCCATGAAGCGCTCGGGGCGGAATTCGTGCGGCGCCGTGAACAGGCTCGGCGTGCGGTGCAGCAGCCACGGCACGATCAGGATCAGCGAGCCGGGGGCGACGTCGATGTCGCCGATCGTGTCGGCCTGCTTGTTCTGCCGGGCGAGGATCGGCACCGGCGGATAGAGCCGGAGCGATTCCTCGATCACCGCCTTGCACCATTCGAGCCGGGGCACGTCGTCGATGGTCGGCGCGCGGCCGCCGCAGACGCGGTCGAGCTCCGCATGCACGGCGCGCTCGACCCAGGGCGCGCGGGACAGCAGATACCAGGCCCAGGTGAGGGTGGCGGCGGTGGTCTCGTGGCCGGCCATGAAGATCGTCGCCGCCTCGTTGCGCAGCGCCACCACGTCGAGCTTCAGCTCGGGGCTCCGCTGCTGGCGGCGGATCAGGAGCTCGACCATGGAATTGTGGTCGCCGCGCCCGGCGAGGTGATCCTCCACCACCTTGTCGATGATGCGGTGCAGGCGCTTGACCGAGCGGCGCAGCGACGGCGTGCGCAGGACCGGCAGGCCCTCGTCGAAGCCGATGAAATAGCCGAGGTTGATGGAATCGATCAGCGACTGGTAGCTGGTGAAGCTGTCGGTGACGGCGTTGGCGCTGTCCTCGCCGAGCTGGTTGCCGAAGACGCTGCGCGAGATGATCTCGGCCGTCAGCCCCGCCATCTCGTGCAGCACGTTGAGCGTCTGGCCCTCGGGAATCCCGGCCCAGCGCTCGACCAGCTCGCCCGCCGTCTTCTCCATGATCGGGCCGAAGGAGGGCACGCGGTTCATGTGGACGATGTCGGCGACGAGGCCGCGCCGCTGCTTCCAGGTCTCGCCGTCGGAGATGAACAGCCCGTCGCCGAGGAGATATTCCAGCGCGCGGCGCATCTGCGGGCTCTTGCGCTCGAAGTTCTCGTGCCGCTTGACGACGACCTGGCGGATGAGCTCCGGCGAATTGACCAGCACCACCTGCCGGCCGAGGATGCGGATCTGCGACACCTTCTCGGCATAGTCGGTCGCGCGCCAGATCGACAGGAAGTCGGTGCGCGCCTGCAGGAGCAGCTTCAGCGGCTTGCCCGGCGGGCCGGAATAGTATTCGGCATGCGCCGGCTCGAAGGCCTCGTCGGACAGCACCTCCCTGAAGTTCACCGGTTGCTGGAGCCAGGAAAGCATGTCACGTCCATCTGCTTGACTGAAGCGATTCCGGCAAGGGTGTGCAGCGGTCTTGCGTCCGGAATTGCGGGAAAACACAAGCTTCCGGTTTAGCGCCCGGCGTCCGGCTGTCAACCGCCGACGTGCGATGCACAAGAGAAAAGCCCGGCGCGGGGCGCGCCGGGCGGAAAGGCCGGTCGCCGGCGTCTCACATCTCGTCGTTCGCCGTGACTTTCACGCCGAGCACCTGCGGGATGGTGTTCGGCGCCCCCATGGCCGCACCCATGATCATCGGGAAGGGAACGGGGTTTTCCGGCTCGGCGCTGATCGTCAGGTTCTTCGGATCGTCGAGATAGGTGTTGACCGCGGCGGCGATCTGGTTCTGCAGCTCCGGCATGTTGAGCTGGGCGATCATGATCGGCACGAGGCCCTTCAGCGACTGCGCCATCTGCTCGCCGGTCACGCCCTGTTCGGCGCCGGCGAAGTCGAGCAGCCTCTTGGTGATCGAGGCGTCCTCGAACGAGATCGAGGCGCTGTTGAAGGTGAGCTGCTGGACGAGGCCCATCATCGACATGCCCATCGCCGCGTTCGCCTCCTCCTTGTTGGGGTTGGACTCGGCGGCCTTGATCGCCTCCTGCATGCCCTTGACGAAGTCGAGCGTGTAGCCGGAGATCTCCAGCGCCAGGTTGAGGCGGCCGATATCCTTGAAGTCGAAGGCGTATTCGTCGACGCTGATGCGCCCGTCGGCGAGCTCCCAGCTGCCGGCCATGCTGACGGTGCCTTCCAGCGACGAGATGCCGAGCTTCTGCAGCGTATCCCTGGCCTTCGGATCCTCGACCTGCGTCATGTCGGCCTTGAGGTCGGAGAAGGTCGCGTCGAATTCGAGGCCGGCGTCGCCGTCCGTGCGCGTCACGTTCGCCTCCATGCCGGACATGGAGAAGAGCTCCTTGCCGTCCTTCGAGACGGAGATCGGGCCGGTGCTCGCCGTCTCGTACATCAGGAGCGAATCGAGCGTGCCGCCGGTCGCGTTGGCCGGGACGGTGACGCCGGTGAGCGACAGGTCGCGCGCCGAGACGGTCGCGCCCTTGTCGGTGACGTTGATGTCCTCGAAGGAGACGGTCTCGATCGTGTAGCCGCCGCTGCCGTCCTCCTCGACGCCCTCCATCGTCACGGTGCCGATCTTCGCCGGCGTCTGCGAGCCGGCCTTCAGCTCCGCCCCGTCCAGCGTCACGGTCGAGCCGTCGACGGAGAGGTTCGAATAGCCGATGGAGATGCCGCCCGCCGCATAGGTCGCGTTCAGCTTGGCCATCAGGTCCGCGCCGTCGAGCGCGAGGGCGGGGCTGGCTGCGAAGGCGAGCGCCGCGCCGGCGAGGAGGGAACGGAGATGCGGGGTTCGGATCATGGGTATGGCTCTCTTTCGTGTTCTTGACGGCGGCCTTGCCGTTACCGCTCGTAACGGGCGGCGGCGCCACTATATTCGGCCCGGTCCGCCTTTCCAGACCTTTCCGGCGGCAGGCTTTCCGAAATACTATCCACAGGCCGATCGCCCGGATTCCTTGCCGCGAATCGGCCGAAGGGCTAGTCAAGCCCCATGGGACAGCAAACGACGCCGCCGGACGGCGGAGACGACAACATCCAACCGGTCGACCTCAAGGCGGCGCTGGAAGAGCGCTATCTCGCCTATGCGCTGTCGACCATCATGCACCGCGCGCTGCCGGACGTGCGCGACGGGCTGAAGCCGGTCCATCGCCGCATCATCCATGCGATGAGCGAGATGGGGCTGCGCTCCAACTCCTCCTTCAAGAAGTGCGCCCGCATCGTCGGCGACGTCATCGGCAAGTTCCACCCGCACGGCGACCAGTCGGTCTACGACGCGCTGGTGCGCCTCGCCCAGGACTTCTCGCAGCGCTATCCCGTCGTCGACGGCCAGGGCAACTTCGGCAATATCGATGGCGACAATGCGGCCGCCTACCGCTACACCGAAGCGCGCATGACGGACGTCGCCTCGCTGCTGCTCGAAGGCATCGACCAGGACGCCGTCGACTTCCGTCCGACCTACAACGAGGAGGACGAGGAGCCGGTCGTCCTTCCCGGCGCCTTCCCGAACCTGCTCGCCAACGGCGCCTCGGGCATCGCCGTCGGCATGGCGACCTCGATCCCCTCGCACAATGTGCACGAGCTCTGCGATGCGGCACTGCATCTCATCCGCGACCGCGAGGCGACGGTGGAGAAGCTCGTCGAGTTCGTGCAGGGCCCGGACCTGCCGACCGGCGGCATCATCATCGACAGCCGCGAGAGCATCATCGAGGCCTACAGGACCGGGCGCGGCGGTTTCCGCGTGCGCTCGAAGTGGCAGACGGAGGACCTTGGCCGCGGCGGCTACCAGATCGTCGTCACCGAGATCCCCTACCAGGTGCAGAAGTCGCGGCTGATCGAGAAGATCGCCGAGCTCCTGATCGCCCGCAAGCTGCCGCTCCTGGAGGACGTGCGCGACGAATCGGCCGAGGATGTGCGCATCGTGCTGGTGCCGAAGAGCCGCACCGTCGATCCGACCATCCTGATGGAATCGCTGTTCAAGCTCTCCGAGCTCGAAAGCCGCATCCCGCTCAACATGAACGTGCTCTCCATGGGCCGCGTGCCGAAGGTCATGGGCCTGAGGGACGTGCTGGTCGAATGGCTCGACCACCGGCGCGAGGTCCTGCTGCGCCGCTCGCGCCACCGGCTCGCGGCCATCGACCGGCGGCTGGAGATCCTCGGCGGCTATCTCGTCGCCTATCTCAACCTCGACGAGGTGATCCGCATCATCCGCGAGGAGGACGAGCCGAAGCCGGTGCTGATGGAGACCTTCTCGCTCACCGACGTGCAGGCGGAAGCCATCCTCAACATGCGGCTGCGGTCGCTGCGCAAGCTGGAGGAGTTCGAGATCCGCACCGAGTTCGACACGCTGTCGAAGGAGAAGGCGGAGATCGAGGCGCTGCTTGCCTCCGACGCGCAGCAGTGGAAGACGGTCGCCTGGGAAATCGGCGAGGTGCGCAAGAAATTCGCCAAGGCGACCGAGCTCGGCCGCCGCCGCACCCAGTTCGCCTCCGCCCCCGAGGCGGACGAGGAGGCGATCCAGCAGGCGATGATCGAGAAGGAGCCGGTGACGGTCGTCATCTCGGAGAAGGGCTGGATCCGCGCGCTCAAGGGCCATATCGCCGACACGTCCGGCCTGCAGTTCAAGGAGGGCGACGCCCTCAAGGTCGCCTTTCCGGCGCAGACGACGGACAGGATCCTCATCGTCACCACCGGCGGCAAGGTCTACACGCTCGGCGCCGACAAGCTGCCGGGCGGGCGCGGCCACGGCGAGCCGCTGCGCATCATGGTCGACATGGAGAACGACCAGGACGTGCTGACCGCCTTCGTGCACGATCCGGCGCAGAAGGTCGTCGTCGCCTCGCAGGCGGGCAACGGCTTCGTGGTGTCGGAGGCCGACATGGTCGCCAACACCCGCAAGGGCAAGCAGGTGATGAACGTCTCCATGCCGGACGAGACGAAGCTCGTCGTGCCGGTGCGCGGCGACCACGTCGCCGTCGTCGGCGAGAACCGCAAGATGCTGATCTTCCCGCTCGTCCAGCTTCCGGAGATGGCGCGCGGCAAGGGCGTGCGCCTGCAGCGCTACAAGGACGGCGGCATCTCCGATCTCCGCTGCTTCGCCATCGCCGAGGGCCTCACCTGGGACGACAGCGCCGGCCGCACCTTCGTGCGCACGAAGGAGGAGCTCACCGAATGGCTCGGCGACCGCGCCGGCGCCGGCCGCACCGTGCCGAAGGGTTTCCCGAGGAGCGGCAAGTTCAGCGGGTGATCAGGCGGGCGGGTAGGGGACGCTGACGTCGCGCAGGAACCGCGTCGCGCCCTCCTCGTCGATCTCGCCGGCGGCGACGGCCAGCACGAAGGCGATGATATCCGCCTGCGAGGCCTCGATCAGGAAGCCGTTAATCAGCAAGAAGGTGAAGGCGGCCAAGAACCCCGTGCGCTTGTTGCCGTCCGAGAACGGATGGTTGCGGACGATGCCGTAGAGATAGGCGGCGGCCAGCTCGAACAGGTCGGGCTGGCCGTAGGCGGCCTTGTTGAGCGGCCGGGCCAGCGCCGCCTCCAGCGCGTTCGCATCCTTCAGCCCCGTGAGGCCGCCGTGCTCGCGCAGCTGCTCGTCATGCATGTTCTCCACGGCCTGCCGGGCGAGCCATTTGATGTCGTTCATTTGGCGAGTTCGCGCAACGCGACCCGGTACTTGTCCATGCCGAGGCGCGCGGCCTTCAGTTGCTCGGCCAGGTCGGCATCCTGCGGGATGAGATGAAGCCGGCCGTCCGTTTCCTCCAGCCGGATCTCGTCGCCGGCCTTGACCCCCATGCGGTCGAGAACCTCGCGCGGGATGATGATGCCTTCGGAATTGCCGATCTTGCGGATGGTGACGTTCATGGTTTCGGTCCTCATGTTATAACAAGGTTATAACGTGTCGTCCCGGCCAAGGCAACCGTCATCCCGAGAAGGGAAACTCCGCCGCCACGTCCGCGGCGCGGGCGGCTTTCGCCTTGCGGCGCATCTGCCAGAGCGAGTGGCCGAGCAGGGCGAGGATCAGGATGGCGCCGCCGGCGAGGGTCTGGGTGGTCGGGGTTTCGGAGAAGGCGATCCAGACCCAGATGGGCGCGAGCACCGTTTCGAGCAGGTAGAACATGCCGACCTCCGGCCCGGAGAGATAGCGCGGGCCCGTCGCCAGGCACCAGAAGGCGAGCGGGATCATGATCAGGCCGTCGAAGAGGATGAAGCCCGGATTTGCGATGGCGATGCCGCCGGCCGGCAGCAGCGCCAGCGCGGCGATGCCGGGGATGACGGCGGTGGCGAGCGGCACGAGGCCCATGTCCGCCCCGCTCTTGCGGCTGAGCGTGATCGCCGAGGCCACCATGAAGGCGGCCGCCGCCGCCATGGCGTCGCCGAAGAAATTGCCGCTCTGCAGCCCGTCCTGCACGATCAGCCCGATGCCGCCGATCATCACCGCCATGGTGACGAGCGTGGCGTTGGTCGGCCGCTCGCGCAGGAAGACCCAGGAGAGGATCGCCGCGAACATCGAGGTGAAGGCATAGATGAAGACGACGTTGGCCGTCGCCGTGTTGAAGACCGCCAGCATGAAGGCGAGCGAGTTGCCGCCATAGCACAGCCCGATCAGGAGGCCCGTCCAGCCCGGGATGAGCGCGATGCGCCGGCCGAGCAGGAAGTGCAGGACGCCCCAGGCGGCGAGCGCCACGAGGAAGGTGGCGAAGCAGCGCACGGCCAGCACCGACCAGACCTCGCCGTTCGAGGCGCGCACGAGCGGGATGTCGAAGGAGAGCGAGAGGCCGCCGACGGCGGTGATGAGGAGGCCCTTGCGGTGAAGGGCGGGATCGTTCGTCTGGGACAAGGGGTGACCCTAGGGATGGAGGGCGGATTCGCTCTCGTTATAGCGCTCCCAGCCGCGCGGCATCAGGTGCTCCTGCGGCAAGAACTTTGTTTTATAATCCATCTTGCGCGATCCCTTGACCCAGTAGCCAAGATAGACGTGCGGCAGGCCGAGCGCGCTTGCGCGGCGGATGTGGTCGAGGATCATGAAGGTGCCGAGCGAACGCGGCGTCAGCTCGGGATCGTAGAAGGAGTAGACCATCGACAGGCCGTCGCCCATGCGGTCGGTGAGCGCCGCGGCGAGCAGCTCGCCCTGCGGCTTCTCCTTGAGGCCCGCGCCCTCCTCGCGCAGCCGGTACTCGATGATCTTGGTGTGGACATGCGTGTCCTCGACCATCATCGCATAGTCGAGCACCGACATGTCCGACATGCCGCCCTTCTGGTGGCGCGCGTCGAGATAGCGGCGGAAGAGCGAGTACTGCTCGCTCGACGGCTCGGCCGGATATTCGTGCGAGACGAGGTCGGCATTGGCCGCGAGCACCCGGCGCATGGAACGGCTCGGCTTGAACTCGTTGACGAGGATGCGCACGGAGATGCAGGCGCGGCAGGTCTCGCAGGCCGGCCGGTAGGCGATGTTCTGCGAGCGGCGGAAGCCGCCCTGGGTGAGCAGGTCGTTCAGTTCCGGCGCCCGCTCGCCGACGAGATGGGTGAAGACCTTCCGCTCCATTTCCTGCGGCAGGTATGGGCAAGCCGCCGGCGCGGTCAGATAGAACTGCGGGGAGGGAGTGGCTTGCGTGTTCATTGCTCGTCGGGGGACTCCGTCGGTCCGCGTGGTTGCCGGAGTCTTACCATGGCGCAGTTGAAGAAAAGGTCAATCGTCCCTCTCGCGCTCCGTCAATAGTCGCGGCGCACCATCACCGTGCCGAGCAGCAGGTCGTGCAGCAGCCGGCCGCGGTCGGTGAAGAGGCCGACGAGGACGATGAACGGGGTCAGCACGGCATTGCCGATCCAGAACAGCACGAGGTGGACGATCGCCGTCAGGAAGTCGATCGGCCTGCCGTCGACGCGGGCGAGCGCCAGCCCCATCACGTTCATCCCGGCGCTCGCCTGGCGCGGTCCGCCCATGGTGAGGCCGAAATAGAGCATGGCGACGATGGCGAAGAGCGCCGGATAGAGGAAGAAGCCGAGGCCGAGCGTCAGGATGCCGAGGAAGAAGACGATGACCGCCGCCGGGACCCAGAGCAGGGCCACGATCGCGTAGTCGATCAGGAAGGCGAACACCCGGCGCGAAAGCACGCCGCGATAGGCGCGCCAGTCCGTGGTCGGCGCGCGCGTGTCGTTGAAATCAGCGCTCATCTGTCTGTCTCCCGAATGGAACATGCCCCTGATATGGGGACGGGGCGGCGGAAAACAACGGGCGACGTGCGCGCTGCCGATAGCTCCGCTGCCTGCCGGGCTGTCGCGGAAGCGGCTTTGCGCCTCGCCCCGACGTCTCCCCGCAAGCGGAGAAGGGGCCTTGCCCGCAGGAAACGGTGGCAGTTCGGGAAAGCAATGCGGCAAATCCCTTCTTCCCGCCTGCGCGAAGAAGGCGGCCGGCATCCGCGGACGGAGAGGAAACCTGCTATCCCCGCTTCGCCAGCAGCCGCGCCACGTCCATCGCGAAATAACTGAGGATGCCGTCGCAGCCGGCGCGCTTGAAGGAGAGCAGCGTCTCCAGAATCACCCGCTCGCCGTCGATCCAGCCGTTCAGCGCGGCCGCCTTGATCTGCGTGTATTCGCCCGACACCTGGTAGGCGAAGACCGGCAGGCCGAAGGCATCCTTCATGCGCCAACAGAGGTCGAGATAGGGAAGGCCCGGCTTGACCATCAGCATGTCGGCGCCTTCCTCGACGTCGAGCGCCGCCTCGCGCAGCGCCTCGGTGCCGTTCGCCGGATCGAGGTAGTAGGTCTTCTTGTCGCCCTTGAGCAGGCCGCCGGTGCCGATCGCGTCGCGATAGGGGCCGTAGAAGGCGGAGGCGAACTTCGCCGCATAGGCCATGATGCCGACGTCCTGGTGGCCGGCGGCGTCGAGCGCCCGGCGGATCGCGCCGATTCGCCCGTCCATCATGTCGGACGGCGCGATGATGTCGGCGCCGGCATCCGCCTGGATCACGGCCGCGCGCGCGATGAGGTCGACCGTCTCGTCGTTGACGATCACGCCGTCGCGCAGCACGCCGTCGTGGCCGTGGCTGGTGAAGGGGTCGAGCGCGACGTCGGTGATGACGCCGATCCCCGGCACGGCCTGCTTGATCGCCCGCGTCGCCCGGTTGATCAGGTTGTCGGCGGAAAGGCTGTTGGAGCCGGTCTCGTCGCGCAGCGCCATCTCGACGTTCGGGAAGGTGGCGATCGCCGGGATGCCGAGGTCGGCCGCCTCCTTCGCCGCCTCGACTAGCCGATCGACGCTCATGCGCTCGACGCCGGGCATCGCCGGCACCGGCTCGGCCACGTTCGTGCCGGGCACGACGAAGACCGGCCAGATCAGGTCGTCCACCGTCAGCCGGTTCTCCCGCACGAGGCGGCGGGTCCAGTCGGCCTTGCGGTTGCGCCGCATGCGGCGGTGGCCTGTGATCTCGTCGACGATGTTGATGCTGCCGGTCATGGGCGTTCGTCCTTGCGCTGTCCGTCGCGGCCTCATACCACGCGAGGGGCGCACGGCAAACCGGGACGAACTGCTACATATTGACAGGTGTCAGCCCCTTTGCGGCTTTATGCGGGGCGGTCTTGCCCTTACTGTCCGCCCATGGCTGCTGATTCTGCAAAAGGCCCAAGGCCGAGCCTGACCGAAACGCTGTTCGTGGTGTTCCTGCGGCTGGTGTCGGCGGCCTGCCTGTGGTTCGCGCTGCAATACTGGGCGATGCTGACGGGCTTTGGCTTCGGCGGGCAGGGGCGCTTCGACCTGCTGCCGACCGCCTGGAAGGCGGCCTCCACCGCGCTTGCCGTGCTCTTCCCCGTCGCCGCCGTCGGCCTCTGGCTGCTCGTCTCCTGGGGGCCGGTGATCTGGCTGATCGCGGCGGCCACCGAGATCGCTATGCACGAGGTCTATCCCTCGATCTTCGGGGTGAACCGGCTCGTCGTCTTCATGCACATCGCCGTCGCCGTCGTCTTCCTCCTCTTCCGCGTCGCCCTCTTCATCGAGCGGCGCCGCCAGGCGCGCGCGGTAAGGACTGATTCACCCTGAAACAGCGTCGGCTCCGGGTAAGGTGCTGTTAAGGCTGCGGTTTAAGTAGAATTTTAGGCGCATTCGATAGGGTCTCACTCAAGGCGGGAAACGAACCAACACCGCCAAGCGAAACAGTGAGGCAGTAACATGAACACCAAGATGAAGCCGCAGGCCGTCGCCGTCGATCCGCAGGAAGAGGCGATCCGCAATCTCTATCTCGAATCCCTCCATCTCGTCGAGCGCCTGCACCGCCGCCTGCTCGACGTCGTCAAGGACGAGTTCGACCGCGCCGGCCGGTCCGACGTCAACGCCGTCCAGGCGCTGCTCCTCTTCAACATCGGCAATTCGGAGCTGACCGCCGGCGAGCTCCGCTCGCGCGGCTACTATCTCGGCTCGAACGTCTCCTACAACGTCAAGAAGCTGGTCGACCTCGGCTTCATCAACCACCAGCGCTCGCGCATCGACCGCCGCTCGGTCCGCATCAGCCTGACGGAAACCGGCCAGGAGGTCGCCGAGACCGTGGCGAAGCTCTACGAGCGCCACATCGGCTCGATCCAGAAGGTCGGCGGCATCGGCGAGAACGAGTTCACGCAGATGAACAAGCTGCTGCAGCGCCTCGACCGCTTCTGGAACGACAGCATCCTGTACCGGCTGTAACGCCGTCGATCTTTGCCGATCTCCTCCCGAAAAGCCGGACGCGTCCCTGCGCGTCCGGCTTTCGCGCATCCGCCCGGAACACGAATTGGCCATATTGCTGTGACACCGAGCGGACGGGCTTAAGGTATGCGCGGGCGGCGGGGCCGGTTTGCGTTTGTTAACCCTGTTCATGGTAACTGCATGGTTTATGGACCTGACGGTCGGCCCGTGCACCCGGCGCCTTCCGGCGCCCCTTTGAAGATGGTAGGATAGATGTCTCGCAAACCCGGATTTGATGTGTTCTCGCGCCGCGCATTCCTGCGTTCCGCCGCCACTTTCGGCGCCGCCGCCGTCGTCGGCCCGGCCGCCGCGCAGACCGCCATAGACGATATCCTCAACGCGCCGCGCCGCGGCAACTGGGACGACCAGTTCGACGCCAAGGCCTCGCGCACCGCGACCGCCGTCGTCTCCAACAACCCGATCTTCGGCGCCGGCAGCACCAACTACCTGCAGCAGGCGATCTACGACTACCAGAACATCGTCGGCAGCGGCGGCTGGCCGAGCGTCAACACGCAGGTGAAGCTGAAGATCGGCGTGGCCGATCCGGCGGTCCAGCAGCTGCGCCAGCGGCTCATCGTCTCCGGCGACCTGCCGCGGTCGGCCGGCCTGTCGAACGCCTTCGATTCCTACGTCGACGGCGCGGTCAAGCGCTTCCAGGCCCGCCACGGCCTGCCGGCGGACGGCGAGGTCGGCGAATACACGCTGAAGGCGCTGAACGTGCCGGCGGACACGCGCCTCGGCCAGCTGCAGACGAACCTCGTGCGCCTCCAGGCCATGTCCGGCGACCTCGGCCGCCGCTACGTCGTGGTCAACATCCCGGCCGCCTATATCGAGGCCGTCGAGAACGGCCGCGTGGCGCTGCGCCACACCGCCATCGTCGGCAAGATCGACCGCCAGTCGCCGGTGCTGAACTCGAAGATCTACGAGGTCATCCTCAATCCCTACTGGACCGCGCCCCGCTCGATCATCCAGAAGGACATCATGCCGCTGATGCGCAAGGATCCGACCTACCTGGAGCGCAACGCGATCCGCCTGATCGACGGGCAGGGCAACGAGGTCTCGCCGGAGACGGTGGACTGGAACGCCGAGAAGGCGCCGAACCTGATGTTCCGCCAGGACCCCGGCAAGATCAACGCCATGTCCTCGACCAAGATCAACTTCCACAACGAGCACCAGGTCTACATGCACGACACGCCCCAGCAGGGCCTGTTCAACAAGCTGATGCGCTTCGAATCGTCGGGCTGCGTGCGCGTGCAGAACGTGCGCGACCTGTCCGTCTGGCTGCTCAAGGAGACGCCCGGCTGGTCGCGCCAGCAGATGGAGGCGACGATCAAGAGCGGCGTCAACACGCCGATCAAGCTCGCCGAGGAAGTGCCGGTCTACTTCACCTACATCACCGCCTGGTCGGCCAAGGACCGCGTGGTCCAGTTCCGCGACGACATCTACCACAAGGACGGCGCGACGGAGCTGGCGCTCCAGACCGGCTACGGCCAGGAGGGCGGCGTCGCCGTCGGCGCCGTCGAGAGCGACTTCCTGCCGCAATAATTCGTCCGCCGTCCCGGACAACGGCCGCGTCCTCCTCGGGAGGGCGCGGCCTTTTCGTTATCCCGTCAGCCGGCGAATGCGAGGGCCGCGCCGCCCAGCGCGGACAGTCCGACGACGATCCACGGCGGCACCTTCCAGGCCGTCAGCGCGACGAAGCCGGCGAGCGCGAGCGCGAGATCGCGCGGATCGCCGATCGCGGTCGTGAAAACCGGCGAATGGAGGGCTGTGCCGAGGATGCCGACGACGGCGGCATTGGCGCCCTGCATGAGGGACCGCGCCTTCGCCATCGTCCGGAACCGATCCCAGAACGGCAGGACGCCGACGAGCAGCAGGAAGCCCGGCAGGAAGATCGCCGCAAGCGCCAGGCCGGCGCCGGCCAAGCCGTTCGGCACGGGGCCGAGCGCCGCGCCGAGATAGGCGGCGAAGGTGAAGAGCGGCCCCGGCACCGCCTGGGCCGCCCCGTAGCCCGCAAGGAAGACGTCGGGCGTGACCCAGCCGCTTCGCACGACCGCCGCGTCGAGCAGCGGCAGCACGACGTGGCCGCCGCCGAACACCAGCGCGCCCGCGCGGTAGAAGCCGTCGACGACGGCGAGCGCCTGGGATCGCCCGGCCGCAATCGGCAGGAGGATCAGCAGGGCGAGGAAGGCCGCGAGCGACGCGACGGCCGCGGCGCGGGAGACGGGCAGGGCGAGCCGGCCGGCCGGCGGCTGCGCCGCGCCCCGGTCCAGCGCGAGCCCGAGCAGCGCGCCGGCGGCGATGGCCCCGGCCATGCCGAAGGCGCCCGGCACGAAGGCGAGGATCGCGACGGCGAGAGCGGCGATGGCGGCGCGCTCGCGATCGGGGCAGAGCGTCCGCGCCATGCCCCAGACCGCCTGCGCCACGATGGCGACGGCGACGATCTTGAGGCCGTGCAGGGCGCCGTCGCCGACGGGTCCCGCGATGCCCCCGGCCGTCAGCGCGAAGGCCGTGAGGACGAGCGCAGAGGGCAGGGTGAAGGCGGCGAAGGCCGCGAACGCTCCCGCCCATCCCGCCCGCATCATGCCGAGCGCGAAGCCGGCCTGGCTCGATGCCGGGCCGGGCAGGAACTGGCAGAGGGCGACCAGGTCGGCATAGGCGTGTTCGTCCAGCCAGCGCCGCCGCACGACCAGCTCGTCGCGGAAGTAGCCGAGATGGGCGACGGGCCCGCCGAAGGAGGTGAGGCCCAGCTTGAGGAAGACGGCGAAGACTTCTGCGGCGCTCCCCCGTCCGGATGCGGCCTGCGGGCCGGCGGCATCGTCTGTCATCGGCTGCTCCCCGATTGCGCTCCCGCCCGGATTATCAGCCGGAGGCGACGGCGGGAAGACGGGAGGCGGCCGTTCGCGCCGCGCCGGCGCTGTCGCTTTTGTTTCATAAGCCGCGCGGAAATGGCGCAAACCGTGGAGCGTGTATTGCCCTTGCCATGCGAGGACGATAAACACCGTGCCACCAACGCCCAAGGAGCCTCGAGGATGAGCCTTTCTTCCGCCACCGACGTTTTCTTCACCCGGACGCTCGCCGATACCGACCCGGAGATCTTCGGCGCCATCGAGAAGGAACTCGGCCGCCAGCGCCATGAGATCGAGCTGATCGCCTCGGAGAACATCGTCTCGCGCGCCGTGCTCGAGGCCCAGGGCTCGATCATGACGAACAAGTATGCGGAAGGCTACCCGGGCAAACGCTATTACGGCGGCTGCCAGTTCGTCGACATCGCCGAGGAGCTCGCCATCGAGCGCGCCAAGAAGCTGTTCGGCGTCAACTTCGCCAACGTCCAGCCGAATTCCGGCTCGCAGATGAACCAGGCCGTGTTCCTGGCGCTCTTGCAGCCCGGCGACACCTTCATGGGCCTCGACCTCAACTCGGGCGGCCACCTGACGCACGGCTCGCCGGTCAACATGTCCGGCAAGTGGTTCAACGTCGTCTCCTACGGCGTGCGCGAGGGCGACCACCGGCTCGACATGGACGACGTCGCCGAGAAGGCGCGCAAGCACAAGCCGAAGCTGATCATCGCCGGCGGCACCGCCTATTCGCGCATCTGGGACTGGCAGCGCTTCCGCGAGATCGCCGACGAGGTGGGCGCGTATCTGATGGTCGACATGGCGCATATCGCCGGTCTCGTCGCCGGCGGCCAGCATCCCTCGCCCTTCCCGCATTGCCACGTCGCCACCACGACCACGCACAAGTCGCTGCGCGGCCCGCGCGGCGGCATCATCCTGACCAACGACGAGGACATCGCCAAGAAGATCAACTCGGCCGTCTTCCCCGGCCTGCAGGGCGGTCCGCTGATGCACATCATCGCCGCCAAGGCCGTCGCCTTCGGCGAGGCGCTGCAGCCGGAGTTCAAGGACTATGCCGCGCAGATCGTCCGGAACGCCAAGACGCTCGCCGAGACGCTGATCTCCGGCGGCCTCGACATCGTCTCGGGCGGCACCGACAACCACCTGATGCTCGTCGACCTGCGCAAGAAGAACGCGACCGGCAAGCGCGCGGAAGCGGCGCTGGGCCGCGCCTACGTCACCTGCAACAAGAACGGCATCCCCTTCGATCCCGAAAAGCCCTTCGTCACCTCCGGCGTTCGCCTCGGCACGCCCGCCGGCACGACGCGCGGCTTCAAGGAGGCCGAGTTCAAGGAGATCGGCAACCTGATCGTCGAGGTGCTCGACGGCCTCAAGGCCGCCAATTCCGACGAGGGCAATGCCGCGGTGGAAGCCGCCGTCCGGGAAAAGGTCGTCAAGCTGACGGACCGGTTCCCGATGTACCCGTATATGTAAGATAGCAAGGAAAGTGCATGCGCTGCCCCTATTGCGGTTCGGAGGATACGCAGGTGAAGGATTCCCGTCCGGCAGAGGACGGGGCCGCCATTCGCCGCCGTCGCATCTGCCCGGACTGCGGGGGGCGCTTCACCACCTTCGAGCGGGTGCAGCTGCGCGAGCTGATGGTCGTCAAGAAGACGGGCCGCAAGGCCCCCTTCGACCGCGACAAGCTGTTGCGGTCCTTCGAGATCGCGCTGCGCAAGCGGCCCGTCGACCGCGACCGGATCGAGCGCGCGGTCTCCGGCATCGTCCGCCGGCTGGAAAGCTCCGGCGAGACGGAGATCTCCTCCGAGGAGATCGGCCTCCAGGTGCTGGAGGCGCTGAAGGCGCTCGATGACGTCGCCTTCGTGCGCTACGCCTCGGTCTACCGCGACTTCTCCCATGTCGACGACTTCGAGAAGATCCTTGCCGAGGTCGCCGCCAAGATCGCCCGCGACCCGGGCGCCGACGGCTAGATGTCCGGCGTCACCCAGGATGACGCCCGTTTCATGGCGGCGGCGATCCGCCTCTGCCGCCGCAATCTCGGGCTGACCGCCACCAATCCCTCCGTCGCCTGCCTCGTCGTCAGGGACGGCGTCGTCCTCGGCGCCGCCGTCACCGCGCCCGGCGGGCGGCCGCATGCCGAGCCGCAGGCGCTGGCCGAGGCGGGCGAGGGCGCGCGCGGCGCGACGGTCTACGTGACGCTCGAACCCTGCTCGCATCACGGCAGGACGCCGCCCTGCGCCGACGCGCTGATTGCCGCAGGCGTCGTCCGCGTCGTCGTCTCGGTGACGGACCCGGACGAGCGGGTCGCGGGCCGCGGGCTCGCCATGCTGCGCGACGCCGGCATCGCCGTCGAGACGGGCGTGCTGGAGGAGGAGGGCAGGGCGGCGCTCGCCGGCTACCTCATGCGCCAGGTGCGCAAGCGACCGCATGTGACTCTGAAACTTGCCGTTTCGGCAGACGGCATGCTCGGCCGGCCGGGCGCGGGGCAGGTGGCGATCACCGGCCCGGTGGCGCGCGGGCAGGTGCATGTGCTGCGCGCCGAGACGGACGCGATCCTCGTCGGCATCGGCACGGCGCTTACCGACGATCCAGCGCTCACCTGCCGGCTGCCGGGGCTCGAAAGCCGCTCGCCGGTCCGCATCGTGCTCGACCCGCGGCTGGAGCTGCCGGCGACGTCGCGGCTGGCAAGGACGGCGCGGGACGTCCCGGTATGGGTGGTCGCGGGTGAGGCGCCCCCCTCTGGCCTGCCGGCCATCTCCCCCTCAAGGGGGGAGATCGACGGAGCGGCGGCTTCCTCGCCATCGACCGATACGGGAAGCCGGCTCCCCCATCCGATCTCTCCCCTTGAGGGGGAGATGGCCGGCAGGCCAGAGGGGGGTAGCGCAGCCAGATTGCAGGCCGCCGGCGTCGAGATCCTCCCCGCCGACCCGTACCGCCTCGACGCCCTCCTCGCCGCGCTCGCCACGCGCGGCATCTCCTCGCTGCTGGTCGAGGGCGGGGCGCGGACGGCGCGGTCCTTCCTCGACGCCGGCCTCGTCGACCGGATCCTGCTCTTCACCGGCCTCGCCGCCATTGGCAAGGACGGGGTCGCATCCCCATGTGTGTCCGGCCGCGTGCCGGACGGGTTCTCGCTCCGCCGCACGGCGCGCTACGGCGCGGATGTCTTCGAAGAATACGAAAGGGACGATTGATGTTCACCGGCATTGTCACCGATATCGGAACGGTCGAGCGGGTCGAGCCGATGAACGCGGGCGTGCGGCTGCGCGTGCGCACGAGCTACGATCCCGCGACCATCGACATGGGCGCCTCGATCGCCCATTCCGGCACCTGCCTCACGGTGACGGCCCTGCCGGAGGAAGGCGCGAACGAGCGCTGGTACGAGGTCGAGGCCTGGGAGGAGGCGCTGCGGCTCACCACCATTTCCGGCTGGAAGCCCGGCACCCGCGTCAACCTCGAGCGCTCGCTGAAGATCGGCGACGAGCTCGGCGGCCACATCGTCTCCGGCCATGTCGACGGCAAGGCGGAGATCCTCTCGGTCGAGCCCGAGGGCGACGCCACCCGTTTCCGCATCCGCGCGCCTGAGGGGCTGGAGCGCTTCGTCGCCCCGAAGGGCTCGGTGGCGCTGGACGGCACGTCGCTGACCGTCAATGCCGTCGACGGCGCCGTCTTCGACGTGCTCCTGATCCGCCACACGCTGGAGGTCACGACCTGGGGCGAGCGCAGGGCCGGCGACTTCGTCAATTTCGAGGTCGACACGATGGCGCGCTATGCGGCGAGACTCGCGGAATTTCCGGCACCGAAGGGCTGACCCGTTCCGGGAAGGACCGGGGCCGTCATTCTCCGGGCGTGTAACGATATCGATACCACTTCGCTTCTAAGGTGGGCCGCCCGCTTCTGGAGACGCTCGCCGCATGGCGCCCGACTACAAGACCCTTCTGCTCGCCATCGGCCTGTCCGGCATGTGCCTGGCGGCGACGCTGTTCGCCTCGTGGCTTTCGGCGCGCGTCGAACGCTTCCTCCTCTCCTGGGCGGTGGGCATCGGCTTCATCGTGCTCGCCGTCGCCGCCTACGGCCTCTACGTCGAGCGGCCCGACCCGGTCCTCGGCTGCCTCTACTTCGCCCTGCAGTTCGCCGGCTTCGCCTTCATCTACGGCGCGGCCTACCGCTTCCGCACGGCCTCGCCCGGCCGGCACCGCATCGCCTTCGTCTTCCTCCTCTGCATGGCGCCGTCGGCGCCCTTCCTGCTGATGGGCCTGAGCGGGATCGCCTTCATCGTCTTCAACCTGCTGGTCGCCGTCCTGCTCGCCCTGACGGCGTGCGAATACTGGAAGGGGCGGGAGGAGGCGCCGCTGCCGCTGACGGGCATCTTCCTGCTCTACATGCTGACGGCCGCCTCGTTCCTCCTGTGCGCCGGCATGCTGGTGAAGGCGCGCGCCTGGGTGCTCGCCGGTGCGCCGAACAACTGGGCGGAGGACCTCAACCTCGTGATGGCGATCATCGGCATCACCGGCATCGGCGCCATGTCGCTGGCGCTCAACCAGTGGCGCATCGCCGGCAGCAACCGCCGTGCCGCCATGACCGACGCGCTGACGGGCCTGCTCAACCGCCGCGCGCTCTTCGACCGCTACGGCGAGGACCCGGTCGGGCCCTATGCGGCGGTGATCGCGTTCGACCTCGACAACTTCAAGGCGGTGAACGACCGCCACGGCCATGCGGCGGGCGACGCGGTGCTGCGGGTCTTCGCGCGCGTGCTGATGGAGAACATGCCGACGGCGGCGATCGCCGCCCGCCTCGGCGGCGAGGAATTCGCGCTCGTGCTCGACCGCACCCCGCCCGACCGGGCCGCCCATGCCGCCGAGAGCATCCGCATCGCCTTCGCCGCCGAGCCCATCGTGGTCTCCGGGATCGCGCTCACCTGCACCGTCAGCGCCGGCGTCGCCCATGCCGGCAACGAGCCGCTCTCCTTCGACGCGCTCCTCGCCGTCGCCGACAAGGCGCTCTATGCCTCCAAGCAGGAGGGCCGCAACCGCGTGTCGGCCTCGCGGGAGATGCGCCGGACGGCCTGAGGCGCCCATCGGCGGGCCGGCGACGGAGAAAGGGGCTTGCCAAGGCGGCGCACTCGTGGTTTGACCGCCGCTTCTCTCCGCGGCTGCCGCGGCCCGCTTCCAGTTCTCAGGTAAGACCCATGGCCGATACCGATACCCCCCATCTCCTCATCGTCGAGGCGCGCTTCTACGACGACATGGCCGATGCGATGCTCGACGGCGCCAAGCATGCGCTCGACGCCGCCGGCGCCACCTACGACGTCGTCACCGTCATGGGCGCGCTGGAGATCCCGGCCGCCATCTCCATGGCGCTCGACGGCATGGAGAACGGCGGCACCTGGTACGACGGCTTCGTCGCGCTCGGCATGGTGATCCGCGGCGAGACCTACCATTTCGACATCGTCGCAAACGAGTCGAGCCGGGCGCTGATGGACCTGTCGGTGAGCGAGAGCCTGCCGATCGGCAACGGCATCCTGACGGTCGAGAACGACGAGCAGGGCTGGGCGCGCGCCCGCCGCTCGGAGGGCGACAAGGGCGGCTTCGCCGCGCGGGCGGCGCTGACGATGATCGGGCTGAAGAAGAAACTGGGCGGCGAACAGTGAGCGCGGACAAGGACAACGAGAAGCATCCGGTCAAGCCGGCCAACCAGCGCGGCGCGGCGCGCCTTGCCGCCGTGCAGGCGCTCTACCAGATGGACATCGGCGGCACAGGCGTGCTGGAGACCGTCGCCGAATACGAGGAGCACCGGCTCGGCCGGGAGCTCGACGGCGACACCTACCTCAAGGCCGACGCCTCCTGGTTCCGCTCGATCGTTTCGGGCGTCGTGCGCGACCAGCGCCAGCTCGACCCGCTGATCGGCGCCGCACTTCAGGACGACTGGGCGCTGTCGCGGCTCGATTCCACCGTGCGCGCCATCCTGCGCGCCGGCGCCTTCGAGCTGAAGGAGCGCAAGGACGTACCGATCGCCGTGATCGTCACGGAATATGTGGAGATCGCCAAGGCGTTCTTCGAGGACGAGGAACCGAAGCTCGTCAACGCGGTGCTCGATCGCATCGCCCGCCAGCTTCGCCCCGACGCACGCAAGTAGAACGGTAGACGGACATGAGCACGGGTACGGTCGAAGGTCTTGAACGGGAACTGTCGGCCGCCCGCCGCAACGTGTTCCTTCTGACGATGGCGCAGGCGCTGCTCGCCTCGGCGGGGCCGATCGTCTTCTCGATCGGGGCGCTTGCGGCCTACGACCTGCTCGGCCCCGACAAGTCGCTCGCCACCGCCCCGCTCACCGGCTTCAACCTCGGCGTCGCCTTCGGCGCGGCGCTGGTGGCGCTCGCCGCGCGCCTGCTCGGCCGCGCCCACGGCTTCGTCGCCGGCGCGCTCCTGGGGGCGGGCGGCGGGCTCCTGTCGGCCATCGCGCTCTTCCGCGGCGATTTCTGGCTCTTCTCCATCGGCTTCGTGCTCGTCGGCATATCGAGCGGCTTCGCGCAAAAGATCCGCTTCGCCGCCGCCGATGCCTCGCCGTCCTTCTACAAGCCGCGGGCGATCTCGTGGATCCTCGCCGGCGGCGTCGTCTCCGCCGTGCTCGGCCCGCAGGTCGCGATCCTGACCAAGGACCTGTTTACGCCGGTCCTGTTCGCCGGCGCCTTCGTCGCCTTCGCGCCGCTCTGCCTCGTCGCGGTCCTGCTCTTCCTGATGCTGCGCCTGCCCGACCGCAAGGCGGAGGCGCTCGCCGCCGGCGCGGTCGCGCGGCCGCTCGCCGAGATCGTGCTGACCCGGCGCTTCCTGACCGGCATGGTCTGCGGCATCTCCTCCTACGCGCTGATGACCTTCATGATGACCGGCGCGCCGCTCGCCATGGTCATCGGCTGCGGCTTCTCGACGGAGATGGCGACGCTGGGCATCCAGTGGCACGTGCTCGCCATGTTCGCGCCGAGCTTCGTCACCGGCATGCTGATCCAGCGCTTCGGCGCGGAGAAGGTGGTGGCCGCCGGCCTCGTCATCCTGATGGCCTGCGCGGCGGTCGCGCACATGGGCGTGGAGCTGTGGAACTTCTGGGGCGCGCTGGTGCTGCTCGGCGTCGGCTGGAACTTCGGCTTCATCGGCGCCACCGCCATGGTCGCGTCGAGCTATCGCCCGCACGAGGCCGACAAGGTGCAGGGCTTCCACGACATCATCCTGTTCGGCGCCGTGGCGCTCTCCTCCTTCTCCTCGGGTAAGGTGTTCAACGCCTACGGCTGGGAAACCATCAACCTGGTCTTCTGGCCGGTGACGGGCGTGAGCCTTTTCCTCGTCCTTCTCCTGATTTTGCGCCCCGGCCGCCCCTCCGCCTGAGCGCGGGCCGAAAAAACCTTGCCTCCGGGCGACTTGCCGCAGCGCAGCGGCTTGACGCAACCGATTCGCAAACGCACTCTTGCCCCGCGCCGGTCGCCGGCTGTGAGGGGCAGGCGGCGGCGGACGCGTGTCGGCTGCGGGAGGGAACCGCAGCCCCCAAGGAGGACAGAGCGAAATGACCATATTGTTGGGCGTTATCGCATGCGGGTTGCTCTCGGTGGCTTATGCCGTCTGGGCGACGCGGTCGGTGCTTGCCGCCGACCAGGGGAATGCCCGCATGCAGGAAATTGCAGGCTATATCCGGGAAGGGGCGCAGGCCTATCTCACCCGCCAGTACAAGACCATCGCCATCGTCGGGATCGTCGTCTTCATCGGCGCCTGGCTGCTTCTCTCCGCGACGGCCGCGATCGGCTTCCTGATCGGCGCCGTCCTTTCGGGTGTCGCCGGCTTCATCGGCATGCACGTCTCCGTGCGCGCCAATGTCCGCACGGCCCAGGCCGCATCCGTCAGCCTGTCCTCCGGCCTCGACATCGCCTTCAAGTCGGGCGCCATCACCGGCATGCTGGTGGCGGGCCTGGCGCTCCTCGGCGTCTCGATCTACTACTGGTATCTCACCGCCGTGCTCGGCCAGGACCCGGCGTCGCGTGACGTCATCGACGCGCTGGTGGCGCTCGGCTTCGGCGCCTCGCTGATCTCCATCTTCGCCCGTCTCGGCGGCGGCATCTTCACCAAGGGTGCGGACGTCGGCGGCGACCTCGTCGGCAAGGTCGAGGCCGGCATTCCGGAGGACGACCCGCGCAACCCGGCCACCATCGCCGACAACGTCGGCGACAATGTCGGCGACTGCGCCGGCATGGCCGCCGACCTGTTCGAGACCTATGCGGTGACCGTCGTCGCCACCATGGTGCTCGCGGCGATCTTCTTCGCCGGCACGCCGGTTCTCGCCTCCGCCATGGCCTATCCGCTGGCGATCTGCGCGACCTGCGTGATCACCTCGATCGTCGGCACCTTCTTCGTCAAGCTCGGCGCCAACGGCTCGATCATGGGCGCGCTCTACAAGGGCCTGATCGTCACCGGCGTGCTCTCCATCGCCGGCCTTGCCGCGGCGACCTCGCTCACCATCGGCTGGGGCTCGATCGGCACGGTCGCCGGCATCGAGATCACCGGTTCCGCGCTCTTCGCCTGCGGCCTGATCGGCCTGATCGTGACGGCGCTGATCGTGGTGATCACCGAATACTACACCGGCACCAACAAGCGCCCGGTGAACTCCATCGCCCAGGCGTCGGTGACCGGCCACGGCACCAACGTCATCCAGGGGCTCGCGGTCTCGCTGGAATCGACGGCGCTTCCGGCGATCGTCATCGTCGGCGGCATCATCGGCACCTACCAGCTCGCCGGCCTGTTCGGCACCGGCATCGCCGTCACCGCCATGCTCGGCATCGCCGGCATGATCGTGGCGCTCGACGCCTTCGGCCCCGTCACCGACAATGCCGGCGGCATCGCCGAGATGTCCGGCCTCGATCCGGAGGTGCGCAAGTCCACCGACGCGCTCGACGCCGTCGGCAACACCACCAAGGCCGTCACCAAGGGCTATGCGATCGGCTCGGCCGGCCTCGGCGCACTGGTGCTCTTCGCCGCCTATTCGAACGACCTCGCCTATTTCGCGGCGAACGGCGACAAGTATCCCTACTTCGCCGACATCGGCACGATCTCCTTCGACCTCTCCAACCCCTACGTGGTCGCGGGCCTGATCTTCGGCGGTCTCATCCCCTACCTCTTCGGCGGCATCGCCATGACGGCCGTCGGCCGCGCGGCGGGCTCCATCGTCGAGGAGGTGCGCCGGCAGTTCCGCGAGAAGGCCGGCATCATGAAGGGGACCGAACGGCCCGACTACGGCCGCGCGGTGGACATCCTCACCAAGGCGGCGATCCGCGAGATGATCGTGCCGTCGCTCCTGCCGGTGCTGGCGCCGCTCGTCGTCTATTTCGGCGTGCTCCTGATCTCCGGCTCCAAGGCGTCCGCCTTCGCGGCCCTCGGCGCCTCGCTGCTCGGCGTCATCGTCAACGGCCTCTTCGTCGCGATCTCCATGACGTCGGGCGGCGGCGCCTGGGACAATGCGAAGAAGAGCTTCGAGGACGGCTTCGTCGACAAGGATGGCCAGCGCCACCTCAAGGGTTCGGACGCCCACAAGGCCTCCGTCACCGGCGACACCGTCGGCGACCCCTACAAGGACACGGCCGGTCCGGCCGTCAACCCGGCGATCAAGATCACCAACATCGTGGCCCTGCTGCTGCTCGCCGCGCTGGCCTGATCCGCCGTCAGCCCAAAAAGAAACCGCGGGGAGCGATCCCCGCGGTTTTCCTTTTGGTTCCGTGCGTCGGGCGTCAGCTTCCGCCGAGCGCGTTGCGGATCATCGTCGCCGGGTTGGCGCCGCCGCGCAGCAACTGGCCGAGGAAGGTGAGCTCCATGCCGCCCGTCGGCGTCGTGCGCGAGATCATGTCGAAGACGACGCCGTCCTTCAGCGTGTAGTTGGCAAGCCGTTCGACCGTGCCTTCCTTGTTGAAGTAGACGGCGAGGATGTTCTGCTCGACGATCTTCGGCTTCATGAAGGCGACGGGGCGCGTGCGGGTCTGCGAGATGTAGTAGAAGACCTCGTTGTCGAAGGTCGCCGTCGAGGAGGGCGAGCCGAGCGAGAGCAGCACCTGCTCGCGCGACGAGCCGACGGGCGCGAGCGCCAGCGTCTCCTGGTCGACCACGTAGCCCTGGTGCAGCACCTCGCCGGTGTTGCAGCCCGCCAGAAGCGAAGCGGAGACGGTGACGGCAATGGCGGCGTTACGCAACAGCTTCATGTTCAAGGCGTCTCTCTTCAAAATATCCCCGGCCCGCGATGGCCGCACAGCCATTGCAATTCGTGCCTGCTTCGGTAAACCAGCTTCGAGCGTCATGCAACACGGCATGCTGCGCCTCCTTGGTTTGAATCAGGCAAAACTGGGCTTTATGATGTTTTTCGGCCTGTTCGGCAAAAAAAACGGCAACCGGCGGATCGTCGAGAAGCAGTATGCGGCGCTGACGGCGGCCGCGCGCCGGCCCGGCCTCTATGCGCGCCTCGGCGTGCCCGACACGGTGATGGGCCGCTTCGAGATGCTGTCGGCCATGCTGATCCTCTATTTCCGCCGCACGCGCAGCTCCGCGCGCTCGGGCCAGGAGATCGCCCAGGAGATCGTCGACGCCTTCTTCGAGGACGTCGACCATTCGATCCGCGAGCTCGGCGTCGGCGACGTCGGCGTGCCGAAGCGCATGAAGAAGTTCGCCGGCATGTTCTACGGCCGGCTCGAATCCTACGCCGCGGCGCTCGACTCCGGCGACCGGGAGGCGCTCGCCGCCGCGCTCGGCCGCAACATCCATCCCGAGGCCGGCGAGGCCGCGCCCTCGATGCGGGCGCTCGCCGACTACCTGTTTTCCGTCGAGGCGGCCATGGCGGCCCTTCCGGAGGACGCCATCGAGACGGGGGCGCTCGCCGTGCCCGCGCCGGAGACCTGAACGCCATGAAGACCGACGACATTCCCTTCTCCTATCCCGTCAGGGTGGGGCACATCTCCGCCAATCCCGTCGAGGTGACGATCTCGGCCGATGCCGAGGAGCGGGCGGGCCTCGCGCGCCTCTGGGGCGTCCTGGAGGTGAGGGCGCTTTCCGCCGCCTTCCAGGTGCAGCGCTGGAAGCGCGACGGCGTGCGCCTCAAGGGCCGCGTTTCGGCCGACATCGTCCAGGCCTGCGTGGTGACGCTGGAGCCGGTCGAGGCGCATATCGACGAGCCGGTCGAGGCCGTCTTCGTGCCGGAGGGCTCCAAGCTCGCGCGCATGCCCGTCGCGGTCGAGGGCGGCGAGATGCTGCTCGACCCGGACGGCCCGGACGCGCCGGAGGTCTTTTCCGGCGACACGATCGACGCCGGCGCGGTGGCCGCCGAGCACGCCGCGCTTGCCATCGACCCCTATCCGCGCAAGAGCGACGCGGTCTTCGAGGGCCATACCGAAAGCACGCGGAAGGACGACCGGAAACCCTCGCCCTTCGCCGCGCTCAAGGACTGGAAAAAAGACTGAACGGCGTTCCGCCCGGCGGATAATTCAGTTGTCACCCCGGTGAAAAGCGCTATTTTGACGCAATCCGCGTCGGCGGCGCGCTGGAGCATCCTGCAAACGGGCGAAATCGCCTGCTCGCAGACAAGATACTCTGGATTCAAGGAATTTAGAGCATCCTTTGTGCGTCCGCACGGACGCACGGCGCTCTAGCGGAAACAAGAACAAGGCAAGATACGCGTGGTCACAATTTCCGTTGATGTCATGGGTGGCGATTTCGGCCCGGAGGTCGCCATCCCTGGCGCAGCCAAGGCTCTCGAACGCCATCCCGACATCCGATTCGTGCTCTATGGCGATGCGGCCCGGTGCGAGCCGCTGATCGACCAGCACCCCAAGCTGAAGGCGGCGAGCACCTTCCGCCACTGTGACGTCGCCGTGGCCATGGACGAGAAGCCGAGCCAGGCGCTGCGTCGCGGGCGCGGCAAATCCTCGATGTGGCTGTCGATCGACGCCGTCGCCAAGGGCGAGGCGGATGTGGCCGTCTCCGCCGGCAACACCGGCGCGCTGATGGCCATGTCGAAATTCTGTTTGCGCATGATGGCGAACATCGAGCGCCCAGCGATCGCCGGCATCTGGCCGACGCTGAAGGGCGAGAGCATCGTGCTCGACATCGGCGCCACCATCGGCGCGGACGCGAACCAGCTCTTCGACTTCGCGCTGATGGGCGGCGCCATGGCGCGCGCGCTGTTCGAGGTCGACCGGCCGACGGTCGGCCTCCTCAACGTCGGCGTCGAGGAGATCAAGGGCCAGGAAGAGGTCAAGGCCGCCGGCCAGCTCATCCGCGAGGCCAATGTCGACACGATCGACTATTATGGTTTCGTGGAAGGTGACGACATCGGCAAGGGCACGGTGGACGTGGTGGTGACGGAAGGCTTTGCCGGCAACATCGCGCTGAAGGCCGCCGAAGGCACGGCGCGGCAGATGGCCACCTACCTGCGCGCCGCCATGTCGCGCACCTGGCTCGCCCGGCTCGGCTACATCCTGGCGAAGAGCGCCTTCGACCGGCTGCGCGAGAAGATGGATCCGCGCAAGGTCAACGGCGGCGTGTTCCTGGGGCTGAACGGCATCGTCATCAAGAGCCACGGCGGCACGGACGCCGAGGGCTTTGCCGCCGCCGTCGATGTGGGCTACGACATGGTCCGCAACGGCCTGAAGGACAAGATCGAGAAAGATTTGCAGAAATATCATGCCGGCCGCCCCGTGGGGGGTGCTGCCCAGGACATGAGCGACGGGGTACGATGACATGATCCGTTCAGTGGTCCGCGGTTTCGGGGCGGTGCTCCCGAAGCGGGTGCTCACCAATGCCGAACTCGAAAGCATGGTCGACACGTCCGACGAATGGATCGTGCAGCGCACCGGCATCCGCGAGCGCCACATCGCCGGCGAGGGCGAGACGACCGCCTCGCTGGGGGCCGCCGCCGCGCAGGCCGCGCTCGACAAGGCCGGCTTCAAGGCCGCCGACATCGACCTCATCATCGTCGCCACCTCGACGCCGGACAACACCTTCCCGGCCGTCGCCGTCGACATCCAGAACCGGCTCGGCATGCATCACGGCTTCGCCTTCGACGTGCAGGCCGTCTGCTCCGGCTTCGTCTATGCGGTGGCGACCGCCGACGCCTATATCCGCGGCGGGCTCGCGCGGCGCGCGATCGTCGTCGGCGCGGAGACCTTCTCGCGCATCCTCGACTGGACCGACCGCACGACCTGCGTGCTCTTCGGCGACGGCGCCGGCGCCATCGTGCTGGAGCGCGCGGAAGGCGAGGGCACGTCGGCCGACCGCGGCGTGCTGACCGCGCAGCTGCGCTCCGACGGCGCGCATCGCGACAAGCTCTACGTCGACGGCGGCCCGTCGACGACCGGCACCGTCGGCCACCTGCGCATGGAGGGCCGCGAGGTCTTCAAGCACGCCGTCGGCATGATCACCGACGTCATCGTCGCCGCCTTCGACGCGACGGGGCTGACCTCGGAGGACCTCGACTGGATGGTGCCGCACCAGGCCAACCGCCGCATCATCGACGCGTCGGCCAAGAAGCTCGGCATCGCGCCGGAGAAGGTCGTCATCACCGTCGACAGGCACGGCAACACGTCGGCCGCATCGATCCCGCTGGCGCTGGCGACGGCCGCCGGCGACGGGCGCATCAGGGAGGGCGACCTCGTGCTGCTCGAGGCGATGGGCGGCGGCTTCACCTGGGGTGCGGTGCTGCTGCGCTGGTAGTCCGGGGCGTTCGCCGTTTCCCCGAATCGCAAGAATCCCCTATCTCCTTGTTTCTACGCAGTTCCGGATGCGGAGGCGCCTTGCGCTTTTGCCGGAATTGCTTCCGGCCGCGCCCTTGACCCGCCGGGGCAAGGACAATAGTCTGCGCTCCCTAAGCATGCGCTTTCTATGGAAAATCGGTGAGGAGAAGATGAGCGGGAAGACGGTGACACGCGCAGACCTGGCCGAATCGGTTTTCCGCAAGGTGGGCCTTTCGAGGACCGAATCGGCCGAGCTGGTCGAGACCGTGATCGACGAGATCTGCAACGCCATCGTGCGCGGCGAGAGCGTGAAGCTCTCCTCCTTCGCGACCTTCCAGGTGCGCGACAAGAACGAGCGCATCGGCCGCAACCCGAAGACGGGCGAGGAGGTGCCGATCTCGCCGCGCCGGGTGATGACCTTCAAGGCCTCCAACGTGCTCAAGCAGCGGGTGCTGAAGGCTCATCTCGCGCGCAAGGCGAAGCAGAAGCCGGCCTCGCCCGCCTCCTGACGGCTTTTATCCGCCCGCACGTGAATATCCGGCGCCAACCCGTTGAAATGAATGCGATCGTCCGGCATATGTCTTGTGCCGTCCATGCGTTTTTCCAACGAGGGTAGAATGGACAAGAGTCCGGACGCTTTCCGCACCATCAGCGAAGTCGCCGACGATCTCGACCTGCCGCAGCACGTGCTGCGCTTCTGGGAGACGCGCTTCACGCAGATCAGGCCGATGAAGCGCGGCGGCGGGCGGCGCTACTACCGGCCGGAAGACGTCGACCTGCTCAAGGGCATCCGTCACCTGCTCTACGACCACGGCTACACGATCAAGGGCGTGCAGAAGCTCCTGAAGGTCAACGGCAACAAGTTCGTCGCGGCGATCGCAAGCGGCGACCTTGCCACCGTGGAGGCGCTCGCCGCCGCCAGCCACGAGGAGCCGCCGCCGCCGAAGGCGGCGAGCGACGAGGACCAGATCGTCGGTCGCGCCAAGGTGCCGGCGAGCCGCCGCTTCTTCTCCTTCGTCGGCGGCGGCGACGATTCGCCGGAGATCTCGATCGGCCGCTCCAGCGTCGGCAAGGAGGACCGCGCGCTCCTGCAGGAGGCGCTCTACGACCTCCTGGAATGCAAGCGCCTGCTCGACCAGGTGCGCTGAGCTAGAGCAAAAAGTCCCCCTTCGTGAGGTTCAGCGAGGCGTCGATCTTGATGGAGAAGTCGGCGGAGCCGTTGCCGTTGACGTCGCCATGGATGAAAGTATCGCCGCCTTTCTTCTCGTAGCGAAGCTCGCCCGCCGTCTTGTGGAACTTTTCCGTGCCGATGAACAAGAAGGCCTGGTTGCCGCCGGCCTTGGTGTTCGCGTCGATCGCCTTGAGGTCGACCTTGTCGCCCTGCTTGTGGGAGAAATCGTCGAGCGTGTCGCGGCCGGACCTGCCGACGGTCGACTCCTTGATCGACTTGAAGACGAACCGGTCGGCGCCGGAGCCGCCGTGGAGATCGTCCGCGCCGAGGCCGCCCTGGAGCTTGTCGCCGCCCTTGCCGCCTTGCAGGGTGTCGTGTCCGGCCCCGCCCTTCAGTGTGTTCTTCCCGGCGTTGCCGACGATCTTGTTGGAAAGGCCGTTGCCGGTGCCGTCGATCGACTTCGTGCCGGTGAGCGTCAGGTTCTCGACATTGCCGGACAGCGTGAAGCTGACCGAGGCCTTGACGAGGTCGGAGCCTTCCTTCGCCTTCTCGACGATCCTGTCGTTCTTGTTGTCGACGACATAGGCGTCGTTGCCCTTGCCGCCGAGAAGCCTGTCGGCGCCGCCCTTGCCGTCGATCTTGTCGTTGCCGCTGCCGCCCGCGAGCGTGTTGCGGGCGCCGTTGCCGACGAGCGCGTTGGAAAGGCCGTTGCCGATGCCGTTGATCGCCGTGGAGCCGGTGAGCGTCAGGTTCTCGACATTGCCGGACAGCGTGAAGCTGACCGAGGCCTTGACGAGGTCGGAGCCTTCCTTCGCCTTCTCGATGACCTTGTCGTTCGTGTTGTCGACGACATAGATGTCGTTGCCGGACCCGCCGGTAAGCGCATCGACGCCCGTCCCGCCGTCCAGCGTATCGTTGCCGGCCCTGCCGGAAAGGGTATCGGCGCCGCCCTGGCCCGCGAGCACATTGGCGACGTCGTCGCCGGCGATCACGTCGTCTCCCGCCCCGCCCGTGACCCTCTCGACCCGGTTCACCGTGTTCTCCGGCCCGAATGCCGCGCCGGCGAGAGTGAGGACCTGCAGCGTGCCGGCCGCGAGGTCGATCTTGATCTTCTGGTTCTGGTAGTTGAGGACGTAGGTGTCGATGCCGTCGCGGCCGTCGACATTGTCGGCGAACTGGCCGTCGCGAACGACGATGACATCGTTGCCCGCGCCGGCATCGATCGTGTCCGTCGAGAGGCCGCCCTCGATCTTGTCGTTGCCGCCGAGCGCGGTGATGGTGTTCTCGCCGGGGGTGCCGAAGATGATGTCGGCATCGTTGGTGGCGATGATATGCTCGAAGCCGATCATCTTCTCGCTGCCGAGGGCATTCGACGCCGTTCCGTTTGCGAGATCGAACGTCGCGCCCGCGACGCCGGAGCCGCTCCAGTCGATCGTGTCGATGCCGCTGCCGCCGTCATGGGCGTCGCTGTCGAGCGTCGAGGCGACGATCAGCTTGTCGTTGCCGGAGCCGCCGAAATATTTCTTGGTGACGCCGGCCTCGGTGATGGTGTCGTTGCCGTCGTGGCCGTACACCTCCCTGGCGTTGGCGGCAGCCGTGAAGACGTCGTTGCCGATCGTGCCGACCTGCTTCCTGTCCGGCAGATAGACGGGCGGGCTGTTGACGAAGTCGCGCGTGTCCATGATCTTGACGCGGACGTCGCCGCCGTCGTTCCAGGTGACGGAGAAGCGGCCGTCCGCGAAGGCGGCCATCTCGATCTCGGTGATCGATGCGCCGCCGGTGTCGTCCATGACGAACGGCCCGCCGATCGAGAACACGCTCTGGCCGGAGACGCCGAAGCGCGCGCCCATGAGCTGCCCGGTGGTGTCGTCGTCCCATGCGATGATGAAGCTGCCGTCGGCAAGGCCGACGACGGCCGGCTCGTTCTGCGCGTTGGCGCCGTTCGCCGCCGCGAACGGGCCGCCGCCGGTCAGCGCCACGCCCGCATTGCTGTAGACGCGGAAGCTGATGTCGCCGGCGCCGTCGGCGCGCTGGTAGGCGACGACGAAGTTGCCGCTGGCCAGGGCCGCGACCTGCGGGTCGGAGAGGCCGGCATCCAGGGCCGCGACCGTGGCGCTGGCGACGAAGGCGCCGGCCTGGTTGCGGACGTGAACGATCAGTTCGTCGGGCGTGCCGGCGGGGTTCTGGTTGACGAAGGCGACGGCGTAGTTGCCGTTGCTCAACGCCGCGACATCCGGCCTGCTTGCGTCCTCGCCGGTGCCGGTGTTGCCGGTCAGCAACTGGATTTCCGCACCGAACGCATTGGTCGACGGATTGTAGGTGCGGATGACGATATTGTCCGATCCGTCCGCGTTGATGGTGTGATAGGCGGCCAGCACCGACGTGGCGGAAGCCGAAGCGATGGTGGGGTCGATCGGGTTCGAGGTGCCCTGGTCGAAGAACAGCTCGGCGCTGAAACGCTGGGTGACGGCGAGGGTGGTGGGATTGAAGCTGTAGGTTTCGATGTTGAGATCGTCGAAGCTTCCGGTCTCGTCGTAGGCGAGGACGAAGCCGCCGTCGGCGAGCGCGGTGACGGTCGGATTGAACTCGCTGTCGCCGGTGTTGCGGGTGTTCAGGCGGATCTCGCCGGTGACGGCATTGCCGAGCACGTCGAAGACCCGGCCGATGATGTCGTTTCCGGCCGGCGAGCCGGGAACGGAGGAATTGTTGGAATCGGTCCAGACGACCAGGAAGTGGCCGCTGGCGAGTTGCGTGATGACGGGATCGAATTGCGATCCCACGTTGAGGTTGGCGATGAAATCATTGCGCCAGGTAGCCGGGATGCTGGGCATGGCGATCTCCGAACAGCAATAGACCGGCGCGCCCGATGCGCACCGCAAGACGTTCCGTTCTCGATTCTGCTATTAGGATATATCGGCTGAAGGCGCCGATTCATGTCGTCAAGGCGCGCGTCGGGCGCGTGCTTATTGTTTTGTGCGGACAGGCATCAGGGCTGAATGACACACAAAGATCGCCCACCTGCATCACAGATGAAAAGCTGACGGAGATTAGTGGCATATCTGCGTTACGTCAATTCGATATTTATGCGCGATGTCTCAATCACGAGGCCGGCCGGCCGGCATCGCGCCCCGCACTGGGCGCCGCGAGAAGGCAGGCCGCCACTTTTGTTCCTTTCGCCGATTTTAGGGCTTGCATCCAAGTGCCCGAGACTATAGGGCTTTCGGCGGTTCGGAGCGTAGCGCAGCCCGGTAGCGCACTTGACTGGGGGTCAAGGGGTCGTGGGTTCGAATCCCGCCGCTCCGACCATTTTTCCCTTGAGAAATCGGAACGTCCCCTTCCTTTGCCGAGACCCGTCTAACGCGGGGCTCCGGCAGGAAACGTGCGGACGAGTTCCGTCATCATCAGGGCGCCGTATCGGGCGTTCATGTGATGCGGCTCGTCGTCGTGATGCTCGCGCGAAGTCTGGGACAATTGCATGGATCCCTTTGAATAGGCGGGATCGGTGAATCCCTTTATGATCGTCTCTTCCGGCTGGTGGATGAACGTGAAAGGCAGTTCGGCCTGGAGCGCGTCTATCGATTGCCGCAGGAGATCCAGCATGATCGGGCGGAGAAGGGCGGCGTCTTTCCACAGCTGGTTGTCGGCAGCAACGGCGGATGTCGGCGTCGGCGTCGAGACGATGAACAGTGGTGCCGGAAGGACTTCGTGAATGAGCTTGCCGATCGACACGGCCATCGACCGTGCCAGCATTCCCGTGGCGACGGCTGAGGCTGCGGGCCGGGAAATGAGGTGGCGGGCCTTTACCTTTCCCTGCATGTCGACGGTGCGGTGATGGCGGAAGGCCTGCATGAGGGCCTTGATGCCGTTTCCGAAGATGAACGCGAAGGCATCGTAGCGTGTGATGTCAATGGTATCGCTGCCGCCGGATGTGAACTTCATGGCGTTCGTGACGGCCTTGTCGGTCGAGCGGAGAAGATTTCCCTTTCGCTGGAGCGTTGCCATTCCCCGTTGCGGAGAGGCGAAGAAATCGATTGAAATGTCCGGGAAATCGTCGGCCACCGTTTTCCACCCGAGCCTGAGGGCACCGGCGTGGGAGTTTCCGATAATGCATACCCTCATCCGAAAGCCTCCAGAAGCGCTTCCTCGCAGACGATCCTGTCGTGGTCCCCAGCCTTCCGCCGCGACGACACTTTCGCCTTCTGCGCGGGCCTGTGCTGCGAGAAGAACGTCTTCATCACGATATTGACGCCGCCGTTGTCCACTTCCCGCATGTTGCCCTTGTAGAAGAAGCCGCGGGAAGGATGCGAGGCGATGATCTCGTAGGACGGGAAATAGTCGACGTCGTCCAACTCGTGATAGAGTTGTCCAGCGACGGCGCGCAGCACCGATTTCGAGTAGCTCGTCGCCGACAGGACATGCTCGCCGCTCGCCGTGGCGGTCAGTGGGACCGGGGAAACCGTCACCAGGAATTTCACCGTCGGGTTGGCCGCCCTGACCAGTTTCCGAAACTCCAGGAAGTCTTGCAGTGTCTCGGCGAACGTCAGGTTCTTGAAGCGGAACACCTGCGGATCGAAACGCCCGGCGATAACGCCGGGGGCGGTCGGATAGACCGTTCCGCTTTCGATGTGCTCCCACGTTTCCGTCAGGCCGAACGTGAAGATGAACACGGTGGCCTGCTCCATCATCCGGGCGACGTGATGAAGATGGTTCAGACGATGCGCCATGACCTCCTCCGGGGAGGACAGACCCTCCGGCTCGACGCTCGGGCGCAGGGCGTCATAATAGCGTCCGTTCTTTTCCCAGACGATCTGCGACGGAGACCACTTGCCGAAGGCAGCCTTCGCCAGTTGCAGCAGTTGTCGGGTCGTATAGATGTTGCCGTAGCGGGCGGAATAGAGGTTGAAGCCGAAGGTCTTCGCCAGATCCTCCGGCATGTATTTCGGAGGCGGCTCCGCGTCGATGACCTGATATCCGGAAGAGCGCATGTGCCGGGCTATGTGCTGGGCAAAACAGCTTCCGGCGGTCGCGATCCTGTCGTCGCCGCCGATATCGAATTTCTTGCGATAGAGATCGACGGGCGCCAGCGGATGCTGCGCTTCGACGCCCCGCTTCCAGTAGGCGCGGTCGTCGAGGTTGGAATATGGGTTCATGATATGCGCCCTGACTTGCCTGTTGGGTGCTTCGCCGACGGGGCGGCTCCAAGAGAGCCAGGAGGCTCCTCGATCCGGCGAGCGGCCAATCCTTATCATCAGCCCCGCGACCGTCAAATAGCTTTCCGGTAGGAGAGGCCGAGGGGGGGAGCGGATATATTCCCGCCATGCCTTGGAACCGCCCGCCACCCGTTCGCGTTGTATTCGCGCCCGGCCATAGGAGTCGGGGCTTCGCAACGCATCGAAACGCATCAGGAGGCGGGAATGGAAGACGCAGGTATCGGCTGGATCGCGGCCATCATCATTGGCGGCATCGCGGGTTGGCTCGCGGAAATGTTCATGAAGAGCAACATGGGCGTGCTGATGAACATCGTGCTCGGCATCGTCGGCGCGGCGATCGCCAACATATTGCTCGGGGTGATCGGCGTGTCGCTGGGCGGCTGGATCGGCTATCTGATCGCCGGCTTCATCGGCGCCTGCATCCTGATCGCGATCGCGCGGGCGATACGGCGGTAGGAAACGCGATCGAATGATTTATGGGCCGCGCCTCCGGAAGGAGGGGCGGCCTTTTCCGTACCGGCCGTGTCAGGCGACGAGCGTGCGGTAGATCGCCTCGGTCTCGCCGATCATGCGGGCAAGCCCGTAGTCGCCGCTGCGCCCGCGCGCGGCGGCGGCGTGGAGGGCGAGCCGGTCGCGGTCGGCAAGCCGCAGCATGGCGTCGGCGAGGGCGCGGGGATCGTCGTCGTTTTCCACCAGCACGCCGTTCTCGCCGTCGCTCAGCACCGTCGAGGCGCCGCCGACATCGGTGAGGACCATCGGCTTGCCGGCCGCCGCCGCCTCCAGCATCACGTAGGACATCGCCTCGTAGCGGCTCGGCATCACCAGCACGTCGAACGCCGCCATGGCCTCGGGCCCGGTGAAGCGGTCGGTGAGCACGATCCGCGCCGCGTGCGCCGAGCCGGCGATCTGCCGGCGCACGGCCGCCTCCATCTCGCCGCTGCCGATCATCAGGAGCCGGGCCTCCGGCGCCCGCGCGGCGACGAGGTCGAAGGCCGCGAGCAGCCGCTCGGGCGCCTTCTGCGGGCAGAGGCGGCCGACGAAGCCGAAGACGAGGGCCCCGGGGGCGATGCCGAGCGCGGCGCGCACGGTGCCCTGCGGGTCCCCCGGCGGCGTCTCGGCGCCGTTGACGACGACGGCGAGCTTCCGGCGCGGAATGCCGAGGGCGCGGGCATGGGCATATTCGTCGGCCGACACGCAGATGAGCCGGTCGGTGAAGGCACGGGCGAGCAGGCTTTCGATGGCGCCGTAGACGAGCCGGCCGGCCCGGCCGAGCTCGGGGTCCATCGTGCGGAAGGCGTGCGGCGTGTAGACGCGCGGGACGTGGCGGCCGGGCAGGCGCAGGCGCGCGAGCGCGCCGGCCTTGGAGCTGTGGCCGTGGATCACGTCGAAGGGGCCGTGCGCGCGGATGACGGCGCGCAGCTCCCGCCAGGCGGAAAGGTCGGAGGGGCCGGGCGCGCGCGCCATGGCGACGGCGTGCACGCCGGCGAGGCCGAGCGCCCGGAGCTCCTCGACGAAGCGCGCCTCGGCCCGGACCGGCGAATAGACGGCATGCACCCGGTGGCCGCGCGCGGCGAGGCCGCGGCAGAGGTCGATGAAATGCCGGCCCGAGCCGCCGCCGCTCGGCTCCAGCACCTGCAGGATGCGGAGCGCCCGCATGGCCTTGTCGCGCATCATGTCCATGGCAGGATCAGTCCGCAGCATGAGGCCGGCCGTGGCGCCGTTCCAGCGCCATGCAGCCCCAGACGATGCCGAGCAGCAGATAGAAATGCCGCCAGTGGTCGGTGTCGATGACGAAGCCGATGGCGGTGTGGCCGAGCACCGTGATGAAGCCGATCATCAGGAAGGGCTGCCAGGGCCGGTTGCGCAGCAGGAGGCGGAAGCCGGCGCCGAGCGTCCAGGCGATCAGCGTCAGGTAGCAGGCGAAGCCCAGCCAGCCGTAGGTGGTCAGCGATTTCAGCCATATGTTGTGCTCGTCCTCGGGGAACATGCTGCTGAACACCATGGGGCCGATGCCGAGCGGCTTCTCCATGGCCATGAGGAAGCCGATGCGGTGGCGGTCGAAGCGGCCGAGATGGCCGCCGTCATATTCCTGCACGAGCTGGGTGCGGCTGGAGAAGAGGTCCGCCACCTTGTCGAACTGCAGCGCCACGGCGAGCGCCACGACCATCAGCCCCAGCGCCGAGAGGCTGAGGATCAGGATCTTCAGCCGGAAGGCGCCGGTGCGCTCCTTGAGCAGCATGACGAAGACGAGCGCGACGACGCAGAAGAGGTAGAGCGCCCAGGCCGCGCGCGAGAAGGAGAGGAAGACGCCGAGCGCCAGCACCAGGAAGCCTGCCGCCTTCAAGGGCGCGCCGAGGATGCGGCCGGAAAGCAGGCCGTGCAGCAGGTAGAGCGAGGGCGCGACGAGGAAGGGGCCGAAGACGTTCGGGTCCTGGAAGGCGCCCTTGGCGCGGTCGTAGAGCGTGAAGACCTCGGCGCCGGGAAAGGCGTGGAAATAGCCGAGGATGCCGAGGAGCGCGGTGATCAGCGCACCGGCGACCCAGGCGCGGAAGATGAGCTCCAGGCGGGCGGGCCGCGCCTCGACGATTGCCGCGAAGAAGACGCTGGAGAGCGCCAGGAACAGCGAGACGGCGATGTACATCGGCCCGTCGGCGAGGTCCGCCATCACCGTCAGCGACAGCATGCCGCCGACGTTGAAGAGGACGAGCAGCACGAGGAGCGGAGCGACCGCGCGCGAAATGCGCAGGCCGACGATCGCCCAGAGTCCGATGAGCCCCGCCATGAACAGCTCGTAGGGCGCCGGCTCGCTGATGACGAAGCCCGACAGGAAGACGCCGAAGGTGACGAGCATCGAGCCGATGACGCCGAGCGCCGCCAGATGCGGGCGGAAGGGCGGGGCCGGGGCGTTGCGCAATTGCGGCGGGACCGCGAAGCGGCCTTGCCCGAACTGACCAGGGGGGAGGACCGCGTCGCTCAATAGGCGTTTTCCGTGTTGAGGAGGCGGATCGGCGTCAGGAACAGGATCTTCAGGTCCAGCCAGAGCGACCAGTTCTCGATGTAGTAGAGGTCGAATTCGGTGCGGTAGCGGATCTTGTCGTCATGGTCGATCTCGCCGCGCCAGCCGTTGATCTGCGCCCAGCCGGTGACGCCGGGCTTGACGCGGTGGCGGGCGAAGTAGCCCTCGACCACGTCGACATACTTGCGGTCGTGCGACTGGGCCTGGATGGCGTGCGGGCGCGGGCCGACCAGCGAGAGCTGGCCGCGCAGCACGTTGAAGAGCTGCGGCAGCTCGTCGATGGAGGACTTGCGGATGAAGCGGCCGACGGGGGTCACGCGCGGGTCGCCCTTGGTGACCGCGGCCCTTGCCGTCGGGTCGGACAGGTGCGTGTACATCGAGCGGAACTTGTAGACGTCGATGATCTCGTTGTTGAAGCCGTGCCGCTTCTGCTTGAAGAGGATCGGGCCGGGCGAGGAGAGCTTGACGGCGATCGCCGCCCCGAGCATCACCGGCCACAGCAGGGCGAGCGCGATGAGGCTGAAGACGATGTCGAAGAGCCGCTTGGCCACCTTGTCCCAGTCGGCGATCGGCTTGTCGAAGACGTCGAGCATCGGCACGGCGCCGATCTGCGAATAGCTGCGCGGGCGGAAGCGCAGCCCCTTGGCGTGCGCCGCGATGCGGATGTCGACCGGCAGCACCCAGAGCTTCTTGAGCAGCGTCAGGATGCGCGCCTCGGCCGACAGCGGCAGCGCGATGATCAGCATGTCGATGCGCGCGAGCCGGGCGAACTCCACCAGCTCGGCGACGTTGCCGAGCTTCGGGTAGCCGGCGATGATCGAGGGCGAGCGGCGCTCGTCGCGGTCGTCGAAGATGCCGCAGATGCGGATGTCGTTCTCCGGCTGCTGCTCCAGCGTGCGGATGAGGTCGCGGGCGGGCTCGCCGCCGCCGACGATCACCGCGCGGCGCTCCATCGTGCCGTTGCGCGCCCAGCGGCGGATCGAGTAGGCGATAGTCTGGCGCTCGATGAAGAGATAGGCCGCGCCGCCGAGGAACCAGGAGAGGAACCAGATGCGCGAATATTCGTCGCCGCTCTTCACGAGGAAGAGGACGAGCGCCATCGCCGCGAAGGCGAGGCCCCATGCGGCGACGATGCGCGGCGTCATGCGCCAGGGCGAGCGCAGGGCGGGTACCTGGTAGGCGTCGGCGAACTGCAGGAGGACGACGCCGAGCGCCGCGCCGCCGACGAGGGCCGCGAGATAGACGAAGAGGGTCTCGACGTCCGGCCGCACGTAGAACATCAGCACGGCATAGCCGATGGTGAAGAGGGCGGCGAATTCGAGCAGGCGCAGGAGACCGATGATCATCGCCGGCGAATAGGTGTCGGCGCGGAACTGCAGCGCGATCTTGCGGGCGAGCGGGTTGAGGTCCGTCGTCTTGCCGCCGTCCTCCTCCTCCTGGCGATCGCCGGGCGCGATGGTCCGGATTTCCGATACCTTGCGCCGCAGAGCGTCGGGGTCGAAGGCGATCGGCTTGTCGATGTGGTTCATGGAGGCACTCCCGGGACTACCTCCCGGGCATAGCACGAAGCCACTAAGAAACGCTTACGCGGCGGGCGGCTTTCCCGGCGAGGATGTCGCGATAAAGGGCAAGCAGGCCGGCCGACATCGCGGAGGCGGAGAAGGTCTCCCGGAACGCGGCGGGCTCGGGCATGACCTTGGCGCGCCAGCCCGGATCGCTCGTCGCCTCGGCCATGATGCCCGCCAGCGCGGCGGCGTCGCCCGGCTCGGCGAGCGCGATGCTCTCGCGGCCGAGCACTTCCGGGATGCCGCCGACGCGGCTGGCGATCACCGGCTTGCGGGCGGCGAGCGCCTCCAGCACGATATAGGGCATCGCCTCGGCGCGCGAGGGGACGACGACGGTGCGGGCGAGCGCGAAGGCCTCCTGCGCGCGCATGGCCGGCAGGAGGCCGATGCGCCGGCCGAGGCCGAGGCGGACCATCGTGTCGAGGTATTTTTCGCGGTCCGGCCCGTCGCCGACCATCAGCGCGGAGAGCGGGCGGCCGATCAGCCGCTCGGTGCGCGCGAAGGCCTCGATGAAGACGTCCGGCCCCTTCAGGTCGCGCAGCATGCCGATATAGAGGAAGTCGGCGGCGTCGGGGCGGGCGTGCACGGTCTCGAAATCGCGGTCGTGGATGCCGTTGTAGATGCGCTGGAAGCGGCAGCGCGGGCGGCCGACCTTGCGGATGTAGCTGTCCTTCTCGAAGTCGCAGACGAAGACGAGGGCGTCCGTCATCGGCTCGAGCAGCCGTTCGGCGCCAAGGATCGCCGCGCCCGGGAGTGTGCGGCGATCGTAGTGCAGGCTGCCGCCGTGCGGCGAGTAGAGGCGGGCTACGCGATACCTGTTGACCCGCAGGGCTGTGCCGATGAGCCGGGCGATGGCGCCACCCTTGGCGCCGTGCCCGTGCAGGACATCCGGCCGCAATCCCTTGATTTCACGAAAGCTTCTCCAGAAGGCTCCTATGTCCGTCGGGCTGACCGCGCGGCTGATGGGCAGCCGGACGAGCCCGAGCGAGAGATGGGGGCGGATCTCGTCGAAGAGCGCGTCCTCGAAGGAGCCGCCCGTGAGGCTGTCGCAGATGATGCCGACGTCATGGCCTGCCTTCGCATGGAACTCGGCGAGGTCGCGCACATGGCGGAAGATCCCGCCGATGGGCGACCGGAAGCAATGGATGATGCGCAGGGGACCGTCTCCCATGACGGTCAGAACAGCCGTTCGCGGACATAGATCGTATCGCCGGCGAGCACCGGATCGGAGATGGAGACGCGGCCCGTGATGATCTTGCCGTTGATCTTGCGGGTGATGTCGACGTCGCCCTGGTTGGCGCGCGGCGAGAAGCCGCCGGCGACCGCGATGGCGTTCTGCACCGTCATGCCGGCGACGTAGCTGTACTGCCCGGCCTGGCCGACCTCGCCCATGATGTAGATGGAGCGGTAGCGGTCGACCTCGATCGAGACGTCGGGGTCGCGCAGGTAGCCCTGGCGCAGCTTCGCGGCGATGGCGCCTTCCAGCTCCTGGATCGTGCGGCCGCGCGCCGGCACGGCGCCGATCAGCGGGAAGGCGATGTAGCCGGCCTGGTCGACCGAGTAGCTGTTGCTGAGGCCGGTCTGCTCGAACACGGTGATGCGCAGCCGGTCGCCGCTGTCGAGCCGGTAGGGCTGGATCGTCGCGTCGTGGAAGGCCTTGGGTGCGGGGCGGTAGCCGCTGCAGCCCGAAACGGCCGGCGCGATCAGCGCCAGCGCGACGAGCATGCCCCTGTTGAACGTTGCGAAAGTCATGCGCTTTCCCATTCCGGAAAACCTGAAGTCTTGCTTCGTTATCGATCCGTTAGGGTTAATGGCTGGTAAAGGCCGGCCGCTTCGCGTCGCCGCCGGTGAAATTTTTATCGGCAACGCGGGCAGGGCGGCCGGCGTCGGTTAACCCTTGCGTTACCATGTTTGTTTACTCTGCCGACAATTCGCAGTGTCTGGAGTGGGAAAATGTCGGGGGTTCACGCAAGCCAGCAGGATGTCGATATCGACCTGGGCGGTCTCTTCGGCGCCATCTGGCGGAACCGCATGCGCGTGCTGCTGGCGACGGCGGCCTTCGCGGGCCTCGCCTTCGTCGGGGCGAGCCTCGTCACGCCCACCTACAAGAGCGAGGCGCGCCTCCTGATCGAGACGCGCGAGCCGGCCTTCACCACGGGCACCGACCGTTCGCCCGGCCGCGAGCCGCCCGTGCTCGACGAGCTCGGCATCGTCAGCCAGGTGCAGCTCCTGAAATCCGCCGACCTCATCAAGCAGGTCGCGCGCAACATGAAGCTCTACGAGCTGGAGGAGTTCGACCCGACCGCCAGGCCCTCGGCGCTGTCCGACCTGCTCGTCCTCGTCGGGATCAAGAAGAACCCGCTGGAGCTCGCGCCCGAGGAGCGGGTGCTGAAGGAGTTCAACGAGAAGCTCGTCGTCTACCAGGTCGAGAAGTCGCGCGTCATCGGCATCGAGTTCTCCTCGAAGGACCCGCGCCTTGCCGCCGAGATCCCCAACGAGATGGCGAAGGTCTACATGTCGCTGCAGAGCGGCGCCAAGCTCGACACCAATTCCGAGGCGACGCGCTGGCTGGAGCCGGAGATCGCCAACCTGCGCGAGAAGGTGCGCGAGGCAGAGCAGAAGGTCGCCGAGTACCGCGCGCAGGCCGATCTCCTGCCGACCGGCGAGAACGCCACCTTCGCCGTCAAGCAGCTGAACGACATCTCCACCGAGCTCGCCCGCGTGCGCGGCGAGCGGGCCAATGCCGAGGCGCGGGCGGAGAGCGTGCGCACCGTGCTGCAGGCGGGCGGCGCGCCGGACACGCTTCCCGACGTCGTCGGCTCGCAGATGATCCAGCGGCTGAAGGAGAGCGAATCGCAGATCCAGGGGCAGATCTCCGATCTCTCCACCTCGCTCCTCGACGGCCATCCCCGCCTCAAGGGCCTGCGCTCGCAGCTGGAAGGCATCCGCGGCCAGATCAAGGCGGAGACGCGGAAGATCCTGTCGAGCCTGGAGAACGAGGCGAAGACAGCGCGGTTCCGCGAGACGCAGCTCGTCCAGCAGCTCAACACGCTGAAGGCCGACACGGCGCGCGCCGGCGAGGACGAGGTCGGGCTGAAGGCGCTGGAGCGCGAGGCGACCGCCCAGCGCCAGCTGCTCGAGACCTATCTCGCCCGCTACCGCGAGGCGACCTCGCGCACCGGCAGCAATTCGACGCCCGCCGACGCGCGCGTCATCTCCGCGGCCGTCGAGCCGACCGAGGTCGCCTTCCCGAAGGTGCTGCCGATCACGCTCGTCGGCGGGCTTGCCGGCTTCGCGCTGAGCGCCATCGCCATCCTGCTCGCCGAACTGTTCAGCGGCCGCGCGCTGAAGCCGGTCGGCGGTGCCGTCGCGCTGCCGGCGCGCCGCGAGACGGTCGAGCCGGAGGCGGAGGCCGTTCCCGTCCAGCCCGGACGCCGCAAGGCGGCGCGGCCGCTTTCCGACGCGGGCGCGCTGCGCGACCTGCATGCGCCCGCCCGCTCGCTGCTCTCGGGCATCGAGGAGGAAGAGGAACTCGTGGAGGAGGGGGCGTCGCCCGCCATCGTCGCCGCGGCGGAGGAGGAGGGCGACTTCTCCATCCCCGCCGTCGCGCGCCACATCGTCGACAACAACATTTCCGTGGCGATCTCCGTCTCGCCCTCCGGCGACCGCGGCTCGACGGCCGCCGTCATGCTGGCGCGGCGCATCGCCGGCGAGCACCGCAAGACGATCCTGATCGACCTCACGGGCTCCGCCTGCCCGACGCGGCTGATGGCGCACAGCCTGCATGCGCCGGGCATCACAGACCTGCTCGTCGGCGATGCGGCCTTCGCCGACATCATCCACGGCGACCGGCTGTCCGGCGCGCATATCGTCCCGCGCGGCAATGCCAACATCAAGCGGGCGATGCGCGGCATCGACCGGCTGTCGATGGTGATCGATTCGCTGTCGGACGCCTATGACACGGTGATCGTCGAATGCGGCCCGGCGGAGGTCGAGGGCGTGCGCCGGCTCACCCGCGACGCCGGCACCGACATCATCCTCTCCATCCCGGGCGCCGAGGAGGACGAGATCGTCGCGCTGATCGGCGCCTTCGGCGAGGCGGGCTACAGCGAGATCGTGCTGATGACCGGCGAAAGCGCGGAGCCGCCGCGCCACCCGGGCCGCAAGGCCGCCGCGTGAGGCCTCAGTCCGCGTCGTCCTCGGCGCGCACGAATTCCGTCTTGCCGGAGCGGATGCGCTGGAGGAACGAATAGACCTGCGGGTTCTGCTTGATGAGGCGCTTGGCGCCGGCCTTCGCCCGGTGCACGGCCGCGATCGCGCTGCCGGCGACGGTCGTCGGCCAGAGCAGGTCGTGCTGCGGCGTCTCGGCGGTGCACCAGGAGCGCTTGTAGGGCTGGTCGCCGATGCCGAAGTCGAAGAGCCTGACGCCCTCGCCGCAGAGCTTGCGGATCGCCAGATGGAACAGGAACTCGCCCGGGCTCGCGTCGGCGGCGATCGTCTCGTCGATCGAGCCGAACTGGCAGATCACGTGGTCGCCCTTGCGCGACAGGCCGGCGATGGCGACGATGCGCCCGTCGTTCTCGCCCTTGAGGCGCACGGCATGCAGCTGCAGCGGGTAGGCGTCGGCGCCGGCCGGCAGGTCGACGAGCGCGCGGAAGAAGTTGCGCGTCTCCTCGTCGCGGAAGACGTCCGGCAGGCCCATCGTCTCGAAGCGGGCGGCCTTCTGGCGGAAGAACAGTTCGAGGAGCCTGCGGCCCTCCGCCGCCGTCTGCGCAACGACGTGCTCGTAGCCGCCGAGCGCCTCCAGCCGCCGCTCGGAATTGCGGAACTTCTTGCGCCGGCGCTTGGCGTTGACCTGCGCGAGCGTGCGGTCGAAATCCTCGAACAGCGCGAGCTGGAAGGCGGCGTTCTGGTTCAGCGTCGCCGGCAGGTCGGCGAAGGAATTGGTCTCGCCGCGCCATTCGAGCGGCACCTTCTCCAGCATGAACAGGTCGAAATAGCGGGCGAACTGGCCGCGCGCCCGGTCGAGCGCCTGTCTGAGGCGCGGCGGTGCGGCGAGGAATCGGAATTCCTCGGTATAGAGGCCGGTGTTGATGTTGCTGAAATCGGTGGCGAGGAAGCGGGCCGTGCGCACCGGGCCGTGGCGGACGATCTCCAGCGGCAGGATGAGCTGCGTGCGGCCCTCGGCCACGCCCTCGACGATCAGGAGCCGGCAGGCATGCGTCTCGGCCCAGGCGCGGCACCAGTCGTAGCTCTGGTGGAGCGACAGGTTGTTCTCCGCCTCCAGCGCGCGCCAGGCGGCCTCCAGCGGCTCCATGCGGTCGTGCAGGCGGATTTCGAGCGGCACGACGGAAGGGGCGCGCCCGCCGCCGGCGAACGGTCCGAAATGCCGCGCCGCGAGCTCCCGCTCGGCAGGCATGATCTGGAAATGGAGTTGCATCGCTCCCATGGCGTACCCTTGCTTTCGAAGCCGGCGACGCGATCGCCGCCAAGCTCACATTAGGCACTAGGCTTGCGGAAATGGTTTAAATCCAGTGGCTCCGCCCGCCTTGCCCCGGAAAAGTGGCGGGTGCGGTTAGCAATTCTCTAACGGATCGCCGAAAAGGCCGGAGGGTGGCCGGCGCCGGCGCTGCGCGCTAGAGTCCCGTGCGCAATCGCAGGACCATCGCCTCTGGTTTTTGCCCCTCGCCCTAACCCTCTCCCCGCAAGCGGGGAGAGGGGACCTGCCCCACGGGCGGCCGATGATCGAGGACGGCCGTGCGGCATATCTCCTTCTCCCCGCAGCCAAGGAGAAGGTGGCCGGCAGGCCGGAGGAGAGCCATATCCATAGGCGATAGCCTGCATACAATCGGGAGCATCGCCATGACAGAACCGGACCCTCGTGCCGCCCATCCCGTCGCGGGCGTCCCCCGCATCGGCTTCCTGAAGCCGATCGTCCGCTCGGCGCTGATCGAGGTCGGCGACTTCACCTATTACGACGATCCCGATGGACCGGAGCATTTCGAGGAGAAATGCGTCCTCTACCATTTCGACTTCATCGGCGACCGCTTGCGGATCGGCCGCTACTGCGCCATCGCCACCGGCGCGCGCTTCATCATGAACGGCGCGAACCATGCGCTGGACGGGCTGTCGAGCTATCCCTTCGCGATCTTCCCCGGCGCCTGGCGCGAGGCCTACGACCCGGAACATTTCGCCTCCGGCTTCAAGGGCGACACGACGGTCGGCAACGACGTGTGGATCGGCCGCGAGGCGACGATCCTGCCGGGCGTGACGATCGGCGACGGGGCGATCGTCGCCGCCGGTGCGATGGTGAGCCGCGACGTGCCGGCCTATGCGGTGGTGGCGGGCAATCCGGCCCGCGTCGTGCGGTACCGCTTCGACGCGGAGACCGTCGCGCGCCTCGTCGCCGTCGCCTGGTGGGACTGGCCGGCGGAGAAGGTGACGCGCAACATCGCGCTGATCTCCGGGGCCGACGTCGCCGCGCTGGAGCGCGCGGCCTGAGCCTCACCGGCCGGGCTTCTCCATCCATTTGATGATCAGCATGGCGGGCAGGATCCAGAACAGGCCGGTGAAGAGGAAATAGATAAGGTGGATCCACCAGGGCGATTGCCCGAGCGTCGCCGAGGCGACGGTGGTGGCGACCAGCGCATAGACGACGACGAGGACGATGATCAGCACGGTGCCGACCAATTTTCTGAGGCGAGGGGGCATAGACGGTGTTCCGGTTGGGCGCGACGGCATGCCGCAAAGAGTCCGGCCTTGTTTTGCACGGCCGGCTGGGGCAAATCAACGCCACGACCCGCAAGGGATGCCGAAGCACGTGCAATCCGCCGTTCACAGGGCGGAAAAGGGAGCCGACAGATGAGCGCCGTCACCGCCGCTTTCGCCGACGCCGACAGGATCGACCGCAACCGCCACCAGATCCGCCGCTGGCTCGGCCTCGTGCTGTTCACGCTCTTCGTGCTGGTGCTGGTGGGCGGCGCGACGCGGCTCACCGATTCCGGCCTGTCCATCACCGAATGGAAGCCGATCCACGGCGTCATCCCGCCGCTGACCGAGGCCGAATGGCAGGAGGAGTTCGCGCTCTACCAGCGCATCCCGCAATACGAGCAGATCAACAAGGGCATGACCGTCCACGAGTTCAAGACCATCTTCTGGTGGGAATGGGCGCATCGGCTGATCGCCCGGTCGATCGGCTTCGTCTTCGCCGTGCCGCTCGTCTTCTTCTGGCTTTCCGGCCGCATCGAGCGGCGGCTGCGCTGGCCGCTTGCCGGGCTGCTCGCGCTCGGCGGCTTCCAGGGCTTCATCGGCTGGTGGATGGTGACCTCGGGGCTTGCCGAACGGGTGTCGGTCAGCCAGTACCGGCTCGCCGCCCATCTCGTCATCGCCTGTCTCATCTTCGCCGGCACCGTCTGGGTCATGCGCGCGCTCTCGCCACACAGCGACGACCCGGCGCCGACGGCGACCTCGCGGCGCTGGGCGGCTGCCATCGCCTTCATGGCGCTCTTCCAGATCTATCTCGGCGCGCTGGTGGCCGGCCTCGACGCGGGGCTTTCCTACAACACCTGGCCGCTGATGGACGGGGCGCTGGTGCCGGGCGGGCTCTTCGTGCAGCAACCCTGGTGGATCAACCTCTTCGAGAACCCGAAGGCGGTGCAGTTCGTCCACCGTATCGGCGCCTACGTGCTCTTCGCGCTGGTGCTCGTCCACATGGTCTCGTCGATCCGCGCGGCGCCCGAGACGACCCATGCGCGCCGCTCGGTGCTTCTCTTCGGCCTCGTCTGTCTTCAGGCCGCGATCGGCATCCTGACGCTGATCTGGCAGGTGCCGCTCGGCTGGGCGCTCGCGCACCAGGGCGGCGCGCTCGTCGTCCTCGGCTTCGCGGTGGCCCACTGGCGCGGCTTCGTCGGGGAATATCCGCGGTAAGGGGGAATTCCCTCATCCCGCTGCCGCGTCTCCGCCATCCTTCTCCCCGCCGGGGAGAAGGTGGCCCGAAAGGGCCGGATGAGGGGGCAACGCATCGGTTCGCCTTCGGCGCCCCCTCGTCCCGCTGCCGCGACCTTCTCCCCGGCGGGGAAAAGGGGCGGACGGCGCCCTCACAATTTCATATGCGATCGACCTGCCGCTTGCGGGGAAAAGGTCGCGGCAGCGGGATGAGGGGCTGACCTTACCCCCGCAGCATCAGGTCCATGTTCTGCACCGCCGCCCCGGACGCGCCCTTGCCGAGATTGTCGAGCAGTGCGACGAGGTTGACGTGCGGCGCGCCGGCGGTGCCGAAGACGTAGAGCTTCATCCGGTCCGAATCGGCAAGCTCCACCGCGTTGACGCGGGAGAGCGCGGCGCTCTCCTTGAGGTCCACCACCTCGACGATGTCCTGGCCGGCGTAGTGGTCGGCGAGCACCGCATGGATCGAGCCGAGCGAGGCGTGGTCGTTGAGGTCGGGGAGGTGCAGCGGCACCTGCACGATCATGCCCTGCGGGAAGCGCCCGACGGAGGGCGAGAACAGCGGCGCGCGGGAAATGAGGCCGTGCACCTGCATCTCCGGCACGTGCTTGTGCTTGAGCGGCAGGCCGTAGAGGAAATGCGGCGAGTCGATGTGCTCGGGATGGTTTTCATCCTCCATCTGCGCGATGAGCTGCTTGCCGCCGCCGGTATAGCCGGAGACGGCGTTGACCGTCACGGGATAGTCCTCCGGCAGGACGCCGGCCATGCGCAGCGGGCGCAGGAGGCCGATCGCGCCGGTCGGATAGCAGCCGGGATTGGCGACGAGGCGGGCGCCGGCGATCTTTCTCGCCTGGCCGCGGTCCATCTCGGCGAAGCCGTAGGTCCAGTCGGGGGCGACGCGATGCGCCGTCGAGGTGTCGATGACGCGCACCCTGTTGTTGCCCTCGATCATGGCGACGGCCTCTCTCGCCGCGTCGTCCGGCAGGCAGAGGATGGCGATGTCGGCGCTGTTCAGCAGGTCCTCGCGAAGCTGCGCGTTGCGGCGCTCGGCCTCGGGAATCGAGATGAGGTCCACATCGCCGCGGCCGGCCATGCGGGTGCGGATCTGCAGGCCCGTCGTGCCGTGCTCGCCATCGATGAAGATCTTCGGTTTCATCTGCCGCTCCTTTGCTGGTGCTTCGCTATAGAGCATTTCCAGCAAAAGTGCGAAGCGGTTTTGCGGAGGGACAATGCGTAAGAACTAAGGAGACAGGCCCGTTCATCGCCGCTCCGCGAGCCATTCCGCGCGTAGCCCCAGCATGTACATGGCGACCGCCGATCCGGCGATGGCGGTGATGTCGGCATGGTCGTAGGCGGGCGCCACCTCGACCACGTCGGAGCCCGCCACGTGCAGCGCGCCGAGCTTGCGCAGCACCGACAGGATCTTCGCGCTCGACGGGCCGCCGGCGACCGGCGTGCCGGTGCCGGGCGCAAACGCCGGATCGAGGCAGTCGATGTCGAAGGTGAGGTAGGTCGGGGCCGAGCCGACGTGGCGGACGATCTCCTCGGCGATCGCCGCGGCGCCCATCTCCTCCACCTCGTAGCCGTAGAGGATGCGGATGCCGCAATCCTCCGGCGCATGGGTGCGGATGCCGACCTGGATGGAGCGCTCGGCATCGATCAGCCCCTCGCGCACGGCGGTGCCGACGAAGGAGCCGTGGTCGATGCGGCCCTTCTCGTCCGGCCAGGTGTCCTGGTGCGCATCGAACTGGACGAGGGCGAGGGGGCCATATTTCTCCGCATGCGCCCTGAGCAGCGGCAGGGTGACGAAATGGTCGCCGCCGAGGGTCAGCAGGTAGGCGCCCGATTTCAGGATCTTCCGCGCCTCGCGCTCGATGGTGGCCGGCGTCTTGCGGTGGTCGCCGTAGTCGAGCAGGCAATCGCCGTAGTCGATAACGGCCATGTCGGCGAACAGGTCGCGCTCGAAGGGATATTGCGGGTCGTTGTCCATGATGGCCGAGGCGCGGCGGATCGCCTGCGGCCCGAAGCGCGCGCCCGGCCGGTTGGAGGTCGCCGCATCGAAGGGAATGCCCCAGACGACCGCGTCCGCGTCCCGCAGCACCTTGGTATAGCGCCGCCGCATGAAGGAGAGGACGCCGGCATGGGTCGGGTCCGATGCGGCGCTCTTCAGCGTGCGGGCGGTGACGGCGTGGTCGATGGTCCTGTTGGCCATGGCGAGGTTCCTCCGGAGTTGGCGGACGTTCGCCAATCGCGCGGGCGATGGCAAGGGGGCGTGGGTGAAAAGGCCGAATGGCCCCCTCATCCGCCTGCCGGCACCTTCTCCCCGAGGGGAGAAGGGGAAAACCGCCGCGCTGCGAACCTCCTTCTCCCCACCGGAAAGAAGGTGGCCCGAAGGGCCGGATGAGGGGGCGAGCAGCAAACGAAAAGGCCGGGGCAAAACCCCGGCCTTTCCCGAAAGACGATCGTCCGAGCGGCTTAGCGCTTGGAGAACTGGAACGAACGGCGGGCCTTGGCACGGCCGTACTTCTTGCGCTCGACGACGCGCGAGTCGCGGGTCAGGAAGCCGCCCTTCTTGAGGATGGCGCGCAGCGCCGGCTCGTAGTAGGTCAGCGCCTTGGAGATGCCGTGACGGACGGCGCCGGCCTGGCCGGAGAGGCCGCCGCCGGCAACCGTGGCGTCGACGTCGAACTGGCCGTCGCGGGCCGCCGCGATGATCGGCTGCTGCAGGATCATCTGCAGGACCGGACGGGCGAAATAGGCGTCGAAGGCCTTGCCGTTGATGGTGATCTTGCCGGAGCCCGGCTTGACCCAGACGCGGGCGACGGCGTCCTTGCGCTTGCCGGTGGCATAGGCGCGGCCCTGGGCGTCGACCTTCTTGACGTGGACCGGGGCGGAGGCGGCCGGAGCGTCGGTGCCGGTGACGCCGAGGTCCTTGAGCGAGGAGAGATCGGCCATTGTCAGGCGCTCCTTGTGTTCTTGCTGTTCAGAGCGGCGACGTCGAGGGCGACGGGCTGCTGGGCTTCGTGCGGATGGTTCGGGCCGGCATAGACACGCAGGTTCTTCATCTGGCGGCGGCCGAGGGGGCCGCGCGGAACCATGCGCTCGACTGCCTTCTCAAGGACGCGCTCGGGGAAGCGGCCTTCGATGATCTGGCGCGCGGTGCGCTCCTTGATGCCGCCGGGATAGCCGGTGTGCCAGTAGTAGGTCTTGTCGGAATACTTCTTGCCGGTCAGGACGACCTTCTCCGCATTGATGACGATGACGTTGTCGCCGTCATCGACGTGGGGCGTGTAGGTCGCCTTGTGCTTGCCGCGCAGGCGGTTGGCGATGAGGGTAGCGAGGCGGCCGACGACGAGCCCTTCGGCGTCGATGAGGATCCACTTCTTCTCTACCTCGGCGGGCTTCTGGACGAAGGTTGCCATGGGAGGTGCTCTTTCTCTGGAAACCCGGAACCCTTGCGGGCCGGGCGTTTCTTGTTGCTTGGCTTGGCGCCCCGCGGACGCCAAAAATCGAACGCGGCCACCGGGGACCGCGATCGAGGCGGCTTATAGGCGAGGCGGGGCATCGCGTCAAGAGGAGGCATTCCGGCAGCCTGCAAGATAAATTAATGAAAACAATATGTTATGAAAAAGGTATTTGGATACCACACATTATCGCGGCGGAATCGAATAGGTCGCCGTGGCATGCGCGACCAGATCGTCGGGATCGGCGCCATGGATCGCGGCCTCCACCACCGCCAGCCGCTTGCCGAGCTTGAGGATGCGGCAGGCGCAGGTGAGCGGCCCCGGCTCGGGCCGGCGCAGGAAGTTGATGTTGAGATTGGTGGTGACGGCGAGCGCCACCGGTCCGATATGCGCGAGCACCGCGCAATAGGCCGCGACGTCGGCAAGCGCGAACATGGTCGGACCCGAGATCGTGCCGCCGGGGCGCAGGTGCCGTTCGTTCGGCGCGAGCCGCATCACGACCGTCCCCGGCCCGACCTCCGTCACCTCGAACACCTTGCCGTCGGTGTGGATCTGCGGAAAGTCGGTCTCCAGGAAGCGGTTGAGCGCCTCCGGGTCCATGATCGGCGTCAGTGTCACGATGCGTGTCCTCCTTCTATCCCCGCCGTTACAGACCGGATTTCCGCGCCCGGCAAGCCCCCTGAAAGTCTAGGCCGCGACTCTTGAAACCCGCCGCCGCCGGGCGTAGGACCGAAGAAAGAGACGGAGGAGCGTGCGATGGCGGATGTGGTTTCGTTCAGGAAAGAGGAGCGGACGGGCCTCGTGCGGGCGGAGCGCAGCGGGCCGGTGCTGCGGCTGACGCTCGACAATCCGCCGGCGAACGTGCTGTCGATCGCGCTGATGGAGGCGCTGGGCGCCGCACTCGACGCCGCGGCGGAAGACGGGACGGTGCGCGTCGTCGTCGTCGCCTCGACCGGCAACCTCTTCTCCGCCGGCCACGACCTCAAGGAGATGACCGCGCACCGCGCCGATCCGGACGGCGGGCGCGCCTTCTTCGAGAAGACCATGCGCATGGCCGCCGACCTGATGCTGAAGATCGCCGGCCTGCCGCAGCCGGTGGTGGCCGAGATCGACGGGCTGGCGACGGCCGCCGGCTGCCAGCTCGTGGCGAGCTGCGATCTGGCGATCTGCACCGACACCTCCACCTTCTGCACGCCGGGCGTCAATATCGGCCTGTTCTGCTCGACGCCGATGGTGGCGGTGACGCGTGCCGCCCATCCCAAGCAGGCGATGGAGATGCTGCTGACCGGCGAGACCATCGACGCCTCGACGGCCAAGGATTTCGGCCTCGTCAACCGCATCGTGCCGAGACAGTACCTGCGCCAGGTGATCGACAAATACGCTTCCGTCATCGCCTCCAAGTCGCCGCAGGCGCTGCGGATCGGCAAGGCCGCCTTCCGCGCCCAGGCCGGCCTGCCGCTGCCCGAGGCCTACGACCTCGCCGTGGCGACGATGGTGGACAACATGCTCGCCGACGACGCGAAGGAAGGCATCGGCGCCTTCCTCGGCAAGCGCATGCCGGAATGGGGCAAGTGACGGCTGCCTAGCTGTAGTGATAGCGGCAGGCGGCGATTTCCAGCACCTGCGCCGTCCCGCCGCCCGCGACCCGGTAGACCAGCCGGTGCTCCTGCGTGATGCGGCGCGACCAGAAGCCCTTGAGCTCGCCGCGCAGCGGCTCCGGCTTGCCGATGCCCGCAAAGGGCTCGCGCCGGCAAGCCTTGATCAGGCCGACGATCTTTTCCGCCGTCTTGCGGTCGTTCTCCAGCCACCAGACGAAATCGGCCCAGGCGTCGGGCGAGAAGGTGATGTTCATTTGCCGGCGGCGGCAAGCTCGTCGATCGTCTTCGCAGTGCCGTGACCTGCATCGAGCGACGCGATGGACCGGAGCAGGCGGTCGCGGTTGGCGGGGCTCGCCATCAGGTGCATCGTCTCCTTCCAGCTCTCGAAGTCGGCAAGCGACATGATCACCATCGGCTCGCGGTTCTGCCGGGTGACGATGATCTCGTCGCGGTCGGCTTCGAGGCTGTCGAAGTGTTTCGCCATGTTCGCGCGCAGTTCGGAAAGGCTGAGGACCTTCATTCTCGTGCTCCAATGTACGTAAATTCGTACAATACAGGATCGGCCGCCGGCGTTCAACGACTATCCGAGCTTCAGCACCAGCACGCCCGCGGCGATCACCGTCGCCGCTGCGTAGCGCCAGGGGCTTGCCTTCTCCTTGAGGATCAGCACGGAGATGAGGAGGGCGAAGAGGATGGCGGTCTCGCGCAGCGCCGCGACGGTGGCGACCGGGGCTTTGGTCATCGCCCAGAGCGCCAGGCCGTAGGAAGCGATGGAGCCGGCGCCGGCGAAGAGGCCGCGTCTCCAGGTGCGCCGGACGTGGCCCCAGACGGGAGCCGCGCCGCGCCGGGCGACCGCCCAGGAAAAGAGCAGCACGGGCGGCAGGAGCGACATCCACAGCGTGTAGGAGACGGCGTTGCCGGAGATGCGCGCGCCCGCGCCGTCGACGAAGGTGTAGGTCGCGATCACCATGCCGTTGGCGAGCGCCAGCAGGAAGGCCTGCCTGCCGCCGTGGCGCGATTCGAAGGCGAGCGTCAGCACCCCCGCCGAGATGACGAGCACGCCGGCCATGGCCGCGCCCGACAGGTGCTCGCCGAGCACCAGCCCGCTCGTCATCGCCACGATCAGCGGCGCGGTGCCGCGCATCAGCGGATAGACGAGGCCGATGTCGCCCGCCCGGTAGGCGGCCGCGACGAGCTGGAAATAGACGAACTGCAGGAAGGCGGAGGCGAGGAGGAACGGGAAGGCCGCCGGCGCCGGCAGCGGCACGAACGGCAGGAAGCACAGCCCGACCACGCCGGCGCCGAGCGAGACCATGGCCGAATCGAGCGACTTGTCGGTGCCGGCCTTGACGAGCGCGTTCCAGGTCGCATGCAGGGCCGCGGCGAAGAGCACGAGGAAAAGGACGTCGAGCGGCAAGGAGGAACCTCGGAAAGCAGGCGGGCAGGGGACCACCATTCCCGCGAATGCGGGCGCTTTGCAATCGGGATTTTTGGCCGGCGGGCGGCGGATGTGACCCGCAACGGCACAGTCCGCCCGCCTTTGCGGCCTGCGGCGCTGTCGTCTTCTTCACGATTGCGCGCTAGGATATCCGCCGGACCAGAAGGAGGGGAGCGGTCACGACAGCCCGAGGAGGCATCGATGAACCACGATCATTACAGCGACTCCTATATCCGCGACATCCTGGGCAGCGTGCGCACGATCGCCGTCGTCGGCGCCTCGCCGAACGACGCCCGCCCGAGCCACGGCGTCATGGGCTTCCTGCTCGGCAAGGGCTATCGCGTCATCCCCGTCAACCCCGGCCATGCCGGCGGCACGATCCTCGGCCAGCGCGTCTTCGCCCGGCTCGCCGACATCCCGCAGCCCGTCGACATGGTGGACGTGTTCCGCGCGGCGAACCGCTTCTCCGCGGTGGTGGACGAGGTGCTCGCGATGCGGCCGCTGCCGTCGGTCGTCTGGGGCCAGTTCACCGTGCGCGACGACGCGGCCGCCGCCCGCGCCGAGGCGGCCGGCCTGAAGGTGGTCATGGACCGCTGCCCGGTGACGGAATATCCGCTGCTGATGCGCAAGGCCTCCTGAACGCGGAACCGGTTGACTTCGCACCGCGTTGCTCCAATTCTCCCGCGAAAACCAGGAGGCGGTGCGATGAATCATGATTCCTATCCGGACGGCTATCTCGCCGACATCCTGCGCCGGACGAAGGTGATCGCGCTCGTCGGCGCCTCGCCCAACCCGGAGCGGCCGAGCCATCGCGTCATGGCCTTCCTGCTGCGCAAGGGCTACCGCGTCATCCCCGTCAATCCGGGCCAGGCCGGCAAGGAGATCCTCGGCCGTACCGTCTATGCCAGCCTCGCCGACATTCCCGAGCCGGTCGACATGGTCGACGTCTTTCGCGCGCCGGAGGCGCTGCCCTCCGTCGTCGACGAGGTGCTGGCGATGAAGACGCGGCCGAAGGCGATCTGGGGCCAGCTCTCCGTGCGCCACGACGGCGCGGCGGCGAAGGCGGAAGCGGCCGGCATCGACGTGGTGATGGACCGCTGCCCGGCCATCGAATATCCGCGCCTCGTCGCCTGACGCGGCCGGCATAACGGCAGGCGTGGACAGGAGAAATCTCCCTTTGACCGGCGTGCGGGGCTCTGGAATAGTGCCTCGACTTCATGAGGGAGGCCTTCCAATGACCACGAACAAGCCCGGTTTCGCGACGCTCGCCATCCATGCCGGCGCGCAGCCGGACCCGACGACCGGCGCGCGCGCCACGCCGATCTACCAGACGACGAGCTTCGTCTTCAACGACACCGACCACGCCGCCTCGCTCTTCGGCCTGCAGGCCTTCGGCAACATCTATACCCGCATCATGAACCCGACGCAGGCGGTGCTGGAGGAGCGCGTCGCGGCGCTGGAGGGCGGCACGGCCGCGCTCGCCGTCGCCTCGGGCCACGCCGCCCAGCTCCTCGTCTTCCACACGATCATGCGCCCGGGCGACAATTTCGTCGCCGCGCGAAAACTCTACGGCGGCTCGATCAACCAGTTCGGCCACGCCTTCAAGTCGTTCGACTGGCAGGTGCGCTGGGCGGATCCCGCCGACCCGTCGAGCTTCGAGAGCCAGATCGACGACAGGACCAGGGCGATCTTCGTCGAAAGCCTCGCCAATCCGGGCGGCACCTTCGTCGACATCGCGGCGATCGCCGAGATCGCCCACCGCCACGGCCTGCCGCTCGTCGTCGACAACACGATGGCGACGCCCTATCTCGTGCGCCCGCTGGAGCACGGCGCCGACATCGTCGTGCATTCGCTCACCAAGTTCATGGGCGGCCACGGCAATTCCATGGGCGGCATCATCGTCGACGGCGGCACCTTCGACTGGTCGGCGTCCGGAAAGTATCCGGCGCTCTCCGAGCCGCGGCCGGACTATGCCGGCATCGTGCTGCACGCGACCTTCGGCAACTTCGCCTTCGCCATCGCCTGCCGCGTTCTCGGCCTGCGCGACTTCGGCCCGTCGATCTCGCCCTTCAACGCCTTCCAGATCCTGACGGGCATCGAGACGCTGCCGCTTCGCATGCAGCGCCATTGCGACAATGCGCTCGCCGTCGCCAAATGGCTGAAGGGCCAGGACAAGGTCGCCTGGGTCAACTATCCGGGCCTGGAGGACGACGCCAACCATGTGCTGCAGCAGCGCTATTCGCCGAAGGGTGCGGGCGCCGTCTTCACCTTCGGCCTCAAGGGCGGCTACGAATCGGGAAAACGCTTCGTCGAGGGGCTGGAGATGTTCTCCCACCTCGCCAATATCGGCGACACCCGCTCGCTGGTCATCCACCCGTCCTCGACGACGCACCGGCAGCTCAGCGAGGAGCAGCAGGTGGCCGCCGGCGCCGGGCCGGAGGTCGTGCGGCTTTCCGTGGGGCTGGAGGACGTGGCCGACATCATCGCCGACCTGGAGCAGGCGCTGGGGAAGGCGTGAGGCGGATTGACCCCTCATCCCCCTGCCGGGACCTTCTCCCCGCAAGCGGGGAGAAGGGGAACGGGGCAAGTTTTCCCGATGGTCGGAAAGCAGCGCGGCATATCCCTCTCCCCGCTTGCGGGGAGAAGGTGGCGGCAGCCGGATGAGGGGCCGTGTCCGCTCAAGGGACGATCACATGAGCACCGCACAGACCTTCGACATCGCCGCCATCGCGCCCGAGGAAGGCCGCCCCGCCGCGGACCGGCTGATCGCCGGCGATCCCGTCTTCCGCACCTGGAACATCGAGGAGGCGGACGGGCTCTATGCGGGCGTCTGGGAATCGACGCCCGGCAAGTGGCGCATCCAGTATGACGAGTGGGAATATTTCCACATCCTCGAAGGCCGCTCTGTCGTCACTGCGGACGACGGAACGGTCTTCGACCTCAAAGCCGGCGACCGGCTGATCCTCAGGCCCGGCTTCAAGGGAACCTGGGAAGTCGTTGAAACGACTCGCAAGGATTACGTCATCCGGCTTTGAACCGCTTTCTCACCATTCGAGGCGGAGCGCCTCCAGCCCGTGGAAATGATAGACGTCTTTGACCACGGGCTTTTCCGCGATCCTGAGGCCCGGCAGGCGGCGGAAGAGGATCGGCAGGGCGATGTTGAGCTCCAGCCGCGCGAGCGGCGCGCCGATGCAGAAATGGATGCCCGCGCCGAAGGAGAGGTTCGCGCCCTCGTCGCGCTCCGGCCTGAAGACGAGCGGGTCGGAGAATTTCTTCGGGTCGAGATTGGCGGCGGCGAGGATCATCGCCACCTTGTCGCCGCGCTTCAGCGGCACGCCGTCGATCTCCGCGTCCTCCAGCGCCCAGCGCTGGAAGATGTGCACGGGGGCGGAGATGCGCAGGCATTCCTCGACGGTGCGTTCCGTCGTCTTCGCCTCGGCGAAGAGGCGGGCGGGGTCGAGGCCGCTTTCGAGGATGGTGCGCACGGCGTTGCCGATCTGGTGCACCGTCGCCTCGTGGCCGGCGTTGAGCAGCACGATGGTGGTCGAGACCAGCTCGTCGTCGGTGAGCAGCTGGCCGCGATGCTCGGTGTGGATCATGTGGGTCAGCAGGTCGTCGCGCGGGTTTTCCCGTCGCTCGGCGATGACGCCGCGCACGTAGTCGGAGAATTCCGCCGCCGCCTTGTCGGCCGCGTCCTCGTCGGCGCGGGTGCGGCCGAACATGTACATGCGCACATAGGCGTGCGACCATTTGAGAAGCTGCGGCCCCATCGCGTCGGGAATGCCGATCATCCGGGCGATCATGGTGACGGGCAGGATGTCGGCGAAGGCGGAGAGGAGCTCCACCCGCCCGTCCTTCTCGAAGCGGTCGATGGTCTCGTGGCAGAGCGCGGAAATCTCCGGCGTCAGCTTCTCGATCTGGCGCGAGACGAAGGCGCGGTTGACGAGCGTGCGCAGCCGCGTGTGCTCCGGCGGCTCCAGCTCCAGGAGCGACCAGGCCTCCGCCGCGTCGAAGTTTTTCAGATGCGGCGACGGCTCCGGCAGGCCGAGTTCCTCGCGGCTGGCGATATGCAGGATCTGCCGGCCGAAGCGGCGGTCGCGCAGGAGCCCGTTCACCGCGTCGTAGCCGGTGAAGGTCCATTGCCTCTGCTCCTCCCACCAGAAGGTCGGACAGTGCGCGTGCAGCGCGGCATAGACCGGATTGGGGTCGCGGTAGAAGGCGGGGTCGCGGCCGTCGAGCGAGACGCGGCGGGTTGCGGGATCGATGATCAGGAAGGGAAAGGGCTTTGTCGTCATGGCCGAGCGGTAGCGCATTCGCGGCTTCGGGAAAACCGCGATTTTTCGCCTGCGGCATCCCGCCCGGCTTCACGCTTTCTTTACCCTGTCCCCGCATCGGCGGTGAAAATCGCGGGCTTGCCCTTACGGGTTAACCGCATTGCGGCATAGACGAGGCCAAAACGCCGGCCTGTCTTGAAGTCCTCTACCCTCACACTCTATGTAGGGAGGACGAAACTTGCTGATTCCCAACGCTTGGGCGAGGGTTTCAGGGCCACACCGATGAAGGATTGACATGAGAAATCCCGTAGATACCGCCATGGCTCTGGTGCCGATGGTCGTCGAGCAGACCAACCGCGGCGAGCGTTCCTACGATATCTATTCGCGCCTCCTCAAGGAGCGCATCATCTTCCTGACGGGTCCCGTCGAGGATCACATCGCCACGCTCGTCTGCGCGCAGCTCCTCTTCCTCGAGGCCGAGAACCCGAAGAAGGAGATTGCCCTCTACATCAACTCGCCGGGCGGCGTCGTCACCTCCGGCATGGCGATCTACGACACGATGCAGTTCATCAAGCCGGCCGTCTCGACGCTGTGCATCGGCCAGGCCGCCTCGATGGGCTCGCTGCTGCTCGCCGCCGGCCACAAGGACATGCGCTTCGCCACGCCGAACGCGCGCATCATGGTGCACCAGCCCTCCGGCGGCTTCTCCGGCCAGGCCTCCGACATCGAGCGCCATGCAAAAGACATCCTCAAGATGAAACGTCGTCTGAACGAGGTCTATGTCCGGCATTGCGGCCGGACCTACGAGGAAGTGGAACAGACCCTCGACCGCGACCATTTCATGAGCGCGGACGAGGCGAAGGAATGGGGTCTCGTCGACCGCGTCATCACCAGCCGCGAGGCGATCGAGGGTGGCGAGGGCGGCTGAGGCTCAAGGATTTGTGTGCGGGGCGTGGCGAATGTGACACAATTGTAATGGTGGCGGGGCTTTATCCGCGCGGCAAAGCCGTTAATATTGGTCATTAATGCTATGTTGATCTGTGACGGCCTAGCATTCGTCAGTTCGGTGGGGGATTCGTTGCCACCGGCCAAAGGGGCGAAGCCCCGTCCGGTCAGTACCCCCGAAGCCTTCCAAGGCGACGCTTTCCAGGGCGTTTCCGGCAAAGGCGGTTTGAGTGGTCCGGCCGTTCCCTCTCGGAATGGGCGGCGTGCTGGAAGGAAAGTGATATGAGCAAGGTCAGCGGCAGCAACGGCGGCGACTCCAAGAATACCCTTTACTGCTCCTTCTGCGGCAAGAGCCAGCACGAGGTCCGGAAGCTGATCGCCGGCCCGACCGTGTTCATCTGCGATGAATGCGTCGAACTGTGCATGGACATCATCCGCGAGGAGAACAAGACCTCGATGGTCAAGTCCCGCGACGGCGTTCCCACGCCCCAGGACATCATCAAGGTCCTCGACGAATACGTGATCGGCCAGCAGCAGGCCAAGCGCATCCTCTCGGTCGCGGTCCACAACCATTACAAGCGTCTGGCGCATGCCGCCAAGGGCTCCGACGTGGAGCTGGCGAAGTCGAACATCATGCTGGTCGGCCCGACCGGCTGCGGCAAGACCTATCTCGCCCAGACGCTCGCCCGCATCATCGACGTGCCCTTCACCATGGCCGACGCCACGACGCTGACCGAAGCCGGCTACGTCGGCGAGGACGTCGAGAACATCATCCTCAAGCTGCTCCAGGCCGCCGACTACAATGTCGAGCGCGCCCAGCGCGGCATCGTCTACATCGACGAGGTCGACAAGATCTCGCGCAAGTCCGACAATCCGTCCATCACCCGGGACGTCTCGGGCGAGGGCGTGCAGCAGGCGCTGCTCAAGATCATGGAAGGCACGGTCGCCTCGGTGCCCCCGCAGGGCGGCCGCAAGCACCCGCAGCAGGAGTTCCTGCAGGTCGACACGACGAACATCCTGTTCATCTGCGGCGGCGCCTTCGCCGGCCTCGACAAGATCATCTCGGCGCGCGGCGAGAAGACCTCGATCGGCTTCGGTGCGACGGTGCGCGCACCCGAGGACCGCCGCGTCGGCGAGGTGCTGCGCGACCTGGAGCCGGAGGACCTGGTGAAGTTCGGCCTCATCCCCGAGTTCATCGGCCGCCTGCCGGTGCTGGCGACGCTGGAGGACCTCGACGAGGACGCGCTGATCCAGATCCTCTCCGAGCCGAAGAACGCGCTGGTCAAGCAGTACCAGCGCCTGTTCGAGATGGAGGACGTGGAGCTGACCTTCCACGAGGACGCGCTGCGCGAGATCGCCAAGAAGGCGATCGTGCGCAAGACCGGCGCGCGCGGCCTGCGCTCGATCATGGAGAAGATCCTGCTCGACACGATGTTCGAGCTGCCGACGCTCGAAGGCGTGCGCGAGGTGGTCATCTCCGACGAGGTGGTCAAGGGCTCGGCCCGGCCGCTCTACATCTACTCGGAACGCTCGGACGAGAAGGCCAACGTCTCGGCCTGAGACCGGTCACCGACAGGAAGGACCCGCCTCGGCGGGTCTTTTCGTATGCGCCGGCAGCCCGCAAGGTCCGCGACAGGGCCGGCCGCTAGGCTTTGCTTCCTCCGGCCCCGGTGCCGCGCCGCCGGACTTGAAAAAAGGTTAACGGCACGCCACTTGTGGGTGGAAAAAGAACGCGGGACAGAGGGCTTCACGCGCTGTTCCGGGTCCCGGCAACGGGACGTTTGAAAGGACATGACATGACGAAAAAGACGTCTCAGCCGCAAGAGACCACGGCGTTCCCGGTCCTGCCGCTCCGCGACATCGTGGTTTTCCCCCACATGATCGTCCCGCTCTTCGTCGGCCGCGAGAAGTCGATCCGGGCGCTGGAAGAGGTGATGGGCACGGACAAGCAGATCATGCTCGCCACCCAGATCAACGCCTCCGACGACGATCCGGAGACCGATGCGATCTACCGCATCGGCACCGTCGCCAACGTGCTGCAACTCCTCAAGCTGCCCGACGGCACCGTCAAGGTGCTGGTCGAGGGCCGTGCGCGCGCGGAGATCGACGGCTACACCGAGCGCGAGGACTTCTACGAGGCGATGGCCCACGTGCTGGTCGAGCCCGAGGAGGACCCGGTCGAGATCGAGGCGCTGTCGCGCTCCGTGGTCTCGGAATTCGAGAACTACGTCAAGCTCAACAAGAAGATCTCCCCCGAGGTCGTCGGCGCCGCGAGCCAGATCGAGGACTATTCCAAGCTCGCCGACACGGTCGCCTCGCACCTCTCCATCAAGATCGTCGAGAAGCAGGAGATGCTGGAGACGACGAGCGTCAAGCTGCGTCTCGAAAAGGCGCTCGGCTTCATGGAAGGTGAGATTTCGGTTCTTCAGGTGGAGAAGAGAATCCGCTCGCGTGTAAAACGCCAGATGGAGAAGACCCAGCGCGAATATTACCTGAACGAGCAGATGAAGGCGATCCAGAAGGAGCTCGGCGACGGCGAGGACGGCCGCGACGAGATGGCCGAGCTGGAAGAGAAGATCGCCAAGACGAAGCTCTCCAAGGAAGCCCGCGAGAAGGCCGACGCGGAACTGAAGAAGCTCAGGCAGATGAGCCCGATGTCGGCCGAGGCCACCGTCGTGCGCAACTATCTCGACTGGCTGACCGGCATTCCGTGGAACAGGAAGTCGAAGATCAAGACCGACCTCAACAACGCGGAGAAGATCCTCGACGAGGACCATTTCGGCCTCGACAAGGTCAAGGAACGCATCGTCGAGTATCTCGCCGTGCAGGCCCGGTCCAACAAGATCAAGGGGCCGATCCTGTGCCTCGTCGGTCCTCCGGGCGTCGGCAAGACGTCGCTCGCCAAGTCGATCGCCAAGGCGACCGGCCGCGAATACGTGCGCATGGCGCTCGGCGGCGTGCGTGACGAGGCCGAGATCCGCGGCCACCGCCGCACCTATATCGGCTCGATGCCCGGCAAGGTCATCCAGTCGATGAAGAAGGCGAAGAAGTCCAACCCGCTCTTCCTGCTCGACGAGATCGACAAGATGGGCATGGACTTCCGCGGCGACCCGTCCTCGGCGCTGCTGGAGGTGCTGGACCCGGAACAGAACTCGACCTTCATGGACCATTATCTCGAGGTCGAGTACGACCTGTCGAGCGTGATGTTCGTGACGACGGCGAACACGCTGAACATCCCGGCGCCCCTGATGGACCGCATGGAGGTGATCCGCATCGCCGGCTACACGGAAGAGGAGAAGCTGGAGATCGCCAAAAGGCACCTCCTGCCGAAGGCGATCCGCGACCACGCGCTGCAGCCGAAGGAATTCTCGGTCACCGACGGCGCGCTGATGGCGGTCATCCAGCAGTACACCCGCGAAGCGGGCGTGCGTAACTTCGAGCGCGAACTGATGAAGCTCGCCCGCAAGGCGGTGACCGAGATCATCAAGGGCAAGGCGAAGAAGGTCGAGGTGACGGCGGAGAACATCCACGACTTCCTCGGCGTGCCGCGCTTCCGCCACGGCGAGGCCGAGCGCGAGGACCAGGTCGGCGTCGTCACGGGGCTTGCCTGGACCGAGGTCGGCGGCGAGCTGCTCACCATCGAGGGCGTCAGCCTTCCGGGCGGCAAGGGCCGCATGACGGTGACCGGCAACCTGAAGGACGTGATGAAGGAATCGATCTCGGCGGCGGCCTCCTACGTCCGCTCGCGCGCCGTCGATTTCGGCATCGAGCCGCCGCGCTTCGACAAGACCGACATCCACGTGCACGTGCCGGAAGGTGCCACGCCCAAGGACGGTCCGTCGGCCGGCATCGCCATGGCGACCGCCATCGTCTCCATCATGACCGGCATCCCGGTCTCGAAGGACATCGCGATGACGGGCGAGGTGACGCTGCGCGGCCGCGTGCTGCCGATCGGCGGCCTGAAGGAGAAGCTGCTCGCCGCACTTCGCGGCGGCATCAAGAAGGTTCTGATCCCGGAAGAGAACGCCAAGGACCTGGCCGATATTCCGGACAACGTGAAGAACAGCATGGAGATCGTCCCGGTCTCGCGAATGGGCGAGGTGATCGAGCATGCGCTGGTGCGCAAGCCCGAGCCGATCGAATGGGACGGCGCGGCCGCGGACGCCAAGGTCGCCCCGGTCGAATCGTCCGAAGAGGGCGCCGGCGCCGTCGCGCATTGAGCATAACGCCGGGTAAACGCCCGCCGTTTCTGTGCAAAAGTGAAAAGACCGGCCTCCGCGCCGGTCTTTTTTTACGGAAAAAAGTGCGTAAAGCCCGGTTTTCCAGGGATTTCCGCCGGATTCCGGTTGCGGGTGAGGGGCCGATGCGTATTCTGCCCCCCGACTTGTCATGAGTCGTTTTCGAACCGTAAGAAAGGGGTGGAAACATGAACAAGAATGAACTCGTGTCCGCAGTGGCCGAAAAGTCGGGCCTCTCCAAGACGGATGCCGCTTCCGCAGTCGACGCTGTTTTCGACACCATCCAGTCCGAGCTGAAGAACGGCGGCGACGTCCGCCTCGTCGGCTTCGGCAACTTCTCCGTATCGCGTCGCGAAGCCTCCAAGGGCCGCAACCTCTCGACGGGCGCCGAAATCGAGATCCCGGCGCGCAACGTGCCGAAGTTCTCGGCCGGCAAGGGTCTCAAGGACGCCGTCAACGGCTGATCCGATGCTCGGGCAGAGCGGTCATCCACTCCGCCGCCAATCCTGAATTCCAGGATCGGGGCCCGGTTCGCCGGGCCCTTTTTTCGTCGCTGTGGATCGTCGCACGGCTGTCCGGAAACTGTCATCGGCCTGTAACAGGACGGCCTCAGAACCGCCGGGTTCCCTCATACCGGACCCCGGAGGATTCTCATGAAGACCCGTTCGCTCACCGCAGCGCTCGCAGCGGCCCTTGCCGCCTCGGTGGCGCCCGCCGCCAGCGCCGAGCCCGTGTTCAACCGCATCGCCTCTTTCGCCGTCGCCGACAACCTGCCCGACGGCGCCGACAGGGCGACGCCGACCTCGTCCGAGATCATCGCGGCGTCCGAGGACGGCAACCTGCTCGTCTATTCCGACAGCCCGCTGAAGGCGATCGGCTTCATCGACATCACGGATGCCAGCGCTCCCAAGGCCGGCGGCGTCGTTTCCTTCGACGGCGAGCCGACCTCGGTCGCCGTCGCCGGCGGCAAGGCGCTCGTCGCCGTCAACACCCGCGAGAGCTTCACCAGGCCGTCGGGCCTGCTCGCCACGGTCGACCTTGCGGCGAAGGCCGTCGAGGCCACCTGCGACATCGGCGGCCAGCCCGATTCCATCGCCCTCAACAAGGACAGGACGATCGCCGCGATCGCCATCGAGAACGAGCGCGACGAGGAGGTCGACGACGGCGCCATCCCGCAGATGCCGGCGGGCGACCTCGTGCTCCTCTCCGTCAAGGACGGCGTCGTCGATTGCGGCTCGCTGAAGCGCGTCGACCTGACGGGGCTCGCCGCCGTCGCCGGCGACGACCCGGAACCGGAATTCGTCTCCTTCAACGATCTCGACGAGGTCGCCGTCACGCTCCAGGAGAACAACCACATCGTCATCGTCGACGGCAGGACCGGCGACGTGAAGTCCCACTTCTCCGCCGGCGCCGTCAGCCTCGAGGGCATCGACACGAAGAACGACGGCGCGCTGACCTTCACCGGCGAGATGAAGGACGTCGCCCGCGAGCCCGACGCGGTCAAGTGGCTGGACGACGACCGCCTCGTCGTCGCCAACGAGGGCGACTGGAAGGGCGGCGCCCGCGGCTTCACCATCTTCGGCAAGGACGGCAAGGTCCTCTACGAGAACGGCGCCGGTCTCGAGCGGGAGATCGCCAGGATCGGCCACTATCCCGACAAGCGCAACAAGAAGGGCATCGAGCCGGAAGGCCTGGAGGCGGCGACCTTCGGCGAGGACCGGCTGTTCTTCGTGCTCGCCGAGCGCGCCTCGATCGTCGGCGTCTACAGGGACACCGGCGCCGAGCCCGAGCTTCTCCAGCTCCTGCCGTCGGGCATCGGGCCGGAGGGCGCCGTCGCCATCCCCGGCCGCAACCTCTTCGTCACCGCCAACGAGACCGACCTCGTCGAGGACGGCGGCGCGCGCTCGCACGTCGTGATCTACGAGCGGGCGGAAGGCGAGCCGGCCTATCCGCAGATCGTCTCCGCCGAAAAGGACGGCGAGCTCATCGGCTTCGGCGCGCTCTCGGGCCTCGCCGCGGTCAAGGACCAGCCGGGCCGGCTCTATGCCGTCAGCGATTCGGTCTATGCCCTGCAGCCGACGATCTTCACCATCGACGCCGGCAGCAGGCCGGCGGTGATCACCGACGCGCTGCGCATCACGCGCAACGGCGCGGCCGCCCAGAAGCTCGACATCGAGGGCGTGACGCCGGACGGCGAGGGCGGCTTCTGGCTCGCTTCGGAAGGCGACGCCGACAAGCTCTACGGCCACGCGATCCTGCACGTGAACGGCAAGGGCGAGATCAGGAAGGAGATCGCGATTCCCGCCGCGCTGCGCGCCGGCGAGACGCGCTTCGGCTTCGAGGGCATCGCCAGCGTCGGCGAGCGCGACGAGCAGGTGCTGTGGATGGCCGTGCAGCGCGAATGGGGCGACGACGAGAAGGGCTTCGTCAAGCTCGTCTCCTACAAGCCCTCGTCCAAGGAATGGGGTGCGGTGCGCTATCCGCTCGAAAAGACGGAAAGCGGCTGGGTCGGCCTCTCCGAGATCACCGTCCACGGCGACCACGCCTATGTCATCGAGCGCGACAACCTGATCGGCCAGGCGGCGAAGCTGAAGAAGCTCTATCGCGTCGCGCTCGCCGACCTGAAGCCCGCCCCGCTCGGCGGCGAACTGCCGGTCGTCGGCAAGGAGGAGGTCCGCGACCTCATCTCGGATCTCAAGGCCGCCAACGGCTACGTGGTCGACAAGGTGGAAGGCTTCGCCGTCGACGCCGCCGGCAACGGCTTCGTCGTCACCGACAATGATGGCGTCGATGATTCCTCCGGCGAGACCCTGTTCTTCGGCATCGGCCCGATGAACGCGATGTAAAGGCGCCCGGCCTTGCCCTCCCTCGACGGGTCGGGCCGAACGCCCGGGTTGGGAGTGATGTGGCGGGCTGAAATATCGGTGGAAGTCACCCCAACCCGCCGCTACCTCCTCCAACGAGGGAGAGTGGGAGTGCAGGACAAGGCTTGACGAAGAACAGAGGCCGGGATCGCTGGACCCCGGCCTTTTCTGTATCGCCTGATGGACGCGAGATGAGGCGGCATATCCCCTCGATGGGAAGGGTAGGGCCGGAGGCCCGGGGTGGGGTGACGCGGCAGGCTGAAACGCCGGCGGAAATCACCTCCGCCCGCCGCTCCGCGGCGACCTCCATCAGGCGGATGGAAGCGCCATCGCGAGGCTCCGTAAAGAAAAGGCCGGGGTCCAGCGATCCCGGCCTCTCGCGCTTTCCTGTCGACCTCGTATCACCCCACGGCCCGCAGCGGCCGTTCGGGCGCGGTCTCGTCGGCGTCGCTCTTGCGGTCGCGGGCGCATTGCAGCTCCTCGGTGCGCTCGCTGAGGCAGCGGACGATCTCGAACAGGGTCTGCCTCTGCTCCTCGCTCAGCACCGCGAAGATCGCCTCGATGGTCTTGTGCTGCGGCTGCTGGGCAGCGCAAATCACGCTGCGGCCGGTCTCGGTGATCGAGACGATCTTGGCGCGCCGGTCCTTCGGGTCGGGCTCGCGCCGGACGAGCTTGTCGCGCTCCAGGCCGTCGATCGCCTCCGTCACCGTGCGCGGCGCGAAGCCGAGGGCGGCGGCGATGTCGGTGGAGCGCTGCGGCCCCTGGCATTCGAGCAGCAGCAGGAACTTGCTGCGCGCCAGCGACACGCCTTCGTCCATCATGCACTCGTTCACCAGGCGGCTGACCTGATGGTAGAGCTTGAACATGCACTGGGAGATTTCGATCGTCGTCTTCATGAGGGGGAATATAGATATTATGAGGGACCATGTCAAAGCATGGTGCGGCTTTCGCGAAGATTTGATCATCAATTGTGAACGATGGGAAGGCGGCGGGCCGCGGCCATTGACGCGGCGGCGCGGCGGGGCGATTGTCCGGCCATGCCCTTCCGCTTCGTCCACACGGCCGACCTCCACCTCGATTCGCCCCTGACGTCGCTCGCGCTGCGCAACGGCGAGCTCGGCGAGCTCGTGCGCGGGGCGACGCGCAAGGCGCTGGAGCGCATCGTCGACCTCGCCGTCGCCGAGGCCGTCGACGCCGTGCTGGTGGCGGGCGATCTCTACGACGGCGCGCAGACCTCGATGGCGACGGCGCTCTTCCTGGCGGGCCAGATGCGCCGCCTGGAGGCCGCCGGCATCCGCGTCTTCCTGATCCGCGGCAACCACGATGCGCAGTCGCAGATCACCCGCGAGCTGACCTTCCCGCCGAACGTCCACGTCTTCGACGGGCGCGGGAAACCGGTCGCCGCCGGCCGGCTCGAGAACGGCCGCGAGGTCCACATCCATGGCGTGAGCTTCGCCCAGCCGCACGCGCCCGCCTCGCTGCTGCCGTCCTTCCGCGCGCCGCTGCCCGACGCCATCAACATCGGCCTCCTGCACACGAGCCTCGCCGGCGCCGTCCGCCACGACCCCTACGCGCCCTGCAGCGTCGCGGAGCTTGCCGCCCACGGCTTCGACTACTGGGCGCTCGGCCACGTCCACCAGCGCCGCGTGCACGCGCAGAGCCCGTGGATCGTCATGCCCGGCAACCCGCAGGGCCGCGACGTCAACGAGGCCGGGCCGAAGGGCGTGACGCTGGTGACGGTTGCCGAGGACGGCACGATCACCTGCGAGGAGCGTCCCGTCGCCGTCGCCGTCTTCGAGCGGCTGGCGGTCGACCTCTCCGGCATCGCCGACTGGCACGCCATGCTCGGCCGCGTCGAGGCGGCGCTCGCGGCGGCACGGCCGGCGGGTGCCCATCTCGTGGCGCGGCTTTCGCTCGGTGGCGTGACGCCGCTCGCCTGGCGGCTCCGGCGCGACGAGGACCTGCTCGCCGCCGAGCTTTCGAGCCTCGCCGCCTCGCTCGGCGACTGCTGGGTCGAAGGCGCGGAACTCTCCGTGGCCGCACCGGAGGAAGGGGAGGGCCGTGCCGCCGGACCGTTCACCGAGCTTGCCCGGCTGATGCGCGACGACGTGGCGGAAAGCCACGCCTACCGCGAGGACCTGCGCGCGCTCGTGTCCGACCTGCTCCGCCAGCTCCCGCGCGAGGCCCGCGCGCTCGTCGCCCCGGACGAGGCGGCGGAGGAGGCGCTTCTCGCCGACATCGCCCGCCAGGGCCGCGACGGCGTGCTCGCCCGCCTCGGCGGCGAGGGTGAGGGGGCCTGACCGCATGCGCCTCGACCGGCTCGACCTCGTCCGCTACGGAAAATTCACCGACCGCAGCCTCGACTTCGGCCCGGCCCGGCCCGGTCGGCCGGATTTCCACCTCGTGCACGGGCCGAACGAGGCGGGCAAGTCGACACTCTTCTCGGCCTATCTCGACCTGCTCTTCGGCATCGAGCTGAAGAGCGCCTACGGCTTCCTGCACCCCTATGCGACCATGCGCGTCGGCGGCCGCCTGTCGCTCGACGGCGCCCGGCACGAGCTCTTCCGCCTGAAGCGCAACCAGGGCTCGCTGGTCGCGCCCGACGACCGGCCGCTGCCGGACGGGCTCTTCGCCCCGGTACTCGGCGGCATGGACCGCACGGCCTATCGCACGATGTTCTCGCTCGACGACGAGAGCATCGAGAAGGGCGGCGAGGACATCCTCAGGAGCGAGGGCGAGCTCGGCGCCATGCTGTTTTCGGCAAGCTCCGGCCTTTCCGACCTCGCCTCCGGCCTTGCCGCGCTCAAGGCCGAGGCCGACGACTTCTACCGCCCGCAGGCCCGAAAGCACGGGCTCGCGGCGCTGAAGGCGGAGATCGAGGCGCTGCGCGAGGAGCGCAAGGGCCTCGACGTCGCCGCCCGGGACTACGCGGCCCTGGTGCGCGAGCGCGACGCCGCCGCCGCCCGCCACGAGGCGGCTGCGGAGGGCCGCAACGAGGCGCGCGCCGCCCTTGCCGCGCTGGAGCGGAGCCTCGACGCGCTGCCCCGGCTCCAGCGCCTGCGGACCTTGCGCGAAGAGCTCGCCGCCTTCGAGCCCGGCGAGGCGCCGCCGCCCGGCTGGCGGGCGCTCGTCGCCGACCTCGGCCGCGAGGAGGCGGAGATCGCCGCCCGCACCGCGCGGATGGAGACGGAGCGCGCCCGCCTTGCGGAGGAACGCGACGCGCTTGAGGACGACCGCGCCGTGCTCGACGCCGAGGCGGACATCGCCGCCCTTGCCGGCTCTGAGCTCGAAGCCCGCTTCCGCACCGCCGGCATGGACCTCGCCGCCCGCGAGGCGGAGCGCGACCGGCTCGCCGCCGCGATCGCCGACCGGCTGGCCGCCCTCGGCCTGCCGCGCGATGCGGATGCGCGCGCGCTTCTCCTGCCGGCCGGGCTCGGCGACCGTTTGACGACGCTTTTCTCGCGCCGCTCCGGCGTCGTCGCCGAGGCGGAGGCCGCCCGCCGCGAATGCGCGCAGGCGCAAGCCGCGCTTGCCGCCGCCCGCACCGCCGCCGGAGGCGAAGAGGGCGACGACGACGGGGCGGCCGAGGCGCTCTCGCTGGCGCTGCGGGCGACGCGTGCCGGCGATCTTCCCGCCCGCCTGCGCGCGGCGCTGCGCGAGGTCGCGCTGGCGGCGCAGTCGGTCGAGGCCGCCGAGGCGCGCCTCCATCCCTGGTCCGGCGACGCCGCAGCACTCGGCCGCCTGCTGCCGCCGGCCCCGGCCCGGCTGCGGGAGCTTCGGACGCGGCAGGAGGCGGCGGAGGAGGCGGCTCGGCATGCCGCCGCCCGGAAGGCCGATCTCGACCGCGAGGAAAAGACGCGCCGCGCGGCGCTCGACGCCCTCGTCGCGGATGCCGGCCTGGTCGGCGCCGGCGAGGCAGACGCCCTGCGCGAGCGCCGCGACGCCGCCTGGCGCGAACACCGCGCCCGTCTCGACGCCGGGAGCGCGGATGCCTTCGAGCAGGCGCTGCGGGCCGACGACCGTGCCGTCGCGGCCCGCCTCGCCAATGCCGACCGGCTTTCCGAGCTGCGCCTGCTCGAGCGCGGCTTCGCCGAGGCCAAGGCGCAGCGCACCCTCGCCGCGGAAGGCGCGGCGCGGGCGGAAGAGGCCCGCGAGGCCGTCTCGCAGGAGATCGCCGCGCTCGCCGAAAATCTCGGTCTGCCCGCCGATTGCGGGCTGGACGCCATCGAGGCATGGCTCGCACGGCGCGACGACGCGCTCGCCGCGCGCGACGCGCTCGCCCGCGAACGCGCGCAGGCTGATGCCGTCGAGGGCGAGTACCGCACGGCCATGGCCCGTCTTCGCGCCGCGCTCGGCCGGACGGGCGAGGGGCCGGAGACGCTGGAGGAACTGCTGCTGGCCGGCGAGGACCGCCTGGCGGCGCTGCGCGAGGCGCGCGCCGCCCGGCTCGCCGCGCGGCACGCGGTGGAGGCGGCGGAGCGGCGGCTCGCCGAGCGGCAGGCGGCCGCGCAGGATGCGGAGGCGGCGCTGGCGGCCTGGCACGCGGCCTGGGCGGCGGCGATCGCCGGCACCTGGCTAGCCGGGCCGGAGGCGCCGCAGGAGACCGGGCGGCTCGGCGCCCTCCTGCCGCTCCTGCAGGCGCTGGGGCAGGAGGTCGCCCGGCGCGACGAATACGAGCACCGCGTCGCCGCCATGCGCCGCGACCGCGAGGATTACGGCCGCCTCGCCGCCGCGCTCGCCGGGCGGCTTTCCGAGCCCTTCGATACCGATGCGCCGACGGCGGCCATGGCCGCCATCGCCCGCCGCCTCGACGCGGCGAAGGCTGTCGCCCGCCGCCGGCAGGACATCGACGCCGCGCGCGCCCGCCTCGATGCGGAGGCGGAGGATATCGCCGAGCGCCGGGCGGTGATGCGGGCGCGGCTGGCGGAGATCTTCGACTTTCTCGGCTGCGACACGCTGGCCGAGGCGGGCCTGCGGCTGGAGGCCTGCGCGCGCCGCGAGGACCTGCGCACCCGCATCGCCGAGGCCGAGCGCGACCTCGTGCAGCAGCTCCGCGCCGGGACGGTGGACGAGGCGGAGGCGCAGCTTGCGAGCGTCGACGCCGCCGTGCTCGCCGCCGAGCGGGAGACGCTGGCCGCCCGGCTCGACGAGCTCGACCGCGAGGTGCAGGAGCAGCACGCCGCGCGCCGCCGGGCGGAGGAGGCGCTCGCCCGCGTCGCCGGCAGCGACGAGGCGGCCGTGTTGGAGGAACGCCGCCGCACCGCGCTGCTGGAGCTTGCCGAGCGCTCGCGCCGCTATCTTGCCACGCGGGCGGGCGTCATGGCCGCCGAGCAGGCGCTGCGCCTCTATCGCGAGCGCCATCGCAGCGCCATGATGGAGCGTGCCTCCAAAACCTTCCGTGAGATCACCGGCGGCGAATATGCCGGCCTCTCCACCGTGGTCGAGAAGGAGAGCGAGCTGCTCGTCGCCAACGCCGCCGCCGGCGGCTCGAAGCTCGCGAGGGATCTTTCCAAGGGCACCCGCTTCCAGCTCTATCTGGCGCTGCGCGTCGCCGGCTATCACGAGATCGCCGCAAGCCGCGAGACCGTGCCCTTCATCGCCGACGACATCATGGAGACCTTCGACGACCGCCGTGCGCTCAATGCGCTGCGCGTCATGGCCGCGATGGCGGAAAGCGGCCAGGTGATCTACCTCACCCACCACCAGCATCTGCGCGATCTCGCGCGCGAGGCCTGCCCGGATGTGACGATCCACGAGCTGTAGCGGCGCAATCTCCGCCGCTTCCCCTCGCCCGCCGCGGGAAGGTGGCCGAAGGGCCGGACGCAGGGCTGGCCTGCCGCATTCTCTTGGCTCGCCGTACCATCCGCTGCCGCGGCGAAGGGAAGGGCCGGGGGCTCGCTTCCCGCCCCGTATGCGATTGCCCCGCGAGTTGCAGGGTCGAAACTTGACTTGACGGGCGGTAAATGGTTCTTGGGCCGCTGCATCGGCGCCCCTCGGGCACCGCTTCGCGGCGATTCCGGAAACGGACAGGCCAAAGGACGGGCATGACGAACAGGATCGGGACAGGGGCGGTTTGGCAGCGGGGCTTTGCGCCCGCCGGCTTCCTCGTGCTGCTCGTCACGCTGCTTCTCGCCCCCTTCGCCTTCGCCGATGGCTCGCGCGCGACGCAGGATGCGGCCCGCAGCTCCGCCGAGGGCGGGCTCGCGCCGTCGCCGCTCGGCACCGGCGACGAGCTCTGGTTCCCCGCAAGCGGCCATGCCGAACGGCGGGTGGTGAAGGCGAAGAACGGGCTCGCCGACGGCGACGCCGCGGGCAAGGCGATCGCCGTGGGCGCGGGCCTCCTGCGCTATCCGTTCGAGATCGCCGCGATCGGGACCGTCCGCCCGGCGGACGATGCCGCCCCGGCGAAGGCCGGCGCCGCCTTCTTCCGCAGCCGTGCCCCGCCCGCCGCCGCCTGAGGCGAAGACACGATTTTCCGATCCTTGCGGACGGGCGCCGGCCTCTCGGGCCGCCCCGGTCCGCCAATTGAAGTGGACCTTTCCATGCGTATCTCCAAATGGCACCTGGTGGTGTATGCGGCGATCACCCTGTTCGGGGTGCTCGCGGCCGTGCCCAACATCCTGACGCCGGCGCAGCAGGCGACCTTCGGGCACTATTTCCCCGCCCGTCCCGTCACGCTCGGCCTCGACCTCAAGGGCGGCTCGCATCTCGTCCTGGAGGTGGATTCGGCAGCGCTGCGCAAGGCGCGCATGGACGCGCTGCTGAACGACGCGCGCGCCATCCTGCGCCGCGCCGGCGAGCGCGCCTCGGCCGCCCGCCTTTCCGGCACCACGCTGACGATCACGCTCGCTGACCAGGCCGCCCTCGACAAGGTGCTGCCGGAGGTGCGCAAGCTCGCGACCCCCACCTCCGCGCTCGGCTTCGCCACCGGCGCCTCCGACATCGACGTCACGACCTCCGGCACCGTCGTCTCCGTCGCGCTCACCGAGGCCGGCATCAACGAGCGCATGTCGGCGGCCGTCGAGCAGAGTCTCGAGATCATCCGCCGCCGCGTCGACCAGGTCGGCGTCGCCGAGCCGCTGATCCAGCGCGTCGGCGGCGACCGCATCCTCGTGCAGCTGCCGGGCCTGCAGGACCCGACGCGCCTGCGCCAGCTTCTCGGCTCGACCGCGCAGATGAGCTTCCACATGGTCGACCAGACCGTCGACCCGAACGGCGTCGCGCCGCGCGGCGTCATGATCCTGCCCGGCGCCAACGACCCCGGCAAGTATGCCGTCGAGGAACGCGTGGCGATCTCCGGCGACCGGCTCGCCGACGCCAAGGCCGGCTTCGACCAGCGCACCAACGAACCGATCGTCTCCTTCAGCTTCGATTCGACCGGCGCGCGCCAGTTCGCCGAGATCACCCAGGCGAACGTCGGAAAGCCCTTCGCCATCGTGCTCGACGGCAAGGTGCTGACGGCGCCCGTCATCCGCGAGCCGATCATCGGCGGCCAGGGCCAGATCTCCGGCAACTTCAGCCCCCAGGAGGCGACCGTGCTCTCGGCGCTGCTGCGCTCCGGCGCGCTGCCCGCACCGCTCACCATCATCGAGGAGCGCACGGTCGGCCCGAACCTCGGCTCGGACTCGATCCGCATGGGCCTCTACACCGGTGCCGCCGGCTTCATCGCCGTCGTGCTGCTGATGGTGGTGCTCTACAGCACCTGGGGCCTCATCGCCAATGTCGGCCTCGTGCTGCACACGATCCTGACGATCGGCGTGCTCGGCCTCCTCGGCTCGACGCTGACATTGCCCGGCATCGCCGGCATCATCCTCGGCATCGGCATGGCGGTGGACGCCAACATCCTCATCAACGCCCGTATCCGCGAGGAGACGGCGGCCGGCGCGGGCGCGATGAAGGCGCTCGACGTCGGCTTCAACAAGGCCTATGCCACCATCGTCGACGGCAACATGACGACCATGGTCGGCATGATCCTGCTCTTCATGTTCGGCTCGGGGCCGGTGCGCGGCTTCGCCATCACCATGATCATCGGCATCGCCATCTCGATGTTCACCTCGATCACGGTCGTGCGCCTGCTGATGCGTGACGCGGTGATCCGCCGCAAGATGAAGAAGATCGAGATCCACTCGATCTTCGGCCGGGTCTGGAGCCTGCCGAGCTTCTCCTTCATGCGCGGCCGCTTCATCGCCATCGGCACGTCGGCCGTCATCTCCACGGCCTCGATCATCCTGTTCTTCACGCCGGGCCTCAACTACGGCATCGACTTCGTCGGCGGCATCCAGGTGGAGGCGACGTCGCAGACGCCGATCGACCTCGCCACCGTCCGCAAGAAGATGGAGGACCTGAACCTCGGCGAGGTGGCGCTGCAGGAATTCGGCCAGGGCACCTCCGTGCTCGTGCGCGTCCAGCGCCAGCCGGGCGGCGAGGAGGCGCAGACGGCAGCGCTCGCGCAGATCCGCGAGGGCGTCGCCGAGGTCATCCCGGACGCCAATTTCGAGCGCACCGAGGTGGTCGGCCCGACCGTCAGCACGGAGCTCGCCCGCTCGGGCTTCCTCGCCGTCGGCCTCGGCATGCTGGCGATCCTGATCTACATCTGGTGGCGCTTCGAATGGCACTTCGCCGTGGGCGCCATCGCCACGCTGATCCTGGACATCACCAAGATGATCGGCTTCTTCTCGCTGATGCAGATCGACTTCAACCTGACGGCGATCGCCGCCGTGCTGACGCTGATCGGCTACTCGGTGAACGACAAGGTCGTCGTCTACGACCGCATGCGCGAGAATCTGCGCAAGTACAAGACGATGCCCTTCTCGGATCTCATCGACCTGTCGATCAACCAGGTGATCATGCGATGCATCTTCACCTCGGTCGCCATCCTCGCCTCGCTCCTGCCGATGGCGATCTGGGGCGGTGACACGGTGAAGCCCTTCGCCTGGCCGATGATCTTCGGCGTCGTCGTCGCGACGACCTCGTCGATCTACATCGGCGGCCCGATCCTGCTGTTCCTGAGCCGCTGGTGGAAGGACCGCGAGACCGCCCGCGCGCCGGGAGCGGCCGGCACGCCGGCCACGGAAAGCTGAGAACGGGACGGGCGCCGAGAGGCGCCCGTCGGCTTTTGTGCCCTGCGTTTGCGGCTGCCCGCCCACCTTCCTCTCGATGGGGAGGTCGTCGCGCAGCGGCAGGTGGGGGGAGCCGCCGGCGTCGTGTTCGTCGAGTAGATCAGCCGAATCGGTGCGGGCTGAAGGCCTCGGGTGAGATGCCCTCCCGCGCCACCGCATCGGGCAGCGGCGCCCCCGTGATCAGCGATGCGGCGAGGCTGCCCAGCGCCGGGGAGGTGAGGATGCCGTAGCCGCCCTGGCCGGCGAGCCAGAAGAAGGCCGGCTCGTCGCGGGAAAAGCCGACGGCGGGCAGCCGGTCGGGCGCGAAGCTGCGCATGCCGGCCCAGCTGCGGGCGACGCGGCGCACCGAAAGCGTCGTCGCCTCCTCGACATAGTGGGCGGCATAGGCGATGTCGATCTCCTCCGGCTGCACGTCGCCGGGCTCGCAAGGCGTCTCGTCGGCGGGCGAGGCGAGCAGGCGGCCGGCCTCCGGCTTGAAGTAGAACGTGTCGTCGATCTCGTTGATCTCCGGCAGCCGGCCCGCCTCGACGCCCTCCGGCAGGTCGACGGTGATGGCCGTGCGCCGGTGCGGCACGATGCCGAGCGGCGCGACGCCGGCGAGCGCCGCCACGCCGTCCGCCCAGCCCCCGGCCGCGTTGACGAGGATTTTGGCGGCGACCGTCTCCCCGGCCGTCTCGAGGAGCCAGCGTCCGCCCTCGCGCCGCGCGGCGACGAGGCGGCGCCGTTCGAGAACCTCTGCGCCGTGGCGCTTCGCCCGGCGGGCATAGCCCTGCAGCAGGGCGTCGACGTCGATGTCCCAGTAGTCCGGGTCGAAATAGGCGGCCGCCGCATAGGCCGGGTCGAGGATCGGCGCGCGGGCGGTGAGCGCTGCCCCGTCGAGCCATTCGACGGCCGCGCCCTGCGCCCGCGCATTCTCGAAGCGCGCCCGCACGCGCTCCGCCTTGTCCGCCGTGCCGAGGATGATGCTGCCGCGCGGGATCAGGAGCGGCACCGGGGCGAAACCTTCGGGCGGGGAGAGGAGGAAGCCGTGGCTCGCCCGCGCCAGCGCGTTCACGGCCGGCGCATTGTCGCGCAGCGTGAACTCGGCGGCGGAGCGGCCCGTACTGTGGTAGCCGGGCGCCTCTTCCTGCTCCAGCACGGCGAGGGTGCGGTGCGGGGCGAGGAAGGCGGCGAGCGACAGGCCGGCGATGCCGCCGCCGATGATCGCGATGTCGAAGGTCTGCATGTCGGGCTCCAGCCGTGCGGTTTTCCAAGGCCTAAGCGACGGGCCCGCATTCTTCAAATTTATAGGGGTGAAGACTGGTATCAGCCGGATTTATGCCGATCGTCCCCAGCGCCAGGGCTTGACGTCCGCTACATGGGCGAGGAAGGCGCGCTCGGCGGGATTGAGGGCGGCGCCGGGATTGGTGATACGGAAGGTCTCGGTCTCCGGCAGGTCGTCATAGGGCGGCAGCTGCCAGAGGTCGCCCGCCTCGACGGCGCTTGCCGCAAGATGGACCGGCAGCATGCCGATGCCGGCATTGGCGACGACGAGGCGGCGCACCTCCTCGACGTTGAAGGCGAGCGCGCGCACCCGCTGGCCGAAGGAGCCGATGGCGCGCACGGCCGTGACAGGCCCCATGTGCGGCCCGCCGAGCACGTCGGCGAGGAAGCTGACATAGGGCTCGCCGCGCAGGTTCTCCAGCCGCACGTCGCCCGCGCCGAACAGCCGGTGGCCGCGGCCGCAATAGAGCGCGTAGCGCTCGGAGCAGAAGGGCGCCTTGTCCAGCGTATCGGGGATGATGCCGTCCGACAGGCCGAGCGTGGCGATGCCGCGCTCGACGGAGCGGATCACGTCCGTCGTCGTCTCGACGGCGACGGCGACGGTAACGCGCGGATGCAGGCGGAAGAAATCGGCGATGGCGCGGTCCCATTCCGGGTTCAGCGCGTGGCTGACGGAATGGATGGTGATGTGGCCGGCGACGTCCTCGCCGGAGGGCTCCATCGCCTCGGGCAGGCGGACGATGGCGGTGAAGATGTCGCGGCAGAGCGCATGCAGCCGCTCGCCCGCCTCCGTCAGCGCGAAGCGGCCCGGGCCGCGGTCGATCAGCCTATGGCCGACGGACTGCTCCAGCCGCTTCAGCGCCATGCTGACGGCGGGCTGCTGGAGCAGCAGCCGGTTCGCCGCCTTCGTGATGGAGCCCTCCTCGACGACGACGGCGAAGGTGCGCAGCAGGTTCCAGTCGAGATTGTGGGCGAAGCGTTCGAGACGGTTGATCGGCATGCGCCTAGCGTGGACGGCGGTCGCGGGAAAGGCAAGGGGGCGGTGCATGTCCCCCTCATCCCCCTGCCGGGACCTTCCCCCCGGTGGGGAGAAGGGGAAAACGAGAGGCCTCCATCCTTCCCTTCTCCCCACCGGGGAGAAGGTGGCCCGAAGGGCCGGATGAGGGGGCTCGCCGCCTCACTTCATCGTGTAGATGTCGATCGAGAAATATTTCTCGTTGATCTTCTGGTAGGTGCCGTTCTCGCGCAGCGTCTTCAGCGCGGCGTTGAGGCGCTCGCGCAGATCGTTGTCCTCCTGGCGCACGGCGATGCCGACGCCCTCGCCGACGAACTTCGGATCGGTGATCGGCTCGCCGATCAGCTCGCAGCAGGCCTTGCCGTCGTCGTTCTTCTCCACCCAGTCGAGCAGCGGGATCATGTCGCCGACCTGCAGGTCGAGGCGGCCGTTGGCCATGTCGAGGTTCACCTCGTCCTGCGTCGGGTAGAGCTTGATGTCGGCGTCGGGATAGACGGCGGCGACGTAGTCGGCCTGCGTCGTGCCGGACTGCGCGCCGATCGCCTTGCCCTTCATGCCCTCGTTGGTGAAGTCGGTGATGCCGGCACCCTTCGCCGCCGCATGGGTCATGGCGGCGAGATAGTAGGGATCGGTGAAGGCGACCTGCTTCTTGCGTTCCTCGGTGATGAACATCGAGGCGATGATCATGTCGTATTTCTTGGCGATGAGGCCGGGGATGATGCCGTCCCAGTCCTGCGCGACCACCGTGCATTCCACCTTCATCTCGGCGCAGAGCGCGAGCCCGATCTCGACGTCGAAGCCGCCGAGATTGCCGGCCGAATCCTGGTAGTTGAAGGGCGGGTAGGCGCCCTCGGTGCCGATCGTCAGCGTCTCGGCGGAGGCGACGGCCGGAATGAGCGTGGAGCCGGCGAGAGCGAGCGCCAGGATTGTCCTTTTCATGGTTGTTCCCCTTTGGTCATGGACGATGCGGGACGGTAGCGCGCCCGCAAGCATAAACGAAATAGATAGCTGTGATGCCCGTTATTCCTCACATTGATGCTCAGGCGGCCATGAAGCGGGAGACGCCGCGCATGACGCCGCGCAGCTCGGCGAGCCCCTTGAGCCGGCCGATCAGCGAATAGCCGGGATTGATGCGCGCCTTGCCGATGTCGTCGGCGAGCAGGTGGCCGTGGTCGGGGCGCATGGGGATGCGCCAGTCGGCGCGGCCCTCCGCCTTGCGGCGCGCCTGCTCCTCCAGCAGCGCCACGACGACCTCGACCATGTCCGTCGAGCCGTCGAGATGGTCGGATTCGTGGAAGGAGCCGTCCGGCTCGCGGGTGACGTTGCGCAGATGCGCGAAGTGGATTTGCGGGCCGAACTCGCGCACCATCGCCGGCAGGTCGTTGTCGGCGCGCACGCCGTAGGAGCCGGTGCAGAATGTGAGGCCGTTCGCCGGGCTCGGTGCCGCGGCGAGGATGGCGCGCGCATCCGCCGCGCAGGAGACGACGCGCGGCAGGCCGAAGAGCGGGAAGGGCGGGTCATCCGGGTGGATTGAGAGCCGCGCGCTCGCTTCCTCCGCCACCGGCACGATCTCGCGCAGGAAGGCGAGGAGATTGGCCCTGAGCGTCGCCGCGTCGATGCCCTCGTATTCGGCAAGCGCCCGGCGAAAGCCTTCCCGGTCGTAGGTGCGCTCGGTCGCCGGCAGGCCGGCGATCAGGTTACGCTCGACGGTGGCGATCCGCTCCTCCGAAAGCGTCGCGAGCCGCGCCTCGGCGGCGCGGATCGCGTCGGGCGAATAATCCCGCTCCGCGTTCCGGCGCTTCAGCACGAAGAGGTCGTAGGCCGCGAAGTCGACGGCGTCGAAGCGCAGCGCGTAGCCGGTGGAGGGCATGCGGTAGAGGAGGTCGGTGCGCGTCCAGTCGCAGACCGGCATGAAATTGTAGCAGATGGTCCTGACACCCGCCTCGGCCAGCGCGCGGATCGTGTCCTTGTAGAAGCCGATATAGCGCTCGCGTCCGGGGCCGGCGATCTTGATGGAATTGTGGACGGGAATGCTCTCGACCACAGACCAGGTGAGCCCGGATGCCTCGATATTGGCCTTGTAGGCGCTAATTTCGTCGAACGGCCAGGCGGAACCGTCGTAGATGTGATGCAGCGCCGAGACGATGCCCGCGGCGCCGGCCTGCCTGATATGGTCGAGCGTCACCGGGTCCTTCGGGCCGTACCAGCGGAAGCATTCTTCCATCATGTCCTCTCCTCCTCGCATGTGCCGTCTTTTGGACCATAGGGGCAGGGGCCGTGCAAGGGCGTCCTTCGCAGATGACTCCATCTCTCCGCCGCTTCCCCCAGCCACTTGGAAAGACTCGGCAATCGTCTGCCGCATTGACAAGCCCGCCGGCCGGCGTTCAACCTCCGTGCGAACGGCAGGTTATCGCCGATGGAGTGTCGACGGTGCTTTCAGCCTCCTTCTTCCGCCGGGGAGAAGGTCGCGGCAGCGGGATGAGGGGGACGCCGCAGGCGAATTTGCGGAGTGCTCCACCCCTCATCCGGCCCTTCGGGCCACCTTCTCCCCGCCGGGGAGAAGGGGAAACCGGAGCGATGCATCCCATGTGCGATCCTGAGGCAGATCGGGAGGACGGCGTGACGATGGACGAATTCGCGGGCAAGGTGGCCCTGGTGACGGGAACGAGCGGCATCGGCCGCGCGTCGGCGATCCGGCTCGCCGAGGGCGGGGCCGCCGTCTTCGCGCTCGGCATCGACGAGGCGGCGAATGCCGAGCTTGTGGAGATCGCCTCGGCCCGCGACCTGACGATCCTCGTGCGCCGGGCGGACGTCGCCGATGCCGATGCGGTGGGGGCCGCGGTGGTCGAGCTTGCCGAACGGCTCGGCGGCCTCGACGTCATCGTCAATTCCGCGGCGATCCACCCCTACGGCACCACGGTGACGACGGACGCGGCGACCTTCGCCCGCTGCATGGCGGTCAATGTCGGCTCGATCCACCTGACGGCGCATTTCGGCGTGCCGCTGATGGCCGCGCGCGGCGGCGGGGCGATCGTCAACATCTCCTCGGTGCAGGGCCATGCCTGCCAGAAGGGGGTGGCCGCCTATGTGGCGAGCAAGGGGGCGATCCACGCGCTGACGCGGGCGATGGCGCTCGACCATGCGGCGGACGGCATCCGCGTCAACTCGGTAAGCCCCGGCTCCGTGCGCACGCCGATCCTGGAACTGGCGGCGCGCACCTTCGACGGGCCGGGCGCCGATATCGAGGCGGCCTTCCGCCGTTTCGGCGCCTCGCATCCGCTCGGCCGCATCGGCGAGCCGGAGGAGGTGGCGGAGATGGTCGCCTACCTGGCGTCTCCCCGCGCCGGCTTCGTCACCGGCGCGGATTTCGTCATCGACGGCGGCCTCACCGCCGGCATCGGCGTCGCCTGAATTCTTACCAGCGATGGTGCACGTGCGGCGCGACGAGGCGGTAGTAGATCTCGCGCGTCGCCTCCATCACGTCTTCCGGGATCGCCGGCAGGCCGGCGGCCGCCGCGTTGGCGCGGGCCTGCTCGGCATTGCGCGCGCCGGGGATGACGACGCTGACGGCCTCGGCCATCAGGATCCAGCGCAGCGCGAAGGCGGCCATCGTCTGGCCCGCCGGCACCAGCGCGCGGATCGCCTCGACCGCCTGCAGGCCCGTCTCGAAGGGCACGCCGGCAAAGGTCTCGCCGACGTCGAAGGCCTCGCCGTGGCGGTTGAAGTTGCGGTGGTCGTCGGCGGCAAAGGCGGTGTCGCGGGTGATCTTGCCGGAGAGCAGGCCGCTTGCCAGCGGCACGCGGGCGATGATGGCGACCTGCCGGCGCTCAGCCTCCTCGAAGAACAGCCGGGCCGGGCGCTGGCGGAAGATGTTGTAGATGATCTGCACGCTGACGACGCCCGGATACTCGATCGCCTTCAGCGCCTCCTCGACCTTCTCGACGCTGACGCCGTAATTGGCGATCTTGCCGGCGGCCTTGATCTCGTCCAGCGCCTGGAAGACCTCCGGCCGGTAGTAGACGTCGGTCGGCGGGCAGTGGAGCTGGACGAGGTCGAGGCGCTCGACGCCGAGGTTCTTCAGGCTGCGGTCGATGAAGCCTTCGAGGTTTGCCTTGCTGTAGCCGTCGGCGACATGCGGGGAGAGGCGGCGGCCGGCCTTGGTCGCCACCATCGGCCGCTGGCCGCCGCGCTCCTTCAAGACGTCGGCGATGATCTTCTCCGAGCGGCCGTCGCCGTAGACGTCGGCGGTGTCGACGAAGGTCATGCCGGCGTCGAGCGCGGCATGGAGGGCGGCGCGGCCGTCCGCCTCGCTGACGTCGCCCCAGGCGCCGCCGATCTGCCAGGCGCCGAAGCCGATGTCGGTGGTGGTGAAGCCCGTGCGGCCGAACTTGCGATGTCTCATGGAACTGTCTCCCGGCAAAGTGATGTGCCGGGAGGTAGCACTCCCGATGCCGGCGGACAAGGAAATCGCTTCCGCGCCGGGATCAGATGGGAGTGATTTCGACCAGATAGAAGGCGGCGTTGTCGCCGGCCGGCAGCACCTCCGCCGTTTCCGGACCGTCCAGCAGCAGGGCGTCGAGCGGCTGGAGGCCGGTAAGCCCTTCGGCCGTGGCGATGCCGAGCGGGTCGAGCGCCAGCAGCAGGCGCTCGCCGGCGGCTTCCGGCAGGGGCCCTTCCGCCACGTGCCGCGAAAGCCGGTGGCGGAAGCTGCCCCGCCGCGTCATCACGTTGAGATCGGTGACCGGCCCGCCGGTCAGCCGCGCCGTGGTCGGCGCGTCGGCCGGGAAGGCGAGCGGCGCGGAGGCCGGCGTCAGCAGCCTTTCGCCGAGCCCTTCGATGGAGAGCGCCATGCCGTCGCCGGAAAGCACCGCCAGCGTGCGGTCGATGCCGGGGAAGACGGAGAAGGGGCCGTCCGCCGCCACCGTCGCCATGCTGACGCGCCAGCCGAAATCCGCAAGACTCGTGTCCGGCGGATGGACGATCACCTCGACCGTCTCGCCGCCGCCGTTCTTCCACGGCATGCGGCGATGGCCGGCATTGCGCAGGAGCCGGGCTTTATCGTGCATGTCGTTCTCCCAAAGCCGCTGCACCCTTTTTGGCGACGTGCATCAGTTGCCGAGGATGCCGGGCAGGCGCAGGCCCTTCTCTCTCGCGCAGTCGAGTGCGATGTCGTAGCCGGCGTCCGCATGGCGCATGACGCCCGTCGCCGGGTCGTTCCAGAGCACCCGGCCGACGCGTTCGGCCGCCTCGTCGGTGCCGTCGCAGCAGATCACCATGCCCGAATGCTGCGAGAAGCCCATGCCGACGCCGCCGCCGTGGTGCAGCGACACCCAGGTCGCGCCCGAGGCGGTGTTGAGCAGCGCGTTCAGCAGCGGCCAGTCGGAGACGGCGTCGGAACCGTCCTTCATCGCCTCCGTCTCGCGGTTCGGCGAGGCGACGGAGCCCGAATCGAGATGGTCGCGGCCGATGACGATCGGCGCCTTCAGCTCGCCGGTCCTGACCATCTCGTTGAAGGCGAGGCCGAGGCGGTGGCGGTCGCCGAGCCCGACCCAGCAGATCCGCGCCGGCAGGCCCTGGAAGGCGATGCGCTCGCGGGCCATGTCGAGCCAGTTGTGCAGGTGGGTGTTGTCGGGCAGCAGCTCCTTCACCTTGGCGTCGGTGCGGTAGATGTCCTCCGGGTCGCCGGAGAGCGCGGCCCAGCGGAACGGGCCGATGCCGCGGCAGAACAGCGGGCGGATATAGGCCGGCACGAAGCCCGGGAAGTCGAAGGCGTTCTCCAGCCCTTCGTCTTTCGCGACCTGGCGGATGTTGTTGCCGTAGTCGAGGGTCGGCACGCCGGCGCGGTGGAAGGCGAGCATGGCCTCGACATGCTCGCGCATCGAGGCGCGGGCGGCCTTCTCGACGGCCTTCGGGTCGCTCTCGCGCTTCGCCTTCCATTCGGCCATAGTCCAGCCCTTCGGCAGGTAGCCGTTGACCGGGTCGTGGGCGGAGGTCTGGTCGGTGACGATGTCGGGGCGGATGCCGCGGCGGACCATCTCGGGCAGGATTTCCGCCGCGTTGCCGAGCAGGCCGACGGATTTCGCCTCGCCGGCCTTCGTCCAGCGGTCGATCATCGCCATCGCCTCGTCCAGCGTCTCGGCCTTCTCGTCGACATAACGGGTGCGCAGCCGGAAATCGATGGAGTCCGGATTGCACTCGACGGCGAGGCAGCATGCGCCGGCCATCACGGCGGCGAGCGGCTGGGCGCCGCCCATGCCGCCGAGGCCGCCGGTCAGCACCCACTTGCCCTTGAGGTCGCCGCCGTAATGCTGGCGGCCGGCCTCGACGAAGGTCTCGTAGGTGCCCTGGACGATGCCCTGGCTGCCGATATAGATCCACGAGCCGGCCGTCATCTGGCCGTACATGGCAAGGCCCTTCTTATCCAGCTCGTTGAAATGGTCCCAGGTCGCCCAGTGCGGCACGAGATTGGAATTGGCGATCAGCACGCGCGGCGCGTCCCTGTGGGTGCGGAAGATGCCGACCGGCTTGCCGGACTGCACCAGCAGCGTCTCGTTCTCCTCCAGGTCGCGCAGCGACGCGACGATGCGGTCGAAATCGGCCCAGGTGCGGGCGGCGCGGCCGATGCCGCCGTAGACGACCAGCTCGTGCGGGTTTTCCGCGACCTCCGGGTCGAGGTTGTTCATCAGCATCCTGAGCGGCGCCTCCGTCAGCCAGCTCCTGGCGGTCAGCTCGGTGCCGCGCGGACTGCGGACGTCGCGGATGTTGTGGCGGGGATTGGCGGTCATGGCTGGTCTCCGGCGAGGGTGGAGGCGATGGCCTCGATGCGGGTGAGGATGGCTTCCAGGGGAACGCGCAGGCGCTCGGCCTTGGCGTCGTCATAGGCGAAGGGCGGCGCCTCGCTTGCAAGATGGCTTATCTGCGAAAGCTCCATCTGGATCGTGTGCACGCCGGCCTCGGGCCTTCCGTAGTGGCGCGTCGTCCAGCCGCCCTTGAATCGGCCGTTGAGCACATGGACGTAACCCTCTGCCTTGGCGCAGATATCCACCGTCGCCGCCTCGATTTCCGGCGCGCAGGTGCGGCCAGTGTCGGTGCCGATGTTGAAGTCCGGCAGCCGGCCCTCGAACAGGAAGGGGACCCGCGAGCGGATCGAATGGCAGTCGTAGACGATCGCCACGCCGTGGAGCGCCTTGACGCGCTCGATCTCCGCGGCGAGGGCCGCGTGATAGGGCGCATGATAGCGGGCGAGCCGGTCGGCAATATCCGCCTCCGTCGGCCCTTCGCCGTCCTTCCAGATCGGCTTGCCGTCGAAATCCGTCACCGGCACGAGGCCGGTCGTGTTCTGGCCGGGATAGAGGCTGGTGCCGGCCGGGTCGCGGTTGGCGTCGATGACGTAGCGGTGGAACGTCGCGCGCACCGTCGTCGCCTCCGGCAGGAGGCCGTCATAGAGGCGCTCGATATGCCAGTCGGTGTCGGCGAGCAGGCGGCCGTTGCCGTCCAGCCGCTCCCATATCCCGGCCGGGACGTCCGTGCCGGTATGCGGGAAGGCGAGGATGACGGGCGAGGTGCCCCGATGGAGTTCGCAGACGGCGCTCATCGGACGGCCTCCTCGGAGGCTGCGCTATCCCCCTCTGCCCTGCCGACCATCTCCCCCTCGAGGGGGGAGATCGGATGGGGCGTCGTTCCGCCCATCGTAGGCGAAGAGTTTGAGCAACGCCCCTTCGTCTTGCCGATCTCTCCCCTCGAGGGGGAGATGCCCGGCAGGGCAGAGGGGGGTAATCCTTGCATCGTCGTCATCCTCATTCCTCCAGTCTCGGCAAAATGCCGTCCGAGATGACGGCCGTCAGCGTGCCGGAAGAGACGAGGCGGCTGGCGGCGTCGAGGTCGCCGGCCATGTAGCGGTCCTCCTCCAGCGCTGGCACGACGGCGCGCAGCGCCGCGACGGCCTTTTGCAGTTCCGGGCTGGTGACGAGCGGCGCGCGCAGCTCCACCCCTTGGGCCGCCGTCAGCGCCTCGATGCCGATAATGGCGGCGAGGTTGGCGGTCATCCTCAGCAGCCGGCGGGCGCCGTGGCAGGCCATGGAGACGTGGTCCTCCTGGTTGGCGGAGGTCGGCGTCGAATCGACCGAGGCCGGATGCGCCATCTGCTTGTTCTCGCTCATCAGCGCCGCCGAGGTGACCTCGGCGATCATCAGGCCGGAATTGAGCCCGGGCTTCTTCGCGAGGAAGGCCGGCAGGCCGTAGGAGAGCGCCGGGTCGACCAGCAGCGCGATGCGCCGCTGGGCGATGGCGCCGATCTCGCAGGTGGCGATGGCGATCTGGTCGGCGGCGAAGGCGACCGGCTCGGCATGGAAGTTGCCGCCGGAGACGACCGTGTCGTCGGAGAGCACCAGCGGATTGTCGGTGACGGCATTGGCCTCGGTCACCAGCGTGCGGGCGGCGGCGCGCAGCAGGTCGAGGCAGGCGCCGTCCACCTGCGGCTGGCAGCGGATGCAATAGGGGTCCTGCACGCGCTCGTCGCCGGTGATGTGGCTCTCGCGGATGACGGAGCCGGCAAGCAGCGCGCGCAGCGCCGCCGCGGCGTCGATCTGGCCCTTGTGGCCGCGCAGCGTGTGGATGTCCGGGTGGAAGGGCGCCGACGAGCCCATGGCGGCGTCGGTGGAGAGCGCGCCGGTGACGAGTGCCGCCTGCGCGGCGCGATGTGCCCGGAACAGGCCGGCGAGCGCCAGAGCCGTCGAGACCTGCGTGCCGTTGATGAGCGCCAGCCCCTCCTTGGCGGCGAGCACGACGGGCGAAAGCCCGGCCTTCTCCAGCGCCGCGCGGGCGGACATGCGCTCGCCGGCGTAAAAGGCCTCGCCTTCGCCGATCATCGCCGCCGTCATGTGGGCGAGCGGCGCGAGGTCGCCGGAGGCGCCGACGGAACCCTGCTCGGGCACGACCGGGACGACGCCCTTCTCCAGCATGTCCTCGATGAGACGCACGACGGCGAGCCTGACGCCGGAGGCGCCGCGGCCGAGCGAGATCAGCTTCAGCACCATGACGAGGCGGACGATCTCCGCGCCGAGCGGCTTTCCGACGCCGCAGCAGTGGGAGAGGATGAGGTTGCGCTGCAGCGTCGCCACGTCGGCGGGCGCGATCCTGATCGAGGCGAGCTTGCCGAAGCCGGTGTTGATCCCGTAGACCGGCTGGTCGCCGCCGGCGATCTCGGCGATGCGGGCGGCGGCGCGCGCGATGCCGGCGTGGAAGGACGGGTCGAGGCGGGCGGCCGCGCCGGTGCGGTAGAGGGTTTCGAGCGTCGCGAGCGGCACGGCGCCCGGATGAAGCGTGATCGTCATGGCATTCTCCCCGTTCAGGCCTGTTTGCCGCCGCGGATGCGGGCGTGCATGGGGTTGAAGCCCATGCGGTAGATCAGTTCGGCCGGCCGGCCGATGTCCCAGAGGACGAAATCGGCGCGCTTGCCGGCTTCCAGCGTCCCGATCTCGCCGGCGAGGCCGAGCGCGCGGGCGGCCTCGCGCGTCGTGCCGGCGAGGCATTCCTCCACCGTCATGCCGAAGAGCGTGGCGGCCATGTTCATCGTCAGCAGCAGCGAGGTGAGCGGCGAGGTGCCCGGATTGCAGTCGGTCGCCACCGCCATCCGCACGCCGTGCCGGCGGAAGAGGTCGATCGGCGGCTTCCTCGTCTCGCGGATGAAATAGAAGGCGCCCGGCAGGATGACGGCCACCGTGCCGGCCGCGGCCATCGCCTGTGCACCTGCCTCGTCGGTATATTCGAGGTGATCCGCGGAAAGCGCGCCGTAGGAGGCGGCAAGCGCCGCGCCGTGCAGGTTGGACAGCTGGTCTGCGTGGAGTTTTACCGGCAGGCCGTAGCGCTTCGCGGCGTCGAAGACTTTTCTCATCTGCGCCGGCGAGAAGGTGATGCCCTCGCAGAAGCCGTCGACGGCGTCGGCGAGATTTTCCGCCGCGACGGCCGGCAGCATCTCGTCCGCCACCCTGTCGATATAGGCGTCCTTGTCGCCGTCCATCTCCGGCGGCAGCGCGTGCGCGCCGAGGAAGGTGGTGCGCACGGTGACATCGCGCTCGCGCGCGAGGCGGCGGGCGGCGCGCAGCGATTTCAGCTCGTTTGCGGTATCGAGGCCGTAGCCGGACTTCACCTCCATCGTCGTCACGCCCTCGGCCATCAGCGCGTCGAGCCGGGGCAGGGTTTCCCGCACCAGATCGTCCTCGCCCGCCGCGCGCAGCGCCTTGACGGAGGAGACGATGCCGCCGCCGGCACGCGCGATCTCCTCGTAGGAGGCGCCGGCAAGCCGCAGCTCGAACTCGTGGGCGCGGTCGCCGGCATGGACGAGATGGGTGTGGCAGTCGATCAGGCCGGGCGTGACCCAGCGGCCCCCGCAATCGACGCTTTCGGCGCCGGCGAATATGGCCGGCAGGTCGGCCTCCGGGCCGGCATGGGCGATGCGGCCGTTCTCCACGGCGATCGCGCCGTTCTCGACGATGCCGAGGCCGGGAAGGCCTTCGGCGAGCGTGGCGAGCCGGGCGTTTCGCCAGACGCGGACTGCGGTGCCTTCCGTCATGATTGCCTCTTCCCTCTGATGGAGATAATGTATATACATAATAGTCGAAGACGCAAGCCCCATTTGCGAGAGGCCGGAAAAGGGAGACGAGGCCGTGACCGTCATTCATGCGAGGAACGCGCTTCTGCCGGACGGCTGGGCGAGGAACGTCCGGCTCGCCGTCGAGGCGGGCCGCATCGCCGCCCTGGAGACCGACGCGCCGGCAGCACCGGGCGACGAGCGGCACGACTATCTCCTGCCCGGCATGGCGAACCTGCACAGCCACGCCTTCCAGCGCGGCATGGCGGGCCTCGCCGAGACGCGCGGACCGGGGGCGGATTCCTTCTGGAGCTGGCGCACGGTCATGTACCGCTTCGCGCTCACGATGACGCCGGAGGACGTGGAGGCGGTCGCCGCTGAGCTCTATGTCGAGATGCTGGAGGCGGGCTTCACCCGGGTCGGCGAGTTCCATTACCTGCATCACGACCGCGACGGCCGGCCCTATGCGGATATCGGCGAGATGGCCGCGCGCATCGCAGCCGCCGCCGCCGAGACGGGGATCGCGCTGACGCTGCTTCCCGTCCTCTACGCCCATGCCGGCTTCGGCGGCACGCCGCCGGGCGAGGGGCAGCGGCGCTTCGTCAACGATCCCCATTCCTTCGCGGCCCTCGTCGAGCGCTGCCGGGCGCTGACGGCGGCGCTGCCGGCCGGTGTCACGGGTGTGGCGCCGCACAGCCTGCGCGCGGTGACGCCGGAAGAACTGTCCGCCGCCGTCGCGCTGGCGGGCGAGGGGCCGCTGCATATCCACATCGCCGAGCAGGTGAAGGAGGTGGAGGACTGCCGCGCCTGGTCCGGCCGGCGCCCGGTCGAATGGCTCCTGGAGAATCAGCCGGTCGATGGCCGCTGGTGCCTGATACACGCCACCCACATGACCGAGGCCGAGATGCGCGGCATGGCGGCGGCAGGCGCGGTCGCCGGCCTCTGCCCGGTGACCGAAGCGAACCTCGGCGACGGCATCTTCCCGGCTTCCGCCTTCCGCGCCGCGGGCGGGCGATTCGGCGTCGGCTCCGATTCCAACGTGCTGGTCGGCCTTGCCGACGAGCTGCGCCAGCTCGAATATTCGCAGCGCCTCGCCGAGCGCGCCCGCAATGTGCTGGCGGCACCCGGCGGCTCGACCGGCCGGGCGCTGTTCGACGGCGCGCTTGCCGGCGGTGCCGCGGCCCTCGGTGCGAAGGCCGGCCTTGCGGCGGGCCATGCCGCCGATTTCGTCAGCCTCGTGCCCCGCCACGGCCGGGAGCCGTCCGGCGACGGGCTGCTCGACGCCTGGATCTTCGCGAACGGTGCGGACGTGGATTGCGTCTGGGTCGCGGGCCTGAGGCAGGTGCAGGGCGGCCGGCATGTCGCCCGCGAAACGATCGCCCGGCGCTTCGGCGAGACCCTCCGCCGTCTCGCCGACGCCGCGTGAGCCGCTATTGAAAGCGGCTCGCGGCTTGCCTAAGAACGTCCGGCCGGGCGAATGGGCGTCCGGCGGGCATGGAGGCCGACCATGAGCATCGCGGACGAGGCCGCCCGGCCCGAACCCTCGCTCCACCGGCGCATCCTGGAGGCCGTGGAGGGCAAGATCCTCTCCGGCGAGTGGCCGCCCGGCCACCGCATCCCCTTCGAGCACGAGCTGACCCGGCAGTACCAGTGCTCCCGCATGACGGTGAACAAGGCGCTGAGCGAGCTCGTCAAGCGCGGGCTGATCGAGCGGCGGCGGAAATCCGGCAGCTACGTCACCCGGCCGCAGGCGCAGTCGGCGGTCATGGAGATCCACGACATCCGCCTGGAGGTCGAGCAGCTCGGCCTGCCCTACCGCTACGAGCGGCGCGCGCGCACCGAGCGGGCGGCGCGGCCGGCGGAACGGCGGCTGATGGACCTGTCGGAAAAGGCGCGGGTGGTGGAGGTGCTGGCGCTGCATCACGCCGGTGCGCAGCCCTTCTGCCTGGAGGAGCGCCTCGTCAACCTCGCCGCCGTGCCGGAGGCCGCTGAGGAGGGCTTCGAGGCCGTCGCGCCCGGCGCCTGGCTGCTCGGCCGCGTGCCGTGGAGTTCCGCTGAGCACCGCATCCGCGCGGCCGGGGCCGACGCGCGCGTCGCCGATCTGCTGGCGATCTCGCCCGGCACGGCCTGCCTCGTGGTGGAGCGGCGCACCTGGAGCGGCGGCGCCTATGTCACCCATGCCAGGCTCACCTATCCGGGCGAGCGGCACGAGCTCGTCGCCGAATTCGCCCCGTCCCATCCGCGCCAGGCGTAAGGCGCCTCAGGCGCCGCCGGCGAACTGCGCCGCCCGCACGGTCTCGTAGTAGGGGCCGAGGCCCGGAAGCGCCTCGGCGAGCCGGTCGAAGGCCGGGTCCTCGGCGGTGAGCGCGCCGGCGTACCTGTCGGCGACGAAGCGGGCATGCTCCGCCTTCGCCGCCTCCGGCGCGGTGCGCAGCGCGGTGAAGACCGGCGCGGCGCTCGTGCGGCCCTTGACGGTGATGCGGTCGAGCTCGAGCACGGCGAAATCCGCGGCCGCGAGCGTCGCCGTGCGCTCGCCGATCAGCAGCGGCACGCCGTAGGCCTTCGAGGCGCCCTCGAGGCGCGAGGCGAGGTTGACCGCGTCGCCCAGCACCGAGTAGTCGAAGCGCTGCGAGGAGCCCATGTTGCCGACGACGCAGTCGCCGGTGTTGATGCCGATGCCGATCCTCAGCGCGTGATGGGCGGTGCCGGCGGCGGCCGCCTCGCGCTCCAGTTCCGCATTGAGCGCGGTCATCGCGTCCAGCATGTCGAGCGCGGCGGCGACGGCGTGGGCGGCATGCCGGCCGTCGTCGAGCGGCGCGTTCCAGAAGGCCATCAGGCAGTCGCCGATATATTTGTCGATGGTGCCGCCGTGGCTAAGCACGATGTCGGAGAGCGGCGTCAGCAGGCGGTTGATCAGCGTCGTCAGCTGCTCGGGATCGTCCTTCATTGTCTCGGCGATGGTGGTGAAGCCGCGCACGTCGCAGAAGAGGATGGAGAGCGTGCGCCGCTCGCCGCCGAGCTTCAGCTGCGAGGGATCGCGGGCGAGCCGCTCGACGAGCGCGGGCGAGAGGTATTGCGAGAAGGCGCGCACGATCTCGCGCCGCTGCCGCCGCTCCTCGGCATAGTCGAGCGCCGTCTGGCCGGCGGCGACGACGAGGAAGGCGAGCGCAGGCCCGAGCGGCGGCACGTAGAGATGGGCCTGCCGGAGCAGGGCGAAGCTCAGGAGGGCGAGCAGCGCCGGCACGAGGAGGCAGAACACGGCCGTCTGCCAGCGCGTCGCCCGGCGCACGGCGGCGGCGGAGAGCAGCGCGGCAAGTGCGGTCGCGGCGGCGGCAAGCGGCGTGCCGGCCCGGGCGATCGCCGCGCCCGTCGTCAGGTTGTCGAAGCTCGCCGCCTGGATTTCCGCGCCGGCTACCAGCCGGCCGGTATGCACCGTGTCGGAGGTGGCGAAGGCGTCCGTGCCGCCGGAGCGGATGGTGGGCGCGTTCTGCAGGCTGAGGCCGACGATGACGACGCGGTCGCGGAAGATGTCCTTCGGCAGCATCCCCTCCGGGTCGAGCGCCTGGTAGTAGGAGACGGTCGGATAGCTGCGGGCGGGGCCGAAGGATTGCAGCAGCAGGTCGCCGGGCGCTGCGACCGTGTGGCCGGCGATGCGGGCGAGCGTCAGCGCGAAGCCGTCCTCGTAGCGCGGGATCTCGCGGAAGACGCCGTCGCCGCCAAGCGAAATCGAGGCGATGCCGGTCGCAGCCCCCGTCGCCGTGAAGGCGGGGAGCGGGGTCGCGCGCAGCACCTGCTCGGCCTGCGGGGTGACGATCACGCTCTCGTCGCCGGCGAGCACCACGTCCGGGCCGAGGGCCGCGGCAAGGGCGGCGTCGGAGGCCGGATCGGAGGGCTCGGAGAAGATGATGTCGAGGCCGATCGCGGACGCCCCCGCCCGGCGCAGGCTTTCGACAAGGCGGGCATGGATCTCGCGCGGCCAGGGCCATTGCGCGTTGATGTCGGCGAGCGACGGCTCGTCGATGGCGACGATGACCGGGCCGCCCGCCGGCGGGCGCGGGTCGTCGAGCGTCGAGAGATAGTCGAAGGCACGCAGGTCGGCGAGCATCCAGGCCGGAAGCTGCCCGAGCAGGGTGACGAGGCCGGCGACGACGGCCGTCAGCAGCGCCAGCCGCCGGCTGCGGCGCGACCAACGGCGGGCAAGGCGAAGGCTCGGAAACGGGATCGGCATGGCCGCCATGCACGCGTCATCGCCTCGAAAAAGTCAAGCGCCCGTCGTCCGCAAGGCGACTGCCCGTGACATTATTGGGTGCCTCTTACCTCCTTCTCCCCGATGGGAAGGTCGCGGCAGCGGGATGAGGGGCACACCGCAGATGTAAACACGGCGGCGCCCCCTCATCCGGCCCTTCGAGCCACCTTCTCCCCGATGGGGGAGAAGGGGAACGGTGGCGTCGCACTCCCTGTGCGATATGCGACGGCCCCGTTTGCTTTCCGGGCGGGCTCGGCTATCAGCTTGGGCCGGAGAAACGTGGGGAGCAGGCCATGGGCGAACGTCGTACCCTGATCGAACCGGCGACGGCGGAGGGCGGCCGCGTGGCGCAGGAGCATTTCGACCACATCCGCCGCGTCAACGACATCTTCTACGACCAGGTGAAGCTCTCCGACCAGAAGGCCGCCTATATCTTCACCTTCATGCTCGCCCTGCTCGTCACCTCGACGGAAAGCCGGGCGGTGTTCACCGCGGCGCGCTATGCAGAAGGCAGCCTGCCGGTGGCATTCTTCTCCGGCCTGCTCGCCTTCGCGCTGGTCTTCTCCGTCGTCTCGGCGATCCTCGTCGTCCTGCCGCGCCGGGTGGACAACGCCACCTCGCTGTTCTGGGGCGCCTGGCCGCACCGGCGCGAGGCCTTCCGCAAGGCGGCCGCCGAGCGCGACGTCGACTATCTCTTCGAGCAGTACATGCAGAACGCCGACGCCATGGCGACCATCGCGCAAGAGAAGTACCGCTTCGTCGGCTTCGCCTTCCGCGGGCTGCTTCTCACGGTCGTCGCCTATGTCGGGCTGCTTGCCGTGCGCTGAGAGCAATCAGTGCCAGGGGCCGCCGGCGACGAGCCGCTCGGCGATGGCGTCGGCCGCCGCGTCCGTGCCGGAGGCGGAATAGAAGTTGCCGCGCACCTGGTATTTTGCCGCCATCAGCCGGAAGAAGGCGTCGACGAGGGCGGGATCGGGCGGCGTCGGCCTCTCCCAGAAGGCGTCGAGCGGGCCGGGATAGCTCAGTCCCGGCGCGTCGAACACGGCCGAGCCCAGCGTCTTCACCGGCTTGCCGCGGCGGAAGACGGAGATCGAGGCCGTCGAATTCACCGTCACCATGCCGAGCGAATGGGCGGCGAGCCGGTCGAGGTTGCCGCCGTCGATCACCTGCACCCGCCCGGCGATGCCGAGGCCGGCGGCAGTCCTTCCGACGAAGCCCGCCCAGTCGATCAGCCCGTTGTCGAGCGGATGGATCTTGACGAGGAGCTGCCGGTCCGCCGGCGCGTGGCGGGCGAAGGAGGAGAGCACCAGCGAGATCGCCTCCTGCTGGTTCGCGAAGGGCGAGTGGGCGCGGAGCTGGTAGTCGGTCTGCAATTGCAGCGGATAGACGAAGTAGGGCCTGGCGCTGTCGATCAGCTGCCGGACGGCCTCCTCGGCGCGCGCGCGCGACCGGCGCTGGCCCGCGAGCTTGCGCAGCCAGCCGGCATATTCGGCGAGCGGATGGAACAGCGCGTGGCGGCGGTAGTGCGGATAGAGGAACCAGAGGAAGACGTTCGGCAGGTTGTAGAGCAGGTCGTAGCCCGCCTCCGCGCGAAAAGTCTGGCGATGGCGGCCGGTCCAGTCCGGTTCGGGCAGGCCCTCGGCCTCTGCGAGGATGCGGGCGGGATCGCGCGGGAAATGCGAGTTGGACGACATGCCGTCGCGCTCGAAGGTCACCCAGTCGGGGCGAAGATACCCCATCTCGATCACGTAGACCGGGATGCCGCGCGTCCTCGCCTCGGCGACGGCGGCCTTGTGGTAGGGGCGCTCCTCGCCGAGCAGGATGAGGTCGGTGACGCCGTGCCTGTCGAGGAAGGCGCCGACGAAGGCCGGCCAGGCCTCGCGCCGGCCGCGATAGTCGTGCCCGCCGCGGCGGCGCCAGAAGATCCGATCGCCCATGTTGAGGTTGATGCGTAGCGCCCGGTGGCCGGCCCGCTCCAGCCGGTCGGCGCATTTGGCGAAGAGCGGCGAGGAGGGACCCTGGAGGAACAGGAAAACCCGCCGGCTGGCGGTCTCGCTCATGATTCGCTCCGGCGGAGGTCGGCCTTGGAGAAGACCGTGGCGAGCAGGTTCCAGGGCGCCTCCTCCTTCTCGACCGGCGGGGCGGCGTGCTCCTTGCGCGCGGCGGCGAGCGGGACGATGACGTAGTCCGTGCGCGGGTCGGGGAAGGGGTCGGCAAAGGATTTCAGGAGCGGCGCATGGTCGCCGTAGAAGACGAGCCAGACCGGCCGGTCGAGCTTTTCGAGATAGGCGACGAGATGGCCGAGCGCGGCGTCCGCCTTGCGCAGCATCTCGCAATAGATCTCGACCGGATCGGTGAGCGTTCCGCAGCGCCCCGCTTCCCAGGGCCCGTGATTGGCCATCGAGGCGACGAAGACGAAGGCGGGCTTCTCCTCGTCCATGTCGTCGATGGTGCCGATGACCTTGTCGGTGAGCGTGCGGTCGGAGACATAGGGGCCGTCCGTGCGCGGATCGTGGGTGAAGGCGTCGAGCATCGTCATGTGGTCGAAGCCCAGCGCCGGCAGCGCCCGGTCGCGGTAGAAGAACGACTTGTCGTAGGGATGGATGAAATGGGTGAGCCAGCCCGAGCGCTTGAGCTGCATCGGCCAGACGACGTCGGCATAGTGGGCGGCGCGCAGGTAGGGATAGCTGGCGTCGACATGGGCGTCCTCGGGTTGCAGGCCGCTCAGCACCGCGAATTCCGTGCGCAGCGTGTAGCCGCCCTCGAAGACGCTGGTCATGCGTCCCGCCTGGGCGGCGAGCGCCTTCGCCCGGTCGAGCTGCGGGAGGCTGAGGCCGGTCACGCCGAAATGCCGCAGATCGAGGAAGGATTCCGACTGCCAGACGATGACGAGCGGCGCGCCTTCCGGATGGCCGAGCCCCGTCGCCTCGCCGAGCTCGTGGAAGGCCTGCTGGATCGTCGCCCTGAGCTCGGCGAGAATCACCTCGCGCTTCTTGCCGAGCCAGATGATGAAATAGAAGACGACGGAGGTGAAGGTTCCGAAGCGGATCGTGTTCACCCGGACGTCGAGCGTGCGCAGCAGCATCTCGCTGAGCCGCACCAGCCGGGTGTTGACCGGCTTGAGGAAGATCAGCACCCAGGGACCGAAGGCGACGACGAGGCCGAGCAGGATCCAGGCGGGCCGGTTGCTCGCCGGCAGCACGTGCGGCTCGAAATAGAAATAGAGGCCCGAGGCGCCGAAGACGTAGGAACAGGCCACCACCCAGAAGACGATGTTGAGCTTGGTGGCGTAGAAGATCGTCTTGTATTTGAACACGTCGACGACCAGCGCGATGTCGGAGAACACCAGCGGCTCGCGGATGAAGGTGAACTTCGCGCGCGAAATCCCCGTGAAGATGATGAAGAAGCTCATCGTGCCCTGCGCGGCGTAGATCGGCCGCCAGGAGATGGCGAAGAAGCCGGCATAGACGAGGGCGATCACCGGCAGCCGCGCCAGATGGTCGACCACCACCCTGCGGCGCCGGCGCTGCATGCGGTGCTTGCGGGCGACCGACCGCGGCAGGGCGAAACCGTCCGTCAGGTAGACGACGATGCAGGCCCAGACATAGCCGAAGACCGTTAGCAACCAGCCGTTGTCGGCGACGAGGTACAGGGATCGGAGGATGGGCGTGCTTCCTTCTCAACGACCGGGACGCGGAATTCGGCCGGTACGACCGTCTACTGATCGGCGACGAACCGTGACTCTATCGGTGTCCGCGGGCCCGCACCCGCAAGCAGAGGTCCGCCTTTTATCGGAAAGTGCGCGGGAAAATCAATCGATCTTCGCCTGCCGGCTCCTCCCGAAAGGCGGGCTTTGATCGCGTCAGCGTTGTCGCGACACGTTTGGAAACGCACGGTAAGGCCTTTTTACTTGCCACGGCTGATTTCCATCCTGTATTCCCAACAGTTGGATATGAAATAAAGCCTGCCGCTAGGACGTCTCATTACCAGACCGCGGTCCCCGGAAGGGGAAGCCCGTGGTCGGGGACGGCGGAGGCGACATAAGTGTTTGGTGCCTATGACGGTTGAAATTATTGGATATGCTGCCATTGCTCCCGGTGCCGCCTCGGCGTCGGAGCTTTTCGACGTTCTGTGCAGGGGGGAGTGCACCGTCACGGAGGTCCCAGCGGAACGCTGGGACAGGGCGCGCTTCTGGCACCCCAATCCCGGCGTCGCCGGCAAGACCTACACCTTTGCCGCCGGCATCGTCGACGATATCGATTCCTTCGATCCGCGCATCTTCGGCCTGTCGCGGCGCGAGGCGATGGCGATGGACCCGCAGCAGCGCCTGCTGCTCTCGGTGACGTGGCGCGCGCTGGAAGACGCGAACCTGCCGCTGTCGGACCTGCGCGGCGAGACGGTCGGCGTCTATATCGGCGCCTCCAGCCTCGACAGCGCCAACCTGTCGGCCGAGGACCCGGCCGGCGGCGGCCCGTACTTCATGACGGGCAACACGCTGTCGATCGTCGCCAACCGCATCTCGCACATCTTCGCGCTCTCCGGGCCCAGCCTCACCATCGACACGGCCTGCTCGTCCTCGCTGGTCGCGCTCGACCAGGCGGTGCGCGCGCTCAACCGCGGCGAGATCGACACGGCGATCGTCGGCGGCGTCAACCTGCTCAGCCATCCGCTGCCCTTCGTCGGCTTCGCCCAGGCGCGCATGCTCTCGCCGGAAGGCCGCTGCCGCGCCTATGACGACGACGCGTCCGGCTACGTGCGCGCCGAGGGCGCCGTCACCGTCGTCCTTCGCCGCAGCGACCGCGCCACGGCGAACGGCGACCGCAGCCATGCGCGCATCGTCGCCTCCGGCGTCAACTCCGCCGGCCGCACCAACGGCATCTCGCTGCCCTCCCAGGAGGCGCAGGCGCGCCTTCTCTCCGAGATCTATTCGGACCCCGCGCTCGACCCGAATCACATCGCCTTCATCGAGGGCCACGGGACGGGCACCAAGGTCGGCGACCCGGCGGAGGTCTGGGCGATCGGCCAGGTGGTCGGCAGCCGCCGCCACGCCCCCGTGCCGCTCGGCTCGATCAAGACGAACATCGGCCACACCGAGCCCGCCTCCGGCCTCTTCGGCCTCGTCAAGGCCGTGATGGCGCTGGAGAACGACTACCTGCCGGCGTCGCTCTTCTTCGACAGGCCGAACGAGACGATCGACTTCTCCGCCCTCAACGTGCGGGTGACGTCGACCGCGCTGGAACTCTTGCGCGGCCACCGTCCGCGCCTTGCCGGCATCAACTCCTTCGGCTTCGGCGGCACGAACGTCCACGTCGTGATCTCCGATCCCTCGCCGCGCCAGGCTGCCCCCGCCGCTGCTTCTTCCGGCGGCTATTTCATGGTGAGCGCGCATACGGAGACGGCGCTGGAGCGGCTGCTCGACGACTACCGCCGGACGATCGGCGGCACCGATGCGGCGAAGGGCGACGCGATCGTCGCGGCAGCGGCCGCCGGCCGCACGCCGATGCGCCACCGCTTCGTCTGCGAGGGCCGCAGCGCCCGCGACGTGGCGGCGGTGATCGACCAGCATTTCGCCCAGCGCAACCAGTCGCGCGGCCTCGTCGGCGAGGCGCCGGCGGCCGATCCCAAGGTAGCCTTCGTCTTCGCCGGCAACGGCGCGCAATGGGCCGGCATGGGCGTCGAGGCCTTCCGCAGCAACGACAGCTTCCGCCGTCACCTGACCGCCATCAGCGCGCTGTTCGAGGCCCATCTCGACGAGCGCCTGTCGACGCTCCTGACCGATCCGGCGCTGGAGGAACGGCTTTCCGATACGCGCGTCGCCCAGCCGCTGCTGTTCTCGATCCAGGTCGCGCTCGCCCAATGCCTGATCGGCGCCGGCATCAAGCCGGCCGCCGTGCTCGGCCATTCGATCGGCGAGGTCGCCGCCGCCCATATCGCCGGCGCGCTGTCGCTGGTCGATGCGGTGGCGGTCGTGGCCGTCCGCTCGCGCTGCCAGCATGTCACGCAGGGCAGGGGCACGATGGCCGCGGCGCTCTGCAGCGAGGAGACGGCACTGGAGTTCCTGCGCCGCAACGGTTTCGACGACCTGACGGTCGGCGCCGTCAACGCCTCGAACTCGATCACCATCTCCGGCCCCGGCGACAAGATCGCCGCCATGCGCACGCTCGCCCGGCGCCAGAAGATCGCCGTCCAGCCGCTCGACATCGACTATCCGTTCCACCACCCGCTGATCGACGAGGCGAAGGAGGAATTCCTGAAGACGCTGCCGGCGCTCTCGCCGCGCGAGGCCGAATACGACTTCATCTCCACCGTCACCGGCGACGTCATCGACGGCGTCAAGCTCGACGCCGCCTACTGGTGGCGCAACGTGCGCGAGCCGGTGCACTTCATGCAGGGCATGGCCCGCGCCATGGCGGCGGGCTGCAACCTGCTCGTTGAGATATCGCCGCGGGCGATCCTCACCAACTACCTCAAGGACGCGGTGAAGGTCGCCGGCGCCTCGGCGCAGATCATCTCCACGCTCGGCAAGGAAGACGAGAAGGAAGGCCAGGACCCGGTCAGCCGCTGCATCATGCGGGCGATCGCCCACGGCGCCGCCCTGCCGCGCGCGGTGCGCGAGGCGGGCGTCGACCTGCCGGTCGTTCCCTACGAGCTCGAATCGATGGCGAGCGCGCCGACGAGCGATACCTACGACCTCTTCGGCCGCAACGCGGCCTCCTACTCGCTCGCCGGCTGGCGGGCGGACCCGAACGGCTCGTCCTGGAAGAACCACATCGACGCGCGGCTCTTCCCCGACCTCGCCGAGCATGTGGTCGACGGCCGCTCGATCATGCCGGGCGCCGGCTTCGTCGAGGTCGCCCTGCAGGTCGCCCGCGAGGCGCTCGGCAGCGACGACGTGCAGCTCACCAATGTCGAGCTCCTGCGTCCCCTCGAACTCGACATGCGCATGGTGGAGCTCTCGAGCGTCATCTCGCGCGAGACCGGCACCATCGAGATCCGCTCGCGCGAGCGGCTTTCCACCGACGACTGGACCGTGCACGCGGTCTGCCGCTGCCAGAAGGTGATGCCGGGCACGCGGCCGGGCGCGCTTGCGGCGATCCCGCGCGCCGCCGCGCAGGAAGTCTCCAAGGAGCAGATCTACCGCATCGCCTCCTCCTTCGGCCTCGACTACGGCCCGGCCTTCCGGCTGGCCGAGCGCGCGGTGACGGACGGCGGCGCCCGCATCGACGTGGATCTCGCCAGGCCCGTCAACCCGGCCCATCCGATGCTCTCCTGGGGATTGAACCCCATGGTGCTCGACGCGGCCTTCCACGGCCTCGTCGGCCTGTTCGACAAGCTTTCCGGCGATGCCGAGGGTGCGCCCTACATCCCAGTCCATTTCGGCTCGGTGTCGGTGCTTTCCGCCGGCAAGCCGGCGACGCGCGCGCGCATCGAGGTGGAGCGCGTCAGCCCCTATTCGATCAAGGCGCGCTTCCTAATGGAAGCCAAGGACGGCGAGCCGGTGCTCCTCCTGGAGGACTGCCGCTTCCGCCGCACCTGGCTGCGCCAGCACCAGTCGCTCGCCTCGCTCGCCTATCACTACGAGGCGCTGCCCGTTCCGGGCCTCGTCGCGGCGCCAGGCGACGGCGCGACGCCGGCCTTCCTGCTCGACGCCCCGGCCGAACGGCCGCTCGAGGACGCCTCGCTGCTGATGAGCGCGGCCGTCTACCGCGCCTGTTACGACATCGCGATGCGCGTCACCGATGCCGCCGGCCGCGTCGCCGTCGGCAGCCTGCCGGGCGACCGCGATTTCCGCGCCTTCCTTGCCAACGCCTTCCACGTTCTGGAGGACGCGGGCCTTGCCAGCCAGGAGGCCGGCGCCTGGATTCTCTCCCGCGACGTCGACCTGCCGGAGGCGGGCGAGGTCCTGTCGGAATTCCTCGCCGAGCGGCCCGACCGCGGCGCGGAGGCCGTCATGCTCGCCGACATCCGCGACGGCGCGCTCGCCCATATCGGGCGGCTGAAGGCGGGCGGCGCCGGCGAGGCGCCGGAACTGCCCGGCAAGACCACGAGCCAGGCTTTCCTGCTGCATTCGCCGCAGGCGCGCGAGCGCGGCGAGATCGTGCTCGCCGCCGCCGAGAAGGCGATCGCGGCGAAGGGCGGGGCGGTGTCGATCGCGCAGATCGGCGCGTCCTCGGCCGGCTTCAGCCTGCGGCTCGCCGACATGGTCGCCGGCGTCGGCGGCCGGCTCGACATCGTCGAGCCCGCGGACGACCTGCGCCGGGCGATGGAGGTGCTGTTCGAGGGCAGCGCCCGCGTCGGCGTGGAGAAATCCCCGGCGGCCCTCGTCCATGCGGACCTGATCGTCAGTTCCTGCGACCGGCTGAACGCGATGCTGACGACCGACGAGGCGCTGGCTTCGGCCTTCGCCGAGGCGGTCGGCAAGGGCGTGCACGTGATTGCCGCCGAGACCGCGCCGTCCTCGCTCTACGACTTCTTCTTCGGCCTCAGCGCCAACTGGTTCGCAGGCGGGCTGAGCGACGAGTTCCGCTACGGCCGGCTCGCCACGGAGGCCGACTGGAAGGAACGCCTCGCGCCGCTTGCAGGCCAGGCCTTCCGCATCCAGCCGGTGGACGGCGCCTATGGCGGCCTGCTTCTGATCGAGGCCGCCGCACCTTCCGCCGCCGCCGACAGGGCGGAGGCGGCCGCGCCGGCCTATGTCCTCCTCGGCGAGGCGAAGGGCCTGCCCGAACCGGCAGCACAGCTTGCGCTGCACCAGCCGGAAGCCGATCTCGACGCCGCGCTCGATGCGCTCGCCGCGGACGGCACGACGACGGGCGCCTATGTCTATGCGCTCACCGGCGGCGACGCCGACGCGAGCGGCACGCTCGCCCGCGAGGCCAATGCGCTCGCCCGCTTCGCCGGCGCGCTGCAGGCGCGCGGCAACGGCAAGGTGAAGCCTGTGCTGCTGCTCATGCTTCCCGGCGGCGCCCCCGCCGTCACCGGTGCCGCGGTCGCCGATCCGCTGGCGACGGGCCTGTGGACCTTCGCCCGCGTGCTCGCCAACGAGTTCAGCGGCGTCGACGTCCATCTGGTCGACGCGCAGCCGGCCGACTGGCCGGTCGCGCTCTCCGTCCTCAGCGCCAGGAGCGCCGAGCGCGAATGGCGCATCCTGCCCGGCGCCGTCGCGGCGGAAGCCTTGCGCGCCGTCGGCGGTCCGATCGACCGCACCTCGGCCACCACGCACGATTTCGCCGCCGCCACGGTGCGCCAGCGCACCCAGTCGCGCGTCGACAGCCTCTACTGGGAAGCGGTCGACGTGCCCGAGCCCGGCCCCGGCGACGTCGTCGTCGAGGTCGCAGCCGCGGGCCTCAACTTCCGCGACGTGATGTGGGCGATGGGCCTGCTGCCGGAAGAGGCGCTGGAGGACGGCTTCGCCGGCGCCACCATCGGCATGGAATTCTCCGGCCGCGTGACCGCGCTCGGCGCCGGCGTCGACGGTCTTGCGGTCGGCGACACGGTGATGGGCATCGGCCCCGCCGCCTTCTCGACGCACACCGTCGTCCAGCGCGCCGGCCTCGCCAGGGTACCAAAGGAACTGGACGCCGTCGCCGCAGCGACCGTGCCCGTGACCTTCCTCACGGCCTGGTACGCCATCGTCGAGCTCGGCCGCGCCCGCAAGGGCGAGACGATCCTCGTCCACGGTGCGGCCGGCGGCGTCGGGCTCGCGGCGATCCAGATCGCCCGTTCGCTCGGCCTGAAGGTCTTCGCCACGGCCGGCAGCTCCGAGAAGCGGCGCTACCTCCGCGCCCTCGGCGTCGACCACGTCTTCGATTCCCGTTCGCTCTCCTTCGTGGCGGACGTGAAGGAGGCGACCGGCGGCGCGGGCGTCGACCTGGTGCTCAACTCGCTGTTCTCCGATGCGATGGAGCGCAGCATCGAGCTGGTAAAACCGTTCGGCCGCTTCCTCGAACTCGGCAAGCGCGACTACTACGCCGACCGCAAGATCGGGCTGCGTCCGTTCCGCCGCAACGTCAGCTATTTCGGCATCGACGCCGACCAGCTGCCGCTGCACGCACCGGAGCTCACCCGCTCGATCTTCGAGGCGCTGGGCGAGCTCTTCGCCAGGGGCGAGCTTCGCGCGCTGCCCTACCGCGCCTTCGACCATGACGAGATCGCCGATGCCTTCCGCCTGATGCAGAATGCCGGCCATATCGGCAAGATCGTGCTGCTGCCGCCGAAGGCCGGCCGCGACGCGGTCGAGCGCGGCGCGGGCGCGCCGCTTTCCTTCTCGCCCAAGGGCGTCCACGTCGTCGTCGGCGGCATCGGCGGCTTCGGCCTTGCCGCCGCCGACTGGCTGGTCGCGCGCGGGGCGAAGCACCTGGCGCTCGTCACCCGCCGCGGCACCGCGGACGAGGAGACGCTCGCCGCCGTCGAGCGCTGGAAGGCCCTCGGCGCGGTCGCGAGCCTGCATGCCTGCGACGTCACCGACGCAAAGTCGCTCGACGCGCTGCTTGCCGGCCTGCGCAAGGAGGCGCCGATCGCCGGCGTCGTCCATGCGGCGATGGTGCTCGACGACGCGCTGCTGCCGAACCTGACGGAAGAGCGCTTCCGCAAGGTCATCGACGTCAAGGCCCGCGGTGCGGACCTGATCGACAGGGCGACGCGCCGCGACAGGCTCGACTACTTCCTGCTGTTCTCCTCGGCGACGACGCTGGTCGGCAACCCCGGCCAGGGCAACTACGTCGCGGCGAACGGCTATCTCGAAGGCCTTGCCCGCCGGCGCCGGGCCGAGGGGCTGCCGGCGCTCGCCGTCGCCTTCGGTGCGATCTCCGACAAGGGCTACCTCTCGCGCAACGACGACGTCAACGAGCTGCTCGCACGCCGCATCGGCAACACGGCGATGAAGGCGGCGACCGCACTCGCCATGGTCGAGGCGCACATGCGCGCCGATCCGGGCACGGTGGAGGCGGGCGTCTTCGTCTGCTCGCCGATCGACTGGGCGTCCGCCCGCAACCTCGCGGTCGTCGGCACGCCGCTCTTCGAGGTGCTCTTGCGCCAGGCCGGCGCGGCCGGCGGGGCGAGCGGCGGCGAGACCGTCGACCTCGTGGCGCTCGTCGCCGACAAGAACGAGGGCGAGGCGCTTTCCGCGCTCTACCAGCTCGTCGCCTCCGAGATGGCGGCGATCCTGCGCGTTCCGGTCGACACGCTTTCGCGCGACAAGATTCTCAAGGACGTCGGCCTCGACAGCCTCATGGCCGTCGAGCTCGGCCTCGGCTTCAAGGAGAAGACCGGCTTCGACATCCCGCTGACCAGCGTCGGCGAGACGACGACGATCGAGCATGTCGTGCGCAAGCTCTACGAGAAGGTTGCCAGATCCGGCGGCGAGGAGCAGGATGACGGCGATCTCGGCGAGGTCGAGGCGCTCGCCGAGCAGCACATGGGTTCCGCTTCGAGGACGTCCGGCGCACGATGACAGACATGGAAGAGACGTCAGCAGCCCGCATGGCGCGCGGCCGCAAGGAAGCGTTGCTGCAAAAAATGCGCGGCATCGCGCCTGCCGAAGGCCGTGCCGGCATTGCCGTCGGCCCGGCCGAGCGGCCCGTGCCCCGCTTCGAGGACCTGCCCGAATACAAGCAGGTCCGCATGCAGGAGCTGGCGAGCCAGCTCGTCGGCATCGCCAATCCGTTCTACCGCACCCACGACGTCGGCGCGGGCGCGGTGACGGAGATCGACGGGCGCAACCTCATCAACTTCGCCTCCTACGACTATCTCGGCACGAACCGCCATCCGGCGGTGCACGCCCGCGTCGCCGAGGCGCTGGCGCGCTACGGCGTCTCCGCCTCGGCGAGCCGGCTCGTCGCCGGCGAGCGGCCGGTGCACGGCATTCTCGAAGAGCGTCTCGCCGAATTCTACGGTGTGGAGGCCGCGGTCGTCTTCGTCAGCGGCTACCTCACCAACGTGACGGTGATCGGCACGCTGCTCGGCCCGGAAGACCTCGTCATCCACGACGAGCTGATGCACAACAGCGCGCTCGCCGGCATAAAGCTCTCGGGCGCGGCGCGGCGCTTCTTCCGCCACAACGACATGGACCACCTGGAGGAGCTGCTCGCCGGCTTCACCGGGAAGTTCCGCCGTATCCTCGTCATCGCCGAGGGCGTCTATTCGATGGACGGCGACGTCGCCGACCTGCCGCGCCTCGTGGAGCTGCGCCGCCGCTACGGCTTCTGGCTGATGGTGGACGAGGCCCATGCGCTCGGCGTGCTGGGCAAGACCGGCCGCGGCACCCACGAATATTTCGGCATCGACCCGAACGAGGTCGACATCTGGATGGGCACGCTCTCCAAGACCACGTCGAGCTGCGGCGGCTATGTCGCCGGAAGTGCGGCGCTGGCGACGGTGCTGAAGGGCTCCTCCGGCGGCTTCATCTATTCGGTCGGCCTGGCGCCGGCGCTCGCCGCGGGTGCCACCGCGAGCCTTGACCTGCTTGCCGCCGAGCCCGAGCGCGTCGCCCGCCTCGGCGCGAACGGCCGGCTGTTCCGCGATCTCGCCAAGGCCGAGGGCCTCGATACCGGGCTGAGCGAAGGCCATTCGGTCGTGCCGGTCCTCGTCGGCGATTCGCTCCGGGCCGTGCGCCTCTCCAACGACCTGCTGGAGGCCGGCGTCAACGTGCTGCCGATCATCCATCCGGCCGTGCCGGAAGGGCAGGCGCGGCTGCGCTTCTTCATCACCAGCGAGCACACGGAAGAGCAGATCCGTACGGCCGTGCGCCACACCGCCGACATCCTGCACGCGCTGGAAAAGCAGAATTTCGGCCTCGCCTCGGTCGATCGCGAACAGATCGCCAAGCTTCTTTCGAGCATGTGAGCGGTGGCGATGCGCCACGTTCTCGTCACGGGCGGATCGAGCGGGATAGGGCTTGCGATCGCCGCGCTGCTGCTCTCGCGCGGCGATCGCGTCACGCTGCTCGCGCGCGACGAGGGCCGGCTTGAAGCCGCCATGGATATTCTGTCGGAATTGCCGGGGGCGGGGGAGCGGCTTGCCGCCGTCTCCGCGGACGTCGCCGACGCGGCAAGCGTCGGGGCGGGGGTGCGGGCCGCCGCCTCGCGGTTCGGGCCGGCCGACGTGCTCGTCGCCTCGGCGGGTATCGTCGAGCCCGGGCTGTTCCACGACCAGCCGCCGGAACTCTTCGAGCGCCAGGTCGCCGTCAACCTGTTCGGCGTCGCCAACAGCGTGCGCGCGGTGCTGCCTGACATGCGGGCGGCGGGCGGCGGGCGCATCGCCATCGTCTCCTCGGGGGCGGGGCTGATCGGCATTCCCGGCTACAGCGGCTATTGCGCCTCGAAATTCGCGCTGCGCGGGCTGGCCGCGTCATTGCGCGCCGAGACCGCCGGGCACGGTATCTCCGTCTCGATCAGCTTCCCGCCGGACACGGTGACGCCGCAATACGAGCGGGAGATGCTGGTCCGCCCGCCGGAGGCGGAGGCAATGATGGGACGCGTGCGGCCGTGGCAGGCGGCGGATGTCGCGCGCGTCATCGTCGAGGGCATGGAAAAGGGCAGGCGGGAGGTGCATTTCGGCGTGGCGTTGCGTTTCGTCGGCTATTTCGGCCCGCTCGTCTCGGCCTGGTTCGACGCGCGCCTCGTCCGCACGGCCCGCAAGGGACGGCGTCCGGTCTGAACCCTACAGGAAGGCGAGGAAGACCAGCGGCAGGCTGGTCATCACCATCATCCCGGTCAGGAGGGCGAGGAAGCGACTGAATACATGTCTTGCCAGATGACTGTTCATCTGATCCTCCGTCGAATAACGGACATGAATACCAGAGTTTCATTGTCGGATGATTAACGGCCCGACGGGCCGGGAAGTTCCCGCAGGAGCGCCCGTGACTCTCGACTGGACCTATATTCAGGCCAACTACGACTGGCTCGGCCATATGCTGGAAGGGCTCGTCATGGCGGCGGCCGTCACCCTGATCGCGCGGGTGCTCTACCGCTGGCGCGAGTCGGCCGTCATCGGCCTCGCCTTCGCCATCGGCCACTTCCACGGCCGCGAGAAGCGCGACCACGAGATTTCCGTGCACATGCCGCCGCCGCACCTCAACGGCTACCGGATGTGGAACTGGACCTGGGACCAGGCGACCGACTTCTGGCCGGCTGCCCTGCTGCTGATGGTGCTCCTCTACCTCGTCCTGCGCCGCAAGGGGTGAGCCGCAGCCTGCCACCGCTGGTAAGGCCGGCGATTCGATGCTACCGTCGGGGCCCGTGACAGCTTGCCGAAGGGGGACGCTTCGATGGCGACGATCCGCAAGGGCATAGCCTTCCCGCTGGCGGCCCTCTCGATGGTGCTGGCCGCCGGGGCGGCCGCGCAGACGAAGATCGGCGAAATCGTGGTGATCTCGGTCGAAGGGACCTGCGGGGACCTTGCCGTCGTCGGCCGTAGGCTCGGCGGCGAATGCTCCGGCAAGCTCCTGAACTTCACCTATCCGGACGGCCGCGTCGGCTTCTATTTCGGGCTGAAGAGCGGTGCGATCGTCACCTTCAGCGGCATGGACGGCGACAACCCGACGCCCGACAGCGACGTGATCCATCTCGACAAGGTGATCATGAGCCGTTCGGACACGCCCGACACGCCGGACGTCTACGCCGCGACGGGAACCTGCCGCTTCGGCAATCCCTACAAGGGGCCGGCGACGATCGCCTGCGAGGGCAGGCTCACCGACGGCCGCCCCTTCACCGCCGCCTTCACGACGAACGGAAAACCGCCGACCTGAGCCGGATTTTCAAGGAAGGAGAGGGGGAGATGGTGGGCGATGAGAGACTCGAACTCCCGACATCCTCGGTGTAAACGAGGCGCTCTACCAACTGAGCTAATCGCCCGCTCGACTTGGTGGCCGTGATCTATGCGGAACGGGCTGAAACCGCAAGAGGCAAATGCGAAGTTTTCGCTTTTTTTTGAGCGCCGCCATGGAGATGGAAAGGTGCGCAAACATTTCGCGGGGTGTCGTCCTTTTGTCTTGAAAGCTGCTTGACACCCAAACGCGAACCCCGTAGTTAGCCGCTCATCAAACGGCTCGGCCGCTTGAGACGGATGCTTCGTCATCCGGTCGCTTTCGAGAGTGCGGGTGTAGCTCAGTCGGTTAGAGTGCCGGCCTGTCACGCCGGAGGTCGCGGGTTCGAGCCCCGTCACTCGCGCCACTCGAAAACGCCGGTCGAAGGGTCCCCGGGCCGAAAGGTCCATGCGCGGGTGTAGCTCAGTCGGTTAGAGTGCCGGCCTGTCACGCCGGAGGTCGCGGGTTCGAGCCCCGTCACTCGCGCCACTCGAAAACGCCGGTCGAAGGGTCCCCGGGCCGAAAGGTCCATGCGCGGGTGTAGCTCAGTCGGTTAGAGTGCCGGCCTGTCACGCCGGAGGTCGCGGGTTCGAGCCCCGTCACTCGCGCCATTCTTTCCCTTGCAGATTTGTGCTCCGTCTTGGTGAATGTTTCTCGCGCATGCGCCGTTCCGGCTATAGCTTCGGCGAACGGAAATGGGGGATTCGCATGCGTTACGTCTCGCTGGCCCTGATGGGCCTTGCCGGTCTTCTCGGCCTCAGCGTCGTGTTCGGCTCCTGGTTCACCATCGACCAGGGCGAGCGCGGCGTCATCCTGCGCTACGGCGCCGTCTCCGGCACGGCCGAGCCGGGGCTCGGCTTCAAATTGCCTTTCGTCGATTCGGTCGTGCGCATCTCCGTGCAGTCGAAGGCGATCGTCTACGAGAAGATGGAGGCCTACAGCCGCGACCAGCAGCCGGCCGACATCCGCCTGTCGGTCAATTACCGCATCCCCGCCGATCGGGTGCAGGAGGTCTATGCGATCTACGGCGGCGAGGACGGGCTCCTGTCGCGGCTGATCGAGCGCAAGGTGTTCGAGGAGACCAAGACCGTCTTCGGCCGTTTCAACGCGGTGACCGCGATCCAGGAGCGCGGCCGGCTCAACGCGGAGGTGGCCTCGGCGATCCAGGAAGGGGTCTCCGGCCCGGTGATCATCGACAGCGTGCAGATCGAGAACATCGACTTCTCCGAGGCCTACGAGGCGAGCATCGAGCAGCGCATGCTGGCCGAGGTCGAGGTGCAGCGCCTGCGCCAGAACGCCGAGCGCGAGAAGGTGCAGGCCGAGATCACCGTCACCCAGGCGAACGCCCAGGCCGATGCGCGCCGCGCCGAGGCGCAGGCCCAGGCCGACGCCGTGCGTCTCGCTGCCCAGGCGGAGGCCGAGGCGATCCGGCTTCGCGGCGAGGCGGAGGCGGAGGCGATCAAGCTGCGCGGCGACGCGCTGAAGGACAATCCCGGCCTCGTCGCGCTGACGCAGGCCGAGAAGTGGGATGGGCAGCTGCCGCGCACGATGCTGCCCGGCGGCGCGATCCCGATGCTGAACCTCAACGCGAACTAGCGGGGGGTGCGGCCAAGCGTCTCACATTCGCCCTCATCGAATCGTAACGATTTAAACGGCTGCGCCGCCGGTGTTTGGCCGCGGGCGAAAAGGGCGCATTGATTGTGCCGAAAGCCGGACAAAGCCTTGCACAGTGGCGCTCACTGCGCTAACCACTCTGGCGTTGCAACATATTTTCTCGGCTTGCGGGCCACGACCGAAAAGGCGCCTCTCCGGCGCCTTCCCGCAGGCAGGACGGACGCCAATGACTGAACTTCTCGGTTCCTATATCCCGATCGCCATCTTCATAGGTATCGCGCTCGTGATCGGCCTCGCGTTGCTGATCGCGCCGTTTGCCGTCGCCTACAAGGCGCCCGATTCGGAAAAGCTCTCGGCCTACGAATGCGGCTTCAACGCCTTCGATGATGCGCGCATGAAGTTCGACATCCGCTTCTACCTGGTGTCGATCCTCTTCATCATCTTCGATCTTGAAGTGGCCTTCCTGTTCCCCTGGGCCGTGTCGTTCGGCGACATGGGCTGGTTCGGCTTCTGGTCGATGATGGTCTTCCTCGGCGTTCTCACGGTCGGCTTCATCTACGAATGGAAGAAGGGAGCACTCGAATGGGAGTAGCTCAGACGAACACGACGCTGGTCTCGCCCCAGGCGAAGGGCATCATCGATCCGCGCACCGGCAAGCCGGTCGGCAGCGACGACGCCTTCTTCGGCGAGATCAACAACGAGCTCGCCGACAAGGGCTTCCTCGTCACCTCGACCGACGAGCTCATCACCTGGGCGCGCACCGGCTCGCTGATGTGGATGACCTTCGGTCTCGCCTGCTGCGCGGTCGAGATGATGCAGCTCTCCATGCCGCGCTACGACGTCGAGCGCTTCGGCTTCGCGCCGCGCGCCTCGCCGCGCCAGTCCGACGTGATGATCGTCGCCGGCACGCTCACCAACAAGATGGCGCCGGCGCTGCGCAAGGTCTACGACCAGATGCCGGAGCCGCGCTACGTCATCTCGATGGGCTCCTGCGCCAATGGCGGCGGCTACTATCACTATTCCTACTCGGTGGTGCGCGGCTGCGACCGCGTCGTGCCGGTCGACATCTACGTGCCAGGCTGTCCTCCCACGGCGGAGGCGCTGCTTTACGGCGTGCTTCTGCTGCAGAAGAAGATCCGCCGCACTGGCACGATCGAGCGCTAAGGGCAGGGGACGTACCATGAGCGAAGCCCTCCAGGAGCTTTCCTCCTACATCGGCGAAGCGGCCGGCGACCTCGTCGCCTCCGCCGAGATCGCCTATGGCGAGCTGACGCTCGTCACCGACGGCGCGCGCGTCATCGACCTCTTGACCTTCCTGCACGACGACGTGCAGTGCGCCTTCGTCAACCTCGTCGACATCTGCGGCGTCGACTGGCCGAAGCGGGCCGACCGTTTCGACGTGGTCTACCACCTGCTCTCGCCGCGCCAGAACCAGCGCATCCGCGTCAAGGTCGCCACCGGCGAGGACGTGCCCGTCCCCTCCGCCTGCGCGGTCTATCCGGGCGCCGACTGGTTCGAGCGCGAGGCCTACGACATGTACGGCATCCTCTTCACCGGCCATCCCGACCTGCGCCGCATCCTCACCGACTACGGCTTCGAGGGCCATCCGCTGCGCAAGGACTTCCCGACGACCGGCTTCGTCGAGGTGCGCTACGACGACGAGGTGAAACGCGTCGTCTACGAACCCGTCGAACTCAAGCAGGAATTCCGCAACTTCGACTTCCTTTCGCCGTGGGAAGGTACCGATTACGTGCTGCCGGGCGATGAAAAAGCGAAGACGAACTGATCAGGTAGTAACCGCGAGTAGCGAATAGCGAATAGTTATCGCGCAGCGACGAAGGAGATGCAGACGATAAATTCCTACAAGGAACTCAAGGTCTGGCAGGCGGCGATCGAGCTGGCTGTGAGCGTCTACAAGGCGACGGGCGGATTTCCAAAGGATGAGCTGTACGGGTTGACATCGCAGATGCGCCGGGCGGCAGGTTCGGTAGCCGCGAATATCGCGGAAGGGCATGGACGGGAAACCACGGCAAATTTCATCCAGTTTCTGCGCATCGCGCAAGGATCCTTGAAGGAGTTGGAGACCCATCTGATCATCGCATACAAGGTTGGCATACTTCCGATGGAAATATTCGAGGTTCTTATGCTTCAGTCGGACGATATAGGAAGAATGCTGCGTGCTCTGATCAGAAGTCTGCAGGATAAGCTATGAAACAATCGATCATCACTATTCGCTATTCGCTATTCGCTATTCCCTGCAAGCGCGGAGCGCGCCGCTCATGACCGAACACAACGTCCGCAATTTCAACATCAACTTCGGCCCGCAGCATCCGGCCGCGCATGGCGTTCTGCGTCTCGTGCTGGAGCTCGACGGCGAGATCGTCGAGCGCGTGGACCCGCATATCGGGCTCCTCCACCGCGGCACCGAGAAGCTGATCGAGACGAAGACCTACCTGCAGGCCGTGCCCTATTTCGACCGGCTCGACTACGTCGCGCCGATGAACCAGGAGCATGCCTTCGCGCTCGCCGTCGAGCGGCTGACGGGCACCGAGGTGCCGATCCGCGGGCAGCTCATCCGCGTGCTCTATTCCGAGATCGGCCGCATCCTCTCGCATCTCCTCAACGTCACCACGCAGGCCATGGACGTCGGCGCGCTGACGCCGCCGCTCTGGGGCTTCGAGGAGCGCGAGAAGCTGATGGTGTTCTACGAGCGGGCCTGCGGCGCGCGCATGCATGCGGCCTACGTGCGGCCCGGCGGCGTGCACCAGGACATCCCGCACAAGCTCGTCGAGGACATCGGCAACTGGATCGACCCGTTCCTGAAGACCGTCGACGACATCGAGGGCCTGCTCACCGACAACCGCATCTTCAAGCAGCGCAACGTCGACATCGGCGTCGTCAGGCTGGAGGACGCCTGGGCCTGGGGCTTCTCCGGCGTTATGGTGCGCGGCTCGGGCGCGGCCTGGGACCTGCGCCGCGCGCAGCCCTACGAATGCTATTCCGACCTCGACTTCGACATCCCGATCGGCAAGAACGGCGACTGCTACGACCGTTACCTGATCCGCGTCATCGAGATGCGGGAGTCGGCGAAGATCATGCGCCAATGCGTGGACCGCCTGCTCGGCGACGCCAAGGTCGGCCCGGTCTCCTCGCTCGACGGCAAGATGGTGCCGCCGAAGCGCGGCGAGATGAAGCGCTCGATGGAAGGGCTGATCCACCACTTCAAGCTCTATACCGAGGGCTACCACGTGCCGGAAGGCGACGTCTACGCGGCCGTCGAGGCGCCGAAGGGCGAGTTCGGCGTCTATCTGGTCGCCGACGGCACCAACAAGCCCTATCGCTGCAAGATCCGCGCCCCGGGCTACGCCCATCTCCAGGCCATGGATTTCCTCTGTCGCGGACACCAGCTGGCCGACGTCTCGGCGGTGCTGGGCTCCCTCGATATCGTGTTCGGCGAGGTGGACCGCTGATGCCGAGACTGGCCGCCGCCATCGCCATGGTGATCGCGACCGCTGCCGCGGCGAACGCGCAGCAGCTGGAGGCCGGCGCCGTCCTGTCCTTCACCATGGGCGAGCTGGCGAGCCAGGGCTTCGAGATCAAGGCGGCGGCGCAGAATGGCAGCCGCTACGTGGTATTCATGCAGAATGACAAGTCGGCCTACGCCTGCGAGTTCGTCAACGTGACGACGACGCGGTGCAGGCAGATCAACTGAGACAAGGCGTTAAGAGAATGTCCGTTCGTCGACTAGCCGAAGACACAGTCCAGCCCGCGAGCTTCGCCTTCAACGCGCAGAACGCCGCCTGGGCCGAGGCAACGATCAAGAAGTACCCGAAGGGCCGCGAGCAGTCGGCCGTCATCCCGCTTCTGATGCGCGCGCAGGAACAGGACGGCTGGGTGACGAAGGCGGCGATCGAATCCGTCGCCGACATGCTCGGCATGGCCTATATCCGCGTGCTCGAGGTCGCGACCTTCTACACCCAGTTCCAGCTTGCGCCGGTCGGCACGCGTGCCCATGTCCAGGTCTGCGGCACGACGCCCTGCATGCTGCGCGGCGCCGAGGACCTGATCAAGGTCTGCAAGAGCCGCATCCACGCCGAGCCCTTCCACCTCAACGAGACCGGCACGCTTTCCTGGGAAGAGGTCGAATGTCAGGGCGCCTGCGTCAACGCGCCGATGGTGATGATCTTCAAGGACACGTTCGAGGACCTGACGCCGGAGCGGCTGGAGGAGATCATCGACAGCTTCGACGCCGGCCGCGGCGCCGAGATCACGCCCGGCCCGCAGATCGACCGTGTCTATTCCGCCCCCGAGGGCGGGCTGACCAGCCTGACCACGCCGGACGCCGAGCCGAAGAAGGCGCCGGCGAGGAAGGCCGAGAAGGATGCCGTCAGCGTGCCGCCGTCGAACGCCGCCAAGCCGAGGACGGATGCCGACGAGACCGATCCGGCGCTGAAGACGCCGGCGACGGCCAAGGTGGAAGCCGCGGCCAATGCCGAGGTGAAGGGCGACACCCGCGCCGAGGGCGGCGCGACGGCCTCGAAGAAGGCGGCGAAGCCCGCGCTCGACGACCCGAACCGTCCGGCCGCCGTCGAGCGCCCGGCCGCCCCCGACGACCTCAAGCTGATCTCCGGCGTCGGCCCGAAGATCGAGGGCATCCTGCACGAGCTCGGCATCTTCACCTTCGCGCAGGTCGCCGCCTGGCGGGAGAACGAGCGCGCCTGGGTGGACAGCTACCTGAATTTCAAGGGCCGCATCGACCGCGACGACTGGGTCAGGCAGGCCGATGCCCTCGCCCGGGGCGGCGAGGCGGAATATATCCGCGTCTTCGGCAAGAAGCCGCGGTAAAGGGGTGAACCATGCTTAAGGACCAGGATCGCATCTTCACCAACATCTACGGCCTCAAGGACAAGTCGCTGAGGGGCGCCATGGCGCGCGGCCATTGGGACGGCACCAAGCAGCTTCTGGAAAAGGGCCGCGACTGGATCGTCAACGAGGTCAAGGCCTCCGGGCTTCGCGGCCGCGGCGGCGCCGGCTTCCCGACGGGCCTCAAATGGTCCTTCATGCCGAAGGAATCCGACGGCCGGCCGCACTACCTCGTCGTCAATGCCGACGAGTCCGAGCCCGGCACCTGCAAGGACCGCGACATCATGCGCCACGATCCGCACACGCTGATCGAGGGCTGCGTCGTCGCCTCCTTCGCCATGGGCGCCCACACCGCCTTCATCTACGTGCGCGGCGAGTTCATCCGCGAGCGCGAGGCGCTGCAGGCGGCGATCGACGAGTGCTACGACGCGGGGCTCCTCGGCAAGAACAACAAGCTCGGCTATGACATCGACATCGTCGTCCACCACGGCGCCGGCGCCTATATCTGCGGCGAGGAGACGGCGCTGCTCGAAAGCCTGGAGGGCAAGAAGGGCCAGCCGCGCCTGAAGCCCCCGTTCCCGGCCAACATGGGCCTCTACGGCTGCCCGACGACGGTCAACAACGTCGAGTCGATCGCCGTCACGCCGACCATCCTGCGCCGCGGCGCCGCCTGGTACACGGGCTTCGGCCGACAGAACAACCACGGCACCAAGCTCTATTCGATCTCCGGCCACGTCAACCGGCCGTGCACGGTCGAGGAGGCGATGTCGATCCCGTTCCACGAGCTGATCGAAAAACATTGCGGCGGCATCCGCGGCGGCTGGGACAACCTGCTCGCCGTCATCCCCGGCGGCTCGTCGGTCCCCTGCGTGCCCGGCGCGCAGATGAAGGACGCGATCATGGACTACGACGGGCTGCGCGAGCTCGGCTCCGGCCTCGGCACCGCCGCCGTCATCGTCATGGACAAGTCGACCGACATCGTGAAGGCGATCTGGCGGCTCTCGGCCTTCTACAAGCACGAGAGCTGCGGCCAGTGCACGCCCTGCCGCGAGGGTACGGGCTGGATGATGCGCGTCATGGAGCGCATGGTGAAGGGCAACGCCCAGAAGCGCGAGATCGACATGCTGTTCCAGGTGTCGAAGCAGATCGAGGGCCACACGATCTGCGCGCTCGGCGACGCGGCCGCCTGGCCGGTCCAGGGCCTGATCAAGCATTTCCGTCCGGAGATGGAAAAGCGCATCGACCAGTACACCGCCAACGCCATGGCGCATGGCGCGGTGCTGGAAGCGGCGGAGTAGGGCGATGACGAAACCGGCGGGACAGGAAGGCGCAAGGACCCCGGTCCGGCCGGAGCCGGGCGAGGCGGCGTTCACGCTCGCGCCCTGGCTGAAGGACCTGCCGGACGTGCCGCTGCATCCGCTGATGGTGCATCCTGTGGCGGCGATGGCGGCGACGACCGCGATCGGCTTCGGCGTGGCGAGCCAGTTCGCCGGGCTTATGGTGGGCGCGATGCAGGGCGCGACCGCCCGCGCCAGGGCCGCCCTCGACGAGGCGGCCGAGGCGCTGGCGAAGGCGGAGGCCGGGAAGGCGTCCGCCGCGCCCGTGAAGGCAAAGCCCGCGCTGACGGTCGTGCCGGCGGAGCCGAAGGCGGACAAGCCCGCGCCGGTGCGCAGGCCGCGGGCGGCGAGGCCGGCGGCCGGCAAGGCCGACGACCTGAAGGCGATTTCGGGCATCGGCCCGAAGCTGGAACAGGTGCTGAACGGCATGGGCTACCGGTGCTATGCCGACATCGCGGCCTGGACGGCCGCGGAGGTGGCGAGGATCGAAGCCGAGCTCGGCCTCGACGGGCGGATCGCCCGCGACGGCTGGGTGGAGCAGGCGAAGACGCTGGCGACGGCGCGGGGCTGAGGCTCCGCCGGAACCGGCAGGACTGGAGCAATTCCAGCAAAAGTGCTTGAGCGGTTTTGCGTCCGGAATTGCGTGGAAACAAAGGGATAGAGCATTTCCGCTTTTCCTCGAAAAGCGGGGGTGCTCTAGACAGAATGGCGCTGGCGAGGCGCGGGCAACCGCGCGGATAGCGGGAAAGCGGATATGGCAAAGCTGAAAGTCGACGGAAAAGAAATCGAAGTCCCGGATCACTTCACGCTGCTGCAGGCGTGCGAGGAGGCCGGCGCCGAGGTTCCGCGCTTCTGTTTCCACGAGCGGCTGTCGGTTGCCGGCAACTGCCGCATGTGCCTCGTCGAGGTGAAGGGCGGCCCGCCGAAGCCGGCGGCCTCCTGCGCCATGGGCGTGCGCGACCTCCGTCCCGGCCCGAACGGCGAGCCGCCGGAGGTCTTCACGACCACGCCGATGGTCAAGAAGGCGCGCGAAGGCGTGATGGAGTTCCTGCTGATCAACCATCCGCTCGACTGCCCGATCTGCGACCAGGGCGGCGAATGCGACCTGCAGGACCAGGCGATGGCCTACGGCGTCGACTCGTCCCGCTACAGGGAGAACAAGCGCGCCGTCGAGGACAAGTATATCGGCCCGCTCGTCAAGACGATCATGACGCGCTGCATCCACTGCACGCGCTGCGTCCGCTTCACCACGGAAGTCGCCGGCATTTCCGAGCTCGGCCTGATCGGCCGCGGCGAGGACGCCGAGATCACCACCTATCTCGAGCAGGCGATGACCTCCGAGCTGCAGGGCAACGTCGTCGACCTCTGCCCGGTCGGCGCGCTGACGTCGAAACCCTTCGCGTTTACGGCGCGCCCGTGGGAGCTCACCAAGACCGAATCGATCGACGTCATGGACGCCGTCGGCTCGGCGATCCGCGTCGACACGCGCGGCCGCGAGGTGATGCGCATCCTGCCGCGCGTCAACGAGGAGATCAACGAGGAGTGGATCTCCGACAAGACCCGCTACATCTGGGACGGGCTGAAGACCCAGCGCCTCGACCGGCCCTATGTCCGCAAGGACGGCCGCCTGCGCCCCGCCACCTGGGCGGAAGCCTTCGGCGCGATCAGGGCCGCCGTCGCCGGCAAGGCCGCTGACCGCATCGGCGCGATCGCCGGCGACCTCGCCTCGGTCGAGGAGATCTACGCGCTGCGCGAGCTGATGGCCGCGCTCGGCTCGAAGAACGTCGACTGCCGCCAGGACGGTGCCGCGCTCGACCCGGCGCTCGGCCGCGCCAGCTACCTCTTCAACACCACCATCGCCGGCATCGAGGATGCGGATGCGCTGCTCATCGTCGGCGCCAATCCGCGCATCGAGGCGACGGTGCTCAACGCCCGCATCCGCAAGCGCTGGCGCATGGACGGCTTCCCGATCGGCGTGATCGGCGAGAAGGCGGAGCTGCGCTACGGCTACGACTATCTCGGCGCAGGCCCCGACACGCTCTCCGGCCTGATCGACGGCTCCGTCGGCTTCGCCGAAGTGCTGAGGAAGGCCGAGCGGCCGATGATCCTGGTCGGGCAGGGGGCGCTCGCGCGTCCCGACGGCCTCGCGGTCCTCTCGGCGGCGGCGGCGCTGGCCGAGAGCGTCGGCGCGGTGACGGCGGAGTGGAACGGCTTCTCGGTCCTGCACACGGCGGCGGCCCGCGTCGGCGGCCTCGACCTCGGCTTCGTGCCGGGCGAGGGCGGCAAGACGGCGGCGGAGATGCTGACCGGCACGGACGTGCTGTTCCTGCTCGGCGCCGACGAGATGGATTTTTCGGCCAAGACGGCCTTCACCGTCTATATCGGCTCGCACGGCGACAACGCGGCGCATGTCGCCGACGTCATCCTGCCGGGCGCGACCTATACGGAGAAGTCCGGCACCTGGGTCAACACCGAGGGCCGCGTGCAGCAGGGCAACCGCGCCGGCTTCGCGCCGGGCGACGCCCGCGAGGACTGGGCGATCCTGCGCGCGCTCTCCGACGTGCTCGGCCACCGGCTGCCCTTCGATTCGCTCGCGCAGCTGCGCGCCCGGCTCTATGCCGCGCACCCGCATTTCGCGGCGGTCGACGAGATTGCCCCGGGCGAGCCCGCCGATCTTGCCGCGCTTGCGAAAAAAGGCGGGAAGATGGCGAATTCCGGGTTTGCGTCTCCGGTCAAAGACTTCTATTTGACGAACCCGATAGCGCGCGCTTCCGCGGTCATGGCCGAATGCTCGGCGCTTGCCCGCAACAATTTCAAGGCCGCGGCGGAATGAGCGCGAAGGGATAAGGCATTATGGACGCTTTCATTTCGACCTATGTTTGGCCCGCGGTGATCATGGTCGCCCAGTCGCTCCTGCTGCTGGTCGCGCTCCTCCTCTTCATCGCCTATGTCCTGCTCGCCGACCGCAAGATCTGGGCGGCCGTGCAGATGCGCCGCGGCCCGAACGTCGTCGGTCCCTGGGGCCTGTTCCAGTCCTTCGCCGACCTCCTGAAGTTCGTCTTCAAGGAGCCGGTGATCCCGGCCGGCGCCAACAAGGCGATCTTCCTGCTCGCCCCGCTCGTCTCCGTGACGCTGGCGCTCGCCACCTGGGCGGTGGTGCCGCTGAACGAGGGCTGGGTGATCGCCAACATCAATGTCGGCATCCTCTACATCTTCGCGATCTCCTCGCTCGAAGTGTACGGCATCATCATGGGCGGCTGGGCGTCCAACTCGAAGTATCCGTTCCTCGGCGCGCTGCGCTCGGCGGCGCAGATGGTCTCCTATGAAGTTTCCATCGGCTTCGTCATCGTCACCGTGCTGCTCTGCGTCGGCTCGCTGAACCTCACCGACATCGTCAACTCGCAGGCCGACGGCCTCGGCACGCGCCTCGGCCTGCCGCCGTCCTTCCTCGACTGGCACTGGCTGGCGCTGTTCCCGATGTTCATCGTCTTCTTCATCTCGGCGCTGGCCGAGACGAACCGCCCGCCCTTCGACCTGCCGGAAGCGGAGTCGGAGCTGGTCGCCGGTTTCATGGTGGAATACGGCTCCACGCCCTACATGATGTTCATGCTCGGCGAATATGCCGCCATCTGCCTGATGTGCGCGCTGACCACCATCCTGTTCCTCGGCGGCTGGCTGCCCCCGGTCGATTTCTGGCTGATCAACTGGGTGCCGGGCATCGTCTGGTTCGTGCTCAAGGCCTCGCTGGTGTTCTTCATGTTCGCGATGGTGAAGGCCTTCGTGCCGCGCTACCGCTACGACCAGCTCATGCGCCTCGGCTGGAAGGTCTTCCTGCCGATCTCGCTCGCCATGGTCGTGATCGTCGCATTCGTGCTGAAGCTGACGGGTTGGTCCGCATGACGGCCGCCCGCACCCTCAGCGGCATTGGAGTTTGATGATGGCTAGTGTTACGCAAGCCGTGAATTCGCTGTTCCTCAAGGAGTTCGTCGAGGCCTTCGTGCTGTCGATGCGCTACTTCTTCCGCCCCAAGGCAACGGTGAACTATCCGTTCGAGAAGGGGCCGGTCTCGCCCCGCTTCCGCGGCGAGCATGCGCTGCGCCGCTACCCGAACGGCGAGGAACGCTGCATCGCCTGCAAGCTCTGCGAGGCGATCTGTCCGGCCCAGGCCATCACCATCGAGGCCGGCCCCCGCCGCAACGACGGCACGCGCCGCACGGTGCGCTACGACATCGACATGGTGAAGTGCATCTATTGCGGCTTCTGTCAGGAAGCCTGCCCGGTCGACGCCATCGTCGAGGGACCGAACTTCGAGTTCGCCACCGAGACGCGCGAGGAGCTCTACTACGACAAGCAGAAGCTGCTCGACAACGGCGACCGCTGGGAGCGGGAAATCGCCCGCAACATGGCCATGGATGCGCCCTACCGCTGAGCGGCGGCGGGGACGAAACGATCAAGTACCTGCCTGGTGGAGCGCAACCGCCAGGCTTCGACGGGGAAGGGCGGCACTCCGGCCGAGCCCGCCCCGGGGAAGACGAAAAGGCACCAACATGGGTCTGCAGGCTCTATTCTTCTATCTCTTCGCCTTCGTGGCGGTGGCATCCGCCTTCATGGTGATCGCGTCCAGGAACCCGGTCTATTCCGTGCTGTTCCTGATCCTCACCTTCTTCAACGCGGCCGGCCTCTTCCTGCTCACGGGCGCCGAGTTCCTGGCGATGATCCTGCTGGTCGTCTATGTCGGCGCGGTGGCGGTGCTCTTCCTCTTCGTCGTGATGATGCTCGACATCGACTTCGCCGCGCTGAGGGCCGGCGCGCTTGAATACGCCCCGGTCGGCGCGCTGATCGGCGTCATCCTCGCCGTCGAGCTCATCGTCGTCGTCGGCGGTGCGACGCTCTCGCCGGAGATCGCGAAGAATTCCGCGATGCCGATCCCGCCCGTGACCGAGCGCACCAACACGGCGGCGCTGGGCGACGTGCTCTATACCCACTACGCCTATTTCTTCCAGATCGCCGGCCTCGTGCTGCTCGTCGCCATGATCGGCGCGATCGTGCTGACGCTGCGCCATCGCCAGAACATCAAGCGCCAGGACGTCTCCGCGCAGGTCGCCCGCACGCCGGCGACCGCCGTCGAGGTCGTCAAGGTTAAGCCCGGCCAGGGCATCTGAGGCCGCAGGGACCCAAGGAAAAGCATCATGGAAATCGGTATTTCCCACTATCTCACGGTCAGCGCCATCCTGTTCGTCCTCGGCGTCTTCGGCATCTTCCTCAACCGGAAGAACGTCATCGTCATCCTGATGTCCGTCGAGCTGATCCTGCTTGCGGTCAACATCAACATGGTCGCCTTCTCGGCCTTCCTGAACGACATCGTCGGCCAGGTCTTCGCGCTGTTCATCCTGACGGTCGCCGCCGCGGAAGCCGCCATCGGTCTTGCAATACTCGTCGTCTTCTACCGCAACCGCGGTTCGATCGCCGTCGAAGACGTCAATATGATGAAGGGCTGATCGGGTCATGGATACCATCATCAAGGCAATCGTCTTCCTTCCCCTGATCGGCTTCCTGATCGCCGGTCTGGGCGGCAACGCCATCGGCGCGAAAGCCTCCGAATACGTCACCTCCGGCTTCATGATCGTCGCTGCGATCCTCTCCTGGATCGTCTTCTTCGACGTCGCCATGGGCGAGACGGAGATGATCAAGGTCTCGGTGCTGCGCTGGGTCCAGTCCGGCGGCTTCGACACCGAATGGGCCTTCCGCGTCGACACGCTGACGGCCGTCATGCTCGTCGTCGTCAACTCCGTCTCGACGCTGGTGCACGTCTATTCGATCGGCTACATGCATCACGACCCGCACCGGCCGCGCTTCTTCGCCTATCTGTCGCTCTTCACCTTCGCCATGCTGATGCTGGTGACGTCCGACAACCTCCTGCAGATGTTCTTCGGCTGGGAGGGCGTGGGCCTCGCCTCCTATCTCCTGATCGGCTTCTGGTACAAGAAGCCGTCGGCCTGCGCGGCCGCGATGAAGGCCTTCATCGTCAACCGCGTCGGCGACTTCGGCTTCGCGCTCGGCATCTTCTCGGTCTTCGTGCTGTTCGGCTCGGTCAATTTCGAGACGATCTTCGCCACCGCCGCCACCTACCTCCCGGCCGAGGGTGCCGCTGATGCGGCCGAGCCGGTGATCAACCTCTTCGGCATGACGCTCGACAAGTCGCATGCGCTGACGGCCACCTGCCTCCTGCTCTTCATGGGCGCGATGGGCAAGTCGGCGCAGTTCCTGCTGCACACCTGGCTGCCGGACGCGATGGAAGGCCCGACCCCGGTCTCGGCCCTCATCCATGCCGCCACCATGGTGACGGCCGGCGTCTTCCTCGTCGCCCGCATGTCGCCGATCTTCGAACTGTCGCACGATGCGCTGACGGTCGTCACGCTGATCGGCGCGATCACCGCCTTCTTCGCGGCGACCGTCGGCCTCGTCCAGAACGACATCAAGCGCGTCATCGCCTACTCGACCTGCTCGCAGCTCGGCTACATGTTCGTGGCGCTCGGCATCGGCGCCTACGGCGCGGCGATCTTCCACCTGTTCACCCACGCCTTCTTCAAGGCGCTCCTGTTCCTCGGCGCCGGCTCCGTCATCCACGCGGTCGACGGCGAGCAGGACATGCGCTACATGGGCGGTCTTCGTAAGCACATCCCCGTCACCTTCTGGATGATGACGATCGGCACGCTGGCGCTGACCGGCGTCGGCATCCCGGGCACGGTGATCGGCTTCGCCGGCTTCTTCTCGAAGGACGCGATCATCGAGAGCGCCTTCGCCTCGCACAGCTCGGTCTCCGGCTTCGCCTTCACGCTGCTGGTGATCGCCGCGCTCTTCACGAGCTTCTATTCCTGGCGCCTCGCCTTCCTGACCTTCTTCGGCAAGCCGCGTGCCTCCGCCGACGTGATGCACCACGTCCACGAGTCGCCTGCCGTGATGCTGATCCCGCTCTATCTGCTGGCCGCCGGCGCGGTGCTGGCCGGCGTGATCTTCGTCGAGTATTTCTACGGCCATCATTACGACGAGTTCTGGCAGGGCGCGCTCTTCGTCTCGGCGGAGAACCACCTCGTCCACGAGTTCCACAACGTGCCGCTCTGGGTGAAGTGGAGCCCGTTCGCCGCGATGGCGCTCGGCTTCGTCACGGCCTGGTACATGTACATCCGCTCGCCGGAGACGCCGAAGGTGCTCGCCGAGCAGCACCGCGTGCTCTACCAGTTCCTGCTCAACAAGTGGTACTTCGACGAGCTCTACGACTTCCTGTTCGTCCGCCCGGCCAAGCGCCTCGGCCGCTTCCTCTGGAAGAAGGGTGACGGCACGGTCATCGACGGCTTCGGCCCGAACGGCGTCGCCGCCCGCGTCATCGACGTTACCGGCCGCGTCGTCCGCCTGCAGACCGGCTACCTCTACCACTATGCCTTCGCGATGCTGCTCGGGATTGCGGCACTCGTTACCTGGATGATGCTCGGGAGTTCGTTCTGATGACCGATTGGCCCATTCTTTCCGCGGTCACCTTCCTCCCGCTCGTCGGCGTGGTGCTGCTGCTTCTCACCCGTGAGGACAGCCCCTACGGCCGCCGCAACATCCTCAACGTCTCGCTTTTGACGACGGTCTTCACCTTCGTCCTCTCGCTCTTCATCTGGATCGGCTTCGACAATTCGAACCCCGGCTTCCAGATGGTCGAGAAGGTCGACTGGCTCGGCACCGGCATCTCCTATCATCTCGGCGTCGACGGCATCTCCATGCTGTTCGTCATCCTGTCGACCTTCCTGATGCCCTTCTGCGTGCTGGCGAGCTGGGAGACGATCGGCAAGCGCCTCAAGGAATACATGATCGCCTTCCTGCTCCTGGAAGTGTTCATGGTCGGCGTCTTCGTCTCGCTCGACATCGTCCTCTTCTACGTCTTCTTCGAGGCGGGCCTGATCCCGATGTTCATCATCATCGGGGTGTGGGGCGGCAAGGACCGCGTCTACGCGTCCTACAAGTTCTTCCTCTACACGCTGCTCGGCTCGGTGCTGATGCTGCTCGCCATCATGGCGATGTACTGGCAGGCCGGCACGACGGACATCACCGAGCTGCTCGTCTATTCGTTCCCGGCGCATATGCAGACCTGGCTGTGGCTCGCCTTCTTCGCCTCGTTCGCGGTGAAGATGCCGATGTGGCCGGTCCACACCTGGCTTCCGGACGCGCACGTGCAGGCGCCGACGGCGGGCTCCGTCATCCTGGCAGGCGTGCTTCTGAAGCTCGGCGGCTACGGCTTCGTGCGCTTCTCGCTCGCCATGTTCCCGCTGGCGTCGGACTATTTCGCGCCCTTCGTCTTCGCGCTGTCGGTCATCGCCATCATCTACACCTCGCTGGTGGCGATGATGCAGGACGACATGAAGAAGCTGATCGCCTACTCGTCGGTCGCCCACATGGGCTACGTCACCATGGGCATCTTCGCGGCGAACGCTCAAGGGGTGCAGGGCGCGCTCTTCCAGATGCTCTCGCACGGCATCGTCTCCGGCGCGCTGTTCCTCTGCGTCGGCGTCGTCTACGACCGGCTGCACACCCGCGAGATCGCGGCCTATGGCGGCCTCGTCAACAACATGCCGAAATACGCCGTCGCCTTCATGGTCTTCACCATGGCGAATGTCGGCCTGCCGGGCACCTCCGGCTTCGTCGGCGAGATCATGACCCTGCTCGGCGCCTTCCGCGCCAACACCTGGGTCGCGCTCTTCGCCACGACCGGCGTCATCCTGTCGGCCTCCTACGCGCTCTGGCTCTACCGCCGGATGATCTTCGGCGCGCTGGAGAAGGAGAGCCTCAAGGCGCTCCTCGACCTCTCGCCGCGTGAAAAGCTGATCCTCTATCCGATGGTGATCCTGACGATCTTCTTCGGCGTCTACCCTGCGCCGGTCTTCGACGCGACGGCGGCCTCCGTCGACGCGCTCCTCAACAATTACACCGCGGCTTTGCAGGCGGCGCAATCCGTAGCGCTTTCGGCGAACTGACGACGGGAACCCAAGATATGACCGCTGATACGATCCTTGCCAGCCTTCAGCTCTCGACGCCGGAGATCATCCTCGCCGTCGGCGCGCTGGTCCTGCTGATGATCGGTGTCTTCTCGGGCGAGCGTTCCGGGACCACCGTGACCGGGCTTGCCGTGGCGCTGCTCATCGTCGCGGGCCTCTGGCTGGTGACGGTGACGGGCGAGGGGGCCGCCTATGGCGGCGCCTTCCTGTCGGACCCCTTCGCCAAGTTCATGAAGGTGCTGTCGCTGATCGGCTCGATCACCGCGCTGGTGATGACGGTCGGCCATGCCCGCACGGAGCAGCTCGACCGCTTCGAGTTCCCGGTGCTGATCGTGCTCGCCACGCTCGGCATGATGCTGATGATCTCGGCCAACGACCTGATCTCGCTCTATCTGTCGCTGGAGCTGCAGTCGCTGGCGCTCTACGTTGTCGCGGCGATCAACCGCGAGAGCCTGCGCTCGACGGAAGCGGGCCTGAAATACTTCGTCCTCGGCGCGCTCTCCTCGGGCATGCTGCTCTACGGCATGTCGCTGGTCTACGGCTTCACCGGCCATACCGGCTTCCACGAGATCGCCGCGGCGCTCTCGGCCGAGGGGCGCTCGCTCGGCCTCGTCTTCGGCCTGGTCTTCGTGCTCGCCGGCATCGCCTTCAAGATCTCGGCCGTGCCGTTCCACATGTGGACGCCGGACGTCTACGAGGGTGCGCCGACGCCGGTGACGGCCTTCTTCTCGGGCGCACCGAAGGTCGCCGCCATGGCGATGATGGTGCGCATCGTCATCGAGGCCTTCGAGCCGATCGCCGTCGACTGGCAGCAGATCGTCGTCTTCATCTCCATCGCCTCCATGGTGCTGGGCGCCTTCGGCGCGATCGGCCAGCGCAACATCAAGCGCATGATGGCCTATTCGTCGATCGGCCACATGGGCTACGCGCTGGTCGGCCTCGCCTCCGGCTCCATGGCGGGCGTGCGCGGCGTCGTGCTCTACATGCTTGTCTACATGGTCATGACGCTCGGGGCGTTCGCCTGCATCCTCGCCATGCGGCGCAAGGAAGGCGGCAACGTCGAGAACATCGACGACCTCGCCGGCCTCTCCGCCACCAATCCCTTCATGGCGACGGCGATGACGGTGATCATGTTCTCGCTCGCCGGCATCCCGCCGCTCGGCGGCTTCTTCGCCAAGTACTTCGTCTTCATGGCGGCGATCGAGGCGCATCTCTACGCGCTCTCCGTCATCGGCGTGCTCGCCTCCGTCGTCGGCGCCTACTACTACCTGCGCGTCGTCAAGGTCATGTGGTTCGACGAGGCGACGGACGAGTTCGCCCGCACCGCCGGCGAACTGAAGCTGGTCTTCGGCATCTCCGGCCTGTTCCTCGCCGGCTACGTGCTGATCGGCGGGCCGATCGGCTCGGCCGCCGAAGCCGCGGCGCGGACCTTCTTTTGAGCGCGTCCGACAGCCGCCGCCGGGCGTCGCTCGACGACTTCCGGCACGAGGCGCTCGCCGAGGTGGGCTCCACCAACACGGAATGCCTGGAGCGCGCCCGCAAGGGCGCGCTTTCCGGTCTCTGGATCACCGCCCGCCGCCAGACGGTCGGCCGCGGCCGGCGCGGCCGGGCCTGGAGCTCGGAGCCCGGCAACCTCTATGCCTCGCTGCTCCTGATCGACCCGGCGCCGATGGACCGGCTCGGCTCGCTGCCGCTCGTCGTCGCGGTGGCGCTGCAGGCGGCGGTGAGCCGCGTCATGCCGCCGGGCGGCCCGCGCGTGCTCGTCAAGTGGCCGAACGATCTCCTGATCGACGGCTGCAAGATCAGCGGCATCCTCGTGGAAGCCGAGGTGCTGCCGGACGGGCGGCAGGCGGTGGTGATCGGCTGCGGCGTCAACATCGCCACGGCCCCGGACGCCGGCCTCTACCCGATCGCGACGCTGCGGCAGTTCGGCGTCTCGGCCTCGCCGGAGGAGCTGTTCGCGCATCTCTTCGCCGAGATGGCCGAGGCGCTGTCGCTCTGGAACCGCGGCGACGGCGTGGCGGCAGTCATGGCGCGCTGGCGGGCGGTGGCGAGCGGGGTCGGCGAAAAGATCACCGTCAACCTGCCGGACCGCTCAATTTCCGGGCGTTTCGCCGGAATCGATGATACAGGTCTCCTGAGACTGGAGACCGGGGACGGCGGCGAGCGCCTGATCGCCGCCGGCGACGTTTTCTTTGGATAGGACGATAATGACCACGCAAGACGAACTCGTGTTCCTGCCGCTCGGCGGCGTCGGCGAAATCGGCATGAATCTGGCGCTCTACGGCTACGGGCCGAAGGGCAAGCGCCAGTGGATCATGGTCGATTGCGGCGTCACCTTTCCCGGCCCGGAGCTGCCGGGCGTCGACCTGGTGCTGCCGGACATCCGCTTCCTCGCCGAGGAGCGGAAGAACCTGAAGGGCATCGTCATCACCCATGCGCACGAGGACCACTACGGCGCGCTGAACGAGCTGTGGCCCGGCCTCAACGTGCCGGTCTACGCCTCGCCGTTCACCGCCGGCATGCTGGAGGCCAAGCGCGACTACGAGAGGAGCCGCACCGAGATCCCGGTGACGATCTTCAAGCAGGGCGACCGCATCAACCTCGGCCCCTTCGAGATCGAGGCGATCGGCGTCAACCACTCGATCCCCGAGCCGATGGCGCTCGCCATCCGCACGCCGCTCGGCACCGTCGTCCACACCGGCGACTGGAAGATCGACCTCGACCCCTCGCTCGGGCCGCTCACCGACGAGACCCGCTTCCGCAAGCTCGGCGACGAGGGCGTGCTGGCGCTGATCTGCGACAGCACCAACGCGGTGCGCGACGGCGTCTCGCCGTCCGAGCGCGACGTCTCGGAAAGCCTGCGCCGCATCATCGAATCGGCCGAGGGCAGGGTGGGCATCACCACCTTCTCCTCCAATGTCGGCCGTATCCGCTCCATCGCCCGCGCGGCGGAGGCTGCCGGCCGCGAGGTGCTGCTGCTCGGCTCCTCGATGAAGCGCGTGACGGACGTCGCCCGCGACATCGGCCTGATGGACGGCATCAAGCCCTTCATCGCCGAGGACGAGTTCGGCTACATCCCGCGCGACAAGGTCGTGGTCATCCTCACCGGCAGCCAGGGCGAGCCGCGTGCTGCACTCGCCAAGATCGCCCGCGACGAGATGCGCAACGTCGCCTTCTCCGACGGCGACACGATCATCTTCTCCTCGCGCGCCATTCCCGGCAACGAGAAGGCGATCAACGACATCAAGAACGGCCTGGTCGAGCAGGGCATCCATATCATCACCGATAGCGAGGCGCTGGTGCACGTCTCCGGCCATCCGCGCCGCCACGAGCTGCAGCAGATGTACGGCTGGACGCGGCCGAAGATCCTCGTGCCGGTGCACGGCGAGGCGGCGCACCTGACGGCGCAGGCCGAGCTTGCCGAGCAGTCCGGCATCGCCCAGGTGCCGCGCGTGCGCAACGGCGACATCCTGCGGCTCGCCCCCGGCGCGCCGGAGGTGGTCGGCGAGGCGCCGCACGGCCGCATCTTCAAGGACGGCAACCTGATCGGCGACTATGACGAGATGGGCATCGGCGACCGCCGCAAGCTCGCCTTCGTCGGCCATGTCGCCGTGTCGATCCTGCTCGACGGCCGCTACGACTTCGTCGGCGATCCCGAGGTGGAGCCCTTCGGCCTGCCGCAGTTCGACGACGAGGGCGAGGATATGGGCGATACGCTCTACGACGCGGTGCTCGGCGCCGTCGAGAGCATCCCGCGCGCCCGCCGCAAGGACCTCGGCATGGTGCGCGAGGCCGTGCGTCGCGCCGTCCGCTCCACCGCCAACGAGATCTGGGGCAAGAAGCCCGTCGTCACGGTGTTCCTGACGAAGGTGTGACGGCACGCCGCCCCGGCCGCATTTGAACGCTGCGGCCGGACGTCGTAGAAGACGGTGCTCTAGATTCAAAGAATGAGCGCGTCCGTACGGACGCACCGCGCTCCAGAGCATTTCCGGCGAAAGCGCGAAGCGGTTTTGCGTCCGGAAATGCGTGAAAAAAGAGAGGTGGAGCGTTTTCGAGTTCCGAGCAAAAAACGGAAGCGCTCTAGAAGGACCGGTCCATGCAGTGGTTTTCCTTTCTCGCCGTCTACTTCATCGTCTGGTGGCTGACGCTCTTCCTCGTCCTGCCGTTCGGCCTGAAGACGCAAGGCGAGGCGCAGGAGGTGGTGCCCGGCACCGTGGAAAGCGCGCCCGCGCGGTTCCGCGGCCGCCGCGTCCTGTTCTGGACGACGCTCGTCTCCGCGCTCATCTACGGCGCGTGGTACGTGCTGTCCGTGCGCTTCGGCTACGGCATCGACGCGATCCCGCAATTCTTTCCCGAGTTCCGGTAGGCCGCCGCCGCCACAATGGTTAACGGTGCGGACGGCGGCGGAGGCAAGCCATTCCGCCGTTTCCACGCATGCCGGAATAACCTTCCCGCGCGCTCTCCGCGATTCGTCGCCGTCCGGAAGCGCGCGGAACATCCGCGTCCGGTATCCGCACGGTCGTGCCGGGGAGAGGGTCTTGTCCGTGAGGCGGAATGTCGCAGCCGCCCGCTGATGCGCGGCTTTGACGCATGGACTTTGCCGGAGGCGCGTCCGTAACGGGATCGATTTGGGAAAGGCAAAAAAAAACAAGGCTGAAAGCCTTGTTTTGCAGGTATCGCGTGATCCTTATCCGTTTCCGGCGGCAGCGGCAGAAGCGCGCCTAAGATCTGATCCTCCCAAGACTTGACCGCGAGAATGGCAAGAATTTGTGCTCCCTGCCTCTTTTGTGACCCGAAAGTAGCCCAAAGACCGGGCGTTGTCATCCGCTTTTTTGCAAATTTACTACAGTGGAATAAAATTTTTTCGTTGACAGGGCGGCCGCAAATTTTGTTATTGACTGCCCCGCTTTTCGGCCGCCGCCGCGGGCTGCGCCGAAGCGGTGCTGCCGGGTTCCCTTCCTTCGGCGAAGCGTTTATGAACGCGGGGAAATCAACGTCGATCCGCCCGATTCCCCTTGGGGGAACAGAGCGGACAGGTCATTCCGGAACCCCTCATGCGCCTTTCCCGCTTCTTCCTGCCCATCCTCAAGGAAAATCCCAAGGAGGCCGAGATCGTCTCCCACCGGCTGATGCTGCGTGCGGGCATGATCAAGCAGCAGTCGGCGGGCATCTACACCTGGCTGCCGCTCGGCAAGCGCGTCCTCGACAAGGTCAACGCCATCATCCGCGAGGAGCAGAACCGCTCCGGCGCCATCGAGCTCTTGATGCCGACGCTGCAGTCGGCCGAGCTCTGGCAGGAAAGCGGCCGCTACGACGCCTACGGCAAGGAGATGCTGCGCATCAAGGACCGGCAGGACCGGCCGATGCTCTACGGCCCGACCAACGAGGAGATGATCACCGACGTCTTCCGTTCCTTCGTCAAGTCCTACAAGGACCTGCCGCTCAACCTCTACCACATCCAGCTGAAGTTCCGCGACGAGATCCGCCCGCGCTTCGGCACCATGCGCTCGCGCGAGTTCCTGATGAAGGACGCCTATTCCTTCGATCTCGACCGGGAAGGGGCCGAGCACGCCTATAACCGCATGTTCGCCGCCTATCTGCGCACCTTCTCGCGCATGGGTCTGCGCGCCATCCCGATGCGCGCCGACACCGGCCCGATCGGCGGCAACCTCAGCCACGAGTTCATCATCCTCGCCGACACCGGCGAATCGGAGGTGTTCTGCCACAAGGACTTCCTCGATTTCGACATCCCCGCCGAGGATACCGATTTCGACGACGTCGCGGGGCTGCGCGCCATCTTCGACAAGTGGACCTCGCGCTATGCCGCGACCTCCGAGATGCACGACGCGGCCGCCTTCGAGGCCGTTCCCGAAGAAGAGCGCGTTTCGGCGCGCGGCATCGAGGTCGGCCACATCTTCTATTTCGGCACGAAATATTCCGAAGCCATGGGCGCCAAGGTGCAGGGGCCGGACGGCAAGGAGCACATCGTCCACATGGGCTCCTACGGCATCGGCCCGACGCGCCTCGTTCCCGCCATCATCGAGGCCTCCCATGACGAGAACGGCATCGTCTGGCCGAAGGCCGTCGCTCCCTTCGAGGCGATCGTCGTCAACATGAAGGCGGGCGACGCCGCCTGCGACGCGGCCTGCGAGACGATCTACGCGGCGCTTGCGAAGGCCGGCGTCGACACGCTCTACGACGACACCGACGAGCGGGCGGGCGCCAAGTTCGCGACCGCCGACCTCATCGGCGCGCCGGTGCAGGTGATCGCCGGCCCGCGCGCGGTGGGCAACGGCGAGGTCGAGATCAAGGACCGCAAGACCGGCGCGCGCGAGACGCTGACCATCGAGGCGGCGATCAACCGCCTGACGGCGGCGGACTGAACGGAAGCCGGGCAACGCTAGGACTGTCGCATATGGTCAAGACACCCCCTCATCCGGCTCTTCGGGCCAGCTTCTCCCCCGCGGGGAGAAGGGGACATGAGGCGCCGGCTGTCTTCCCTTTCTCCCCGCCGGGGAGAAGGTGCCGGCAGGCGGATGAGGGGGGCATGCCGCATGGTCCCCGCGCAACGGGGAAAAACCATGGCTGACGCAGCGAACGGCGATGCCGCGACCACCTTGCAGGCCCAGCCGAAGAGCCGGCCCTTCTCCGCCTTCGAGCGGATGGTCGCCTGGCGCTATCTCCGCTCGCGGCGCAAGGAGGCGTTCATCTCGGTGATCGCCGGCTTCTCCTTCATCGGCATCATGCTGGGGGTCGCGACCCTCATCATCGTCATGGCGGTGATGAACGGCTTCCGCACGGAGCTCATCTCCCGCATCCTCGGCATCAACGGCCACATGATCATCCAGGCGATCGACGCGCCGCTCAACGACTATGCCGAGCTCTCCGAGCGCCTCTCGGCGGTCGCCGGCGTCACGCTGGCGATCCCGCTGGTGGAAGGCCAGACGCTCGCCTCGGGGGCGGCGGGCGCCGGCACCGGCGCGCTGGTGCGCGGCATCCGCGCCGACGACCTCGCCCGGCTGAAGACCGTCTCCGACCATATCAAGGAGGGCGACCTGGTCGGCTTCGCCTCCGGCAGCGGCGTCGCCATCGGCGCGCGCATGGCCGAGCAGCTCGGCATCGGCGCGGGCGGCCAGATCACGCTCGTCGCCCCCGAAGGCGATGTGACCCCGCTCGGCGTCAACCCGCGGGTGAAGACCTATACCGTCTCCGCCGTCTTCGAGATCGGCATGTCGGAATACGACGCCTCGATCATCTACATGCCGCTGGAGGAGGCCCAGCTCTATTTCAACAGCGAGGGCATCGTCCAGTCGATCGAGCTCTTCGTCTCCAATCCGGACGCGGTCGACGACCTGCGCCAGCCGATCGAGGCGGCGGCCGAGCGGCAGATCTTCGTCACCGACTGGCGCCAGCGCAACCGCACCTTCTTCTCGGCGCTGGAGGTGGAGCGCAACGTCATGTTCATGATCCTGACGCTGATCGTGCTCGTCGCGGCCCTCAACATCATCTCCGGCCTGATCATGCTGGTGAAGGACAAGGGCAGCGACATCGCCATCCTGCGCACCATGGGCGCGACGTCGGGGGCGATCATGCGCATCTTCTTCATGACGGGCGCGGCGATCGGCACGGTCGGCACGTTCGCCGGCGTGCTTCTCGGCGTCGTCGTCTGCCTCAACGTCGAATCGATCCGCCAGTTCTTCTCCTGGATCTCCGGCACGACGCTGTTCAACCCGGAGCTCTATTTCCTGAGCCAGCTCCCCGCCGACATGAATGCCGGCGAGACGGTCTCCGTCATCGTCATGGCGCTGGCGCTCTCCTTCCTTGCGACGATCTTCCCGGCCTGGCGTGCGTCCAGGCTCGATCCGGTCCAGGCCCTGCGTTACGAATAGGAACGAGCACCGCATGAGCGCGCGCGTCGCACTAGAGCTTGCCGGCATCGAACGGCACTACGGGCAGGGCGATACCCTGCTGACGATCCTGAAGGGCGTCGACTTCACGCTGAAGCGCGGCGAGACCGTGGCGCTCGTCGCCCCGTCCGGCACCGGCAAGTCGACGCTCCTGCACATCGCCGGCCTGCTGGAGCATCCGGACGCCGGCGAGGTGATCGTCAACGGCCACGCCTGCCAGGGCCTGTCCGACGACGAGCGCACGGCGATCCGCCGCGGCGAGATCGGCTTCGTCTACCAGTTCCACCACCTGCTGCCGGAATTCAGCGCGCTGGAAAACATCATGATGCCGCAGCTGATCGCCGGCCTCTCCAGGGCCGAGGCGCGCGAGCGCGCCGCCCAGCTCCTCGACTACATGCGCATCGGCCACCGCGCCGACCATCGCCCCTCCGAGCTTTCCGGCGGCGAGCAGCAGCGCGTCGCCATCGCCCGGGCCGTCGCCAACGCGCCGCTGGTGCTGCTTGCCGACGAGCCGACCGGCAACCTCGACCCGGAGACCGCCGGCTACGTCTTCGAGGCGCTGGAGGCGCTCGCCCGCCAGTCCGGCCTCGCCGCGCTGATCGCCACCCACAACCACGAGCTCGCCGGCCTCATGGACCGCCGCGTGACGATCGAGGACGGCCGCATCCGCGAGCTTGCCTGACGGTCAGTCGTCCAGGCCGCAGGCCCTGCGGCCGATGGCGTCGTCCCAGGTCTTCAGCTCCGCGAAGAGCGGCTGGCCGGCGAAGGCCCGGCCGTCGCTCTTGCCCTTGCCCGTCAGCACGTTGAGGTCGCACTCGCGCACGCCGTTCGGATCGAGCGTGTCGTGCGACGCATAGGTATAGCCCGCGACGATGAAGTCGTTGTTGCGATAGGCGATGGTGAGCGACTGGCGCCAGCGGTCGCGTCCGACCGACTCGTTTCTCGTCGTCAGCGTGAAGGAACCGTTCGCCAGCGCCGCAAGCGACGGCTCCTGGCCGTAGAGGGTGAGCCCGCCCCATACCGTGTCGGGCAGCGCCAGCTTGAGCTCCAGCCGGCTCTCGTCGGGATTGGCGAGATAGACGTAGAGCCCGTTGTCCTTGTCGCTTTCGACATCCGCCGGGCGGACGATCAGCGCGAGGTCTGAAACCCCGTCCTTGTTCCAGTCGCCGCTCGCCGCGGCGACGATCCGCTCGGCCGGGAAGTCGGCCGCCGCCGCCGCAAACGGCAGGCCGCACGCAACAACGAGAACGCCCGCAAGCCGTTTCATCCGCTTCCTCTCCTCTCAACCGTGCGGCGAGCTTACGGCGCGCGGATGCGCGCGTCCAGACGGGCTGTGGAAAACGGTTGACATGAGAACAAGAATAGAACAAAATAAAAACATAAACGGAAAGGGAGCCGATAATGACCGATTTTCTCCGTGATCTTGCTGCGTTCGCCTCCATAACGATGTTCGTCGCCAGCGTCTCCATCCTCATGGTCGGCCTCTGAGCGGATCGCCTGCCGCGCCATCTCCGCACGGAGGTGGAAATCGGGGGTGAACGCGTCTCGCCTCTGGACTTGCCCCTGCCGAATCCGCTTAAGCTGCGCCCCGGATCGGAAGGAAGACGGGCATGGCGGACGAGGTGCGACGGATGGACGACAATCGGGCGGCGGAGCCGGTGCAATTCGTGCATCTCAGGGTGCATTCGGCCTATTCGCTGCTCGAGGGCGCGCTGCCGATCAAGAAGATCATCGGCAAGGCCATCGCCGACCAGCAGCCGGCGATCGCCATCACCGACACCAACAACCTGTTCGCCGCGCTCGAGTTCTCGCAGAAGGCCGTCGGCGACGGCATCCAGCCGCTGATCGGCTGCCAGCTGTCGATCGACATGGAGGACGAGGGCGAGGGGGAACGGCGCGGGCATCAGGCCCATCTCGCGAAATTGCCGTCGCTCGTGCTGCTGGCGGCGACCGAGGCCGGCTATGTCCGCCTCGTCGATCTCGTCAGCCGCGCCTATCTCGAGGGCGAGGGCTCGCAGGCGGTGCGCATCCTCTGGTCCTGGCTGGAGGAGGGCGGCGCGGAGGGGCTGATCGCGCTCACCGGCGCTGCCGGCGGTCCCGTCGACATGGCCTTCCGCTCGGGCCATCCGGCGCTGGCGCGCACGCGGCTTGCCGCGCTGAAGTGGATCTTCGGCGACCGGCTCTATGTCGAGCTGCAGCGCCACGGCCGCTTCGACCGCGCGCACGAGCGCCGCATGGTCGAGCTCGCCTATGCCGAGGACGTGCCGCTGGTGGCGACCAACGAGCCCTTCTTCCCGTCGCCGGACGACTACGACGCCCATGACGCGCTGATGGCCGTCGCCCACAACGCCATGGTCTCGGACGACAACCGCTTCCGCCTGTCGCCCGACCATTATCTCAAGAGCCGCAAGGACATGGCGGCGCTCTTCTCCGACCTGCCGGAGGCGCTGGAGAACACGGTGGAGATCGCGAGGCGCTGCTCCTTCGTGCTCGACACGCGCAAGCCCATCCTGCCGCGCTTCACCGGCGCTACGGGCGACCCGGAGGAGGCCGAGCGCGCCGAGGCGGCGGAGCTGCGCCGCCAGGCCGTGGAGGGGCTGGAGGAGCGCATGCGCCTGCTCGGCCTGTCGCCCGGCTACAGCCAGGAGGACTATCGCGAGCGGCTGGACTTCGAGCTCAGCGTCATCGAGCGCATGAGGTTCCCCGGCTACTTCCTGATCGTCTCCGACTTCATCAAGTGGGCGAAGCAGCACAATATCCCGGTCGGGCCGGGGCGCGGCTCGGGCGCGGGCTCGCTCGTCGCCTATGCGCTCACCATCACCGACGTCGATCCCCTGCGCTTCTCGCTGCTGTTCGAGCGCTTCCTCAACCCCGAACGCGTGTCGATGCCCGACTTCGACATCGACTTCTGCCAGGACCGCCGCGAGGAGGTGATCCGCTACGTCCAGGGCAAATACGGGCGCGAGCAGGTGGCGCAGATCATCACCTTCGGCTCGCTTCAGGCGCGCGCGGCCCTTCGCGACGTCGGCCGCGTGCTGGAGATGCCCTACGGCCAGGTCGACAAGATCTGCAAGCTGGTGCCGAACAACCCGGCCAACCCGACGCCGCTCTACAAGGCCGTCGAGGAGGAGCCGAAGCTGCGCGAGGAGGCGGAGAAGGAGCCGGTCGTCGCCCGCCTGCTCGACATCGCCCAGAAGATCGAGGGCCTCTACCGCCACGCCTCGACGCATGCCGCCGGCATCGTCATCGGCGACCGGCCGCTGTCGAAGCTGGTGCCGATGTACCGCGATCCGCGCTCCGACATGCCCGTCACCCAGTTCAACATGAAATGGGTGGAGCAGGCGGGGCTGGTGAAGTTCGACTTCCTCGGCCTGAAGACGCTGACGGTGCTCAAGACCGCCGTCGACTTCATCCGCAAGCGCGGCGTCGAGGTGAAGCTCGAGAGCCTGCCGCTCGACGACACGCTCACCTACGAGATGCTGTCGCGCGGCGAGACGGTCGGCGTGTTCCAGGTGGAAAGTGCCGGCATGCGCAAGGCGCTGATCGGCATGCGGCCGGACTGCATCGAGGACATCATCGCGCTGGTGGCGCTCTACCGCCCGGGGCCGATGGAGAACATCCCGGTCTACAACGCCCGCAAGCACGGCGAGGAGGAGATCGAGTCGATCCACCCGAAGATCGACCACCTGCTCAAGGAGACGCAGGGCGTCATCGTCTACCAGGAGCAGGTGATGCAGATCGCCCAGGTGCTCTCCGGCTATTCGCTCGGCGAGGCCGACCTGTTGCGCCGCGCCATGGGCAAGAAGATCAAGGAGGAGATGGACAAGCAGCGCGCCCGCTTCGTCGACGGCGCGGTCAAGAACGGCGTGTCGAAGCCGCAGGCCGACCTGATCTTCGACCTGCTCGCCAAATTCGCCAACTACGGCTTCAACAAGTCGCATGCAGCGGCCTATGCCATCGTCTCCTACCAGACGGCCTATCTGAAGGCGCATTATCCGGTCGAGTTCCTCGCCGCGTCGATGACCTACGACATGTCGAATACCGACAAGCTGAACGACTTCCGCCAGGATGCCGGCCGGCTCGGCATCACCGTCGTGCCGCCCTCGGTGCAGACGTCGTTCGCCCATTTCGAGACCGGCGAGAACCGCATCTACTACGCGCTTGCCGCCATCAAGGGCGTGGGCGAGGCGGCCGTCCAGCACATCGTCGACGTGCGCGGCGACCGCCCCTTCGAGAGCTTGGAGGATTTCTGCCTGCGCATCGATCCGAAGCTCGTCAACCGCCGCGTCTTCGAGAGCCTGATCGTCGCCGGCGCCTTCGATTGCTTCGGCCACGACCGCGCCGCGATGATCGCCGGCCTCGACCGGCTGCTCGGCTATGCCCAGCGCGCGCAGGAGAACAAGACGAGCGGCCAGAGCGACATGTTCGGCGCTGGGGCGGCGACCGGGCCGGAGGTGATCACGCTTCCCGCCCACACGCCCTGGCTCGCCTCGGAGAAGCTGCACCGCGAGTTCCAGGTGCTCGGCTTCTACCTCTCCGCCCATCCGCTCGACACCTATGCGGCGACGCTCGCCAAGATGCGCGTGCAGACCTTCGCGGACTTCTCCGTCGCGGTGAAGCGGGGCGCGACCGCGGGCCGGCTCGCCGGCACCGTCACGTCGAAGCAGGAGCGCAAGACGCGCACCGGCAACAAGATGGGCATCGTCGCCTTCTCGGATTCCTCCGGCCAGTTCGAGGCGGTGCTGTTCTCCGAGATGCTGCAGCAGTACCGCGACCTGCTCGAACCCGGCAAGTCGCTGGTGATGACGGTGCAGGCGGAGGAACGCCCGGAGGGCATCGGGTTGCGCATCCAGACGCTGCGCTCGCTGGAGGAGGAATCGCTGCAGAGCCAGAAGGCCTTGCGCGTCTACGTGCGCGATTCCGGTCCGCTCCGCTCCATCGCCGCGCACCTTAACACCAAGGGCGACGGCCTCGTCTCCTTCATCGTCATCAAGGACAACGGCCAGCGGGAGATCGAGGTGGAGCTCAACGAGCGCTTCCGCATCTCCGCGGAGATCGCCGCCGCCATGCGCTCGGCCCCCGGCGTGCTCGACGTGGAGCTGGTGTAGGGGGAGAGCGACTGTCTTGAATTACAAGCCAAGAAAGGGCTTAGGAACGAGGAGTTTGTAGAGAGTTTCGGTGTCCCATCCTTGCGCATAGCGGGCTTGGTCCCCGGCCGGAGCTTGGCCCAAGCGACTGTACGGGCTTGGGAAATCCCGGCGAGTGTCCCTTGCTTTCCCACGAACTTGAAGTTCTTAGAGTTGTCGGGCTTGGTCGCCAACCTTCCCGGACCGGCCAGTCCGGGAAGCAAATTCCAAGTTACAAGGAGGCGTCACCCCCTCTGCCCTGCCGGGCATCTCCCCCGCAAGGGGGGAGATCGGCAGGACGCGGGCTTCTCGCTTCAACTGTGTCGTCAGCGATGGGCGAAACGGACCCCCATCCGATCTCCCCCCTTGCGGGGGAGATGCCCGGCAGGGCAGAGGGGGGGTATTCCGTGCGCAGGCGTTTACCCTATCGGGTGCGGCACGGGTATTGCCGTCACTAACGGTATGCCGTGCGCAGGCGTTTACCCGCCCTCAGCGCACCGCCGTCACCGACGACGCCTTCTTCCTGTTCTTCTTTCTCACCGGCGCCGCGTCCGCCTTCAGCGGCGCCTTGCGGGTGAGCGTGATGAAGTCGGTGCCGTTGCCGGTCTCGGCGCCGAGGCCGGTGTCGGAGATCGACAGCGACGCGCCCTCGCTCAGCATGGCGGAGATGCGGATGCGCATGTCGGCGGGAATGTCGATGCGCGAGAGCGTCTTCGCAAGCGCGTCCGGCGCGCCGGCGTCGGCCGCCTGCGTGATGCCGAGGCGTGTCATGGTCGACTGCGGCAGGTGGTTCTCCATGGTCACGCCGTACCAGTCCGCCGTGCCCTTCTCGCTGTCCACGTCGCGGGCGAGCAGGAAATGCGTGCCGAGCGCGGTCTCGGCGTCGCGGATCGTCACCGGCGCCTCCAGCACGGGCTTGAACTTCTGGCGCACGAGCATGCGGCCGTTGGGCGGCGCGCCCTTGCCGGCCCTGGCGTAGACGGCGGCCGAAAGCTCCGGCGTCACGCGCCCGTCCTCGGCAAGTCCTTCGGCGGCCTGGAAGGCCTTGATCGCCGCGATCGTCTGGCGGCCGAGAAGCCCGTCCGGCGCGCCGGCGTCGTAGCCGAGCTCCGTCAGCAGCCGCTGCAGGTCGATGAGGGCCTCCCGCTCGCCGCGGCGGGTGACGAGGATGCGGATCGGGTCCTGCTCGCTCTTCTGCACCGCCGGCTCCGGCACGGCGGCGACCGGCTCGGTCATCGCCACCTCGACGCTCTTCGTGCCGTCGTCGAGGAGGCCGGGGCGCAGGTCGGCGTCGGAGAGCAGCTGCGTCTCCGGCAGCACCGTCGCGGGCCTGAAGAGCGCCTCGTGCACGATCCGGCGCGGCTCCACCGCGCGGTCGCTGATGAGGACGTGGCCGCCGCGGCGGGTGAGGCTGAAGAGCGTCTTGGCGAAGTCGTTCGGCAGGCGCACGCAGCCGTGCGAGGCGGGGTAGGCGGGCACGCTGTTGGAGGCGTGCAGCGCGATCCCCGACCAGGTCAGCCGCTGCATGAAGGGCATCGGCGCGCTGTCGTAGAGGTTGGAGAAGTGCGTCCGCTTCTTCTCGAGGATCGAGAAGATGCCCGTCGGCGTGGAATGCCCGGCCTTGCCGGTGGAGACGCGCGAGGTGGCGACGACCACGCCGCCGTCATAGACCTTCAGTTCCTGCAGATCCTTGGACACCACGATCTGAAGGGGACCTTCGAGCGTGCCGGCCAGCGCGGTGCCGCAGCTCAAGAGAAGGCCGAGGATGCCCATACCCGTCGCGAGGCGAAAATTCATCTGATCCATCCGTACGCAATACAAACCGGCCGTCAGTCTGGCGCATCGGATTTAAGGAAGATTTGATGCACCCGGAAATCCCCGGCTTGTTCCCCGTCGATGCGGGAAAGACGCCGCGGCGCGCGGGTTTATTCGGCGGCGGCGCGTCTCACTTTTTCGTGAGAACGCTGTCGGCGCCCAGCCGCGGCTCCTTGCCGAAGGTGTAGCCGGTCTCGACGGTCTTCCTGCCGTACTTGTCGCGCAGCGTGTTGATGGCGGCCTCGGCTGCGGCGCGGCGGGCGGCCTGCGGGTCGACGAGGTCGGGCGGGTCGGCCCGGCCGGAATCGGCAAGCTCCGTGACGCCGATGCCGATCAGCCGGTATCTCGTGCCGTCCACCTCCTTGCGCAGGAGCTCGATGCCGGTGCGGAAGATCCGGTCGGCGAGCATGGTCGGGTCTTCGAGCTTGCGGTTGCGGGTGCGGGTCTTGAAGTCCGCCGACTTGAGCTTGAGGACGACCGTATGGCCGGCGATGCCGGATTTGCGCAGCCGCCCGGCCACCTTCTCGCTGAGGCGGCGCAGATGCGTGGCGAGGTCGTCGTAGCCGGCGATGTCGTCGAAGAAGGTCGTCTCGGCCGAGACACTCTTCATCGGGTCGTTCGGGTGCACCTCGCGGTCGTCCTGCCCGCGCGAGAGCGTATAGAGCCTGCGGCCCATGACGCCGTAGCGGCGCATCAGGTCCGTCTCCTCCATCGTCTGCAGCTGGCCGACGGTGCGGATGCCGTCGCGCTCCAGCGTCTCGGCGAAGGCCTTGCCGACGCCCCAGATCAGCCGCACCGGCTTGTCCTTCAGGAAGTCGAGCGCCTCGCCGGCGCCGATGATGGAGAAGCCGCGCGGCTTGTTGAGGTCCGAGGCGACCTTGGCGAGGAACTTGCAGTAGGAAAGGCCGATCGAGATGGTGATGCCGACCTCGCGCTCGACGCGGGCGGCAAAGCGCGCGAGCACGCGCGCCGCGGGATCGTGGTGCAGCCGCTCGGTGCCCTTGAGCTCCAGGAAGGCCTCGTCGATGGACAGCGGCTGCACCAGCGGCGTGAGCTCCTGCATCATCGCCCGCACCTCGCGCCCGACGCGGGCATACTTCTCCATGTCCGGCTTGATCACCACGGCGCTCGGGCAGGCCTCCAGCGCCTTGAACATTGGCATGGCGGACCGCACGCCGTGGATGCGGGCGATGTAGCAGGCGGTGGAGACGACGCCGCGTTTTCCGCCGCCGACGATCACCGGCTTGTCGGCGAGCTCCGGATTGTCGCGCTTCTCGATCGCCGCGTAGAAGGCGTCGCAGTCGATATGGGCGAGCGTCAGGTCGTAGAGCTCGCCGTGATAGAGGAGCCGCGGGCTGCCGCAGGCCCGGCAGCGGCGCAGAGCCGCCGGCTGCCCGGCGAGGCAGTCGCGACAGAAGCCCGGAAAACGCGTCTCGTCGGTGCGCATGGGACGAACAAAGGTTGAACGGTGCGAGATTACATACGTAGAGCATTTCCGGCAAAGGTGCGAAGCGCTTTTGCGTCCGGAAATGGACGAGAGCGGGAGGCCGCAGCCTTTTCGCGTTTCGGCGGTCGGGCTCAGGGAAAGGACGGGTCGGGACCGGAAAGGACGGCATGCGCCCGCACGACCGTTTCCGGCGGCAGGCCGCTCGCCTCGCAGAAGTCGAGAAGCGTCGGCTCGTGGCCCATGAGGAAATCGAGGAGCCCGGCGAGGAAGCCCGGATCGCCGGCCGCATGGCGCACGTCGGCGGGCGAGACGCCGGTCAGCGCCAGGAAGCGGGAGAGGAGCTCCGGCTCGCCGGCAAGCCAGCCGAGCACGGCGACGGCCGTCGCCTCGGCCTCTTCGGCGGCGGATGTGTCTTTTTGGGCTGGCATCGCGCTTTCCCGGCTGAGTTTACCTTTTAATCAACCAAATGACGCTACCGTTACGGCATCGGGATGGGTGTTCACGGCGTGCCGCACCTTATATGTCTTCCCGAGCGTTGCAAGCCGGGACCGGGGACAGGGACGAACGATGCCCAAGCAGGTGATGATTGTCGAGGACAACGAGCTGAACATGAAGCTCTTCCGGGACCTCATCGAGGCGTCGGGCTACACGACGATCCAGACGAGGAACGGAATGGAAGCCCTTGATCTCGCCCGGAAATATCGTCCGGACCTGATCCTGATGGACATCCAGCTCCCCGAGGTCTCGGGGCTCGAGGTCACGAAGTGGCTGAAGGAGGACGACGAGCTCCACGTCATCCCGGTGATCGCCGTCACGGCCTTCGCCATGAAGGGCGACGAGGAGCGCATCCGCCAGGGCGGCTGCGAGGCCTATGTCTCCAAGCCGATCTCCGTTCCGAAATTCATCGAGACGATCAAGACCTATCTCGGCGACGCATGAGGCGGAGGCCAAGGGCATGACAGCGCGCATCCTCGTCGTCGACGACATACCCGCCAACGTGAAGCTGCTGGAAGCGCGGCTGCTGGCGGAATATTTCGACGTGCTGACGGCCGACAACGGCTACGACGCGCTCTCCATCTGCGAGCGCACCCAGGTCGACCTCATCCTGCTCGACATCATGATGCCCGGCATCGACGGCTTCGAGGTCTGCGAGCGGCTGAAGGCCAATCCGCGCACGGCGCATATCCCCGTCGTCATGGTGACGGCGCTCGACCAGCCGTCCGACCGCGTGCGCGGCCTGAAGGCGGGCGCCGACGACTTCCTCACCAAGCCGGTCAACGACCTCCAGCTCATGTCGCGGGTGAAGAGCCTGGTGCGGCTGAAGACGCTGACGGACGAGCTGCGCATGCGCGCGGCGACCGCCCGCGCCATCTCGATGGAGGAGGGGCTGGAGGGCGCCATGGGCGAGGAGCCCGGCGACGTGCTCCTGGTCGACGGACGCGGCAGCTCGCAGGAGCGCATCGTCCGCACGCTGAAGCCGGTCGCCGACGTCACCTGCATATCCGACCCGCAGGCGGCGCTGTTCCAGGCGGCGGAGAGCAACTACGAGCTCGTCATCGTCAACGCCAATTTCCCCGACTACGATCCGCTCCGGCTCTGCTCGCAGCTTCGCTCGCTGGAGCGCACCCGCTTCCTGCCGATCCTCATCATCGTCGAGCAGGGCGACGACCCGATGGTCGTGCGCGCGCTCGATCTCGGCGTGACGGACTATCTCGTCCGGCCGATCGATCCGAACGAGCTGGTCGCCCGCAGTCTCACGCAGATCCGCCGCAAGCGCTACAACGACCGACTGCGCGCGAGCGTGCGCCAGACCATCGAGCTTGCCGTCACCGACGGCCTGACCGGCCTCAACAACCGCCGCTACCTCGACAACCACATGAAGCTGCTGGTGGACCGGGCGATGGCGCGCGGCCGCCCGCTCTCCGTCTGCATCACCGACATCGACCGCTTCAAGGTGATCAACGACACCTACGGGCACGATGCCGGCGACGTGGTGCTGAAGGAATTCGCCAACCGGGTGCGCGCGGCCGTGCGCGGCGCCGACCTCGCCTGCCGCTACGGCGGGGAGGAGTTCGTGCTGGTGATGCCCGACACGTCCGCTGAGATGGCCGCCGGCGTCGCCGAGCGCCTGCGCACCATCGTCGAGGAGGCGCCGTTCACCATTCCCGGCACCGACATCCGCCTCACCGTGACCGCCTCGCTCGGCACCGCCTCGCTGCTGCCGGCGGGCGATACGCCGGAAACGCTCCTGAAGCGCGCCGACACCGCGCTCTACGAGGCCAAGCGCTCCGGCCGCAATCGAGTCGTCGCCGCGGCCGCCTGAGTCGGTTGCGGCGCGCCGGCTTTGCACGTTGCTTATCCACAGGATCGTGCACGCGGCGGGCATCGACGCCAGAATTTGAGCAGCCGGCGTTCCCGTACGGCGTTTCCACGGCCCGGCGGCAGGCCGCTCTTCCGCGCCGGAACGCGCGGGCAAAGTAGCTAAATTTTAGGATAAGTCGTACTATTGACTTTTGCGGAATTTTATCAACGGCTTGCTTCGGATACAATCTCGCCGTGTATGCGGCCCCGCTCCTTCCTGGGTTGTGTCGACTGCCCGGAAAGGTTGTTTCGTTACCGTTCGTATCTGTTGCGTTTCACGACGGAAATGACTTCGGAAGGGGCAGGGCGGCCCCGGCGCGATTAACTATGAGACACGAAGCCGGCGATGAAGGGTTAAGAAATCGTTGATTTTTTTTCTTTTCCGGGCGATGCTCTGGACATGGGCGACAGACAAGCTCGCCACAACCGGTTACCCCATGATGCTAGGTCCGCCGCATCTCCTGGGTCGTGGGGCCGGTCGGCTGGTTACGATATAAACGGAATCCTCGTGCCGTCGTCGTAACCGGTCGACCCCCGATCAGCGCCGCTCCCGGAAAAATGGGGGCGGCGTTTTTGATTCCGTTGCCGAATCGCCCGCAACCCCGCGCGACAGGGTTGCAAAGAAAAAGGCGCCGGACGTTGCCGTCCCGCGCCTTTTGGGAACCGTTCGGGACCAAGGCTTACTTGATCTTGGTTTCCTTGAACTCGACGTGCTTCTTGACGACCGGATCGTACTTCGTCTTGGTCATCTTGTCCGTCATCGTGCGGCTGTTCTTGGTCGTCACGTAGAAGAAACCGGTGTCGGCCGTCGACAGCAGCTTGATCTTGATGGTGGTAGCCTTGGCCATGGTCGTCCTGCCTTTATGAAAAACGAAGCCGCGGACAGCCAGTCTGCTCCACGGCTTTAAATCTGGGCGGAAACTACAAATCGCGCCCGAAAAGTCAAGTCCGTTTCGGCCGGAAAACCATGCGGCCGAGAGAAAGTAGCAGGTAGGAGCCGAAGAAACAGGCGATCGCCCAGGCGAAACCGTCGTTGCCGGCGACATCCATCGCCGCGCCCATGGCCTGCGGCCCGGCGACCGTGCCGACCGCGTAGCAGAAGATGAAGGCGGCATTGGCGGCGGCGAGGTCCGCCCCGTGCAGGCGCGAACCGAGGTGGCTGAGGCCGACCGTGTAGAGGCCGGCGACGCAGCCGCCCCAGAAGAGCAGCACGGCGGCCATCGTCAGCCACCCTTGCGCGAGCACCGGCAGCGCCAGCGCCCCGGCGAAGCCGATGAAGGCCATGCCGGTGAGCAGCCGGCGCCGGTCCTTCAGGTGGTCGGAGAGCATGCCGAGCGGGATCTGGAAGACGACGTTGCCGAGCCCCATCATCGTCAAGAGCAGCGCCGCCTGCGGCTCGGTGAAGCCGGCGCGGGTGGCATAGATCGGCAGCAGCGACAGGCCGCCCACCTCGACCGCGCCGAAGATGAAGGCGGCCGCCGTCGCCGTCGGCACCAGGAAGACGTAGCGCAGGAAATGCCGCTCCGGCTTCTGGTCGATCGCCGCGTTCTCGTGCCGGGCGAAGAGGATCGGCACGGCGGCGACGAGGATGATCGCCGCGCCGGTGACGAAGGGCAGCGCGCCCTCGCTGCCGAGCGCGGAGAAGAGCAGGGGGCCCATGGCGAAGCCGAGCGAGAGCACGGTCGCGTAGATGCCGAGCACGAGCCCGCGCCGGCGCGGCGGGGCGGCGGCGTTGATCCAGAACTCCGACAGGATGAAGACCATGGTGATCGCGCCGTGGAAGACGAGGCGCAGCGGGAACCACAGCCAGAAATTCTCGACATAGTAGAAGCCGAGCGAGCTCACTGCGGCGAAGAGGATCGTGACGATCATCGTCGTCGAGGTGCCGAGCGCATGCGCGAGCCGCGTGGTGAACGGCGCGGCGGCCATGGCGGCGATTCCGGCCATGGCCGAGTTGACGCCGATCAGCGTCGGCGGGATACCGCGCTTCTCCATGATGAGGGCGAGCAGCGGCAGGCCGAGGCCGAGCGCGATGCCGACGGCCGCGACGGCGGAGAAGGCGGCGATGAGCGCCGGCCAGTGAATGTGTTCCGCCGGGCCTGAGGGGCCGCATTCCGGCTGCGTCATCGACAGTCGATCCTCAAAGCAGTTCCCGGACGAAGCGTCCGCGCGGGCTGTGGTAGAGCGGAACCGCCCTTCCGAACGGTAAGGACAGGTCCTCCCGGAGGCTTTTCCGCAGCTCCTCCAGGATCAGGGCGGTGATGTCGGGCATGGTGACGCCGCCGGGCGCGAAGATGTCGACCCAGCGCAGGTCCTCCAGCTCGTGGCTGGCGCGCGCGCCGGCGGGGTCGATGCCGGCCTCGTCGGCGAAGAGGGCGAAGAAGCGGGTGTCGTAGCGCCGCACCATGCCGGGCGGCGTGATGGCGCGGGCGAGGAAGCGCAGCCGCGAGAGATCGGGGCGGAAGGGAAGGGGGCTGCCGTCGGCGGGCGCGCCCACGCCGAGCCCCGCCTCCTCGTAGAGTTCGCGCAGCGCCGCGACGCCGAGCGCGCGCAGCCGTGTCTTGGAACACCGTGGCCCCGCCCGCACCGCCAGCCGCTCGCACGCCAGCGGATGGAGCGTGTTCTCCACCGCGACGTAGCGGTCGGCGGCGTCGCGCCGCCCGCCGGGAAAGACGTAGACGTCCGGCATGAAGACATGCTTGCTGCTGCGCCGGCCGACGAGCACGCGCACATCCGCCCCCGACCGGTCGAGGAGCAGGATCGAGGCGGCGTCGACGGGTCTGACGGGTTTCATGCCGCGCGGTCGCTGTAGGCCGTTTCCTCGTCGGCCTCCTCGGCCTCGTCGCCGAAGCCGTGCATCTTCACCGCCCATTGCAGGCCGATGACGCCGCCCTTGACCGGCTGCAGCAGAAGCAGCGCCAGCACGAGCGTGATCGGCACCCAGATCGCCAGGTGCTGCCAGGTGGTGAGCGGCCAGACGAGGTCGGTCGCCATGTAGCCGCCGACGACGATGTGGCCGACGATGGTGATGACGAGATAGGGCGGCAGGTCGTCGGCGCGCTGGTGGGTGAAATCCTCGCCGCAGACCGCGCAATGGTCGACGCATTTCACATAGGCGCGGAAGAGGCGGCCGGTGCCGCAGGCCGGGCAGCGGTTGAGGAGGCCGCGCTTGATCGAGCGCCCGACCGGACGCTCGCGGTCGGCGGGCGCCTCCTGGCCGCCGAAATGCAGCGTGCTCTGCGAAGCCTCGTTCGTCTCCATGTCCGTTCCTTCCTGCCGGCCGTCTGCTGGCCTGGCATCACCTAGCGTCGTCCGCGCGGAGCGCGCGTGCCCGGCTGGCGCCGGGATGCGCCGCGGTCGCGCCGGCCCGCCTTGTGGAAGGAGCGGATCGCCGTCGGCATCTTGCGTCCTTCGCTGAGCATCTCGAAGCGGAGCGCGCCGGCAAGCGGAATCGCTTCCGCCAGCCGCACCCGCACCGCATCGCCGAGGCGGTAGCCGAGCCCGGTCTTCTCGCCGGACAGCGCCTGGTGCGCCTCGTCGTAGATGTAGTAGTCGCGACCGAGCGTAGATATAGGCACGAATCCGTCCGCACCATAGTCCGGCAGGGTGACAAAAAGTCCCGATTTCGTGACACCCGAGACGCGGCCGTCGAATTCCTCGCCGATCCGGCCCGCCAGGTGATGGGCGATCAGCCGGTCGACCGTGTCGCGCTCGGCGGCCATGGCGCGCCGCTCGAAGGTGGAGATCTCGGCGGCGATGTCGTCGAGCGCGCCTTCCTCGTCCGGCGTGATGCCGCCTTCGCCGAGCTTCAGCGAGCCGACCAGGGCGCGATGCACGATCAGGTCCGCATAGCGGCGGATCGGCGAGGTGAAATGGGCGTATTTCATCAGGTTGAGGCCGAAATGGCCGATGTTCTCCGGGCTGTAGATCGCCTGGCTCTGCGAGCGCAGCACCATCTCGCCGACCATCTGCTCGAACGGCTTGTCCTTCGCCTTCGACAGGATGCCGTTGAAATGGTTGGCGCGCATGTTGCCGCCCTTGAGCAGAGAAATGTCGAGCGTCTGCAGGAAGTCGCGCAGCACCTCCTGCTTGGCGAGCGAGGGCGCGTCGTGCACGCGGTAGATCAGCGGCTGGCGGCGTTTCTCCAGCGTCTCGGCGGCCGAGACGTTCGCCTGGATCATCATCTCCTCGATGAGCTTGTGCGCCTCGAGCCGCGGCGGCACGAAGACCCGGTCGACCGTGCCGTCCTCCTTGAGCAGGATCTTCCGCTCCGGCATGTCGAGCTCGAGCGGCTGGCGGCGCTCGCGGCCGGTCGTCAGGATGCGGTGCGCCTCCCAGAGCGGCTTCAGGATCGTTTCCAGGATAGGCGCGGTCTTGTCGTCCGGCGCGCCGTCGATCGCCGCCTGCGCCTGTTGGTAGGAGAGCTTGGCCGCGCTCTTCATCATGATGCGGTGGAAGGTGTGGCTCGCCTTGCGGCCTTCCTTCGAGAAGACCATGCGCACGGCGAGCGCCGGCCGGTCGACGCCTTCCTTCAGCGAGCAGAGGTCGTTGGAGATGCGCTCGGGCAGCATCGGCACGACGCGGTCGGGGAAATAGACCGAGTTGCCGCGCTTCAGCGCCTCGCGGTCGAGCGCCGATTTCGGCCGCACGTAGTAGCTGACGTCGGCGATGGCGACCGTGACGATCACGCCGCCCGGATTGTCGGGCGAGGGGTCCGGCTCCGCATGGACCGCGTCGTCGTGGTCCTTGGCGTCGGCGGGGTCGATGGTGATGAGCGGCAGCGCCCGCCAGTCCTCGCGATGCGCCATCGAGGCGGGGCCGGCGGCCTCGGCCTCGCGGATGACGGCGTCGGAGAAGATGTAGGGGATGCCGTGCGAATGGATGGCGATCATCGAGATCGCCTTTTCCGAGGCGACCGAGCCGATCACGCCCTTGATCTGCGCGCGCGGCAGGCCGTAGCGGCCTAGGCGCACGACGTCGATCTCGACGAGGTCGCCGTCCGCGGCGCCTGCCGTGAACTCCGGGTCGACCTCCATCTCCTCTCCGCGCCGGTCGATGGGGAGAATCCGCCCGCCGCCGCCGGCAAGCGCCCGGAAGACGCCCATGCCGGCATTCCTGCGCTTGTCGAGGATCTTGATGACGCGCCCCGCATAGGCCGGGCCGCCGCGCTCCTTGGCGGGGAAGATCTTCGCCAGCACCCGGTCGCCGAGGCCCGCCACCGGCGCCTTGTCCTTGCGGGCGGCGGTCGGCTGGCGGATCGTCACGGCCGGCGCCACGCCGGCATCGTCCAGCCATTCGGCCGGCCGGCCGATCAGCTCGCCGTCGACGTCGCGCGTGGTGATGTCGAGCACGACGACCGGCGGCAGCGCGCCGGGCCGCACGAGCGACTTGCGCCGCTTTTCGAGGAGACCCTCCTCCTCGAAGGATTTCAGGAGCGCCTTCAGCTCGACGCGCGCCTCGCCCTTGAGGCCGAAGGCCTTGGCGATCTCGCGCTTGGAGGCCTGCTCGGGATTGTCGGCGATGAAGCGCAGGAGGACGTCGCGCGGCGGCACGACGCCGTGGATGATCGGCGCCTCGGCGTCGGGCGGGCGCCCGGTCCGTTTCGAGTGTCCCGTCCGGCCGCGCGGTTCCTTCACCATGACAGGATGCCCCAATGGAGTGCCGAGAGCAGGCCGTCTTCTCCCTTCTCCCCTCGGGGAGAAGGTGCCGGCAGGCGGATGAGGGGGCGCAAGCAGCGGATTCGGCCGAGGGGGCTTTTCCCCCTCATCCGGCCCTTCGGGCCACCTTCTCCCCAAGGGGAGAAGGAGAGCGGCACCGGCCTGCCTTTATCTGCGATAGCCCCGTTCGTCATGGCCTCAAGCCTTTTTCGCCTTCGGTGCCGCCTTAGGCTTGGCCGCGGCCTTCGGCTTCGCCGCCTTCGTCGTCTTCGCGGCCTTGGCCTTGGCGGGTGATTTCCCCGCCTTGCCGGCGATCAGCACCAGCGCCTCCTCCAGGGTGACGCCGTCGGCGTCCTTCCCCTTGGGCAGCGTGGCGTTCACCTTGCCCCAGTTGACATAGGGTCCGTAGCGCCCGTCGCGCACCGTCACCGGCCCGCCGTCGGGATGGTCGCCCAGCGTCTTCAGCGCCGCCGGCGCCGAACGGCCGCGTCCGCCGCCCTTCGATTTCTTCTCGGCGATGACCGTCACGGCGCGGTTGAGGCCGATCGAGAACACGTCCTCCACCGTCTCCAGGTTGGCATAGCCGCCGTCGTGCAGCAGGAAGGGGCCGTAGCGGCCGATGCCGGCGGAGATCATCTTGCCGGTCTCCGGATGCCGGCCGATGTCGCGCGGCAGCGAGAGCAGCGCCACCGCCTTCTCGTGGTCGATGCTCGCCGGCGCCCAGCCCTTCGGCAGGCTGGCACGCTTGGCCTCCTTGCCGTCGCCGCGCTGGACATAGGGGCCGAAGCGGCCGGTGCGCAGCGTGATCTCCTCGCCGGTATGCGGGTCCTTGCCGAGGTTTTGCGGCTCGGCGGCCGCCTGCGCCTCGCCGTTCGCCTCGGTGCCGAAGGGGCGGGTGTAGCGGCATTCCGGATAGTTCGAGCAGCCGATGAAGGCGCCGCTGCCGCGCCCGAGCTTCAGCGACAGCTTGCCCGTGCCGCAGGAGGGGCAGGCGCGCGGATCGCTGCCGTCCTCGCGCTTGGGGAAGATCAGCGGCGCGAGCTCGTCGTTCAGCGCGTCGAGCACATTGGTGACGCGCAGCTCCTTCGTGTCCTCGATCTGCGCGAAGAAATCCTTCCAGAAATCGCGCAGCACCTGCTTCCAGTCGAGCTCGCCGGCAGAAATCTTGTCGAGCTTCTCCTCCAGGTCGGCGGTGAAGTCGTATTCGACGTAGCGGGTGAAGAAGCTCTCGAGGAAAGCGGTGACGAGCCGGCCCTTGGCCTCCGGGATCAGCTTGCGCTTGTCGATGGTGATGTATTCGCGGTCGCGCAGCGTGGCGAGCGTCGCGGCGTAGGTCGAGGGGCGGCCGATGCCGAGCTCCTCCATCTTCTTGATCAGCGTGGCTTCGGAATAGCGCGGCGGCGGCTCGGTGAAGTGCTGGGTGGCGTTCACCTTCTCCTTGTCGAGCTTCTCCTTCGCGTTGATCTCCGGCAGGCGGCCGTCCTCGTCGCCATCGTCGGCCTGCTCGCCGTCCTCCTTCTGGTCGGTGTAGGCAGCGATGAAGCCGTCGAAGCGGATGACGGAGCCGGTGGCGCGCAGGCCGGCCTTGCGCCCGCCGTTGTCGGCGTCGATCTCGACGGTGGTGCGCTCGATCTCGGCCGACGCCATCTGGCTGGCGATGCCGCGCTTCCAGATGAGGTCGTAGAGCTTCAGCTGGTCGGCGTCCAGCGCGCGGCGCACCTGGTCGGGCGTGCGGTCGAAGGAGGTCGGGCGGATCGCCTCGTGGGCCTCCTGCGCGTTCTTCGCCTTGGTGGCGTAGAAGCGGGCCTTCTCCGGCACGTAGCGCGGGCCGAACTGCTCGGCGACGGCACGCCGCGCCGCCTCGATCGCCTCGGGCGCCATCTGCACGCCGTCGGTTCGCATATAGGTGATGAGGCCGACGGTCTCGCCGCCGATGTCGATGCCCTCGTAGAGCCGCTGCGCCACCTGCATGGTGCGCGACGCCGAGAAGCCGAGCTTGGAGGAGGCTGCCTGCTGCAGCGTGGAGGTGGTAAACGGCGGCGCCGGATTGCGCTTCGTCGGCTTCGCCTCGACGCTCTCGACGCGGTAGGCGGCGCCTTCGAGCAGCGCCTTGAGGCGGTTCGCCTCCTCGCCGTTGCCGATCGACTTGCCGGAAAGCCGCTTGCCCTCGGCCGAGACGAGACGGGCCTCGAAGACGTCGCCGCGCGGCGTCTTCAGCAGCGCCGAGAGGTTCCAGTATTCCTCCGAGACGAAGCGCTCGATCTCCGCCTCGCGGTCGCAGACGAGGCGCAGCGCCACCGACTGCACGCGGCCGGCCGAGCGCGCGCCCGGCAGCTTGCGCCAGAGCACCGGCGACAGGTTGAAGCCGACGAGATAGTCGAGCGCGCGGCGCGCGAGATACGCGTCGACCAGCGAGATGTCGATGTCGCGCGGGTTGCGCATGGCGTCGAGCACGGCCGCCTTGGTGATGGCGTTGAAGACGACGCGCTTGACCGGCTTGTCGCCGATCACCCGCTTCTTCTTCAGGAGGTCCAGCACATGCCAGGAGATCGCCTCGCCCTCGCGGTCGGGGTCGGTCGCGAGGATCAGGCCGTCGGAGGATTTCACCGCGTCGGCGATGTCCTTCATGCGCCTGGCGGACGCCCCGTCGACCTCCCAGGACATCTCGAAGTCCTCGTCGGGACGCACGGAGCCGTCCTTGGCGGGCAGGTCGCGCACATGGCCGAAGGAGGCGAGCACCGTGTAGCCCGGGCCGAGATACTTGTTGATCGTCTTGGCCTTGGCGGGCGATTCCACAACTACAACATTCATCGTCAATTCTCTGATGCCGGGCCGCAGCATTGGGGCAGGCGGCCGAAACAGGCGCGTTCCGCCGGAAATTCGTGCTCCCGACATGAACAGGGAAAGCGCGCCGGTCAAGAGGCAGGGGTGAAATTAACGCCTCTGCAACGCGATACAACCAAAGAGAGCTTCGCAAGTTGTTGCAATTTTAAATAAAGGATGTATCGTTTTTGTCGTGATGGAATTGCGCGCCGCGCGCGATCGAACCGCAGGTGCAACTCATGAATTCGAAATCGGCCATGCCCGTCCAATCCCCGAGCGGCACGCTGGACAACATCGTCTATGTCCGCAACATGCTCGGGGAGTTGCGCACCGTCGCCCACAACGAGGGCGCGGAGATGCTGGGCTACCTGATCGAGATGGCCTATGTCGAGGCGGGCGACATCCAGGCGGGGTTGCGGCCGCTGTCAGTCCGGCGCGCGGGAGACCGCGCCGCCGGCGTGCCGGTGAAGGCGCCCGGCAAGATCAAGCTCTAGCAGCACGAGATAGACCGTCGGCGCGGCGATGCCGGTGTGGCGGATGATGTCGTCGATATCGGTGGGGACGAGGTTCAGCGCGTCGACGACGCGCGCCCGCTCGTCCTCGCTCGGGGGCAGGGCGGCGAGCGGCGGCGGGCCGTCGTCCGGTTCGTCCGCCCCGGTGCGTGCCGCGACGAAGAGGTCCGGCTCGGCGAGCGGGCGCAGCGCCTCCAGCACGTCTTCCGCCCCCGTCACGATGGTCGCCCCCTCCTTCAGGAGCCCGTTCGTGCCCTCCGAGCGCGGGTCGAGCGGCGAGCCCGGCACGGCGAAGACGAGCCGGCCGAAATCCGCGGCGTTGCGCGCCGTGATCAGCGAGCCGGAACGCGTCGCCGCCTCCACCACGACGAGCCCGAGCGCCATGCCGGCGATCAGCCGGTTGCGGCGCGGGAAGTCGCGGGCGCGCGGCTCCCAGCCGAACGGCATCTCGCTGACGGCGAGCCCCTGGCCGTCGGCGATCTCCCGGAGAAGGTCGGCGTTTTCCGGCGGGTAGGGGCAGTCGAGCCCGCCGGCCATGGCGGCGATCGTGCCGGTGTCGAGGCTGGCGCGGTGGGCGGCCGTGTCGATGCCGCGGGCGAGGCCGGAGACGGTGGCATAGCCGGCGCGGCCGACGCCGCGGGCGATGAGCCCCGCGAACTTCATGCCGGAGACGGAGGCGTTGCGTGCGCCGACGATGCCGACGGCGGGTGCGGCCGCGACCGCGCGGTTGCCCATGACGGCAAGGAGCGGCGGCGCGCCGTAGATCTGGCGCAGCAGCGGCGGATAGTCCGGCTCGCCGATGCCGACGAAGGCGGCGCCGTGCCGGCGGGCGACCTCCAGCTCGCGCTCGGCATCGGCCATGCTGGCCACGCGGATGGCGCGCGCCGCGCCGCCGCGGCGGGAGAGCTCGGGCAGCATCGTGAGCGCCGTCTCGGCGCTGCCGAAATGGTTAATGAGGTCGCGGAAGGTGACCGGCCCGACATTGTCGCTGCGGATCAGGCGCAGCCAGGCGATCCGTTGTCGTTCCGAAAGCGCAATTCCCTGTTTCCTTGCGCCGTCGGTCATCGCTATCCCTTGTCGCCGATCCTGCTCTCGGTGCCGCCGAGAAGGCGGGTTATGTTCGCCCGGTGCTTCCACCAGGTGATTACGGTCAGGAGCGCGAAGACGAGCGCCGCCTTCTCGTGACCGAGAAACCACAATACAACCGGTGAGGCAGCCGTTGCAACCAGGGCGGACAGGGACGAATAGCGGCTGAGCCAGGCGACCGCGCCCCAGACGGCGGCGAAGACGGGCACCACCACCGGCACCAGCCCGAGCAGCACGCCGACATAGGTGGCGACCCCCTTGCCGCCCTTGAAGCCGAGCCAGACCGGGAAGAGGTGGCCGAGGAAGGTGGCGAAGCCCGCCGCGAGGCCGAGGTCGGGCGAGACGCGCGCGGCGATCGCGGCGGCCGCCGTGCCCTTCAGCGCGTCGAGCAGCAGCGTCGCGGCGGCGAGCTTCCTGTTGCCGGTGCGCAGCACGTTGGTCGCGCCGATATTGCCCGAGCCGATCTTGCGCACGTCGCCGAGGCCGGCGAGCCGCGTCAGGACGAGGCCGAACGGGATGGAGCCGAGGAGGTAGCCGAAGACGAGGGCGGCAAGCGTCGCCAGCGCGCCGGGCTGCCAGGTGAGGATTTCGGACACGTCAGTTCCCCCAGTTCGTCTTCCAGCTCATCCGCCGCAGCGCCCCTCATCCGCCTGCCGGCACCTTCTCCCCGAGGGAGAAGGGAAATGCGGCGCTGACGGTATTCCCCTTCTCCCTCGGGAAGAAGGCGGCCCGACAGGCCTACCCCAGCGAATGCACCCGCTTGCCGGCAACATAGGTGCTGACGGCACGCCCCGTAAAGCGGGCATCCTCGAAGGCGGTGTTCTTCGAGCGCGAGACGAAGGTGTCGCGCGTCGCAAGCCATGGCTCGTCGGGATCGATCAGCACGATGTCGGCCGCAGCCCCCGGCGCGAGCGTGCCGGCGTCGAGACCGAAGATCTTTGCGGGCCGCGTCGACAGCGCATCGACGAGCCGCATCAAGGGCACCTCGCCGCTGTGGTGCAGGCGGAGTGCCGCGGCGAGCATCGTCTCCAGCCCGATCGCCCCGTCGGCGGCGTCGGCGAAGGGCAGGCGCTTGGTGTCGACGTCCTGCGGGTCGTGCGAGGAGACGATGATGTCGATCGTCCCCTTCGCCAATGCGTCGACCATCGCCTTGCGGTCGTCCTCGCCGCGCAAGGGCGGCGAGAGCTTGAAGAAGGTGCGGTACTCGCCGATGTCGTTCTCGTTCAGCGTCAGGTGGTTGATCGAGATGCCGCAGGTGACGTTCGCCCCGCGCGCCCGGGCGATCTCGATGGCGTCCGCCGATTCCGGCACGGAGATCTGCGCGGCATGGTAGGCGGCCGTGGTCAGGCCGGCGATGCGGAGATCCCGTTCGAGCGGGATCAGCTCCGCCTCGCGCGGCGTGCCGGAGAGGCCGAGCCAGCTTGCAAGCAGCCCTTCGTTCATGACGCCGCCGGCGCCGAGGTGCTTGTCGCGCGTCTCCAGCGCGATGACGCCGCCGAAGGTGCGGGCATAGGTCATGGCGCGGCGCAGCACCTGCGCGTTGTGCACGGGGTGGCGGCCGTTGGTGAAGGCGACGGCGCCGGCCTCCTTGAGCAGGCCGAATTCCGTCATCTCCTCGCCGGCGAGACCCTTGGTCAGCGCTGCGGCCGGATGGATGTTGACGACCGCCTTGTCGCGCGCCGTCTTCAGCACGAACTCGACCAGCGCCACGTCGTCGATGACCGGATCGGTGTCCGGCATCATGATGAAGGAGGTGACGCCGCCCGCCGCCGCGGCGCGCGCGGCCGATTCGATCGTCTCGCGATGCTCGCCGCCCGGCTCGCCGACGAAGACGCGCGCGTCGACGAGGCCCGGCGCGGCGATCAGCCCGCGTCCGTCGACCACCTCGGCCCCTTCCGGCGCGCCCTGGTTCAGCGCGCCGGCGCCCGCGGCGGCGATCCGGCCGTTCTCGACGACGATGGCGCCCTTTTCATCGACGTTGCGCGACGGGTCGAGGATGCGGACGTTCTGGATGACGGTCGTGCGGCTCATGCGCGGGGCTCCCGGTTCTGCGAGAGAAGAAGCGTTTCCATCACGGCCATGCGCACGGCGACCCCCATCTCGACCTGCTGCTCGATCACGCTCTGCGGCCCGTCGGCGATCTCCGAGGCGATCTCGACGCCGCGGTTCATCGGGCCGGGATGCATGACCAGCGCATCCGCCTTCGCCGCTTTCAGCTTCTCCGCGTCGAGGCCGTAATAGTGGAAATATTCGCGCACCGAGGGCACGAAGGCGCCGGACATGCGCTCGCGCTGCAGGCGCAGCATCATCACCACGTCGGCGTCCTTCAGCCCCTCAGCCATCGAGTGGTAGACCTCGGCGCCCATCTCGGCGATGCCGGAGGGGAGCAGCGTCGGCGGCGCGACGACGCGCACGCGCGCGCCCATGGCGTTGAGCAGCAGGATGTTCGAGCGGGCGACGCGCGAATGCAAGACGTCGCCGCAGATCGCCACGATGATGCGCGAGAGCTTGCCCCGGGCCCGGCGGATCGTCAGCGCGTCGAGCAGCGCCTGGGTCGGATGCTCGTGCTGGCCGTCGCCGGCGTTCACCACCGCGCAGGAGACCTTTTGGGCGAGCAGGGCGGCGGCCCCGGCGGAGGAGTGGCGCACCACCAGAACGTCGGGGTGCATGGCGTTCAGCGTCATCGCCGTGTCGATCAGCGTCTCGCCCTTCTTCACCGAGGAATTGCCGACCGACATGTTCATCACGTCCGCGCCGAGACGCTTTCCGGCGAGCTCGAAGGAGGATTGCGTGCGCGTCGAGGCCTCGAAGAACAGGTTGATCTGGGTGAGGCCGCGCAGCGTCGAGGTCTTCTTCTCGCGCTGGCGGGAGATCTTCACGGCCTCGTCGGCCCGGTCGAGCAGGAGCGTGATGTCCTGCTCGGTCAGGCCCTTGATGCCGAGGAGGTGGCGATGCGGAAAGAGGTCCATGGGGCTCCGCCTCAACTGTCGTGGATATGCGGGCTTTCCTTAGAGCCTCGCTCCCGCCCCGGCAAGGAAAAGACGGGCCTTTCGCCGCATTCCCACGCTTTTCTGAGGCCGCCCGCGTCCCCCCGTTTCGTCCGCTCCGGAACTGGGCTAGAACCCCTCCATGACTCGCGACGCACGCACCGAACAGAAACTCGCCGATCTCAACCAGCCGCCGCTCTGGTCGGGCATCAACGCCTACCGCTCCGACCCGCTGCTGGTCGACGCCACAGACGCGATGCCGAAGGCGCTGCGCGACGAGTTCGACGCCATCGGCCGCTACGTCACCTCGCCGGAGGCGCAGGAGCTCGCCCGCATGGCCAACCACGGCGTGCCGGAGCTGCGCACCCACGGGCCGCGCGGCGAGCGCATCGACGTCGTCGATTTCCATCCCGCCTGGCATGCGCTGATGCGCCGCTCGATGGCAAGCGGCCTGCATTCCTCGCTGTGGGAGACCGTCGCCGACGAGAAGGGCAGGGCGCACAAGGCCCGCGCCGTGCGCTTCTACCTGACGGCCCAGCTCGAAAGCGGCCATCTCTGCCCGCTGACGATGACCAGCGCCTCGGTCGCCGCCCTTTCCGCCTCGCCGCAGGTGCAGCGCGAATGGGGCGGCAAGATCCTGTCGCGCAAATACGATTCGACCAACAAGCCGGCCATGCAGAAGAGCGCCGTCACCATCGGCATGGGCATGACGGAAAAGCAGGGCGGCACGGACGTCCGCGCCAATACCTCGACGGCCGAGCGCGTCGGCGAGGGCATCTATCGCCTTTCGGGCCACAAGTGGTTCATGTCGGCGCCGATGAGCGACGGCTTCGTCATGCTGGCGAAGACGCGCGAGGGCATGGGCTGTTTCCTCGTGCCGCGCCTCCTGGAGGACGGCTCGACCAACGGCCTGCGCTTCCAGCGCCTCAAGGACAAGATCGGCAACCGCTCGAACGCCTCCTCGGAAGTGGAGTTCTCCGACACCTTCGGCTTCCTGCTCGGCGCGCCGGACGCCGGCATCCGCACCATCCTCGACATGGTGACGCTGACGCGGCTCGACTGCGCGCTGGCCTCGGCCGGCATCATGCGCGCCTCGCTCGCTGAAGCCGTGCACCACACGCGCGGCCGGAACGTCTTCGGCAAGCCGCTCGTCGCCCAGCCGATCATGACGCGCGTGCTCGCCGACATGGCGCTCGACGTGGCCGGCGCCACGGCGCTCGCCTTCCGCCTCGCCGAGGCCTTCGACAAGGCGCGCGACAGCGCCGAGGACGCGGCCTACGCCCGCGTCATGACGCCCGTCACGAAATACTGGTGCTGCAAGATCGCGCCCGCCCTCATCTACGAGGCGATGGAGTGCATCGGCGGCAGCGGCTACGTCGAGGAACGGCCGATCGCCCGCCACTACCGCGAGGCCCCGGTCAACGCGATCTGGGAGGGTTCCGGCAACGTCATGGCGCTCGACGTGCTGCGCGTGCTCGGCCACGGCAAGGATCTGTTCGAGATCCTGTTTGCAGCGCTCGCCCGCGATCTCGGCCCGGCCGGCCGCAAGACGGTCGAGGTGCTGCGCGCCGCCCTTTCGCTCTGCGAGCGCGACGAGGGGGCGGCGCGCCTGCTGGTCGAGCAGCTCGCGCTCGCCGCCGCCGCCGCCGAGCTCTACCGGGCCGGGGCGGGCAGGGTGGCCGACGCCTTCCTCGAGACGCGGCTCGCGTCGGGCTGGCGCGCCACCTACGGCATGCTCGATTCGCGCTTCGATTCGGCCTACATCGTCGACCTGCTCTATCCGCCGGCGCGGTAGCTATCGCGCGTGGAATTACAAGCGTGCTTCTCGCCCCGTCTCCCCGGCGGGGAGAAGGGAACGGCGGCGCTGCATTTCCTGAATCCCCCAGTCCCCGTCGAAGGCTCGCCTGACGGTGGATATTAACCTTAACAAAGGGTTTACGTTGCGGAGGAAGGGTTAACGGGCCAAGTTGCGCTTCATGTTTCGTTAACCATGCAGCGAGTGCCCTATGGCCAGGACGGCCTGGATTTTGGTCATGACGACCCTATTTGCCTCTCTGGCGCTCGACATCGCCGTGCCGCTTGCGGTGCTTCTGGCGGGCGTCGTCGCGAGCGAGACGGTCTTCGTTGCCGGCGACCTTCTGCTCACCATGCGGAGGAGAGCGGCATGAAGTGGTTCCTGTCCCTCTGGGCGATGCCCGTGGCGCTCCTCGGCGGCTGGTACGGGCTTTCCTACTACGACATGAGCTTCGGCTTCTTCATGCTGACGCGCGACGCCCATGACCTGGTGTTCCAGATCTACGGCCATATCCTCGGCATCCCGCCGGAGGACCTGCCGCCGCTCGTCGCCCGCGCCATCGTCTTCGACAGCTTCCTGGTGCTCGCGCTCATGGCCTTCCGCCGCCGCCGCCGGATCGCCGCCTGGTGGCAGGCGCGCCGTCAGGCCTCCGAGGCCCTCGCCAGCGACGAGAGCCTGTCGAGCGCGCCCTGAAGGATGAAAGCGGCGGCGGCCGAATCGATCCGCTCCGCCCGCTTCCTGCGCGACACGTCCATCTCGATCAGCGTGCGCTCCGCCGCCACCGTCGACAGCCGCTCGTCCCAGTAGACGAAGGGTATGTCCGTCTTCTCCGCCATCGTGCGCACGAAGGCGCGCGTCGCCTGCACGCGCGGGCCGGACGAGCCGTCCATGTTGACGGGCAGGCCGATGACGAAGGCGGCGACCTTCTCCTTCGCGGCGAAGGAAAGCAGCGTCTCGGCGTCCTGCGTGAACTTCACCCGCTTCAGCACCGGCCGTGGCGTGGCGAGCCTCCGGCCGAGGTCGGAGACGGCAAGCCCGATGGTCTTGGTGCCGAGGTCGAGGCCGGCGACCGGCTGGCCGGGCAGGAGGGTTTGCGAAAGCTCTTCCAGCGTCAGTGTCGCCATGGAGATCCCCTCAGCGCTTGCGGACGAATTCCGTGCGCAGCACCAGCCCCTTGATGGTCTCGTGCCGGCAGTCGATCTCCTCCGGATTGTCGGTGAGGCGGATCGAGCGGATCACGGTGCCCTGCTTCAGCGTCTGCCCGGCGCCCTTCACCTTGAGATCCTTCACCAGCACGACCGAATCGCCGTCGGCGAGCACGTTGCCGGCCGCGTCGTGCACGACGTTGGCAGCGGCCTTTTCCGCCGCGATTTCGGAGGCCGGCCGCCATTCGCCGGTCGCTTCGTCGTAGATATAGTCGTCGTCGCTCATGGCGGCTCCTTCAAGCTGGGACATTAGCCGCTTATAACGATCCCACGACGGATGGAAACGGCCTTCGCCGCTTCTATATCGCGCCAAAGGACCAAACGGGAGAACAAGCATGAAAATCACCTGGCTCGGCCATTCCGCCTTCCGCATCGAGACGGCGAAGGCGAGGATCCTCATCGACCCGTTCTTCACCGGAAACCCCGCCTTCGACGAATCGACCCGTAAGGACGCCGCGGCGGGCCTCACCCACGTCCTCCTGACCCATGGCCACGGCGACCACGTCGGCGACACGATCGCCATCGCCAGGGAGACGGGCGCGACGGTGCTGGCGAACGCTGATCTCGCCGCTTGGCTCGGCTCGAAGGGCGTCGGCACCGTCGACATGGGCAATACCGGCGGCACCGTGCATTACGACGGCTTCTCCGTCACCTTCGTCAACGCGCTCCATTCCTCCGCGCAGATCACCGAGGACGGCGTCTCCCATTCGCTCGGCAACGCCAACGGCCTCGTGCTGCATGTCGAGGACGAGCCGACGCTCTACCACATGGGCGACACCGACATCTTCTCCGACATGGGCCTCATCAACGAGCTGCACCAGCCCGACATCGGCCTCGTGCCGATCGGCGACCGCTTCACCATGGGCGGCGCGGTGGCGGCACTCGCCTGCCGCCGCTTCTTCCAGTTCTCGACGGTGATCCCCTGCCACTACGGCTCCTTCGGCATCATCGAGAAGACCGCCGACACCTTCCTCGCCGCCATGGACGGCCAGTCCTCGATTGTGGAGGTTCCGCGCGTCGGCGACGTCGTCGTGCGCTGAAATCCGGACAGCACGCGCAAACCGGGCCTGCACCCGGTTGCGCCCCTCCGGCTTGGTCAGTATAGCGGAGGGGTATTTCTGACCGGAGACGCCCCATGTCCGTAGATATCGCCACCGTGAAGCGCGTCGCGCGCCTTGCCCGCATCGCCGTCAGCGAGGAAGAGGCAAACCGCATGACCGGCGAGCTGAACGGCATCCTCGGCTTCGTCGAGCAACTGTCCGAGGTGGACGTCGCGGGCGTCGAGCCGATGACCTCCGTCACGCCGATGGCGATGAAGAAGCGCGAGGACGCCGTCACCGACGGCGACAAGGCCGACGACATCGTCGCCAACGCGCCGGCCTCCGACCGCAACTTCTTCCTGGTTCCCAAGGTGGTCGAGTAACACCGTCCGCCCGCCGTCCGAACCGCCCGTATCCGAAAGACGTCCTCCATGACCGACCTGACCCGCCTCACCATCGCCGAAGCGCGCGAAAAACTCGCCGCGAAGGAATTTTCCGCCGCCGAGCTGACCGACGCCTATCTCGCCGCGATCGAGGCCGCCAACCCGGCGATCAACGCCTATGTCACCGTCACCGCCGACAAGGCGCGCGCGATGGCGAAGGCCTCCGACGCCCGCATCGCCGCCGGCAAGGCCGGCGCGCTGGAGGGCATCCCGCTCGGCATCAAGGACCTGTTCGGCACCGAGGGCGTCCACACCCAGGCCTGCAGCCACATCCTCGACGGCTTCAGGCCGCGTTACGAATCGACCGTCACGCAGAACCTCTGGAACGACGGCGCGGTGATGCTCGGCAAGCTCAACATGGACGAGTTCGCCATGGGCTCCTCCAACGAGACCTCTTATTACGGCCCCGTGAAGAACCCGTGGCGCGCCAAGGGCTCCAATGCCGACCTAGTGCCGGGCGGCTCCTCCGGCGGCTCGGCGGCCGCCGTCGCCGCCTTCCTCTGCGCCGGCGCGACCGCGACCGACACCGGCGGCTCGATCCGCCAGCCCGCCGCCTTCACCGGCACCGTCGGCATCAAGCCGACCTACGGCCGCTGCTCCCGCTTCGGCGTCGTCGCCTTCGCCTCCTCGCTCGACCAGGCCGGCCCCATCGCCCGCGACGTGCGCGACGCGGCGATCCTGCTCAGGTCCATGGCGAGCGTCGACGACAAGGACACGACCTCCGTCGACCTGCCGGTGCCGGACTACGAGGCGGCACTCGGCCAGTCGCTGAAGGGCATGAAGATCGGCATCCCCAAGGAATACCGCGTCGACGGCATGCCCGAGGAGATCGAGGCGCTCTGGCAGCAGGGCATCGCCTGGCTGAAGGACGCCGGCGCGGAGATCGTCGACATCACCCTGCCGCACACGAAATACGCGCTGCCGGCCTATTACATCGTCGCGCCCGCGGAAGCCTCCTCGAACCTCGCCCGCTACGACGGCGTGCGCTACGGGCTGCGCGTCGACGGCAAGGACATCGTCGACATGTACGAGAAGACCCGCGCCGCCGGCTTTGGCACCGAGGTCAAGCGCCGCATCCTGATCGGCACCTACGTGCTCTCGGCCGGCTACTACGACGCCTATTACCTCCGGGCGCAGAAGGTGCGCACGCTGATCAAGCGCGACTTCGAGCTCGCCTTCCAGGCCGGTGTCGACGCGATCCTGACGCCGGCCACCCCGTCGTCGGCCTTCGGCATCGCCGACGAGGACCTCGCCGCCGATCCGGTGAAGATGTATCTCAATGACATCTTCACGGTGACGGTGAACATGGCCGGCCTGCCGGGCCTGTCGGTTCCCGCCGGCCTCGACCATAAGGGCCTGCCGCTCGGCCTCCAGCTCATCGGCAAGCCCTTCGAGGAGGAGACCCTCTTCAGGACCGCCCACGTCATCGAGCAGGCCGCCGGCCGCTTCTCGCCGACGAAGTGGTGGTAGGCATTGTGCTTGTGATACCCCCCCCTCTGGCCGGCAGGCCAGAGGGGGGTAGCTCGCGCAATCCACAATCATTTCGATTCGTCTCACTCGCCACGGCGGCGTGACGGTGCTTTGATGCTTCCGCCATGATCACCGTCCGCAACGCCCGCGAAGAGGACATCCCGCTGCTCGTCGACATCGGCGTGGCGGCCTGGGCGCAGGCCGCGACGGGCCTTGCCGACCTCTCGACGCTGCGCGAGAACGCCCGCATCGCCTTCCAGCAGTTCCTCGTCGCGCACTGGCTGCGGGCGATCGTCGCCGAGCAGGCGGGGGCGGTCGTCGGCTGGGCGGCGCGCGAGGCGCTGGACGACGAGATCACCGACCTCTGGGTCGATCCCGCCCGGCAGCGGCAGGGGGCCGGCACGGCGCTGGTCGCAGCCCTTGAGGCGGAGATCGCCGCCGCCGGCTTCGAGGCCGCGCGCCTCCAGACCCATGCGCGCAACGACCGCGCGGTCGGCTTCTTCCGCAACCGCGGCTACGGCGTGCACTGGCTCTCGGTCGCCTATGCCGCCCGCCTCGACCGCGACGTCGAATCGGTCGGCCTGAGGAAGCAACTCGTCGCCGACGAACCGCTCGGATACGGGCCGGGCGGCTTCTGAGAGGAGGCGGGCGCGCCGCCCCCTCCCGAAGCGGTCAGCGGTTGTCGGCCTGGGCGCGGACGAGCTCCAGCCCGCGGCCGGTGATGCGATAGGGCCTGCCCCCGCTGGAGGCGATGCAGCCGCGCCGCTTCAGCTTGCGGAAGAGCGGGATGTCCAGCCCGCCCGTGCGCCAGCCGTCCCGCGTGATGCAGGCGACGGCGACGATCCTGCGGTTCTCGCCCCTTTCGATGTCGATCCTGCCGCCCTGGGCGAGCAGGTGGAGAATGCGCTGTTCCGCGCGTGAGATGTCCATTGTTCCGGAAACCTGTCTGGCGTTCGCATGAACGCGAAAAAACGGTCCGCCACCCGGGGGTGGCAGGGTTCATCGTTTTTCCGACCCCGCGCGCAAAAGGATGCGGGCAGGGTCCTCAGCGGGTCTCCGACTGGTGTGACATCCAGACTCCATGAAGGACATGCCTTCATAGGCGCAGGCGGGCAGGGCGGTCAATGCTTCGCCCCGAAGCCTTGCACGGGCGGGCCATATGTTCTACCGAGACAGGCAAATCCGAAGCTTTTCCAACGAGCATCCCATGACCATCGTCGACGTCCGCACCCCCGATCCGAAACGCTTGATCCCCGGCGCCACCGGCGAGTGGGAGGTGATCGTCGGCATGGAGGTGCACGCCCAGGTGCTGTCCCGGTCCAAGCTGTTCTCCGGCGCCTCGACGGAATTCGGCAAGGCGCCGAACGCTAACGTCTCGCTGGTCGACGCGGCAATGCCGGGCATGCTGCCGGTCATCAACATCGAGTGCGTGCGCCAGGCGGTCCGCACCGGCCTTGGCCTGAAAGCGCAGATCAACAAGCGCTCGGTCTTCGACCGCAAGAACTATTTCTACCCGGACCTGCCGCAGGGCTACCAGATCTCGCAGTACAAGGACCCGATCGTCGGGGAGGGCAAGATCGTCATCTCGCTCGGCCCCGACCGGCAGGGCAATTTCGAGGACATCGAGATCGGCATCGAGCGCCTGCACCTGGAGCAGGACGCCGGCAAGTCGATGCACGACCAGCATCCGACCATGTCCTATGTCGACCTCAACCGCTCGGGCGTGGCGCTGATGGAGATCGTCTCCAAGCCGGACATGCGCTCCTCCGACGAGGCCAAGGCCTACATGACGAAGCTGCGCTCGATCGTGCGCTACCTCGGCACCTGCGACGGCAACATGGACGAGGGCTCGATGCGCGCCGACGTCAACGTCTCCGTGCGCCGGCCGGGCGAGCCCTTCGGCACGCGCTGCGAGATCAAGAACGTCAACTCCATCCGCTTCATCGGCCAGGCGATCGAATACGAGGCCCGCCGCCAGATCGGCATCCTGGAAGACGGCGGCGTCATCGACCAGGAGACGCGCCTCTTCGACCCCAACAAGGGCGAGACCCGCTCCATGCGTTCCAAGGAGGACGCGCACGACTACCGCTATTTCCCCGATCCGGACCTCCTGCCGCTCGAATTCGACGACGCTTTCGTCGCGGAGCTTGCAGCACACCTGCCGGAGCTGCCGGACGACAAGAAGGAGCGCTTCATCCGCGAGCTCGGCCTCTCGGTCTACGACGCCTCCGTGCTCGTCTCGGAAAAGGCGATCGCCGACTATTTCGAGGCGCTGGCGGCCGGCCGCGACGGCAAGGCGGCGGCGAACTGGGTCATCAACGACCTCATGGGCGCCTTGAACAAGGCCGGCAAAGCCATTGAGGAGACTCCGGTTTCGCCCGCCCAGCTCGGCGAGATCATCGACCTCATCAAGGACGGCACGATCTCGGGCAAGATCGCCAAGGACCTCTTCGAGATCGTCTGGAACGAGGGCGGGAAGCCCTCCGGGATCGTCGAGGCGCGGGGCCTCAAGCAGGTGACGGACACCGGGGCCATCGAGAAGGCCGTCGACGAGATCATCGCCGCCAACCCGGACCAGGTCGAGAAGGTCAAGGCCAAGCCCAACCTCGCCGGCTGGTTCGTCGGCCAGGTGATGAAGGCGACCGGTGGCAAGGCCAACCCGCAGGCCGTGCAGGCGCTCGTCAAGGCGAAGCTCGGGTTGGAAGACTGACGCAATTCCAGGAAAAGTGCGAAGCGGTTTTCCGTCCGGAATTGCATCGAAAGGAAAGGAGCTTCCCGTGTTCTTCGTCCGCACGGCCTCGGAGCGGGATCTCGCGGCCGTCAGCGCGCTGCTTACCGAGACGTGGCACGCGTCCTTCGACGCGCTCTACGGCGCCGACACGGTCGCCGAGGTCTCGGCGCGCTGGCATTCGGTGCCGGCCTTGAAGGCGCGGCTCGAACGCAGGGACAGCGAGTTCGTCGTCGCCGACGACGGCCGCACGCTTGCCGGCATGGGCTATGCGGCGCTGTCGAAGGAGCGGCCGACGCTGGCGCTCCTGCACCAGCTCTACGTCCTGCCGCGCCACCAGCGCCAAGGCATCGGCCGCGACCTCTTCGCCGAGCTGGAGACCTGCTTTCCCGACGCCACCGCCATGCAGCTCGAGGTCGATCCGCGCAACGCCGCGGCGATCGCCTTCTATACGGCGCACGGCTTCGTCAGGGTGGGCGAGACGCGGCATACGGTGGACATCGTCTCCGGCCTGCCGCTCCACGTCTACGAAAAGCCGCTCGGCGGCTGAGCGCGGCGAAAAGCCCCGGGGAAGCTGCGGGAATCTCTGGACATTCCGGTGCTTGCGCGCCATAAGCGGAAACGACCATCGGTCCCCTGCAAGGACGACATCCATGAACCTTCTCAAGCAGATCTTCACCTGGTGGAACGGTCAGACGATCGGCACCCGCTTCCACACCTGGCGCGTCGGCACCAAGGTCGGCGAGGACGAATTCGGCAACGTCTACTATCAGGGCGGCAAGGATTCCGAGGGCCGCACCCGCCGCTGGGTGATCTACAACGGCTATGCCGAGGCCTCGAAGATCCCGCCGGGCTGGCACGGCTGGATGCATCACCGCACCGACGTCTCGCCCGCCGACGAGGCCTACAAGGCCCGCGAATGGCAGAAGCCGCACCGCCCGAACCCGACCGGCACGGCGCAGGCCTACCGCCCGCCGGGCTCGATCGCCGCCGCCGGCGAGCGCCCGCGCGTGACGGGCGACTACGACGCCTGGACGCCCGGCGGCTGAAGCGATTCCGGCAAAGGTGCGAAGCGGTCTTGCGTCCGCAATTGCGTGAAACGAAAGACACCGATTTGGCCACAATTCGCCGGTAGCCCGAGGGCGCCGGCCGCGTGCCGGACACGGATCGCAGGAGACGGCTTCATGACATTTGGGATTTTCTCGGCGACGGCCGGACGGCGGCTTCTTCCGGCGGCCTGTCTCGCGCTCGCGGCGCTTGCGGGCTCCGCCCATGCCGCGCGGATCGAAAATCCCGTCGCCGTCTTCTCCGGCATCGACAAGATCACCGGCCGCATCACCAATTTCGACGTCTATATCGGCGAGACCGTGCAGTTCGGCGCGCTGCAGGTGACGCCGCGCGTCTGCTACAGCCGCGACGAGACCGAGGCGCAGAAGGTGACGACCTTCGTCGAGGTCGACGAGATCACGCTCGACCGGAAGATCCGCCGCATCTTCACGGGCTGGATGTTCGCCGACAGCCCCGGCCTCAACGCCGTCGAGCACCCCGTCTACGACGTCTGGCTGATCGAGTGCAAGGCGAAGTCCGACGTGCCGCCGCCGGAAAACGAATAAGGGTTTGATTGCCCCTCATCCGGCTGCCGCCACCTTCTCCCCGCAAGCGGGACGAAGGGACTTTGCCGTAATGTTTTCCCAAATCAGGAAACCCTCGCCACATCCCCTTCTCCCCGCAAGCGGGGAGAAGGTGGCGGCAGCCGGATGAGGGGCCTTCACACGCTCAGAACGGCAGATGCGGCGAGGCCACGGCCCGCGCCAGCATGTCCTCGTAGTCCGCCTTCGGCACGTCGATCGCGCCGAAGGTCTTCAGGTGCTCCGTCGTGAACTGCGTGTCGAGCAGCCGGAAACCGTTCGCCTTCAGCCGCTCCACCAGGTGCACGAGGCAGATCTTCGAGGCGTCGGTGCGGCGCGAGAACATGCTCTCGCCGAAGAAGGCGGCGCCGAGCGACACGCCGTAGAGCCCGCCGACCAGTTCGTCCCCCGCCCAGGCCTCGACCGAATGGGCATGGCCCATGCGGTGCAGCGTCGAATAGAGCGCGCGGATCTTGCCGTTGATCCAGGTCGTCGGCCGGCCGGGCGCGGGCTCGGCGCAGGCCGCGATCACCGTGTCGAAAGCGGTGTCGAAGCGGATGTCGAAGGGTTTTCTGCGGATGGTCTTCGCCAGGCTGCGCGGGACGTGGAAGGTGTCGAGCGGGATGATGCCGCGCATGTCCGGCTCGACCCAGAAGAGCTCCGGGTCGTCCGCCGAATCGGCCATCGGGAAGAGGCCGATGGAATAGGCGCGCAGCAGCAGCTCCGGCGTGATCTCGGTGTTCCGGCTGCGCCGTCCCGCCATGGCGACCGGCGCCTCCTCAGGCGTCGGTCTTGGCCAGATAATCCTCCAGCCAGTGGATGTCGTAGTCGCCGTTGGCGATGTCCTGGTTGCCGATCAGGTCCTGGAACAGCGGCAGCGTCGTCTTGATGCCGTCGATGACGAACTCGTCAAGGACCCGGCGCAGCCGCATCATGCATTCCACGCGCGTGCGCCCGTGCACGATCAGCTTGCCGATCAGGCTGTCGTAGTAGGGCGGGATGCGGTAGCCCTGATAGGCGCCCGAATCGACGCGCACGCCGAGCCCGCCCGGCGCATGGAAATGCGTGATCGTGCCGGGCGAGGGCACGAAGGTGCGCGGGTCCTCGGCATTGATGCGGCACTCGATGGCGTGGCCGGAGAAGACGACGTCCTCCTGCCGCACGGAAAGGCCGGCGCCGGAGGCGACGCGGATCTGCTCGTGCACGAGGTCGATGCCGGTGATCGCCTCGGTGATCGGATGCTCGACCTGCAGGCGCGTGTTCATCTCGATGAAATAGAACTCGCCGTTCTCGTAGAGGAACTCGATCGTGCCGGCGCCGCGGTATTTCAGCTTCTTCATCGCGTCGGCGCAGATCTTGCCGATCTTCATGCGCTGCTCGACGTTGAGGGCGGGCGAGTTCGCCTCCTCCCAGACCTTCTGGTGGCGGCGCTGCAAGGAGCAGTCGCGCTCGCCGAGATGGATGGCGTCGCCTTCGCCGTCGCCGACCACCTGCACCTCGATGTGGCGCGGCTTGCCGAGATACTTCTCCATGTAGACGGCGTCGTTGCCGAAGGCGGCGAGCGCCTCGGAACGGGCGGTGGAGACCGCCTCGTCGAGATCGGCCTCGGTCTTCGCCACCTTCATACCACGTCCGCCGCCGCCGGCGGTGGCCTTGATCAGCACCGGGAAGCCGATCTTGCGGGCGACTTCGAGCGCGTTGTCCGGCTTCACCTCGCCGTCGGAACCGGGCACGACCGGGATGCCGAGCTCTTCGGCCGTCTTCTTGGCGGTGATCTTGTCGCCCATGATGCGGATGTGCTCCGCCGTCGGGCCGATGAAGGTGATTCCGTGCGCGTCGAGGATCTCCGCGAATTTGGCGTTCTCCGACAGGAAGCCGTAGCCCGGATGCACGGCGTCGGCGCCGGTGATCTCGCAGGCCGCGACGATCTGGTGGATGTTGAGGTAGCTGTCGCGCGAGGGCGGCGGGCCGATGCACACGCTCTCGTCGGCGAGGCGGACGTGCATGGCGTCGGCATCCGCCGTCGAATGCACGGCAACCGTGGCGATGCCCAGCTCCTTGCAGGCCCGAAGGACCCGGAGCGCGATCTCGCCGCGATTGGCAATCAGGATTTTGGAGATCATCTGGCCCGCCTTATTCGATGATGACCAGCGGCTCGCCGTATTCGACCGGCGCGGCATCCCCGACGAGGATCTCCGTCACCTTGCCGGAGCGCGGCGCCGGGATCTGGTTCATCGTCTTCATGGCCTCGATGATGAGGATCGTCTGGCCTTCCTTGACCGTGGAGCCGACCTCGACGAAGGGGCGCGCACCCGGAGCGGGCGAGAGATAGGCGGTGCCCACCATCGGCGCCGTCACGGCGTTCTTGTTGGAGCGGGCGTCGGCGACGGGCGCTGCGGCGGCGGCCGCGGGCGCGGCCGCAAACTGCGCAGCGGCCGGCGGGGCGACCGGCGCCTGCACGTATTGCGGCGTTCCGGCGCGCGAGACGCGGATGCGCAGGTCGTCCTGCTCCACTTCGATCTCGGTCAGGTCGGTCTCGTTGAGGATGTTGGCGAGATCGCGGATCAGGGCCTGATCGATGCCTTGTTTCTTGTCAGCCATGGAAGTGAGCCTCGGGGTCTTGTTGTTATGTCGTTATGGATGAAAGCGCGTTGAGCGCCAGGATGTAGCTCGTCGCGCCGAAGCCGCAGATGACGCCCTTGACGGCGGGGGCGATCATCGACCTGTGGCGGAATTCCTCGCGGGCGTGCACGTTGGAAAGGTGCAGCTCCACGACGGGGATCCTTATGGCGCGGATGGCGTCGTGCAGCGCCACGGACGTATGCGTGTAGGCGCCGGCGTTGATGGCGATGCCGGCGGCGGTGTCGCCGGCCTCGTGGATCCAGTCGACCAGATCGCCTTCGTGATTGGACTGGCGGAAATCGACGGCAAAGCCCAGCCGCTCGCCCTCGGCCCGGCAGAGCGCCTCGATATCGGCGAGCGTCTGCCCGCCATAGATGCCGGGCTCGCGTTTGCCGAGTGCGTTCAGGTTGGGGCCGTTGAGCACGAAGAAGGTGGATGCCATTCGAAAGTCCGCATGCTGGATGGACGAGTACCTATAGACCGGCGATTCCCGCAGGGAAAGCCCCAAGCGGGCGCAAGGCGCGGGTCCATGGGTCCGCTGTCCACAAGCCGCGGAGGCTGAACACCGGCGATATGGCAGGAAGATGGCGGCTCAGCAGGTCGCCTTGCCGCAGGAGCGCACGTTGGCGATCTTCGCCTCCAGGTCGTCCGCGCCGACGGCGCCGAACACCGTCTCGCGGGCGATCACGTAGGAGGGCGTGCCGGTGATGCCGAGGTCGTTGGCGAGTGAATAGGCCTCGCGCACGGCGTCGTCGTGCGGCTTGTCGGCCATCGTCTTGCGGATGTCCTCCTCCTTGAGGCCGAGCTCGACGGCGACCGCGATGGCGCTCTCCTCGGTCGCCCGGCCGTCGCTGCCGAGCAGCTTGCGGTGGAAGTCGCCGTATTTTTCCGGCGCGAGATCGCGCACGGCGGCGCTCACCTTGTGGGCGGCGAGCGAATCGGGACCGAGGATCGGCAGTTCCTTCAGCACGAAGCGCACGTTCTTGTCGGAGGCGATGATCGCGTCCATGTCGGAAAGCGCGCGGCGGCAGTAGCCGCAATTGTAGTCGAAGAACTCGACCACGGTGACGTCGCCGTCCGGATTGCCGAGCGCGATGTCGTGGTCGGAGGAGAAGATCGCCGTCTCGTTGTCGGTGATCGCCTGGACGGCCTTCACCTGCTGTGCCTCCTGCTGCTTGCGCTGCAGCGCCTCCTGCACGTCGAGGAGGATTTCGGGGTTCTCGAGCAGGTATTCGCGGATGAACGCGCCGAATTCCTTCTTCTGGGCGTCGTCGAGGGCGAGCGCGGGGAGGGGGGCTGCGAATGCGATGCCGAGCGCGACGGAGGCCGCCAGCGAAGTCCTGAATGTCATGTCCGTTTCCGTTCCCTCGGTGAGGCGTTTCGCGCCCGATTGTCATGTCCCGCGCGCGGCGTCAAGGACGAGCTTAGGGACGCTCCGGCGGAAAGGACAGGGCAAAAGCGGCGGATTTTCGGCCCTCGCGGGATTGTGAACGGGGGAGCGTTGGCGCTAGGAGGAGGCTTCCTGCAAGCGGAGCGAAGCCCATGAAACTCTCCCGACGCGGCGCCGTCGAACCCTTCCACGCCATGGACGTGCTGGCGGAGGCGACGCGGCGGCGTGCCGCCGGCAGGCCGGTGATCTCCATGGCGGTCGGCCAGCCGGTGCATCCCGCGCCGAAGGCGGCGCTCGCCGCCGCGCGTGCGGCGCTCGATACGGGCCGGATCGGCTACACCGATTCGCTCGGCCTGCCGTCGCTGCGCAGGGCGATCGCCGGTTTCTACCGCGACCGGCACGGCGTCTCCGTCGATCCGGCCCGCATCGCCGTCACCACCGGCTCGTCGGCCGGCTTCAACCTCGCCTTCCTCGCCCTCTTCGACGCCGGCGACCGGGTGGCGATCGCGCGGCCCGGCTATCCGGCCTACCGCAACATCCTCGCCGCCCTCGGCATCGAGACGGTGGAGATCGAGGTGAGCCGCGACAACGGCTTCACGCTGGCGCCCGCCGCCCTCGAGGCGGCGGCCGCCGAGCACGGCCGCATCGACGGCGTGCTGCTCGCAAGCCCCGCCAACCCGACCGGCACCGTGACCGGCCGGCAAGACCTCGCGGCGCTTTCCGCCTGGTGCCGCGACAACGGCGTCGCCTTCATCTCCGACGAGATCTACCACGGCCTCGCCTTCGTCGGCGAGGAGGCGACGGCGCTGGAGTTCGGCGCGGACGCCGTCGTCATCAACTCCTTCTCCAAATACCATTGCATGACCGGCTGGCGCGTCGGCTGGATGGTGCTGCCGGACGCTTTGGTGCGCCCGGTCGAGCGCATCGCCCAGAGCCTCTACATCTCCGCGCCGGAACTATCGCAGATCGCGGCGGAGGCCGCGCTCGGCGCGACGGAGGAGCTCGACGCCCACCGCGACGCCTACCGCCGCAACCGCGACCTTCTCGCCGAACGCCTGCCGGCGCTCGGCTTTTCCGTGGCCTCGCCGATGGACGGCGCCTTCTACGCCTATGTCGACGTCTCCCGCTTCACCAACGACAGCATGGATTTCGCCCGGCGCATGCTCGCCGAGATCGACGTCGCCGCCACCCCCGGCCTCGACTTCGACCCCGTCGACGGCCGGCACACGATGCGCTTCTCCTATGCCGGGTCCTACGAGGAGATGGTGACGGCGACGGAGCGGATCGGGGCGTGGCTGGGCTGAGGGCGGGATTGCATAAGGGCGCGCGCCCCTCATCCGGCCTGCCGGCCACCTTCTCCCCGCGGGCGGGGAGAAGGAAGGAAGCCGCATCGTTTTCCCGGGTTATCGCCGTTCGCGGGCAGGTCCTCTCTCCCCACTTGCGGGGAGAGCGACTGCCTTGAATTGCAAGCCAAGAAAGGGCTTAGGAACGAGGAGTTTGTAGAGAGTTTCGGTGTCCCATCCTTGCGCATAGCGGGCTTGGCCCCCGGCCGGAGCTTGGCCCAAGCGACTGTACGGGCTTGGGAAATCCCGGCGGGTGTCCCTTGCTCTCCCACGAACTTGAAGTTCTTGGAGTTGTCGGGCTTGGTCGCGAACCTTCCCGGACCGGCCAGTCCGGGAAGCAAATTCCAAGTTACAAGGGTTAGGATTGGGGGTAAATTCCACATCGTTTTCCCGGCCGCCACCGCTTCACGGAACAGGTTCCTCTCCCGCTCGCGGGGAGAGGGGCAGGGTGAGGGCGGATTCCATAGGCGACCGCCCGGCAGGGCACAGCCAACAAACGAAAGGCCCGGCATCGCTGCCGGGCCTTCTTCATTTCCGAATGTCCTGCGGCTCAGAAGAAGCCGCGGCGCTGCCACCAGCCGCCGCGCTTCGGCTTCTCGGGCTCGTTCTCCGGCTCGCCTTCCTTGACGGCCGAGGACTTGACCACCGGCTCGGAGGCGATGCGCGACAGGTCGCGGTTGCCGCGGACGGGCTTCTCCGGCTCGTCGAGGTCGGCAGCGGCCGTCTCGACGGCGGGCTCGGCCGGGATTTCCGCCACCTCTTCGACGGGCGCCGCCTCGATCTCGGCGCGCACGGCCTCGTCGGTCGGCACCTCTTCGGCGACGCTCTCCTCGGCCGCGGCCTTGCGGCTGCGGCGCGCGCGCTTCGGCTTGGCGGGCGCTTCCTCCGCTTCGGCCTCGGCGACGACCGGCGCCTCGCCGGCCTCTTCTTCCGTCACCGAGACGATGGCGGCGGCCTCTTCCTCGTCGTCGCCTTCGTCGTCGTCATCATCCGCGGCGCCATCCTCGCCGGCGGCGTCCAGTGCCTCGTCGGCCCGGTTGCGGCGGCCGCCACGCTTGCCGCGGCGGCGGCGCTTGCGGCGCGGCTCGTCCGAATCGCCGGCCTCGGCCGCGGCCGGCGATTCCGCCTCGTCCCCGCCATTGCCGTCCGCTCCGTCGTCTTCCTCCAGGGTGTCCTCGTCGCCCGGCAGTTCGCCGCCGAAGGAGGCCGTGTCGGTGCCTTCGCCGTTCTCGCGGCCGCGGCCGCGACGGCGGCGGCGGCGCTTGCGCTTGCGGCCGTTCTCGTCCGAAGTGCCGTTCGCCTGCGCGGCGGCAGCAGCCGGACGGGCTTCGCCCTCGTCCTCGTCGAACTCCTCCTCGATGACGACGTCGTCCTCTTCCGGCTCGGGCTCGAAGTGCAGGATCTGCTCGATCTTGACCGGGTTTTCCACCGGCTCGCCGCGGTCGACCGCGAAATGCTGCGCGCCGATATGGGCGTCGGCCTCGATGATGATGCGCACGCCGAAGCGGGCCTCGTAGTCGACGATCGTGCCGCGCTTGTGGTTGAGCAGGTAGAGCGCGATGTCGGGCGTCGCGCGCACGGTGATGTTGTGCGTCGTGTTCTTGAGCAGGTATTCCTCGACGCCGCGCAGCACGTGCAGCGCCACCGACGACTGCGAGCGGATGTGGCCCGTGCCGTTGCAGTGCGGGCAGGTCTGCATGGTCGATTCGAGCACCGAGGCGCGGATGCGCTGGCGCGACATCTCGAGCAGGCCGAAATGCGAGATGCGGCCGACCTGGATGCGGGCGCGGTCGTTCTTGAGATGGTCCTTGAGGCGTTTCTCGACGGCGCGGTTGTTGCGCTTCTCCTCCATGTCGATGAAGTCGATGACGACGAGGCCGGCGAGGTCGCGCAGGCGGAGCTGGCGCGCCACTTCCTCGGCCGCCTCCAGGTTCGTCTGCAGCGCGGTCTCCTCGATGGAGTGCTCGCGCGTCGAGCGGCCGGAGTTGACGTCGATCGAGACGAGCGCCTCGGTCTGGTTGATGATGATGTAGCCGCCGGATTTCAGCGTCACCTGCGGCTGCAGCATGCGGTCGAGCTGCGCCTCGATGCCGGAGCGCGAGAAGATCGGATGCACGTCGCGATAGGGCTGCACGACCTTCGCGTGGCTCGGCATCAGCATCTTCATGAAGGCTTTCGCCTCCTTGTAGCCTTCCTCGCCGGCGACGACGATCTCGCTGATGTCCTTGTTGTAGAGGTCGCGGATCGAGCGCTTGATCAGCGAGCCTTCCTCGTAGACGAGGCAGGGCGCGGTCGACGACAGCGTCAGCGTGCGGACGTTCTCCCACAGGCGCATCAGGTATTCGAAGTCGCGCTTGATCTCGACCTTGGTGCGGTTGGCGCCGGCCGTGCGCAGGATGACGCCCATGCCCTGCGGCACGTCGAGCTCGCGGGCGATCTCCTTCAGCCGCTTGCGGTCCTGCAGGTTGGTGATCTTGCGGGAGATGCCGCCGCCGCGCGCCGTGTTCGGCATCAGCACCGAGTAGCGGCCGGCGAGCGACAGATAGGTGGTGAGCGCCGCCCCCTTGTTGCCGCGCTCCTCCTTGGCGACCTGCACGAGCAGGATCTGCCGGCGCTTGATGACTTCCTGGATGCGGTACTGCTTGCGCGGCTTGCGGATGACGCGGTCCGGAACCTCTTCCATCGCGTCCTCGGCGCCGACCGATTCGATGACTTCCTTCTCCTCGCCGTGATCGTCGTCATCGTCGTCGTCGCGCCGGCGGCGGCCGCGCTTGCGCTCGGCGGGTTCGGAAATCTCGTCCGTGTCGACGGCCATGGCCATCGCGCCGCCGGGCGTGTCGTCCTCGCCGCCCTCGGCGGCGGCCTCCGTGGCCTCGGGCGCGTCCTCGGCCTTGGCCTTCGCCTTGCGGGTGCGGCGCGGCTTCTTCGGCTTCTCGGCAGGCGCCTCCTCGGCGAGGTCGGCGGCGGCTTCCGCGACCTCGGCCTCGGGTGCGGCCTCGACCGGGGCCTCCTCGACGGCGGCCTCGGCCGCAGCGGCGGGCGCCTCGTCCGCGCCCGCGAGATCGCGCGCCGTCTCGACCGGCTCGACGTCGTCGTCGCCGCGGCGATGCTCCTCGGCTTCCGCCTTCAGGAGCGCCTGCCGGTCGGCGAGCGGGATCTGGTAGTAGTCGGGGTGGATTTCGGCGAAGGCCAGGAAGCCGTGGCGGTTGCCGCCGTAGTCGACGAAGGCCGCCTGCAGCGACGGCTCGACGCGCGTGACCTTGGCAAGGTAGATGTTGCCGCGGATCTGCTTCTTGTATTGGGATTCGAAGTCGAATTCTTCTATGCGGTTCCCGCGTACGACGACAACCCGCGTCTCCTCTGCGTGAGACGCATCGATAAGCATTTTCTCTGCCATTTAGATTGTGCTCCTCGACGCAAGGCCGCTCCGTCTGGCGAACGGTCCCTTGAGAAGGACGTGCCGAAAGAGGAGGGGGTTGCGCCGGATATGTAAAGTCCCGTCCGGTGCGGTTGGGCGGGCAGCGGCCAGACAGAGGCCGGGATGTCATCCCGGTGCCTGTTATCCTCTGGGAAAATCCGCTGCGACAACATCAACGTCCAAACGAGAATGCCAATGCCATAGACCTGTCGGTCCGATGAGTTTGCCCCGCATGGGGCGAAGGTGGAAAACCACCCGAACAAGTCCGGCCACCGCCGGATTACGCGATTCAATCGGCCGGGAGAAAGCGGTGCGACGGCGGATGAGGGCCCGGTTTGGCGCCAAGTCCCGACGAGGTTAGGTCCCGTCATGGGGTGGCTGCCCGATCGAACGATCTATCCCGTCTAATCTTTCTCCCTGATCTTGCTTTTATGGCCTATATGCCACAATGGCAAGGGAAAAGCCCGAAGCGTCATAATATTGATGAAATTGGCATGATCCGTGCGCAGGCGGTCGACCGGCCCCGCGCCGGCAACCTTCGCTTAACCATATGAGGGCATCCATGGGCCTTGTTCCGCACCGCGCTTCGCGGTCCCCACGCGCTTGAACGGGCTTTCGATGCCGAAACTCACCGTTGCGACCGATGTCTTCCGCCTCCTCGCCGCCGGCCTGCTGACGCTCCTCACCGTCCTCGGCCCGGCCGCGGCCGCCGCGCCCGAGCCCTCGCAGCCGCTGCTCGTCTTCTCCGCCCGCATCGCCGGCGACGATGCCCGCACCCGCCTCGTCCTCGACTTCGACAGGAAGCCGGATTTCGAGGTCCACTACGTCGCCAATCCCTACCGCATCGTCATCGACCTGCCGGAGACCGGCTTCGGCGTGAAGCCGGAGGAGCTCGCCGCGCGCGGCATCTTCACCGACATCCGCTACGGCACGATGGCGGCGGGGCGCTCGCGCATCGTGCTGACGGCCGCCCGCCCGGTCGGCGTCGTGCTCGCCGAGGTGCAGGAGGAGGAGGAGGCCTCGACCTGGCGGCTCGTCGTCGACGCGGCGATCGTCACCGACCAGGCCTTCCAGGGCCTGGTGGAGAAGCAGAGCTGGAAGGACACGGCCGCGGCGGGCGCCGGGGAGCGCGCACCCTTCCTGCTGCCGGGCGCCGGCGCGACCGACGGCCCCTTCGTGGTGGCGGTCGACGCCGGCCACGGCGGCATCGACGACGGCGCGCGCGGCGGGGTGACGAAGACGGAGGAGAAGCACGTCACGCTCGCCTTCGCCCGCGAGCTCGCCGAGGCGCTGAACGCGCTTGCCGACACGCGCGCCTTCCTGACGCGGGACAAGGACGAGTTCCTCTCCCTTTCCCAGCGCGTGCAGCTCGCCCGCAGCGGCGGCGCGAACCTGCTGATCTCCATCCATGCCGACACGCTGCGCCAGAAGGACATCCGCGGCGCGACCGTCTACACCATTTCCGACAAGGCCTCCGACAGCCTCGCCGCCAATCTCGCCGAGCGCGAGAACCTCTCCGACCAGCTTGCCGGCATGGCGCTCGAAAGCGAGCCGGCCGAGGTCGCCGACATCCTGCTCGATCTCACCCGCCGCGAGACGCAGGCCTTCTCGATCAGCCTCGCCTCCAGCGTCGTCAGCGCCTTCGAGGGCGAGGTGGCGCTGATCAACAACCCGCACCGCCATGCCGGCTTCCGCGTGCTGACGGCGCCGGACGTGCCTTCGGTCCTGCTCGAGCTCGGCTTCATGTCGAACAAGGACGACGAGCAGCTGCTGATCGATCCGAAGTGGCGCAGGAAGGTGGCGGGCCTCGTGGCGAAGGCCGTGGAGCGCTACCGCGCCGCCGTCGTCGCCAACGGCGGCTGAGGGCCGCGGCCTGTGCCGGAAAAGTGACAGCGGCCGCCATTGTGCGGTGGCCACGGGCGGGCGCATGCTGTAAGCCCTATTTTCCTCACATTCCGGTCGCTACACGGGTGGGAAAATCGGCAGCCGAGTCTGCCGCGACGGGGCGGGGCCAGATCGCGCCCGCCGGCCCGTGCCGGGGAATGTTGACGTCATATAATATAAAGGCATCGGTAATCGGCTCATGGTCAGACTGATTGGATATTTCTTCGGGATCGGCGCGGTTTTCTTCCTCGTCGTCGCCGCCGCCGTGGCGCTCTATCTCGGAAATGTCGCGAAGGATCTTCCCGACTACGAGGTGCTGAGCAACTACGCGCCGCCCGTGACGACGCGCATGCATGCCGGCAACGGCGCGCTGATGGCCGAATATGCCCGCGAGCGCCGGCTCTACCTGCCGATCCAGGCCATTCCCGACCGCGTCAAGGCCGCCTTCCTCTCGGCGGAGGACAAGAACTTCTACCAGCATCCGGGCGTCGACGTGACGGGCCTCTTCCGCGCCATCGTCACCAACCTGCAGAACATGGGCTCCGGCCGCCGCCCGGTCGGCGCCTCGACCATCACCCAGCAGGTCGCCAAGAATTTCCTGCTCTCCTCCGACCAGACGATCGACCGCAAGGTGAAGGAGGCGATCCTCTCCTTCCGCATCGAGCAGGCCTATTCCAAGGACCGCATCCTCGAGCTCTATCTCAACGAGATCTTCTTCGGCCTCAATTCCTACGGCATCGCCGGCGCCGCACTCACCTATTTCGACAAGTCGGTGACGGAGCTCTCGATCGCCGAGACCGCCTATCTCGCCGCCCTGCCGAAAGGCCCGTCGAACTACCATCCCTTCCGCCGCACCGAGGCCGCGATCGAGCGGCGCAACTGGGTGATCGACCGCATGGTCGAGAACGGCTACGTGTCGGCCTCCGACGGTGCCGAGGCCAAGGCCCAGCCGCTCGGCGTGACGCCGCGCCACCGCGGCTCCTATCTCTTCGCCTCGGAATTCTTCGCCGAGGAGGTGCGCCGCCAGATCATCGAGCGCTACGGCGACAACGCGCTCTACGAGGGCGGGCTTTCGGTGCGCACCTCGCTCGACCCGCGCATCCAGGTCGCCGCCCGCAAGGCGCTGCAGCACGGCCTCGTCAGCTATGACGAGCGGCGCGGCTTCCACGGGCCGGTCAAGACGATCGAGATCGGCGGCGACTGGGGCGTCGAACTCGCCAAGATCGACGCGCTGTCGGACGTGCCGGAATGGAAGCTCGCCGTCGTGCTCGCCGTCGACGAGAGCGGTGCCGATATCGGCCTGCAGCCGCGCAAGGAGGCCTCCGGCAAGGTGGTCGAGGAGCGCGTGACGGGCCGCATCGAGGCGAAGAACATGGCCTGGGCCTACCGCTCGGCCAAGGGCGACCGCAAGACGGCGAAATCGCCCGCCGGCGTGTTCGGTCCCGGCGACGTCGTCTATGTCGAGCCGACCGAGGACGGCGCCTCCTACCGCCTGCGCCAGCCGCCCAAGGTGCAGGGCGGCCTCGTCGCCATGGACCCGCACACCGGCCGCGTGCTCGCCATGGTCGGCGGCTTCTCCTTCGCCCAGTCGGAGTTCAACCGCGCCACCCAGGCGATGCGCCAGCCGGGTTCCTCCTTCAAGCCCTTCGTCTATGCGGCGGCGCTCGACAACGGCTATACGCCGGCCTCCGTCATCATGGACGCGCCGATCGAGATCGTCGCCGGCGGCCAGGTCTGGCGCCCGCAGAACTACGGCGGCGGCGCCGCCGGTCCCTCGACGCTGCGCCTCGGCATCGAGCGCTCGCGCAACCTGATGACGGTCAGGCTTGCCAACGACATGGGCATGAACCTCGTCGCCGAATATGCCGAGCGCTTCGGCATCTACGACAAGATGTATCCGGTGCTCTCCATGTCGCTCGGCTCGGGCGAGACGACGGTGCTGCGCATGGTCTCGGCCTATTCGGTACTCGCCAACGGCGGCAAGCAGATCAAGCCCTCGCTGATCGACCGCATCCAGGACCGCTACGGCAAGACGATCTTCCGCCACGAGGAGCGCACCTGCGACGACTGCAACGCCAACGACTGGGAAAGCCAGGAGGAGCCGGTGCTGGTCGACAACCGCGAGCAGGTGCTCGACCCGATGACCGCCTACCAGATCACCTCGATGATGGAGGGCGTCGTCACGCGCGGCACGGCGGCGGGCAAGATCAAGCTCGACCGGCCGGTTGCCGGCAAGACGGGCACCACCAACGACGAGAAGGACGCCTGGTTCGTCGGCTACACGCCGGACCTCGTCGCCGGCCTCTATCTCGGCTTCGACAACCCGGCCCCGCTCGGCCGCGGCGCGACCGGCGGCTCGCTCGCCTCGCCCGTCTTCAACGAGTTCATGCAGGCGGCCCTCGAGGGAACGCAGCCGACCAAGTTCATCATCCCGGAAGGCATGAAGCTGATCCCCGTCAACCGCAAGACCGGCATGCAGGCCAACGCCGGCGATCCGGACACGATCATGGAAGCCTTCAAGCCCGGCACCGGCCCGGCCGACGTCTTCTCGGTCATCGGCGGCGACGAGTTCGCCACGCCCGAGGAGATCCTGCGCTCCTCGCCGCAGGCCAACCAGGCGATCACCGGCGGCGGCGGCGGCCTGTTCTGATCCAGCTGCCGGCACATCTCGGGGCGGGCGCGGGGCTTTACATCCGCGCCCGCTCTCACTATTTCAGGCCACCCCGAAACAGCATCGAAGAAAGCGGACATGCGAGCGGAAATCGAGAACGTCGTCGACGAGATCAAGCAGGCCATAAGCCTGCTGAGGAGGCATCTTTGACTGGGATCAGGCGGTAAGACGACTGGACTGGTTGAACAACAAGGCAGAGGACCCCAACCTCTGGAACGATGCCCAGGAAGCCCAGAAGCTGATGCGCGAGCGCCAGCAGCTGGACGAGGCCATCGGCGGCGTGAAGGCCATCGAGCAGCAGCTGAAGGACAATGTCGAGCTGATCGAGCTCGGCGAGGAGGAGGGCGACCAGGCGATCGTCAAGGACGCCGAGGAGGCGCTGAAGGCGCTCGCCGCCGAGGCCGCGCGCAAGCAGGTCGAGGCGATGCTCTCCGGCGAGGCCGACGGCAACGACACCTATCTGGAAGTCCACTCCGGCGCCGGCGGCACCGAGAGCCAGGACTGGGCGAACATGCTGCTGCGCATGTACACGCGCTGGGCGGAGCGCTCCGGCTTCAAGGTCGAGGTGCTCGAAGTCCATGACGGCGAAGAGGCCGGCATCAAGTCCGCGACGATCCTCGTCAAGGGCCACAATGCCTATGGCTGGCTGAAGACCGAATCGGGCGTGCACCGCCTCGTGCGCATCTCGCCCTATGACAGCAACGCGCGCCGCCACACCTCCTTCTCCTCGATCTGGGTCTATCCGGTGGTGGACGACTCGATCAACATCGAGGTGAACGAGAGCGACTGCCGCATCGACACCTACCGCTCCTCGGGTGCCGGCGGCCAGCACGTCAACACGACCGATTCGGCCGTGCGCATCACGCACATCCCGACCGGCATCGTCGTGGCCTGCCAGCAGGAACGCTCGCAGCACAAGAACCGCGCCAAGGCCTGGGACATGCTGCGCGCGCGCCTCTACGAGGCGGAGCTCAAGAAGCGCGAGGAGGCGGCCAACGCCGAATCGGCCTCGAAGACCGACATCGGCTGGGGCCACCAGATCCGCTCCTACGTGCTGCAGCCCTATCAGCTGGTGAAGGACCTGCGCACCGGCGTCGAGAGCACCGCGCCCTCGGACGTCCTCGACGGCGCGCTGGACCCGTTCATGGAGGCAGCGCTCGCCCACCGCGTCAGCGGCGGCGGCGATGCGGTGGTGGACGACCTGAACTGACCTTCGGCCGCGGGTCGGCGGTCTCCGCCGATCTCCCGGTCTTGCCCCGTCCGGCCTGCCGGCCACCTCCTCCTTGGCTGCGGGGAGAAGGAGATGTGCCGCATCGCTTCCCGAACCCTCACCCTCTCCCCGCAGGCGGGGAGAGGGTGAGGGCGAGGGGCAAAGCCGCATATGCGATAGTCCTGCCGTCGAGGGGAGGGCGAGCCTCCGTCCTCAGTTCGTCGCCCGCTCGACCTTGATGTCGCCGAGGTCGTCGATCAGCACGGTCCAGCTTTCCGGCTCGGCCACGGCGGGGTCGGTCTTGAGATAGACGGTGGCGAAGAGGCCGGGCTGGATGGTGATGCCGGCGGAATTCTCCGGGCGGATGTCGGTGACGTAGGGCTTCAGCGCCGAGAATTCTTCCAGCACCGTGGAACTGGCGATCTTCGGCCCGTCAGGCGTCGCCTCGATCTGCTGGAGGTGGACGAGCGCCGTGCCGTCCGGCTGGCGTTCGGCGACCAGCTTGTAGTAGCCGCGCCGCGCCGCCTGCGGGGCGGTTGCCTCCTCCGCATCGTCCTCTGCATCCGGCAGTTCCTCCCAGAAGCCGCTGGAGACGACGAAGGTGATCGTGGCGGGCACGGGCGGCTCGTCCTCCGCCCGTGCGCAGAGCGGCACGAGGACGAGGGCGGCAAGCGCGGTCGCGAAGAGGGGCCGGATCATGGGCGAACTCCTTGGCCGGGAGGCTATATCAGCCGGCATCGCGCCTCAATAGTCGAACTGCTCGGCGAGGATCCGGTCGGACCAGGAATGGTCGGGGTCGGAGAGGATGCGCGCCGTCAGCCCGAGCGATTCGGCGACGCGCACCGAAGTCACGGACTTCACCTCCGTGTTGTCGGCGACGGCGTTGACCGGCCGCTTCTCCGCCTCCAGCACGTCGATCTCGACCGTCACCTTGTTCGGCAGCAGCGCGCCGCGCCAGCGCCGCGGGCGGAAGGGGCTGACGGGGGTGAGCGCCAGCAGCGGCGCCTCCAGCGGCAGGATCGGCCCGTGGGCGGAGAGATTGTAGGCGGTGGAGCCGGCGGGGGTGGCGAGCAGCAGCCCGTCGCAGATGAGCTCCTCCAGCCGCACCCGCCCGTCGACGGTCACGCGCAGCTTCGCCGCCTGGTAGGACTGGCGGAAGAGATAGACCTCGTTGATGGCGAGCGCCCGGCGCTGCTGGCCGCTCGCATCCTCCGTCAGCATCTCCAGCGGCCGGAAGGCATTCTCCACCGCGCCGGCGATGCGCGCGCGGAGGTCGGTCGTGTCGTAGCGGTTCATCAGGAAGCCGACAGAGCCGCGGTTCATGCCGTAGACCGGCTTGCCGGTGGTCATCGTCGTGTGCAGCGTCTGCAGCATGAAGCCGTCGCCGCCGAGCGCGACGATGACGTCGGCCTCCTCCGGGTCCGTGTTGCCGTAGAGGGCGACCAGGTCGTGCCGGGCCTCCTGCGCCTCGGCCGACGGCGAGGCGACGAAGGAAATGGAACTGAAGTCTCGCGTCATCCCGCCGGTCCGCATCCTCTTGGCCCGCCCGCTCCCCGTCGAGCGCCCCGCCTTTGTGGCATGCCTTGGCGTCATGCGCATCCGAAAAGTGGGAGGGGTGCGCGCTTCGCCGCGGAAACCTCGAACCCGCAGCGTTTTCGCACCGGCGACCGCCCGCTCGCGTCCTTCCGGAGCGAAGCCGCCGCAGGCCGCGTCAGCGCGGGAGAAAGAGATGGCACGCCGAGGCGGAGCGAGGGCGAACCCGTGCAACGGGTCGATCGGCGGCATTGCGCGAGGAAAAATGGTGCGCTTCATCGGGAAACCCCGCACCCGCAGGGTTTGCAGGGGCGACTGCCCGTCGCCGGCCGTCCGGCGCCCCTCCGGAGCGAAGCGGCCATAGGCCGCGGCAGCGCGAGGAGAGGGAAATGGTGCCCCCAGCAGGACTCGAACCCGCGACCCCCTGATTACAAATCAGGTGCTCTACCAACTGAGCTATAAGGGCGCTCCAGCCATGCGAGTTACCACAAATTCGGCGGCTGTAAAGGAAAAAGGGCGGGTCAGATCGACCAGTTCGCCTCCGCGGGCGCGTGGGGAACGACCTCCTGGCAGCGCTGCATCGAGCGGGGCAGGTGGACGGCGAGGTGGTCGATCAGCGCGCGCACGGCGGGCAGCATGCCGTGGCGCGAGGTGAAGACCGCGTGCACCGACGCCTCCGCCGAGGACCAGCCCGGCAGGACGGGGCTCAGCAGCCCGGCGCGGAAGCCGCGCTCGAAGATGATGTCCGGCAGGAGCGCCACGCCCACGCCCTCGATCGTCGCCCGTTCGAGGATGCCGAAGTCCGCCGCCGAGAGGACCGGCGTGGAGACGACCTCGCGCGTCTCGCCGTCGTCGTTGACGAGCGTCCAGACGGTCCTCGCGGTATTCTCCTCCATGGAGAGCGTCGGCACCTCCGCGAGCCGGTCGAGGGTGATCGGCCCGTGGCGCTCCAGGAAGCGGGGGCTTGCGGCAAGGTAGCGCCGCGTCGCGCCGAAGCGGCGGACGATCAGCGACTGGTCGCCGTCGTAGCCGTCGCGCACGCGCAGCGCCACGTCGATGCGTTCCTCGATGAGGTCGACCGGCCGGTTCGTCATCAGGATGGAGACGCGCACCTGCGGGTGGCGCGTCATGAAGGCGGGCAGGATGTCGGCGATCATCGGCGCGAAGCCCGGTGGCACGGAAAGCCGAACGACGCCGGCAGGCGCCGCCTTCGCCATCGCCACCACCGCCTCCGCCGACTGCACGTCGGACAGCACCGCCTCGCAGCGCTCGTAGAAGGACTGGCCGACGTCGGTGACGGCGAGCTTGCGCGTCGAGCGCTCGATCAGCCGCACGCCGAGCTGGTCCTCGAGCGCGGCGATGCGCTTGCTGATCTTCGATTTCGGCACCGAAAGCGCCTTGGCCGCCGCCGTGAAGCCCTTGTGGCGCACCACGGCGGCATAGAGGGCGAGGTCGTTGAGATCCTGCATCGTCGGCTCCTGTCCGTCTCCGCGCCATTTATTGTTTCCCGTCGGAAACGGTCAATTGGATTTTTGCGGTCTAATCAGGTGATTGTTTTGGTTTCATATCGTCGGCATCGAATTTGAACAGAGGTGCTGACCCCATGAACGTCCTCCACATCGACTCCGGCATTCTCGGAGAGCATTCCGTTTCCCGCCGCCTGAGCGCCGCGCTCGTCGCGCAGATCAGGGCCGAGCAGCCGGCCGCGACCGTCACCTACCGCGACCTCGTCGCCGCGCCGCTCGCGCATCTGTCCGGCTCCCACCTGATGGCGGCCAATGCGAAGCCGAAGGAGCTCGACGCACGCATTGCGGCCGACCTCGCGGAGGGCCGGGCCGTGCTGGAGGAATTCCTCGCCGCCGACACGATCGTCATCGGCGCGCCGATGTACAATTTCTCGCTGCCGAGCCAGCTCAAGGCCTGGATCGACCGCATCGCCGTTGCCGGCAAGACCTTCCGCTACACGGAAAGCGGTCCGGAAGGCCTGGCGCAGGGCAAGAAGGTCGTCATCATCTCGACGCGCGGCGGCCATTACAGCGCCGGCCCGGCGGCGATCATGGACCATCAGGAAAGCTACCTGAAGGCCGTTCTCGGCTTCGTCGGCATCACCGACATCGAGATCGTCCGTGCCGAGGGGCTGAACCTCGGTGCCGACAAGAAGGTCGAGGCGATCTCCGAGGCCGAGCGCGTCATCTCCACCAGCCCGACGCTGAAGCTCGCAAGCTGACCCCGCCCGTCGGGACGGGCGAGACGCCCGCCGGTTCCTGCCCGGCGGGCGTTGCCGTATCGGCTACCCCGCGAGGAAGCGCCGCGTCGCGTAGAGCGCGATCGCCGCGGCGTTCGAGACGTTGAGGGATTTGATCGCGCCCGGCATGTCGAGCCGGGCGAGCGCCTTGCAGGTCGCCCGCGTCTTCTGTCGCAGCCCCTTGCCCTCCGAGCCCATGACGAGCGCGATGCGCCCGCCGGCAAGCGTGCCCTCCAGCGGCGCCGGGCCTTCCGAATCGAGGCCGATCGTCAGGAAGCCGAGCCGGTGCAGCTCCTCCAGCGCGTCGGAGAGATTGGTGACCTGGATATAGGGGATGAGCTCCAGCGCGCCGGAGGCGGTCTTGGCGAGCACGCCCGATTCGGTCGGCGAGTGGCGCTGCGTGGTGATGACGGCGCCGGCGTCGAAGGCGACGGCCGAGCGCATGATCGCGCCGACATTGTGCGGGTCGGTCACCTGGTCGAGCACGAGCAGCAGCGGGCTGTCCCTCAGCGCCTCCAGCCGGCGCACGGGCAGGGGCCGCGTCTCCAGCATCACGCCCTGGTGGATCGCCTCCGGCCCCAGCACCCTGTCGAGGTCGGAGGGAAGCACGGTCTCGACCGGGTAGGGCAGGGTGGACAGGTCGGCGAGGCCGAGCCGCTGCGCGGCGTTCTGCGTCACCGAGAGCTTCACGATCTTCCGCTCGGGATTGTCGAGGGCGGCGCGCACCGTGTGCAGCCCGTAGAGATGGACCTGGTCCGGCGCCGCCGGGGCGGGCGGCTTCCAGCCGTCCGCCTGCCGGCGCCGGCGGTCGTCCTTGGGCGTCGGGATCTCGCCGCGCTCGCGCTTCTGGTCGCGGTGCGCCCGGCGCAGCTTGGCGTAATGGGTGTCTTTCGCGGACTTGCCGCCGGTATCATCCTTGCTCATGCGGCCCTATAAAGCACGTCGCGCGAAACTGTGCAGCGGTTTTGCGGCAACGGCCCGATGAAAAATCCGGGAACGCGGACGGCACACGAATGGCGGCGGCCGCAGGCCGGACCGGGCGTCGGGTTTTTTCGCAATTTTTTCCGTGACGTCGTGTTGACAGGACGAATTGCGCCGGTCATATACCCCGCCAGATAGGAGGCGCCGCCCGAAAGGGTTGCCTTCTCCGGTCGATACCTGGTCGCTTGATCCCGACGGAAACCTGGAGGGATGCCCGAGTGGTTAAAGGGGACGGACTGTAAATCCGTTGGCTCAGCCTACGTTGGTTCAAATCCAACTCCCTCCACCATTTCGTCGGTTCGGATCGATGACCCGCGGGTATAGCTCAATGGTAGAGCAGCAGCCTTCCAAGCTGAATACGCGGGTTCGATTCCCGCTACCCGCTCCACCGGCCGGCAGGTTCCCTTACTTCTTTCGTGAAAACGCCCAGCCGCCCGCCGCCCCCAGCGCGATTCCGATCGCGATGCCGATGGGGACGTTGTCGAGGAAAGCCGAGCCGATGACGGCTCCTATTCCGACGCCGAGAGCGATGCCTATGGTCATGGCGACGACCCTCGCACAGCGATGTGGCCACAGTGTGGAACGCTGCCGTACGGTGGCAGGAAGTGCGCGTAAGGCCTTGCCGTAAAAAGTGATTCGCGTGCGATGCCGCGGCGCGCGCGGCCTTTGCGGGCGTGCCCCGCAGCCCCTTCGCCCGCGCGCATTTAAGGCTTGCGCATTCGTTGCGAAAGCCTTAAACGGCTGCCAAACCGGGAGGGCCGGTTAGCCCAACTTTCGATCACAGGAAAAAAGACATGGCAAAAGGTAAGTTTGAGCGCACTAAGCCTCACGTAAACATCGGCACGATCGGCCACGTT
>NZ_JANFDG010000050.1 GCF_024609765.1 Shinella pollutisoli
TATTCGCTATTCGCTATTCGCTATTCGCTATTCGCTATTCGCTATTCGCTATTCGCTATTCGCCTCAAACCACCCCCTGCCACTCCGCCAGCGCGGCGATCACGCCCGGAAGCTCGCTCATGCGGGCGATCACCGTCTCGGCGCCGGCTTCCGTCAGGCGGTCGGCGTGGGAGGGATAGGTGTGCGAGGCGCCGGTGAAGCCGACGACGCGCATGCCGGCGGCGCGCGCGCCGGCGATCCCGTGCACCGAATCCTCGATCACCAGCGTGCGGGCCGGATTGGCGCCGAACTGCTGCGCGCCGTGCAGGAAGATGTCCGGCTTCGGCTTGACGCGGTCGGGGCCGAGATCCTTGGCCGAGAAGATGTGCGGCGCGAAGACCTCGCGCAGGCCGACCTTGGCCAGCATCATGTCGAGCCGGTGCGTGGCGGAATTGGAACAGATGCAATAGGGCTTGCGGATGCGCGACAGCATCGCCTTGACGCCCTCGATCACCTGCACGTCGGCGGCGAGCCGCGCGTCGAGCAGCTTCTCCGACTGGTCGATCAGCGAGGCCGAGAGCGGGATCGCCGCCTCGCGCTCGATCGCCAGCAGGATGTTGTGCCAGGTCATGCCGGAGAAGCGCTCGCCCATCTCCTCGACGCCGATCGGGTAGCCCGCCTCGGTCAGCAGCCGCGATTCCACCTCCGCCGCGATGATTTCGGAATCGACCAGGACACCGTCGCAGTCGAAGATGATGAGATCGAAACCGTCCATGGCATGCCGTCTTTCGAGGGAAGGAGCGCGACGCCGTCGCAGGATGCCGGTTCCCTACACGAAAGGCAGGCTGGGGACAATTGCGGATTGGTGGAGCGAATGACACCCCCCTCTGCCCTGCCGGGCATCTCCCCCTCAAGGGGGGAGATCGGCAAGAGGCGAAAACCTAACTCAAATTGCACCGTTAGTAGCGGACGAGACGGCGCCCCATCCAATCTCTCCCCTTGAGGGGGAGATGCCCGGCAGGGCAGAGGGGGTATCGTGCCGCGATATATCGTCCCCACCTATTCCACCGTGATCTCCGTGCGCTCGCCCGCCTTCACCGTCGCCTGCCCCTCCTTCGGCGCGCGGTCGCCCTCGTACCTGACGAGCACGGCATAGTCGCCGGGCGGCAGCGTGTCCTGCCATTCCGTCTCGTAGGCATAGGACATGGACTTGCGGTTGCCCTGGATGTCCTTGCTTGCCGTGACGATCTCGATGAAGCTCGCGCCGGGCGCGGTGACCGCCAGCACGCCGGCGTTGAGGTTGACGGTGATCTCCTTCGACTCGCCGGCCGCGACGGTGAAGGGGATCTCGCCCGTCGCCGAGCCGAGCTTCGCCGTCAGCACGTGGTCGCCGGGCGGCACGTCGAGCTTCGTGCCGGTGCCGTAGGTATAGGTGAGGCTCTTGCGGCTGCCGTCGATCGCCTTCGTCGCCGCCACCACCTCGAAGAACACGTTGCCGGAATCGACCTCCGGCCCGCCCTCGGCATAGACCGCCTTGTTGAGGACGACGCCGGAGCCGATGACGAGGTCGCGCTCGATCGTCTCGCCGGCCTTCACGGAAATCGTCTCTTCCGCCGTCGCCGGGCCGATCTTGCCCCTCAGCCTGACCTCGCCGGCGGCGACGTAGAGCTTTGCCGTGCCGTAATAGGTGGTCGAATAGTCGCCGAAGGCGACCTCGATCGCAGCACTTTCGTCGGCCTGCGTATCCTGCGGCGTGCGCTTGGCCGTGATCGTCACCCGGCCCGCGTCGAAATCGACGAAGGGTTTCGCCACCGCGCCGTCCTTCACCTCGAAGGGCACGCGGCGCTCGACCGCGCTCTGCAGCTTGACGACGGCGACGTAATTGCCCGGCGGGTAGCTGGCGGAATAGGCGCCCCTGTACTGGTTGTCGATGTAGTCGCCGGCCGGCTCGCCGTTCGCGTCCGCCCGGTAGACCAGCCAGTGCACGTTGTCGTCGTCGCCGAGCGACGGGCCGCCCTCGGAAAGCACGCTGTCGGCCTCGGTGTTGAAGGCGGCCGCGGGCTCCGGCTCTGCCGCCGCCACCTCGTCTTCCGGCTCGGCGCGCGGCGCCTCCGCCACCGTCTCCGTCAGCGCCGCCACCAGCGCGCCGGCGTCGGCGGCCTGGAAATACCTGCCGCCGGTGTTTTCGGCGAGGCACGCGACCTGCCGGCCCTCCTCCTCGGTGAGGCCGAAGCCGACGACATGGGTGGTGAAGTCAACGCCCTTGCTCTCCAGCGCCGATGCGAGCGCGCAGGGGTCCGCCTCGCAGGTCTCAAGCCCGTCGGTCACCAGCACCACCGTCGCCTTGTCCTCGGTATATCTGAGGATGTCGGCTGCTTCCCCGACGGCGGCGGAAAGCGGCGTCTTGCCCTTGGGGCTGATGCCGGCGACGAAGGCGTCGATGGCGTTCCCGGTGCCGGCGCCCGGCGGCACGGCGAGCTCGATGTCGCCGCAGGAGCCCTTCTCGCGGTGGCCGTAGACCATCAGGCCGAGCTCGTTTCCGGCCGGCACGGATCGCAGCACGCCGTGAAGCGTCTCGCGGGCGATCTCGATCTTGGCGCGCCCGTCGATCCGGCCCCACATCGAGCCCGAGGCGTCGAGCACGATCATGGTCCGGTCGGCGGCGGCGGCAGGGGCGGCGGCAAGGAGCGCGGCCGCGACGAGGGCGATGGCGGGAAATCGCAAGGGGAGCCTCCTCGGGATGTGTCCTGATGCTGACGTGCGGGCGGCACCGGATATTCGCCGGCGTTTTCTCGCGCCCCCTTCAGCCTTTGGTAACCATCTTCGGTAACCATGAGCGCATCCTGTTTCCGAGTAAGCGTATCAGCGAGTACCCCATGCCATCTGTCCTTTCGCTTGCAGACGTTTCCCGCGCGCCGCGCCAGTCCGGCTGGCTCGACACCATCATCCGGGGCGACTGCGTCGCGGCCCTCGAGGCGCTTCCCGACAAGTCCGTCGACGTCATCTTCGCCGACCCGCCCTACAACCTCCAGCTCGGCGGCGCGCTCACCCGGCCGGACCAGTCGCTGGTCGACGCGGTCGACGACGAATGGGACCAGTTCGCCTCCTTCGAGGCCTACGACGCCTTCACCCGCGCCTGGCTGCTCGCCTGCCGCCGCGTGCTGAAGCCGTCCGGCACGATCTGGGTGATCGGCTCCTATCACAACATCTTCCGCGTCGGCGCGGCGCTGCAGGACCTCAGCTTCTGGATCCTCAACGACATCGTCTGGCGCAAGACCAACCCGATGCCGAACTTCAAGGGCCGCCGCTTCCAGAACGCGCACGAGACGCTGATCTGGGCGAGCCGCGACGCCAAGGCCAAGGGCTACACCTTCAACTACGACGCGATGAAGGCGGCGAACGACGACGTGCAGATGCGCTCCGACTGGCTGTTCCCGATCTGCTCGGGCGGCGAGCGGCTGAAGGACGCCGACGGCCGCAAGGCCCATCCGACGCAGAAGCCGGAGGCGCTGCTCGCCCGCGTCCTCATGGCCTCGACCAGGCCCGGCGACGTCGTGCTCGACCCGTTCTTCGGCTCCGGCACGACGGGGGCGGTGGCGAAACGCCTCGGCCGCCATTTCGTCGGCATCGAGCGCGAGCAGGACTATATCGACGCCGCCCGCGCCCGCATCGAGGCGGTCGAGCCGCTCGGCAGCGGCACGCTGACGGTGATGAGCGGCAAGAAGGCCGAGCCGCGCGTCGCCTTCAACACGCTGATCGAGAGCGGCCTGATCGCCCCCGGCACCGTGCTGACGGACGCCCGCCGCCGCCACTCGGCCGTGGTGCGCGCCGACGGCACGCTCGCCTCGGGCGCCGACGCCGGCTCCATCCACCGCCTCGGCGCGAAGGTGCAGGGCCTCGACGCCTGCAACGGCTGGACCTTCTGGCACTATGCCGACGGCGCCGAGCTGAAGCCGATCGACGCCCTGCGCGCCGTCATCCGCCGCGACATGGCCGGCCTCGAATAGGCCGTCCCCGCATCCTTTCTCCAGCCGCGGCTTCCGGCGCTTCCTGCGCCGGGGGCTGTGGCTCGTTTGGAAGGGTGTTGTGGTGCCCCTCATCCCCCTGCCGGGACCTTCTCCCCGCAAGCGGAGAGAAGGGGATGGCGCACCGTTTTCCCTTTCCTTCGGGGAAACCCTCGCCACTCGTTTCCTTCTCCCCGCTTGCGGGGAGAAGGTGGCCGGCAGGCCGGATGAGGGGCGCTTGCGATCTCGATAATTCCCGTTTCCGGGCTTCCGCGTTCAATCCGCGTTAACCATCCTCGTCTAGTCTCGATCCTGTAAACACGTCGGGCCAAGCAGCGGAAATCGCTGTGGAAAGCCAGGGCCGATCAACCGGCCGGGCAGGCCGGATATCGCCTTTCCGGTTTTTGTACCTTCAGTCCCGGAAACGCGAAAACGCCCGGGGTCGCAAGACCCCGGGCGTTTCGGTTTCAGGCCTCTATCCCGTGGGCGGCGAGATCGCGGCGAAGCGTTGCGGCATCGGTGAAGCGCACGGCGTTCCAGCCGGCCTCGCGCGCGCCCTCCACGTTCACGACCGTGTCGTCGATGAAGAGCGTGCGGGCGGGCTCGAGGCCGAAGTCGCGGGCGTGCCGCTCGTAGATCGCGACGTCCGGCTTGATCAGCCCCACCTCGCCGGACACCGTGACGCCGCGCGAGATGTCGAGGAACGGATAGAGCTCCCGCGCCTTGCGGAACGTGTCCGGGGCGAAATTGGTGAGCATGGTGACGTCGTGGCCCCGGTCTACCAGCGCCTCCAGGACGGCGACGCTGTCCGCGTAGGCGTGCGGGACCATCTCGTGCCAGTACCGGCGGAAGGCGCGGATATGCGCCTCGCGCTCGGGGAATTTTTCGACCAGCAGCGCCTCGGCCTCTTCCCAGCCGCGGCCGCGGTCCTGCTCCAGGTTCCAGTCGTGCGTGCAGACATTGGCGAAGAACCAGTCGCGCTCCGTATCGTCGGGGATCAGCCGGCGATAGGGGATGTGCGGATCGTAGTGGATGAGCACCTTGCCGATGTCGAAGACGATGTGGCGGATCTCGGCGCCGCTCATGAGAACTTCCCCTTCTGGAACACGTCCGGCAAGGCCTGCCTTATCGCCTTCTTCATGACGGTGGGCAAGGCCTCGCCGTCGAGCGTGCCGCGCGCCTGCCACCAGCCGTCGCCGTTCGCCGCCGCCCGGGGCACCGCCGCGCGGTAGACGGAAAGCCGGAGCTCGAAATGGGTGAAGACATGGGTGACGGTGCCGCAGGCCGCCCAGTCGGCAGGAAAGGGGGCGGCGACGGGATCGGTCTCGCCGTCCATGCGCGCCGTCCAGCCGGTGCCCGGCACCTCCGTCATGCCGCCGAGAAGGCCGCTTTCCCCGCGCTTGCGGAGATAGATCGCCCCGGTCTCGTCCTCGGCGACGAAGGCAGCACCCCGGCGCACCGGCTTCTCCTTCTTCGCCGCCTTGCGCGGATAGAGCTCCGGGTCATCGCGCCCGAGCACGCGGCAGTCGTCCCTGAGCGGACAGAGCGCGCAGGCCGGCCGGCGCGGCGTGCAGATCGTCGCTCCGAGGTCCATCATCGCCTGCGCGAAGTCGCCGGGCCGCCCGGCGGGCGTCAGCGCCGCCACGAGCGCGCGCATCTGAGGCTTCGCCGCCGGAAGCGGCGCCTCGACCGCGTGGAGGCGGGAGATCACGCGCTCGACATTGCCGTCGAGCACGGCGCTTGGCCGGTCGAAGGCGATCGCCGCGATGGCGGCGGCCGTGTAGTCGCCGATGCCGGGCAGCGCCTTCAGCCCTTCCTCGCTGTCCGGGAAGACGCCGCCGTGTTCGAAGGCGACGGCCTCGGCGCATTTCTTGAGGTTGCGGGCGCGGGCATAGTAGCCGAGCCCGGCCCAGGCCTTCATCACGTCCTCGGTCCCGGCGCGGGCGAGGTCGACGACCGTCGGCCAGCGCTCGGTGAAGAGCGCGAAATAGGCCTTCACAGCCTGCACGGTCGTCTGCTGCAGCATCACCTCGGAGAGCCAGACCCGGTAGGGATCGGGTCTTTCGCCGCGCGCGGCCATGGGCGGGCTCACGCGCCAGGGCAGGTCGCGGTGGTGGCGGTCGTACCATTGCAGAAGGCGGTCGGCGATCATGATTTGCCTGATGGGTCTCGCAGGGCCTATAACTGGCCGACCGGCCGGCCCCGTTCAAGGCCTGCCGGGCAAATCCGTCGTGGAGAAAGTGGAATGGCACGGACAGCCCGGCGCGGCATCGTCCAGATCAGCGAAGTGGCGAACGACCTCATCGATCCGGTGCTGGCGAAACGCGCCGGCATCAGCACCATGCTGCTCGGCTCCTGGGAGGAGATCGCAGGCAGCGAGTTCGCCGACTGCACGCGGCCCGAGCGCATCGCCTGGCCGCGCCGCGCCTCGGAAATGGCGGGCGAGGGCGGCGGCCACCAGCCGGGCGTGCTCGTCATCGCCTGCGAGGGCGCGCGCGCTCTCTTCCTCAGCCACCAGCAGGGCGAGATCGTGAGCCGCGTCAACGGCTTCTTCGGCTTCCCGGCGATCGGCCAAGTGCGCATCGTGCAGAAGCCGGTCTCCGCACAGCCGGCTCGCCGCGGGCCGCCCCGGCCGCTGAAGGGCGAGGCCGCCCGCCATCTCGACGACCTCGTTTCCGGCATCGAGGACGACGCGCTGAAGGCGGCGCTGCGCCGGCTCGGCACCGCCGTGCTCGGTCGCCCGCGGCGATAGGCCGCCGACCATCGAACGGTCACAATTCTTTGAAGCTACTGTCCCGCCACGCGCTTGTTTGCGCCCGAAAGCGGGTATAACGGGTGATCGCAAAGCATTTCCGCATCCTTCCGACAGGAGAGACCATGTCCCTTTCCGAAATGAGCCTGATGAAGCGCCTCTTCTCCGGCGTCGCCGTCGCAGCCCTTGCCGTGACGCTCGTGGCCTGCTCCGACGAGAAGACGGAGACCGCCGCCGCGCCCGAGACGACCCAGACGGCGAGCGGGGCGGCGAGCGAGACGCCTTCGGCCGACACGACCGCCTCCACCGCCAAGGTACCGGACGCCGAGGGCAGCGTGGACATGGCCGAGGTGATGAAGCCCGGGGCGCTGCCGGAAATGGCGCTCGGCGAGGAAAGCGCGCCCGTCACCATCGTCGAGTACATGTCGATGACCTGCCCGCACTGCGCGGCCTTCCACAACAACACCTTCGACGCGATCAAGGCGAAATACGTCGACAGCGGCAAGGTCCGCTTCGTCATCCGCGAGTTCCCGTTCGACCCGCGCGCGGCGGCCGCCTTCATGCTGGCGCGCTGCGCGCCGGAGGGCCAGTATTTCCCGATGGTCTCCATGCTGATGAAGCAGCAGGAAACCTGGGCGGCGGCCGAGGACGGCCGCGAGGCGCTCCTGCAGATGTCGAAACTCGCGGGATTCACCGAGGATAGTTTCAAAGCCTGCTTGACGAACCAGAAACTTCTGGATGATGTGAACGCGGTACGCGAACGGGGTGCCAAGGAATTCGGCATCGCGGCGACGCCGACCTTCCTGATCAACGGCAAGCGCTATTCGGGAGACATGTCGGTTGACACCATGTCGGCCCTCATCGACAGCCTTCTCTGACCGCCCGGCCGTATTTGCGGCGGGGGAGGGAGTCGTGATGCGCGCCCTTGCGGCATACGCCCTTCTCCCCCCTTGCGGGGGAGATGTCACCGGAGGTGACAGAGGGGGGTGGCTCTGCGAGCGCGTGCGTTTCGATCCGACGGGGGCATCTTCCGCACGCCCCCCCTCTGTCGGCTCTGCCGACATCTCCCCCGCAAGGGGGGAGAGGGGTCGCGGATGAAGTTCACCAAGCTCCGCCTCCTCGGCTTCAAGTCCTTCGTCGAGCCCACCGAATTCGTCATCGAGCGCGGCCTGACCGGCGTCGTCGGGCCGAACGGCTGCGGCAAGTCGAACCTCGTCGAGGCGCTGCGCTGGGTGATGGGGGAGAACTCCTACAAGAACATGCGCGCGTCCGGCATGGACGACGTCATCTTCTCCGGCTCCGCCAACCGCCCGGCGAGGAACACCGCCGAGGTCGGCCTCTATCTCGACAATTCCGACCGCACCGCGCCCGCCGCCTTCAACGATGCCGACGAGATCCAGGTGACGCGCCGCATCGAGCGCGAGAACGGCTCGGTCTACCGCATCAACGGCAAGGAGGCGCGCGCCAAGGACGTGCAGCTCCTCTTCGCCGACGCCTCCACCGGCGCCCGCTCGCCCTCGATGGTCGGCCAGGGCCGCATCGGCGAGCTGATCCAGGCCAAGCCCCAGGCGCGCCGCCAGCTCCTCGAAGAGGCCGCCGGCATCTCCGGCCTGCATTCGCGCCGCCACGAGGCGGAGCTGAGGCTGCGCGCCGCCGAAAGCAACCTCGAACGGCTCGACGACGTCACCTCGCAGCTCGAAAGCCAGATCGAGAGCCTGAAGCGCCAGTCGCGCCAGGCGAACCGCTTCAAGATGCTGTCGGCCGACATCCGCCGCCACGAGGCGATGCTGCTCCACATCCGCTGGGTGCACGCCAAGGAGGCGGAGGCCGACGCCGAGAGCCAGCTCAACCAGGCGACCTCGCTCGTCGCCGAACGGGCGAACGCGCAGATGCAGGCCGCCAAGGACCAGGCCGTCGCCAGCCTGAAGCTGCCCGAGCTGCGCGAGAACGAGGCGAAGCTCGCCGCCGCGTTGCAGCGCCTGCAGATCGCCCGCGCGCAGCTGGAGGAGGATTCCGCACGCCTCCTGCGCCGCCGCGACGAGCTCGCCCGCCGTCTCGCCCAGCTCGCCGAGGACATTGTTCGCGAGGAACGCATGGTGGCCGACAATGCCGCCGTGCTGGAGCGCCTCGACGCGGAGGAGGCGGAGATCGGCGAAATCCTCGCCGAGGCCGACGACCGCGCAGGAAGCGCCCGCGAGACGATGGAGGAGGCCGCCGCAAAACTCGCCGGAAGCGAGGCCGCCCTTGCCGCCGTCACCGCCGAGCGCGCCGAGGCGCAGGCCGGCCGCAACCAGCTGGAAAAGGCGATCCGCGACCTCTCCGAGCGCCGCATGCGGCTCGACCGGCAACTGGAGGCGCAGGCGCAGGAGCTTTCAGACATGGACGCCCGCATCGCCGCGCTGCCCGACCCGGCCGAGCGCCGCGCCGCCGTGGACGAGGCGGAGGCAGCGCTCGAGGCGGCGGGCGAGATGCTCGTCACCGTCGAGGAGGCGCTGGAGGCGGCCCGCTTCGAGGAGAGCGCCGCGCGTGGCCCGGTCGATGCCGCCCGTGGAAAACTTGCCGGCATCGAGACCGAGGCCCGCACCATCCGCCGCATGCTGGAGGCGGGTGCCGTCGGCGGCTCCTTCGCGCCGGTGGTGGAGGCGGTGCGCGTCGACCGCGGCTACGAGACGGCGCTCGGCGCCGCACTCGGCGATGATCTCGATTCGCCCGACGATCCCGCCGCCCCCGTGCATTGGCGCCTCGCCGCGACGGCCGGCGATCCGGCCCTTCCCGAGGGCGTGGCGTCCCTTGCCGGCCATGTCCGCGCGCCGGACGTGCTGCATCGCCGTCTCGCCCAGATCGGCGTCGCCGCGAGCATGGACGAGGCGCTGGCGCTCTTGCAAAAACTTCGCCCCGGCCAGCGGCTGGTGACGCGCGAGGGCGCGGTGGTGCGCTGGGACGGGCATGTCACCGGCGCCGACGCGCCGAGCGCGGCCGCCCTTCGCCTGGAGCAGAAGAACCGCCTTTCCGAGCTCGACACAGAACGCGAGGAGGCCGAGGCCGCGCTTGCCGAGGCGGAGGACCTGCTCGCTCGCGCCGGCGAGGCGATCCGCGCCGAGACGCAGCGCCAGCTCGCCGCCCGCGAGGGACAGCGCGCCGCCGCCCGCGCCCTTGCCGAGGCGCGCGAGGGGCTGGAGGCGGCCGAGCGGGCGAGCGGCGAGCTCATCCGCCGCCGCGCCGTGCTGTCGGAGACCCGCGCCCAGGTCGCCGCACAGGCGGAGGAGGCGGCCGATGCCTTGGAGGAGGCCCGCGCCGCGCTGGAGGACGCCCCCGACCTCGGCGATCTCGAATTGCGGCTGAGGACGCTCGCCATGGAGGTCGCGACCGACCGGGCGACGCTCGCCGAGGCCCGCGCCGCCCATGACGGGCTCGCCCGCGAGATGGCCGACCGCCGCCGCCGGCTGATGGCGATCGCCGCCGAGCGCGAGACCTGGAGGACCCGCGCCGCCAATGCCGAGAGCCACATCGCCACGCTGCGCGAGCGCGAGGCGGAGGCGGCCGAGGAGATGGAGCGGCTGGCCGAGGCTCCCGACGAGATCGAGGAGAAGCGCCGCGAGTTGATGACCGGCCTTTCCCACGCCGAGGCCGCCCGCCGCGAGGCGGCCGACGCCCTGCAGGAGGCCGAGAACCGCCAGCGCGAGGCCGACCGCGTCGCCACGACCGCGCTCTCGCAGCTTGCCGAATCGCGCGAGGCGCGCGGCCGGGCCGAGGAGCGGCTGGTCTCCGCCCGCGAGCGGCGCGTCGAGGGCGAGGCGCGCATCCGCGAGGCCTTGTCCTGCGCCCCGCACGAGGCCTTCCGGCTCACCGGCCATCCCGCCGAGGCGCCGCTGCCGGACCCGCGCGAGCGCGAACGCGAGCTCGACAGGCTGAGGATCGAGCGCGAGCGGCTCGGCGCCGTCAACCTGCGCGCCGAGGAGGAGCAGAAGGAGCTGACGGAGAAGCTCGACGCCCTCGTCGCCGAGCGCGAGGACATCATCGAGGCGGTGCGCAAGCTGCGCTCGGCGATCCAGAGCCTCAACCGCGAGGGCCGCGAGCGGCTGCTCGCCGCCTTCGACGTCGTCAACGTCCAGTTCCAGCGCCTCTTCACCCATCTCTTCGGCGGCGGCACGGCGGAGCTGCAGCTGATCGAGAGCGACGACCCGCTGGAGGCGGGCCTCGAAATCCTCGCCCGCCCGCCGGGCAAGAAGCCGCAGACGATGACGCTGCTCTCCGGCGGCGAGCAGGCGCTGACGGCGATGGCCCTGATCTTCGCGGTGTTCCTCACCAACCCGGCGCCGATCTGCGTGCTCGACGAGGTGGACGCGCCGCTCGACGACCACAATGTCGAGCGCTACTGCAATCTGATGGACGAGATGGCGGCCTCCACCGAGACCCGCTTCGTCATCATCACCCACAACCCCATCACCATGGCCCGCATGAACCGCCTCTTCGGCGTCACCATGGCCGAGCAGGGCGTCTCGCAACTGGTCTCCGTCGACCTGCAGACGGCCGAGCAGCTGCGCGAGGCGGTGTAGCTGTCGCGCCGGCGAGGCAGGCACGCGGAACATAAGCCGTCCCCATGCATTTCCGAGGGCCTGCCCGAGCAAGGCAGGCGATCAACGCAAATGGGGATTTTCGTGAGCAGAAACGCACTCTACATGATCATCGGCGCCCTTCTCGTCGTGGTGGCCGGCTTTTCCTGGTATGCCTGGCAGGAGGAGAAGAAGCCGGACGGGGTCGAGATCCGGCTGGACGACCAGGGGCTTTCCATCGAAGGAAACTGAGCCGGCCTTTCGCGCCGATGTTGCATTGCGTCGCAAATTTTGATGCGCTGCAATAAGAAACCTTTCGCACCGCATTTTCAACGGCATGCACTTCATGTAGGCTCTTCCGACTGCATCTGGGAGGCGGTTATGGAGAAGTGGGTCTATACCTTCGGCGCCGGAAGGGCCGAGGGCGGGGCGGGCGATCGCGACCTGCTCGGCGGCAAGGGGGCGAACCTCGCCGAGATGTGCAATCTCGGCCTGCCGGTGCCGCCCGGACTGACGATCGTGACCGCCGCTTGCAACCATTATTACGAGAACGGCCGCACGCTGCCCGAGGGGCTGCGCAGCCAGGTGCGCGACGGCATCCGCCACATGGAGGCGATCACCGGCCGCCTCTTCGGCGATACCAGGAAGCCGCTGCTGCTCTCCGTGCGTTCCGGCGCGCGCGCCTCCATGCCGGGCATGATGGACACCGTCCTCAACCTCGGCCTCAACGACCGCACGGTCGAGGCGCTCGGCCACGATGCCGGCGACGCGCGCTTCGCCTGGGACAGCTACCGCCGCTTCATCCAGATGTACGGCGACGTCGTCATGGGCCTCGACCACGAGGTCTTCGAGGAGATCCTGGAGGACGAGAAGGCGCGGCTCGGCCACGAGCAGGACACCGAGCTTTCCGCCGTCGAATGGCAGCAGGTGGTCGCCCGCTACAAGCAGGTGATCGAGGAGGATCTCGGCGAGCCCTTCCCGCAGGACCCGGAGGTCCAGCTCTGGGGGGCGATCGGCGCCGTCTTCGCGAGCTGGATGAACGCGCGCGCCGTCACCTACCGCATGCTGCACAACATCCCGGCCGTCTGGGGTACGGCCGTCAACGTCCAGGCGATGGTCTTCGGCAATCTCGGCAATGCGTCTGCGACCGGCGTCGCCTTCACCCGCAACCCGTCGACCGGCGAGAACAAGCTCTACGGCGAGTTCCTCGTCAACGCGCAAGGGGAGGACGTGGTCGCCGGCATCCGCACGCCGCAGAACATCACCGAGGAGGCGCGCATCGCCTCGGGCTCCGACCGGCCGTCGCTGGAGAAGCTGATGCCCGAGGCCTTCGCCGAGTTCCGCGGCATCTGCGAGCGGCTGGAACGCCACTACCGCGACATGCAGGACCTCGAGTTCACCATCGAGCGCGGCAAGCTGTGGATGCTGCAGACCCGCTCCGGCAAGCGCACGGCCAGGGCCGCGCTGAAGATCGCCGTCGACATGGCGGGCGAGGGGCTGATCAGCGAGGGCGAGGCCGTCTCGCGCATCGATCCCGCCTCGCTCGACCAGCTCCTGCACCCGACCATCGACCCGCGGGCGAGGCGCGAGGTGATCGGCTCCGGCCTGCCCGCCTCGCCGGGGGCGGCGACGGGCGAGATCGTCTTCACCTCTGAAGAGGCCGTGCGCGCCGAGGAGGAGGGCCGCAAGGTCATCCTCGTGCGCGTCGAGACGAGCCCGGAGGACATCCATGGCATGCACGCCGCCGAAGGCATCCTGACGACGCGCGGCGGCATGACCAGCCATGCGGCCGTCGTCGCCCGCGGCATGGGCACGCCCTGCGTCTCCGGCGCCGGCACCTTGCGCGTCGATCTCCGCAACGAGCTGCTGATCGCCCAGGGGGCGACGCTGACGAAGGGCGACGTCATCACCATCGACGGCTCCTCCGGCCAGGTGCTGAAGGGCGAGATCCCGATGCTCCAGCCGGAACTGTCGGGCGATTTCGGCCGCATCATGGAATGGGCCGACCGCACGCGGCGCATGAAGGTGCGCACCAATGCCGAGACGCCGGCCGACGCGCGCGCCGCCCGCTCCTTCGGCGCGGAGGGCATCGGGCTTTGCCGCACCGAGCACATGTTCTTCGAGGGCAGCCGCATCAACGTGATGCGCGAGATGATCATTGCCGGCGACGAGGCCGGGCGGCGCGCGGCGCTGTCGAAGCTCCTGCCCATGCAGCGCTCGGACTTCTTCGAGCTGTTCGAGATCATGCACGGCCTGCCGGTGACGATCCGCCTGCTCGACCCGCCGCTGCACGAGTTCCTGCCGAAGACCGACGCGGAGATCGCCGAGGTCGCCGCCGCGCTCTCGATCGAGGAGCAGGCGCTGCGCCACCGCGTCGACGCGCTGCACGAGTTCAACCCGATGCTCGGCCATCGCGGCTGCCGGCTGGCGATCTCCTATCCGGAGATCGCCGAGATGCAGGCGCGCGCCATCTTCGAGGCCGCCGCGGAGGCCGCGCGGAAGACGGGGGCGGCGGTCGTGCCGGAGATCATGGTGCCGCTCGTCGGCCTCAAGGCGGAGCTCGACTACGTCAAGGGCCGCATCGACGCGGTGGCGAAGGCGGTGATCGCCGAGACGGGCGTTCCGATCGACTATCTCGTCGGCACGATGATCGAGCTGCCGCGCGCGGCGCTACGCGCTCACGTCATCGCCGAATCGGCGGAGTTCTTCTCCTTCGGCACCAACGACCTCACGCAGACGACCTTCGGCATCTCGCGCGACGACGCCTCCGCTTTCCTCTCGACCTATATCCAGAAGGGCATCGTCGAGCAGGACCCGTTCGTGCAGCTGGATTTCGACGGGGTGGGGGAACTGATCCGCATCGCCGCCGAGCGCGGGCGCCGGACGCGAAAGGACCTCAAGCTCGGCATTTGCGGCGAGCACGGCGGCGACCCGGCCTCGATCCGCTTCTGCGAGGAGGCGGGTCTCGACTACGTCTCCTGCTCGCCCTTCCGCGTGCCGATCGCAAGGCTCGCGGCCGCGCAGGCGGCGTTCGACGGCCGCAAGGGCTGAGAAGAGCCAGAGCGCTTCAGCGCTTCTTGCTCCGCCGGTCGTGGTAGTGGTGATAGTGCCGGACCGGCGGTCCGTAGTCGCCGAGCGCCAGAGCGGTGTTGTAGCGTATGCTGCGCAGGTCGGCCCTGCGGTCGAGATCGATGCGCTGCAGGCAGGTGGCAAAGGCGTCGGTGCCGCGGCGGAAGCCGTAGTCGAGGCACTTGTTCTCGTCGATCGCGCGGCGCTCCGCGGCCGTCTGGCAGCCGGCGAGAAGGAGGATGGTGGCCGCGAGCGCGGCGAGCCTCGGGATCGTCATGGCAGGCTTGCTCCGAAGTGGACAACGCATTCGAGATAGGCCCGCCGGCGACGCGCGGCAAGGGCTCACATGCGTTCGAGCACGTCGATGAAAGCCTCGGCGAAGCGTCTCAGCCCCTCGGTGTCCTCGTCCGGACGCTCCACCCGCACCGAGGCGCCGTCGGCCTCGAGCAGCGCGAAGACGACGCGCCGGCCGTCCGCCTGCCCCTCCGGCAGGCGCAGCGCGGCGATGCGCCGGCAATCCTCGGAAAGTCCGGAGGCGGGCAGGTCGAACAGGAACTCGCCGCCGATCCCGTCTGCCGCCGCCCTCAGTGCGTCGGCGAACCCGGCCTCGTCCGTGACGAGGCCGTCGAGCGACAGTTCGAGCTCCAGAAGATCGAGCGGAAGGGCCGGCTCCTCGGCGGTGACGGTGCGTCCAGGCGCGGCACGCGAATCGGCGGCTGACGGTGTCTGCAACATCTTTCTCTCCTTTCAGCCCCCGTCCCATGAAGATTTGTTAAGGAGCGTGGCATTTTTGCGGCGCGGCATGATGCGCGGGTGAACGGAAACGCATGGAGGGCAGGGCGGGTTCCCGCCCGGCCGTCTTGACGGAACGAAAGCGCCGGATGGAAAAACCCCGCGTCCTGCGCTAGGGAGGAGGCTGCAAAGGACGGTGCGAGGCGATGGCGATCACGATCCGGTACGAACGGCCCTTTTCGCATGCGGCGCACTGGTCGCGCCGCGTGGCGCTGCTCGCGTGCCTGCTCTTCGTCGCCGTCGTGCTGTCGCATCGCTACGGGCCGCTGACGACGCCGCATTTCCTGGTGCTCGCCGGTTTCTCCGCCTGCCTTGCGCTGTTCGCCGTGCTGCTGGCGGCGATCGGCCTTGCGCGGCTCTGGCAGGTGGGTGCGCGCGGCGGCAAGGCGGCGTTCACGGCCCTCCTGCTCTCGGCCCTTCCGCTCGGTGTGGCGGGGCTTGCGGCCTATGCCTATTTCCATCGCCCGGCGATCTACGACGTGACGACCGACACCGCCGCGCCGCCGCCCTGGCTCGCCGAGCCTGCGGCCGACCAGGACTGGCTGCCCCGCCTCGGCACGATTACGCCCGGCGACCGCGCAGCACAGCTCGCCGCCTATCCCGGCCTCACCGGGCGGCGCTACGACGGCGCGCTCGACCGCGTCCACCAGGGCGCGCGCAAGGTGGCGGAGGCCTACGGCATCCGCATCGTCGGCGAGGCCGGCCTCGACAACATCCTGGCCGATCTCGAGGACCTGACGGTGGCGCCCGGCGGGCAGGGGACGGCGGCCGACCCGCTCGCCGCCGTGCCGATCCCCGAGGCGCGCCCGCTGGACGTTCCCGGCGAGCCGCGCATCGGCGGGCCGGACGACGTGCTGCTGCAGGGCGAATGGCGCTCGCCGGTCTTCGGTTTCCGCTTCGACGTCGTCATAAGGCTGCGCGAGGAGGCGGAGACGACGCTGGTCGACATGCGCGCCGCCTCGCGCTACGGCCCGCACGACCTCGGCATCGGCGACGGCATGGTCGAGGGCTACCTGAAGGCGCTCGACGCCGAGCTTCTGGGCATCGCCGGCGACTGACGCGTCATGCCGGGAAATAGAGGCCCTTGAGAAGGGGCACGCCCTCCGTCGCCACCTCGCCGCGCGCGACGAGGTCCTCCAGATGCGCCAGCACCGACAGCGCCGCCGCGCCGTGCAGGCGCGGGTCCGTGTCGCGGTAGATCGCCTGCACCATGTCGGCGATCCGCCGGTCGCCGGCGCGGATGCGCTCGCGCACCGCCCGCTCGCGCATGCGCCGGTGGGTGCGCAGGCCGCGCAGGAACGAGGCCGGCTCCGCCACCGGCCCGCCATGGCCGGGAAGGTAGAGCCGGTCGTCGCGGGCGAGCAGCATGTCGAGCGAGGCCATGTAGTCGGCCATCGCCCCGTCCGGCGGCGCGACGATCGTCGTCGCCCAGGCCATGACGTGGTCGGCCGAGAAAAGGATGCCCTCCGGCCCGTCGAGCGCGAAGGCGGCATGGTTGGCCGTGTGCCCGGGCGTCAGCAGCGCCGTCAGCGCCCAGCCGTCGCCCTTGATGCGCTCGCCGTGGGAAAGCGCGACGTCGGGCGAGAAATCGGTGTCGGAGCTTTCGGCGAAGGGATTGGTCTCGCCGGCATGCAGCGGCCTTGCGGCGCGGTGCGGCCCCTCGGCGACGATCAGCGCCCCGGTCTCCGCCTTGAGCCGCCGGGCGAGCGGCGAGTGGTCGCGATGCGTGTGGCTGACGGCGATATGCGTCACCTCGCGCCCCTTCAGGGCGCGCATCAGCGCGTGGAAATGCGCCTCGTCCTCCGGCCCGGGATCGATCACGGCGACGGAGCGATGGCCGACGATGTAGCTGTTGGTGCCGTGGAAGGTGAAGGGCCCGGGATTGTTGACCGTGATCCGCTCGACGCCGGGCGCCACGGACACCGCCTCGCCGTGGGCCGGGCGGAAGTCGAGGTCGAAGCGTGGGGTCTCGTCGCTCATGCGGCTCTACTTGTACTCGACCTCGATGAAGCTCATCGGCCTGTCGCCGCCGTTGACGACGTTGTGGGCGACGCCCGCCTCGCGGCGGTAGACGGCGCCGGCCTTGGTGTGCACGCGCCGCTCGCCGCCCTCCTCCTCGATCAGGAAGTCGCAATCCGTCATCGGCACGACCACGTAGCCGAGCCCGTGCACGTGATGACCCGTGTCGGCGCCCGGCTCGAAGTCCCAGCGCGTGACGCGCACGACGGCGTCGTCGATGAGCACGGTCGGAACCGCCGGCGGGCGGGCGCGGAACTGGGTCATGGCGGGGCTCCCTGCGGCGGCCGGATGGCCGGGCTGTCGATCGGCGGGAACCTAGAGCATTTTGCCGCCGAGGGAAATCGCCCGGCGTGCAAGTTATCCGTTGTCCGAAGCGCCCCGCTTTGCTATCAGGCTCCCGCCCGGGCCGAAACGGCGGCCCGCTTCCGCGGTGGGGCGTAGCCAAGCGGTAAGGCAGCGGTTTTTGGTACCGCCATTCCCTGGTTCGAATCCAGGCGCCCCAGCCAGCTCCCCCTTTTTCAAGCCGGAACAGCGGTTTTGCCTGGATTGCATGACGATCGGTGGCGTTCGGACTATCGGTTTTTGCCATCGCGAAACGCTATGGCGGCAGAATGGAGTTGTGTTGGCCAAGTCCCCATGCATGACCCTACTCTGACCGGAGTTGGCGATCAGCCGACCAAAAAGAGCCGGGACAACGGCCTTTGATCGTGCGGTATGGACCGGACGACGATATCCGAACCAGGAGTGGGAACATGACACAGACGCTTACCCGCAGGACGCTTTGCCTTTCCGCCACAGCCCTTGCCATCGTCGTTACGGCCCCCGGCTTTTCCATGGTGGCGAAGGCCGACGAGGCGCCGATCAAGCTCGGCATCGTCGCGCCGATGAGCGGCCCGAACGCGCGCTACGGCGCCTTCTCGATGCACGGCGCGAAGCTGGCCGTGAAGGAGATCAACGACGCCGGCGGCGTCAACGGCCACAAGATCGAGCTCTACAATGCCGACAGCCAGGGCACGCCCGTCGAGGGCGTCTCGGCGACCCGCCGGCTGATCGACCAGGACGAGGTGGATTTCGTCATCGGCGACGTCTCCAGCTCCGTGACGCTCGCCATGCAGCCGGTCGCGGAAGATGCCGGCGTGCTGCTCCTGAACGCCGCCTCCTCGAACCCGAAGATCACCTACGGCGCCGGCGTCGGCGGCTTCAAGTGGACCTACCGCAACTATCCGACCGACGAGAACCGCGCCTATGTCGTGGCGAAATACGCCGCCGAGGAGCGCGGCCTCACCAAGTTCGCCGTGCTGTCCGTCGACAGCGACTACGGCCGTTCAGCCATCAGAGCGCCTTCCGCGAGCGGCTGGTGGCAAAGTCTGGCCAGTGCGTGAAGGCGGACGGGCTTTCGGCCGGGGAGGCGGCGATGGCCGAGCCGCTGTCGGTGACGCTGCATGCCACGCGCCGGGCCGGCGAGATGCTCGGCAAGCGCGTGCTCGTCACCGGCTGCGGGCCGATCGGAACGCTGTCGATCCTCGCCGCGCGGCGGGCGGGTGCCGCCGAGATCGTCGCCGCCGACCTGTCCGCGCGCGCGCTCGGCTTCGCCCGCGCGGTCGGCGCGGACCGCACGATCGACCTGTCCGAGGACCGCGACGGGCTTGCCGGCTTCAGTGCGAACAAGGGCTACTTCGACGTCCTCTACGAGTGCTCGGGCGCGCAGCCGGCGCTGGTCGCGGGCATCCAGGCGCTCGCCCCGCGCGGGGTCGTCGTCCAGCTCGGCCTCGGCGGCGAGATGAGCCTGCCGATGATGGCGATCACGGCGAAGGAGCTGGACCTGCGCGGCTCCTTCCGCTTCCATGAGGAATTCGCCGTGGCGGTGAGGCTGATGCAGGGCGGCCTCATCGACGTCAAGCCGCTGATCACCCATACCCTGCCGCTGTCGCAGGCGATCGAGGCCTTCGGGATCGCCTCCGACAAGGGCCAGTCGATGAAGACGCAGATCGCGTTCGGTTAAGGAGAGGACATGAGTCCGCAATTGTTCGACCTGACGGGCAGGCGTGCCCTCGTCACCGGTTCCTCGCAGGGCATCGGCCTCGCGCTGGCGAGGGGCCTTGCCGGCGCCGGCGCGGAGGTCGTGCTCAACGGCCGCGACGAGGCCAGGCTCGCGGCGGCGGCGGAAAGCCTCGGTGCCCGCCGCACGCTCGCCTTCGACGCCACCGACCACGCGGCGGTGCGCGAGGCGGTCGATACATTCGAGGCGGAGGTCGGCGCCATCGACATCCTCGTCAACAATGCCGGCATGCAGCACCGCACGCCGCTGGAGGATTTCCCCGCCGATGCCTTCGAGCGCCTGCTGAAGACCAATATCTCCACGGTCTTCAACGTCGGCCAGGCGGTCGCCCGCCACATGATCGCGCGCGGGGCCGGCAAGATCATCAACATCGCCAGCGTGCAGACCGCGCTCGCCCGCCCCGGCATCGCCCCCTATACCGCGACCAAGGGGGCGGTCGGCAACCTCACCAAGGGCATGGCGACCGACTGGGCCGGATACGGCCTGCAGTGCAACGCGATCGCGCCCGGCTATTTCGACACGCCGCTGAACGCCGCGCTGGTCGCCGATCCGGCCTTCTCGGCCTGGCTCGAGAAGCGCACGCCGGCCGGCCGCTGGGGCAGGGTGGAGGAGCTCGTCGGCGCCTGCATCTTCCTCGCCTCCGACGCCTCCTCCTTCGTGAACGGACACGTGCTCTATGTCGACGGCGGCATCACGGCCTCGCTCTGAGGCGGGCACGCGCATCGTGCTGATGGGCGTCGCCGGCTGCGGCAAGTCGGCCGTCGGCGCGGCACTCGCCGCCCGCCTCGGCGCCGCCTATCTCGACGGCGACGACCTGCATCCGCCGGCAAACATCGAAAAGATGCGCCGGGGCGAGCCGCTGAGCGACGACGACCGCCGGCCCTGGCTCACCCTCGTCGGCGAAAGGCTCGCAAAGCCGCACGGCATCCTCATCCTCGGCTGCTCGGCCCTCAAGCGCCGCTACCGCGACCACATCCGCAAAACGGCCGGCGCGCCGGTGGTCTTCGTGCACCTGTCCGGCACGAGGGACCTGATCGCCGCCCGCATGGCCGCCCGCGCCGGCCACTTCATGCCGCCAAGCCTCATCGACAGCCAGTTCGACGCACTCGAACCCCCCGCAGCAGACGAAAACGCAATGACCGTCGACATCGATGCACCAGTGGAGGCGGTCGTCGACCGGATCGGCATATTGCTCGGCGCGCGGTAGCAGGATCGCCGGTTCGGTCCCTGTCAATCTTCCAACTCCCCGTGGCATCAGACCGGGATTCAGTACCTGCCGGTTTTTCATGCCGACGCGGAAATAATTCCGCATACCGTTTCCTGTCGGCCTTCATCGTTCGCGTTGCGAATGAAAGCAACGCGCCCTCATTCCGGCCATTCGGATCGTCGAGATCTTCGTCGAAAGCGAAATGAGCCGGATCTATAGTGCCCGGCTGGACCGCCTGATCGAGAGCCGCATCCCGCCCCGCAGGAAGCAGACCGGCTTTCTCACGGCCGAGCACGTCCAACTTGGTGAACTCCGATTCCGCGCCACCGGCAGCCCTGCGGTCGCCTCGCATACGTCACGCAGTGTGGTGCAGCGAAGACTTTCATATCGTCGCTGAGCGTCGAATGACGCGCTGGGATGCACCCTCCCGACGCATTGCCCGCCTGATCCGCGTCATGCATTCTGCTGGCATGGGGGGAGTGCATGGATTTCTACGCACATTCCGGGCGTGACCGGGATAAATCCGACTGGCAGACGTTGAAGGAGCATCTGCTCGCCGTTGCCCGGCTGGCGGCGGAGAAGGCCCGTCCGTTCGGGCTTGAGAGAGCGGCTTTCATTGCGGGGCTTATACATTGGAAGGCCGGAACATCGGTTACGATGTTCCGGCCTCTTGTCATTGTGGTGGTT
>NZ_JANFDG010000051.1 GCF_024609765.1 Shinella pollutisoli
ATCCTCGACACGATGACGCTGGAGCAGTTCGTGGCCGTGCCCGGCGCGGCCGAGATGATCGAGGATGCCGAGCCCGAAAAGCGCGTCGGCTGACGGATATCTCCTAGACCTCGTCCTCAGGCGGATGCCGGTGCGCGTCCAGATGCAGTCGGCCGCTCTCTTCGAGGAGAGCCGCGAGCGCGGGCGGCACGCCTTCTACCGCATGACCTTCGCTCTCCCGTTCGGCCGCCGCCCGGGCCTCGCCGGCCGCCTCCTGCGCGGTGACGAGGGCCGCTGCCGCGGCGAGGAAGGCGTTCGTCCTGTGCAGGTCGGCAAGGCCGATCTGGGCGGCGTCGATGGCGCGGCCCGCCTCGGCGATCATCGCCTGCGCCGCCGCAAGCCGGGCGGACAGCAGGCCGACGGTCAGGGCGTCCGGCTCCGCGCCGCCGAGAAGGCGGCCGAGCGCGCGGCGCCCGGCGCCGAGCTGCCGCGCCGCGTTCAGCAGCATGTCGAGGGACAGGGGAACGCCCGTCCGCGCCGTCTCGCCCGGCGCGTGCAGCAGCGCGTCGCCGTCCACGGCGACGTCCTTGAAGAGCACGTGCTCGGCGGGCTGCGCGCCGCCCGCCGCCGGCTCGCAACTGTTCGCGACATAGCGCAGCCCCTCGACGCGGGCCGGCAGCAGGAGGCCCGCCGTCTTGCCGGCGTCGCTGTGCGTCGGCACCAGCATCCAGTCGGCATGGCGGGTGCAGGGCGTACAGAGCGCGTCGCCGCTGAGGCGCCAGGCGAGCCCGTTCGCCGCGAGCGGCAGCGTCTCGGCGGGCTCGCCGTTTCGCGGCAGCGGCGCCGCGCGCGCGAGCCGCGCGCCCGCGAGCGCGGCCGCGAACACCGTGTTGCGCTGGCCTTCCGTGCCGTGGCTGCGCAGCTGCTCGATCGCCGCGAAATGGGCGGCGAGGATCTCGCCGAGCGTGGCCGAATGCGCCGCCGCGGCCGCGCAGATGTCGGCAAGCACCGTGTTGGACACGTCGATGCCGCCGTGCTCGGTGGGAATGGACACGCCGAACAGGCCGGAGCGGGACAGGAGCTCCAGCCGCGCCTCGGCCGTTTCGGGCGTGCTTGCCCCCGGCTCGGCGGTGTCGAACAGGCCGGCGATCGTGCCGGCGACGGTGATCGCCTCGTCCTCCGTGGCGATCACGGCGGCGGTTCGGTGGGGTCTGTCGAGCGCTGGCGAAATCGTACCCATGTCGGCTGCTCCTTGCGGAATGCGGTTTCGGGACGCACAGGCTTCACGCGGTAGAAAGATCACATTCTATAGAGATTGCATAGATTGCTCGGCCTTTCTACAGGCGAATCGCGGCAATTCGAGCGTCGGCCGCCGGGCGGATATCGAAAAAATCTCCTGTCCATTAATTCTACAAAAAAGGTAGAAATATCGGAAAAACGCGCTATCATCGCTCCCGGACGTCTCGCTCATCCAGACGGAAAGGAAGCGGCATGGTGTTCATCAAGGCGATCGGAAGCGATGGGGTGGAGAGGCCTCGCCTGCGGCGCATCGCCGTCGTCGGCGCCGGGTTTTCCGGGCTTGCCGTCACCATCGCGCTCCTGCGGCGGTTGCATTGTCCCTTCGAGATCTGGATGATCGACGCCGCCGACGCGCCCGCGGCCTTCGCCGAGGGACCGGCGGGCGAGGCGTTGACGGCGGAGCCGGCGCGCGACCTCTCCCTCCTTCCCGAGCGGCCCGACGATTTCGCCGAGTGGCTGAGGCGCACGCTGCTCGCCGACGGCGCGGTCCGCGCCCTCAACGGCCCGGGCAGCCTGCATGTCCGGCTCTCGCTCTTCCGTACCTATGTCATGGCCCGCTTCGGCGAGGCGATCGGCGCGCGCCGCGACGTCGGCATGCGCATGCTGCGGGGTGACGTGGCCCGGATCGATCCGCTGGCGCATGGCGGCCGGGTCGTTCTCTGCGACGGCGAGATGGCGGATTTCGACCACGTCTTCATCGCGGCCGGCGCGGCGCGGCCGTGTGACGACGGACAGTCCCTGGCCGCCGACGAGGGCGGCCGGCTGTTTGCCGGCGGGGAGCGGCTCTCCGGCCTTTCGGTCGTCGGCGCGGCCGTGTCCGGCTTCCCGGACATGGTGCGCCAGGCCTATCGCGCCGCGCTCGAGGTCCGGCCGCGCGGCGTCGCGGACGCCCGACGGCCGGCATAGGATCAGACGGCGCCGAGGTCCTCGTAGCCGGCATGCAGCGCCCAGTCGCCCTCGCAGAATCGGTCGCGCGCGAAATTGTGCTGGTGCCAGTAGGGATAGAGGTAGGGCGGCCGGCTCACCTGGTTGAGGCGCTCCAGCTCCTCCGCCGTCAGCTCGATATCGGCGGCGGCGATGTTCTCGCGGAAATGCTGCTCGGTCAGCCCGCCGACGACGAGCGAGGCGATGCCGGGCCGTGTCAGCGTCCAGGCGAGCGCGATCTGCGCGGCACTCGCGCCGCGCGCGCCGGCGATGTCGTCGAGCACGTCGACGATCGCCCACAGCCGCTCGCGGTCGCGGATCGGCGGCTCGCTCCAGCCGGCCGCCTGCCGGGACTGCGCGGGCGCCCGGTTCCGGCCGAATTCACCCGACAGCAGGCCGGCGGCGAGCGGGCTCCAGACCATGACGCCGACGCCCTGGTCGACGGCGATCGGCAGGAGCTCGTATTCGGCCTCGCGCGCCTCCAGCGTGTAGTGGATCTGCTGGGTGACGAAGCGCGGCAGGTTCTTCGCCTCGGCGACGCCGAGCGCCTTCATCACGTGCCAGCCGGAATAGTTCGAGCAGCCGGCATAGCGGATCTTGCCCTGCCGCATCAGCGTGTCGAGCGCCGACAGCATCTCGTCGAGCGGCGTCAGCCCGTCCCATTCGTGCATGAAGTAGATATCGATATAGTCGCTGCGGAGCCGCTTCAGGCTGCGCTCGCATTCGCGGATCAGGTGATGGCGCGACACGCCCTCGTCGTTCGGCCCCTCGCCGATGCGCATGCGCGCCTTCGACGAGATCAGCACCTTGTCGCGCCGGCCGGCGAGCGCCTCGCCGAGGATCTCCTCGGAGCGGCCGAGCGAATACATGTTGGCCGTGTCGAAGGTGTTGACTCCGCCGTCGAGGCAGGTGTCGATCAGCCGCCGGGCGTCGTCCACGCCCTGGCTCGCGACCATCGCGAAGGGGCCGACGCCGCCGAAGGAGAAGGTGCCCATGGTGATGGCGGAGATCTTCAGGCCGGAGCGGCCGAGCCGTCTGTATTTCATCTTCGTCCTCCCGAATGTTCGTAGCGTCAGATCGCCGGCAGCTTGCCGGCTGCCCGCGCGGCGGGCGCCTTGCGTTTCTCCTGCGGCTCGCCGCGCGCGTCGCTCGCGCGGATGACGAGGTCCGCGCCGACGAGGATCTTGACCGGCGGCTGCGGCTCCGAGGCGTTGATCAGGTCGTCGAGCACGGTGACGGCGAGATAGCCGATCTTGCGCTTCGACACCTCGATCGTCGTCAGCGCCGGCTCCATCGTCGCGCTCTGCGGCAGGTTGTCGAAGCCGATGACGGAGACATCGTCGGGGATGCGCACGCCGAACTGCTTCAGCGCCCGGATGAAGCCGTAGGCGATGATGTCGTTGGTGCAGAAATAGCATTCCGCCAGATCGATGCCGGATTTCAGCAGCGAACAGGTGTCCGCATAGGCGCCGTCGTAGGTGCTCTCGACCGACAGCACGTCGCCGTCCTGCACCGTCAGGCCGAGCCGGGCCATGTTCTTGAAGAAGGCGGCGCGGCGCAGGTGGAAGTTGTTCGTGTCGACATGGCTCGCCACGAAGCCGATGCGCCGGAACCCCTGCTTCTGGAAGCGGGCGAGCACCTTGTAGACGGCGTCCTCGTTGTTCATGTCGACGAAATTCGCGTCGATGATGTCGTAGACCGTGTCGATGAAGACGGTCGGCAGGCCGAGGCCCTGGACGAGGCGGATGTCGGCCTCCGACAGTTCCGTGCCGAGCGCGATGACGCCGCTGATCGGCGCGCCGGCGAGCGATTCCGCCACCGCGCTGATCGGCTGGCCCTCGAAGCTGACGATCTCCAGCGTGTAGTTGCGCCGCGTCGCCTCCGCCGACATGCCGTCGATATAGTCGGAGATGAAGACGCTGTGGTCGCGGTTGACGGTGTGGCCGTGCTTGGCGATCTTCAGGAAGCGCAGCGTGTCGCCTGCCTCGATCCCGCTCTTGGTGGAGCGCGGCACGTAGTTGAGGCTCGCCACGGCCTCCAGCACGCGCGCGCGGGTGACGCCGGATATGTCGCCCTTGCCGTTCAGCACGAGCGACACCGTCGCCGGCGAGACGCCGGCCGCTCGCGCGATGTCGCGGATCGTGTAGCTCTTCTTCTTCGTCATCGACGCCCGTCATTTCCTCGTGCGGGCAGTGCCGTTTAGTAAACAACTCTCCTCCGCCCCGCTGAGGGTTACGGCAAAAGCAGATCCCGCGCAACCGAAATCGCGGCAGAATCGGCTTGCGAAACGGGAGGACCTTTGCTAACCCTTTTAGTAAAGACTGCTGTTGTTTACTAAACATGGGGAGGAGACCATGCGCAGGACCGGCGGGCAGCTCGTCATGCTTGTTGCCATCAATTGTCTGTTGCTGGCGCTGGGTGCGGCCATTTCCGGCGGCTCCTTCCTCTCCCTCTTCAACCTGCAGTCCATGGCGAGCCAGGTGCCGGAGATCGGCCTTCTCGCCATCGGCGTCATGCTGGCCATGTGCGCCGGCAACGGCGGCATCGACCTCTCCGGCATCGCGCTCGCCAATCTCTCCGGCGTGCTCTCAGCGGTGGTCGTCTCCTCCGTCCTCTCGGGCACGGAGGACCAGTTCGCCTTCAGCCTCGCCTTCATCGCCGTCGCGGTGACGACGGGCTTCGTCGGTGGCGCGATCAACGGGCTGCTGATCGCCCGGCTCGACATCACGCCCATCCTCTGCACGCTCGGCACGCAGATGGCCTTCACCGGGCTTGCGGTCGTGGTCTCCGGCGGCAAGGCGGTGATGGTCGGCAGCCCGGCGCTGCTCTCCAGCATCGGCAACGACATGTTCCTCGGCGTACCGATCAGCTTCCTGATCTTCATCGCCGCGGCGGGGCTGATCGCCGCCGCGCTGAAATTCACGCCCTACGGCCTGTGGCTGATGCTGATGGGCACCAATCCCAAGGCCGCCGTCTTCGCGGGCTTCCCGAAGAACGGCGTGCTCGTCGCCACCTATGCCCTGAGCGGCACGCTGTCCGGCATCGCCGGCATCATCATCGCCGCGCGCAACGTCAACGTGAAGTTCGACTACGGCAGCTCCTACCTGCTCATCGCCATCCTGATCGCCGTCATGGCGGGCGTGAAGCCGGAGGGCGGCTACGGCCGCGTGATCTGCGTGGTGATGAGCGCCATCGCGCTGCAGCTCATGTCGAGTCTGCTCAACTTCGGCGGCCTCTCGAACTTCGTGCGCGATTTCGCCTGGGGGCTGCTGCTTCTCACCTTTCTGGCCGTCGGTCGCTACGACCTCGTCGGCTTCCTGTTCCCCGGCAGTCGCCAGCGGGTCGGTTCCGGTGCCAAGCCCTCGAGCACCGGGACGTGAAATACCGAGGGAGGAATAGTGTGGAGGAAATCATGAAAGCAACAACGAAGAAGATCCTGGCCGGCTCCGTCATGGCGGCCGCCCTGCTGGCGGGCTCCGCGGGCGTGCTGGTCGCGCAGGAGAAGCCGGTCATCGCTACCGTCGTCAAGATCAGCGGCATCCCGTGGTTCGACCGCCTGGAGACCGGCGTCAAGGCCTTCCAGGAAGCCAACCCGGACGTCGAGGCGAGCCAGAGCGGTCCGGCGACGGCCGATTCCGCCCAGCAGCTGCAGATCGTCAACGACCTCATTGCCAAGGGCGTCAACGCGCTCGCCGTCGTGCCGATGGACCCGGCCGTGCTCGAAGGCACCTTTCAGCGCGCCATGGAGCGCGGCATCGTCGTCGTGACCCATGAGGCCGACAACCAGATCAACACCCATGCCGACGTCGAGGCCTTCGACAACGACGAATACGGTGCGGCGCTCAACGCGCGCCTCGCCGAGTGCATGGGCAATGCCGGCAAGTGGACGACCTTCGTCGGCTCGCTCGGCAGCCGTACCCATATCCAGTGGGTCACGGCCGGCGAGAACAACGCCAAGCAGCACCCCGACATGGAGCTCGTCGACCCGAACAACGAATCCTTCGACGACGCCAACGCGACCTACGAGAAGGCCAAGGAGATCCTGCGCAAGCACCCGGACATCAAGGGCTTCCAGACCTCCGCCGGCAACGACGTGCTCGGCGTCGGCCGCGCCATCGACGAGGCGGGCCTGACGGGCAAGGTATGCCTCGTCGGCACCGGCCTGCCGAACCCGTCCGCGGACCTGCTCGAATCCGGCGCGATCACCGCCATCGGCTTCTGGGACCCGCAGAAGGCCGGCATGGCGATGAACGCCGTCGCCAAGCTGCTGCTCGAGAAGAAGGAAGTCACCGACGGCATCGACCTCGGCGTCGAGGGCTACAACAAGGTGAGCGTCAAGCAGGGCCCCGGCAAGGGCCTGCTCGTCATCGGCAACGGCATGGTCCTTGCCGACAAGGCGACCTACAAGGACCACCTGTTCTGATCGCTGCCTGAAGCCGGCCGGGAGCCTCGCAGGGTTCCCGGCCGCCATCGGCGTTCCATCGGACGACAGAGGAGTCCCCCGTGTCTCAACCTGCGAAAGGCGAACCGCATCCGGCCCGCTTCCTGGAGCTCAGGAACATCCAGAAATGGTTCGGCGGCGTGCACGCGCTGCGCGGCATCGACCTGACGCTCGACCTCGGCCAGGCCTATCATCTGCTCGGCGAAAACGGCTGCGGCAAGAGCACCGTCATCAAGATCGTCTCCGGCGCCATCGCGCCGAGCGGCGGCGAGATCGTGCTCGACGGCGAGACCTTCACGTCGCTGACGCCGATCCAGTCGCTCGCCGCCGGCATCGAGACGGTCTACCAGGACCTGTCGCTCATCCCGAACCTGACGGTCGCCGAGAACGTGGCGCTGAGCGAACAGCTCGTCGCGGGGCAGGGGGCGCTCGCCCGGCTGTTCGACCGCGGCCGCCTGCGCGAGACCGCCGAGCGGGCGCTCGCCACCGTCGGCCTGCCGACCGACCGCGCCTTCCTGTCCACCATCGTCTCCGACCTGCCGCTCGCCGCCCGCCAACTCGTCGCCATCGCCCGGGCGATTGCCACCCGCGCCAAGCTCGTCATCATGGACGAGCCGACCACGTCGCTCACCCGGCGCGAGGTCGACAACCTCGTCCGCGTCGTCGAGCGGCTGCGCTCGGAAAACGTCGCCGTGCTCTTCGTCACCCACAAGCTGGACGAATGCTACCGGATCGGCGGCAACGTCATCGTCTTCCGCGACGGCCAGTGCGTCGCCCAGGGCCCCATCGAGCGCTACGGCAAGAAGGAGCTCTCCGAGCTGATGACCGGCCGGCCGATCGACTCGGAACGCTACCGCACGGCGAGGCCCGGCGACGGCGAGCTCTTCCGGGTCGAGGGCCTCGCCGCGCCGGGCTTCGAGCCGCTGACCTTCTCGCTCCGCGAAGGCGAGATCCTCGGCATCACCGGCCTTGCCGATTCCGGCCGCAACGAGCTCGCGATGGCGATCACGGGAATAGCGCCCGCGACCGCCGGCAGGATCGTCGTCGCGGGACGCGAGGCCGTCATCCGCCGTCCGGCCGATGCGATCTCCCGCGGCATCGGCTACGTGCCGGAGGACCGACTCGCCGAGGGCCTCTTCCTCGACAAGTCGATCCTCGAAAACGAGATCGCCCTCGTCGTGACCCGCCTCACCAACGCCTTCGGCGTGATCGACCGGCAGAAAGCCCGCGCCACCGCCGCCCGCCTCGCCGAGGAGATGCGCCTCAATACGAAGGATATCGACCTGCCGGTCGGCGCGCTCTCGGGCGGCAACCAGCAGCGCGTTCTGATCGGCCGTTGGCTCTCCATCGGGCCGAAGCTGCTCGTGCTGCACGGGCCGACCGTCGGCGTCGACGTCGGCTCGAAGGACACGATCTACCGCGCCATCCAGGCGCTCGCCGAGGCCGGCATGGGCCTTATCGTCGTCAGCGACGACCTGCCGGAGCTGCTGCAGAACTGCGACCGCATCCTGGTGATGAACAACGGCCGCGTGGTCGCGGAATTCGACGCGGAACAGGCAGACGAGGACCGGCTCTACAGGGCCATGCTGTCCTCCACCAGCACAATGGAGAGCGCGCAATGAACGCGTCCCGCATCGAGCAGCTGCAGGAAAGCACCGCCCGGCCCGCCGGCTTCAGCCTCGGCGAGTTCATCCGCCGCCGGCCGGAATCGATCACCTTCGTGCTGCTGGTGGCGATCTGCGTCGCCGTGGCGATCGCCAATCCCGCCTTCCTCCAGCCCTCGACCCTGATCGACATCGGCCGGGCGAGCGTCGTCATGGGCCTGTTCGCGCTCGGCGTCTTCATCATTCTCGCGGCCGGCGGCATCGACGTGTCGTTTACGGCGATCGCCGCCTTCACCATGTATTCGCTGACGGTGCTGGTGCTGAACCATTTCCCCGGCATGCCGCTCCTGGTGATCCTCCTCGTCGCGACCGCCGGCGGCGCGCTGCTCGGCATCGTCAACGGCCTGCTCGTCCATCATCTCAAGGTGCCGTCGCTGATCGTCACCATCGGCACGCAATATCTCTTCCGCGGCTTCCTGCTCTCCTTCATCGGCACGGTCTGGATCATGTCGCTGCCGCCGCAGATGGGCGCCTTCGGCCGCCTGCCGCTCTTGCAGTTCGAATCCGCCAACGGCGCCGTCGTCACCCTGCCGGTCTATTTCCTGATCCTGCCGGCGGCGGCGGTCGTCACCTGGTGGATCCTGAACCGCACGCTGATGGGCCGGGCGATCTTCGCCGTCGGCGGCAATGCCGATGTCGCCAGCCGCCTCGGCTACAACCTCAGGACCGTGCACCTCTTCCTGTTCGGCTATGCCGGGGCGCTGGCGGGGCTTGCCGGCATCATCCACGTCTGCGCCAATCGGCAGGCGAACCCCTTCGACCTCGTCGGCACGGAGATCAACGTGATCGCCGCCGTCGTGCTCGGCGGCGCGCGGATTACCGGCGGCACCGGCACCGTGCTGGGCACGATGCTCGGCGTGCTTTTGATCGTCGTCATCAACAGCGTGCTCGTCATGGTCGGCATCCCGAGCACCTGGCAGCGGCTTGTCGTCGGCAGCTTCATCCTGCTCGCCGCCGCCTTCTTCGTCACGCGCCAGCGCAAGAAATAATCGTTCATCGAGAGGACACCCATGAAGAAGTTTCTCAACGATCCGGTCGACTTCGTCGACGAAATGCTCGAAGGCATCTACCGGGCGCATCCGCAGGTGACCTATGCGGCCGGCGACAAACGCTGCCTCGTGACGGCCAACGTCAAGCCCGGCAAGGTCGGTATCGCCACCGGCGGCGGCTCCGGCCACCTGCCGCTCTTTCTCGGCTATGTCGGCGACGGCATGCTCGACGGCGCCGCCGTCGGCGGCGTCTTCCAGTCGCCGAGCGCCGAGCAGATGTATCAGGTCACCAAGCACATCGACCAGGGTGCCGGCGTCCTCTACATCTACGGCAACTATTCCGGCGACATCATCAATTTCGACATGGCGGCCGAGCTCGCCGACCTCGACGGCATCCAGGTGAAGCAGGTCGTCGGCAACGACGACGTCGCCTCTTCCGTCGTCGGCGAGGAGCACAAGCGCCGCGGCGTCGCCGGCATCTTCTTCGTCTACAAGGCGGCGGGGGCCGCGGCGGCCGAAGGCCTCTCCCTCGACGAGGTGGCGCGCATCGCCGACAAGGCGCGGCTTCGCACCCGTACCATGGGCGTGGCGCTGTCGAGCTGCGTCGTGCCGGAGATCGGCCATGCCACCTTCTCGATCGGCGAAGACGAGATGGAGATCGGCATGGGCATCCACGGCGAGCCCGGCATCAGCCGCACGAAGCTCGCCCCCGCCGATGCAGTGGTCGACGAGATGATGGCGCGCATCTTCGCCGAGCAGGACTACAAGGCGGGCGACAGCGTCGCCGTGCTGGTGAACGGCCTCGGCGGCACGCCGCTGGAAGAACTCTACATCCTCTTCCGCCGCGTCGGCCAGCTGCTCGACGAGCGCAGCGTCACGGTGAAGCACGTCTGGATCGGCGAGTTCGCGACCTCGATGGAGATGGCCGGCGCCTCGATCTCCGTCACCCATCTCGACGAGGAGCTGGACCGGCTGATCGGCAAGCCGGCCGGCACGCCCTTCTTCCAGCATGTCCCGGCGTGAGGCGACGGCCATGGACGCCATCACCGCATCCGACCTGATCCGCCTGTTCGACGCCTGGAAGGCGCTCTTTTCCGTCGAGCGCGAGTTCCTGATCGCGCTCGACGGCAAGGTGGGCGACAGCGACCTCGGCATCACCATGAGCAAGTCATTCGCCGCCGCCGCCGAGGCGGTCGCGGCAGAAGGGGAGGGGGCGGGGATCGCCAAGCTGCTGCGCACCGCCGGCGCCACCATGGCCCGCGCCGCGCCCTCCACCATGGGCACGCTGACGGCGACGGGGTTCCTGCGCGCAAGCAAGGCCGTCGAGGGGGCCGAGGCGCTCGGCACGGCGGAGACCGCCGCCTTCTGGACCGCCTTCCGCGACGGCATCGCCGAACGCGGAAAGGCCAGGGTCGGCGACAAGACGATCCTCGACGTGCTCGACCCGATTGCCCGCACGCTGGCGGACGCCGCCGCAAGCGGCAAGCCTCTCGCCGAGGCGCTCGCGCAGGCCACCGCCGCCGCCGAGGAGGCTCTGGAAGCCACCAAGACGATGGTCGCCCAGCACGGCAAGGCCGCCGCCTTCCGGGAGAAGACCGTCGGCCTCCAGGACGCCGGCGCCACCGTCGGCGTCTTCCTGATCCGGGCGCTACGCGATTTCGCGGCTGCTTGACGTTTCCCCGAGCGGATCAAGGTATTGGCCTGGGGCAAGCCGTTGCCTCTTCCCTTCTCCCCGGCGGGGAGAAGGTGGCCCGAAGGGCCGGACGAGGGGGGCGAAGCCAGCGAGGTTTTGCTCTTGCGCCTTCGGCGTCCCCCTCATCCCGCTGCCGCGACCTTCTCCCCGATGGGGAGAAGGGGCTTGGAGTGTCCTCACAGTCCATATGCGATGGCTCCAACGCACTCAACTGACATTCGTCAAGCCAGCAACCACCCTATTCCCCTTCCGTTGAATGGCCGGCATGCGCAAGGCGCGCTATGGTCAGCGATGATCTCGTGAATGCCGGGAATGCCATGCGCCTCGCCATCCTCTCCGATATCCACGCCAACCGCGAAGCCTTCGAGGCCGTGCTGGCCGCGGCGGCGGCGGCGGGCGCCGAACGCCTTGTCCTGCTCGGCGACATCGTCGGCTACGGCGCGGATCCGGAATGGTGCGCCGAGCGCGCCCGCGCGCTTGCGGCCGAAGGTGCCGTCGTGCTCCAGGGCAACCATGACGAGGCGGTCGGCAAACCCGGCGCGACGATGAACGCGACGGCCGCATTCGCGCTCGAATGGACGCGAAGGCAGCTCGGTGCCGAGGCGCGCGCCTTCCTTGCCTCCCTGCCGCTATCCGCGCGGGAAGGGGAATGCCTCTTCGTCCACGCCGATGCCAGCGCGCCCGCCTCCTGGAACTACGTGCTCGATGCGGCCGATGCCGGGGCGCATCTTGCCGCCTGCGAGGCGCGCGTCAGCTTCTGCGGCCATGTGCACAGGCCCGCCCTCTACTCGCTCGCGGGCGCGGGCAAGGTCACGCATTTCCGTCCCGTCTCCCAGACGCCGGTGCCGCTTCTGCCGCAGCGCCGCTGGCTCGCCGTCGTCGGTTCGGTCGGCCAGCCGCGCGACGGCAACCCGGCGGCCGCCTTCTGTCTCTACGACACGGAGAGCGCCGAATTGCAGTTCCGCCGCGTCGCCTACGACGTGGAGACGGCGGCGGAAAAGATCAGGGCGGCCGGGCTTCCGGCCTCGCTCGCCGACCGGCTTGCGGAGGGGCGATAGGCATGACGAATGCGCGGCTGAAACCCGGCGACGTGATCGACGGCTTCGTCATCGAGGATCTCGCCCATGTCGGCGGCATGGCGCGCATCTGGACGGTCAGCCGGCCGGACATCGACTTTCCCATCCTGATGAAGGTGCCGGTGATCGGCGAGGGCGACGACCCGGCGGCGATCGTCGGCTTCGAGATGGAGCAGATGATCCTGCCCCGGCTCTCCGGCCCGCACGTGCCGCGCTTCGTCGCCAACGGCGATTTCGCCACATTGCCCTATATCGTCATGGAGCGGCTGCCGGGCGTCTCGCTCTATCCGCTGCTGGAGCGCCTGCCGCTGCCGCCGGACGAGGTGGCGGCGATCGGTGCGAAGGTGGCCGTGGCGCTCGATTCGCTCCACCGCCAGAACGTCGTCCATCTCGACCTGAAGCCCTCCAACGTCATGTTCCGCGAGAGCGGGGAGGCGGTGCTGATCGACTACGGCCTTGCCCGCCACGTCCACCTGCCGGACCTGATGGACGAGCAGTTCCGCCTGCCTTACGGCACGGCGCCCTACATGGCGCCGGAACAGGTGCTCGGCACCCGCAGCGACTTCCGCAGCGACCTCTTCGCGCTCGGCGTCATGCTCTACTTCTTCTCGACCGGCGAGCGGCCCTTCGGCGATCCTCAGCGCATGAAGGGCCTGAAGCGCCGGCTCTGGCGCGATCCGCAGCCGCCGCGCGCGCGCAACAGCGCCATCCCGCCGGCCCTGCAGGAGGTGATCCTGCATTGCCTGGAGGTGAACCCGGCCTGGCGCTACCCGACCGCAGCGCAGCTTGCGATCGACCTGCAGGATCTTTCCGCCGTCAAGCTGACGGCGCGGGCGGAGAAGATGAAGCGCGATCCGCTCGGCATGGTGCTCAAGCGCCGCTTCAACCCGGTGCCGATCGAGACCGTCCGGCCGCAGGCGGCCGAGGCGCAGCTTTCCAACGCGCCGATCGTCGCCGTCGCCATCGACCTCCTCGGCGGCACGCCGGAGCTCGCCGATGCGCTGCGCCACACCGTGGCGCGCATCATCGAGAACACGCCGGATGCCCGCATCGCCTGCCTCAACGTGCTGAAGATCAACCGCATCGCCATCGACACAGCGCTGGACGAGGCCGGCCGCAACAAGCACGTGATGCGCCTCGTGGAGCTGCGCAACTGGGCCTCGGGCCTGAAGGCGCGCGAGGGCGCGATCACCTTCCACGTGCTGGAGGCCGTCTCGCCGGCGGATGCGATCCTCGACTATGCCCGCGAGAACTATGTCGACCACATCGTCATGGGCGCGCGGGCCGAATCCTCCATGCGCTCGATGCTCGGCAGCGTCTCCGGCGCGGTGGCCGCCCACGCGCCCTGCACGGTGACGGTGGTGCGCAACCGGCCGCGGCCGGCGTGAGAGCGGGAGAGCCGGAGACGGTTGCATAAGCTGAATTATGGAACTCACTTGTCGCCGGCGAGGAACTCGGCGAGCACGAGCGCGTGGTTGCGCTCGCGGTCGCGCGCCGCGTAGAGCAGCGTCACCGGGCCGGCGGCGATCTTCCTGCGCAGCTCGGCGATATGCGGGTTGTCGCGCAGCTCGTCGCGGTAGCGGATGCGGAACTCCTCCCAGCGCTCCGCGCCGTGATGGAACCAGCGCCGCAGCTCGGCGCTCGGGGCGACGTCCTTCAGCCAGAGGTCGAGCCTGGCCGCCTGCTTGTTGAGGCCGCGCGGCCAGAGCCGGTCGACCAGGATGCGCTCGCCGTCGGCGGGGTCCGGTTCGTCGTAGACGCGTTTGAGCTGCAGGGCCATGGCATCCTCCCTTGTCGTCAGGCCCTCTCGGGCCCCGTCACGGTGCAATCGAGATTATAGAGAAGCCCGTCGCCGAGGCCATAGACCCATCCGTGGATCGAGACCTCGAGCCCCGCCTGCCAGGCGGCCTGGAGCGTCGGGGTGCGGGCGAGCCGCCGGACCTGCTCGGCGACGGAGGCTTCGCACAGCCGGTCCAGCGCCTCCTCGCTCCACGCCCCGCATTCGCGGCACTCGAAGCGGCTGTCTGCGACGTCGCGGATCGGCTGGAGCCAATGGTCGATCAGCCCGAGCCGGCCGCCGCCGACCGCCGCGCGGATGCCGCCGCAGCCGTAGTGCCCGCAGATGATGATGTGCTTCACGCCGAGCTGGTGGACGGCGAACTCGACGACCGACAGCATGTTGAGGTCGGCCGGGTGGATGAGGTTGGCGACGTTGCGGTGGACGAAGACCTCGCCCGGCTCGAGGCCGGCGATCACGTTTGCCGGGACGCGGCTGTCCGAACAGCCGATCCAGAGATATTCCGGCTCCTGCAGCATCGACAGCTTCTTGAAATAGTCGGCGTTTTCCGCCCGCTTCTCCGCGGACCAGGCGCGGTTGCGGGTGAAGAGTTCCTCGATCATGCGGCGGTTTCCTCGTTCGCGGGTGGTGCGACCATTTTGCGCTTTTTCGGTCCGCGCGGGTCGGCTAAAAGTGGTATCTACGTTACCTCTTTTATCAGGGCAAGACGCGCCATGCGCATGACGCTTCATACGGACTATGCCTTGCGGATGCTGATCTACGTCGCGACGCGGCCGGACGGTCTCTGTACAGTCAACGACGTGGCGGAGGCCTACGGCCTTTCGCGCAACCATCTCCTGAAGGTCGCCCAGACCCTGCGCGATCTCGGCCTCGTCGAGACGGTGCGCGGGCGCGCCGGCGGCGTCCGGCTCGCCAGGGCGCCGGAGGAGATCGGCGTCGGCGCGCTGGTGCGCGCGACGGAGGAGGAATTCTCGCTGGCCGAATGCATGCAGGCGCAGGGCCGGCCCTGCGCCATCTCGCCGGCCTGCCGGCTCAAGGGCATGCTGCACGAGGCGCTCGCCGCCTTCCTCGACGTTCTCGACAAGTACACGCTCGCCGACATCGTGCGCAACCGCGCCGCCCTCGGCCCGCTGCTCGGCATCGACGCCCGGGCGGCGTGAGAAGGAGAGGAAATCCCGGATGATATCGCGACTGACGGTCTCGGAGCGCCACCTCGCTCTCTTCGTGCTGGGCGCGCTCGCGCTCGCGGGCCTCGCCATGGCCGTGGGCGGACGCGGCGACCCGCTCGCCGTGCACGGCGTCATCGTGCTGGCGGCGAGCCTCGGCCTCGGCTTCCTCGTGCTCTCGGCGCTCTTCTCGCCGGAGCCGGGCGAGAGCCGGCTCGCCGAATATTACGACGACCCGACCAAGGCGGGGATCGTGCTGTCGCTCGCCTGGGCGGTCGTCGGCATGTTCTTCGGCGTCTGGGTCGCGGCCCTGCTCGCCTGGCCGGAATTGACCTTCGTCGATTCCGCCTGGGCGAGCTTCGGCCGCATCCGGCCGGTGCACACCAGCGGCGTCATCTTCGGCTTCGGCGGCAACGCGCTGATCGCCACCTCCTTCCACGTACTGCAGCGCACCTGTCGCGCGCGCCTGCCCGACCAGTTCAGCCCGTGGTTCGTGCTGATCGGCTACAATCTCTTCTGCGTCATCGCCGCGAGCGGCTACCTGATGGGCATGACCCAGTCGAAGGAATATGCCGAGCCGGAATGGTATGCCGATATCTGGCTGGTGATCGTCTGGGTCGTCTATTTCCTGATCTACATCCGCACGCTCGCCCGCCGGAAGGAGCCGCATATCTACGTGGCGAACTGGTACTACATGGCCTTCATCCTGGTCGTGGCGGTGCTGCACATCGTCAACAACCTCGCGCTCCCCGTCTCCTTCGGCCATGCCAAGAGCTATTCGCTGTTCTCCGGCGTGCAGGACGCGATGACGCAATGGTGGTACGGCCACAACGCCGTCGCCTTCTTCCTGACCGCCGGCTTCCTCGGCATGATGTACTACTACCTGCCGAAGCGCGCCGAGCGGCCGATCTTCTCCTACCGGCTCTCCATCATCAGCTTCTGGGGCATCACCTTCATGTACATGTGGGCGGGCGCGCACCACCTGCACTACACGGCGCTGCCGCAATGGGTGCAGACGCTCGGCATGACCTTCTCCGTCGTGCTGCTGGTGCCCTCCTGGGCGTCGGCCGGCAATGCGCTGGCGACGCTCAACGGCGCCTGGCACAAGGTGCGCGACGACGCGACGCTGCGCTTCATGATGGTCGCGGCCGTCTTCTACGGGCTTTCCACCTTCGAGGGCTCGTTCATGGCGATCCGCGCCGTCAATTCGCTCTCCCACTATACCGACTGGACCGTCGGCCATGTCCATGCCGGCGCGCTCGGCTGGGTGGCGATGATCACCTTCGGCTCGCTCTACGCGCTGGTGCCGTGGATGTGGAAGCAGGAGCGCATGTATTCGCCGAAGCTGATCGAGGTGCACTTCTGGCTCGCGCTCGCCGGCACCGTCGTCTACGTCTTCGCGATGTGGAACTCCGGCATCATCCAGGGCCTGATGTGGCGCACCTACAACGACAGCGGCACGCTCGCCTATTCCTTCATCGACAGTCTGGTGGCCATGCATCCCTACTATATCGCCCGCGCCTTCGGAGGGCTCCTGTTCCTCACCGGCGCCGTCGTCTGCTCCTACAATGTCTGGATGACGATCCGCATGGCGCGCGTCGCCCGCGTCCCCGCGAAGGGTGACGTTCCCCTCTACGGCGCGGCGCAGGCGGGAGAGTGACCATGAAGGAGTTCTTCCACCGCAGGATCGAGCGCAACGCCATCGGCTTCGTGCTGGCGATCGTCGGCGTCGCCTCGATCGGCGGCCTCGTCGAGATCGCCCCGCTCTTCACCATCCACGAGACGGTGGAGGCGGCACCCGACATGCGCCTCTACACGCCCTTGGAGCTCGCCGGCCGCAACCTCTACATCCGCGAGGGCTGTTACGCCTGCCACAGCCAGATGATCCGGACGCTCCGCGACGAGGTGGAGCGCTACGGCCCCTACTCGCTCGCCGCGGAATCGCAATACGACCATCCGATGCTGTGGGGCTCGAAGCGCACAGGCCCTGACCTCGCCCGGCTCGGCGCGAAATATTCCGACGCCTGGCATGTCGCCCACCTGATCAACCCGCGCGACGTGGTGCCGGAATCGGTGATGCCGCGCTACGGCTGGCTGCAGCGCAACCCGCTGAGAATCGACGATCTCGGCGAGCACCTCGCCGCCCAGCGCGCCGTCGGCGTGCCCTATACCGATGCGATGATCGAGAACGCGACGGCCGACGCGCGCGGCCAGGCCAATCCGGAGGCCGCCGAATCCTCCGGCGTGACGGAGCGCTACGGCGAGGCGACGAACGTGCGGGTCTTCGACGGCAATCCGAGCCTGGTGACGGAGATGGACGCGCTCGTCGCCTATCTCCAGGTGCTCGGCCAGCTCACCGGCGCCGCGCACCAGGAAACGGCCGGACGGCAGGAGTAAGGCATGGATATCGACCATTATTCCGTCGTCGCCTTCGCCAAGAGCTGGGGCCTGTTCTACCTGATCGCGCTCGCCGTCGGCGTGACGGTCTATGCCTTCTGGCCGGGCAACCGGAAGCGCTTCGACCGCGCCAAGAAGAGCATTCTCGACAAGGACGACCGGCCGGGGGGCGAAAACGATGGCAATTGAGAAGCGCGATCCCGTCACCGGCCGGGTGACGACCGGGCACGAATGGAACGGCATCGAGGAGCTGGAGACGCCGATCCCGCGCGTCGTGTTCTTCTTCCTCGCCGTGACGACGCTGTTTGCCGTCGTCTACTGGGTGCTGATGCCGGCCTGGCCGGTCGGCGTCACCTATACGAGGGGCCTGCTCGGCATCGACCAGCGCGAGGTCGTGATGCGGCAGGTCGAGGACGCGGCCGTGCTGCGCGCCGCCTGGACGGACCGCGTCGGCGCGGCGGGCTTCGAGGAGATCATGGCCGACGCGACCCTGATGCAGCACGTGCGCGACACCGGCCGCACGCTGTTCATCGACAATTGCGCCGCCTGTCACGGCACGCGCGGCACCGGCGGGCCGGGTTTCCCCAACCTCGCCGCCGGGGCGTGGCTGTGGGGCGGCGATCCGGAAACGCTCGCCGAGACGATCCGCGTCGGCATCAATTCGACGAGCGACGAGACGCGCGTCTCGCAGATGCTCGCCTTCGGCCGCGACGGCGTGCTGGGCAGGGAGGAGGTCCGCAGCGTCGCCGCCTATGTCCGCTCGCTCTCGGATCTTCCCCTCGGCGAGGCCGATCGCGGACGCATCGAGGCGGGCAAGGAGATCTTCGCCGCCAACTGCGTCGCCTGCCACGGCGAGGACGCGAAGGGCAGCACCGACGCCGGCGCGCCGGACCTCACGGACGCGGCCTGGATCTACGGCAGCGATGCGCAGACCGTCTTCACCTCGATCTATTCGGGGCGGCAGGGCCACATGCCGCATTGGGAGGGCCGCCTGTCGCCGGTCGATATCAAGCTGCTCGCCCTCTACGTCGGCACGCTCGGGGAGGACGCTCGATGAGCACGACCGCGGGAAACGGCGCATCGCCCACGCGGCTCAACTGGCGGCTCGTCTCGCTCGTCCTCGTCGCGGCGGGGCTCGCCCTCGTCATCGGCGCGAACGCGCATCTCGTCCGCGTCGCATTCGAATCGCAGCCGGACTGCGTGCCGCATCTGAAGGCCGGCACGCTCGGCGCCGCCAAGCCGGCCTGCTGAAGGAGGAAGGATCGATGGAAACGACCGACAAGACCGGGCGCCCGCCTGTCCCCCTCGCTGAGCAGCGGCGGCGCAACCTGCCGGCATCCGCCGCGCTTGGCTGGCTTGCCGCCGGCTGGCGCGACCTCTGGCGCAATCCGCTGCCGAGCCTCGCCTACGGGCTCCTCGTCTTCGCCGTCTCGCTCGTAGTGATCTGGGGCCTGTTCCGGCTGGAATTCGACTATATCCTGTTCCCGGCGCTCGCAGGCTTCATGGTGGTCGGGCCGCTGATGGCGATCGGCCTCTACCAGAAGAGCCGCGACCTGGAGGAAGGACGGCCGGTCGGCCTCGCGCGGATGATCTTCGTTAGCGCCGAATCCGGCGGGCAGGTCTGGTATACCGGGGCGATCCTCTGCCTGTTGATGCTGGTCTGGATGCGCGCCGCCGTCATCATCTACGCGCTCTTCGTGGGACTGCGCCCCTTCCCCGGCCTCGACGGCGTCGTCGCCATGCTGGTCTCGACGCCGGAGGGCTGGGGCCTGATGCTGGTGGGCACGGCGGTCGGCGGCCTCTTCGCCGCCTTCTCCTTCGCCATCAGCACCTTCGCCATCCCGATGCTGCTCGCCGAGAGGACGGACGCCTTCACCGCCATGGGCACCAGCATCTCGCTTACCTTCCGCAACCTGCCGGTAATGCTCGCCTGGGGGGCGATCGTGCTCGCGCTCTTCCTGCTGTCGCTCGCGACCGGGCTTCTCGGCCTGATCGTCATCTTCCCGCTGCTCGGTCACGGCACCTGGCACAGCTACAGGGCGATCCGATGAGAGGGAGACCCGCACCCGAACGCACCGTCGTCATCGACGGCAAGCTCCTGCCGGAGGTGCTGGACGAGGCGATGATCCACGCCGTCGTGCACGGCTTCTACGACGAGATCCGCAAGGACGATCTGCTGGGCCCCGTCTTCAACGGCGTCATCGCGCCGGAGGACTGGCCGGAGCACCTTGCCAAGATGTGCGATTTCTGGTCGGCGACGTTGCTCCGCACCGGCCGCTACGACGGCCGCCCGCTGCCGCCGCACCTCGCCATCACGGAGCTCGGCGAGGAGCATTTCCGCCGCTGGCTCACGCTGTTCAACGCGACGGTCGCGCGGCTCTGCCCGCCGGAGGTCGCCGACCTGTTCCTCGACAGGGCGATGCGGATCGCCCATTCGTTCCGGCTTGCCATCGCCTTCCATCGCGGCGAGGATTCGCTTGCCATCGCGCCCATCTCGAAGGAGAGCCTGCAATGACAGCGCTCGTGCTGACCCGCGACGCCTCGGGCGAGTTCGTGCTGCCGGCCGAGCTGCTCGCGGCCCAGTTCGGCTGGCCGGCGGAGACGTTGCAGGGCCTCATGCGCCGAGGCCTCGTCGCCTCGCGGGTCGAGCGCGGCGAAGGCGAGGACGAGGGCCGCTTCCGGCTCACCGTGCGCTGCGGCAACCGCCGCTGGCAGGCCGTGGTCGAGGCGGACGGGCGGGTCTCCGGCCAGCATTTCGAGGTCATTCCGACGAAGGGGCGCGCGGCGGGGCGCTAGTCGCCCGTTTTTGTATTTTTCTTGTCGACAAACAAAGTGCAAGGTGCTAGAACGCTTCCATCGCAAGGGGGAGGCGATCTTCGGCCGTCGTCCTCCGCGCCCGTTCCACCGGCCCAAAGGAGCTCGACATGCCAGCCCAGATCTTCTCCGGCGTCATCCCCGCCCTCATGACCCCGTGCAAGGATGACCGC
>NZ_JANFDG010000052.1 GCF_024609765.1 Shinella pollutisoli
TGATCAGCAGGTCGTCAGACGTTATATCCGTAATCAGGAAAAGGCCGACAAAGCTTCCGACTTTGCCGACCTCTTTAATCGTAGCTACTAACTTATAACAAAACCGCTTCTAGCGGTTCAAGCGCAGCGTTTCAAACCTCCACCTCTGGTGGAGGTCATGACTCTCGCGTCTGTCGGCGGGCCGTTTACTCGGCCGCGGTTCCCTCGCCGCCGGCGAGCTCCGCCAGCATGGGGGTCGCGGCACCCGCGCCCGTCGACTTGCGGCGCTCGTCGAGAATCATCTCGTCGCGCGCCGTGGCAATGCGGCGGATCTGGGTCATGGTGCCGCCGGTGCCGGCCGGGATCAGACGGCCGACGATGACGTTCTCCTTGAGACCCTGCAGGCCGTCGGTCTTGCCGGCGATCGCCGCTTCCGTGAGGACCTTGGTGGTCTCCTGGAACGAGGCGGCCGAGATGAAGGACGGGGTCTGCAGCGAGGCCTTGGTGATGCCGAGCAGCACCGGCTCGCCATAGGCCGGCTTCTTGCCTTCCTCGATCAGGCGGTCGTTGACGTCCTCCAGCTCGATGCGGTCGACATTGTCGCCGACGATGTAGCCGGAATCGCCGGCCTCGGTGATCTCGACCTTCTGCAGCATCTGGCGGACGATCACCTCGATGTGCTTGTCGTTGATCACCACGCCCTGCAGACGGTAGACCTCCTGGATCTCGTTGACGAGGTAGGAGGCCAGCGCCTCCACGCCCTTGATCGCCAGGATGTCGTGCGGCGCCGGGTTGCCGTCGAGGATGTAGTCGCCCTTCTCGATATAGTCGCCGTCCTGGAGATGGAAGGGCTTGCCCTTCGGGATCAGGTACTCGACCGGCTCGACGCCGTCTTCCGCCGGCTCGATGGTGATGCGGCGCTTGTTCTTGTAGTCGCGGCCGAGGCGAACCGTGCCATCGATCTCGGCGATGATGGCGTGGTCCTTCGGACGACGGGCCTCGAACAGTTCGGCAACGCGCGGCAGACCGCCGGTGATGTCCTTGGTCTTGGCGCTTTCCAGCGGCGAGCGGGCGAGAACGTCACCCTGGGAGACCTTCTGGCCCGGCTCGACGGAGAGGATCGCGTCGACCGAGAGCATGAAGCGGGCTTCGCCGCCACGCGACAGCTTGGCGATGGCGCCGTTCTTGTCCTTGATGACGATCGCCGGCTTCAGGTCCGCACCGCGCGGCGTCGAGCGCCAGTCGATGACCGAACGCTTGGTGATGCCGGTGGATTCGTCCGTCGTCTCCAGCACCGAGATGCCGTCGACCACGTCCTCGAAGTGTACGGTGCCCTCCACTTCCGTCATCATCGGACGGGTATAGGGGTCCCACTCGGCGAGGCGCTGGCCGCGCTTCACCTTGTCGCCGTCGTCGACGAAGATCTTCGAGCCGTAGGCAACGCGCTGCGAGGACCGCTCGACACCGCGCTCGTCAAGAATCTGGATCGCCATGTTGCGGCCCATCGCGACGAGGTTGCCGTCGGAGTTGCGCAGCATGTTGCGGTTCTTGATCTGCACCGTGCCTTCATAGGACGCTTCCAGGAACGACTGGTCGACCACGGTCGCCGTGCCGCCGAGGTGGAACGTGCGCATGGTGAGCTGCGTGCCCGGCTCGCCGATCGACTGCGCGGCGATGACGCCGACGGCCTCGCCGATGTTGACCGGCGTGCCGCGCGCAAGGTCGCGGCCGTAGCAGACGCCGCACACGCCCGTCTGGATCTCGCAGGTCAGCGCCGAGCGGATGCGGACCGACTGGATGCCGGCCTTCTCGATGTCGGCGACATGCGCCTCCTCGATCATCTTGCCGGCCGGGACGATCAGTTCGCCCGAAACCGGATGCAGGATGTCGTCGAGCGCCGTGCGGCCGAGGATGCGCTGGCCGATCGAGGCCACGACCTGGCCGGCGTCGACGATCGCCGTCATCGTGAGGCCCTTGTCGGTGCCGCAGTCGACATGCGTGACGATGCAATCCTGCGCGACGTCGACGAGACGGCGGGTCAGGTAGCCGGAGTTCGCGGTCTTCAAGGCGGTGTCCGCCAGGCCCTTTCGAGCGCCGTGCGTCGAGTTGAAGTACTCGTTCACGGTCAGGCCTTCCTTGAAGTTCGAGATGATCGGGGTCTCGATGATCTCGCCCGAGGGCTTGGCCATGAGGCCGCGCATGCCGCCGAGCTGGCGCATCTGGTTCGGAGAACCGCGGGCGCCGGAGTGCGACATCATGTAGATCGAGTTCATCGGCTTCTGGCGGCCGGTCGCGGGGTCGAACTCGACGGCCTTGATGCGGGCCATCATCTCTTCCGCGACCTTTTCCGTGGCCTTGCCCCAGGCGTCGACGACCTTGTTGTACTTCTCGCCCTGGGTGATCAGGCCGTCATTGTACTGCTGCTCGTATTCCTTCACGAGCGCTTCGGTGTCGCCGACGATCTTCACCTTGGTGTCCGGGATCACCATGTCGTCCTTGCCGAACGAGATGCCGGCGCGGCAGGCATGCGCGAAGCCGAGCTGCATGATGCGGTCGCAGAAGATGACCGTGTCCTTCTGGCCGCAATGGCGGTAGACCGTGTCGATCATCTTGGAGATGTTCTTCTTGGTCATTTCCTGGTTGCAGATGTCGAACGGGATGTTGCCGTTCTTCGGCAGGAGCTCGCCGATGATCATGCGGCCGGGCGTCGTCTCGTAGATCTTCGAGATCGGCTTGCCGTCGAGATCGACGGACTTGTAGCGGCCCTTGATCTTCGAGTGCAGCGTGACGACCTTGTTTTCGAGCGCATGGTGCAGCTCGCCCATGTCGGAGAAGGCCATGCCCTCGCCCGGCTCGTTCTGGTTCATGATAGACAGGTAGTACAGGCCGAGAACCATGTCCTGCGAGGGCACGATGATCGGCGCGCCGTTGGCCGGATGCAGGATGTTGTTCGTCGACATCATCAGCACGCGGGCTTCGAGCTGGGCTTCGAGCGACAGCGGCACGTGGACGGCCATCTGGTCGCCGTCGAAGTCGGCGTTGAAGGCCGTGCAGACGAGCGGGTGCAGCTGGATCGCCTTGCCTTCGACCAGGATCGGTTCGAAGGCCTGGATGCCCAGGCGGTGCAGCGTCGGCGCGCGGTTGAGCAGCACCGGATGCTCGCGGATGACCTCGTCGAGGATATCCCAGACTTCCGGCTTTTCCTTCTCGACCAGCTTCTTCGCCTGCTTGACGGTCGAGGAGAAGCCCTTGGCGTCGAGGCGGGCGTAGATGAAGGGCTTGAACAGCTCGAGCGCCATCTTCTTCGGCAGGCCGCATTGGTGCAGCTTCAGCTCCGGACCGGTCACGATGACCGAACGGCCGGAATAGTCGACGCGCTTGCCGAGCAGGTTCTGGCGGAACCGGCCCTGCTTGCCCTTGAGCATGTCGGAGAGCGACTTCAACGGGCGCTTGTTGGCACCCGTGATGACGCGGCCGCGGCGGCCGTTGTCGAACAGCGCATCGACCGATTCCTGAAGCATGCGCTTCTCGTTGCGGATGATGATGCCCGGCGCGCGCAGCTCGATGAGCCGCTTCAGACGGTTGTTGCGGTTGATGACGCGGCGATAGAGGTCGTTGAGGTCCGACGTCGCGAAGCGGCCGCCGTCGAGCGGGACCAGCGGACGCAGGTCCGGCGGGATCACCGGCACGACCTTCATGATCATCCATTCCGGGCGGTTGCCGGATTCGATGAAGTTCTCGACGATCTTCAGCCGCTTCATCAGCTTCTTCTGCTTCAGATCCGACGTGGTGTCGGCGAGCTCCGAGCGCAGGTCGCCGGCGATCTTATCGAGGTTCATCGAGGCGAGCATCTCGTAGATCGCCTCGGCGCCGATCATCGCCGTGAACTGGTCTTCACCATATTCGTCGACGGCGATCATGTATTCTTCTTCGGAGAGAAGCTGGTTCTCCTTGAGCGCGGTCAGCCCCGGCTCGGTGACGATGTAGTTCTCGAAATAGAGAACCCGCTCGACATCCTTGAGCGTCATGTCGAGCAGCGTGGCGATGCGCGACGGCAGCGACTTCAGGAACCAGATATGGGCGACGGGCGCGGCGAGCTCGATATGGCCCATGCGCTCGCGGCGAACGCGCGACAGCGTAACCTCGACGCCGCACTTTTCGCAGATGATGCCCTTGTACTTCATGCGCTTGTACTTGCCGCACAGGCACTCGTAGTCCTTGATCGGACCGAAGATGCGCGCGCAGAAGAGACCGTCGCGTTCCGGCTTGAACGTGCGGTAGTTGATCGTTTCCGGCTTTTTGATCTCGCCGTACGACCAGGAAAGGATCTTTTCGGGAGACGCGATCGAGATCCGGATGGAATCGAACGTCTGCGCAGGCACCTGCGGGTTGAAAAGGTTCATGACCTCTTGGTTCATGCCTATCTCCTTCGTGGGCCAGTGGCCCTCTGCTTAGCAGCCGATTGCGGCGATACCCGGGTGCCGCAGGCTGCTTGAAACGGATGAGCCGCCCCAGCCTTCCGGCAGGAGCGGAGATGGTGCGCGCCTTTGCGGCGCGCACCCGATCAGGCTTATTCCGCCGCGTCCGGAAGCTGGCCGGCTTCCGCGTTCGGATCGACCTTGGAGTTCTCGAGCTCCACCGACAGGCCGAGCGAGCGCATTTCCTTGACGAGAACGTTGAAGCTCTCCGGAATGCCCGCCTCGAACGTGTCGTCGCCGCGCACGATCGCCTCGTAGACCTTGGTGCGGCCCGCCACGTCGTCCGACTTCACGGTCAGCATTTCCTGCAGCGTGTAGGCGGCGCCGTAGGCTTCGAGCGCCCAGACCTCCATCTCGCCGAAGCGCTGGCCGCCGAACTGCGCCTTGCCGCCCAGCGGCTGCTGGGTGACGAGCGAGTACGGGCCGATCGAGCGGGCGTGGATCTTGTCGTCGACGAGGTGGTTCAGCTTCAGCATGTAGATGTAGCCGACGGTCACCTGGCGGTCGAACTGGTCGCCGGTCCGGCCGTCATAGAGCGTCGACTGGCCGGTGACCTTGAGGCCGGCCTTCTCGAGCATCTCGTTGACGTCCTTCTCGACGGCGCCGTCGAAGACCGGCGTGGCGATCGACACGCCGCGACGGGTCTGTTCCGCGAGGCGGACGATCGACTCGTCGTCGTACTGCTTGATCGGCTCGCCCTTCGGGCCGGCGCCGATGACGCTGTCGATCGTGTCGCGCAGCGGCTTGATGTCGGCGCCCGCCTTGTAGGCGTCGAGCATCTCGCCGATCTGGCGGCCCATCCCGGCGCAGGCCCAGCCGAGGTGGGTCTCCAGGATCTGGCCGACGTTCATGCGCGACGGCACGCCGAGCGGGTTCAGCACGACGTCGACATGCGTGCCGTCCTCCAGGAACGGCATGTCCTCGATCGGCACGATGCGCGAGACGACGCCCTTGTTGCCGTGGCGGCCGGCCATCTTGTCGCCGGGCTGGATCTTGCGCTTCACCGCGACGAAGACCTTGACCATCTTCATGACGCCCGGAGGCATCTCGTCGCCGCGCTGGACCTTCTCGACCTTGTCCATGAAGCGCTGTTCGAGGCGCGACTTGGATTCGTCGTACTGCGCGCGCAGCGCCTCGATCTCGCCCTGGACCTTCTCGTCCTCGACGGCGAACATCCACCACTGCGAGCGGGGATATTCGGAGATCACGGCGTTCGCAAGCTCCGTGCCCTTCTTGAAGCCCTTCGGACCCGCCACGGCGACGTGGCCGCGCAGCATGTCGGTGAGGCGCCCGTAGACGTTGCGGTCGAGGATCGCCTGCTCGTCGTCGCGGTCCTTGGCGAGACGCTCGATCTCCTCGCGCTCGATCGCCATCGCGCGTTCGTCCTTCTCCACGCCGTGGCGGTTGAAGACGCGAACCTCGACGACCGTGCCGAAGGTGCCGGGCGGCATGCGCATCGACGTGTCGCGCACGTCGGAGGCCTTCTCGCCGAAGATGGCGCGGAGCAGCTTTTCCTCCGGCGTCATCGGGCTTTCGCCCTTCGGCGTGATCTTGCCGACAAGGATGTCGCCCGGCTGAACTTCCGCGCCGATATAGACGATGCCGGCCTCGTCGAGGTTCTTCAGCGCTTCTTCCGAGACGTTCGGGATGTCGCGCGTGATCTCTTCCGGCCCGAGCTTGGTGTCGCGGGCCATGACCTCGAACTCCTCGATGTGGATCGAGGTGAAGACGTCATCGCGCACGATGCGCTCGGAGAGCAGGATCGAGTCCTCGTAGTTGTAGCCGTTCCAGGGCATGAACGCGACGAGCGCGTTGCGGCCGAGGGCGAGGTCGCCGAGGTCGGTCGAGGGACCGTCCGCGATGATGTCGCCCTTGTTGAGAACGTCGCCGACGTTGACCAGCGGGCGCTGGTTGACGCAGGTGTTCTGGTTGGAACGCTGGAACTTCTGCAGGCGGTAGATGTCGACGCCGGACTTCGACGGATCGAGGTCCTCGGTGGCGCGGATGACGATACGGGTCGCGTCGACCTGGTCGACGACGCCGCCGCGCCGCGCCGCGATGGCGGCACCCGAGTCGCGGGCGACGACCGGCTCCATGCCGGTGCCGACGAACGGGGCTTCGGCGCGCAGAAGCGGCACGGCCTGACGCTGCATGTTCGAGCCCATCAGCGCGCGGTTCGCGTCGTCGTTCTCGAGGAACGGGATGAGCGCGGCCGCGACCGAAACGAGCTGCTTCGGCGAGACGTCCATCAGATTGATCTGGTCGCGCGGCGCGAGCATCACTTCGCCGGCGTGACGGCAGACGACGAATTCCTCCGCGAAGGAGTTGTCGTCGTTCAGCACCGAGTTCGCCTGCGCGACGTGGTACTTCGCCTCTTCCATGGCGGAGAGGTAGACCACGTCGTTCGTCACCTTGCCGTCGACGATCTTGCGGTACGGGCTCTCGATGAAGCCGTACTTGTTGACGCGGGCGAAGGTGGCGAGCGAGTTGATCAGGCCGATGTTCGGGCCTTCCGGCGTCTCGATCGGGCAGATGCGGCCGTAGTGGGTCGGATGCACGTCGCGGACTTCGAAGCCGGCGCGCTCGCGGGTGAGACCGCCCGGGCCGAGGGCCGAGAGACGGCGCTTGTGGGTGATCTCCGAGAGCGGGTTCACCTGGTCCATGAACTGCGACAGCTGCGAGGAGCCGAAGAACTCGCGCACGGCGGCGGCCGCCGGCTTCGCGTTGATCAGGTCCTGCGGCATGACCGTGTCGATCTCGATCGAGGACATGCGTTCCTTGATCGCGCGCTCCATGCGGAGCAGGCCGAGACGGTACTGGTTTTCCATCAGCTCGCCGACCGAGCGGACGCGGCGGTTGCCGAGGTTGTCGATGTCGTCGATCTCGCCCTTGCCGTCGCGCAGCTCGACCAGCATCTTGACCACGGCAAGGATGTCCTCCTTGCGCAGGATGCGGACCGTGTCCGGAACGTCGAGGTCGAGGCGCATGTTCATCTTCACGCGGCCGACGGCGGAGAGGTCGTAGCGCTCCGGATCGAAGAACAGCGTGTTGAACATGGCTTCGGCCGATTCCATGGTCGGCGGCTCGCCCGGGCGCATGACGCGGTAGATGTCGAACAGCGCGTCCTGGCGGTTCTCGTTCTTGTCGGCGGCGAGCGTGTTGCGGATATAGGCGCCGACATTGATGTGGTCGATGTCGAGGACCGGGATCTCCGCGAAGCCCGCCGACAGGATGATCGGCAGCGACTTCTCGTCGATCTCGTCGCCGGCCTCGAGGTAGATCTCGCCGGTTTCGTAGTTGACGACGTCTTCGGCGAGATAGTTGCCGTAGAGCTCGTCGTCGGTCGCCTTCAGCGCCTTGAGGCCCTTCTCGGCGAGCTGCTTCAGCAGGCGCGGCGTCAGCTTCTTGCCGATCTCGACCACGACTTCGCCGGTATCGGCGTCGACGAGGTCGGAGACGGCCTTCTGGCCCTTCAGCGCGTCCGGGTTGAAGGGAATGCGCCAGCCGTCGCCGTCGCGCTGGTAGAGCGACTTCGTGTAGAAGGTCGAGAGGATGTCCTCGCCGTCCATGCCGAGCGCCATCAGCAGCGACGTCACCGGGATCTTGCGGCGGCGGTCGATGCGGGCGTGCACGATGTCCTTGGCGTCGAACTCGATGTCGAGCCAGGAGCCGCGGTACGGGATGACGCGGGCTGCGAACAGCAGCTTGCCGGAGGAGTGGCTCTTGCCCTTGTCATGGTCGAAGAAGACGCCCGGCGAACGGTGCATCTGGGAGACGATGACGCGCTCGGTGCCGTTGACGATGAAGGTGCCGTTGTCGGTCATGAGCGGCATGTCGCCCATGTAGACGTTCTGTTCCTTGATGTCCTTGATGGACTTGGCGCCCGTGTCCTCGTCGATATCGAAGACGATGAGGCGCAGCGTCACCTTCAGCGGCGCCGCATAGGTGAGGTCGCGCTGGCGGCATTCCTCGACGTCGAATTTCGGCTGCTCGAACTCGTAGGAGACGAATTCCAGCATGGAGGCGCCGGAGAAATCGGTAATCGGGAAGACCGACTTGAAGACGGACTGGAGGCCCTCGTCCGGCCGTCCGCCGGCGGGCTCCTCGACCATCAGGAACTGGTCGTAGGATGCCTTCTGGACCTCGATGAGGTTCGGCATCTCCGCGACTTCGGGGATTTTTCCAAAAAACTTGCGTACGCGCCTGCGACCGTTGAACGAAAGGGTCTGAGCCATCGTCGCTCCTTCAAAATTAAGCATCCGGGCCTGCAACGGACGGGGTTCGCTGGCCAGTCGATCCCGTCGGACATGGGTCGTTTCAATCTCGTCTCGCCTGCGGGGCCACGGGCCGGATTGCCACGATCGCCCTGCGGAAGACCATCCTCTTGAAGAACCCATTACCCAAAAGCCGGTTTTCGCGGCTTTTGGGTAATCCGTTCGGAGGAAAACCGTCGGGAGAGGACGAGGCCCTCTCCCGACGTATTCCGGTATTACTTGACGTCGACCTTGGCGCCGGCGTCCTCAAGCTTCTTCTTGAGGTCGGCGGCTTCGGCCTTGGAAACGCCCTCCTTGACCGGCTTCGGAGCGCCTTCGACGAGGTCCTTGGCTTCCTTGAGGCCGAGGCCGGTGATGGCGCGGACTTCCTTGATGACGTTGATCTTGTTGGCGCCGGCGTCGGCGAGGATCACGTCGAATTCGGTCTTTTCTTCCTCAGCGGCAGCCGGAGCGGCAGCGCCGCCGGCAGCGGCGACGGCGACCGGAGCGGCAGCCGAGACGCCCCACTTCTCTTCGAGCAGCTTGGAAAGCTCGGCGGCTTCCAGGACGGTCAGCGAGGAGAGTTCTTCAACGATCTTTGCGAGATCAGCCATTTTGATAGTTCCTTTTGTTCGGTTCGAACTGGTGTTTCTGATTTACAGCGAAAAACCGCCTCAAGCGGCTTCGTCCTTCTTGGCGTAGGCTGCAAACACCCGGGCAAGCTGGCTTGCCGGTGCTGCAACGACCGTGGCGACGCGCGTGGCCGGGGCATTGAGAAGGCCCAGCAGCTTTGCACGCAGCTCGTCGAGCGAGGGCAGGGTCGCAAGCGACTTGACTGCTTCCGCGTCGAGCGTGGTCGAGCCCATGGCGCCGCCGAGGACAACGAGCTTGTCGTTGGTCTTGGCGAAGTCCATGGCAACCTTCGGAGCGATCATCGGGTCATTGGCGTATGCAATGAGCGTCTGACCCTGGAAGAGATCGGTGATCCCTTCCGACTCCGTACCCTGAAGGGCAATCTTGGCCAGGCGGTTCTTCGCGACCTTGACGGTACCGCCCGCTGCACGCATCTTCGAACGAAGATCGTTCATCTGTGCAACGGTGATGCCGGCATAGCGGGCCACGACAACCGAACCGGAAGCCTTGAAGACTTCGTTCAGCTCCGTGACGAATTCGCGTTTTTCCGCTCTTTCCACTGCCTATCTCCAGTTGACAGGACCGTGAATGCTCACGGGACCTGCCGGGTTTGCCTTTGCCGCCAGGGATCTTCTTGAAAAGATCCCGAGCGACGCTCAAGGATCCTGTCCCCCCGCGCTCGATCCTAAGACCGCGGCACAGGCAAGGTAGGTTCGAACCGAATTCCGGCGCCATCCGGCGCTGAGTGAAATCCAGGTCTTACCCGTCTCATGCAGGCACAAGTGATTAAGGCCTAACCACCTGCAATCTCGGACAGGAGTTCCGGGTTTCCCCGGAAATTCCCGGCCAGACCGGCCGGGAATTCGTTTGCGGTCCGGCGCGCCGGACCGAAGAAAATCAGGCCGAGACCGACGACGGGTCGATCTTCACGCCCGGGCCCATCGTCGAGGAAATCGCGACGCGCTTGACGTAGTTGCCCTTGGCGCCCGACGGCTTGGCCTTGATGACGGCATCCGCGAAGGCCTTGATGTTCTCTTCGAGCGCCTTGGCGTCGAAGGAGGCCTTGCCGACGCCGGCATGCACGATGCCGGCCTTCTCGACGCGGAACTCGACGGCGCCGCCCTTGGACGCCTTGACGGCGCCGGCGACGTCCATGGTGACCGTGCCGACCTTCGGGTTCGGCATCATGCCGCGGGGGCCGAGCACCTTGCCGAGGCGGCCGACGAGCGGCATCATGTCCGGCGTGGCGATGCAGCGGTCGAAGTCGATCTTGCCGCCCTGGACGATTTCCAGCAGGTCTTCCGCGCCGACGATGTCGGCACCCGCAGCCTTGGCCTCGTCGGCCTTGGCGCCGCGGGCGAAGACGGCGACGCGAACGTCGCGGCCGGTGCCGTTCGGCAGGTTGACGACGCCGCGGACCATCTGGTCGGCGTGGCGCGGGTCGACGCCGAGGTTCATGGCGACCTCGACGGTCTCGTCGAACTTGGCGGTCGCCCGTTCCTTGACGAGGGCGATGGCGTCGGTGAGGCCGTAGAGCTTGGCCGGATCGACGCCTTCACGGATCTTCTGGATGCGCTTTGCGAGCTTGGCCATGATCAACCTACCACTTCCAGGCCCATGGCGCGGGCGGAGCCCTCGACCATTGCCATCGCGCCTTCGAGATCGGCGGCGTTGAGATCCTTCATCTTCGCTTCGGCGATCGACTGGATCTGCGCCTTGGTGAGCTTGCCGATGGCGGCACCCTTGCCCGGGGTCTTCGAGCCGGACTGGATCTTCGCTTCCTTCTTCAGGAAGTAGGTCACCGGCGGCTGCTTCATGATGAAGGTGAAGGACTTGTCCTGGTAATAGGTGATGACGACCGGGATCGGCATGCCCTTTTCCATTTCCTGCGTGGCGGCATTGAACGCCTTGCAGAACTCCATGATGTTGATGCCGCGCTGACCAAGCGCAGGACCGATCGGCGGCGACGGGTTCGCCGAGCCGGCCTTGACCTGCAGCTTGAGCTGGCCTGCAACTTTCTTAGCCATTTCTCTCTGCCTTTCAGACTGTGGCCGGTCGCCCGGCCCGTGATGCCGGCCCGAAAGCCGGCGGCTGCGGTTGCGTGGTGCGGTCGAGGCGCCCGGCTTCAGGCCGCCTGCCCTCCCACGCGATCGGCGGGATCACCCGCCACCGGCATCAGGATGCCGGATTTCGGACGGGCGGCATCGAACGATGCCGCCGGAATTCAGATTTTCTCGACCTGGGCGTATTCCAGCTCGACAGGGGTGGCGCGGCCGAAGATCGACACCTCCACCTTGAGGCGCGAACGCTCCTCGTCGACGTCCTGGACGATGCCGTTGAACGAGGCGAAGGGACCGTCGGAGACGCGCACCTGCTCGCCGATCTCGAAGGAGACCGAGGGCTTCGGCCGGTCGACGCCGTCCTGCACCTGCGAGAGGATGCGCTCGGCTTCCGAATCCGGGATCGGAACCGGCTTGTTGTCGGAACCGAGGAAGCCCGTCACCTTCGGCGTGTTCTTGATGAGGTGATAGGCCTCGTCCGTCAGGTTCGCCCGGACCAGCACGTAGCCGGGGAAGAACTTGCGCTCGGAATCGACCTTGCGGCCGCGCCGCACCTCGACGACCTTCTCGGTCGGCACTAGGATCTTCTCGAAGAGATGGTCGAGGCCCTTCTGGCGGGCCTTGTTCTCGATGTCCTCGGCGACCTTCTTCTCGAAATTCGAATAGGCGTGGACGATGTACCAACGCGAAGCCATGTTCATCTCCAACCAATCACGCGCCGGCGTTCAGGATCAGGCCGATCAGCCAGCCGATCAGCTGGTCCGACGCGAAGAAGAACAGCGCGGCGATGAAGACCATGACGAAGACCATGACGGTCGAGATCATCGTCTCGCGCCGCGAAGGCCAAGTCACTTTCGACGTCTCGGAGCGTACCTGCTGCAGAAACGCAATCGGATTCGTTTTCGATGCCATTGAATGTCCACGCCATTACGGCGCGTAAAGCCGAACTCTCAGCCCCACGCACCGCGTGTCTGTTTTGCCCTACATAAAGCCCGAATCGCCTTTTCACAAGAGGCAACCGGGCTTTTCGCGATTTGAGACGGAGCCACCCGTCGCCCCATCCTCGCCCGTCGCTGCAAGCCTCTCGCGCTGACCGGGCGGACGATGGCAGGGGCAGAGGGGCTCGAACCCCCGACCTGCGGTTTTGGAGACCGCCGCTCTACCAACTGAGCTATACCCCTGGACGCCCCGCCGTCCGGTCGGAAACACCGCCGTCCGCCGAGGCATGGCGTCTTTACGGCGCGGGGACGGACTTGGCAAGTCCGGGGAGGAGATTTTTTCGCGCCGTCCCCGCGTCCTTTCCGCCTACCAGCCAAAGGCGAGCCGCGCCCGGACGGAGCCCACCGTCTTGCTGCCGCGCCGTTCGACCGCGGCGCGCAGATTCAGGCAGTCGAAGAGCTTCTGCTCCAGGGCGACGGACGTGCCCACGCTGCGGTCGCTGATCGCGCCGGAGCCGGTGGCGACCAGCGCCGTGCCGGTCGACGGCGCCTGCACCTCGGCCCTCTGCGTGACGCGCAGGGCGCCGCGATCGCCGGTGCGCGCATTCCCGTCCATCGCCACCGACGGCTCGACCACGACGTCGACGCGGGGCGATCCAGCGGCGCGAAAGGCCGGCGGACGTGGTGACGGTGCCGGTCATCGGGTTGTATCCGGCGCTGACGCGGCGCTGGGCGCCCGAGGCGGCGGAACCGCGCATCTCCGCCCAGAAGCGGGCATTGTCCTGCGTCGGGCGGATCCGGCCGGTGGAGGACGTGGTGACGGAGAGGTCGACGCCGGCGCCGGCGTCGGAGCCCGGCGCCGCCCTCGCCCCCATGCGCAACCGGTAGGCATGGCTCGACAGCTTCGACGGCGAGAAGATCAGGAGGGACTCCTCGCCCGCCCGCGCCGGGGCGGGCGGGGCGACGATCGGAATCGCGGACAGGGCGAGCGCGAGGCGCGCCGCGCGTGCGGAAGGCTTCATGGAACGGACCCATCGGTTGGTTGTCGTCTGGCACGCGGCGCGACCCTCCGGTCCGCCGCATGCGTGAAGCGCCGCGCAACATTCAGGATCTCTCCCGATCCGCGGGACGCCGGGCCCACCGGGGCCGTTCGCCGAAGCGATGCGACAAACCTAAATCGATTTGCCCGGGATCTCCATCCCCAAAACTGGCGAGTTATTCCCGCCTGCTAAAGGATGCCCCCGAAATGCAGAAGGCCCCGCGGTTTCCCGCGGGGCCTTGCTTAAAGTCGATGGTCCGAGGCTTACTCGACGATCGAGGCGACGATGCCGGCGCCGCGTGCAAATCGCGCTTGCGCGCCATTTGCATATTCCTGCTTCCGTCGGCAGGCTCGCGGCATCAACGCTTCGATCGTTACTCGACGATCGAGGCGACGATGCCGGCGCCGCGTGCAAATCGCGCTTGCGCGCCATTTGCATATTCCTGCTTCCGTCGGCAGGCTCGCGGCATCAACGCTTCGATCGTTACTCGACGATCGAGGCGACGATGCCGGCGCCGACGGTGCGGCCGCCTTCGCGGATGGCGAA
>NZ_JANFDG010000053.1 GCF_024609765.1 Shinella pollutisoli
TAAAAAGCAGTCTTGAATCACGCTTCTGCTGATTTGGGAATCCACTTTGTCAACAGGACCTAGACCTGGCTTCTTCGCCTCGCGACCAACGCGCGACGTCGCCTGGATATACTCGGCAGCAGTTTTCGGCTGTCCTTGCACCACCATGAGCCCGAGACGACCGATGTCGAGACCGACGGAGATCATATTGGTCGCAAGCGCGACGTCGACAGCGTTCTTCTCTCGCACGTCATAGCCGAGCCTAGTTCTCGCTTCCGAGACCTGATCGGTACTGTACCGGGAAGTCAGCTCTTGAATGTCACGCAAGGTTCTGTCGGCGAAGGGGCTGCCGGAGGGCTCCTTTCGGACTCTCGTACTGCCATAGCTGGTCAGATGTGCCCGCACTTCGTCGTCAACGATACGGCGCGCACCGCCAAGTTCGCGAAGCGCGTTAAAATAGCAAAGAGCCGTCAGATAGGGATCAGCGGGATCGTCTTTCGCACCTGTCGACAAGGCCGCCGAGCCGGCAAGGATTGTCTGAAGGGTACGCAGGAAGACCAGCTTCGGGCCTCGTCCCGGAGATGCGATACCGGCATAAACACGCGACGGCGTCTCATTATCCACTTTCGCAAAGAAAGAATCATCTCTTCCGATGCCCGGTGGCGGGAAGATCGCGGTTTTTGAACGACCGAAGAGATTGCGTATCTGTGTTTCAGCCCGCCGGACGGTCGCAGTAGAAGCAACGATCTTCGGACCGCGGCGCCGTTCATTGATGTTTCGAGAGGCAAGGAGATCGAAAGCCGTTTCGTAGAGGCCGGCGATTGTGCCAAGCGGGCCGGAAATGAGATGCAATTCGTCCTGAATTATAAGGTCTATCGGCCGAAGTTCCTGCGACAACTTCGTGCCGCCGGACTCTGCAGCGCCGTAGAATCCAGTGGCATCGGCGCGATCTACATTCCCGAAAAACGCGCCGGCTCGGCCTTCCCAGGGAACGTTGGCGAACTTATCAACGGTCGCGATCATGAAGGCCGGCAGGCGACGGTATATCTCGTCATCGACCACGACGATCGGCAGTCGGTCCTCCCCGTTGAACTCGCAGTCGATGTTTTGGCAACGAATGTCCAGGCGCTGCGGGTTAGACAAGGTCGGATGGAGATTGAAGCTCGTCTTCTCGAAACGCTCGCCACACCAAGGGCAGTTTTTCATCGGAGCCGGCGCGGGACCATTACGAGAGCGATGCTGTTCAACCCAATAGACAGCAGTGCCTTCGTGCTTGTTCTTTGCGTCACCCAGACTGTTCGGCGTCGCTGCACCGCCCACCCACAAGCCGATTTCGATCGGCCACTTGCCCAATTTTCCGGAATCCTTGCGCTCTAATTCTAGCGCACAGACCAGACCAGCCGCGCGCTGCAACTGGTCAAGCGTCAGGAGCCGGAGAGTGTAGCGCATCACGACAGATAGACCTGCCCCCTCAAGGCCTGGATTGTTCAATCTGCGTCGAGCAATTGCGAAGGCGGCAAGGCCGAGATAGGCCTCAGTTTTACCGCCACCGGTTGGAAAGAAGAGCAGGTCGACGATCGGGCGATCTTCATGTGTCGGATCAGCCAGACCTTCGAGATTGAGAAGGATGAAGGCAAGCTGGAACAGACGCCAGGACGGCGCTCTCTGCTCGGCAGGCTTCTTGCCATCGATAGTGGCGCCGCGCTGGCGGTTTGCACGCGCCATCACCTTGTTCATGATCTGAAAAGCCTCACGGCTCACCGGATCATCCAGAAGCTTCGCAATACCGTCTTTGATCCGCCGGCAGGCTTCACGAATGTTCGTCAAGCATTCACGTGCGACGTCCTGTCTGCGCGCTCCGGAAATGCTTGCAATATTCTTATCCTGCTCCGAAGCCCATTTGGCATATTCGACGGGCAGGTTCGACAGTGCAGCCCTGAGCGTAATGGCATCCGCGGCAGCAGCCTCAAGCGCCTCCATGCCGCGTTCGACACCTGACGGCGATATGTCGGCTCCGAGCTTCTCGACCTCCTGGCAGGGGATCGGATTGGTGAAGACCGTGGTGACACGGCCTTCTTCGTCGGGAGCGACCCAGTCTGCTGAGGTGTTGTGACCGACAGCGAAGGAATAGACATCGCGATAGTGAAGATCAGCAAGGCGCTCGTCGAAATCGGCCGCATCATAGGAGGCACGGTCGTCGCGCGCGGCGAAACCTTCCGCCGTCGTGAGCTCCAGCCGTGCTTGGAAGCAGAGCGCGACATCACCGAAACGGCGTAGCGTCTCCGGACGGGAGTTAACAAGAAAGACCGAAACAGAGAGCACGTCGTCGCGAACACCATCGATGCCGGCGGTTTGTGCCGGTCGAGCGGTAACAACGAGCTCCAGTCCGCCACCCGGCACTTGCGGCGCGGCGCTTTCTGGAACGATGATGCGATGCGGCACGCCATTCATGATGCCGCGAAGATCGATCTCCAACCGCTCTTCACGGGGTATCCTGCGCCAGTCCAGCGAATTTTTCGGTGGCTCCTTCACCTGCTCTTTCGCTGCCAGCGCTCTCTCGCGCTCGTCAGGCATGAACACGACTGCCTCAAGTGGCGGCTCGGTCACATAGTCCCCCCAGGTGACGCGTGCCGCGAGCTTGGTTACTGTGGGTGGTAGAAGGACGGTCAGTCCGATTGATGACGGCGTGAACGATCTCATCGGCGGGCGCTCACTCGCGCCGTCATCAGCAGCGTTACCAGGACCCGGCGCTCCCTGTTCCATGCCCTCGCTGGAGCGAAGTGCATCGAGCTGCGCCTCTGCCTGCTCCTCTTCGACCGCCTCCCCAAGAATCTTCTCCGCACGCCTGTCCTTCGCGTCCTTGCGTCGCGGCGCAAGGAAGCCGGTCAGATACCAGGTCGACGGACTGGTGCCGGAAATAATTTCCGCTTTCAGGTCCGGATCGAGGTCCGGATGCGGCCCGACAAGATCGCGTCGCAGGAGATCGAGCAACCTGCCGCGAACCTCGACGGGCGTTGTTGGCTTAGGGAGGATGCTCAGCGCATCTTGCAACGATGTCGTGGTCGTATTGCTCGACATTATTTCCCCTCCAACTGCGCAAGTTGCGCCAACGCCTGCTCCAGCCACTTTTGTGTATAGGGAGTCTTAAGGTCCAGCTTGGGCCTGAAGCCGACGTCGCCGAGCAATCGCTCAAGCGACACCAGACGATCCCGCAGGCCAAGGCGAATGCCGATCCGGAGACTGGCCTTATCCGGACCACACAACACCCAAGCGTCTTTTCGGCTGATAGCATGTGCCCACAGCGCGCGTTCGCCATCATCGAGGTATGCGATGGACGGGTCTCTGGTTACAGCCTCGGCGTGGTCAGCATCACGAACGGCATGAACCGCCGCAAGCGTCTTCGTCAGCACATCATTGTCAATCTGCTCCTCGGGTCGGCGCTTTTGGAAGCCGGTCTGAGTCTCGACAAAGCATGTGCCGACCGTCTCCACACCGTATCCCCCGCAGAGCGCTTTCCATGCGCCGACGCGCCAGCACTCAATGACGACGTTAGTATCGACGAGGACGGGACCATGGTGTCGCGCCATGATGCCTCACAACTCGTAAGGCGCTTCGACGCCATGTGATGCAAAAAGCTCCGCAAAATCGTCAATAGCGAGATCAAGGATCGAGGCGATCCGGCGTATCGAGGTCTGGCCTTCGTCCAACGCGGCAGCAACGATCTGGACAAATGGCCTGGAGAACAGTGGGGGCGCTTCCGTCCTCCCCGGTTTTGCCCTCCCGTTGTTTCGAAGACCGTCGTCGGAAATTGCGTCACTCTGCGCTCGGCTTAGACGCCCCATGCCGACGAGCCGCCACCGCAGCGCCTGGGATGTCACTAACAGTTCGTCCGCCACCGCATTGAGGCGATCCACCAATTCCTCTCCAGCCAAACTTCCCCATTCGCCAAACCGATCCAGCACGGCTCCAGGCATCAGAAGCGCCGACGCGAAATTGTCGGCCAGCTGCTCGATGCGGCTTCGTTTTTTCGGCATGACCTCCTCAATGTGCTCAGGCGGCATCTTGTCCCATGTCAGGATATGAAAGAGCTCGTGCGCAAGATCGAAATGGCGGCGTCCGGCGATCTCATTGCGATTGATAAGCACGACGTCCAGTTCGGGCAGGCGACAGGCTGCCCCCGAAACCCCCTCGATCGGGTCGACCATCAAGACCAGAATGCCGAGCTTTTCAGCCATGACATCCGCCAGACGGCTCGCGGGCACGTCTCCGAGTCCGAATTCCGCCGCGAAGCGTTCGCCGGCTGCACTCGCGTCATCAAAGCTCGACTGCCTCGACAAGCTCAACGCCGGCCGCATGAGCGGAGGCTTGCGGCCCGTCTGGCGCGCAAGCGTGCGGAAGGCCGCAATCAAACGGCCGGCTGACTCTTCGTAGCCGCGGAGCCGGTCGCCATCGATGCCGGTCTGCCGCCAGGAAAAACGGCCTTCTCCGGCCAGCATGAACGGATCGGTGAAATAGTCGATGGACACGTCGAAGATTTGCGCAGCACGCAGCAGCTCGTCCGCCGCGACCTTTCGGTCGCCGGTCTCGATGGCCGACAGCGTCTGGCGATCCTTAAAACCGAATTGCTCGGCCAGGTCTTCCTGTGACAGTCTTCGCTGTTCTCGCAGCGATTTGATGCGTGCGCCGATGGTTGTGGTCATTGGGGTTCTCCTTGGCCCCATATAATCTTGCATAATTTGATTTGCAAGAATTTCTTGCGATCTTCCACTCGCAAATATAGTCATGTCGTCAAATCAACGAGGCGACCTTTTTTCGCAGTTGCCTGCTTCGTTCTTGTATCGTGTCGCAACCCACGTTGAGAGCGCAGTTTTTGTGGTCAACCAGATCGAGCTGACAGTTGTGGCGATTCCAGTGCGTCCCCGATGGGTGGTTCAACCCGGCAAGCACACGCCTGCCGTCGATGACCCCACGCTGAACGAGATTTTCAAGGACCAGTGTCGGAACCGGTCCAAAAGGCACAAGCCAAGCTTCCGGCAGTGCGCGCAACTCCGAAACCAGATAGCGGTCGATCATCGCCTTCATGGTCGGGCGTGACGTGATCTTGGCGTCGCCGCTATAGTTCTTCCAAGGCGCACCCGGATTTTTTCGTTCAAGCACGGGATAGCGGAGCACCGAGGTGTAGTGCACTCTGTCAGCGGCGGCACTGAAAAGCTCCGCCGTTGTGGCGAGCCCAAACAATCTCTGGAAGCCGAAATGGTCCATGAGGCGAGCACTGATGTCGCGCATCTCGCCCTTGAATGAAGCCTCGAATTTGGCTGAGCTCGCCGCCGCCCCAATCGAGCTCCCCTTCTTGAGCTGGCCCTGCAACGCTAGGAGTGCGGCCTCAGCCTGCTGCATACCTGGCGTGATGCCGATCAGCACGATGTCGGCGCGCTCATTGATCCAATCGAACGGCGCATAGAAACAGGCGTGCCGATCTTCTGACCATTCGGAGAAAGCCGGATCGCACAGGATGGATTTCGTGGCGATGGCTTGCCGCAAATCGCTCGGCCAACGGCCGACGAGATCGGAGCTGAGTGCGCCAATTCTCTGGATGATTTCGTTTTCAAGCATGCAATTCTATTTCCTGGAATGCCATCGCAACGGCGAAAGTGGCTGATGATCTCCATCAGCCAAACAGCCCCGCTCCGTCATCATCAGTATTCTCATCATCCGCCTCGCCGCCGCGTGGGGAACCCTTCGGCGCGATGCCCTGCCTGACCTCCTCGGCATGACGTTCGGCATTGAGCGCTAAGAGGCGTGAGAGAACCTTGTCGCGCTGCTCGGCCGGCCAGAAATAACGGCCCTGATAGGTATGGTCGTCCTCGGTTTCCTCGGTCAGGAACTGCGGCTGCACCTCCTCCGCTAGATCGTCCCAGCCATAGGCGTGAAGAACGGCGCGGTCCATTTCATCATGCAGTTCGCGCAAGTGGGCGATGGCCGCGCCGCACTCGCTCTCCTTATGGAAGCGGTTGTAGGTCTTGGTCATGCCCTCGTCGGCCTCGATCATCAGGGCGGCGCGGTGATCGTGGTAGGCTTGGCCGATTTGCTCCAGCGTTTCGTCTGACTCGTAGCCTTCCGAGAAAGGGAAGGTCTCGAAACAATCATCTTTAACGTAAGTTAACCTATCTTCCAAAGTAGTCCCAAAATAGCGCGCCCATAATTCGTGTAAGCGTGACTGCATGACACAGAATGCGGCTGATGCTTCAAAGGCAAACACGTTTAAGTTTTGTGAGTATATCATCCCGCTTGGTAAAAACGCGAATGCGTGATGAGGTGTGGCCTTGCTCGAATTGGCTAACACACGAGGCAAGCCCGATATCCTGCGATACAAGCCAGGTCTCTTTTCAGCGTACTGCCACCAGCGGTCTCGAAGAGCATCGCGAGCTTGAGGGTCGCGGATAGGTTTTACCCTTCGCCTAACAATTTCAATAAGGTCTGGCCAATCTTCCGCGACTTCTCCTGGGTAATCGACTGGCACCACTCCTTCCCGTAAAGCTTTCGTTCGGCGTTCATCGCTCCAACTAGACCATGACTGAAAACTTGCATTCCGTCTCAACGGCCTATCAAAAAAGTCGATCGCATATCGGTGATGTTCGTGCACCGGAGAAGTTGTTATCTCCTCTCCACCTATGAGAGGGAATATCCGCTGTTGATTGGTCGGGTCGTTTTCGATCAGAGAAAGCATCTTATCCAACGATTCTGCTTCACCCTTATTGGCGGCTAAATCATCGAAGGTGAAGCCCACGCCGAGCAGGATGGAGCCTTGGAACGCCTTTCCGGCGTTCCCAATCAGCCTTGTCGGCGCGTCATCGAAATCCCCCGCTACGAGGTACGCAGAAATGCGGTCCACCTGTCGCCCATCCAGAACTGGTGAGCGGGCCTTAACACCTTTGCCGACATGAACGATCGATACAACAACGGCCGCCCCCTCATTCGGCCACTGATAACGCTTGGTTGCACGGAAGATGTTACCGCGGTGACTAAGGATGGTCGCCAATCCGGTCGCGCGCGTGTCGCCTTGCCCAATCGTGTTAGTGGCGATTAGCCCAAAGGCGCCTCCTTCGCGCACTAGGTGGAAGGCACGTCGGAAGAAATGAGCGACGAGATCGGCATTTCCATGCGCGCCAGTATGCACTTGTTGCAGCCATGACAGATAGCGCGGTCCGGACGCAGCGGAGATCGTGTTCTTTCCAGCGAACGGAGGGTTTCCAATGATCGCATCAAATCCAGGGTTTTCCCGGCTAAACACTTCAGGAAACTCAATTTCCCAGTGAAATGGCCGCCAGCCCTGCTCCGCTCGGAAGGAATACGCCTTGGACGCCATGCGCTTGAAAGTGATAGCCAACTGCTGACATAGAGCATCTACATATATCTCCCAACACGTCAAACATCTGGCGTCGTCACTGAGTTCCGCAGTGACGACGCGGGCAACTGCCGCAAAGACAAGGCACGGAAGCTGATCCAATTAAATGATGGGCTCATGACGATGGGTGTGGTAGCTTGATCCTGCACTGACCTTCCGGCGGGTATGAACACCGGAGACCGGCACAGCAAGCGGTCGTGCTCGGCAAGCATATCTCTGCTGCAAGGCCGTAGCCAATCGGCCATTCCCAGACGCGCTCCGGCTCCCTCGCGCGTGTCGTCCCTGCCAACAGGGTGGAGCCTGATCCTGTCGCAGCCGCTATCGGCCGCATCTTTCCAGCACCCTGCTGCAAAAGCGGGCGTTTTTGCTGCGTGTCTTATCGGTGCTGCAGCAATATTCCTTCCTCCATTCATCGTGATCGCCTGCGGCAGCGTCCATGCGCCGCTGCGTCGTCTCCACCAGCTTCGAGCCTGCTGCGGCAATCTCGTCGCTGCCCTTTGGCGTGCCGTGCTGCGGCAGCCGTCATCGTCCATCCCCGTCTCACAGGAGATTCTCCAATGCATCAGAACAGCAACTTTTAGCGCCTCTCGTCATGCTGCGGCAGCACGCCAACCCAGCACTCGCCATGACGTGCGGCTTTTTCCGACCCTCGCGTCTCGATCGTCCCAGCGCGGCTTTGTCCCCGCGCCCCTTCCGCCTGGCCTTCCCACAGGAAGGAGGACGGACGCCTCATTCGAGGCAACAGGTGATCGAGCGCACCCGGCCCCTCGGCCCTTCGGGGCATCCCGCTTCATGCGGCGATGGCATGAACACTGACCAATGCACCCGCTCGAAAACTGAAGAGAGACCACCGCAGATACCCGCTTGCTGGGGTTCGATGACGATTTCGTTCGGAGGATGAAGCATGGACGATTTGACATACGAGCTGAAGCAGCTCTGCCGCCGCAACAAGGATGGCGGGGCCATGACCCAGGCGCAGCGGATGGGGTCGCTGGCGACTATCGCCCGGCAGCTGAAGCAGGCCGGGTTTCGCAACATGCGTGCCTCGTCGCTGAAGGGAAAGCACGTCGATGCGCTGCTGGAGCGCTGGGAGGGTGAGCACCTATCAGCCGGAACGATCAAGAACCGCATGTCGCATCTGCGCTGGTGGGCGGAGAAGGTCGGCAAGGCCGGCGTCATTCCCGCCGACAACGCAAAGCTCGGCATTACGCAGCGCCAGTTCGTCACCAATGCGAGCAGGGCGACCGATCTCGGCGACCGTCTGGAGCGTGTCGCCGATTCACATGTCCGCATAAGCCTTCGCTTGCAGCAAGCGTTCGGCCTGCGGCGGGAGGAGGCGATCAAGTTCCAGCCTGCCTACGCCGACAAGGGCGATCATATCGCGCTGAAGGGCTCCTGGACAAAGGGCGGACGCGAGCGGACGGTTCCGATCACCACCGCCGAACAACGCGCCGTGCTCGCTGAGGCCTATACCCTTGCCGGCTCCGGCTCGCTGATCCCGGCGCACCTGACCTACATCCAGCAGCGCCATCTCTATGACGGCCAGTGCAAGGCCGCCGGCCTCAGCAACATGCATGGGCTGCGGCATGCCTATGCGCAATCCCGCTACGAGGCACTGACCGGCTGGAAAGCGCCGGCCGCAGGTGGCCCCGGCAAAGACGTGCTGACACTGGAGCAGCGCCTTCTCGACACCGAGACCCGCCAGCAGATCAGCCGGGAGCTGGGCCACGAGCGCATCCAGATCACCGCCGTCTATCTCGGGCGGTGAAGCATCCGCCATGCACGAAAAACGTGCAGCGATCCCGTGTGTTCGGAGCCGTGAAGCTGCCCGGCCGCCACCAAGATTGCACCCGCGCCGATTCGCCTCCTCGGCATCCGACGCGCAAAAATCCGGTGCGTAAAAAAGGCGAGTTCGCCGCTGCACAAGCCGCTCTGGCCCTGACTATATCGCTCTGGAAGGTGATGGATTCGGCACGTTCCATCGCGTTTCGTGATGAAGGCAGGGCGACGGTTTGCTATGATGATCCCGCACTGACCTTCGGGTGGATTTTTTTAAGACCGGCGCAGCAGACGGTCGCGCCCGCAGGTGCATATCCCTGCTGCAAGGCCGTACCAGCCGGCCATCCCGGACGCGCTCCGCTCCCCTCGAGCGTGTCGCCCTGCCACAGGGTGGAGCCATATTTGTCCCAGCCGGGTCTCCGTCAAACCGGATGCCGGCATCTTGCTCATAGCCCCCGGCATTTGCCTCGGGGCGTCCTTCCTCCATCGGTTTCCGGTTTTTGCCGGAACGCTGTCGCTTGTCGTCGTTCCTGCGGTAACGCAGGCGCGCCCACGGCGTGGCGGCGGCATCGCCATTCCCGTCCCAGCGGCAGCGGTCATCACACCGTCCGCACCCTGTTCATCGGCTTGGAAAAGCTCGCCCGCGCCTTGCGGGACGCTAGTTCGCTGAAACAGCGGTGAGCGTATGGAAAACCTCTCCTCGTGCCGACGAAGGGAGGTTTCGGGTCAGTCGATAACGCAGGCTTTCGGGAGGCTCGACGCCACTTCCGAAACAGCCGGCGTTCACGAGCCTGCAAGAGCTGCCTCTTGTGGGACGGGCGAAGCCTTGTCTCGACCATGCCTCGCCCGCTGTCCGGCCGCGCCCACCCCAACGGGAGGGGTGGAGCCCCATGTTCGAACAGATCGGGACGGTGCTCGGAAGAGTGCTGGACGGGCAACGCTCGCGCGTGCCTGTCAGAGGAAACAGTTACCGGCGCGGCTATTGCGAAGCCATCTTCTGGAGACGAACGAACTGGCAGGAGGTGCAGCGCATCCTGCTTGCGGCAAAGCGCTACGAGCGGATCGAGCGGCGGCCGGGCCGGCGCAACGGGCCGCTCGGTTCTGTTGCGATCGAGGTTATGGAATACCTCGTCAGCGTCGTCGATTACAAAACCGGCCGGTTGGAACCGTCGATCGAAACGATGATGCGCCGGCTAAAGAGATCGCGCGACGCCATCGTGCGGGCGCTCACGAACCTGCGCCGGCATGGCTTCCTCGCCTGGATCAGGCGCTACGAGCCGACGGGCAACGAGGGACACGGCCCGCAGGTCCGACAGGTGAGCAATGCTTATCGTCTGCTCCTCCCGGAGCGCGCCAGACGGCATCTTGAGCACTTCGGCGTCTCTTCGCCAATTCCCGAAGACTGCGAACACACCCATGAGGTTCGCACGGCCGAGCTGGAGCAGTACCGCAAGTCGCTCCCATGCGAAGAACGGGCCTCGTTTACGGTCGACGATGCTCTCCTGCGGCAAGCCTATGCCCGACTTGGTAGGGCGATCGACCGGAAGAAATGGAACGACCAGCGCGAGTCCGCCGGGCGGGATGAATCCCGAACTGATTCTATAAAACCTGTACCAGAATAGACGGGCTGCGCCACGTCAGTCTTCGGTCGAGCCGGAAAGCCGCTCCGAATCGTGCAAGAAGCCGGCTGTTACAGCACCCATTCAGCTCTGAACCGCAGCGTTCACGCCTGCGGCAGCCGACACATGCGCTGCCAAGCGCTGGACGCCACCGCTTCCCTCGACGCAATGACAATAATTGCCATTCTTCGTCATGATTGCTAGGATGCCGTCATGGAGGCTGATATGGCGACAATGAATGTTTCCCTTCCCGATCCAATGAAGGAATGGGTCGAGGCACAGGCCAGGACGGGCCGCTATTCCAATGCGAGCGATTACGTTCGCGATCTTATCCGCAGGGACCAAGAGCGCAGCGACAAGATCGCTGCGATGCAGCGCTTTGTCGATGAAGGTCTGGCGAGCGGCATAAGCGATCGCAGCATGGACGAAATCCTCGCCGACGCCCGCATGCTGGCCGAAAAGGAAAGCGCAAGCCGGTGACATATCGGCTCTCCCGTGAAGCCGATGAAGACATCGTGCGCCTCTATGTCGAGGGTGCACGCCTGTTCGGGCACGCGCAGGCTGAATCCTATCATCAGGAACTCAAATCCCTGTTCGAGCTTCTGGCCGCCAATCCTCGCATGGCCCGCGAGCGAAGCGAGATCGTACCTCCCGTGCGCATTCATCCGTACAAGGCGCATCTCATCGTTTATGTGGTCGATGCAAATGATGACATTCTGATTGTCCGCATCCGCCACGGACATGAGGACTGGTCGGAACGGGCGCAATAGGAAACGGGCGCGGTCATCTTTCTCTTGCCGACACAACCATCCCGCTTCCGGATTGGGCCATGCGGAAAAGCGTAGTGGAAAGGGTTTGAAGGCAAGGGGACCAAGGGAAGGGAGTGAAGGGAAATGGCCCTATTCGGAAAGGGCGAAAGGGAAAGGTAGGCGGTCGGCACATTGCCTGCGCGACCGTGGCTTTTTCGGGCATTTTGGCATGTGTAGATTGTGGGTAGATTTTAGTTGATCTGGAGTTTTCTCAACAGAAACAACGATGTTTGGTTGCGGGGGCAGGATTTGAACCTGCGGCCTTCAGGTTATGAGCCTGACGAGCTACCGGGC
>NZ_JANFDG010000054.1 GCF_024609765.1 Shinella pollutisoli
GGGTTTCCATCCGCCACCGCAAAGGGAAATACAGACCCTTTCGCGGTGAAAGGGAAGTTACAAAGGTCGCGGCAGCGGGATGAGGGGGACGCCGCAGGCGAATTGCGGTGCGTTCCACCCCCTCATCCGGCCCTTCGGGCCACCTTCTCCCCGCCGGGGAGAAGGGGAAGTGGCGAAGTCGCAGCAGAGGGGTGTATCGCGACGCACGAAAAAGGGGCCCGCGAAGGCCCCTTTCCTTTGCCTGCCGTATCCCCGCTCAGAAGAAGAAATACCAGAGCAGGAGGACGACGAAGAGCGGCACGCCCATCAGCCAGAGGATCAAAGCCCGAGCCATAGTTTTCCCTTTCCTGTTGTCTCGGGCGGGAAATGCACGAGCTTGGCGATTGTTCCATCAGCAAAGGGAAATATGCGTGGAGCCGCGCACCCCGCCTCCCCGTCGACGGGGCGGTCGCCGCCAAGCGGCGGGTTGGAGGTGATCCCGCGACGTTCCGCATGCCGCATCCCCACCCCGGGCCTGCGGCCCGACCCTCCCCATCGAGGAGAGGGTAAGCCACGTGCCTACCGCTCCCGGAAGGCCTTGGCGAAATAGTCGGCGAGCGGCTTCACCAGGTATTCGAGTGGCGAGCGCTCCGTCGTCTGGATGAAGGTCTCGACCGGCATGCCGGGGATGACGTGGCGCTCGCCGAGCTTCAGCATCTCGCCCGCATCCGGCCGGATTTCCGCCCGGTAGTAGGTCGCGCCCGTGCGCTGGTCGGCGAGCACGTCGGCGGCAACCGTCGTGACGTGGCCGAAGATCTCCGGCGTCGAGCGGTGGTCGAAGGCGGCGAAGCGGATATGCGCCACCTGCCCCACATGCACCTGGTCGATCTGCGTCGGCGAGATCTGCGTGGCGATGACGAGGTCGTTCTCCTGCGGGATGATGTAGAGCAGCGGATCGGCCGGGCGGATGACCGAGCGCAGCGCATGCACCTGCATGCCGAGCACGACGCCGGAGACCGGCGCGGTGATGTCCATGCGGCTCAGCGTCTCCAGCTTGGCGTTGCGGTTCTCGCGCAGCTCGGCGATCTTCGCCTCGATGTCGCGCAGCGCCGTCGTCGCCTCCTCGCGCACGGCCGAATGGATGTTGAGGATGGCGATCTCGATCTCGGCGATGCGGCCGGCGTTCTCGGCGATGCTGGCGCGGGCCTGGCTGATCGTGCCGCGGATCTCCGCCTCCTCGCGCTGCAGCGCCAGCACGCGGCTGGCGTTCGTCAGCGACTGGGCGAGCAGCTTGTTCTGCGCGGCGAGCTCCTCGCCGATCAGCCCGAGCTGCGTCTCCAGCGCGGCGATGCGGCTTTCGAGGCCCTCGTTCTGCTTGCCGATCTGCGCCTTCTTCTCGGCGAGCTGGGCGATCTGCTTGTCGCGCGTCTCCGCGCGGGCGGCCTTCAGCCGCGTCTGGCCGGCGACGATCTCGGCGATGTCGGCGCGGGTCTTCGCGAGCTTCACCAGCTCGGGGTCGAAGGCGATCCCGTCCGCCTCGTCCTGCTCGGCCTTCAGCCGCGCGGCCGTGCCGAGCAGGCTGAAGAGCTGGCTCTCGATGACGGAGAGCTCGGAGCGGTCGAAGGTGTCGTCGAGGCGCATCAGCACGTCGCCGGCCTTCACCGCGTCGCCCTCCTTGACGAGGATCTTGCCCACCACGCCGCCCGTCAGGTGCTGCACGACCTGGCGGTTGCTCGCCACCTCGATGATGCCGCCGGCCACCACCGCGCCGTTGATGCGCGTCAGCGCCGCCCAGGCGCCCATGCCGCCGAGCAGCAGGAAGACCGTCGCATAGCCGGCGAGCGCATAGCCGCGGCCTGACCACTTCTTGTTCATCGTCTTGTCCGTTTCCCGTGCCATCGCCGTCTCACCCCTTGCCGCCGCTCGCCGGCACGACCTGCGCGTGGTTGCGCAGATGCGCCCGCAGCACGTCGTCGCGCGGGCCGAAGGCGAGCCGCTGGCCGTTCTCCAGGATGAGGATGAGCTCGCATTCCTCGATCGCCGCCGGCCGGTGCGCCATGATGACGACCGACTTGCTCTCCGCCTTGAGGTTGCGGATAGCGAGGTTGAGCGCCAGCGAGCCCTCCGCGTCGAGGTTGGAGTTCGGCTCGTCGAGGACGAGCACGACCGGATCGCCGTAGAGCGCGCGGGCGAGGCCGACGCGCTGCTTCTGGCCGCCGGAGAGCCTGCCGCCCATCGCCGGCAGCTTCGTGTCGTAGCCGTCGGGCAGGCGCAGGATCATGTCGTGGGCACCGGCCTTCCTGGCCGCCTCCACCACCTTGACCGGATCGGGATCGAGCGCCATGCGGGCGATGTTCTCGGCGATCGTGCCCTCGAACAGCACCACGTCCTGCGGCAGGTAGCCGATATGGTCGGCCAGACCGTCGGTGCCGTACTGCTCCAGCGAGGCGCCGTCGAGGCGGACCTTGCCGCCGGCGGGCGGCCAGATGCCGGTGAGCACGCGCGCGAGCGTCGACTTGCCGGACGCGCTCTGGCCGATGACGCCGAGCGCCTGGCCCGGGCCGAGCTCGAAGCTCAGCATGCGCAGCGTCGCCACCTTCTCGCCGGGCGGCACCACCGTCACCTGCTCGACTTCCAGGATGGCGCGCGGCTTCGGCAGCGCCGTGCGGGCCTCGTCCTCCGGCACGCGGGCGAGCAGCTCGGCGAGCTGGCGCCAGCCCTGCATGGCGCGCTGGATCAGTCCCCACTGGCCGATGGCGCCCTCGATCGGCGCGAGCGCCCGGCCGAGGATGATGGAGGCGGCGATCATCGCGCCGGCGGTGATCTCGTTCTGCAGCACCAGCCAGGCGCCGAGCGCCAGGATGGCCGACTGCAGGAAGACGCGGAAGGTCTTCGACGAGATCGCGTAGAAGCCGTTGCTGTCGGAATAGTGGACGTTGGCCTCCAGCGCCTTGTCGCGCAGGCGCTGCCAGCGGCCGGCGACGGCGCGGCGCATGCCGAGCGCGCGCACCGTGTCGCTCTCCTTCTGCAGCGTCTGGGTCATCTCGTCGCTGTGGCGCCCGGCGATCATCGCCCGCTCCTGGTCCTCCTTGGTGCCGTTCTGGTTGAGCCAGGTGAGCGCCACGAGGATGATGCCGCCGACGATGCCGAGGATGCCGAGCAGCGGATGGAACGAATAGATGACGAAGAGGAAGAAGGGCGTCCAGGGGATGTCGAAGACCGTGAAGACGGCGGGCGAGGCCAGCACCTTCTGGATCGAATCGAGGTCGCGCATGCCCGTCGTGGTGGAGATGCCCTGGGCGTTGAGCGTGACGCGGTCGAGCACGGCGTTGAAGACGCGCTTGTCGAAGCGGGCCTGGAAGCGGGCGCCGATGCGCGCCGAGATGCGCGAGCGGACATGATCGAGCACGCCCATGATGAGGAAGAGGCCGGTGATCAGCCCCGTCAGCGCCACCAGCGTCGCCTCCGAGCGGGAGGAGAGCACCCGGTCGTAGATCTGCAGCATGAAGAGCGGCCCGGTGAGGACCAGGAGATTGACGAAGAAGCTGAACAGGCCGATGGCGAGGAAGCCTCCGGCGCTGCTGCGCAGCGCGGTCCTCAACTCGTCCACCCCGGCCCTGACCGAAGAATTCATGGCGAAATCTCTGCAAAAAAGAGCGCCCCGCGGCGCGCCGTCCAGCCGGCCACCGCCCGGGGCGCCGATGCCCCATTCCCGCGCTTCTCCGTGTCAACACCATGACAACAGGAAGCGCAGGCCGCATCCTTCCCGAATGCGGCCTGCTTTCAAGGACGGTATAGGGCGCGATTTATTCGCAAAGCAACCGATTTTCTCGGTTGCGGGCAAAACTTGTCTGAAAACTTCATGTTTTTTCGCCGCCCTCCCCCTCCGCGCCGCCCGAATCGGCCTCAGGGGCGCAGCGGATCTCCAGCTTGGCCAGCACGAACAGCACGAAGAAGCAGCCGAGCGCGGCGAAGACGGCGAGGAACCAGTAGCCGAGCCCGACGGAGACGCCGACCGCGCCGGCGAGCCACATGCCGGCCCCCGTCGTCAGCCCCTTCACCCGGCCGCGCGAGAAGACGATCATGCCGGCGGCGAGGAAGGCGACGCCCGAGGTGACGGCCTCGATGACGCGCAGGGGATCGATGCGCACCTGCTCGTCGGAGAACCCGGCCATGTGCACGCTCTCGAGCGCGAGCACGGCGAAGACGCAGGCCGAGAGCGACACCAGGATATGGGTGCGCAGGCCCGCCGGATGGTCGCGGTATTCCCGCTCCAGGCCGATGGTGGCGCCGAGCAGGATCGCGCCCGCCATCCTGACGAGGATGACCGGCCAGGGGATTTCGGTGCGCGGATAGAAGTCGGCGAGGATCTGTTCCATGGCCGTGGAAACGGACGAGAGGCCCGCCGGTTCCACGCCGCCGCCTTTTACCCGAAACCGCAAATTATTTGACGTTTTGCGCTTGTCGAAACGGAAAGCCTGTTCTATAGGAAGCGCCGCTGGTCACGGAGTGTAGCGCAGTCTGGTAGCGCACCACGTTCGGGACGTGGGGGTCGAGTGTTCGAATCACTCCACTCCGACCAGTCGAAAACCCCGCAAATGCGGGGTTTTTTCGTTCTTACTAATATCTCCGTAAAATTCCCACCATGATATTCACCATTGGATTGATGCGCGATACCGTGAGCAACCATCCAAATCGGCATGTCTAAGCGTTTGGGAGCGCACGACTAATGATTGCAGAGATGAATCTGCAACATGGTGCCGATCGGACCATGATCCCGCTCAAATACGCGAGGGAGAGTTCGTCGACTGGATGCTACAGTTCCTCCAGCCGCTTGCTGCGGATGCGGCGCTGACGGGAAATCCGGATGCGATCGAAGAGATCGAGGCGGCAATAGGCAGTTGGTACGAGGCCAATCCACCCTTCCGCGGGATTTGCTGGAACAGCGGCATCGAGCTTGGCCTGCGCGCCATCAGCCTCCTCATTGTCGCGAGCCTGTGCGGCAGCCGTCTGTCCGACGCCACGGTCGAAAAGATACGAACGATCCTGCATCATCTGATCTGGATGGCGCACTATCCTTCACGTTTCTCCTCGGCAAACCCCCATCTCATCGCCGAGGTAGCCAAGGAATTCCTGATCTCGCTTGCCATGCGGGGCGCCGCTTTCGGGCAAGCTTCAGGCCAAGGGCCGGAAATCCTGACTGAGGAAGCGGACAAGCAGTTTCTCGCCGACCGCGCAGGGCCGAGTAGCCCCCGCCCCCTGGCGCTTTCTCCGCCCAATTCCTGCTTCTCTGCTGTTTCGCCGCACGCGCCGCGGGCCAGCCGCTCGCGAAAGGGATCGAGGAGGGGCACGCGCTCTTTTCCACCTTCACCGCCCGGCTTTCCGATGTCGAGGGCAGAACACCCAGCATCTGTGATGACGATGAGGCGCGCGCATCACCCTGTCGCGGCATGAACCGGCCTATGTCGCCTCCGTCTCGGCTGCCATTGTCGGCAATCTCGGCGCGCCGGCCGCAGGCCCACGCCGCTGAAAATCGAGCTGCGCGATGCCCTGCTGCGGGCGCTGGCGGACAGCTCTGCTTCCCCCACCGGCGTGCGGACCTTCGCACAGAGCGGCTACACCGCCATGCGGGAAACACGAAACGGTCGCGATCTCCATACTATCGTGGACCACGCGCCTCTCGGCTACCCGATAAGGCAGCCTGTCTCCATCCCAGTAGAAGCCGATAGCATAATATCAATACAGTCGAGCACTATTGAAATCTTGCACCACGCGATCGATGCCCATTTACCGGACATCGATGATGGCGCTCCTCGAGCTACGGCATTGACATCCCTCTACGGACTCAAGGTCGCCCCGGTTACTCGGCAATGATCTGTAATAGCAATGGGCAAAGGATTGGGACACTATGGAAGAACACTGCGGACGCAACATATTCTCTCCAACCTAACAAAGAGGGTTCTCATCGAGGAGCAGCTTGACCAGACAACATTGAAAATCCCATACACTCAGAGAGCGCGTGGACGGCTACCATCTAAACAGATCGGCGTTTAGATCAATTTCACCAACACCAAGCCTTGTGTCTGGCTCTATGTATTTTTCCTCGCTCATCAGCCTCTGTATAAACCTCTCAACAGATCTATCCGCAACCTTAGGCTTCCGCCCTGTAAAAAATTCAGGATCGTAGATTTCTATCTGTTCTTTTATTTTTAAGTACATACTAGATTTATATTTAGCAACATATGGAAGACGTTGCCCATAAAGCTCAATTGCCGCACTTATGGCAGCTATGTGCCGGTAATTTACTTCATTTTTCTTTAGTTCATTAATATCTTTCCATTTAAGACGCATCTCGACGATTTTTTTTGCAGGGAATTTTGAGAGAATTTCAGATCCAATAAATTGAACGTCCCTGAATGCAGGACGACCATTAGAATACAATACAAATTCGCCCTGGATTATTTGGAAAGAAGCATTCGTCCAGTAGCAGCATTCGACTTCCTCATTGCCCTGAGAAACGCTGATAACTTCGCCGTTTTGATCTATTTTCTTCCCTGTTGCCCTGATCTCACCAGAAATCAGATGCTTTTGCAGTTTTTCCTTAAGATTCCACAGTTTCCACGCGTACCGAGCACCGTCGTATCCGATAAAGCTCTCACTGTTACTTCCATCGTGCCCTGGCCTTCCGAACTGAGCCAACGAAAATCCTGCAGGAGGGAAGGATTTCTGCGGCGAGAATGGATTGCGAGGCGTCATCATTGGTGCATGGAATACTAAGTTCTCGACCCAGATCGCTGCAATAGAGTTCGATTGGGGGGCATGTCGGAGTACAAGTGCCGGATCACGCCATTCGATCCAGGAGACCGCCATAGCCGCGTTCCAGAACAACAGCTTATCACTCCGGATATCAAGGTAATAAGGGAGAACTACAAGAGCTGAATCTGTGGCCTTCTTCCACCTATTCTCGGCTTCCTCCCTCGTCTCTTTACCCGTCATCACCTCTTGAAGCAGGTGCGCCCTGAACAACTCCTGACCTTCTTCTAACGCATCCTCCTCCTCGGCCGACAGAAATACGGCATCCTCATCCTTCAGTGCCCACCGATCAAACAATGTCACCTTGCGACGCGGGTCTATCGGAGGAGAACGGAACTTCGCCTCTGCTCTATCCAACCCCCGGCATGCTGCATCGAAATCGAAGCTCTTTCTGGTCATTTCCACTGCCCTCTATCGCAACCTTCTCGATAGGGCACACGGCTTCCTAAAATCCGCTGAACAAGCATCGTTGCGAGACCTTTAACGTCCCGGTCGATCCAATTCTTTGTCGCATGCTTGTCGCATGGCTATCGCTGGTGCTGGATTTCGTGCGCATTGACCGCATGTCGCATTTTTCCAGAAGCCGACAGCTAAAACACTCCGTACGTTCCGCGCTCAGAAAGCGAGGAATGATGGCGAACAAAACGAACAAGGAAGTTCCGGTCGAACACGGCACCACTGGAAATCGGCGCCCGACCGAGAGAGACGACAAGCATCAGCGAACGGTCGATCGCTGGGAGCACGCCCATCTTTATCGAGAAGAAGTAGAACAATCAAAGGCTTCGCGTAAGCCGCGCATCCCGACGCTCGTAATGAAAAAGTTCGCTCGCTCCGGAGTCACATTCGAGCAAGCGATGTCGGATCTTCGCGTCTCCCGAAGCCATCTGCGCGCGGCTTGCATCAGAACTGCCACAGATCTCCAGGGCGGCCCCCGCACTCCGCGGGAGCACCAGCAGCAGTACACGGAAGTCAACGAAGAAAAGGAGTTCGACATGTCTTCGATCCTGGCCATCACTCCCAACACGACCCTCTCCGATCTCAAGACGGAGGCGCCGCTCTCGACCGGCAAGCGCCGCCTGCCCAGCGACGAAATCGCCAAGGCGGTTGAACGCGCCGTGCGCACGATCGTCGACACCGAGGGTGTGATGCCGAACCTGGCCCGCCTGCACAAGGAAACGGGCTTCGCATACAAGACGCTGAAGAAATACTGGCCGGGCAACCCGGAGGCGGCTCGTCGTGGCCGCAAGCCCAAGCAGATGGTCGAAGCCGCAGAGAGCCGCGCTCCGGCTACTCAGCCGCTTGCTCGCGAGCTGGTGCAGATGGTTTCCGAGCTCGTTTACGGCGCCGGTCTCGTACCGGGAACGTATACCGCCGACGATGGCGTAGTGCGTTGCGACAGCTTCGATAACCACGGCGAGGAACTCACCCCGCTCATCCGCGCATGGCGTCACCATGAGGATGAAGTCGCACAGATCCTGGCAATCGCTCGCGACCTTTCCCCGCCCGGTTCCACCAACGCCGCCGTCACTTCTGCATGAAGTGCCGGCGACATTCCTCGGCCGGCCAACTCCGGCATGACCTCACTACCTCAGGCACAAAAAGCCTGTCCCTCTCGCAAAACCGCACATCTGTGCAGAAAGGCCCAAACATGTCTCTGATGGCAATCAACGCTCTCCGCACTTCCGTCGCGAAGTTGCATCCTCTCGCTCCCCTTTCCGGCCTTGAACTTGCCGTCGAGCGCGGCGTGCTCACCGTCGTAAAGGAAAACGCGGATTTCGAGATCGGGATCGCCAGCAACTTTCCTGCGGATTGCACGTCGAGCGATGTGCTCGACGCCATCGACCATGGTGCGCACCATCTCGCGCAGGCCCTCCAGTACGTCGAGCAGATCTTTGCGACGCCCCGCCGCGTGGCGATGCGCGAGGCCTTCAGCGCGGGTTTCGACGCCATCGAGGCCTTCATGGATATCGTCACCGCAGCCCGCGACAAGAATCTGCCTCTGAACGCCGCGGAATAGCCGCCTCCCTCTTCCCCACTTTCTGAAACGCTAAAATTGGAGTTACCAATGGCAAAACCCTCACCGTTCGCAATCGACTTCGACAGTGTTTTCGATGTTCACATCAGCAGCGCGGCCCGCATCCTCGAGCGTGGCATGGCCGCCTCTCTCGATGGTCTTGCATGTGGCATCGGGCCTCTGGGCTACAAGCTCTTCATTGCCTCCTCCGACGCCAAAGATCGTCCGGATGCAACGTTCATCATCCCCTTTCCCCGCGGGATCACCGTCGGAGCCCTTGTGGCGACACTTCTCGGCGACGGTAAGGACGCAATCCAGCTGCTCGGTGCGGCACGCATCAGCGCCAATGCCGGCGATGACAGCGTCCTGTCCACCACCAGGTCGGTGACCGACAAGCTGACGAAAGCTCTCGTCGAAAAGGTCTCGGCGACCGAACGCGCCGTACGTCAGGAAAAGTGCGCGAAACTCGGCCGGAAGCGTTGAGGGCATTTCAATGAAACAGTTCGAAACCGCCCGTCTGGCAGATCAACGCAAACTCCTGCCGCTTTCGGCACCTCGGCCACCTTAAGACACCTTTCCGGCTGCCTACGCGGCACCGGGCATCGCCTCCAGCTTTAATTTGAAATCGAACCGGCACACAGCGTGTGCGGAAAGGCATTCTCATGCTCAACAAGATCGTGAAACTCTTCAAGAGAGACCTCCTTGAGGTCACCCATCTTCCTCTTCCCTATCCGCTGGATGTTGCGGCAGTGCGGCACATGACGCCGTCCGCCGTGGCTAAGCTGGTAGATTCCGAGGTCTTCGAGTTCAAGCTCGAAAACCCTGGCATCCGGGTCGATATCTTCGAAAAGACCCATTACCCTCTACTGACCGAGGATGAACTTAAGGATGCTGCGGACTGCCCGATGCCGCATGCGAAAGTCGCCCTGTCGATCGACGTACCCCGCGCTGACTCTGACGAGCTCGACAACTATCTGTGGTACATTGAACGCACCGGCCACGGCTACTTCGCGATCCCGTTTGTCTATCGCTGCGACGTCCTGCTGTATTGCGGTGCGTCCCTGGTGCTCGATCGACGATACACGAATAACGATGGAACGCCCGTTCTCCACTATCGCGTTCCGTTCAGCCACGGCGCTGTCTACGACAACGTAGAGTTCATCGATCACCATCACGTAATCCTCGGGTTCCTTCGCACGTTGTGTCAGCCGGCGGTCATCATTGAGAGCGAAGAGCCCAATGAACGGCTCAACCGCGCTCGCGCGCGCCGCCGCCGGCCTGTGCGACCGCCTCGTCGTGTCGTCAGGCTTCCTGCGGAAATCCACCGGATGCCCCAGGCAGCCGACAACGAGCGTGCTCAGGCATTTGGCCCGAAGGCTGCACATCACCGCCGATCGCACCGCCGCGTTCTCGCATCCGGACGTGCCATCTGGGTCCGCTCGTGTGTTGTCAATGCGGCAAATGGCGAGCCGCCCCCGCCGCCCCAGCGGTTCCGCGTCGATAACCCGGAAAACAATCCCCACGGCAGGTAACGCTGCGTGCGGCCGCCGGCTGGGCGGCCGCTCCTCCACCGCCCCACCCGGAATCTTTGTCGCTCAAGGCGCAGGCTGGTCCGCCTGCCGTCAAAGTCCACACCAATGCGGAGAAAGCCAATGCACAATCAGAAACTCTCAACGGAGAAGAGCCTGCACATGACGAAGAAATTCAAAATTGAATTCTATCCGATGAACGGTGGAGCCGGGCCTCTCGGCTACAATGAAGTGGATTCCAGCGTTTCGGCCGAAGATATCCGCCAGGTCATGGCAAACTGGTACGTCAATATTGAATCACAATACTATGGAAACTTTGAAGATATTGAGGAGGATGAAGTCGATTGGCATATGACGGGCGTCTTCATCGTCCGTGATGCCGCACAGCGGATCGTTGATCGCGTAACATCGGACAGCGTCAAACAATATCCCGAGATCGCGACGGCAGATCCACTCTGGTTTCAAAAAGGTGAGCCGGATCAAACCGGTATGCTACCGGACGGCACAATCCTGTTCTAGCCCCAACTCCAAAGATCGCAGCGCCCGCTTTCGCCACCATTGGCTCGACAGGGGCCATTCGCATGCCGTTTTGCCATCTCTGATGAGATGACGCTCGACGTCCCCTCTTAGGAAAACAAACTCAACGAGACAATGATATGGAAAAGAACGATACCGAAGCCAACCGGCACCTGATGGAAACTACGTTCTGGCGGGCCGTCGAAGCGATCGCCGCCTGGGACGGCAGATTTGTCTTCAGCCTCGACCTGCTCGCACACGAGGCGTTGCGGCTCGCCAAACAATATGAACGAACCGAGGGAACCCATTCCTGGTCTAGGTCCTGTTGACAAAGTGGATTCCCAAATCAGCAGAAGCGTGATTCAAGACTGCTTTTTA
>NZ_JANFDG010000055.1 GCF_024609765.1 Shinella pollutisoli
TCTTGCTTGTCATAGACCCTACTTCTCACGAATTGGGGTCTCCGGAAAAGCCGGGCCGGTTCAATATTCTCGGAAAACGGCGACATAAGACGGTGATCTAGGAATGCCCGGATGATATCAGCACAGGTCTCGTCGGTGGGCTCGATACTACCTTGAGCGTTAAATATCAAAACCAGCCCAAACTGCTGGTGATGCTGTCTCAGCCTGTCCATGAACGCAGCATTCTTATAGTGGCCCTTCTCCCTGATAGCGCATACGCGGCGCAGATGTAGCTTATTGCTCCCTACGAATGCAATCAGGGGCGCAATCGTGGAGAATAGCGACGAGAACTCATCCTCGGCCTGAAGCACAAGGAAGTCGTCGGCATGGGCCTGCTTATAGTTCAGGACGGACTCAAAGGCCCCCTTATGGGATATCAGCACATTGTCACCCAGGATGAAGAAATCCACATGCCGCGAGACACTGAAACTCGGGGCTTCCTGCAAGGTCAATCGATCATCGGCAAACAGTACAGAGAGATAATCGACTGCCTTTTTTGATCGCCATGACGCATCTGTTTTCCGGACGGCATAAAGAACGGAGTCACCGCTCACCAATTTCACGACATAGAAATCGGTATTTCGAACCTGCTTTAGATTTGCGACTTTCTTTGCCGGAAGTTCGGCTCCCATCTGGGCAGTCACCAGTCCCGCATGGGTGACCAAGCTATCGATGTGCAAGGCACTATGCTCATTGTTTTGAGCCAAGAGAGAGTATTCAATCACTTCCGTTATGCGGCCTCGCTCTTGGCTGATCGCTTGCTTCAAGGCAGCATCCAGGTTCGGCTCAGTCTCGATCCAGTGGCCTGTAAAGACGGGAATCCCTTTCGAGACGGATTTTTTGAAGACCCAGAGCGCAACGGTAGCGCCGTCTATGTCGAAATCAGTGAACGCTTGCGGGACCGGCATCTTTATCTATCCGTGCTTTGATTGGCCTTAACAACGAGGATGTCCTGAATTGCAATCTGCCTGTGACGCTCACCCGCCGCGACGTGGCCATGTACCAGGGCATTGCCAGCCTGCTCAGTTTGGTCTCCGACAAAATGATAGGAGATATCATAGAGGCGCCAGCCGAACGCAATCAGAAGCGGGTTCAGAATGACTTGCCCAGAGCGGTAAGTGATCCAGAACATCCAGCCCAAGAAGATCAGGAATCCCACAAACTTGCCGGTTTCCTGGTAGTCAATGCTCATGAAGGAGACCACATAAGGGAGCGTGTAATTCATGAGGTCCGCCGGGACATGCTTGACTTGCGTTAGTTGGATTTCGTGTTTGGGCCGGACGGCAGCAAGAGCGATCAGCGTCACGGCAAAACAAACGACACATGCCAGAAAAATTCCGAGTGCAAAGTTCGGATTCTTCAACGGTAAGGAGCAACCTTCTTCCCAAATCTTCCAACAGAAATCTTGTTGCAGCCGCGAATAGTCCAAGTTTTGCGCTAACAGGATCAGACTTAACGGCAAGCATGAGCCGACGAAGATAAAAAGCGCGGTAATCAGGCGAAGCTGCATGCTGCACCGTCCTCATAATTCTGAAACAAAAGAGATGGATTAAGCCCATTTCTTGTGGCGCAGGCAGGCTTTTCGCGCCAATATTGCATCATCTGAAGCTGATTCATCCTATCCGATTGAGAGACAGGACGACTTCCGGCGTTCGCAGAAATGACGGGAGCCCCGACGACGTGCTGCCCGCCGAAGAGATGCGTTGAAGGATTTGCAGGCACGGCATGCAGGCAGCGCGTGATATTGATGGTAGTTTTGAAAACGCTGACGATCTGCTTTGGCAGGCCGCTGCCGAGCGCCTTCCCCAATACGGAAGCATTCGCGTGCGGCGTTCCGGCCGGATTGGTCCTCTGGTGGAATTCGCGATGGCTCGGCGTATCTTCTCCGACGCTTACAATGCGGTTTCGTTCGAACCCAGGTTTGTAGATATGGTGGACCAGGCGCTCGACCAAGGCACCATCACCGGCAACGGGGTGCGTGATGTTGCGGGCATATTTCCCCTAGCTCGGCATGACCCCACCTCCCAAGATCAATCCCTTTGGGATCAATGGGCCAAGCATGCCGAGAACGCGGCTGCGACTCGCAATCTTCCGCGCCGGCTTGTAGAGGGGTTGCTTGGCGCATTGGGCGAGTTGCAAGATAACGTCTATGCGCATAGCGGCCGCATCGAAACAGGGCTTGTGGCCTATGCGATAAGTGACGGCGCTTTCGAGTTTGTCGTTGCCGATGCCGGCTTGGGCGTGCTGGCGAGCCTTAAGCAAAATTCTGAATTTGCGAACCTTGAGAATTCCGGCCAAGCCTTGCGTGCAGCTCTCCACGACGGTGCATCTCGATTCGGTCGAGAGTCGGGGCACGGCTACGGCATCGGTCAGCTTTTTCGTGCGTTGGCGCATGAAAGAGGTGACCTACGGTTTCGCAGCGGGGATTATGTCCTCGCGCTTAGCGGGAACAACTTGAGCCTGACGGGCAAAATGGAGATTGCCAAAAAAGCTGCCCTGCCCGGGTTCGTAGTTTCGGTCCTGTGCCGCACCTCTCGTCCGCCGAACAATACGGACCGGAGCTAACGGTTTCTGCATTTCCCTCTCGATTGCCGTCCGCACCGTGTTGATGTTATGAGCCAGTAGTTCATCGAGGGGAGCGTCGGCTTCGGTCGGCCAAGCAACCCAGCGCAGCCGTCCAGCCTCATTCAAATGAGCCCGACGCCGACGATGCGTCAGCGTGAAAGCATCGGTTTCGAGGAGCGTTACCCTGCGAAAAGCCTGATTGAGTTGCGGCAAGACGCGACGCCCGCCACGTACAATGATATCCAAGGGTCTTCCCACACGACGCGCGAGTAAGACCAGTTGGGCCGCATGGAATTCGATCCGCTCGCCGCGACCGCAACCGGTCGCGAATTCAAAAGCGACAACGCCGATTTCCGACCGTTCGCGGATCAAATCCGCCCACCGCTGGTAGTCATGTTCGGTTCTCGCGTTGAGATGGAGCGCCACCGGCAGCCCTGCTGACGCAAATTCCGCCCATGCCATAAAAATCCGCTTCATAGCGTGCAGGTTGTCGGTCCTCGGCACGTCGGTGAGGACGCTGTAATTGGGCGTGGTTATCACGGTGATTCCAAGATCGCGGAGCTGTGCAATCAACCTCGATCGATCTTCCAGTTCCCACCAACGCTCGATTGCCGGGTCCTTGCCCACACCGCTCACAATGATCGAGGCACCGGGAGGCACCAGAAACCGCTGAGCCAGCTCTTCCCGCGTGCGCACATGCAGTTCCCCTGTACCGAGATTAACGAGTTCATAAAGGGAAATCGCCACAACCGGCTCGTTGATGGTTGAGGCGCGGCGGTATTTGTGATGGATGAACGGCACGACGAGAGGCAAAGCAGGCAACGGCAATTCGGCGAGGCGAGGTACATCACCAAACTCGAAACCATTGATCTCCCGCAGCCTGGCAACGAAATGCGAAGGATTAAAGCGGCAGATCATGTCGCATTTTGATTTATCCTTGCAGGTGCATAGGCCGTGGCAATCCAGAAATACACCGGCTTCCGTGTGAAGTCCGCCGCAGATGCCAAAGTCCTTGCAATTGCGGCAACCCAATGCCGGCGTATGGATGGTGGGATCGTCCCACAGCCGTTGGGGCTGGCGGAAAGTCCGAGAGGGTTCATAGGCAGGACGCGTACTCATTTGAAATTTACCTCCGCCGTATCACCAAAGAGACCAACGTGGGTCACGTGGGCTTCGACAAAACCCTTACCGGTCGCGACCGCCGCATTGATTTCACTCGCAGGATTGCGAATGCGGCCCACCGCATGAAGTCCTTTTGTTACTGCCAGTTCCCCGCTACTGCGTTCGACTAGGCAGGTGTCACCAATGCTAACCCGAGCACCAGGTGCTAACTCCACCGTAACCCTGTGGCTGGCTTCCGTAATGGAGAGGTCAAACAGCGTCGGGCTTTTCAGGCGATCAAGCCCGCCATTCCACCGCTTTCGCCACGGTTTTCCAGTATCGCGGCGTATGTAATCGAGTCCCATCAGCCAACCTCCAACAGTGGTGCGAAACTTTTTGTTTTGCCGACACGGCGTTCGACAACAAGGCCCTTCGCCGCGAGAGACGACAGCCGATTATTCCAGGCAGTCGGGCCGATTTTTCCGTCGTCGCCGAGCGCGGCAAGCTGTGGAGCGGTCGCCGCGCCGAGACGCTTGATATGATCGAACGTGACACGAAGGACCGGCTCAAGCTCTCCGACCAGAGAGATATCGGAGAGATGGCCACTCGCCGAGCGCTTGCACGACCAAAAGACATCCCCTCGTTGCCGGGCAAAGAACTCAAGTTCCTCAGCCACCGTGGGGCTCATATTCGCGACTACCGGATATAAGTTTGAGGAACCGTTTCTGGCAAAATCACGAAACCCTACTACGCACTCACGCAGGAACGATGATGTGGCCACATCGATACCGGCGAAGTCCAGGAACACGATCTCCGTCTCGGCGGACGGCTGCATCGCCGCGATAAGATCGGACAACACTTTCCGCCCGGCCAAACTCCCGGTCAGAATGGTTTTGTGTCCCGCCAACTCGGGTATCAAAATGTGCAATTCACTATCCTCATTTCACGAAATGAAGATAGTGACGATAGGCAAAAGCGTCAAGGTAACGATTAATGAATTTTCTTCACAACGTTATTCAGATCGCTGGAACCGATTGTTTTGGAATGAAGGAACGGAGCGCAATCGGAAGGGTGCATTCCTGCCATTCGCAACATAAACAATGAGGGCCGGCGTGAAACGGTATGCAGACATTATTTCCGCGCAGGCACAGAAATATGCAGGTACTCAATTCAAGTCTGAGAACACAGATACTTGTAAAGATTCGATACACTCAGCCACACAAATTTTATCTCTCGCTCATCTAGAAATATTCCGAGCAAGGCGCTATGAAAACAACGAATATTTCGTGCCGACTACTGTCGGGATTAGCAACCCTCTATCCAGTCTGGTATTCCGCGCTTCGCACGAAGTCTCTGGTACCAAAAGGCAAGCGTGGCACGCCGCGCCGTGCATGTGGCGGTCATCATGATCACTCTCTGGCGAGTGCTCGGCGCAGATTGGATCATTTGAGCATAGCTCCAAGTGTCTTACCGCACGTTCAAGTATGTCGCCAACTTGGTGGGCTACGCCGCTCAATCCTCCGAGTGTGCCCTGTCCACCTGCCGTTGAGGTGTAGATAAGAATGCCGAACCGGTCCGCCTGCGAGGTCCCGCTGGAATAGATACGCTCCTTCAAGGAGGAAAGCGGATAACCGCATTCTAAGGACAATTCGGACATCATGGCGTGTGACAAGGAATGAAGTGCCCAGTTGGCAATACCGAGATAGTTTGGAGATCGCCCAAAACGTTCAGCCTCCTTTCTCTCGGCCTCTTTCAATACTTGGGCGCGAGAGACTACCTCTGGCTCAATGAGCCACTTCTTGATGAATTCGGGATCAACATGGAGAAAAATACCTTCACCGAATTGCTCAATCGCCGGCAGCCAATCCACGTTCCGCGAGAGGTCTGCACCGTCCACAGCAAGTTGAATCTCATCTAGCTCGCTCTCGGCAGCCGTTGGAGGAGGTTCTAGTCGTGTGAATCCATAAAGGCAGGTGACTTCGCGTAGCCGATGGACCTGCACGACGCTCTTCAGAAAACTCGACCACGGCTCCGTCAAGCCAAGCTGCTCGCGCGCCAACGTTTCCGCGAACAGATGCGATGTTGGGCCGTCGTGACCGATAACGCGTGCTCCGGAAGCGAGCATGTCGAATTCCGCAACTCGCGGATTTGCAGATGTCTGGTCGCTTTCACCCGTTTCCTCGTCGAGGGCACCCAAGATTTCCGCATCTTTGAAATCTCTGAATGCGTCTTTCGTTTGTGGAAGGCTTCTTAAAATATCGATGAAATTGGGCAAGGCGCGGATGGAATCGATCGTCGGACGATGTTCCTGTATCGTCTGACGCGCGCGATCGTCGGTTTTCGTCAGTGAAATGACCGTGACCGTCTGAGCAAAATAGGTGTTTGTCGCTGACCGCGGCAGAAGACGCAGATCATTGGAGCAGATTTCTCCAGGCAAATGCTGTGGTTGAAGCCAAGGGCTCTTGCACTGGCAGCCGCCGATAAACTTGGGCTTGTAGAGATCGCCCATGGTCAGAGAGGAACCACATGTGCATCGGACTGAAATGTCCGAAGGATCGGAACTTACGCCTTTCTCTACCCAGTACATCGGCTTTCTGCAGGACCTGTCCCCATTCCGATGCACCAACCACCGCCAGTCAATATCCTGCAGATGGCCCTTAGCGCAGGCTGCCACAAAGCGGATTGGGTTAACTTCGGCACGCTTTCCGCCATCACCCTTGTAAGAAAGCTTACCGGCATTTGTCACAGAAAGATCGGTGAATTCGACCATTCGTCGCCGCTTCTCTATTTGGGCAACTGTCGTCGCTGGCGCCCCGGACTCGCCATCGTCACCAGAACTAGAAGATATCGTGCCACCGGCATCAACGGTGAACCAAGTCGGAAAAATAAGAACCTCGACGCCCGGCGCACGATCGCCACGCTTATCCTCGTCGAATGCCGGCGGCTGGCGCAATCCCATGAAACTCGTGCTGAGCTTGGTGCCCAGTTGCTCCTTCAGAAGCTTGACGAGGCGGTCCTCAGAGATTGGTTTGACATTGGCACCGCTATCCCATCCTTGAAGCCCCGACACAATCACCGCTTGGTCAGGCAGATCGATCATTGCCCCAGGCCCATAGGTAAGAAGCAGTTGGCTGAAGGATTGAGTTACATCGGCCATTGAAAATCTCGCTTATGAAAACACGCGCCCGTCGGGCCGCCGCAATTTGAGGAGCGCCACGGGCTCGGTGTCCCGCATGGAGCGGGCTGCAATGAAGAACTTGTTGCCGGGTTGTTGCTCCAACGGCTCCTGAAGCAAACGCTTGACGGGCTCGGCCTTCGCATAGGTGAAGACTTCACCATTACGGGTCTGTCGGTCGGCTATAGTCGACCATTCGTCTCTTAACCCGTCAAGACGGGCCATACACCGATCGATGAGTTGTTGTTCCAGCTTAGCCGTCTTCATTTTTTCTTCGACGGTCAACCTCACGCGTCCGTAGGCCGCCGCATTGTTCGCGATCCGCTCAGCCGAGAGGTTCGGCGTAAGGTCGGGCTCCACATGGCGCGCCGCTGCAACCAGCATGGCCGCCAATGCCCGATCCAAGGCTCGCGGCGAGAACGGCGTTACACTCGTGGCTTCTACTGCGCGGTAGAAACTCATGTGGAACGCACGGAATTGTTCGTAATGCGTACGGTCGCGTGGCTTGTGGATATTGAGTAGCGTGATGACTAGGTCCTGTTGACAAAGTATGGCAGCCATATCTTTGCGGCTGCCAGGGCGAGGAATGCCGAG
>NZ_JANFDG010000056.1 GCF_024609765.1 Shinella pollutisoli
TAAAAAGCAGTCTTGAATCACGCTTCTGCTGATTTGGGAATCCACTTTGTCAACAGGACCTAGTATGTTGTCGGGTTTAATGTCTCTATGAACTGTAGAAAAGTAGGGACCTTCGAGACATCCTTGTTTTTGACTTTCGATCACAAGGATAATCGCGATGATGACATTCCGACGGGAAGTTTCACATAAGCTGCGCGTTCTTCAACATGCCGAGCGTCACGGTGACGTATCGCAAACCTGCCGCTATTTCGGTATTGGCAGAGCCAGTTTCTATCGATGGAAATCGGCTTTCGAGCGCTATGGCGAGGCCGGGCTTGAGAACCGATCCTCCGCACCAAAAAATCCCGCTAACCAGAAGCCTGCAGAAATCATCGAGAAAGTCTTGCATCTGCGCACCAGATATCATCTCGGCCCGATGCGCATTTCCTGGTATATGAGCCGGTACCATGCCATCACCATCTCTGACGCCTGCATCTATAGAATTCTGAAGCGGAACGGGCTTAGTCGGCTTCCGGCGGTACGCGTGTTAGGAAAATCCATACCCAGAGATACGAGCAGCGCGTGCCGGGGCATCAGATACAGGTCGACGTAAAATTCCTGAAATTTGAAGGCGTTGACGGCAAGGTCGTCAAGCGCTTCCAATACACGGCAATCGACGATGCCACCCGCATCCGGGCCTTGAAGGTCTATGATCGCCACACCCAGGCCAACGCCATAGACTTCATCGACACCGTAATCGCCAAATTCCCGTTCCGCATTCGCGAAGTGCGCACCGATAATGGGCACGAGTTCCAGGCCAAATTCCACTGGCACGTCGAAGACCAGGGCATCCGGCACGCCTATATCAAGCCAGCGTCGCCCCAACTAAATGGAAAAGTCGAACGGTCACACCGCACTGATGATCAAGAGTTCTACCAGCTTTTGTCATATACAGACGACACCGACCTCGTTCAAAAGCTCAGCGAATGGGAGAGGTTCTACAACCTTGCAAGGCCGCATGGCGCTTTCAATGGAAAGGCACCTTACGAAATCCTCCGCGAACGCCTTCAGCCCTCATTTCCCGCCATGAGCGGATCGCATCGGGAAGCGCGTTGCGGACGAATTTGGCTTGCGAGAACACGCTTCTCGACACATGCTTGTAGTATTCATCGACCCCGTCCGTCAGGCCGTCACGCTCGTCGATGATGAACTCGACGAGGTCCTCGCTTTCGGCAAGGAACACCCAGGCGTAAATCGCTGCGCTGCCAGCGCCGTTGGTGAACGAATTTCTGTATGAAAACCGGAAGTACCATTCCGCTTTTCCACACTCACCGTATAGGCCAGTGCCATCGGCGCCTGCGACGGGCGCATGCTCGACGCAGTACACTGGAAATGTCTTACCGCACGGTAGGTTATCTCTGCTGACCTTCATATCTTTCTTCCTTTTTTCTGACGTGTCCGGTTTCGGTCCTTGTAAAGCGACCATCGTCAGGCGGCATGGTAGTCGTCGTCCTCATCCTGCGACTGGGCGTAGAACTCGCGGATGTACTCCCGGATTACCTTCTCGTCCGCGCCGCGAGGCACGTGGCCGTTTCGGTACTGGTGATAGTAGCTGCCGCAATCCTCGCGGACTTCGATCTCAGTGAAACGACGGCGGTTTAACGTGACGTTTGCTACTTCGCTGGCGATGAACGTCTGGTGGCCGATCGTAAAGTTGAAGTTCCTCATGTCTTTCTTCCTTTGTTTCTGGTGCGCCCGGTTTCAGGCACGGGGTCGTTTGTTGCTCGCTACCGCGACCGGGTTTCCCCGGCTTCACTCCCGGCCATCCGGACGACAATCAGGGTCGACGGATCGACGAACGGGGGCTCGCACGTCCCCAACGAGACGGGCTTTGCCAGAGAGACCCGGTTGCTGGAGCTTACGACTGGTTCATCTGCCTCTTCCCTTTTCAGAGTAGCACCAGGGTTTTGGACCGGTGGCGAGCGGAGCTTGCTGTTCCCTATACACAAAGCATGGCGCATTCCAAGCATTGATACAATCAAATAAAAGCAAAAAAATGCATAATCTTTCGATTTCGCGCAATCAAGACTTAAGCTCATTAAATTTGTAAAAGATATCTTTTCGAGCGACGGGAAGAAATATTTAAGAATTCGTATCTTACACTACAAATTCGAGTTCGTTAAATTCTCCGAACGAGTTCTTTAATTTCCGGAGATCGCCGATTGCGAAGGGTAGTTCTCGCGTGCGCGCGCAAGGCGACGTCGAGTACTACAAGAGTCCCAACGTCTGGGACTCTTGTGCATGTCTGCCGATACGGTCCATGTCGAGAGAAGACGCCGACAGGCCGTCCTCGAGCGCTGCCCGGAGATGGTGCGGAATCATGCTGGATGTCAGGAGAGGACCGGGGAACAGGTAGCGGCGTGTCTCGGCAGTGCCTCAATCACGTTTTTCGACAGTCCTGGTCTGTTTGCTCCATTCGCCAACGTCGTTCCCCAACGAGTCTGTTCAGGAAAATCCTTGGCGGCCAGCGAAAAGCGACAAGGGAATAACGAGAAGGCTAACCGTTATACTAGAAGTTATTTTCCTAGTATAACTCCCCTCGATTGACAGATGTCGTCTGGATAATCCTTTGAGGAAATTATTTCCAGTTAGGAATCCGGGCGTGAAAAAGGACGCGTCCTCTATTGAAACAGCGCGCCCTTCCAAGGAAGACTAAGTTTCAGCCCAGTCGTACTCGACCATTAGTATGCTGGCCGTCGCAGAAAGTGCCAATGGGAGACCCCGACCGTGACCGGCCATCGGGGTCTTGAATTATCAACGGATGACGGCTGGGCTACATGTCGCGTTGGCGACGTCGAGCCGCCATTGCGCCTCCTGCCCCTGATCCAGGCGGACTCAGGTCCGTAAACCGGAATCATCCTCTGCATGCCGCCGCCTCCGAGCGCGGGGAGATAGCACGGTGTCTCCCAGTCAATCTGGAGGCGTTCCTCATGGTCTGAGGCTTTGAGCATGGCGAGATCCTCGGCGATATCGTCCCAGTCGAGGATGGGATCGTCGTAAGCGTCAGTCGCCATCGTAGACCGCCCATCCGGACTCATCGACCGTGATCCGGCGAGCAGCCGCGATCGCCTTGCGACGGCGACGAACGGTCTCTCGCTGGTGCGGATCGCCAGGCACTCGGCGGTCGAAGGGGATGATCCCCGCACGTTGCGCCCGTGCGATAGATAGGTCTCGAGACCGCGAAGATACGGCTGCACGAGGGCGTGCTCGGCAGCGTCGAGGTCCGGAAGGCATTTGAGGGGCGCCTCGCGTTGATTTCCGTGATGTCCATGTCCGTTCCCCTCATCCCGCCCTTGATGGGCGGTTATGTCGATATTGGTGCGCGGCTTCCGCCGGCGCGAATCGCCGGCGGAAATGTCATCGTTCTCGGCGACGGACAGGTTCGAGCCCCTCGAGAACCCGGAGCGCCTCGGGGCCGTATCCGCCATATCTTCCGACGGCAGCTTCCTCGTAGCCTCGCCAGCCCTGTTCCGCCACATACTTCGACAACAGGTCCACGACCGCCGACGTCGGATCGTCGTTGCCGGGGCCGCGGAACTGCCTCACCACGTCGCCACGGATTTCTAGCGTCGCCAGCGGCGTGCCGTTCGGGTTTCGGACGGACAAAAGACGGTATCCGGGTTCCCGAAGGATGCAGTCGTAGCCGCCGTGGCCGACACAGTGCCGCATGCGGACACCCTCGACGCGCAGCGCGTTCGGGGTCAGGAGACGGACGAGGACGTGCCCGACCCCGAGGTCCGCGATCTCCATTTCATCGTCAGGAGCGGGTTGCGGATCAGGGTCGTCGAGTGGAATACCGCCTCGGTCGAGGAGCCAATTCGGTGGCTGGTTCCCAAGTCCCTTGTCGGCCTCGTTGGCGAGCTGACACAGGCTGCCGCACTTCAGCAGCTTCCGTGGTTCTCCCTGCTCGTTTACGTTAAACAGCCATGGCGCATTGGTTGCGGTCGCGTAGATGAGCCAGTCCGTGACGTGCGAGACATTTGTGGCGTGCCAATGGAAATAGAGCGCTGCCCGCCGTTCCCATTTGCGCCGGAGGATTTCGTCCGCCGTGCCGCCGCGAATGGGCCATCCGTCGATCTGGTGCCAGCGTGGGTCATCGCTGCGATCGGCCGGATCGATCATGATCTCCGGATCGATGCGATCCTGCGCGATCCAGTCCTTCATGAAGAGCCGACCCAGACCTGGAGAAATAAGCTGCCGGACTTGGTAGTGTCGGTCAGGTATGTCGAGTTCAACCGTGAACGCGGCCAGGGCATAAGGCCATTCAGGGTGTGAACGCGGTTTCATGCCGACATCCTCACCACGTCCGAGGCCTGCCGTGGAACCGCGAAGGGCCGATGCTGCAGACTGAGTTCGTCCTGCACCTCAGACCAGAGGTATGCCGCATCGACCCACGCGCTGAATATCGACAGGGTGGTCTTGCCCGCCGCCCGGTGCTTTTCCCACGAAGCCTCGAGACGGCTGATCCGGGGCCACTCAAGCGTCTCCGGAAGCGTGCCGAGATCGAGCCCGCGATGCTTGCAGACCCGGACCACCTCCCTTGCGACATCGCCGCAGTCGACACCGTCCCAAAGGCGCTCGTCGATGATGTCGGCCAAGTGCCGGATACGGAAGTCGGTCTCGGACTGGAGAGCGACGGCAAGGAGCTTCTCGGCGGCAGCGACCTCGAGCGGCTGCACCGCAATGATCAGCGGCGGGAGCATGTCGATCAGCGACGGGATTTCGGCGACCTCGATCGCTCGGGCGAATGCCTGCGGTCCGCGGGCGACGGTCATGTCGATGGTCGTGTTGGCCAGGACACCGCCGACCGTGCCGCGGATGATCCACCGCTGGACCGGTTCGCCGTGGCCGACGTCTATTTCCGTCGGCTCCCCGGAGAAGGTCAGAATTCGGATGCCTTCGCGCTCCAGAATCGGACCGATGATCCGCATACCTTTTACGAACTCGTGTGGCAGATAGTGCCGTACGGTCACTATGTCGGCATCCCGGGTTTCCCTGACGGTCTGGTCGAAGAGCTGTCCGCCCTTCAGCAGGATCGGCGCCGGACCCATGCCTACCGACCAGTACCGGAGCACACCCTCGACGAGCGTACGGCCCGCCGCCATGTCAATGTCGAGATTGTGCGCCGCTACGGCCTGCTTCAGCCTCGTGCCAACGCTTTCGAATATTCCTGAAACCCTTGCCATTTCGATCCCCTCAGATGCTTTGTTGGCTGAAGGGATCATGGTGACCGGCGATGCAAGAGACAAAGTAACGCCGTGATTTTACGATGCTACGATTCGAAAATGAGGAGTAATGGGGGGAAATCGAGGTAACTGGCTCTCAGAAAACCGTCTGGGAGGCCGTAGAAGACCGAAACGGAACTCGCGGGTACTTTAGGTCATGGCTTTTTCGTCGGTATTGACCTGTAGCTGCGGCGTTTGAAGAGGCGCTGTTGGAGGGCGGAGTAGCACTTCCCCCGGTTCAGACCGCGAATTTCCACGAGGTGATCCAGAGCAACGGCCAGTATGCGGTCGAAGACCTTGGTCTCAGCCTCCGAGACAGGACGGCCAGCCTTTGTCGCCCGGACGTTCCGCTTGGTCGCCGCCTGTATCGCCGCCGACAGCGCCTCGTCAACGATATGCGGCTGCATCGGTTTTCCTTCCGCTTTCCGGTTCGCCCTCGTGTTGTTCGACAGCTCTCTCCGCCTTGCCGTCGTCTTGTAAAAACCCTGTGCCATCGGCCACTCCCCGGTAACGCCGTGAATACCCCCGATGTAACGGCGTGACGATGCAAGAGACCAACGCCGATGACGGACCCGGTCCGGCCACGACATCCAGCAATGTCGACAATATGAAACGGAACAACCGTTTATGTCGCATGTGTGAGACATTGCGAGATCGATAGAATCTTCTGCAACTCGCTACCTGAAACTCAACCTCTCCGGGATATCTTGGCGGTCACTACGATTAGGAGGCGGCATGTCGTTTGGAAAACTTGTTACCTTGGCGATGCTTTCCGCCTTTTCGGCCGGTGCAGGCTACAGTTACGTCGCCGAGAAACACGGCCTGCCGTTGCCTGGCGTGGCAGTGTCACGCGAGACGGCATCGACGACCAAAATCGAGACCGTATCGCCGTCCGTCCAGCTCATCAAAACGTCGCCGTCGACCTCGCACGTGCAGCCGGCGGACTTCACACCGTATACGCTCTGCTCGGATGCGATCCGCATACACTGCGTCGTCGATGGCGACACGCTCTGGCACAACGGTACGAAAATCCGCGTCGCCGATATCGACACGCCCGAGATAAGCAAACCGAAATGCTCCTCCGAGGCAGCACGGGGTGCGAAGGCGACCCGGCGTTTCCTGGAACTGGTGAACGCAGGACCGGTCGAATTCCAGGCATGGCCCGGCAGAGACGAAGACAAGTATGGCCGCAAGCTTCGCGTGCTGGTTCGTGACGGCAGGTCGTTGGGCGATATCCTCGTCTCGGAGGGGCTGGCAAGGACCTGGAGCGGTCGGCGACAGCCGTGGTGCTGATGGGACTTTCATGTCCCATTCTCAATTCAAGATGATGTAAGCCATTGAAATCGGCTCGTTTCAGTAGACAAGCGGGATTTCGCACCGATCTACTGAAATGGCGGTTCAGGCTGCGTTGCCGACGAATCTCAGGAGCTTCGGTCGGAGTTGACCGGATTTCGCGCGGGCTTTGATGGTCAACGGCGCACCGACTTGGTCACGGAACACGGTCCGGAGATAGGCTTCGATCGCTTCCGCCCCAGGCGCTCCGCTTGCCAGGAGTATAATAGCGGCATCGGCCAGTGCGTCTCGCGTCGTCTCCGCGTCGAACTTGATGCTCCCGCCCTCGGCACGCTGCTTCAGGGCCGCCCGGCGCTCCGCTTGCTTCTTCGCCTTATACGCCTTCCGCTCTTCGTCGGGCAGGTCGCGGATCGCCGTCTTCGCTGGCTGCGGCACGGTCACACCGTCCGGTAGGAGTTCCTTCAGCATCTCGACCGTCAAACTCGCTTTCATGTCATCCCCTCCGTTCTACAGGTAGCAATAAATTAATGTTCTACATGTAGAATTATGCTTGTCGATGGAATATAGAGCAAGCCTCTTACGCAACTATTTATTCTACATGTAGAACACGATTTAAAAATGAGCTGGCGCACTAGGTCCTGTTGACAAAGTGGATTCCCAAATCAGCAGAAGCGTGATTCAAGACTGCTTTTTA
>NZ_JANFDG010000057.1:1942-3097 GCF_024609765.1 Shinella pollutisoli
GAGTTCTACCCGGGATGGGCCCGTAGCTCAGGTGGTTAGAGCGCACGCCTGATAAGCGTGAGGTCGGCAGTTCGAGTCTGCCCGGGCCCACCATGAATTGTCCTGGCGCTGTCGCGGCCTTCGGCCGCTTCGCTCCGGACGGGCCGTCCCGTTCGGGACGTGGGCCTCCGGCCCTGTTTGGTGCCATCCGGTTGGGATCGAGACCTTAGGGGCTGTAGCTCAGCTGGGAGAGCACCTGCTTTGCAAGCAGGGGGTCAGCGGTTCGATCCCGCTCAGCTCCACCAAGATTGGTGTCGAGTTGTCGGTGATTGATTTGCGTGGTTGTTCGAAAGCCTTCGGCTTTCGCAAGCGCAAGGCGCGTCGGCGATCGTTCGCCGCCCCGTCCGGAGCGCTTCGCGCGCGAGGACGGAAAAAAGGGGCCGTAGCTCAGCTGGGAGAGCGCCGCAATCGCACTGCGGAGGTCGGCGGTTCGATCCCGCTCGGCTCCACCATGGTTTTGTCCTCACGGCGTACGCGATCTTCGATCGCTGCCTGCGGACGGCGCGCCAAACGATTGGCGACGGCCTCTGGCCTTGCGGCGCTTCGCGCCGAAGTTCTGCCTTGTCTTTGAAGAAAACCAAGTTTGCATCGCTCGAATGAGCTGATGCCTGTTCTGCCTACATTGTGAAGAGAAGATTGATCCGGATCGAGGGAAACCTCGATGCCTCAAGGATCGTGTGTTGTTCGAGGGCTTGCCCTTGTCTGACATGCGTTCTGGTGGATGTTGCCTGACCGCGCATCCTCGGATTTGATCTCGAGAAGCTGGTCTTAAGATCCGGCCCGGATGTCGCTCGGCGTGACATCTTTGAAGGGACCGGATCGAACACGTCGATGGCATCATGACGGCCTGGTTGTAAAAGGTAACCGGGCCTTTGTTTTGCGAATAGCGAATGGTGAGTAGCGAATGGTTTGAAAATTCTATTCGCTATTCGCTGATAACTATTCGCTGAACAATAGGTGATGAGCATAGACAATGAGAACGATCAAGTGTCGTAAGGGCAATTGGTGGATGCCTTGGCATGCACAGGCGATGAAGGACGTGATACGCTGCGAAAAGCCGTGGGGAGCTGCGAATGAGCTTTGATCCATGGATCTCCGAATGGGGCAACCCACCTT
>NZ_JANFDG010000057.1:3248-6340 GCF_024609765.1 Shinella pollutisoli
CTGAATCCATAGGGGTAAGAAGCGAACGCAGGGAACTGAAACATCTAAGTACCTGCAGGAAAGGACATCAACCGAGACTCCGCAAGTAGTGGCGAGCGAACGCGGACCAGGCCAGTGGCAATGCCGAATGAAGCGGAACGGACTGGAAAGTCCGGCCTTAGTGGGTGACAGCCCCGTACGCGTAGAACAGGCATTGTCCTTGAGTAGGGCGGGACACGTGAAATCCTGTCTGAACATGGGGAGACCACTCTCCAAGCCTAAGTACTCGTGCATGACCGATAGCGAACAAGTACCGTGAGGGAAAGGTGAAAAGCACCCCGACAAGGGGAGTGAAAGAGAACCTGAAACCGGTTGCCTACAAACAGTCGGAGGGCGCAAGCCTGACGGCGTACCTTTTGTATAATGGGTCAACGACTTAGTGTAACTAGCAAGCTTAAGCCGATAGGTGTAGGCGCAGCGAAAGCGAGTCTGAACAGGGCGAATGAGTTAGTTGCATTAGACCCGAAACCGAGTGATCTAGCCATGAGCAGGTTGAAGGTTGGGTAACACCAACTGGAGGACCGAACCCGCATCTGTTGCAATAGATTGGGATGACTTGTGGCTAGGGGTGAAAGGCCAATCAAACTCGGAGATAGCTGGTTCTCCGCGAAATCTATTTAGGTAGAGCGTCGAGCGAATACCCACGGGGGTAGAGCACTGGATGGGCTATGGGGACTCACCGTCTTACTGATCCTAACCAAACTCCGAATACCGTGGAGTACTACTCGGCAGACACACGGCGGGTGCTAACGTCCGTCGTGAAGAGGGCAACAACCCTGACCTCCAGCTAAGGTCCCCAAGTCATGGCTAAGTGGGAAAGGATGTGAGGATCCCAAAACAACCAGGATGTTGGCTTAGAAGCAGCCATCATTTAAAGAAAGCGTAACAGCTCACTGGTCTAAACAAGGGTCCTTGCGCCGAAAATGTAACGGGGCTGAAGCCATGCACCGAAGCTGAGGATGTATCGCAAGATACGTGGTAGCGGAGCGTTCCGTAAGCCTGCGAAGGGGTACCCGTGAGGGGCCCTGGAGGTATCGGAAGTGCGAATGTTGACATGAGTAACGATAAAGGGGGTGAGAGACCCCCTCGCCGAAAGACCAAGGGTTCCTGCTTAAAGTTAATCTGAGCAGGGTTAGCCGGCCCCTAAGACGAGGCGGACACGCGTAGTCGATGGGAACCACGTTAATATTCGTGGGCCTGGTGGTAGTGACGGATCGAGAAGATCGTAAGGGCTTATTGGATTGTCCTTGCGGTGGGTCGGTTCCAGGAAACAGCTCCACCGTATAGACCGTACCCGAAACCGACACAGGTGGTCAGGTAGAGTATACCAAGGCGCTTGAGAGAACTGCGTTGAAGGAACTCGGCAAATTGCACGCGTAACTTCGGAAGAAGCGTGACCTCTTTCTACGCAAGTGGAGAGGGGTGGCACAGACCAGGGGGTAGCGACTGTTTATCAAAAACACAGGGCTCTGCGAAGTCGCAAGACGACGTATAGGGTCTGACGCCTGCCCGGTGCTGGAAGGTTAAGAGGAGAGGTGCAAGCTTTGAATCGAAGCCCCAGTAAACGGCGGCCGTAACTATAACGGTCCTAAGGTAGCGAAATTCCTTGTCGGGTAAGTTCCGACCTGCACGAATGGCGTAACGACTTCCCCGCTGTCTCCAACGCAGACTCAGTGAAATTGAATTCCCCGTGAAGATGCGGGGTTCCTGCGGTCAGACGGAAAGACCCCGTGCACCTTTACTATAGCTTTACACTGGCATTCGTGTCGGCATGTGTAGGATAGGTGGTAGGCTTTGAAGCCCGGACGCCAGTTCGGGTGGAGCCACCCTTGAAATACCACCCTTATCGTCATGGATGTCTAACCGCGGCCCGTCATCCGGGTCCGGGACAGTGTATGGTGGGTAGTTTGACTGGGGCGGTCGCCTCCGAAAGAGTAACGGAGGCGCGCGATGGTGGGCTCAGAGCGGTCGGAAATCGCTCGTCGAGTGCAATGGCATAAGCCCGCCTGACTGCGAGACTGACAAGTCGAGCAGAGACGAAAGTCGGTCATAGTGATCCGGTGGTCCCGCGTGGAAGGGCCATCGCTCAACGGATAAAAGGTACGCCGGGGATAACAGGCTGATGACCCCCAAGAGTCCATATCGACGGGGTTGTTTGGCACCTCGATGTCGGCTCATCGCATCCTGGGGCTGGAGCAGGTCCCAAGGGTTTGGCTGTTCGCCAATTAAAGCGGTACGTGAGCTGGGTTCAGAACGTCGTGAGACAGTTCGGTCCCTATCTGCCGTGGGTGTAGGAATATTGACAGGATCTGTCCCTAGTACGAGAGGACCGGGATGGACATATCTCTGGTGGACCTGTTGTCCTGCCAAGGGCATAGCAGGGTAGCTATATATGGAAGGGATAACCGCTGAAGGCATCTAAGCGGGAAACCCACCTGAAAACGAGTATTCCCTTGAGAGCCGTGGAAGACGACCACGTTGATAGGCCGGGTGTGGAAGCGCAGCAATGCGTGAAGCTTACCGGTACTAATCGCTCGATCGGCTTGATCGTTCTCATTGTTCATGCTCATCGAAGATGAGCATGAGATCTTTTGTCCTCACGGGCCGTAGGCCCTGCGGACGGCGCGCCAAACGATTGGCGACGGCCTCTGGCCTTGCGGAGCTTCGCTCCGGAAGTGCCACGCAAAAGGTCTCGAAAGACGTGTTCGCAAAGCAGGGGGCAAAAGCGACTATTCGCTATTGGCTACTCCCTATTCGCTCAAAATCCAGCTTCTCGAAAAACGCCCTGCACAACAGGGCATGTTGCGCTTCGCCGACCTGGTGGTCATCGCGGGGTGGCTGCACCCGTTCCCATTCCGAACACGGCCGTGAAACGCCCCTGCGCCAATGGTACTTCGTCTCAAGACGCGGGAGAGTAGGTCGCTGCCAGGTCTGCTAAACGCAACACTCAATCTTCCCTCCACAAACCACCCATAACGCGGGGTGGAGCAGCCCGGTAGCTCGTCAGGCTCATAACCTGAAGGCCGCAGGTTCAAATCCTGCCCCCGCAACCA
>NZ_JANFDG010000058.1 GCF_024609765.1 Shinella pollutisoli
CTCGACCACGATGTAGAACTCGTCCAGTCCTCCACCGGAGGTGGAGGTTTACTTTGGTTACAAACAAAGCCGCCCGAAAAATAATTCGGGCGGCTTTTGTCATTCCGCAAGGCGGGCAGGGGGGTGATTGATCTGGCGCAAGCGGTCTTTTTCGAGCGGTTCTAAATTCCATTCGTACCCGCAAACGAATGGAGGTAGCCATGAAATTCCTGCTCGCGACCGTGGCCGCATCGGTCATCGCGACGATGGCCTTTGCCGCCGATCCGGTTCCCGCCGATCTGCGTGACACCGCGCTCGAGATATTCAAACCCCTGCCGTCGACCTACCCGGCCGTCAGCGACAACCCGATCACCCAGGAGAAGATCGACCTCGGCAAGGCGCTGTTCTTCGATCCGCGCCTGTCGGCCTCGGGCGTCTTCTCGTGCAACTCGTGCCACAACCTGGCGACGGGCGGCGACGACAACCTGGAGACCTCGATCGGTCACGGCTGGCAGAAGGGGCCGCGCAATTCGCCGACCGCGCTCAACGCCGTCTTCAACGAGGCGCAGTTCTGGGACGGTCGCGCCGAGGACCTGAAGGCACAGGCCAAGGGCCCGATCCAGGCCGGCGTCGAGATGGCGAACACGCCCGCCCAGGTCGTCGCCACGCTGAAGTCGATGCCGAAATACGTCGAATGGTTCACCGCGGCCTTCCCGGGCGAGGCGGACCCCGTCACCTTCGACAACATGGCCAAGGCCATCGAGGCCTTCGAGGCGACGCTGATCACGCCGGCCCCGTTCGACGCCTACCTCAACGGCAACGACGACGCGCTGTCGACGGACCAGAAGCAGGGCCTCGCGCTCTTCATGGACAAGGGCTGCGCCTCGTGTCACAGCGGCATCAACGTCGGCGGCAACGGCTACTATCCGTTCGGCCTGATCGAGAAGCCCGGTGCGGAAGTGCTGCCGGAGAACGACAAGGGCCGCTTCGCGGTGACCGCGACCGCCGACGACTCGTATGTCTTCCGCGCCGCGCCGCTGCGCAACGTGACGCTGACGGCGCCCTACTTCCATTCGGGCAAGGTCTGGAACCTGAAGCAGGCCGTCGCCATCATGGGCACCTCGCAGCTTGGCGAGGATCTGGCGGACGGCGACGTCGACAAGATCGTCGCCTTCCTCGGTGCGCTCGAAGGGCGGTTGCCGGAAGTTGTCTATCCGGTCCTGCCGGCCGAGACCGACGACACGCCGCTGCCGAGCGGCGAGGTCAAGTAGGATGAAAGGGGCGGCGGTCGTCAGGCGAACCGGATGATCGCCACCTCGCCCTCGAGGGCGCCGCGATAGGCGGCCGCATGCGGCTCCTCGTCCGGCGCATCGGTGAGCGTGCCGATCTGGTCCAGGTCGGCCTCGAGAAAGCCTTCCTCGGCAAGAGCGTTCAGCGCCTCGCGCACGGCGGTATCGTCGTCCGGGGCGCTGAGCATGACGTGGATGTCGATGCCGTCCTCGTCGCCGTCGCGCTCGTAGGCCTTGCCGATGATGATGAAGACCATCGGCTCGTCGAGCGTGGTGTTGTCGTTGTCGGCATTGGCCGGCATGGCGGTCTCCTTTCGCCTGGAACTCCTCCGCGTCTATAGAGGTTCGCGTCGTCGGCCCCAACCGATAAATGAACGGACGGCGAGAAAGTTCGGCCGGCAGAATCGGGCGAGGGGAGGGCCGGATCGATAAAGGCGGTTGATTCCGTCTTCACCTCTTCTTAATATTCCCCGTGCGCGTGATCGCCCGCGGCACGCGCCCGCAGGAAGGCCGATACGGGGCGCTCAAAGCCTTGCAAATCAGGCAGATCAGCCATTTCCGGGCCGCTTTATTTCGCGCCGCCTCTTGACGGCTCGCCTTGAAGCCAGTAGACCGCACGCCATCAGAGCCTATGTGAGGCTGGCTGGTTCGGAATGACTCGTTCTGAAGTTCGCCTCAAACAGGGCTCGACGCACGTTGAGAACATGAATGCTGCACGCAAGACGCGGTCATATCGCGTCCTCTGCCTCGAAAGGCCATCCGCCGGACGCGGATCGGCCTTGTTTTGCGCATGAAGACAGGCGTGTGGCATTGCCGGAGACGGCGCCAATCCGCCCGCAAGGGTAACGAGACAGATTGCAAGGGATGGTTCTATGCCTACCGTAAACCAGTTGATCCGCAAGCCGCGCCAGGCGCAGGTAAAGCGCAACAAGGTTCCTGCCCTGCAGGAAAACCCCCAGAAGCGCGGCGTCTGCACCCGCGTCTACACGACGACCCCGAAGAAGCCGAACTCGGCTCTGCGTAAGGTCGCCAAGATCCGCCTGACCAATGGCTTCGAGGTCATCGGCTACATCCCGGGCGAAGGCCACAACCTGCAGGAACACTCCGTCGTGATGATCCGCGGCGGCCGCGTCAAGGACCTTCCGGGCGTGCGCTACCACATCATCCGCGGCGTTCTCGACACCCAGGGCGTCAAGAACCGCAAGCAGCGCCGCTCCAAGTACGGCGCCAAGCGTCCGAAATAACACGGTAACCGGCGCCATTTCGCTGGTCAGATCATTCGAGAGTTGAGAGACAAGAAGTATGTCCCGTCGCCATAGAGCAGAAAAGCGTGAGATCAATCCGGACCCGAAGTTCGGCGATCTCGTCGTCACCAAGTTCATGAATGCCATCATGCTGGACGGCAAGAAGTCCGTCGCCGAGTCGATCGTCTACGGCGCCTTCGACATCGTGCAGGGCAAGGCCAAGCAGGATCCCGTGGCGGTGTTCCATTCGGCTCTCGACAACGTCGCGCCGCACGTCGAAGTGCGCTCGCGTCGCGTCGGCGGTGCGACCTACCAGGTTCCGGTCGACGTCCGTCCGGAGCGTCGCCAGGCTCTCGCCATCCGCTGGCTGATCGCGGCTGCCCGCAAGCGCAACGAGACGACCATGGTCGAGCGCCTTTCCGGCGAACTCATGGACGCGTCGAACAACCGCGGCAGCGCCGTCAAGAAGCGTGAAGACACGCACAAGATGGCCGACGCCAACCGCGCCTTCTCGCATTACCGCTGGTAACCGAAACTAGACGTCTCGAAAGGAGCTCCCATGGCTCGCGAATACAAAATCGAAGACTACCGAAATTTCGGTATCATGGCGCATATCGACGCCGGCAAGACCACGACGACCGAACGCATCCTCTACTACACCGGCAAGTCCCACAAGCTCGGCGAAGTCCATGACGGCGCCGCCACGATGGACTGGATGGAGCAGGAGCAGGAGCGCGGCATCACGATCACGTCGGCCGCCACCACGACCTTCTGGAAGGGCCGTGACGGCAAGACCCGCCGCTTCAACATCATCGACACCCCCGGCCACGTCGACTTCACCATCGAAGTCGAGCGTTCGCTGCGCGTGCTCGACGGCGCCATCGCGCTGCTCGATTCCAACGCCGGCGTCGAGCCGCAGACGGAGACCGTCTGGCGCCAGGCCGAGAAGTATCATGTCCCGCGCATGATCTTCTGCAACAAGATGGACAAGACCGGCGCCGACTTCTACCGCTGCCTGTCCATGATCAAGTCGCGCCTCGGTGCGATCCCGGTCGCCATGCAGCTGCCGATCGGCGCCGAAAGCGACTTCAAGGGCGTCATCGACCTGGTCGAGATGAACGCGCTCATCTGGCGTGACGAGGCTCTCGGCGCCCAGTGGGACGTCGTCGAGATTCCGGAAGACATGAAGGCCCAGGCCGAGGAATACCGCGAGAAGCTCATCGAGACCGTCGTCGAGATCGACGAGGCGGCGATGGAAGCCTATCTCGAGGGCAACTACCCGGACAACGACAAGATCCGCGAACTCGTTCGCCGCGGCACGATCGACGTGAAGTTCCACCCGGTCTTCTGCGGCACCGCCTTCAAGAACAAGGGCGTGCAGCCGCTGCTCGACGCCGTCGTCGACTACCTGCCGTCGCCGGCCGACATCCCGGCCATCAAGGGCATCGACCTCAAGACCGAGGCCGAGATCGAGCGTCATGCCGATGACGCCGAGCCGCTGTCCATGCTCGCCTTCAAGATCATGAACGACCCCTTCGTCGGTTCGCTCACCTTCGCCCGCATCTATTCCGGCAAGCTCGAGAAGGGCGCGTCGCTGATGAACACGGTCAAGGAGAAGCGCGAGCGCGTCGGCCGCATGCTGCAGATGCACTCCAACTCGCGCGAGGACATCGAGGAAGCCTTCGCGGGCGACATCGTCGCTCTCGCCGGCCTCAAGGACACGACCACGGGCGACACGCTCTGCGATCCGCTGAAGCCGGTCATCCTGGAGCGCATGGAATTCCCCGAGCCGGTCATCCAGATCGCCATCGAGCCGAAGACCAAGAACGACCAGGAGAAGATGGGCCTCGCGCTCAACCGTCTCGCGGCCGAAGACCCGTCCTTCCGCGTCAAGACCGACGAGGAGAGCGGCCAGACGATCATCGCCGGCATGGGCGAATTGCACCTCGACATCATCGTCGACCGCATGCGTCGCGAGTTCAAGGTCGAGGCCAATGTCGGCGCCCCGCAGGTCGCCTACCGTGAGACGATCACGAAGACCTGCGAAGAGGACTACACGCACAAGAAGCAGACCGGTGGTACCGGCCAGTTCGCCCGCGTGAAGATCATCTTCGAACCGAACCCGGAAGGCGAAGACTTCAAGTTCGAATCGAAGATCGTCGGCGGTGCGGTTCCGAAGGAATACATCCCGGGCGTCCAGAAGGGCATCGAGAGCGTTCTGTCCTCGGGTCCGCTGGCGGGCTTCCCGATGCTCGGCGTCAAGGCGACGCTGATCGACGGCGCCTTCCACGACGTCGACTCGTCGGTTCTCGCCTTCGAGATCGCCTCGCGCGCCTGCTTCCGTGAAGCCGCCAAGAAGGCCGGCGCACAGCTGCTGGAACCGATGATGAAGGTCGAGGTCGTGACGCCGGAAGACTACGTCGGCGACGTGATCGGCGACCTGAACTCCCGTCGCGGCCAGATCCAGGGCCAGGAGAGCCGCGGCGTCGCCGTCGTCATCTCCGCCAACGTGCCGCTGGCGAACATGTTCAAGTACGTGGACAACCTGCGCTCCATGTCGCAGGGCCGCGCCCAGTACACGATGACGTTCGACCACTACGCACCGGTCCCGACGAACGTCGCGAACGAAATCCAGGCGAAGTACTCCGGTCAGAAGTGACCGGGGTACACCCCGAACGAGTTGAACGAATTCCCCTTCGCGGGACAAGAACGGAGAGCCGGAAATGGCAAAAGGTAAGTTTGAGCGCACTAAGCCTCACGTAAACATCGGCACGATCGGCCACGTT
>NZ_JANFDG010000059.1 GCF_024609765.1 Shinella pollutisoli
GACTACGGCCTCGTCGCCGACATCTTCGAGGCGCTCCCGGAGCTCGAGAAGGCGCTCTGAGGAACGGCGCGCGGCCTTCGCCGCAGCGATGTTTTCACTGGAAAAATGTGCCGCGGCACTTTATCACTTCACCGGGCCGGCCCGACCGGCCCGGTCTTTTTTTGTCCGCACGAACGAAAATAACGGGGCGACAGGCGCTATGATCAGGAACGTCGGTATCATCGGGGCAGGCCAGATGGGGTGCGGCATCGCGCATGTCGCCGCGACCGCCGGCTACAAGGTCCATCTCTACGACCTTGCCGCCGACCGGATCGAAGCCGGGCTTGCCACGATCAACGGCAATCTCGCCCGCCAGGTCTCCTCCGGCAAGATGACGGACGAGGACCGCAAGAAGGCGCTCGCGCTGATCGGCGGCTCGACCGACATCAACGATCTCTCCGACGCCGACCTCGTCATCGAGGCCGTGACCGAGGACGAGACCGTCAAGCGCAAGATCTACGGCCAGGTCTGCCCGGTGCTGAAGCCGGAGGCGATCCTCGCCACCAACACGTCCTCGCTCTCCATCACCCGGCTGGCGTCCGCCACTGACCGGCCGGAGCGCTTCATGGGCATCCACTTCATGAACCCGGTGCCGGTGATGAAGCTGGTCGAGCTGGTGCGCGGCATCGCCACCGAGGAAGGCACCTTCTCGGCCGCCAAGGAGTTCGTCGCCAACCTCGACAAGGCGGCGACGGTCGCCGAGGACTTCCCCGCCTTCATCGTCAACCGCATCCTGCTGCCGATGATCAACGAGGCGATCTACACGCTCTACGAGGGCGTCGGCTCGGTCGAGGCGATCGATACCGCCATGCGGCTCGGCGCCAACCATCCGATGGGCCCGCTGCAGCTCGCCGATTTCATCGGCCTCGACACCTGCCTGTCGATCATGCAGGTGCTGCACGACGGGCTCGCCGACTCCAAGTACCGCCCCTGCCCGCTGCTCGTGAAATATGTCGAGGCGGGCTGGCTCGGCCGCAAGTCCGGCCGCGGCTTCTACGACTATCGCGGCGAGGTGCCGGTCCCGACCCGCTGAGCGCGTGCGGCTTTCCGCCATCCCGCCCGTTTGCGGAAAAATCTTTCCCGCGGCGTGACGACGGCGACGGCCCCGTGCCTCGGAGCGCGGCGAATCCGCCGATATTGTCGGCCCCGAAATCAACAGGCCGGGGTCCTTCATGAAACGCTTCCTCCTCATCGGTGCAGCCCTCGTCGGGCTCGCCCTCCCGCTTTCCGCCAACGCCGCCGACAAGCTGCTGAACGCCTCCTACGACGTGGCGCGCGAGCTGTTCGCGGCCGAGAATGAGGCGTTCCTCAAGGACCATCCGGGCGTCACCATCGACCAGTCGCACGGCGGCACGTCGAAGCAGGCGCGCGCCATCATCGAGGGCCTGGAAGCCGACGTCGTCACCTTCAACCAGGTCACCGACATCGACTTCCTCGTCAAGAACGGCTTCGTGGCGGAGGGCTGGCAGGAGAAGTTCCCGAACAACGCCTCGCCCTTCTACTCCTTCCCGTCCTTCCTCGTGCGCGCCGGCAACCCGAAGAACATCAAGGACTGGGGCGATCTCGCCCGCGACGACGTGAAGATCGTCTTCCCGAACCCGAAGACCTCCGGCAACGCGCGCTACACCTACCTTGCCGCCGTCGCCTATGCGAAGGAGGCCTTCGACAACGACGAGGCGAAGATCACGGAATTCGTGACCAAGATCTTCGACAATGTCCCGGTCTTCGACACCGGCGGCCGCGCGGCGACGACAACCTTCGTCGAGCGCGAGATCGGCGACGTCATCATCACCTTCGAGGCCGAGACCAAGTCGATCGCCAAGCAGTACGGCGAGGACAAGTTCGAGGGCGTGACGCCGTCGGTCTCGCTGCTCGCCGAGTTCCCGGTCGCCATCGTCGACAAGGTGGCCGATGCGCGCGGCAGCCGCGACCTCGCCAAGGCCTATCTCGACTTCCTCTACTCGCCGGAAGGCCAGAAGATCGCCGCCGAGTTCGGCCACCGCGTCCATGACGAGACGGTCGCCGCCGAGTTCAAGGACCGGTTCCCGGAAATCCGCCTCGTCGACGTCGACGACGTCTTCGGCGGCTGGCAGAAGATCTCCGAGGAGCATTTCTCCGAGGGCGGCAAGCTCGACAAGATCTACGGCAGCCGCTAACAGGCCGCTTCATCTGTCATTCGTCAGCCGGCGGGCCTAAAAAGCCCGCCGGTTGCGGCGTTGGGAAAGGGAATGCGCATCGTGAGACGGCGGGTTTTGCCAGGATTGCCCCTCGCGCTCGGCGTGACGCTCGTCTATGTCGGCATCATCGTCGTGCTGCCGCTCTCGGCCCTCGTCTTCAAGGCGGCGAGCCTCGGGCCGGAGGACTACTGGCGCATCGTCTCCTCCGAGCGGGCCTTCGCCAGCTATCGCGTCACCGTGCTCTGCGCTCTCGCCGCCACCGTCTTCAACCTCGTCTTCGGCCTGGCGCTCGCCTGGGTGCTGGTGCGCTACCGCTTTCCCGGCCGCCGGCTGGTGGATGCACTGGTGGACCTGCCCTTCGCGCTGCCGACGGCCGTCGCCGGCATCGCGCTCACCACGCTCTTTGCCGCGAACGGCTGGTTCGGCGCCCCGCTCGCCCTCCTCGGCATCAAGGTCGCCTACACGCCGCTCGGCATCATCGTCGCCATGAGCTTCACCAGCATCCCCTTCATCGTGCGCACGGTGCAGCCGGTGCTGGAGGAGCTCGACCCGGCGCTGGAGGAGGCGGGCCAGACGCTCGGGGCGGGGGACCTCTCGATCTTCGTGCGCGTGATCCTGCCGCTTCTTTCGCCGGCGCTGCTCGCCGGCGTCTCGCTCTCCTTCGCCCGCAGCCTCGGCGAGTTCGGCGCGATCATCTTCATCGCCGGCAACCAGCCCTTCGAGACGGAGATCACGGCGCTGCTCGCCTTCATCCGGCTGGAGGAATACGACTATCCGGCGTCGGCGGCGATCGCCTCGGTCATGCTGCTCACGGCCTTCGTCATGCTGGCGGTGACGAACCTGATGCAGGCCCGCGCGCTGCGCTACACGGTGAGGGGCTGATCATGGCGCATCCCGGGGCGCATCATACAAAGGGCCGCCCGCCCCGCGTCGGCGACCATCCCGTCTTCCGCCGCGTCCTGCTTGCGGTCGTGCTCTTCTTCGTCCTCCTCCTCATCGTCGCGCCGCTCGTCGTCATCGCGGTCGAGGCCTTTTCGCGCGGCGTCGGCTATTTCGCGAAAACCATCGGCGAGCCGGACACGCGCCATGCGATCCTGCTCACCGTCCTCACGGCGCTGGTCGCGGTCCCGGTCAACACGGCCTTCGGGGTCGCCGCCGCCTGGGCGATCACCAAGTTCGACTTCACCGGCAAGCGGCTGCTCACCGTGATCATCGAGCTTCCCTTCTCGGTCTCGCCGATCGTCGCGGGCGTCGCCTATCTCTTCGTCTACGGGCTGCAGGGCCTGTTCGGCCCGGCGCTGCAATCGGCGGAGATCAAGATCCTGTTCGCGCTGCCGGGCATCGTGCTCGCCAGCATGTTCGTGACCGCGCCCTTCGTCGCGCGCGAGCTGATCCCGCTGATGCAGGCGCAGGGCCGCGACCTGGAGGAGGCCGCGACCTCGCTCGGCGCCTCCGGCTGGCGCACCTTCTTCTCGGTGACGCTGCCCAACATCAAATGGGCGCTGCTCTACGGCGTGGTCCTGTGCAATTCGCGCGTGATGGGCGAGTTCGGCGCGGTCTCGGTCGTCTCCGGCAACATCCGCGGCCAGACCAACACGCTGCCGCTGCATATCGAGCTGCTCTACCACGACTACAACGCCACCGGCGCCTTCGCCGCCGCCTCGATCCTGGCGCTGCTCGCCATCGTCACGCTCGTCGCCAAGGTGCTGCTGGAGCGGCAGGGCGCGGGCCGCGCGCGCCGGCCTGCCACGCTCGCCGGCCTCGACGCCGTTCCTCCGGAGACCAGACCTTGAAAATCCGCCTCGACACCGTCGTCAAGACCTTCGAGACCTTCCGCGCCGTGCACGGGGTCTCGCTCGACATCGAGAGCGGCGAGCTGGTGGCGCTGCTCGGCCCCTCCGGCTCCGGCAAGACGACGATCCTGCGCATGGTCGCCGGCCTCGAATATGCCGACGGCGGCGCGATCTATTTCGGCGCGGAGAACGCCACCGACATCCCGGTGCGCGACCGCGGCGTCGGCTTCGTCTTCCAGCACTACGCGCTCTTCCCGCACATGACCGTGGCGGAGAACATCGCCTTCGGCATGAAGGTCTCGAAGGTGAAGCGCTCGGCTGAAGCGATCGCCGCGCGGGTGGGCGAGCTCCTCGACCTCGTGCAGCTCTCCGGGCTCGGCGAGCGGTTCCCGGGCCAGATCTCCGGCGGCCAGCGCCAGCGCGTGGCGCTCGCCCGGGCGCTCGCGGTCGATCCGCGCGTGCTTTTGCTCGACGAGCCCTTCGGCGCGCTCGACGCCAACGTGCGTCGGGATCTCCGCCGCTGGCTGCGCAGGATCCACGACGAGCTCGGCATCACCACGCTCTTCGTCACCCACGACCAGGAGGAGGCGCTCGACCTCGCCGACCGCGTCGTCATCCTCGACAAGGGGCGGATCGTGCAGGAGGGGACGCCGGAGGAGGTCTGCCGCAACCCGGCGAACGCCTTCGTGATGAACTTCCTCGGCGACGCCAACCGGCTCGATGCCGAAATCCGCGGCGGCAGGGCGCATGTGCAGGACGCGGCCTTCGACGCCGCGGGCCTTGCCGACGGCGCCGGGCAGATCCTCTTCCGCCCCGCCGACGTGACCTGGCGCGAGGACGGGCACGGCATCGCCGCGCGGATCGTGCGCGTCATCGACCGGCCGGATTCGCGCCGCGTGCTGGCGATGACGGCGGACGGCCAGCCGGTGGAGTTCGACACCGCGCCGGAATTCCCGCACCGCAAGGGCGAGGCCGGCTTCCTCGACATCCGCCGCCCGCGCGTCTATCCGGCGGCGTGAGAATCTTTGCCCCTCACCCTAACCCTTGTAACTTCCCTTTCACCGCGAAAGGGTCTGTATTTCCCTTTGCGGTGGCGGATGGAAACCC
>NZ_JANFDG010000006.1 GCF_024609765.1 Shinella pollutisoli
AACCACCACAATGACAAGAGGCCGGAACATCGTAACCGATGTTCCGGCCTTCCAATGTATAAGGCCCCGGCGCGGCAAGCGCCGGGGCCTTTCCTTGCCCCTCGCCCTAACCCTCCCTCCGCAAGCGGGGAGAGGGGACCTGCCTTGCATGCGCGTTGAGGATCGAGGGAAACGGTACGGCAGGTTTCCTTCTCCCTGCCCGCGGGGAGAAGGTGCCGGCAGGCGGATGAGGGGCGTGGCATCCCGCGCGCCATCCTTCCCCGCACCGGCGGGCCGGGCGACAACCGTTCGTTTACCTTGTTCCCGTAAATTCCTCCGTATTTGCAAGGCCATGGCCGAAAGGCCGTGCAGGCGCCCGGCGCGGTCCGAATGCGGCCGGATGCGGCGTGCACCATGGCGGCACATCGCGCCGGATCTCCCGGCCGGAAGCGGAAGTGACAATGGGTATTGCGTCTGTTCCTCGTCTGTTGAGGCCGCTCGGGCTGCTCGCGCTGCCCTTCCTGCTTTCCACCTGCTCCGGCGGCATGATCCCGCCCGACGACATCGACGGCGCGGGCGTCGGCGCGATCCAGCCGGTGCGCGAGACGGCCGTCGCCCGGACGGCGGACGCCCGGCCGGCCGAGAGCCAGCCGCTGCCGCGGATCGACAGCGACGAGGCGATGGGGATCGGCGAGCCGGTGCAGGCCTCGATGGGCGTGCTCGCCGTGCCGGAGGGCGGGGTGAACATGGACGAGGGGCTCGGTGTCGGCCGCGTGCAGGGCCTCGCCGAGGCTGAGGCCGAGGAGATCGCCGAGGGCGGCGCGACGCAGGTCGTGGTCGATGGCATCGGCACCGACACGCCGCGCCAGGTCGGCGAGCCGGTCTCCATCCCGATGACCGAGGCGGGAAGCGAGGGCTACCTGCGCGTTCCGGACAAGGCGGGGGGCGGCGGCGAGCAGGTCGCCTTCATCCCGCGCCTTTCCGACCCGATGCAGGTGCCCGAGGGCATGGGCGGCATGCCGGCGTCGGAAAAGGCCTGCCGGCAGCGGCTGCGCCAGCTCGGCGTGGTGTTTCGCGACGTGCCGCGCATCGCGCGCGGGAAATCCTGCGGCATCGACTGGCCGGTGGAGCTCTCCGGCCTGTCGGGCGGCATCAGGATCAAGCCGGCGGCGCAGGTGAACTGCCAGATCACGGAGGCCTTCGCGCGCTGGGTGAAGCAGGAGCTCGTGCCGGCGACGCGGCTGCGCTATCTCTCCGGCGTCGGCGCCATCCACCAGATGTCGTCCTATTCCTGCCGGACCATGAACTCGCGCCGCGGTGCGGCCATGTCGGAGCATGCCAGGGGCAACGCCATCGACGTCGGCAAGATCGTGCTGAAGAACGGCAAGGCCATCGCCATCGAGCCCAAGGGCTTCTTCGCCTTCCGCGAGAAGGGCCTCCTGAAGTCGGTGCGCGGCGACAGCTGCAAGTATTTCTCCACCGTGCTCGGTCCCGGCAGCGACCGCTACCACAAGGACCATTTCCACTTCGACCTGAGGGTGCGCAAGTCGGGATACCGGCATTGCAGCCTGTAGACGGGGCAGGGGAGATTCCCGAGCAGGCGCAGGCCGCGTCGGAAACCCTGCGCGGCCTGTTCGGCGATGCGCTGCGCGCAGTCTACCTGCACGGCTCCGCCGTCTCCGGCGGGCTGCGGCCCGGCAGCGACGTCGACCTCCTCGCCGTCCTCGACCGGCCCATGGCGGAGGCCGAGCGCGAAAGCCTTCTTTCCGCCCTGCTGCGGCTTTCCGGCCGCCATCCCGCCCCGCGCGGCGGCCCGCGCTGCATCGAGGTGATGGTGTTCCTGACGGCGGACCTCGCGGCGGCGGATTATCCGGCGCGCGTCGAGTTCCTCTACGGCGAATGGCTGCGGCAGGCCTTCGCGGCCGGGCAGCGTCCCGTGCCCGTTCGCGATCCGGAAAACACGCTCGTGCTGGCGCAGGCGCGGCGGCAGGCCCGGCCGCTGATCGGCCCTGCGGCCGGAACGCTCCTGCCGGACATCCCGGCCGGGCAGGTCCGCCGGGCGATGCGCGACGCGCTTCCCGCGCTTCTCGCCGGCCTCGAGGACGACGCGCGCAACGTGCTGCTGACGCTCGCGCGGATGTGGCGGACCGCCGAGACGGGCGCCTTCGTCGCCAAGGGCGACGCCGCGGCGTGGGCGGCGGCGCGGATGCCGGCCGGCGAGGCGGAGACGCTGGCCGCCGCGCGCGCGGCCTATCTCGGCGGGACCGCGGACGAGCGGGCGGACCGGCAGGCCGCGGTGCGGGCGACGGCGGCCTATCTGCAGCGGCGCGTGACGGCGCTTCTGTGATCGCCGGTTGAAATCGGCCGCGGTTTGATGACAGTTGCCGCGCGCCCCCGCGAAATTCCTCGCGAGTCGCCCGCCTTCCGGAGTTCCCATGCCGCCCGTCGCCGATCTCGTCCTGTTCGCGCTCGCGCTTGCCGCCGCGGGCGTCGTCTCCGGCCTGCTCGCCGGCATCTTCGGCATCGGCGGCGGGGCGATCCTCGTGCCGGTGTTCTACCAGGTGTTCGGCTATCTCGACGTGCCGGAGGCGGTGCGCATGCATCTGTCCGTCGGCACCTCGATCGCCATCATCGTGCCGACCTCGCTGCGCTCCTTCACCGCGCACCGCCAGCGCGGCGCCGTCGACACCGGCCTGCTGAAGAGCTGGATCGTGGCGCTGCCGGCGGGCGCGATCCTCGCCTCGGTGATCGCGGCGATGATCTCCAGCGTGGGCCTGCGCCTCGTCTTCGTCGCCGTCGCGCTTCTCGTGGCGTTGCGCATGCTGTTCAACCGCGACCACTGGCGCGTCGGCGACCATTTGCCGACCGGTCTCGCCAACCAGGCCGCCGGCGTCGTCATCGGCACGCTCTCCGGGCTGATGGGCATCGGCGGCGGCGTGCTCAACAACACCTACATGACCGCCTTCGGCCGGCCGATCCACCAGGCGGTGGCGACCTCGTCGGGCGTCGGCGTGCTGATCTCGATCCCCGGCATCTTCGGCTATATCTGGGCCGGCTGGGGGCTTGCCGGCCTGCCGCCGTTCTCGACCGGCTTCATCAACTGGGCGGCCGTGGCGCTGATCATCCCGATCGCGCTCGTCGTCACGCCCTGGGGCGTGCGGCTCGCGCATGCGCTGAGCAAGCGGCAACTGGAGGTCGGCTTCGGCGTCTTCCTGATCTTCGTGTCGATCCGCTTCCTCGTCAGCATCTATGCCTGAGCTTTTTCTGCGGGGAAGGGTGCAATCGCCGGCGGGATGGACCATATAGGGTGTCCTTCCGCATGACTTTCCTCAATTTTGGACCCGTCCCATGGCGCCCATCGTCTCCATCCGCAACCTCACGAAAAGCTACGCCACGGGCTTCACGGCGCTGAAGGGCGTCGACCTCGACATCGAGGAGGGCGAGATCCTCGCGCTGCTCGGGCCGAACGGCGCCGGCAAGACGACGATGATCTCCATCGTCTGCGGCATCGTCACGCCGAGCGGCGGCACGGTGACGGTGGCCGGCAACGACGTGATCCGCGACTTCCGCAAGACGCGCTCGATCATCGGCCTCGTGCCGCAGGAGCTGACGCTCGACGCCTTCGAGACGGTGTGGAACACCGTCGCCTTCTCGCGCGGCCTGCACGGCTGCCGGCCGGACCCGGCGCTGATCGAGAGGATCCTGCGCGACCTCTCGCTTTACGACAAGAAGGACACGATGCTGCGGCACCTGTCCGGCGGCATGCGCCGGCGCGTGCTGATCGCCAAGGCGCTCTCCTACGAGCCGAAGGTGCTGTTCCTCGACGAGCCGACGGCGGGCGTCGACGTCTCGCTGCGCAAGGACATGTGGCAGCTCGTGGAGCGGCTGCGCGCCTCCGGCGTCACGATCATCCTGACGACCCACTATATCGAGGAGGCCGAGGAGATCGCCGACCGCATCGGCGTCATCAACCACGGCGAGATCCTGCTGGTCGAGGACAAGAGGGCGCTGATGGCCAAGCTCGGCCGCAAGCAGCTGACCGTCGAGCTCGCCGAGCCGGTGGCGGCCGTGCCGGAGGCGCTGTCGCCCTACGGCGTCGCGCTGCGCGACGACGGCACGCGGCTCGTCTACGAGTTCGACAGGGCGGGCGAGCGCACCGGCATCGCCTCGCTGCTGTCGGCGCTGTCGCAGGCGGGGCTCCGGGTCAGGGACGTCTCCACCGAGCAGAGCTCGCTTGAGGATATTTTCGTGGCGCTGGTGGGAGAAGGCAAATGAACCTCGAGGCGATCCGGTCCATCTACATGTTCGAGATGGCGCGCATGCGCCGCACGCTGCTGCAGAGCGTCGTCTCGCCGGTCATCACGACCTCGCTCTACTTCGTCGTCTTCGGCGCGGCGATCGGCTCGCGCATGCAGGAGGTCGAGGGCGTCTCCTACGGCGCCTTCATCGCGCCGGGCCTGATCATGCTGACGCTGCTCAACCAGTGCATCGGCAACGGCTCCTTCGGCATCTACTTCCCGAAGTTCACGGGCACGATCTACGAGATCCTGTCGGCGCCGGTGTCGATGATCGAGATCGTCATCGGCTATGTCGGCGCGGCGGCGACCAAGGGGCTGATCGTCGGCGCGATCATCCTCGCCACGGCCTCGTTCTTCGTCGACATCTCGATCGCGCACCCGTTCGTGATGGTGCTGTTCTTCGTGCTGACGGCGGTGAGCTTCAGCCTGTTCGGCTTCATGATCGGCATCTGGGCGAAGGACTTCGAGCAGCTCAACCTGTTCCCGATGCTGATCATCCCGCCGCTCGTCTTCCTCGGCGGCAGCTTCTACTCGATCAGCATGCTGCCGCCCTTCTGGCAGGCGGTGAGCCATTTCAACCCGGTGCTCTACCTCGTCTCCGGCTTCCGCTGGAGCTTCTACGAGATCGCCGACGTGAGCCCGGTGGTGAGCTTCCTGACGGTGCTCGCCTTCCTCGCCGTCTGTCTTGCCATCACGGCCTGGATCTTCAAGACCGGCTACAAGCTGAAGAACTGAGCTGCCTATTCGGCTCCGGCCGGCTGCGCGTTGCGCCGGTAGAGCTCGTAGCCCGTCTGCAGTCCTCCGTCGCCGGCGGAGCGCAGCACCCGGGCGTAGCCGTCGGCGAGCGCCTCGCAGGACGCCCAGTCCCGCCCGCCGGCCGCGCACCAGCCGTCATCGGTCATGACGAAGGCCGGCGCCTCCGCCAGCCGGGCGCGGTAGTAGCCGTCCTCTCCCGCGCCGTGGATGATTTCCGCATGGTCCATCCAGACCAGCGGCTGGAACGGGGTCGCGCCGGAATAGTAGAGAGGCTCGATCGGCGCGCGCATCGACATCACCTTCTCCGTGCCGACGATGTCCGAGATCTGCAGGTAGGGTCGCAGAAAGTCGTCCATCACATAGGCCTCGCCGCCGCGATAGGAGACGAATTTCGCGACATAGGCGAGGGATACGAGGGTGACGGCGACGCAGAGAAGCCCGTACCGCAGGTTCGACCGGTAATCCACCATCAGGACGATGACGGCGGCCGGTGCGGCGAGCGTGTAGAGATAGTGCGGGAAGAACTTGCCGCTGAGGAAGAGCGTCGCGGCCGATCCGAGCAGGAGCAGCGCCAGCGCCCTGGCCGCGTCGCGTCTTGCCGGCTCGAAGACCGGAAACAGCGCGAGGAGCCCGGGCGCGGCCAGGATGGCGAGCTTGGCGAGGTAGACCGCGTCCGGCGCGCCCGTCTCGCTCGCATAGCCCGTCAGGAAGCGCCGCTGCAGATCGAAGTACCGCGCCACGTCCATTCCGCCGATGAAGGCGGCGAGAAGCAGGGCGCCCATCAGGAGGATGCAGGCGAGGCCGTAGGCGGCCAGCCGGGCGGCGAAGGCGGGGACCGACCGCAACGACGTCCAGAGGGAGAAGACGAGCGCCGGAAACAGCGCGACGCCGCAGACGTAGTTGATGTTGAAGGCCGCGACCGCGGCCATGGCGGAAAGCAGGAGGTATCCGGAGCGGTCCCGGGAGCGGAGCGCGAAATGGATGGCGACGAGCTCGAAGGGGACGAAGAGAAGCTCGGAATTGCCGCTGTAGCCGACGCTGCCGACGGCGAAGGCGGCGACGACGAACAGGACGAGCGGCAGGCCGAGGGAGCGGTCGAGAAACAGGCGCCAGACGAGGAGCGCGCTGAGGGCGAGCAGGACGGCCGATGCGGCCTGGAAGACGTAGAGGTGCACGTCCAGGAAGGAAAGGAGGCCGTAGAAGAAGTAGATCAGCAGCGGCTTGTGGTCGAACGCGAAATCGTACGGCAGGAGCCCGTGCTGGTAGATGCCCTTCCCGACGAGGACATAGATCAGCGGGTCGTGGTCCTTGAGGGGCGCGTTGAACTGGGCCGCGAAATAGAGCGCGAGCGCGAGGCAGAGCCACGTGGCGAAAAGCCGGCCGCGGGCGAACTGGCAGAGGATCGTGGGCACGGCGGGTTTCCCGGTTGCGAGGGTGTCAGCGTGCGATTTCGACCGGACGCAGATGCCTCTTGGAGGCGTTCCGGCGGGCCGGCTGGATGTCCTGGCAGCCGATGACCTCGCGGATCAGGTAGCGGGGCCTGCGCTTGCTCTCGATGTAGATGCGGCCGATATATTCGCCGATTACGCCGATGCCGATGATCTGCACGCCGCCGAGGAACAGGATCGCGGTGATCAGCGAGGGATAGCCGGGCACCGGATTGCCGTTGACCAGCTTGTCGGCGGCCATCCAGAAGGCATAGGCGATGCTGACCAGGGAGATCGAAAGACCGATATAGGTCCAGATGCGCAGCGGCAGGGTGGAGAAGCTGGTGATGCCTTCCAGCGCCAGGTTCCACAGTTTCCAGCCGTTGAACTTGCTGGCCCCGGCCACGCGCGCCGGGCGCGAATATTCGACGATCTCCGTCCTGCCGCCGACCCAGGAGAGGATGCCCTTCATGAAGATGTTCCGCTCGGGCATCTGCTTGATGCACTCCACGGTCTGCCTCGACAGGAGCCTGAAGTCGCCGACGTTCTCCTCGATGCGCGGATGGCTGATGGCGTTGTGGAACTTGTAGAACAGCGACGCGGTGCCCCGCTTCAGCCGGCTGTCCGAGCTCCGTTCGCGGCGCTTGCCGAGAACGACGTCGGCGCCGGCGAGCCAGCGGCCGATCATCAGCGGAATGACCTCGATCGGGTCCTGCAGGTCGACGTCGATCGGGATCACGGCGTCGCCGCCGGCGATCTCCAGCCCGGCGAAGAGCGCCGCCTCCTTGCCGAAGTTGCGGGTGAGGTCGACGGCCACCACGAGGGGGTCGACATGGGCGAGCCGGTCGATGATCGCGAGCGTCTCGTCCCGGCTGCCGTCGTTGACGAAGACGATCTCGACCTCGTGGTCGTGCAAGGGCGCAAAGCCGCGCACGCGCTCGTAAAAGACCGGGATCGCCTCCTGCTCGTTGAAGACCGGCACGACCAGCGAGATTTTCATTTTTCGGCTCCGAAGACGAGAAATTTCGAGGTGATGAAACCAACTGCGAGGCTGACGGACGAGAACACGACCAGCGTCACGAGAGGCGGGAGATCGTACCGCTCCGAGATCGCGCCGGTCGCCGCCGCCAGTCCCCCCAAAATCGCGATGAACAGGGCATACCGGCCGACGCGCATCCTGGACTTGAAGGTGAATGCCGCATTCGCGAAGTAGCTGAACGTCACCGCGAAGGCGAATGCCGCTATATTGGAGGCGGCCTGGCTGAAACCGTAGAATTTTAATAAAATAAGAAATATTATCCAGTGTATTAAGGTGTTCAGCAGCCCTATCAGATTGTATGAAACGAATTGAAGAAGCACTTCGATATCCCGCGCCGATATCCTTAATGCTTTATTGCTAGGTTATATTCCGGCCGCTGTCATGCGCGATCGATCGTCAAGGTTAATCCGGCCGCCGGCGGGTCCGCTCCGTCTCTTTGTTTCCACGCAATTGCGGACGCAAAACCGCTACGCACTTTTGCTGGAATTGCTCTAATCCCTCAGCCGCAGCTCGTCGCGGGTGATCTCGATCGCGCCCAATGTCTCCAGGAAGCTCATGCCGAGCAGGCTCTGGTCGAGCCGGCCTTCCTCGGCCACCATGGCGCGGACGTTGCGCCGCACGATCGGGCCGATCGCCACCTCGCCGAGACGGACCGGGGCGGCGCGGGCGCGGCCGTTGGCGGTGGAGACGGAAATCGAATAGGTGAGGCCGGACAGGTCGATGCCGACGCGGGCGGCATCCTCCTGCGAGAGGACGACGGCGCTGGCGCCGGTGTCGACCAGCATGCGCAGCACCGTGCCGTCGATCGCGGCGTCGGCCTGGAAATGGCCGCCGAGGCCCTTGTGGACGACGAGGATGCTGCTGCCGTCGGCCCCGCTCGTCACCGTGGCGCGGCCGGGCACGAGGCCCGCCGTCATGCGGCCGGCGAAATCCTGCAGGTCGGCGCGGTAGAGATAGCCGGCGGCGAGCGCGAGGATGATCACCAGCCAGAGGGCGGCCTGCCGGGCCGTCTCGCCGAGGCCGCGGCGGCCGGCGACGAGGAGGCCGCTGCCGATCAGCGCGGCGATCGCGGAAAGCTGCACGAGGCGGCCGAAATCGTCGTTGTCCATGCCGAGCGTGCGACCGCCCTCGTGGTTGAGCACGAGCAGGGCGAGGCCGGCGCCGAGGATGGCAAGAAGCAGATAGAACCTCATGCCTCGCCGCGCTCCCGCGCCATGCGGGCGCGGCGGGTCTCGCGCCGGGGCTTGCGCTCGACGGTGGCGAGGCGGGCGGGAAGCTCGGCCATGATCGCCCTCCGCTCGTCGGACGTGTAGAGCGTCCAGGCGCCGATCTCGTCGCGCGTGCGGCCGCAGCCGAAACAGTAGCCGGTCACCATGTCGATGGAACAGACGAGGATGCAGGGGGATTCCATGACGCCGCCGCTTTCCTTCCTTTCGTCCTCATGCAAGATTTGCCGGACGTGCTCTATATCGGCGCGTCAGAGCGTCAGCGCAAGGGCGAAGAGCAGGGCCGCCTCGGCGAGCTGCTGGGTGGCGCCGATCGTGTCGCCGGTATGGCCGCCGATCTTGCCCATCACGACGCGGTTGAAGCCGAGGACGGCGGCGAGCGCGCCGGCGAGCGCGAGCACGAGCGAAAACAGCGTGGCATGCGGCAGGAGCAGGACGACGGCGAGCGCCGTGCCGGAAGCGAGCGCCAGACGCGTCGCCGCCGGCTGCGGCTCGCCGACGGAGGCGGCCACGCCGTCACGGCGGGCCGGCGGCAGCAGCGACCAGTGCCAGACCATCGCCGTGCGGCTCGCCGCCGCGACGGCGACGAGCGCCATGCCGAGGCCGGACGGCGTGAGCGCCGCCGCGAGCCCGGCGATGGCGGCGGCGCGCAGGCCGAAGGAGAGCACGAGCGCGACGACGCCGTAGGCGCCGGCACGGCTGTCCTTCATGATGGCGAGCGCGCCCTCCCGGTCCCTGCCGCCGCCGATGCCGTCGGCGCTGTCGGAGAGGCCGTCCTCGTGCAGCGCGCCGGTGACGAGCGTGGCGAGCGCGAGCGTGGCGAAGGCGAGGAGGGCCGGCGGGGCACCGACGGCGGCGAGGATCGCGGCAAAGGCCGCGGCCGGCAGCGCGATCAGCGCGCCGGCGAGCGGGAAGGCGCGCACCGCCCGGCTCAGCCGCCCGTCATGGCCGGCGAAATGGCGCTCCGGCACCGGCAGGCGCGACAGGAAGGCGACGGAGCGGGCGGTGTCGTCGATGAAAGAGGGGATGTCCACGTTCGAGGGTCCTTCTGATGTCGCGCGATGGCGGGTGCCTTCGCCGCGTCGTCCGCTCCCCGACGGGGAGGCCGCCGCGACGTGGCGGGTGGTGCGATCCGCCGGCGTGCACGGGTCCGGGCCGCCCGCCCGGGCCTTCCCCGCCGAGGGGAGGGCAAGGCGGGCGGGAGGCATCCGACATCGCATGGCGCAAATGCGGTTGTCGGACTCGCGCCCGGCCTCTATTAGGAGACACCAAATGCCTGCCTTTGAAAGCCCGAACCCGAGGAATTCCCCAAGATGAGTGCCAGCGGCCTGCCGTTCGATGACTTCCGTGAATTGCTGCGCAACCTGCCGGGGCCGGATTCGGCGGCGCTTTCGGCCGCGCGCGCGCGCGACGCCGAGCTCACCAAGCCGCCGGGCGCGCTCGGCCGGCTGGAGGAGATCGCCTTCTGGCTCGCCGCCTGGACCGGGCGCAAGCCCGCCGTCACGCGCCCGCTCGTCGCCATCTTCGCCGGCAACCACGGCGTCACCAAGCAGGCCATCACGCCCTTCCCGCCGTCGGTGACGGCGCAGATGGTGGAGAATTTCGCCGCCGGCGGTGCGGCGATCAACCAGATCTGCATCGCCCACGACCTCGGCCTCAAGGTCTTCGACCTCGCGCTCGACTATCCGACCGCCGACATCACCGAGGCGCCGGCGCTGTCGGAGCGCGACTGCGCGGCGACCATGGCCTTCGGCATGGAGGCGGTGGCCGGCGGCACGGATCTGCTCTGCATCGGCGAGATGGGCATCGGCAACACGACGATCGCCGCGGCGATCAACCTCGCGCTCTACGGCGGCACGGCCGAGGAGTGGGTCGGGCCCGGCACCGGCTCCACCGGCCCGCTCCTGGAGCGCAAGATCGCCGCCGTCGAGAAGGCGGTGGCGCTTCACCGCGCGCATCTCGCCGACCCGCTGGAGGTGCTGCGCCGGCTCGGCGGGCGCGAGCTCGCGGCCATGGCCGGCGCGATCCTGGCCGCGCGCATGCAGAAGATCCCCGTCATCATCGACGGCTACGTGGCGACTGCGGCGGGCGCGGTCCTGCGCGCCGCCAATCCGTCCGCCCTCGACCATTGCCTGATCGGCCACGTCTCGGCCGAGCCCGGCCACCTGAAATCGATCGAGAAGCTCGGCAAGACGCCGCTGCTCGCCCTCGGCATGCGGCTCGGCGAGGGCACGGGGGCCGCACTTGCCGCCGGCATCGTCAAGGCGGCGGCGGCCTGCCATTCCGGCATGGCGACCTTCGCGCAGGCCGGCGTCAGCAACCAGGCGTGAGCGGGCGGCACCGATGCAGGAGGGACCGATCCGCAAGAAGACCGGCTTCAGGCATTTCCTGGCCGCCGCCACCTATTCGGCCGGCGGCGCGCGGCGGCTGATCGGCGAGGCGGCCTTCCGCCAGGAGGTCGCGGCCTTCCTCGCGACGCTCGCCGTCTTCGCGCTCGTCGGCGCAACCGCGCTGCACTATGCGGCGATGACCCTGCTGTTCCTGCTGATGATGGCCTTCGAGGCGATCAACACGGCGATCGAGGAGATCGTCGACCGGCTTTCGCCGGAGATCTCCGACATGGCGCGGCACGCCAAGGACCTCGGCTCCTTCGCCTGCTTCTGCATGATCCTCGCCAACGGCGGCTGGGCCGCCTATGTGGTGATCGTCTCGCTATTCTTCCAATGACAAGGGATCAGGCGAAGCTCTTCCTGCGCGGCTTGACCGCCCGGGTCTCCTCGACGGCGGGCAGGCTCTGCAGCACGCGCTTGGCGGGCAGGATGGCGATCGCCTCGGTGCCCTCGCGCAGCTTCGATTTGAGGATGAACTCGCCGTTGTGCTTGGCGAGGATGGCCTGGACGATCGGCAGGCCGAGGCCGGTGCCCTGCTCGGCGCTCTTGATGGCGATCGAGCCCTGGCCGAAGGCGGAGAGCACGACGGGGATCTCGTCCTCGGGGATGCCGGGGCCGTTGTCCCTGATCGAGACATATTGCCCGCCGCCGGCCGTCCAGCCCGCCTTGACGAGGATCTCGCCGCCCTGCGGGGTGAACTTGACGGCGTTCGACAGCAGGTTCAGCACGACCTGGCGCAGCGCCTTCTCGTCGGCCCAGAGCGCCGGCATGCCGGTCTCGAACTGCTGGGTGATGGCGATGTTCTTCTGGCGCGCGCGCAGCTGCACCATGCCGATGCAGTCGTCGGCGATGTCGACGAGGCTCACCGTCTCCTCCGACAGGTCGTACTTGCCGGCCTCGATGCGCGAGAGGTCGAGTATCTCGTTGATGAGGTTGAGGAGATGCTGGCCGGAGCGGTGGATGTCGGTCGTGTATTCCTTGTAGGTCGGGTTGTCGAGCGGGCCGAGCACCTCCGTCGACATCACCTCGGAGAAGCCGAGGATGGCGTTGAGCGGCGTGCGCAGCTCGTGCGACATGGAGGCGAGGAAGCGCGACTTGGCGAGGTTCGCCTCCTCCGCGCGCCGGCGCGCCTCGTCGGACATGGACTTGGCGACCTCCAGCTCGGCGATCAGGTCGTCCTTCTCCGACTGCGAGGAGAGGAGCTGGGCGCTGGTGTGGCGCAGGCGGTGGGTCATGAAGACGAGGAAGATCAGCGCGGCGGCGACGATCGCCGCCATGCCGATCGCCGCCGGGTCGGGCCGCAGCACCGCGACGGCGGCGAGCGCCGCCACCGTCGGCGCGAAGGCGTAGAGCACGGCGTGGCGCAGCATCAGCGTGCCCATCGCGGTCACGGCGAGCGCGACGAGCAGCGCCGAGCCCTTGTAGAGCTCGAAGGTCGAGCCGGTGCAGGCGTCGCAGCTCTGCACCGCGAAGACCGCCCAGGCGAGGCCCATGCCGACCTGCGCGGCGATGAAGCGGCGCTGCCAGCGGCGGGCGTTGTCGGGGGTGATCTCCTGGCCGCGGGCGCGGCGCGTGACGATGAGCCCGAGCGCGTGGACGCTGAGCGCCAGGATCGCCCAGGCGACGAGCCCGGTCTCCTGCGTCAGGTAGACGCCGACGACGGCCACCAGCAGCACCACGACCGGCACGGCGAGCGCGCTCTGGACGGCGGAGGCGATGTGGAGCTGCAGCATCTCGCGCTCGAAGCCGGGCGAGATCCCCGTGGCGGTCTGCAGGCGGTCGCGGGTCGCACGGACGGCGCGCGAGACAGCCTTGTTCCTGTGGCTGCGCGACTTGTCGACGATGATCTTGTCGGTCGAGGTACTGACGCCGGTACTCATCACGGATTGCAACGGTTGCGATACCGTTGAATTCTAGGGTGGAATCCTTAAGAAGATGCTGCCGCGAATAAACCATTCGCGAACCATTCCGATGTTTTCCGAGGACCGATGCCATGGGCCTTTCGAGGCGCGCCCGCGACGCCGGTGTCGCCATCGCCATCCTGGCGCTGACCGGGCTCGTCGTGCTGCGCGTCTCCGGCGGGCAGGGCGAGGCGGTGACGGGCATCGCGCGCGCCGTCGACGGCGACACGCTGACGCTCGGCCGCCACCGCATCCGCCTCGTCGGCATCGACGCGCCGGAGCTGGCGCAGACCTGCCGGCGCGACGGCGCCGAATGGCGCTGCGGGGCGGCCGCGCGCGGCCGGCTCGGCGAGTTGCTGCGGGCAGGGCCCGTCACCTGCGAGGCGCGGCGCAACGACCGCTACGGCCGCATGCTCGCCCGCTGCACGACGGCCGGCGGCGACCTCGGTGCACGGCTGGTGCGCGAGGGGCTCGCCGTCGCCTATGGCGGCTACGAGGAGGAGGAGGCGCTGGCGCAGGCCGAGCGCGGCGGGCTGTGGGGTGCCGAGTTCGAGCGGCCGCAGGACTGGCGCCGCCTCACCGGCCGGCCCTCCGAGGAGCGGCACCCGGCGGAGCCGGGAGTCCTCGACAGGATGCGCGGGGTCCTCGGGCTGGAATGAACGGACGGACGCCATGACGGAGGACATCGCCGCGCTGAGCGCCGCCATCGCCGCCTGCCGCCTCTGTCGCGACGCGCCGGCGCGCGGGGACCCGCTGCCGCACGAGCCGCGGCCGGTGGCGGTGCTGTCGGCCACCGCGCGCATCCTGATCGCCGGGCAGGCGCCGGGGCTCAGGGTGCACGAGAGCGGCCTGCCCTTCAACGACGCCTCGGGCGACCGGCTGCGCGACTGGCTCGGCGTGACGCGCGAGGCGTTCTACGATCCCTCGAAATTCGCCATCGTGCCGATGGGATTCTGCTTTCCCGGCTACGACGCCAAGGGCAGCGACCTGTCGCCCCGGCGCGAATGCGCGCCGCTCTGGCGGGCGCGGGTGATGGCGGCCATGCCGCAGGTCGAGCTGGTGCTGGCGATCGGCCAGTACGCGCAGGCCTGGCACCTCGGCAGCGCGCGGGCGAAGGGCATGACGGAGACGGTGCGCGACTGGCGCCGGCATCTTTTCGGCGACGATCCGCCGGCCGTGCTGGCGCTGCCCCACCCGAGCTGGCGCAACACCGCCTGGCTGAAGCGCAATCCGTGGTTTGCCGACGAAGTGCTGCCGGAACTGCGAAAGCGGGTGAAAACTCTGGCCTTCTGAAACGTATTTCTTTCATTTCCCGTCTTTCCGGGTATATGAGAAAAATAAATTTCGTGAGGAGACCCATGGACCGCCTGGACCGCAAGATCCTGCGCCTGCTGCAGGAAGATTCCACCCTCGCCGTCGCCGACGTCGCCAAGAAGGTCGGCCTGTCGACCACGCCCTGCTGGCGGCGCATCCAGAAGATGGAGGAGGACGGCGTCATCCGCAAGCGGGTGGCGCTGCTCGACCCGGTCAAGGTCAACACGCGCGTCACGGTCTTCGTGTCGATCCGCACCAATGCCCATTCGATCGAGTGGCTGAAGCGCTTCTCCGAGGTGGTCGGCGAGTTCCCCGAGGTGGTCGAGTTCTACCGCATGAGCGGCGACGTCGACTACCTGCTGCGCGTCGTCGTGCCGGACATCGCCGCCTACGACGCTTTCTACAAGCGGCTGATCGCCCGCATCGAGATCCGCGACGTCTCCTCCGCCTTCGCCATGGAGCAGATCAAGTACACGACCGAGCTGCCGCTCGACTACATGGTGGTGGACAACCAGAAGAGCGGCGAGGAATAGGCCGTCGCTCAGCGTTTGATCCGGGCGATCCGCTTCTCGTCCGTCAGCGCGCGCAGCGCGTCGCGGCCGATCCAGCGCGCGGTGCGGTCCTCGCTTCCGGCGAGTTTTTGCGCGAGCGCCAGCGCCGGGGCGTGACAGGCACGGGAGCGCTTGCCGACGTTGCGCAGCGCCCAGTTGACCGCCTTGCGGACGAAGTTGCGCGGGTCGGTCGCGTGCCGCGCGACGAGATCGAGCCAGCCGATCAGCGTGGCGTCCGGTTCTTGTTTCAGGTGGACGGCGGCGCCGGCGATCATCGCGAAGGCGGTGCGCCGCACGAATTCGCGCTCGTCCTCCGCGAATTCGGCGATCAGCCCGGTGAGGCCGGCCGAAACGAAGATGTCGGCCGCGCCGTCGACGATCTCCCAGGAATCGAAATCGCCGGCGAGGCGGCGTGCCTCGTCCGGCGTCAGCTTTTTCGGCTCCAGCGTGTAGAGCGCGAGCATGCGCGCCTCGCGCACGTCCGTCTCCCAGAGGCGGAAGGCGCGGGCATGGTCCCTGCCGACGGTGCGGGCGATCCGGGCGAGATTCGGGTTGGAAATGCCGAGCGCCGTGTCGGTGACGATGCCGTAGCGCCCCATGCCGGCGACGGTCTCCTCCGAGCGCAGGCTGCGCAGATGCGCCAGGATCTCGCCGGCGCCGGAGGAGGGGCCGATCATCTGCGTTCCAGCCGCGCCAGCAGCGAGGACGTGTCCCAGCGGCTGCCGCCCATCTCCTGCACGTCGGCATAGAACTGGTCGACCAGCGCGGTGACGGGGAGCTTGGCGCCGTTGCGGCGGGCCTCGGAAAGCACGATGTCGAGGTCCTTGCGCATCCAGTCGACGGCGAAGCCGTGGTCGTATTTGCCGGCGTTCATCGTCTTGTGGCGGTTCTCCATCTGCCAGGAGCCGGCGGCCCCCTTGGAGATCACCTCGACCACCTTCTCGATGTCGAGGCCGGCCTTCTTGCCGAAATGGATGCCTTCTGCGAGGCCCTGGACGAGGCCGGCGATGCAGATCTGGTTGATCATCTTGGTGAGCTGGCCGGCGCCCGCCGGGCCCATCAGGCCGACCATGCGGGCATAGGCGTCGATCACCGGCCGCGCCTTTTCAAACGTCGCCTCGTCGCCGCCGCACATGACGGTGAGCACGCCGTTCTCCGCCCCCGCCTGGCCGCCGGAGACCGGGGCGTCGACGAAGCCGCAGCCCTTCTCCTTCGCCGCCGCGTCGAGCTCGCGGGCGACCTCGGCCGAGGCGGTGGTGTTGTCGACGAGGATCGCGCCGGGCTTCATGCCTTCCAGCACGCCGCCCTTCGCGACCGTCACCGAGCGCAGGTCGTCGTCGTTGCCGACGCAGGTGAAGACGAAATCGGCGTCCTTCGCGGCCTCCGCCGGCGTGCGGAACGCCTTGCCGCCGAATTCGGCGGCCCATTTCTCCGCCTTGGCGAAGGTGCGGTTGTAGACCGCGACGTCATGGCCGCCCTTGACCTTCAGATGACCCGCCATGGGATAGCCCATGACGCCGAGACCGATGAATGCGACTTTTGCCATGCCGTAACCTCCTGCAATGCGATGGCGAAGGTGTAGCGGATCGGCGGCAGAGTCGGAAGGGTTGTTGTGTCGGGAAGGATGTTACGCCGTCATACCCCCCTCTGCCCTGCCGGGCATCTCCCCCTCAAGGGGGGAGATCGGATGGAGCGCCGTCTCGCCCGTCTTGGGCGATGCAATTTGAGCGAGGTTTCCGCCACTTGCCGATCTCCCCCCTTGAGGGGAGATGGCCGGCAGGGCAGAGGGGGGTAACAAGACCGGGACGCGTCCCGTGTTCTCTACAAGCCGAGGGTCTGTCAGCCGCGATATTTCGCGATCACCAGATGGCCGGCGATCGGCTCGCCTTCCTCCATGCGCACGGTGATGCCGGTCATCTCCACGAGGTCGAAGCCGGTCTCGTCGAGGCGCTGGCGGACATAGGCCGCGGCATGGGCGAAGCGCTGGTGCGGGCCGACCATGAAGGGGCGGCCGCCGAAGGTCTCTTCGGGCAGCGTCTCCGAGGAAAAGGCGAAGAGGCCGCCGGGCACGAGATTGTCGGCGGCGCCGAAGAACAGCGGCTCCAGCGCGCCGAGATAGGGCAGCACGTCGGTCGCGGTGACGAGGTCGAAGGGCTCGTCCTCGTTGTCGTCGAGGAAGTCGACGGCCTCGGCGACGTAGAGCGTCTCGTAGAGGTCCTTGTCGTGAGCGACCTCGACCATGTTCTCCGAGAGGTCGACGCCGGTGATGTCGTCGGCCATGTCGCGCAGCGCCCCGCCGGTGAGCCCCGTGCCGCAGCCGAGGTCGAGCACGCGCGCGAACGGGCCGAGGCCGAGCGCCTGCAGGCGCTGGCGCAGAAGCAGCGGCACGCAGTAGCCGAGCTGGTCGACCAGCACGGTGTCGAAGACCTCGGCATGCTGGTCGAAGAGCGTGGCGACATAGGCGTCGGGCGCCTTTTCCGGCGTGTCGCCGCGGCCCATCGAGGCGAGCCGGACGGCCGCGCCGCCGTGGTCCTCGGGGTCGATGGCGAGAACCTCCGCATAGGCGCGGGCGGCGGCGTCGAAATCGCCGGCCTTTTCCAGGGCAAGCGCGCGGTTGTAGGCGTCGGCGAGCGCCTCTTCGTCGATCTTCTTCATGGGGGCGTCTCATAGGCCTGGACACGCGCTTTGGCAATGGCGGCGCGCGCGGCCGAATTAGACGTTTATCAATCGATGAAAGAGGCGCATGATCGCCGCAAGACCAAAAAGACCAGGGAGGAATGCCATGCCCGCCGATATGCCCCCGCTGCCGCTTCCCGCCGAGGCGATGCGGCGGGGAAGTCCGTCGCTGCCGGCGACGCCGGTCGAGACGATCAATACGATGGTGCACTACTACCGCGGCGAGCTCGGCCGGATGGCCGGCTGGCGCGACCGCATCGACCGCACGACCAACTGGGCGATCACCGTCGTCGCGGCGCTGCTCTCCGTCTCGCTGTCGACGCCGACCTCGCATCACGGCGTGCTGCTCTTCGCCATGCTGCTCGTGACCCTGCTGCTCCTGATCGAGGCGCGGCGCTACCGCTTCTTCGACGTCTACCGGGCGCGGGTGCGCCAGCTCGAGCGGGTCTATTTCGCGGAGATCCTCAACCCGCGCGGCGGGCTTGCGGCGGACTGGGCGGCGCCGATCGCGGCAAGCCTGCGCGAGCCGGAGTTCCTGATCAGCTACCGCGACGCGGCCTGCCGGCGGCTCCGGCGCAACTATTGCTGGATGTACCTCATCCTGCTGCTCGCCTGGGGCCTGAAGATCTCGTCCACCAGCATGCAGACGTCCGTGGCGCCGGGCCGGGACATGGCGATCGCCTTCGAGCACGTCGTCGCCAATGCCGCGCTGGGGCCGATCGGCGGCGGCGTGGTGCTCGTCCTCATCGCGCTGTTCTACGCGCTGATCGCCTACGGCTCGCTCAGGGTCGACCTGTCGGACACCGAGCTCGCGCACGGCTCCGTGCATGTGTGAGCGTTTTGCGCCAGTCCGGACGGAAAGCCGCTTCGCACGTTTCCCGGACCTGCCTGCCGCTCAGTTGATGACGAACTCGCCCTTCAGCGCGCGCCATTCCGTCGCCGAGATCAGGCGGCGGTGGACGTAGCGCACCGAATGCAGCGGGCCGTCGAGCTTCTCCTGCCAGAACTTCAGGAAGCTCTTCATCTCCGGGAAATCGGGGGCGATGTCGTAGTGCTGCCAGATATAGGTCTGCAGGAGCTTCGGATGGTCGGGCATGCGGTAGAGGATCTGCGCCGTGGTCATGCCGTAGCCCCTGAGCTGCAGGGCCATGTCGCCTGTCGTCGTCTGTGTCATCGCGGGACCTCATCCGTTGCCAGTGATGGTCCCTCGGATTGAAAGGCCGACAGGGTTAATCGAGTCTTGACGTTTTCCCGGAAGCGGAAATATTTCTTTGAAATCAGGGTGTTGGCAGCACCCTTCGCCGAGTGCTGCCAGATTTGCGCCTAGCGCTTCAGGTGGCGGGTGAGGCGGGCCTCGAGCCAGGCCCAGAGATTGCGCAGCAGCTCGACGATCAGCAGGTAGAGCAGCGCCGCCCAGAGATAGGCCTGGTAGTCGAAGGTGCGCGAGAAGGCGCGGCGCGTCTCGCCCATCAGGTCGAAGACCGTGACGATGGCGACGATGGCCGAGCCCTTGATCATCAGGATGATCTCGTTGCCGTAGGGCCTGAGCGCGACGATGAGCGCCTGCGGCAGGATCACCTTGAAGAAGGCGACGCGGGCGGGAAGGCCGAGGGCCGCCGCGCCCTCGTGCTGGCCGCGCGGCACGCTCTCGATCGCGCCGCGCAGGATCTCGGCCTGGTAGGCGGCGGTGTTGAGCGTGAAGGTGAGCAGCGCGCAGTTCCAGGCGTCGCGGAAGAACCACCAGAGCCCGAGCGCCTTCAGCTCGCTGGAGAAGCTGCCGAGCCCGTAATAGACGAGGAAGAGCTGGGTGAGCAGCGGCGTGCCGCGGAAGAAGTAGACATAGGCGTAGGCGAACCAGGAGAAGACCGGGTTCTTCGACATGCGCGCGAAGGCGAGCGGCAGGGAGAGCACGCCGCCGAGCACGACCGAAAGGCCGACGAGCAGCAGCGTCACGCCGAGGCCGGAGAGGTAGCTTGGCCCGTAGCGGGAAAATTTCTCCGGGTCCCAGCCGTTGACGACCATCATGAAGATGCCGATCGACAGCGCCAGCCACACGCCCAGGAAGACGTTGCCGAAGAAGCGGCCGGCGGTGAAGGCGCGGGGCGGGGCGGGCGGCGGCGCCTGCGGTGCGATGAGGGTGGTGACGTGGCTCATCGGGCGGCCTCCGAACGCTTCGTCCAGCCCTCGATGCCGGAGAAGACCAGCGAGGAGAGGAAGGCCAGCACGAGGAAGAGCAGGCAGGCGATGGCGTAGAACTCGAAGGCCTGCTTGGTGACGCGGGCGGCGACGCCCGTCTGGCGCAGGATGTCGGGCAGGCCGATGACGGAGACGAGCGCGGTGTCCTTGAGCAGGACCATCCAGAGATTGCCGAGGCCGGGAAGGGCGATGCGGATCAGCTGCGGCAGGACGATGAGGCGCATGGTGCGGCCGTGGTGCAGGCCGAGCGCGTAGCCCGCCTCGTACTGGCCGCGCGGGATCGCCTTGAAGGCCGACAGCAGCACCTCCGAGCAATAGGCGGAGAAGACCACGCCGAGCGCGATCATGCCGGCGAAGAAGGCGTTGATCTCGACGGCGCCCGGATAGCCGACGGCGCTCATCAGGTTCTGCACGAGGATCTGCAGGCCGTAATAGATGATGAAGAGGGTGAGCAGCTCCGGCAGACCGCGGAAGAGCGTGGTGTAGATGTTGGCGGAAAGCCTGAGCGAGCGCTCCTCCGACTGCTTGGCGAGCGCGATGAAGAAGCCCGCCACCAGGCCGACCGGCAGCGTCGCCAGCGCCAGGCTGGCGGTGACGAGGAAGCCGAGCGCGATCTCGTCGCCCCATCCGGTGTCGCCGCAGGCCAACAGCGTATTCTTGGCGAAGAGTGAGAAGATGCCGACCGGCCCGCACAGGGGATCGATGATCCCGAGGAATGCGGATGCCGCCTCGGCGATGGCGGCGAAAAGTCCGCTCATGCCAGAAGAACCCCCGATGCGCGTTGCGCTTCTTATATGTCCCGGCGCTTGCCGCGCGCGGTTTATCGCGGAGTTTTCGGGCAAAAAAGGCGGGAGGGCAAGCCCTTCCGCCTTTGCATTCTGCTGATGGGGTCAGAAAAACCCCGCATGAAGCGGGACGATCAGTCGCCGTAGACGTCGAAGTCGAAATACTTGGCGTTGATTTCCTGGTACTTGCCGCTGGCGCGGATGGCGGCGATCGCCGCGGTGAACTTGTCGGCGAGCTCCGTCTCGCCCTTGCGCACCGCGATCCCCGCGCCCTCGCCGTTGATGACCGGGTCGACCGGCAGCGTGCCGAGCAGCTTGCAGCAGGCGCCGTCGTCGGACTTCAGCCATTCCGACAGCACCACCACGTCGTCGATCACGCCGTCGACGCGGCCGTTGGCGACGTCGAGCTTGTATTCGTCGGCGGTCGGGTAGAGCTTGATCTCGGCGCCCTTCAGGTGCGCCTCGGCATAGTTGGCGTGGGTCGTCGAGCCCTGCGCGCCGAGCGTCTTGCCGTCGAAGGCCTCGTAGGTCGCCTCGGTCAGCTCCGAATCCTTCGGCACGACGATCGCCGGCGGGGTGTTGTAGTACTTCTTGGAGAAGTCCACCTGCTGCTTGCGCTCGTCGGTGATCGACATGGAGGCGATGATGGCGTCGAACTTCTTGGCGATCAGCGCCGGGATGATGCCGTCCCAGTCCTGCGTCACGAAGGTGCACTCGGCCTTCATCTCCTCGCACAGCGCCTTGGCGATGTCGATGTCGAAGCCGGTCAGCGTGCCGTCGGCCTCCAGGTTGTTGAAGGGCGGGTAGGCGCCTTCGGTGCCGATCACGATCTTCTCGCCCTCGGCCATCGCGGCGGTGGAAAAGAGCGCGACGACGGCCGCCGAGGCGGCGAGCGTGAGACGTTTGGAAATACGCATTTCGGTCCTCTCTGTTGCAGGCTCTCCGGTCTTTTGTTGTTTTCCGGGCCTTGGTTCCAAGCGGGCAGGGCTGCCCGCCTGACGGCGATAATCGTCCGTTTTTCTCCGGAAAATCAACCGTGTTGCGCCGTTTCGTCCGGAACTTTCGCATTCATCGTGAATTCATATGCGGATTGCTAGTTTGGCGGCACGATGAACGGGCCCGACGGCGGAATCACAAAACCGCCCCGAAGACCTGATCGAACTGCGGACATCTCTTTTCGAGCAAACGAGGAAAGCTCCATGGGTAAACGAACGAGACTTCTGGCCACGGTGGCGCTGCCGATCGCGTCCCTCGTCTGGCAGCCGGTGCAGGCGGCGCCGGTCCGCCCGGTCGTGGCGATCGACCATGCGTCCGCTGTCGTCACGGTGCAGGCGGAAGGCGGGGCCAGCGAGGAGGAGCTCCTGCGCAAGCGCAAGAAGCAGCGCGAGGAGCGGCAGGACGATCGCCAGAAGACGCGCGAGGAGCGCCGCCAGAAGCAGCGTGATTCCGCCGAGGGCGAGCAGCGCCAGCAGGATCGCCAGAAGGCGCGCGAGGAACGGCGCGAGAGGCAGCGCGACGCCGCCGAGGGCGAGCAGCGCCAGAAGACGCGCGAGGAGCGGCGCGAGAAACAGCGCGACGCCGCCGAGCAGGAGCAGCGCCAGCAGGATCGCCAGAAGGCGCGCGAGGAACGGCGCGAGAAGCAGCGCGGTGCCGCCGAGAAGGAGCAGCGGCAGGACGATCGCCAGAAGGCGCGCCAGGAACGGCGCGAGAAGCAGCGCGACGCCGCCGAGAAGGAGCAGCGCCAGGAAGAGCAGCGCCAGAAGGCCCGCGACGAAAAGCGCCAGAAGGAGCGCGACGCGGCCGAGAAGGCGAAGGAACGCGACGCCAAGCGCGACGCCGCCGAGAAGCGGGAGCGGCAGGAGGACCGGAAGGCCCAGGACGCCAAGAGCAAGCGCGACCGCACGACGGCCATCAAGGAAGAGGAACAGCGCAAGGCCGAGGAGGCCAAGCGCAAGAAGGAGCGCGAGGCCGCCGAGGCGGACAGGAAGCGTGGCGAGGAGGACGCCGGCAACCGGCCGCGCCGCAAGCGCGACGTCGAGCGCGAGCGCATCGCCCGCGACCCGAGCAAGACGTCCGACACGATCGAGCTGCCCTACGAGCGCGGGACCGCCGTGCTCGACAGCGACAAGGACGCCGACAACCGCCGCGACAGGTCGCGCGACGAGACGCGCCGCAAGCGCGCCGAGGAGCGCGCCAAGGTGCGGGTGCGCGTGCCGCGCTCCGACGCCGACGCGCAGATCGGCCGCAGGGCCGAGCGCTACGAATCGGTCGAGCGCGAGCGCGGCGAACGCCGGGACCGCCGTCCGGAATTCGAGAACCGCGGCGGCTGGCGCGTCGAGCGCCGCGTGGACGACCGCCAAGTGATCAACTTCAACGACCGCATCATCGTGCGGTCCGACGACAGCCGGCGGCTGTCGCGCCAGGCGCGCGAGACCTATTACGAGGAGCTGCCGCGCGGCCGCGTCCGCGAGGTGATCGTGCGGCCGAACGGCGACCGCGTCGTGACGATCCGCGACCGCTACGGCGAGATCATCCAGCGTTCGCGCATCGATCGCTCGGGCCGTGAATACGTGATGTTCTACGCCCCGGAGATCGACCGCGAGAGCCGGCCGACCTTCGTCGATCCGGGCCTGCGCCTGCCGCCGATGCGGCTCGCCGTTCCGCTCGACGACTACATCGCCGACACGTCCTCCGAGGCGCCGCGCGACTATCGCGAGTTTCTCGAGCGGCCGCCGGTGGAGGAGGTGGAGCGCGTCTACACGCTGGACGAGGTCAAGTATTCGGCCCGCATCCGCGACAAGGTGCGGCGCATCGACCTCGACACCATCACCTTTGCGACCGGCAGCGCGGACGTTTCGATGAACCAGGCGGCGACGCTGCGCAAGGTGGCCGACGCGATCAACCAGATCCTCGACGAGGATCCGGGCGAGACCTTCCTAATCGAGGGGCATACCGATGCCGTCGGCTCGGAGGAATCGAACCTGGTGCTCTCCGATGAGCGGGCGGAATCGGTCGCCGACATCCTGACCGACGCCTACGGCATCCCGCCGGAGAACCTCGCCACGCAGGGCTACGGCGAGCGCTTCCTGAAGATCGCGACGGACGGGCCGGAACAGCTCAACCGCCGCGTGACGATCCGCCGCGTGACGCCGCTGGTCAAGCCGGTCGCGATGGCGCAGTAGGAAGGGGCGTCGCCCCGGGACACGAAGGCCGCCGGAGCGATCCGGCGGCCTTTTTCGCGTCACTCCGCGGCGTCGTAGACCACGTGGCCCCTGGCGCCGTCCGCCGGCGATCCGTCATAGGTCGGGTCGACCTCGAAGCGGGTCAGCACGAAGCCGCCGTCGCGGAAGGTCCAGGTGCCGCTGTCCCAGGCGTCGCCGAGGCCCCGCCAGGCGCCGACGCTCGTGACCGTCAGGGTCCTCTCGTCGAAGCGGGAGTTCACGAGCTGCAGCGCCGCGCCGAATCCCTTCACGCCGGGCGGTGCCTTCAGCGTCGTCATCTCTTCGTCGGCATAAGCGTAGTCGAGCTCCGGCCGGGCGAAGGCGAGGAGCCTCAGGCCCTCCTCGTCGCTCGTCTTCAGCACGAAGGCGTGGCGGACGTTGTAGGCGCCGGCGACGCAGAAGAGCTGGTAGAGCTCCGCCTCGATCTCCGGCTCGTCGGCGGACTGACGGGCCGCGCGGTAGGTGAAGCGGTGGAAGAAATGGCCGAAGCCGTCGTCGTCGGGGCCGGCCATCGGCACCTCGGCCATGTCGTTCATCGTGCATTCCGGGCCGAGCGCGGCCCTGGCGAGCGCTTCGGCCGCGGCAAGGCCCGCCGGCCGTTCCGCGGCGGCGGCAAGCGCGGGGAGGGTCGAGACGAGGGCGGCAAGCAGGATGGTCTTCATGGCGGTCCCCGCGTCCGGAAGGTCAGCCGCCGGTGACGCTCATGTGGCGGGCGACGGCCGGGCGGTTCTGCCGGCCGATGACGAAGTCGTGGCCCTTCGGCTTGCGGCCGATCGCCTCGTCGATCGCCCGGTGCAGCAGCGCGTCGTCGTCCGAGGCGCGCAGCGGCAGGCGCAGGTCGGCCGCGTCCTCCTGGCCGAGGCACATGTAGAGCGTTCCCGTGCAGGTGAGGCGGACGCGGTTGCAGCTTTCGCAGAAATTGTGCGTCATCGGCGTGATGAAGCCGAGCCGCCCGCCGGTCTCGGCGACGTGGACGTAGCGGGCGGGGCCGCCGGTGCGCCAGGCGTCGTCCGTCAGCGTGAAGTCCTCGGCGAGGCGCGCGCGCATTTCGGAGAGCGGCAGGTAGCGGTCGGTGCGGTCCTCCTCGATCTCGCCCATCGGCATGGTCTCGATCAGCGTCAGGTCCATGCCGCGCCCGTGCGCCCAGCGCATCAGGTCGGGGATCTCGCGGTCGTTGAAGTCCTTGAGGGCGACGGCGTTGATCTTGACGCTGAGGCCCGCGGCCTGCGCCGCGTCGAGGCCCTCCATGACCTTCGAGAGGTCGCCCCAGCGGGTGACCGTCCGGAATTTCTCGGGATCGAGCGTGTCGAGCGAGACGTTGATGCGGCGCACGCCGCAATCGGCGAGCTCGGCGGCGTACCGCGAGAGCTGCGAGCCGTTGGTCGTCAGCGTCAGCTCGTCGAGGCGGCCCTCTTCGACATGGCGACCGAGCTCGCGCACGAGGTAGAGGATGTTCTTGCGCACCAGCGGCTCGCCGCCGGTCAGCCGCAGCTTGCGCACGCCGCGGGCGATGAAGGCGGAACAGAGCCGGTTCAGTTCCTCCAGCGTCAGCAGGTCCTTCTTCGGCAGGAAGGTCATGTTCTCCGCCATGCAATAGGTGCAGCGGAAGTCGCAGCGGTCCGTCACGGAGACGCGCAGATAGGTGATCGCCCGGCCGAAGGGGTCGATCATCGGGCCGGCGGAGGGCGTCAGGGCGCCGGCCTGGCGAAATTGTCCCGCATGGGTGTTCACGCTTCATCCTCCGTTCCGGCCGCGTCGGACAGCCTCGCAGCCGATTATGGCATCAATTTCACGCTTGCACATCCCCGGCCTGCGGCATAGTCCTTCGCTGGGAAGCAAGGGAATGCGGGACGATGAGCGATCTGTGGCCGACGGAACTCAGGGTGTCGAAGGACCGCCAGCGCCTCGTCGTCACCTTCAACGACGGCGCGAGCTTCGATCTCTCCGCCGAGCTCCTGCGCGTGCTGTCGCCCTCGGCCGAGGTGCAGGGCCACGGGCCGGGCCAGAAGGTGACGGTGCCGGGCAAGCGCAACGTCGCGATCATCTCGATGACGCCGACCGGCAATTATGCGGTGCGCATCGGCTTCGACGACATGCACGACACCGGCATCTACACCTGGGCCTACCTGCGCGAGCTCGGCGAGAAGGGCGCGGAACTCTTCGCCGCCTACGAGCGCGAGCTTGCCGAGAAGGGCATGAGCCGCGACCGCTCGGAAAGGCCGCGCTAGGATGGTGCGAATAGGCGGCGGCCGCCGGCCGTCTTCCGTTGGGACGCATTGCAAGGAGCATGTCATGCGGAGAGGGATTTTGGCGGCGGCGCTCGCCGCCGGGCTCGGGCTTGCCGGGGGCGCGGCGCGGGCCGACGATCTGATCGAGACCTACAATGCCTATATCGGCCAGGACGATCTCTACAATTCCGGCAACCAGCGCCTGAGGGAGCCCTGGCAGGTCATCCGCCAGGACCGCGCCAACGTGCACCGGTTCGGCATCCGCCAGCCCGGCGACGACGTCGACGGCTTCTTCGGCTCGGCCCGCAACCGCGAACTCGCCGAGCGGATGATCCGCCGCGGCCGGATCGAGCGGTCCGCGGCGCGCCGCCTGCTCCAGGGCGACGTGCGGGTCTACGTGGAAATCTGGCGCGGGCCGGGAGGCGACTATCTCAACATCACGGTGGATTGAGCGGGCCGGCCTGCTCGGGCTTCTTCTGCTCGCCGCTCTGCCGCTGCGCGCGGCGGAGCCGGACCTCGCGGCGCGCCTGCGGCTGCTGGCCGACGCCTATCCGGAGACGATCGCCGGCGTGGAGGGCGGGAGCCTCGTCTTCCGCGACGGCGGGCCGGCGATGGCGATAGACGACGGCAGGGCGAAGAGCCACCAGGAGGCGCTCGCCGCCGGCGATATCGAGGACAGCCTTTCCCAGCTCTACCCGCTCGGCGCCTGCGAGCGGGCGCCGGAGGTCGATTTCGACCCGGGCCGCATCCGCAGCGACGCGCTGATGATGCGGCTCTACGGCCGCTCGGCGCGCGCCGTCGAGGCGGACCTCGTGCCGGTGACGTGGTTCGGCGGCACCGTGCGCGTCACCAGGCGGCAGGGTGCGGCGGCGGCGCTGGAGCGGGTGCGCGACGCGCTCGCGGGGCGGCCGGCGCTGGCGCGCTATCTCGCGCCGTCGGCCGGCACCTTCAACTGGCGCAAGGTGGCGGGGGCGGCCAACATGTCGGTGCACAGCTTCGGCGCGGCGATCGACCTCAACACGAAATTCGCCGACTACTGGGTCTGGGCCGGCGGCAAGCCCGGCAACGTGCCGTCCCACCGCAACAGGTATCCGCTCGAGATCGTCGCGGCCTTCGAGGCGGAGGGCTTCATCTGGGGCGGGCGCTGGTACCACTACGACACCATGCATTTCGAATACCGCCCCGAGCTGATCGCGATCGCCAGGGCGGCGGGCGCTTCCGCCTGCCGCTGATCCCGCCGTCAGTCGCGGACGATCACCGTCGCGCCGATCCGGACCTGGGCGTAGAGGTGCTCGACGTCCTCGTTGGCCATGCGGATGCAGCCGGAGGACTGCGCCTTGCCGAGCGAGGAGGGCTGGTTGGTGCCGTGGATGCGGTAGATGGTCGAGCCGAGGTAGAGGGCGCGCGCGCCGAGCGGGTTGTCGAGGCCGCCGTCCATCGACACCGGCAGGATCTTGCCCTTCCTCGCCTCGCGGGCGCGCATGTCCTCCGGCGGCGTCCAGGTCGGCCATTCGACCTTGCGCGTGACCTTCTGCGAGCCGGTCCAGACGAAGCCCTCGCGGCCGATGCTGACGGCGTACTTCATCGCGATGCCGTGGCCGAGCACGTGGTAGAGGCGGCGCTCGGAATTGTCGACGACGATCGTGCCGGGCGCGAGCGTCTCCGGGAAGGCGACGAGCTCGCGGGCGATCGGCGCGCGGCTGACGGCGGCGAGTTTTCTCGCGGAGGCGACCGGCTTCCCGCCGGACAGCACCTGCAGCCATCCGGTCTTCTGCGCGGTCGCGGCGAGTGCGGCGACTTCGATCGGCCGGTCGGCCGATGCCGCCGCGGTGGCGGACAGGAGGCCGGCGAGGAGGGCGAGGGCGATGGTCTTCATGGCGTTGATCCCCGTTTCTTGCGCCGGCGCGGTCATGCCCGGCTTTCGTCTTCCGATGGGGATCTTGTAGGAGACGCCGCCCGGCGGCGGTGTTCCGGCGGGAACAGGCACCGGAAAGCGGAACGGCGCCCCGCGGGCGCCGTTCCGGAAAAGGGGGAAGAGGGGTGTCTATTTGCGGTAGATGAGCCAGCTCTTGGAAAAGTCCTTCTTCATGCCCTCCTCGAAGGCCATGGTGCGGTTGCGCCCGCCGTTCTTGGCGCAGTAGAGGGCGATGTCGGCCTTGGAATAGAGCTCGCCCGGGCCTTCCGCCTCGGAGGCCATGCACAGGCCGAGCGAGATGGTGATCGGGCCGTAGTTGACGCCGGTCCTGGAATTCTTGAAGGGCGTGTTCTCGAGCGCGATGCGGATGCGCTCGGCGATCGTCATCGCCTCCTCCTCGGTGTTGCCCTCGATCACCAGCGCGAACTCCTCGCCGCCGGCGCGGGCGACGAAGATGTCCTTGCGCACGTTGGCGCGGATGAGGCTCGCCACCGAGGCGAGGATCTTGTCGCCGACGGGATGGCCGTAGGTGTCGTTGATCTTCTTGAAATGGTCGATGTCGGCGAGGATCAGCGCGGTGACGTTGCGCGTCATCGAGGTGTTGTAGATCGCCGAGAGCTTGTCGTCGAAGGCGCGGCGGTTGGAGAGCTGGGTCAGCGAATCGGTGTTGGCGATGCGCTTGTACTCGTCGAGCTCCTTGCGCACGACGTCCATCTCGCGCGACTTCTGCACGACGTTCTCCACCATCTCCTTGCCCTGCGAGATGGTGTCGCCCGTCGCCTCCGTCAGCACGCCGATGACGCTCTTCAGGATGTCGACGCTCGCCGTGTTCTTGCTGGTGATGCGCAGGAAGGTCTCGTCGAGCAGCTTGGTGTAGCTTTCGAGCGAGGTCTGCTCCTGCTTGAGCAGGCGCAGCAGCCCTTCGAGCTCGCCGACGAGCTTGGTGTGGGCGCCGTCGATGGCCTCCGTGCGGTGGTGATGGCCGAAATACTGCGCGCCGATCGCGTCGAGCTCCTCCTGCGAGGCCTTGCTGCCGAGGGCCGCCAGTTCGCGCGTCAGCTTGGGATTGGAGCCGATATAGGCCTCGTAGAACAGCTCGTAGTTGCGCGGAATGGGCGAGACACCCATGATGCGCATGGCATACGTCACCTGTGCCGCGATGTCCGGCACCTGTACCCTCTGCGCGACTGCCGTGTTCATGTCGGCTGCTCCTGACCGCTCTCGTTTGCTCGCGGACCCCAAAATATAAGTAAAATGCTTTGGGAAGTATTAACGAAACGCACTTCCGTAACGTAATGCGAGAGATGCGAAAGGCCGCGAAACCAGGGGGTCGCGGCCTTTCGCATGGTGAAGGGCGGGAGAGGGGATCAGCCCGGCATGATCATCTTTTCCGGCCGGACGACCTCGTCGAATTCCGCGTCGGTGACGTAGCCGCCGCCGACGGCCTCCTCGCGCAGCGTCGTGCCGTTCCTGTGGGCGGTCTTGGCGATCTTCGCGGCGTTGTCGTAGCCGATCTTCGGCGCGAGCGCGGTGACGAGCATCAGCGAGCGGTCGAGCGCGGCCTTGATGTTGTCCTCGCGCGCCTCGATGCCGGTCACGCAATTGTCGGTGAAGGAGACCGCCGCGTCGGAAAGGAGCTGCACGGACTGCAGGAAGTTGTAGGCCATCAGCGGGTTGTAGACGTTGAGCTCGAAATGGCCCTGGCTGCCGGCGAAGGTCAGCGCCGCATGGTTGCCGAAGACCTGCACGCAGACCTGCGTCAGCGCCTCGCACTGGGTCGGGTTGACCTTGCCCGGCATGATCGAGGAACCGGGCTCGTTCTCCGGCAGCGCCAGCTCGCCGAGCCCCGAGCGCGGGCCGGAGCCGAGGAAGCGGATATCGTTGGCGATCTTGAAGAGGGCGGCGGCGGCGGCGTTGATCGCGCCGTGCGAGAAGACCATCGAATCATGGGCGGCGAGCGCCTCGAACTTGTTCGGCGCGGTCTTGAAGGCGATGCCGGTGATGGCGGCGATATGCTCGGCCACCTTCTCGGCGAAGCCGACCGGGGCGTTGAGGCCCGTGCCGACGGCGGTGCCGCCCTGGGCGAGCTCGCACAGCCCCGGCAGCGTCAGCTCGATGCGGGCGATCGAGGAGGCGACCTGCGCGGCGTAGCCGGAGAATTCCTGGCCCAGCGTCAGCGGGGTCGCGTCCTGCGTGTGCGTGCGGCCGATCTTGATGATGTGGTCGAAGGCCTTGACCTTGGCTTCCAGCGCGGCGTGCAGGTGCTTCAGCGCCGGGATGAGGTCGTGGACGATGCGCTCGGCGCAGGCGATGTGCATGGCCGTCGGATAGGTGTCGTTCGACGACTGGCTCATGTTGACGTGGTCGTTCGGATGCACCGGCTTCTTCGAGCCCATGGTGCCGCCGAGCATCTCGATCGCCCGGTTGGAGATGACCTCGTTGGCGTTCATGTTGGACTGGGTGCCGGAGCCCGTCTGCCAGACGACGAGCGGGAAGTGGTCGTCCAGCTTGCCGTCGATCACCTCCTGCGCGGCGGCGACGATCGCCTCGCCGAGCTTCGGGTCGAGGCGGCCGAGCTCCATGTTGGCACGCGCGGCGGCCTGCTTGACGATGCCGAGCGCCCGGACGACCGACAGCGGCTGCTTCTCCCAGCCGATCCTGAAATTGCCGCGCGAGCGCTCGGCCTGCGCGCCCCAGTAGCGGCTGCCGTCCACCTCGATTTCGCCGAATGTATCCGTTTCCGTGCGCGTCGTCATCGTGCCTTCCGCCTTGCCCATGCCCTTGCGTCCTGCCGCCGGCCCGTCGCCGCATGGTGGGACGGCCGGCGCGAAATCGGCCTTTCTCTGGCCCATCTGCGACCCGCTTGTAAAGGGGAGCGGGGGCGCTTGCGGGCGAGACTTTCGGTTAAAATCGATTAGCGGCCGCCTGCCGCCCGACGCTGCGGCGGCTGTGCCTTTTGCGTCACAAGCGTCCGCCGGTTTTGCGCAGGCCGCGGGCGGCGCGTCGGGGATTTCCGCCGGCCGCCGCGAAAAATCGCGATCGAAATCAAATTTTTACCGGCCGTCATCCGTGTCCGGCACAGCGGTCCGCGCGGCGGTCGCCGCAGGGATGGGGGATGGGGCGTTTTCTTTTCATTCACCATCCTTTCCTATAACTTCCCGGCCTGCTGGTTCGGGCGCCGTCACGGAATCGGGTTTCCCGTCGGGGATTGGAATACAGATGAGATTGACCAAGACTGCGGCCATGGCCGCGCTGGCGCTTTCCTGCGCCTTCGCCACGTTCGACGCGACGCCGGCCTCCGCAAGCTCGCTGACCCTGATGGACATCCTGCGCGGCAAGCGCCAGCAGAAGGCCGAGCCGCTGCCCGGCGTCTCGCAGGGCATCGGACTGCCCGGCCAGAAGGGCGAGACGAAGCGCACGGCCGAGCCGCCGCGCGTCACCGGCCCGCGCTACTACACCTACAAGGCCGACGGGCTGAAGCGCATCGCCGTCGAGAAGCTCGCCGACCCGGTGGTGACGGCCTCGATCGCCAGCGAAGGCCAGTCGTCGATCCGCCATCCGGACGACGCGGGCGTGCGCGCCGCGTTCGCGAGCGTCGACGTGCGCGCGCCGGCCGAAAGCGCCAAGGCCGTCGAGACCTTCTATGCCGACAACCGCAAGCCGCTCTGGGTCGGGGGCACGGCCGTCAACGCCCGGGCGCGCGCCGCGCTCGCCGTGCTCGCCGACGCGGCCGCCGTCGGGCTCGACCCGGCGGACTACGCCGTCGCCGTTCCGGACGACACGTTCGACGCGGCCGACATGGCGAGCCGCCACCGCGCGCTCGCGACGTTCGAGCTGCGCCTGTCGGCGGCGGTCGCGACCTATGTGCTCGACGCCGTGCGCGGGCGGATCGACCCGAACCGCATCTCCGGCTACCACGACTTCAAGCGCAAGGAGGTGAACCTCGTCGCGGCGCTGCGCAACGTCGCGCTGAGCAACGACGTCGCCGCCTATCTCGAAAGCCGCTCGCCGGCGGGCGCCCATTTCCAGGCGCTGAAGGCGGAGCTGGCGCGGCTGAAGGCCGCCTCGGGCGCGGAGGACCGCATCACCATCGCCGAGGGCACGCTGCTGAAGCCCGGCCAGTCGAGCCCGGAGCTCGCCAATGTCGTCAAGGGCATCGTCCGGCACGGCTCCGAGGCGCTGAAGGCCGAGCATGCGGCGACGATCGCCGGCTACGGCGGCACGCCCGACTACACGCCCGAGCTCGTGGCGCTGGTCGAGGCGTTCCAGAAGGAGAAGGGGCTGAAGCCGGACGGCATCGTCGGCAAGGCGTCGATCCGCCTCCTGACGGGCGGCGATTCGCTCGAAGGCAGGATCGCCAAGCTGGAGGTGGCGATGGAGCAGGCGCGCTGGCTGCCGGCCGATCTCGGCCCGCGCCACGTCTTCATCAACCAGCCGGCCTACACGGTCTACTACCACGAGAACGGCGCCGAGCAGTTCTCGATGCGCGTGGTCGTCGGCTCGAAGGCGAACCAGACCTATTTCTTCGAGGACCGCATCCGCACCGTCGAGTTCAACCCGTCCTGGGGCGTGCCGCAGTCGATCATCATCAACGAGATGCTGCCGAAGCTGCGCTCCGACCCGTCCTATCTCGACCGGATGGGCTACGAGGTGTCGGTCGGCGGGCGCGCGGTCTCCTCCTCGGCGGTCGACTGGTACGGCTCGACGGCGGGCGTCTCCGTGCGCCAGCCGCCGAGCAGCGACAACGCGCTCGGCGAACTGAAGATCCTGTTCCCGAACAGCCACGCCATCTACATGCACGACACGCCGTCGAAGAGCTTCTTCAAACGGGACATGCGGGCGCTGAGCCACGGCTGCGTGCGGCTTGCCGAGCCGCGCCGGATGGCGGCGGCCGTGCTCGGCACGACGGTGGAGGCGGTCGGCGCGGAGATCGCCGGCGGCCGCAACAAGGCGGTGGGCGTCAAGGCCGACATCCCGATCTACATCGCCTATTTCACCGCCTGGCCGGACAAGGACGGCACGGTCGAGTATTTCGACGACGTCTACGGCCGCGACGACTACATGCGCAAGGCCTTCGCCGCGACGAAGGCGGCGCGGCAGGTGGAAGGGTGAGGTAGGCGGAAGCATTCGGAAATTCCCCCCGCATCCGCCTGCCGGCACCTTCTCCCCGGCGGGGAGAAGGGCGGAAACGAGACGTCGGCGGCTATTTCCTTCTCCCCCCGGGGAGAAGGTCGCCCGAAGGGCCGGATGAGGGGGCTTTCAGCGCGACAGCAGCCGGTCGACGAGGTCGGGCGTCAGTTCGTCGAAATGGGAGATCACGTGCGTCGGGTCGAGCTCGGCGACGGGCACGTCCGAATAGCCGAAGGGCACGCCGATCGACGGCACGCCGGCATTGCGGGCGACCAGGACGTCGTTGAGGCTGTCGCCGACCATGACGGTGCGGGCGGGATCGCCCTCCGCCCGCCGCACCGTGCCGAGCAGGTGCTCGGCGTCGGGCTTGCGGACGGTGAACGTGTCGCCGCCGGTGATCGCCGAGAAGCGCGGCGACAGCCCCAGCTCGTCGATCAGCCGGCGGGCGAGCATCTCCATCTTGTTGGTGCAGACGGCGAGCCGGAAGCCGGCGCCGGAGAGCCGGTCCATGGCCGCGACGAGACCCGGATAGGGGGCGGAGACGCCCGGCATCGCCCCGGCATAGTGCTCGACGAAGACGCCCAGCATGCGCTCCAGGTCGCCTTCGGCGAGCTCGCGGCCGCGCAGCGAGAAGGCGCGGCGGATCATCACCTGGCCGCCGTGGCCGACGAGCCAGGTGAGGTCGTCGAGGCCGACCGGCTCGAGTCCTTCGAGCGAGATCGTGTGGTTTAGGCTCGCCACCAGGTCCTGGGCGGTGTCGATGAGCGTACCGTCGAGATCGAAGACGACAAGGGGAGCGGACATGCGGGCGGACCTTTGCGGATGAGGGACGGGCGGGATTTCCCGGTAAGGGATGGGGGCCGCTTTTGCAATCCTTTCCCCGCCGCGGGCCGGCGCGGTCGCCCGTTTAGGGCTTTCGTTTGCGGCGGAGGGCGTGTAAGTGTCGGATCGCAATCCGCGGCCGGCCCGTCCGGCCGCAGACGACCCTCAGGGAGCTTTCGGCGCATGGACGCCCGGGAAATGAAGATCAAGGCGGCCGAAGCCGCGCTTGCCCATGTGGAAGACGGCATGCGTCTCGGCATCGGCACCGGCTCGACCGCGGAGGAATTCGTGCGGCTGCTCGCCGAACGGGTCGCCGACGGGCTGAAGGTGGAGGGCGTTCCGACCTCCGAGCGCACCGCGCGACTCTGCGTCGAGCTCGGCGTGCCGCTGAAATCGCTCGACGAGCTGCCGGAGCTCGATCTCACCGTCGACGGCGCCGACGAGGTGGACGGGAGCCTGCGGCTGATCAAGGGCGGCGGCGGCGCGCTGCTGCGCGAGAAGATCGTCGCGGCGGCCTCCGCCCGCATGATCGTGATCGCCGACGAGAGCAAGGTGGTCGACACGCTCGGCGCCTTCAAGCTGCCGATCGAGGTCAATCCCTTCGGCCTCGTCGCCACCCGCATCGCCATCGAGAAGACGGCCGCACGGCTCGGCCTTTCCGGCCCGCTCGAGCTGCGCATGGCCGGCCGCGACCCGTTCACGACGGACGGCGGACACTACATTCTCGACGCATCTTTTGGCCGCATTCCTGATGCAGATGCGCTGGCCGGAAGCCTCAATTTCATTCCCGGTGTCGTGGAAAACGGGTTGTTCATCAACATGGCGTCGCTTGCCATCATCGCCGGTCCGGCCGGCGCGCGCACGCTGACGGCGAAAGACTAGACAGGAGCACTGACCAACATGATCAACATCGCTGGTTTCGGCCGGACCCTTGCCGCAACGCTCGTCGTCACGGCCGGGCTCACCGGCGCGGTCAAGGCGCAGGACGTGACGGAAGACCAGATCAAGGTCGCCCGCGCCGCGATCGACGCGCTCGGCGCGACGGTGAACTTCGACAACATCCTGCCGGGGCTGGCCGAGCGCCTCAAGGCCTCGCTGATCCAGGCCTCGCCGAATCACGAGCCCGAGATCAACGCCGTCGTCGACGAGCAGGCGCTGGCGCTGGCGCCGCGCCGCGCCGACCTCGAGCGCGAGGCCGCGACGATCTACGCCAAGACCTTCAGCCAGGAGGAATTGAAGGCGATCGCCGACTTCTACTCCTCGCCGGTCGGCAAGAAGCTGCTCAAGGACGGACCGATCGCCACGCGCGAGCTGGTGCGCGCCGCCGAGATCTGGGCGTCCGGCATCCAGCGCGACCTCGCCGACGAGAGCGGCAAGAAGCTGCAGACCGTCGTCGGCGCCGCGCCGGAAGGCGGCGAAGCCCAGCCGCAGCAGTAACACCGCTTCCTCCGGCGGCACCTGTCGCCGGAGCCCCGCCTGCCTTCGCTTCACGCAGTTCCGGACGCAAAGCCGCTTGCACATTTTTGCTGGAATTGCATTCGGGAGACCGTCCATGCCGGCATTCGACTACGATCTCTTCGTCATCGGCGGGGGCTCGGGCGGCGTGCGCAGCGCGCGGCTCGCGGCGGCGATGGGCAGGAAGGTGGCGATCGCCGAGGAATACCGCTACGGCGGCACCTGCGTCATCCGCGGCTGCGTGCCGAAGAAGCTCTACGTCTACGCCTCGCAGTTCCCCGAGCATTTCGAGGATGCCGCCGGCTTCGGCTGGCAGGTGGGCGAGACCCGCTTCGACTGGCAGGCGCTCGTCGCCGCCAAGGAGAAGGAGATCACCCGGCTCGAGGGGCTCTACCGCAAGGGGCTCGAGAATGCCGGCGCGAGCCTCCTCGACACCCGCGCCGAGCTGACCGGCCCGAACGGCGTGCGGCTCTGCGCGACGGGCGAGGAGGTGACGGCCGAGCGCATCGTGATTGCCGTCGGCGGCCGGCCGACGCCGCATGTCGACCTGCCGGGCCACGAGCTCTGCATCACCTCCAACGAGGCCTTCGACCTTCCGGAACTGCCGAAGTCGATCCTGATCGCCGGCGGCGGCTACATCGCCGTCGAATTCGCCAACATCTTCCACGGCCTCGGCGTCGAGACGACGCTGATCTATCGCGGCAAGGAGATCCTCTCGCGCTTCGACCAGGACATGCGCCGCGGCCTGCATGCGGCGATGGAGGCGAAGGGCATCCGCGTGCTCTGCGAGGACCTGATCCTCGCGGTGAGCGCGACGGAGGACGGCCGCCGCGCCGCGACCACGAAGAACAACGGCACGCTCACCGTCGACCGGGTGATGCTGGCGCTCGGCCGCACGCCGAACACCGAGGGCCTCGGCCTGGACAAGGCCGGCGTCGAGACGGACGCCAGGGGCGCGATCGTCGTCGATCCCTATTCGCGCACCAGCGTGGCGAGCATCTTCGCGCTCGGCGACGTGACGGACCGGGTGCAGCTCACCCCCGTGGCGATCCACGAGGCGATGTGCTTCGTCGAGACGGAACTGCGCGGCAATCCCGTCTCGCCCGACCACGACCTGATCGCCACCGCCGTCTTCTCGCAGCCCGAGATCGGCACCGTGGGCATGAGCGAGGAGGCGGCGGCGAAGGCCTTCCCGGCGATCGAGGTCTATCGCGCCGAGTTCCGGCCGATGAAGGCGACGCTGTCGGGCCGCGCCGAGCGGACGATCATGAAGCTCATCGTCAACGCCGCCGACCGCAAGGTCGTGGGCGCGCATATCCTCGGCCACGAGGCGGGCGAGATGGCGCAGCTTCTCGGCATCCCGCTCAAGGCCGGCTGCACCAAGGACGACTTCGACCGCACCATGGCCGTGCACCCGACGGCGGCGGAGGAGCTGGTGACCATGTACCAGCCGAGCTACCGCGTGGTGAACGGCGAGCGGGCCTGACGGTCCGGGGCTGGAACGGCGGCTATGCAAGGACCATGTAACGGTTTATAAGCCCGCATCTTTCAATGCAGGGGCGCTCCCCGGGGCGTCCGAGGACAGGTGAGTACCATGGCACAGAATTGGACGCCGAGCAGCTGGAGGCAGAAGCCCATCCAGCAGGTTCCGGACTATCCCGATCTCGCCGCGCTGGCGGCGACCGAAGAGCGCCTTGCGAAGTTTCCGCCGCTCGTCTTCGCCGGCGAGGCGCGCCGCCTGAAGAGCGCGCTCGCCAACGTCGCCGAGGGCAAGGGCTTCCTGCTGCAGGGCGGCGACTGCGCCGAGAGCTTCGCCGAGCACGGCGCCGACACGATCCGCGACTTCTTCCGCGCCTTCCTGCAGATGGCCGTCGTGCTGACCTTCGGCGCCCAGCAGCCCGTCGTGAAGGTCGGCCGCATCGCCGGCCAGTTCGCCAAGCCGCGCTCCTCGGGCGTCGAGAAGCAGGGGGACGTGACGCTGCCCTCCTATCGCGGCGACATCATCAACGGCATCGAGTTCACGGAAGAGGCGCGCATCCCCAATCCGGAACGGCAGATCATGGCCTACCGCCAGTCGGCCGCGACGCTGAACCTTCTGCGCGCCTTCGCGATGGGCGGCTACGCCAACCTGGAGAACGTGCACCAGTGGATGCTCGGCTTCGTCAAGGACTCGCCGCAGGCCGAGCGCTACCGCAAGCTCGCCGACCGGATCTCCGAGACGATGGACTTCATGAAGGCGATCGGCATCTCGGCGGAGAACAACCCGTCGCTGCGCGAGACCGACTTCTTCACCAGCCACGAGGCGCTGCTGCTCGGCTACGAGCAGGCGCTGACGCGCGTCGATTCCACCTCCGGCGACTGGTACGCCACCTCTGGCCACATGATCTGGATCGGCGACCGCACGCGCCAGCCCGACCACGCCCACGTCGAATATTGCCGCGGCATCAAGAACCCGATCGGCCTCAAGTGCGGCCCGTCGCTCTCCGGCGACGGCCTCCTGGAGCTGATCGACCTCCTGAACCCCGCCAACGAGCCGGGCCGGCTGACGCTGATCTGCCGCTTCGGCCACGACAAGGTCGCCGACAACCTGCCGCGCCTCATCCGCGCGGTCGAGCGCGAGGGCAAGAAGGTCGTCTGGTCCTGCGACCCGATGCACGGCAACACGATCACGCTCAACAACTACAAGACGCGGCCGTTCGAGCGGGTCCTGTCGGAGGTCGAGAGCTTCTTCCAGATCCACCGCGCCGAGGGCACGCATCCGGGCGGCATCCATGTCGAGATGACCGGCAACGACGTGACCGAGTGCACGGGCGGCGCGCGCGCGCTGTCGGGCGACGACCTCGCCGACCGCTACCACACCCATTGCGACCCGCGCCTCAACGCCGACCAGGCGCTGGAGCTCGCCTTCCTTCTCGCCGAGCGCATGAAGGGCGGCCGCGACGAGAAGCGCATGGTGGTGAACGCCTGATCGCCTTTCGTTCGCGCTTCGGTTCCGTCCATCAGCGGAACTGATGCCTGCATTCAGAAAGCTGCATTTGACAGGACCGGGCCGGCTGGCAAAGCTGGCCCGATCTTTGTTCGGGAGGATGCGATGGGCGAGGAGCATACGGGGCGGTGCCTGTGCGGCGCGGTGCGGTTCCGCACGACGGGGCCGCTGCGCGACGTGATCGCCTGCCACTGCGGCCAGTGCCGCAGGCAGAGCGGCCATCACTACGCCGCGACGAACGTGCGCGACGACGCCTTCTTCCTCGAAGGCGGGGAGAACCTCACCTGGTACCGGGCGAGCGACACCGCGTCGCGGGGCTTCTGCCGCACCTGCGGCTCGGCGCTGTTTTGGAAGGGCGACGGGCTCGACTACACCTCGATCATGGCGGGCAGCCTCGACAAGCCGACCGGCCTTGCGATCGGCTACCACATCTTCTGCGACGACAAGGGCGACTATTACGAGATCGCCGACGACGCGCCGCGCTATCCGCAGGGGCGCTGAGCCGCCCGCTCAGAAGCCCGCGGCCATCATGTCGGCGTGGGATTCGAAGAAGCGCTCCAGGCCGCGCTGCCGGCCGAACATCATGTCGTGCTGGAGCAGGCGGAAATCCTTCAGCAGCGGATCGACCGACTTGCCGCGCGACCATTCCGTCGTCGCCCTGCCGGCGGTGTCGACCAGCATGTAGCGGTCGATCACGCTCAGCTTCTCGCGCACGTCGCCGAGGAAGCCGGTGTAGTAGGGGTGCTCGTAGCCCGCTTCCTTGAGGATGTGGTAGGAGAGGAAGGCGGGGCTCACCGTGCCGATGTCCTTGCGCGGGCCGGTCTTGTTCGACCAGATGACGAGGGGCGTCTCGTGCTCCTTCTTCATCTGCTCGACCGTGCCCTTGCGCGAGGCGGTGACGCCCGGCATGTAGCCGGAATTCCTGTAGACGGTGTTGAGCGGCGGCAGGTGGTCGCCGAAGACGACGATGATCGTCTCGCGGTCGCGCGCGCTCGCCCAGTCCATCAGCACCTTCAGGCTGTCGTCGGCCTCCTTGACGCCCTGCGTGTAGGTGGCGAGCACCTGCGTGTCGCGCGCATCGAGGCCGCCCTCGACGCCGATCGTGTTCTTCGCGTAGCGGCCGACCTCGTAGGGGCCGTGGCCCTGCAGCGTCACGGCGAAGAAGAAGAACGGGCCGCTCTGCGTGTCCGCCTGGCGCATGATCTCCTTCGTCAGCGCCATGTCGGAGGTGAAGTTGCCGCGCCTGGCGAGCGGCGGCATGGCCTCCACGTCCTTGAACGTGTCGAAGCCGAAGGCCTGGTAGACGTTGGTGCGGTTCCAGAACCAGCCGCTGAACGGGTGGATCGCCCGCGTCGCATAGCCCTCGGCGCGGAAGAAGGTCGCAAGCGAGGGGATCGGCTTGCGGACATATTGCTGGTAGGGGATGGAGCCCGTCGGCAGGAAGGCGTTGGAGAAGCCCGTCAGCGCCTCGAACTCGATATTGGCGGTGAGCCCGCCGAATTCCGGCGAGAAGACGTGGCCGCCCATGTTCTCGCGGATGACCGGCATCGGGTCGGCGGACAGCTTCACGCTCTCGATGCGGGTCGGGTCCCACAGCGACTCGCTCATGACGACGATGACGTCGGGCTTGCCGCGGTGGCTGGTGCCGGCCGGCAGCACCTTGGTCGGGATGCGGTCGATGGCGTCCGCCGTGTAGCCCGCCGGCGCCTTGACGTTCGCCATCGGCAGGTTGATGGCGAAGGCCATCGTGAAGCCGTTGTGGCGGTAGTTCTCGGCCTGGTCCCAGAGGATCGGGTAGATCTTCAGCCGGTCGCGCACCCAGGAGAAGTCGTTGTAGTCCATGATCGACGCGAAGCCCGCAAGCAGCGGCAGCGCGACCAGGAGCCGGGAGAGGCGTTCCCTGCGGGTCAGCGGCCGGAAGCGGCGCCAGGCGAAGATCCAGAGGCCGACGAGCGCCGCGACGGCGGCGAGCGCGCCGAGGCCAAGGCCGACGGCCGTCCAGGGCCGGTCCTGCACCAGCACGGGCATCAGCTCCATGATCTGGCGGCCGAAGAGAAGGTCCGTCGGGTAGAGCGGGTCGGTGAGGAAGACCTGCTTCTGCTGCGAGATCACGCCCATCAGCAGCATCAGCGGCGAGACGATCAGCACCGCCTTGTGCTGCCGGCCGATCAGCGCGTCGATGGCGAGATAGGCGAGGAAGAAGACGCCGAGCGTCGCCCAGCCCGGCTGCTCGGCATTGGTGAGGAACGCGTAGGTCGCCTCGACCGAGCCGCGGGTGAGGAGCTCGACGGCGGCGACCGTCGCAAGCGCCAGCAGGAGGGAGACGGCGAGCGAGCCGGCGACGGCGGCGAGCACCCGCACCGGGCGCGCGAGCGCGTCCGCGCCGGCCTGCAGGCCCTCGGTTGCGGGTATCGCCGTCGCGCTGGTATTCCAAAGGGCCAAGGCCGTCTCCAAACTTTCATGAAAGTTTCGTACCCCTGTCATAGAAGTGTCATGTTGAACAGGGGATGAATGGATTGGCCAACGCGGCCCCACCGTTTTGGTTCCCCCTGTTGCGATGAGGCAATCGCCGGCCGGTTCATTCCCAAACGGTGCCGCATGCTCTAAAGAGCTTGTTCGGCGTCCGCCGCGGCGGCGCGCAGGGCAGCAGGAGACGGATCGGCTGAGATGAATTCGAAGACGGAAAAGGCGACGCTGCGCATCGCGGTCGCACAACTGAACCCGATCGTCGGCGACGTCGCCGGCAACCTCGCCAAGGCGCGCGCCGCGCGCGCCGACGCCGCCTCGCAGGGCGCCGACCTCCTGCTTTTGACGGAGCTGTTCCTGTCCGGCTATCCGCCGGAGGACCTCGTGCTCAAGCCCGCCTTCCTGAAGGCCTGCCGGCGCGCCGTCGAGGCGCTCGCCGCCGACACGGCCGACGGCGGCCCCGGCGTCATCGTCGGCTTCCCGCGCCAGGACGAGACCGGCCGCTACAATTCCGCGGCGGTGCTCGACGCGGGCAGGGTGCTTGCCGTGCGCGACAAGGTGGACCTGCCGAACTACGGCGAGTTCGACGAGAAGCGCGTCTTCGACCAGGGCGCGATGCCGGGCCCGGTGAATTTCCGCGGCGTGCGCCTCGGCATCCCGATCTGCGAGGACATCTGGGGCGAGCTCGGCGTCTGCGAGACGCTCGCCGAGAGCGGCGCGGAGATCCTGCTGTCGCCGAACGGCTCGCCCTACTATCGCGGCAAGGTCGACGTCCGCCACCAGGTCGTGCTGAAGCAGGTGATCGAGACCGGCCTGCCGATGCTCTACGCCAACCAGCTCGGCGGCCAGGACGAGCTCGTCTTCGACGGCGCGAGCTTCGCCTTCAACGCCGACAAGACGCTCGCCTTCCAGATGAGCCAGTTCGAGGAGACGATCGCGCTCACCACCTGGCGCCGGTGCCGCGACGGCTGGGCGTGCGATGCCGGGCCGATGTCGAAGATCCCCGAGCGCGAGGAGGCGGACTACCGCGCCTGCATGCTGGGCTTCCGCGACTACGTCAACAAGAACGGCTTCAAGACGGTCGTGCTCGGGCTTTCGGGCGGCATCGACTCGGCGATCTGCGCGGCGATCGCCGTCGACGCGCTCGGCGAGGAGCGGGTGCGCTGCGTCATGCTGCCCTACCGCTACACCTCGGCCGAATCGCTGGTGGACGCGTCGGCCTGCGCACGCGCGCTCGGCTGCCGCTACGACATCGTGCCGATCGAGGCGCCGGTGGGCGGCTTCCTCTCGGCGCTGTCGGAGCTCTTCGAGGGCACGGAGGCCGGCATTACGGAGGAGAACCTGCAGAGCCGCGCGCGCGGCACGATCCTGATGGCGATCTCCAACAAGTTCGGCGCGATGGTGGTGACGACCGGCAACAAGTCGGAGATGTCGGTCGGCTACGCCACGCTCTACGGCGACATGAACGGCGGCTTCAACCCGATCAAGGACCTCTACAAGATGCAGGTCTACGCGCTGTCGCGCTGGCGCAACGCCCACGTGCCGCCGGGCGCGCTCGGGCCCTCCGGCGAGGTGATCCCCGCCAACATCATCGACAAGGCGCCGTCGGCGGAGCTCCGCCCCAACCAGACCGACCAGGATTCGCTGCCGCCCTATCCGGTGCTCGACGACATCCTCGAATGCCTGGTGGAGCTGGAGATGGGCACGGAGGAGATCGTCGCGCGCGGCCATGATGAGGCGACCGTGCACCGGGTCGAGCACCTGCTCTACATCGCCGAGTACAAGCGCCGCCAGTCCGCCCCCGGCGTGAAGATCACCAGGAAGAATTTCGGCCGCGACCGCCGCTACCCGATCACCAACCGCTTCCGCGACCGGGGATGAGGATGCGCAGCTCCGTCGAGATCTTCGACGTCGTCACGGGTGAGACGCGCGTCGTCTGGCAGACGGAGCGGCTGGTGGAGGCGCCGAATTTTTCGCGCGACGGGCGGTTCCTCGTCATCAACGGCGACGGGCTGCTCTACCGGCTGTCGCTCGACGGCGGGGAGCCGGTGCGCATCGACACGGGCTTCGCCACCCGCTGCAACAACGACCACGGGCTGTCGCCGGACGGACGCCTGCTGGCGATCAGCGACAAGACGGAATTCGGCAGGTCGGCGATCTACGTGCTGCCGGCGGAGGGCGGCACGCCGCGGCTCGTCACGACCAGGCTGCCGTCCTACTGGCACGGCTGGTCGCCGGACGGGCGCGAGCTCGCCTATTGCGGCATCCGCGACGATCTCTTCGACATCTACACGATCTCCGTCGCGGGCGGCGAGGAGCGGCGGCTCACCTCCGGCGAGGGCCGCAACGACGGGCCGGACTGGTCGCCGGACGGCGAATGGATCTACTTCAACTCCAGCCGCACCGGCCGCATGCAGATCTGGCGCATCCGCCCGGACGGCAGCGAGCCGACGCGCATCACCGACAGTCCCTACGGCGACTGGTTCCCGCATCCCTCGCCGGACGGGCGGCACCTGCTGGTGCTCTCCTACGACGGCGACGTGTTCGACCATCCGCGCGACCGCGACGTGCGGCTGCGGCTGATGGACATGGACGGCGGCGATGCCCGCGTGCTCTTCGCGCTGTTCGGCGGGCAGGGGACGATCAACGTGCCGAACTGGGCGCCGGACGGCCGCCGCTTCGCCTTCGTGCGCTATGCGCCGGAAGCCTGAAAGGCCTTTTCGCACAGGCCGCAAGGCGTGGAGGCTCGCAGATCGGATCGTGTCGGGGGACCGTCGCGGTCAGTTGACGCCGGCATCGGCGGGGCGGCCGAGGTCGATGGCCGATTCGTCGGCCGGCAGGAAAAGCGGGCCGACGACGCGCACCTTGCTGGAGGCCGGATCGTAGACGCGCTCCGCGCGCACGGGCGCCTTGGCGGTCACCGCCTCCCCGAGGGGAAGCGTGTCGCGGGGCAGGGTGCGGATGTCGGTGATCGAGCCGGAGGCGGCCCGGTCCCGATCCTTGCCGCCGTCGATGCGCGCGGTCGCCTCGTCGGTCGCCGCCAGCGCCTTCTCGCGGCGGATCATCTCCTGGTAATAGGCCGAGAGGTCGCAGCCGCAGGTCCCGGGCTTCGACAGGTCGCGGGTGCGGTAGGCGAAGGCGTTCGGCAGGGTGGAATAGGGCCGGCCGGTCACGGTCGAGGTCATGTCGCCGGTTTCCTGCCCGCCGGTCAGCGAATGATAGAACAGCTCCGTCTCGGTCTGCGGGCACATCATCGCGCAGACCTTCTGGTCGCGGCGGAAATCGAGCGGCGTGGCGCCGGAGGAGATCGGGAAGAAGCCGCCGTCGCAGGTGCGCACGCAGACGGTCCTGAGGTTGCCGTGGCCGCCCCTGCCGGGCGAGAGCAGCCCGAGGCGCTCGCCGCCCTCCGGCAGCACGCCCTGGAACAGGCCGGAGCGTTCCTCGTCGCTCAGCGTGCGCAGCGTCTCCGTCGCCGCCGCCGGCATGACCTGTGCCGGATCCTCGCCGTTGCAGCCGTTGGCGTCGAGCGCGGCGTGCAGCCGGTTGCGCGCGCCGTGGGTCGAGACTCCGGCGGCGTATTGCCGCCGCTTCTGGTCGAGGATTTTCAGGTTGCGCTCCATCTTGCCGATCACGGCGGCAAGCGTGCCGCAGGCCTCCGCGTTGCGGCCGCCGATGACCGTCACGCTGCGGCTGCCGCAGCCGAAGCGGTTCATGTCGCTCCGCGCCTTGCGCAGCTGGATGTTCTGGCTGGCGATGGCGCCGGCATATTTGCGGGCGCTCGCCGTGTCGGCGACGATGCGCGGCAGGTTGGCAAGCTCCGCCCGCAGGCGCTCGCACGTGCCGGACGCCGCAGCGGCGCTGCCCGCCGACAGGAACGGCAGGCCGGCCAGAACGGCGATGAATAGGCGAGCGCGCGGTCTCACGTCCCTGAATCCCGACGGTACGGATTGATCGAGCGGCCATGGCCGGCCGGTTCGCCCCTATCATAGGCCGGCGGCGCGCGAGCGCAACGTTCTCCCGCATTTGTGATTAACGCGCCTTCGCCATCCGGCCGTTGATCCGCAACCGCCGATGGGGCAGAGTGGCGAACTTCCGATTGCACGATCGCGGATTCCATCACAGGCAGGTACCATGCGGATTTCGTCCATTCTATTGAGCCCCCTCTATGCGCTTCAGCTCGCCTCCGGCGCCAAGTCCTTCGCGGACAATCCCGTCATCGGCAGCAAATGGCTGAACGGCAAGGGGCTGCACGAGAAACGCGTGGCGCTCGCCATGCGCATGGCGGCGTGGCGGCGGCGCAGGCTCGAGCACCTCGCCGCGCCCGAGCACCGGCGCCAGTATGCCGAGAAGGGCTACGTGCAGATCGACGACTTCCTGCCGCCGGAGGTCTTCGCCGCCGTGACCCGGGAGGTCGCCGAGCGCGATTTCGACCGCTACGACATGGTGCAGGGGGCGACGGCCACCCGCCGGGCGACCATCGACGACCGCGATATCGAGGGCCTGCCGGGCTTCAAGGCGGCGCGCAACGATCCGCGGCTCGCCAACCTGATCCGCTACGTCTCCTCCCATGCCGGCCAGCCGCTGCTCGTCGTGCAGGTGGTGATGGCGCTGCCCTCGGCCGTCGAGAAGGGCTCGACCGATCCGCAGACCGTGCTGCACAGCGACACGTTCCATCCGACGGCGAAGGCCTGGCTGTTCCTGCGCGACGTCGGCGAGGAGGACGGCCCCTTCGCCTACGTGCCGGGCTCGCACGAGATGACGCCGCAGCGCTTCGCCTGGGAGCGGAAGATCAGCGAGAACGCCGACCATATCGACAACAAGTATTCCGCCCGCGGCTCGCTGCGCATCCGCGCCGACGAGCTCGCCGCGCTCGGCTACGGCGATCCGGTCAAGATGACCGTCAGGGCCAACACGCTGATCGTCGCCGACACGCACGGTTTCCATGCGCGCAGCCCGAGCTACAAGGCGACGACGCGCATCGAGATCTACGGCTCGCACCGGCGCAACCCGTTCCTGCCGTTCACCGGCCTGCATCTCGCCTCGCTGCCCTTCGTGGCCGGCAACATGCACCGCGTCGCCCTGTCGCTCGAACGGCTCAGCGGCCGGCTCGGCCTCAAGGGCTCGCCTTGGAAGCCGGTGGGGGCGGGCAGGCTCGACGAGTGGTCGACGCGGCTGAAGAAGCCGGAGTCGTAGGCCCCTCCGGCCTGCCGGCCATCTTCCCCTCGAGGGCAAGGCAATCGCATATGGAATTATGAGGGCGCTTCTTGCCCTTCTCCCCGCCGGGGAGAGTCGTAGGCCCCTCCGGCCTGCCGGCCATCTTCCCCTCGAGGGCAAGGCAATCGCATATGGAATTATGAGGGCGCTTCTTGCCCTTCTCCCCGCCGGGGAGAGTCGTAGGCCCCTCCGGCCTGCCGGCCATCTTCCCCTCGAGGGCAAGGCAATCGCATATGGAATTATGAGGGCGCTTCTTGCCCTTCTCCCCGCCGGGGAGAAGGTCGCGGCAGCGGGATGAGGGGGCGCACCGAGCAAAATCATGTTCGTGCCGGCGTATTGCCCCCTCATCCGGCCCTTCGGGCCACCTTCTCCCCGCCGGGGAGAAGGGGAAGCGGAGACGCCGCATTCCACATGCGATTGCCTTGCCCTTGAGGGGGAGAGCCCGGCAGGGCAGAGGGGGCAGGCCACTCAATCCGGGTAGGAGGCCTCCACCACCGCCAAGGCCGCCATGTTGACGACGCCGCGCGAGGTCACCGACGGCGACAGGATGTGGGCGGGAAGGGCCGCCCCCAGCAGGATCGGGCCGACATGCAGGCCGTCCGTCATCGTCTTGACGACGCCGAGCGTGATGTTGGCGGCGTCGAGGCTCGGGAAGACGAGGAGGTTCGCCTCGCCGGTCAGCGTCGAGTTCGGCATGACGCGCTGGCGCAAAAGCTCCGAGATCGCCGAATCGCCGTGCATCTCGCCGTCGGCCTCCAGCTCGGGCGCCATCTCGCGCACCAGCTCCATGGCGCGGCGCATCTTGAAGGCGCTCTCCGAATCGCGCGAGCCGAAGTTCGAATGCGAGACGAGGGCGGCGCGCGGCGTGATGCCGAAGCGGCGGATCTCCTGCGCGGCCATCACCGTCATCTGCGCCACCTCCTCGGCCGTCGGGTCGAAGGAGACGTAGGTGTCGGTGAAGAAGGTCGCGCCGCGCTGCGAGATCAGGAGGCTGAGGGCGAAGAAGTCGAGCACGCCCTCGCGCTTGCCGATGATCTGGCCGACGTCGCGCAGGTGCTTGGCGTAGCGTCCCTCGACGCCGCAGATCAGCGCGTCGGCCTCGCCGCGGCGCACGGCGAGCGCGCCGATGACGGTGGCGTTGGTGCGCACGATGGTGCGGGCGGCCTCGGGGATGACGCCGCGCCGGCCGACGAGGCCGAGATAGTCCTCGACATAGTCGCGGTAGCGCGGGTCGCCCTCGGGGTTGACCACCTCGAAGTCGGCGTCGGGGCGGATGCGCAGGCCGTAGCGCTTCAGCCGCGCCTCGATGATCTGCGGTCGGCCGATCAGGATCGGCTGGGCGATCTCCTCCTCCAGCAGCACCTGGGCGGCGCGCAGCACGCGCTCGTCCTCGCCCTCGGCGAAGACGACGCGCTTCTTCGCGGCCTTCTTGGCGGCGGCGAAGATCGGCTTCATCAGCAGGCCCGAGCGCCAGACGAAGCGGCTCAGCTGGTCGAGATAGGCGTCGAAATCGGCGATCGGGCGGGCCGCGACGCCGGTCTCGGCCGCCGCGCGGGCGACGGCGGGGGCGATCCGGAGGATCAGCCGCTGGTCGAAGGGCGAGGGGATGAGATAGTTCGGCCCGAACACCGGCGTGTCGCCGGAATAGGCGCGCGCGGCGACGTCGGAGACTTCTTCGCGGGCAAGCGCGGCGATCGCCCGGACCGCCGCCATCTTCATCTCCTCGTTGATCGTGCGCGCGCCGCAATCGAGCGCGCCGCGGAAGATGTAGGGGAAGCAGATGACGTTGTTGACCTGGTTGGGGAAGTCGGAGCGGCCGGTGCAGATCATCGCGTCCGGCCGGGCGGCGCGCGCCTCCTCGGGCATGATCTCCGGCGTCGGGTTGGCGAGCGCCATGATCAGCGGCTTCTCCGCCATGCGCTGGAGCAGCTCGGGCTTGAGCACGCCCGCCGCCGACAGGCCGAGGAAGACGTCGGCGCCGTCGATCGTCTCGGAGAGCTGGCGCTTGTCGGAGGCCTGGGCGTAGACCGCCTTCCATTCGTCCATCAGCGCCTCGCGGCCCGCGTAGACGAGGCCCTCGATGTCGTGGACCCAGATGTTCTCGCGCCGGGCGCCGAGCACCACGAGCTGGTTGAGGCAGGCAAGCGCGGCCGCGCCGGCGCCGGAGGCGACGATCTTCGCATCGGCGAGCGACTTGCCCGCGAGCTCCAGCCCGTTCAGGACGGCGGCGGCGACGATGATCGCGGTGCCGTGCTGGTCGTCGTGGAAGACGGGGATGTCCATCTTCTCGCGCAGGCGCCGCTCGACCTCGAAACATTCCGGCGCCTTGATGTCTTCGAGATTGATGCCGCCGAAGGTCGGCTCCAGCGCCGAGATGACGGTCACCATCTCCTCGACCGTCGGCGCGTCGATCTCGACGTCGAAGACGTCGATGCCGGCGAACTTCTTGAAGAGCACGGCCTTGCCCTCCATCACCGGCTTGGAGGCGAGCGGGCCGATATTGCCGAGGCCGAGCACCGCCGTGCCGTTGGAGACGACGGCGACGAGGTTGGCGCGCGCCGTGTAGTCGGCCGCGCACGCCGGATCGTCGCGAATCGCAAGACAGGGGGCCGCGACGCCCGGCGAATAGGCGAGCGCGAGGTCGCGCTGGTTGCCGAGCGGCTTGGTGGCGTTGATCTCCAGCTTTCCGGGACGGGGATGGCGGTGGAAGAACAGCGCCTGCTGGTCGATGTCGCCGCTCACGGGTCCGTTGTGTGTCCTCGGTTTGTCGCCGGTGCTCATGTCTCTCCCGCCCATCATGCGATTTGCTTCGGCCCTTCCTTGCATGAAAGTGCCGCCGCGTGAAGGTTCCGCCCCGTTTAAAGTCCTGTGACGGGACGTTGCGGGAAGGGCCGGCGCGCGGACCCGCAGATCTGGCGAGTTGGCGTACGTACGTCGGCATGATAGAACCGCCGACGTTCCAGCATGCAGGTCTCCCGTCATGAACGCCCCTCCCGGGTTCGTCCTCACCGCCGGCGCGCCGCGATTCTTCGCCGTGCGCATGGCGCTCGTCTTCTCGGCGCCGATGATGGTCAACGGCGTCGCGCTGCCCTTCTTCCCGGTCTGGCTGGAAACCCTGTCGATCAGCGATTTCCAGATCGGCATCGTGCTCGCCGTGCCGCTGTTCGTGCGCGTCTTCACGGCGCCGGCGGCCGGCGCCCATGCCGACCGGCTCAACGACCGGGCGACGGTGCTCGTCTGGTCGGGCCTGCTGTCGCTCGCGACGGCGCTCGCGCTCTTTTCCACGCAGGCCTTCTGGCCGATCCTGCTGCTCTACTCGCTGCAGGGCATCGTCTACGCGCCCTACATGCCGATCGCCGACGCGGTGGCGCTGAGCGGGGTGCGGCGCTGGAACGTCGACTACGGACGGATCCGCGTGTGGGGCTCGCTCGCCTTCATCCTCGCCACGATGGCCGGCGGCTGGCTGTCCGAGGTCCACGGCGGGGCGATCGTGCTGCCGGCCATGGCCTTCTGCTTCGCGCTGACGGTGCTCGCCGCGCTGATCGCGCCCAGGATCGGCCGGCCGCGCCGGCCCTCGCCGATCGCCGCGCTCGCCGTCTCCCCGGCCGGAACGCTGCGCCAGCGCGACATCCAGCTGATGCTGGTCGGCGTGGCGCTGGTCAATGCCAGCCACGCCATGCTCTACGCCTTCTCGGCGATCTACTGGAGCAAGCGCGGCTTCAGCGGCACGGAGATCGGGCTGCTGTGGAGCGCCGGCGTCTTCGCCGAGGTGCTGCTCTTCGTCTTCGCCGCCAGCCTGCGGCGGCGATTCGACCTCTGGACGATGATGATCTTCGGCTGTCTCGTGACGATCGGGCGCTGGCTGCTGTTTCCGGCCGACATGGGCTTTGCCGGCTATTTCGCGCTGCAATGCCTGCACGCCTTCACCTTCGCCATCCTGCACATCGCCGTGCAGAGCCGCCTCGTCGAGCGCGTCGCCGAGGAGAGGGAGGGGGCGGCGCAGGGGGTCTATTTCTTCTACAACGGCATCTTCATGGCCCTCGTCACCTTCGCCTCCGGCTATATCTACGCCTGGTACGGCGTCGACGGCTTCTACCTGATGGCGCTCGTCGCCGCGGCGGGGCTCGCCTGCGTCGTCGCCGGGCGGCTCGCCGCGCCGCGCGACAGGGCGGCGCTGCTCGGCCCCGAATAGCGGCGGCCCCGTGACAGAACGCAAGCGAGCCGGTATGACAGGACGCATGTTGTCCCAGAACCGGAAGATGCAAGAGACTTGAGCGGCGCGACCCAGGCACCGGGCCAGGCACAGGGCCAGACACAGGGCCAGACATCGGCGGAGATCGCGACGGAGCGCCTGGCGGACGGTGGCGAGGCCTGGCGCCTTTCCGGCGAGTGGATCAACATGACGGCGGTCGCCGCCAGCAAGCGGCTTTCCGACCTCGGCCGCGGGCAGGGCGGGGCGCTGGAGATCGACCTCAGCAAGGTGGCGGCGATGGACACGGCCGGCGCCTGGCTGCTGCGCCGCGCCATCACGGACCGCCGGTCGGCCGGCGGCGAGGTGCGCGTCACCGACGGCCGCGACGCGCGCTATTCCGACCTCATCGCCGCCCTGCCGGAGCGGCTCGCCGAGCCCCGCCGCGATCCGGGCAGGCCCGCGACCCTCTTCCAGCGCGTCTTCGCGCCCCTCGGCAAGCAGATGGTCGACATCTGGCAGGACGTCGTCGCCGCCATGTTCATCCTCGGCTCGACGGTGCGCGGCGCGCAGTTGAAGCTCGGCCGCAAGAGCGGCGTGTCGCCGGCGGCGGTCGTCCACCAGATCGACCGGATGGGCGTGCGCGCCGTGCCGATCATCATGCTGATGTCCTTCCTGATCGGCGCGATCATCGCCCAGCAGGGCGCCTTCCAGCTCCGCTACTTCGGGGCGGAGATCTTCGTCGTCGACCTCGTCGGCATCCTTCAGCTGCGCGAGGTGGGCGTGCTGCTCACCGCCATCATGATCGCCGGCCGCTCCGGCAGCGCGATCACCGCCGAGATCGGCTCGATGAAGATGCGCGAGGAGGTGGACGCGCTGAAGGTGATGGGGCTCAGCCCCGTCGGCGTGCTCGTCTTCCCGCGGCTGGTGGCCCTGACGGTGGCGCTGCCGCTGCTGACCGTCATCGCCAATTTCTCCGCGCTCTTCGGCGCGGCACTCGTCGCCTGGTCCTATTCCGGCATCACCTTCGACACGTTCCTGTCGCGCCTCAAGGAGGCGATCGACCTGTCGACGGTCGTCTCCGGCATGATCAAGGCGCCCTTCATGGCGCTGATCATCGGCATCGTCGCCTCGGTGGAGGGGCTGAAGGTCGGCGGCAGCGCCGAATCGCTCGGCCGCCGCGTCACGGCCTCGGTGGTCAAGGCGATCTTCGTCGTCATCCTGGTCGACGGCCTCTTCGCCATGTTCTACGCCGCGATCGACTTCTAGGAGAGCCAATGGACAAGGCGGTCGCGGTGCAGAAGGAGGTGGTGCTGTCGGTCGAGGGCCTGACGGTCGGCTTCGGCAGCAACATCGTGCTCGACAAGCTCGACCTCGACATCTACCGCGGCGAGATCCTCGGCTTCGTCGGCGCGTCGGGGTCCGGCAAGTCGGTGCTGATGCGCACGGTGCTGCGCCTGCTGCCGCGCCGGGCCGGGCGCATCCGCATCTTCGGCGTCGACGTCGACGAGACGAGCGAGGAGGAGCGCCTCCGGCTCGACATGAAGCTCGGCGTGCTCTTCCAGCACGGCGCGCTGTTCTCCTCGCTGACCGTGCGCGAGAACATCCAGGTGCCGATGCGCGAATATCTCGACCTGCCGCAGGCGATGATGGACGAGCTGGCGCGGCTGAAGGTCGAGCTGGTGGGGCTCGCGCCGGAGGCGGCCGACAAGTACCCGTCGGAACTGTCGGGCGGCATGATCAAGCGCGCCGCGCTCGCCCGGGCGCTCGCCCTCGACCCGGCGCTCGTCTTCCTCGACGAGCCGACCTCGGGGCTCGACCCGGTCGGCGCGGCCGAGTTCGACGAGCTGATCGCCAAACTGCGCGACACCCTGGGATTGACCGTGTATATGGTGACTCACGACCTCGACAGCCTGTTCTCGGTCTGCGACCGCATCGCCGTGCTCGGCAACAAGCGGGTGCTGGTCGAGGGAACCATCGAGGACATGCTGGCCTGCGACGACCCGTGGGTACAGTCCTATTTCAGGGGCAAGCGCGCGCGCTCCATCGTGCGCGAGGCCTAGAGCAGGATAGCCGGAGCCGTCATGGAAACGAAAGCCAACTACGCCCTCGTCGGCTTCTTCACCATCTTCGTGATCGCGGCCGCCTTCGGCTTCGTCTACTGGATGTCGCAATTCGGCCGCAGCGGCGAGATGGCGCCGCTCGCCATCCGCATCCCGGGCTCGGCCAACGGGCTGTCGATCGGCTCGCCCGTGCGCTTCAACGGCATTCCCGTCGGCTCGGTGCGCAGCCTCGCCATCGACCAGGACGACCCGAAATTCTCGGTGGCGCTGACGGAGGTCTCGACCAGCGCGCCGGTCAAGCGCTCCACCAATGCCGTGCTCGAGGTGCAGGGCCTGACGGGGGCCGCCTATATCGAGCTCGGCGGCGGCGATCCCGGCGACCCGAACATCCTGAAGGAGGCGATCGAGAACGACTCGACGGCGGTGCTCGACGCGCAGCAGTCGAGCGTCACCAACATCCTGTCGACCGCCGACCGCATCCTCAAGAAGGTCGACGGCACGATCGACGACATCCAGGGCTTCGTCACCGAGGCGCGCGGACCGCTCACCAACACGATCCGCAACGCCGAGAAATTCTCCGACGCGCTGACGCGCAACGCCGACAACATCGACACCTTCCTCCAGAGCGTCGGCGGGCTGTCGGACACGTTCCGCAACCTGTCCGGCCGGCTCGACAGCACGCTCGCCTCGATCGAATCGCTCGTCAAGGCGGTCGACACGCAGAAGGTGGACAACGTCGTGTCGAGCATCGACAAGGTGACGACGGACCTCGCCGCCGCCTCCGGCGACGTCAAGGACACCGTCGCGGCGGTCCGCCGGACGGCCGACACGTTCGACGCCTTCGGCAAGAACGCCACGGCGACGCTCGACAAGGTGGACGAGCTGATCGCGTCGGTCGACGCGCAGAAGGTGAAGGGCGTGGTCGACAACATCTCCGTCGCCAGCGCCGACGCGCGCAAGGCGATCTCCTCCGTCACGGGCGTGGCCGACCGGATCGGCCGGCGCGAGGAGGACATCGACCAGATCATCACCGACGTGCAGCAGATGGCCAACAAGCTCAACAACGCCTCCACCCGCGTCGACGGCGTGCTCGCCAAGCTCGACGGCTTCCTGGGCGAGGGCGATTCGGAATCGCTCTTCGCCGAGGCGAGGGCGACGCTGCAGTCGATCCGCACCGCCGCCGACACGCTCGGCGCGCGGATAGGCCCCATCGCCGACAACCTGCAGCGCTTCTCCGGCAGCGGGCTTCGCGACGTGGAGGCGCTCGTCTCCGATACGCGCCGCACGGTGCAGGGCCTCGAGAACGCCATTTCCGGCTTCGAGCGCAATCCGCAACGCCTGATTTTCGGCGGCGAGACCGTCAAGCAGTACGACGGCCGCACGCGGCGCTGATTTCCTGCGCCGACGCGGTGACAGGAGCGTGTGCCGCTGCTACACATGCTTGCAGAACGGGTTCGAGGGACTATGACGGCATCGGGTGCGGAGTTGTTGCGAAACGGGACGGCGGGACGCGCCGTGCTTGCCGTTCTGGTCTCGGGCCTGCTCGCCGCCTGCGGCAGCGCGCAGGCGACGAACGACACGTTCGGGTTGTCGGCCGCCGCCACCGTCGAGGGCCCGTCGGCCCGCAACCGGCAGATCCTCGTGCCGCAGCCCTCGGCGCTGAAGGCGCTCGACAGCGAGCAGATCGTCGTGCGCCCCTCGGCCTCCGAGATCCAGTACCTCGCCAAGTCGCAGTGGAGCGACAGCCTGTCGAAGATGGTGCAGGCGAGGCTCGTCCAGACCTTCGAGAACAGCGGCCGGGTCGGCGGCGTCGGCAAGCCGGGCGAGGGGCTGGCGATCGACTACCAGGTCGTCACCGACATCCGCGCCTTCGAGGTGCAGACGGGCGGCGCGGACACGGCGATCGTCGAGATCTCCGCGAAGCTCCTCAACGACCGCAACGGCACCGTGCGCGCGCAGAAGGTTTTTCGCGCGACGGCGCCGGTGGCGGGCTCGGCCAACACCGCCTTCGTCAAGGCGCTCGACACCGCCTTCAAGGCGGTCGCCGCCGACATCGTCGGCTGGACGCTGGGGAACATCTGATTCCCTGGAGGGCAGCGGCCGGAGCGCGCGGCTGTCCACCGGGTCGCCTCCGTCGCGGAGGCGCGGGTCGAAACACCACCTTCGCCACGCTTCGCACCGACGAGCGAGTCGCCCCCCTCGCGAGGCGCGGATCGAAACAGATAGTGGCCAAAAGCGTCGCCGGGCGTGAGAATGTCGCCTCCTCACGGAGGCATGGATCGAAACGTGCTGCACCAAGCACTCCACGCCGAGCATGAGGGTCGTCTCCTCACGGAGGTGTGGATCGAAACTGGTACGACGTGGAGACGGAATACTACGAACAGCGTCGCCTCTCACGCTGAGACGTGGATTGAAACCTGGCGAAGATGACGAGCGAACCCAACAAGCCGGGGTCGCCTCCGCGCGGAGGCGTGGATCGAAACACGGTGACATCGCGTCGGCTCTGCCGACGTCGGCCGTCGCCTCCCTTGCGGAGGCGTGGATCGCAACGACCTGATCTGCTGGGGCCTCTCACACAAAGGGCGTTGCCTCCCGCGGGGCGTGGGATTGAAACCAGCCTCAGCTCGGGCAGCCTTGGTTCGAGCTGGCGGACTGCCTCCCTTGCGGAGGGCGTGAATTGAAACCGGACCGTGTTTGTCGGGACCAAGGGCCTGATGCGTCGTCTCCCCCGCCGAGGCGTGGATCGAAACGCTACCAACGATGAACGGACGGCAAAGCGCGTCTGTCGCCTCCGGCACGGGGGCGTGGATAGAAACCCGACGGCGGCAGCGACTTCGGCGTCCGAGAGCGTCGCTTTCCTCGCGCCGGCGTGGAACGGCGCGGATCGATCCGCCCGGACGGGGACCCGGTTTCCGCCGGCGGATCGGCAGTGCCGGAAAGGCGTCCGCCGGTCCCTTGCCGCAAGCGGGGAAGGGACCGGCAGGGCGGATGAGGGGCGGGCGCCTTAGCCGAAGCGTCCCGCCGCGTGCGCCAGCATGGTGTAGACCTTGCCGGTGTCGGAGGTGAGGTAGGTCTGGGTCATCACCTTGTCGCGGTCGTTGCGGGCGACATCGGCGAGCAGCTTCTCGAAGTCGGAGATGTAGCGGTCGACGGCGGTGCGGAACTCCGGCTCCCGCTCGTACTTGCGCTTGATCTCGTCGAAGGTCTGCTGGCCCTTCAGCGTGTAGAGGCGGCGGGTGAAGACGTCGCGCTCGCCGCGCTGGTAGCGCCGCCACAGGTCGACGGAGGCGTCGTGGTCGATGGCGCGGGCGATGTCGACCGACAGCGAGTTCAGCGATTCGACCACGTGGCGCGGGTTGCGGCTGTCGGCCGGGCGGGTCGCCTGGGCCTCGCCGCGCGGCTGGCCGAACTGGCTCTCCTCGCGCGAGGCGCCGCGCAGGAGGTCGCGCATCCAGCCGCCCTCGCCGGAGGAGGGACGGGCCTCGGCCTCGGCGGGAAGGGGCTGCGGGTGCGGCGGCTGCTGCGGCACGACCGTCGCCGCGGCGGCGCGCTCGAGGCCGAGGCTGCCGCGCAGCGGCAGGCTTTCCTCGCGGCGCGGCTCGGCACGCGTCTCCTGCGCCGCCGCCGGGCGGATGACCGGCTGGGCGGCGGGGCGGGCGACCTCGAGGGCGGCCGAGGACTTGCCGATGATGTCGGAGAGGTCCTGCAGCGCCTTGATCTGCTCGCTGACGGCGCGGCGCATCTGCGCGGCGTTCTCCTTGGCCTCCTCGGGCAGGTCGAAGGCGCCGCGCTTCAGCTCGCCGCGCGTGGCGTCGAGCTCGCGGCGGATCTCCGCGGCGGCGCGGCGGATCTCCTCGGTCGCGCCGGCGAACTTGCCGACCGCTTCCTCGACGGCGCCGCGCAGCGCCTCGCGCATGACGAGGGTCGCCTCCTCCGACTTCTTGCCGGATTCGCCGAGCATGCGGTCGACGTCGGAGAGCGAGGCGCCGACGCTGCCGCGCAGCCGGTTCGCCACTTCCTTCGTGCGCTCCTCGGCGCGGGTGAAGGCGCCCTCGACCGACTGGCCCGCCTCCTCGCCGGCCTTCACCAGCGATTCACGCAGCGTGCCGGCGGCGACTTCCGCGCGCTTCTCGGTCTCGCTCAGGATGCGGCCGACGTCTGCGAAGGCGCTCTGCAGGCCGCCGCGCAGATTGCCGGCGATCTGGCCCGAGCGCTCCTCGGCGCGGGCGAAGACGCCCTCGACCATGCCTTCGAGCGAGCGCATCGTCTTCTCGATCTCCTCCGAGCGCTGGACGAGGCCGACGGAGAGCGCGCGCAGCGCGTCCTGCCGTTCCTCGAGCGTCGAGGCGAGGTTGGACTGGGCGGCCGAGAGCAGGTCGGAGGCCTGCGCCAGGATGCGCGAATGGTCCTCGAAGCGGCCGACGATGCCGCCGATCTGCGACAGCGTGCCGGCCGAGATGTCGGCCAGGCGGTCGACCTTGCCCTCGAGCAGGCGCGACGAGGTCGAGACCATGTCGGCGGCGCGCTCGGCGGCGGTGGAGAAGCGCTCGCTGGTCTGCGACAGGCTCTGGTCGACGGCCGAGAGCGTGCGGCTCGCCTCGTCGACGAGGCCGGCGATCGCGCCGTTGCTCTGCGACAGGCGCGAGACGAGGCTCATGACGCTCGCCTGCAGGCCGTTCTCGATGTCGCGCATCACGCCGGCCGCCTCTTCCGTGCGGCCGGAGATCGCCGCCAGCGTGTCGGCCGTGCGGGCGGAGATGGCGTCGATCAGCGCGGTGTTCTCGCTGCGCAGCCGTTCGGCGCTTTCGCGCGCGGCGGCGCCGATGCGCTCGGCGGCCTCGCGGCCGGTCGCCGCATAGCGGTCGACGACGGGGCGGGCCTGCTCGTCGATGAGGCGCGAAAGCTCCTCGGTGCGGCTGGCGAGCATCGAGTTCAGCTCGCGCGTGCGCTCGTCGAGGGCCGCGCGGATCGAGCTGCCGCGGGCTTCCAGCGCCTTCTCGACGTCGCCGGCACCGGCCTTGATGGCTTCGGCCTGCGACTGCAGCCGGCCTTCGGTCTCCGCGAAGCGGGCGGCGGCGGCCTCGGTCGTCTCGGCGACCGTGCGGGCGAAGGCCTCGTTGCGGGCGCTGATGCTGCCTGCGAACTCCTCGCCGGTGCGGGCGAGGACCTCTGCCGCACGCTGCGCCTCGGCGCCCATCTCCTCGGCCGCGCGCGACACGGCGCCGCGCAGCGACTTGCTGAGATGGGTGAATTCCTCGCCGGTGCGGGCGATCGACTGGGCCGAGCGGATCGCCTCGGCGTCGAGGTCCTGCGCGGCCTGCGAGACCGCCTCGCGCAGCGTCTGGGCGAGGCCTGCGGCCTTGCCGTCGATCGTGCGGTTGACGCTGTCGAGGCCGACGGTCAGCGCCCGGTCCATGGTGCCGAGGCGCTCCTCGATGCGGCCGGTGCGTTCGTCGATGGTGGCGGCGATGCGTTCGGCGGCCTCGCCGGTGACGCGCTCGATGTCGCCGACGCGGCCCGACAGCACGGCCTCGATGCGGCTCGCGGCCCCCGTGCTCACGCGCTCGATCTCCTCGGCGCGGCCGGTCAGCGCCCCGTCGATGCGGCGGCTCGCTTCCTCGGTGACGCGCTCGATGTCGCCGACGCGGTCGCTGAGCGTGCCGTCGATGCGGCGGCTCGCCTCGTCGGCCATGCGTTCGAAGTCGCCGACGCGGCCGGCGAGTGCGGCGGCGATGCGCGCCGTCGCCTCGTCGCCGATGCGGTCGACCTCGGCCGCCGGGCGCGCCATGGCCTCGGCGATGCGGGAGGAAACGTCGTTGCCGACCCGGTCGAGATCGGCGAGCCGGTCGGCGAGCGTGTCGGAAATGCGCGCGGCGGCGGTGTCGACGATGCCCGAGACGGTGCCCAGGCTGTCCTCGACGCGCTGCTCCAGCCGGCCGAGGTTCTCCCCGATGCGGTTGCCGGTGGCGTCGAGGCGGATGCCGACGCCGTCGATCGTCTGCTCGATGCGGCTGCCGAAGGAATCGGCGGTGGCGGCGATGCGCGCGGAGGTCTCGCCGAAGCGCTCGGCCACGGCGCCGACGCTTTCGCGCACGCGCTGGTCGAGGGCGGCGGCGCTGCCGTCGATGGCGCGGCTCAGCGCCTCCTCGTGCTGCTCGAGCGTCATCTCCAGCATGCCGGCGCTGGTGGCGATCGACGTGCCGATGCTCGTCACCTGGTCGTTCAGCGTGTCGTCGAGCTGGCGGCGGCCGTCGGCGATGGCGAGATTGATGGCGTCGATGCGGTCGTCCAGCGTGGCGCGGATCTGCTCCTGGGTGGAGATGAGGGAGCCCGCGAGCTCCGCGGCGCGGCCGGACAGCGCCTCGGCGATGCTCGCGGCACGGCCGGAGAAGGCGTCGGCGAATTCGGCGGCCTGGCCCTGCAGCACGCCGCCGAGCTCGCGGCTGCCTTCCGACAGCGCGGTCTCGACCCGGTCGGCGGCGGCGTCGATCGCCGAGCGCATGGCGCCGGTGCTTTCGGTGAGGGCGGCGGCGAGGCCGGAGGTGCGGTCGGTCACGACCTCGTCGATGCGGCTTGCCGCCTCGTCGAGCGCGCTCTCGACGCGCCGGGCGGCGGAGCCGACCGACTGCTCGAGCCGGCCGCCGGTCTCGTCGAGCATGGTGGCGATGGCCGCCGTGCGCTCGGACAGCGCGCCGTCGATGCGGCTGTGGCCGGCGGCGAGCACCGAGCCGATCTCCCCGGCGCGGGCGCCGAGCGCCTCTTCCATGCGGGTCTGCGCGGCCTCCAGGCCGGAGGCGATCGCCGTGCCGTGATGGTCGAGCGCGCCGGTGAGGCGGCGCTCGCTGCCGGTGATCGTCTCGGCGAGCGCGTCGGCGCGGGCGCCGAAGCCGGTCTCGATGCGGTTCTGCACGTCGGCGAGGCCGCCGAGCAGGGCGGCGGACTTGTCCGTGAGCACCGAGCCGATGCGCTCGTGCGCGCCGCTGACGGCGGCGGCGATCGCGTCGGCATGGCCGGCGACGGCGCTTTCGAGCACTTCCTGGCCCGTGCCGAGCGTGGTGGCGAGCGCCAGCGACTGGTCGGTCAGCGTGCTGCCGATGCGCTCGATGCTGGTCGTCAGGATGCCGTCGATCGCCTCGCGGCCGCCGGCGACGGTCTCGTTGATGCGGGCGAGGCTCTCCATCAGCTTGGAATCGAGCGAGCCGGCGCGCCGGTCGAAGGCCTCGGCGAATTCCTCCACGCGCTGGTCGAAGGCGCCACCGATGCGGTCGACCGTCGCCTGCATGCGCTCGTCGAAGAAGCCGGAGCGCAGGTCGAGGTCCATGATCGTGTCGTCGACCGCGTTCTTGAGGCTCTGGCGGAAGGCGGCACCCTTCTCGTCGAGGGCGGCGTTCATCGACTGGAGCACGCCGTCGAGGCCGCCGGTGACGGCCTGCTGGCCGACGCTCAGGCTCTCGCTGATCTCGCGCGTGCGGGCGATCAGCGTCTCGTTGAGCTGGCGGGCGCGGTCGTTGAGGGCGGCGTTGAGCTTCTCGGTGTTGGAATCGAGCGTCGAGGCGCGCGTCTCGAACTGCTGGAGCAGGGCGCGGCCGCGGCTGTCGAGCGTGCCGGCGAGCTCCTCCAGCCGCGTGTCGAACTCGGTGGCGAGCGCGAGGCTCGAGGCGTTGAGCGTGGAGAGCAGGCTGTCGGCGCGGGCCGACAGCATGGCGCCGATCGTCTGCGTGGCGCTGTCGGATTTCTCCATCAGCATGGCCGCGCGCGTGTCGAGCATGGAGGCGAAGGCCTCGCCGGAGGTGGCGATGCGGCTGGCGATGCTCTCGCCGGCGCTGGAAAGCTCGTCCTTCAGCTGCTCGTGCGCGCCGGAGATGGAGGAGCGGATGCGCTCGGCATGGCTGACGATCGCCTCGCGCTCGGCGCCGAGCTCCTGGACGAGCGTGCGCACGCGCAGCTCGTTGTCGGCATAGCTGCGCTCGAGCGCGTTCACCTCGGAGTGGACGAGCGTCTCCAGCTCGGTGGCGCGCGCGATCGTGCGCTCGATGCCCTCGTTCATCGCCGAGACCTCGCGGCGCACGGCCTGGCCGACGGACATGATGCGGTCGGCGGCGACCGTCTCCGGCTCGGAGAGGCGCAGCGCCACCTCGGCCATCGAGCGGGCGGCGTTGCGCAGCTCGTGGGCGCGCGAGATCATCACCGCGAAGGCGAAGAACAGCATGATCGGCATGACGATGGCGACGACCATGCCGATGGCGCCGGGCAGCGCCACGAGGTCGGCGACCGAGCGGATCTGCCAGATGCCCGGCGCGTAGAGGAGGTTGGCTACGCCGAGGCCGCCGATCACCCACAGGATGGAGACGAGGATCGCCATGCGGATCGAGCCGCGGCCGGAGCGCATGTCGAGCGACTTCAGGATGGCGGCCGGCGACTTGCGCGAGGCGTCGTTGGCGGGGGCGAAGACGGGAGCCTTGGGCGCCGGCTCCGGGCCGAGGCTGCGCGGCGGGGCGTCGGCGGCGGCCGTCTGGCGGGCGGACGCCTTGTCCTTGCCGGCGGCGTTGGTCTCCGCGGCGTCCTTCCTGACGGGCGTTTCCGGAGCCAGATCGTCGAAGTCGATTTTGAGAGCCTCTTCCAGGGCCCGGAAGGCCTTGTCGTCGATAGACTCGGTGGACTTGTTCGTCGCCATGCGGATACGCCTCGTTACCATGTCCGGAGCCGGTTCCACGCGTCCTGCCGCTGCTCAGGCGAGTGCGAACCGTCTCGGTCGGCGTCCGGTCTTGCCGCGGACCCTCATGGTGCGCGGCGTCCGGGGTCGCCCTTCATTCCAAATTCGCTCCATAAGCTGCAACCGGCGAGCGGAATATCTCCGGAAACGGCTTATCCACCGGGGAAACTCCCGGCCGTACCGTAGTGACACATTAGCCGGTATCACACAATTGATTGCGATCTCCCTTCCGGCGAAACTTAACAGGAAGTTAATGTCGGGCCTGCCGGTATCGTGATGGAATAGCTGCAAAAACGGCAATTTTTCAGCCGTTAACCATAGTTTGCGATTCATGCCCCGATTGCGCCGCCTTTTAAGCCGATAGGCGCCGGGCGCGGCGCAGACTGGCGCCCCGGCCGGCCTGCGGGCGCCGGGACAGGCGTGCGTCACAACGAAACAACGAAAACGGCCACAGGACAAGGAAGACGACGATGGCAGCGCTCAGTATCGCATTCGAGGCGCCGGACAATTCGGGCGGGCAGGGCAACGGCCCGGCACGGCCGATCGACCTCGTGCACCTCGCCCGCCAGACCATGGGCGACAAGATGCTCGAGCTGGAGGTGCTGCAGATGTTCGCGCGCCAGGCGCGGCAGGGCATGAAGGAACTGGCCCAGGCCGAGGGCGAGGCGCGCTCCGCCGTGGCGCACCGGCTGAAGGGCTCCGCCCGGTCCGTCGGCGCCGTCGCCGTCGCCCATGCGGCCGAGACGCTGGAAGCCGCGCCGGCCGACGCGGCGGCGCTGGCCGCCGTCGCCGCGGCGGTGGTCGAGGCGGAGAACTTCATCCTCGGCCTCTGCCGCTGAGCAGCGCGCCGGGACGGCGGCCGGGGGCGAGTTGACTGCGCGGGGCTTTTGTTGGAAGTAACCCGCAGGACCCGGCAGCCCGGCCTTTCCTCGGGCGCCGGCCGGTCATTCGCCCCTTGCCGGGCTGCCCACAGGAATCCGGACTATATCATGAGCAAACTCACCATCGTCGCCTTCGACGGCACGCGCCACGAGCTTGACGTCGCCAACGGCTCCACGGTCATGGAAAACGCCGTGCGCAACTCCGTGCCCGGCATCGAGGCCGAGTGCGGCGGCGCCTGTGCCTGCGCGACCTGTCACGTCTATGTCGACGACGCCTGGAGCGCGGCCGTCGGCCCGCCGGAGGCGATGGAGGAGGACATGCTCGACTTTGCCTACGACGTCCGCCCGACGTCGAGGCTCTCCTGTCAGATCAAGATGTCGGACGCGCTGGACGGGCTCGTGGTGCACGTGCCCGAGCGGCAGGCCTGACATCTTCGTTTGTTTTTTCGCAATTCGCGGCAGGCAGAACCGCTGCACGCTTTTGCTGGAATCGCCTTGAGGAGCGCGTGATGGAGGACGGCGACGCGGACGTGGTTCTGGTCGGCGCCGGCCCGGCGGCGCTCTTCGCCGTCTTCCAGCTCGGGCTCTACGGTCTGAAATGCCGCTTGGTCGACAGCCTCGACCGGGCGGGCGGCCAGTGCGCCGTGCTCTATCCCGACAAGCCGATCCACGACGTGCCGGGCTTTCCTTCGATCGACGGGCTGGCGCTGACGGCGCGCCTGCTCGAACAGATCGCCCCCTTCTCGCCGGCCTTCAGCTTCGGCCGCACGGTGCTCGCCGTCGCGCAGCGGCCGGACGGTCGCTTCGCGATCCCGCTCGACGGCGGCGGGACGCTCTCGGCGAGCGTCGTCGTCGTCGCGACGGGCCTCGGCCGGTTCGGCGCGGACGGCGCGCTGGAGGCGGGGCCGGCGGCGGACTGGCCGTTCGAGCGGGCGGGCGACGCCTTCCGCGTCGACGCCGAGACCTTCGAGACCTCGCAGCCGGGCGTCTTCGCCATCGGCGACGCCTGCCGCTATCCGGGCAAGCTGCGGCTCATCCTGTCCGGCTTCCACGAGGCGGCGCTGATGACGCAGGCGGTGCGGCGCATCTGCTTTCCGGGCGGCCGCACGGCGCTCGAATACACGACCTCGTCCTCCCGCCTCAAGAAGAGAATCGGCAAGGCGGCGGCACCGCAAGAATAGACGGACAAAAAAAGAGCCTCGCCGGTCGGTCAGGACGAGCGAGGCCAGGAGGGCGCATCGCAGGCAGGAGAGGGAGGAAACACCTGCTGCTTGAACGAGGACGCGCCAGGAGAACCTGTTACAAACCGTTTCATGCTGCTCCGGGAAGGAAAAACCGTCTTCCCGTTCATCGTTGGACTCAGAATATGACAATTCGCATGTCCGCGCCATCGCTAGAATTCGTGAGTAATTTTCTGGGTCCGGACGGCCCCGCGGCGGCGCCATCGGCGGATTCATTAACGAAACGGCAGGAAATACATGATCGCGCCCGCGGAAACGGCGCGGCTATTGCGTCCGGCTCTTCAGCCGGTGGGTGAGGAGCCGCATCATGCGCGCGTTGAAGTTCTTCGCCTCGACGCGGTCGAAACGGGCCTGGTCGGCGTCGTGGGCGGCGACGGCATCGGCCGTCGCCCGGTCGACGCGGGCCTGCATGCGCTCGCAGTCGGCCTCCGGCCGCAGCTTCGTCAGCGTGCGCTCGAGGCCGCGGGCGTGGTTGCGGGCGATCTCGGCATGGCGCTCCTCGTGGCGCTTGATGTCGGCGCTCAGCGTGTCCCAGATCAGGGCGAGCGAGGCGGGCGCGCGCTTGCGGTTCTTCCAGCGCGGCAGGATGATCTGGGTGGAGAGCGTCACCTTCGCCTCGCCGACGGCGCAGCCCTTGCCGCGCCGGACATAGGTGACGGAGCCGCCCCACTTGATCTTCGTGGCGCCCGGATGGCGCGCGCCGCTGTGCTTCATCAGCGGCCCGTGCTTGGCGAGCTCGGCGTCGAGCTCGGCGGCGGTGCGCCCGCCGACCGGGAAATAGGAGAAGGTCTTCGTCGTGATCGTCTCGGCCTGCGCCGGACAGGGAAGGGTTGCGGCAAGGGCGGCAAGGACGGCGAGGCGCATCACGGTCTTCATTCGGTCCAGCATTCCTTTCGCCGCCGCCGGTCGAACCGGCCGGTTGCACTCGCCCCAACCTTGGGGCATAGCCACGCCGAGCGCAACACCCTTTCCCGCCGCGGAGGATACCGCCGATGTTTTCCCCCTTCGACCCGTTCCGCTGGACGCTCGCCCACGGCCGCGACCTGGAGCTCGGGCCGCGCGGCATCCTGATGGCGATCGTCAACGTCACGCCGGACTCCTTTTCCGACGGCGGCCGCTTCGACAGCGCCGACCGGGCGGTGGCGCAGGCGATCCTCTGTCTGGAGGCGGGGGCGGAGATCGTCGACATCGGCGGGGAATCGACCCGGCCCGGGGCCACCCCCGTCAGCGCGGCGGAGGAGCAGGCGCGCATCCTGCCGGTGATCGAGGCGCTGGCGAAGACGACCGACGCGATCCTCTCCGTCGACACCTGGCGCGCCGAGACGGCGCGGCTCGCGGTTGCCGCCGGCGCGCATATCGTCAACGACGTGCACGGCCTGCAGCGCGAGCCGGACCTCGCCCGGGTCGCCGCCGAGACCGGCGCCGGGCTCTGCATCATGCATACCGGCCGCGACCGGCAGAAGCTTCCCGACGTGGTGGAGGACCACTATCTCTTCCTCGGCCGCTCGCTGGAGATCGCGCGTGCGGCGAGAGTGCCGGAGACGGCGATGGTGCTCGATCCCGGCTTCGGCTTCGCCAAGGACACGGAGGAGAACCTGGAGCTGATGGCGCGCTTCGGCGAGCTCTACGGCTTTTCGAAGCCCCTCGTCGCCGGCACGTCGCGCAAGCGCTTCGTCGGCGCGGTGACGGGCCGCGAGGCGGACGACCGCGACGTCGCCACCGCGGCGACGACGGCGCTCCTGCGCATGGCCGGCGCGGCGGTCTTCAGGGTGCACGATGTCGCAATCAACAGGGATGCGCTCGCCATGGCGGATGCTATGCTGGCCGCCGGGCGCAGGGCCCGCGCGTGCCATTGAGCGGAAACAGGACGGGACGATGACGACCACCTACACGATCTTGCTGAAGAACTGTGCCTTCTTCGCCCGGCACGGCCTGCACGACGCCGAGGAATTCCTGGGCCAGCGCTTCTTCGTCGACGCGGAGCTGGAGGTGAAGCCGCTGAAGCCGCTCACCGACGACGAGATCGATTCGACGGTCGACTACGGCATCGCCTTCCAGGAGATCGAGAAGATCGTCACCGGCCGCCGCCGCTATCTGATCGAGGCGCTGGCGCAGGAGATCGCGGCCGTCCTTTGCGCGCGCTTCCCGCAGATTTCGCGGGCGCGCATCACCGTGCGCAAGCCCAACGCGCCGGTCCCCGGCGTGCTCGACTACGTGCAGGTGACGGTCGACCATGTCGTCTGACGGCTTCCGCCGCGCCGCGCTCGGCCTCGGCGGCAATGTCGGCGATCCGGTCCGGGCGATGGCGGAGGCGCTGCGCGCGCTCGATGCGCGGGCCGACTGCCGCGTCGTCGCGGTCTCGCGCCTCTACCGCACGCCGCCCTGGGGCAAGACCGACCAGGACTGGTTCTTCAACGCCTGTGCCCTGGTCGACACCCGGCTTCGCCCCGAGGCGCTGCTCGACGCCTGCCTCGGCATCGAGAAGGCGATGAAGCGGGAACGCAGGGAGCGCTGGGGGCCGCGCACGATCGACATCGACGTGCTTGCCTACGAGGACGTGGAGCAGGCGGGCGGGCGGCTCGAGCTGCCGCATCCGCGCATGACCGGGCGCGGCTTCGTGCTGATGCCGCTCGCCGACATCGCGCCGGACCTCGTGGTCTCGGGGCGGACGGTCGAGGACTGGCTCGGGGCGGCGGACGTCGCGGGCATCGAGCCGGCGGGCGCCGGCCCGGACTGGTGGCGGGAAGGTCTTACTTGATCGCGCCGACGGCGGCGGTGTCCATGTCGCGGTTGAGCGACATGCCGATCACCGGGACCATGCGGTTTTCGACCTTCACCGAGATGGTGATGTTCATCGTGTTCTCGCCTTCGAGGCGGGCGATCATCGCGCCGTTCAGCTTCTGGCGGTTGATGCCGACGACGACCTTGTTGCCGGAGACCTGGCCGTGCGTGATGTCGAGGCCCTTGCCGGCGGCGCCGTCGAGGAACTTGCCCTTGTAGCCGCTGCCGGCCTGGGTGATCAGCGCCGACATCGGCTGCTTGAAGACGCCGACGCGGCAGAAGCCGTCGAGCTTGATGCCGGCCGCCTTGGCCTCCGGCGTGTCGCCGGTCAGGTTGCAGTTGAACTTGGTGCCCTTGTACTTGCCGGCGACGATCTCGCCGCGCCCCTGCCAGACGCCGGCGACCTGCTGGAAGAAGGCCTTGTCGCCGGCCTTCCTGGACGCGGGGCCGGCGGACGCGGGGCCGGCAAAGGCGGCGGCGAGGAGGGCCGCTGCGGAAACGCGGACGATCAAAGAGGTGCGCGGATACATGAACGTTCCTTGATGGCTTCGGCCGAGGGCCTGCTTGGTTGCAAGCAGGTTTGCGCGAAAATGGTTAATGGACGGTTTCCGGAACGCTGCAATCCCGGTGATTCACGTCTCTTCGCGGCGGCCGGCGCCCGGAGAAAGGTCGCCGATGAAGTCGCCGATGCCGGGCCGGCGCAGCGCCCGGAAGGGCATGGGCCGGCAGAGGTCCATCGCGGCGATGCCGATCCGCGCCGTCATCAGCCCGTTGACGACGCCCTCGCCGAGGCGGGCGGAGAGTTTTGAGGCGAGCCCGTGGCCGAGCACCTGCTGCACCAGCCCGTCGCCCATCGCGATGGAGCCGGTGACGGCGAGATGGGCGATTACGTCGCGCATCAGCCGCAGCATGCCGATGCGGCCGGGCCGTCCGCCGTAGAGCTCGGCGACGGCGCGGATCATCCGGCTGCTCTCGTAGACGACGTAGCCGATGTCGACCAGCGCGCGGGGGCTGACCGCCGTGACGATGGAGACGCGCTTGGCGGACCCCAGGATCAGCGCGCGCGCCTCGCGGTCGAGCGGCGCCATCAGCTCGCGTTCGGCAAGCGCGATCAGGTGGGCGGCGTCGATGATCTCGCCCTCGGTCTCCTTGAGCCGCGCGCGGCCGCGCGCCGTCTGCGGCCGGAGGGCGACGAGGTGGACGAGCCGGGCGACGATGGCGCGGCCGGCGGCGGGCACGGGCGAGAGCGCCGCCTCGGCGACGTCATGCTTCAAGTCCTGCACGGCGGCGAGGCGGCGAAGCCCGATCATTTCCCGCAGCACGATGGCGAGGAGCGCCAGGACGGCGATCGCCGCGGCCGCCATCGCCAGGTAGCCGAGCCAGTCGGCGCGGGAAAACAGGTCGCGGATCAGCGCGTCGACCCAGAGGCCGAGAGCGAGCGAGACGAGGAGGCCGAGCGCGCCCATGGCGATGCGGCCGAGGGTGAGGCGGCGCGGGCGCGGGGCGGCGACGGGCGGCGTGAGCTCCGGCAGATCGGCGGTGGTGGCGATGAACGGGTCCTCGGCGTCCGGCGTCAGCGTCACGGCGCCGTCGAAGGCGGCGGGCCTGCGCGGCGTCTTCGGCGGCTGCGGCGCGGCGTCGGCGGGGAGCGGGAAGGCGGCGGGCCTGCGCGGGCGGTCGTTCATGCGAGCCGGTCTCCGATCAGATATTGCAGCGCGCGGTCGAGGCGGATGTGCGGGACGGAAAGCTTCAGCCCGCCGCCCGTCTCCTCGATATGCGGCGGGCGGAAGCGCACGAAGTTGAGGGTGTGGCGGGAATCCGATTCAGGATCCTCGAAAAGCGAATCCGGATCCTCCGGCAAGTCCCCGGGAAATATGGCGGTTTTCCGTTCGCCGTCGAAGGTCTCGCCGTCGATCGTCTCGCCGGCCATCGGCGTGCCGACGATCACCGGCAGATCGTGACCGTCGTGCTTCACGGTCGCCTCGCGTGTGGCGCGCACGGAGGCGAGCGCCATCACCTCGATGCCGGCGCCGGAAAGGCCGATGCGCTCGATCGCGCGCTCCACCAGCCGGCGCGTGACGGCCTCGAGGCGCGGGTGGCTCTCGTGGTGCAGGTGGTCGGCCTTGGTGGCGGCGATGACGACGCGGTCGATGCGGCGCGTGACGAGCGAGGAGAGGAAGCCGTTGGTACCGGAGCGGAAGCAGGCGAGCACGTCGCCGAGCGCGCGTTCCAGGTCGCGCACGGCCTCCGGGCCGCGGTTGATCGCCTGCAGCGCGTCGATCAGCACGATCTGCCGGTCGAGGCGGGCGAAGTGCTCGCGGAAGAAGGGGCGCACCACGTGGGTCTTGTAGGCCTCGTAGCGGCGCTCCATCATCGCGGCGAGCGAGCCCTTTTCCAGCCGCCCCTCGGGCAGGCCGGGGAGCGGCGCGAAGGTCAGCGCCGGCGAGCCTTCGAGGTCGCCCGGCATCAGGAAGCGGCCGGGCGGGAGCGTCGAGAGCGAGCGCTCGTCAGCCTTGCAGGCGCGCAGATAGGCGGTGAAGGCCTCCGAAAGGGAGCGCGCCGTCGCCTCCTGCGCGTCCGCCGCCGGATCGACGGTGGCCGACAGCGCCAGCCAGTCGCGCGCGAGCTCGGCGCGGATGCCGGAGCGCGCCAGCGCGACCGTCGTCTCGCTGAAGGCGCGGAAATCCTGGGAGAGGAGCGGCAGGTCGAGCAGCCATTCGCCGGGATAGTCGACGATGTCGATGGAAAGCCGGCCCGGCGAGAACAGCCGGCCCCAGCCGCTCGCGCTCTCGTAGTCGAGGGTGATGCGCAGCTGCGAGATCGCCCGCGTCGACTCCGGCCAGACCCGGTCGGCGACGAGCGCGCGGATATGGTCCTCGTACTGGAAGCGCGGCACGGCGTCGTCCGGCTGCGGCTCCAGCCTGATCTTCGAGACGCGGCCGGAGCGGACGGCCTCGAACAGCGGCAGGCGGCCGCCGTTCAGGAGATTGTGGACGAGCGAGGAGATGAACACCGTCTTGCCGGCGCGCGAGAGGCCGGTGACGCCGAGGCGGACCGACGGGTTGACGAGGCCCGCGGCACGGCCGGCGAGCGTGTCGAGCGCGAGCAGCGCTTCGTCGGTGAGGGTGGTCAGGCTAGGCGGCACGATCTCTTTCCAGCATCGGGGGCGATATAGGGAGCGGATGCGGCCGGGAAAAGAGGTGGCGGCCTCAGGCGGCCGGCCGCGGCGTGACGAAGCCGGCGAGGCAGGCGACGCCCTGGCGCTCCTCGGTCGGCCGGTCGTCGAAGTCGAGGATGGCGAGCCCCGCCGTCGGATAGCCGAAGGGGGCGGCGGTCTCGGCGATCTCCTTGCCGACGAGGCGGTGGAAGAATTCCTCGATCATCGGGTTGTGGCCGACGATCATCACCGAGGTCTCGGGGCGGGCCGCGAAGGCGATCTCGGCATAGGTGTCGACGCCGCCGGAATAGAGCGAATCGGCATAGTCGATATCGAGCTCCTCGCTGATCGTGCGGCGGAAGGGCTCGGCCGTCTGCCGGCAGCGCGCGGCGGTCGACGAGATGACGAGGCCCGGCCGGTAGCCCTGGTCGGCGGCCTCCTCCGCGATCACCTCGGCCTCGGCGAAACCCTCGTCGTCGAGCACGCGCTCGAAATCGGTCTGGCCGGGGGAGGCCCAGGCGGCGCGCGCGTGGCGCAGCAGATAGAGGCGGAATGCCGGAATGCCGAGAGATGCCAAATCGATCCTCCCCTGGGGCGCTGCGCGTCTGCCGATCTTCTTGTCTTCCCCGCGCGCAAAGATCAACCGGTTTTGCGCGCTGCTTTCGTCGCATCCGCCGGCAGGCTATGGCGGGAAAGCGTCTCCTCCAGCGTCTGCGGCCGTGCGAAATAGTAACCCTGCATCATGCGGCAGCCGAGGCGGCGCAGCGCCAGCACCTGCTCGTGCGTCTCCATGCCCTCCACCACGCAGACGCAGCCGACGTTGCGGGAAAGGTCGACGATGGTGCGCACGATGCTGCGGGAAAGCTCGTTGGTGGCGATGTCGACGATGAAGCTGCGGTCGATCTTGATCTTGGTGAGCGGCAGCTTGTGCACGTAGTTGAGGCTCGAATGGCCGGTGCCGAAGTCGTCGAGCGCGATGCCGATGCCGCGCGCCTTGAAGCGCATGAGGTTCTCGCGGGCCAGCTCGAAATTGCGCATGACGGCGGTCTCCGTCACCTCGATGTCGAGGCGGGCGGGGTCGACGCCGCTCTCGGCGATGATGTCGAGGAGGCCGTCCACCGTGCGGTTGGAGACGATGTCGCGCGTCGACAGGTTGATCGACAGGCGCACGTCGTCCGGCCAGGCATGGGCGGCCGCGAGCGCCTTGCGCATCAGCACCTCCGTCAGCCGGCCGATCAGGCCGGAACGCTCGGCCGCGCGGATGAAGGCGCCCGGCGGCACCGCGCCGACCAGCGGGCTTTCCCAGCGGGCGAGCGCCTCGTAGCCGGAGACGCGGCCGGTATCGGCGTCGACCTGCGGCTGGAACACCAGCGACATCTCCGCCTCCAGGTCGGCGGCGCGCAGCGCCTGCTGGATGCGGCCCTGCTCGTTGATCTCCGCCTCGTGCTCGGCGGAGAAGACGACGGTCGTGCCGCGGAAGTTCTGCTTGGCGAGGTAGAGCGCGAAGTCGGCGCGGTCGAACAGGCGGTCGGCGGTCGTGCCGGCCTCGCCGAGGATCGACACGCCGAGCGAGCCGGAGATGCGCGCCGTGAGCCCATTTAAGATATAGGGCTCGGCAAGCACGAGGCAGATCTCCTCGCCGAGCGCGCGCAGCCGCTCGGGGCAGCCGCAGCCGAGGATGATCAGGCCGAACTCGTCGCCGCCGAGGCGGGCAGGGAAGATGCCGCGGCCGGAGAAGGCCGAGAGCCGTTCGCCGACCTCCATCAGCAGCCTGTCGCCGACGCCGTGGCCGAAGGTGTCGTTGACCGGCTTGAAGCCGTCGAGGTCGACGAGGCCGAGCGCCACGGCGGTGCCGTCGGCCTCCGCCTCGGCGAGGCGCCGCTCCAGCTCGGTGCGGAACTGCCGGCGGTTCGGCAGGTTCGTCAGGCTGTCCAGGTTGGCGAGGCGGTGGTTCTCGTCGCTGAGCCGCTGGGTCTCCGCCTGGCGCGCCGTCAGCTCCTTCTGCGAGCGGATGAGCGCCTCGAAGTCGCGGTAGTAGGTGAAGAGGATGAACACCATGGCGACCGCGACCAGCGCGACGTTGAGGGCGAGCGCGATGAAGACCGGATTGCCGGTGGCGCTGAAGAAGACGGTGAAGGGGACGAGCACGATCGCCGTCAGCATGAGGGCCGCCGCGCGCAGGTGCATCAGGCAGAAGATGCAGCCGATCACCGTGTTGGCGACGTAGAAGGCGACATGCGCGCGCTGCAGCGCGTCGCCATAGGGATAGAGGCTGATCGACCAGGCGAAGAACACCGCGCCGAGCACGACGGTCAGGCGCTGCGTCGCGCGCAGCTTGGCGACGGCCTGCCCGTGCCTGTGCAGGCGGTTGCGGCTGAGCCGCCAGTTGACGAGCCTGAGCACGCAGACCGCGTAGAGGATGCCGGGAACGCCGAGCGTCAGCAGGGCGGGCGCCGTGTCGAAATGCGTGGCCGTGAGCGCGACCGTGTTCGTCACGAGGATGAAATAGAGCAGGGGAACCTGCTTCGTGAAGGCGGCAAGCTGCGCCTGGACGAGCTCCGGATTGTCGGATTCGATCGATAGGATGCTTTTCAGACTGCCAAACATCAAGACGTGCCCCTGACCCCGGGTCAACAAAACACGATTTGCTGAAATAAATCTGAATCGGCGCCGGCGGCTGCAACAATGTGCGCATCCGGGCCGTTTCCCCCGAGGCCGGATCTGCCCGCTTTCGCGGCAGCGGCGGGGACGGGAGAAAAGCCCGGGCGCCCGCCGCGCGCCGCTTCGGCGGGCCCGTCCGGGCGGTCTTCGCCATCCCGTTGTAATCCTGATGAAATATTAGTCTGACAAAGGTCAGGAAAGCGGCATCGGCAAAAACCGCCGGCATGCCGCGGAAGGCTTGAATCGGGTTTTCCGTGGGGATATACAGCGCCCCTTGAGATGTTCTTCAGGAGAATCGCGTTGAGTGAGAAGATCGATCTTAGTACTTTCGTCCTCGACGAGGGCGAGGAGTTCATGAACGCCAACCAGCGGGCTTATTTTCGAGCGAAGCTGAACGCCTGGAAAGAGGATATCCTGCGGGAAGCGCGCGAAACCCTTGACCACCTGGCGGAAGAAAGCGCCAACCATCCGGACCTCGCGGACCGGGCCTCCTCCGAGACGGATCGTGCCATCGAGCTTCGGGCGCGGGATCGCCAGCGCAAGCTGATCGCCAAGATCGATGCCGCGCTCCAGCGCCTCGACGAGGGGACCTACGGCTACTGCGAGGAGACCGGCGAGCCGATCGGCCTCAAGCGTCTCGACGCCCGGCCGATCGCCACGCTTTCGATCGAGGCGCAGGAGCGCCACGAACGCCGGGAAAAGGTCTATCGCGACGAGTGACGACGCCGGTGCGGGCGAGGAGGTCCGCATCCGCCGGAAATGACCGCGGACGGTCCGCTGCCGAGTGATCGGGGCGGCCGCGGGAAAGGAGCGGGCCGGCACAGGACCCGCGCCCTGAAAAAAAGCCGCTCGGCCCCGGCCGGACGGCTTTTTTCTTGCCGGGATTCAGGGAACGGGCGCGTCAGCCCTTGCGGTTGGCGGCGATCTCGCCGAGCAGGCGGGCCATTTCCGCCTCCGCCTCCTCGCGGGTCTTCGTGGCCGGCTGGCCGGTCGCCGTCAGCGGCACGGCCTGGCCGGCGGTCTGTACGGCCTGCGGTGCCGCGCGCACCGTGCCGGTCGCCGCCGCGCTCGTCATCTCGGCCTCCAGGAGCTTCTCGAACTCGCTGACGACGGCCGGATTGTCTGCCGCGTTCGCGGCGGGGCGCGCCGCCGGCACGGGGTTCGCCGGCCGCTGGGCGGCCGCGGCGGGATTGGCCTGGCTGAGATTGGCCTGAGCGAGATTGGCCTGAGCGAGATTGGCCTGGGGCGTCGCCAGCACGCGCTGGCGCGCCTGGTCGAGCATCGCTTCCGCGCGGCGCTCGGGCATGCGCTGCGGCGTCTCGGCGACCGGGCGGACCGCCTCGGCCTGGCGGACCGCCTCGGTCTGGCGGATGGTGGCGGCGGGCTGTGCGGCGCCGCGCATCGCGGTCGCGCGCGCCGCGGCGTCGTCCTCGGCGGCATAGAGCACCTTGCCCATGGCCGACACGCCGTCCGGCGTCGCCGCCGGGCGGCGCTCGGCCGCGACCGCTGCCGCCGCGCTGCGGGCGGCGGCGGGCGTCTCCTCGGCCCTCGCCGCGACGGGCTCGGCCCGGGCGACGGGCTCGGCCTTCGCGGCGGCCTGCGGCGCCTCGGCCGCCTGGGCGCCGACGATGCGGCTCTCGATGACGATGTCGGTCGGCCCGCCGATCATCACCAGGTGCTCGACGTCGTCGCGGCGCACCAGCACCAGCCGGCGCCGGGTGTCGATCGCCGCCGCGTCGAGCACGGCAAGCCGCGGCGTGCGGTTGCGCCCGCCGCGGATGAAGGGGGAGGAGGGGCGGCCGCGCACGATCCACAGCACGAGCGCGAGGCAGGCGAGGCCGAGCAGGACGACGATCGCCGCGACGATGAACTTCGTGCCGTTTTCTGCAAGAATGTCTTCGAACATGGGCGGTCACTCCTTTTCGGCACGATGGGGGCATTTGACGGCTTTTTTCGGGCTGGTACAAGGCTGGCGGGCCGGTTGTCCAGCGGCGATTTCGACCGCTGGCGGGCCGGCCCGCGCGGGCGCGGGAATATTCCCTGTGAATTCGCGGTCTTGCTTCCCCTCGGCGGCTTTTTGCGCTTCCCTCGGGCGGATAAACATGATTCTGGGTCCTGCGAGCGGACTCTTGCGCACGAGGGATCGATGTCGAACATCAGGCGGCCAGGCGAGGATTACCTGCCGATCGTGGACCGGGGCGTCCGCTCGGCGGTGGTGCTCCGCGTCGTGCTGCTCGCCCTCGTGCTGGCGGCCTCGGCCGCCGCCTTCATCGTCTTCAAGAACCAGCTCGACAACGAGCTGGTCCTCGGCGTCCTCGGCGTGCTCGCCATGGCGGGCATCTTCTTCGTCGTCTCGGCGCTGATCGGCTTCGTCGAGTTCATGCCGCAGGCGGCGCGCTCGGACGAGCTTTCCCGCGCCTTCCTCGATTCCCACCCGGACGGCACGCTGATCACCGACCGCAAGGGCCGCATCGTCTATGCCAACGCCGCCTACGGCGCGCTGACCGGGGCGGCCGGCGAGGCGGAGGTGCAGACGCTGGAGACGCTGCTGTCGCGCAACCGCGATTCGACGGAGGCCGTCTACCGGCTGACGAACGGGCTGCACGAGGGCAAGGAGGGGGCGGAGGAGTTCCGCCTGATGAAGCCGCTCAACCCGGGCGCCGGCGGCCCCGCCGGCGCGCACTGGTACCGTCTCAAGGCGCGCGTGCTGCCGGGCGGGCAGAAGGGCCTGCCGCTCTATATCTGGCAGATCTCCGACATCACATCGGAACGCGACGACCAGGAGCGCTTCTTCAAGGAGTTGCAGAACGCCATCGACTATCTCGACCACGCCCCGGCCGGTTTCTTCTCCGCCGGCCGCAAGGGCGAGATCGTCTATCTCAACGCCACGCTCGCCGAATGGCTCGGCCTCGACCTCACCAAGTTCCATCCCGGCGCGATGACGATCGCCGACCTCGTCGCCGGCGAGGGGCTGGCGCTCATCCAGTCGGTGCAGGCCGAGCCCGGGCTGATGAAGACCGGCACGCTCGACCTCGACCTGCGCAGGGCGAACGGCCAGAGCCTGCCCGTCCGCCTCGTCCACCGCGTCTCCTCCATGCGCGACGGGGCGCCGGGCGAGAGCCGGACGATCGTGCTCGCACGCGAGGGGCGGGGCGAGAACGATCCGTCCGCCTCCGTCGCCTCGATGCGCTTCACGCGCTTCTTCAACAACACGCCGATGGCGATCGCCTCCGTCGACGGCGACGGCCGCATCCTCAGCACCAACGCGCCGTTCCTGAAGCTCTTCTCCGGCGTCGTCACGCGCGACGACATCGACCGCGGCGTCCGGCTCGAGACCATCGTGCACGCCGCCGACCGCGGCCGCCTCCAGGCGGCGCTCGAGGCGGCGCGCGACCGGCAGGGCGACATCGCGCCGATCGATTCGCTGCATCCGGCCGACGACGGCCGGCATTTCCGCTTCTACGTCAACGCCGTGATCGACCAGAGCGAGGAGGCGCCGGAGGAGGCGGCCATCGTCTACGCCGTCGAGATCACCGAGCAGAAGGCGCTCGAGACGCAGATGGCGCAGACGCAGAAGATGAACGCGGTCGGCACGCTCGCCGGCGGCATCGCCCACGACTTCAACAACGTGCTGACGGCGATCCTGCTCTCCTCCGACCACCTGCTGCTCTCGGCGCGCCCCTCGGACGCGAGCTTCGCCGACCTGATGGAGATCAAGCGCAACGCCAACCGCGCCGCCGTGCTGGTGCGCCAGCTCCTCGCCTTCTCGCGCAAGCAGACGATGCGCCCGACCGTGCTCAACCTCACCGACGTCATCGGCGACCTGCGCATGCTGGTCGACCGCATGACCGGCACCAATGTCAGGATCGACGTCGAGTACGGCCGCGACCTCTGGCCGGTGAAGACGGATCTCGGCCAGTTCGAGCAGGTGCTGATCAACCTCGCCGTCAACGCGCGCGACGCGATGCCGGAGGGCGGCACCATCACCTTCCGCACCCGCAACGTGCCGGCCGGGGAGGCGGCTGCCCGCAACCTGCGCGACCTGCCGGCGGGCGACTATGTCGAGGTCGAGGTGGCCGACGAGGGCACCGGCATTCCGCCGGAGATCATCGACAAGATCTTCGAGCCCTTCTTCACCACCAAGGAGGTCGGCAAGGGCACCGGCCTCGGCCTGTCGATGGTCTACGGCATCGTCCGGCAGTCGGGCGGCTACATCTATCTCGATTCCGAGGTCGGCAAGGGCACGACCTTCCGCATCCTCATGCCGCGCCACATCGAGGAGGCGGCACCGGCGGAGGTCGAGGCGGGCGCCGGCGGCGGGCAGCAACCGGCGGCAGCCGCCGCGCAGGCGGCGGAGAAGGAACCGCGCGACCTCACCGGCGGCTCGGCGGTCGTCCTGCTCGTCGAGGACGAGGAGGCGGTGCGGCGCGGCGGCAAGCGCATGCTGGAGACGCGCGGCTACACCGTCCACGAGGCGGGCTCCGGCGTCGAGGCGCTCGACATCATGGAGGAGCTCGGCGGCGCGGTCGACATCGTCGTCTCCGACGTGGTGATGCCGGAGATGGACGGGCCGTCGCTGCTGCGCGAGCTGCGCAAGTCCTATCCGGACCTCAAGTTCATCTTCGTCTCCGGCTATGCCGAGGACGCCTTCGCCCGCAATCTGCCGGCCGACGCCAAGTTCGGCTTCCTGCCGAAGCCGTTCTCGCTGAAGCAGCTGGCGGAAGCGGTGCGGGAAATGCTGGATTCGTAGGGCTTGCGGTAGCCCCTCATCCGGCTGCCGCCACCTTCTCCCCGCAGGCGGGGAGAAGGGGAAAACGGCGCGCCCATCGTTCCTCGCCCCGCTTGCGGGGAGAGGATGCCGGCAGGCAGGTGAGGGGCACCTATCGATTCTCCGTCAACCTATCCAACCCCGTCACCCTCACCACGAAGTCGGCGACGGCGGTCGTGTCGTCGAGGCCGAAGACGGGAAGCGCGGTGTCGGGAACCGGGTGGTCGGCGGCGATCGCCACGATGTGCGGATCCTCGGGGGCGAGCGGCGTGCGCTTTGCCGCCTCCAGCCGGCGCGCCTCGATCTTCGGGATCGGCTCGCGCTTGTAGCCCTCGATCAGCACGAGGTCGCAGGGGGCGAGCCGGGCGAGGATCTCCTCGAAGGAGGGCTCGGGCGCGCCGCGCAGCTCGTGCATGACGGCGTAGCGCGTGCCGGAGACGATCGCCACCTCGTGGGCGCCGGCCTGGCGGTGGCGGAAGCTGTCGGCGCCGACCTTGTCGATGTCGAAGTCGTGATGGGCGTGCTTGACGGTCGACACCCGGTAGCCGCGCGCGGTGAGCTCGGCGACGAGGCGCACCGCAAGCCCGGTCTTGCCGGAGTTCTTCCAGCCGGCGATGCCGAAGATCTTCGCGCGCGTCATCGTTCCAGCACCCAGAGCCAGTTCTCCGCCGCGTCGAGGTCGGCCGGCGTGTTGATGTTGAAGAAGGGATCGAAGCTGCCGCGCGCGGTCTCCACCGGCGGGAAGGTGACCTCGCGGGCCTGGTGGCGCTCCAGGTAGCTGCGCACGCGCAGCGCCCCGCCGCCGGCGAGCCAGGCCGCGAGGTCCCCGGCGAGCGCGACCGGCCAGAGCGCGAAGACCGGGTGCAGCCCGGCCTCCGAGCGGGCGACGGCGATGCGCTCGGGGCCGTCGACCGCGCGGGCGAGCCGCGCCACCAGGTCCTCCGGGAAGAAGGGGCTGTCGGTCGGCACCGTCGCGACATGGCTCGCCTCGGGCTGCGTGCGCCGCGTATGGTCGAGGGCGGCGAGCACGCCGCTGAGCGGACCGGCGCGGGCGGCGTCGAGATCGGCAAAGACCGGCAGTTCCTCGCCCTCGCCGAAGAGCACCGGGCCGTTGGCGTTGACGGCGAGCGTCGAGACCTGCGGGCGCAGCCGCCGCGCGGCCCGGTCGAGGAGGGATGCGCCGCCGAGCCGGATGCGCGCCTTGTCCTGCCCCATGCGGGAGGAAAGGCCGCCCGCCAGGATCACGCCGGGTATCGCCGCCGCCAGTGCCATCTCTCTCCCGTCCGTTTCGCCGTGTCCGGTCTAGCCACTGGCGCCGGCGGTCGCAACCCCTTGCGGCCTCACGGCGGCTCCGGCCGCGATTCCTGCGCCACCGCCTTCGCCTTGCGGCGGTTCTCGCGGTAGAAGGTGTAGAGGCCCGAGGCGACGATGATCGAGACGCCGACGGTCATCCACAGGTCCGGCACCTCGGCGAAGAAGAAGACGCCGATGAGGATCGCCCAGAGGAGGCTCGTGTAGCGGAACGGGGCGATGAAGGAGATCTCGCCGTGCCGCATGGCGAGCACGATCGTCTGGTAGCCGACGAGGAGCAGCACGCTGGCGCCGGCGAGCTTGGCGAAGGCCGCCGCCGACATCGGCTGCCAGCCGCCCATGGGGCCGATCAGCGCCGCGGCGGTGATCGTGATCGAGACGGCGGTGAAGACGCTGATGGCGAGCGAGGGCACGTCGTCGCTGATGCGCCGCGTACAGAGGTCGCGGATCGCCGCGCCGACCACCGAGGCGATGACGTAGACCGCCGCCGGCGAGAACCCGTCCGGTCCCGGCCGGATGACGATCAGCACCCCGACGAAGCCGGCGAAGATCGCAAGCCAGCGCCGCCAGCCCACCGTCTCGCCGAGGAAGAGGGCGGCGCCGAGCGTGACGGCGAGCGGCAGGGCCTGCAGAATCGCCGCGGTGTTGGCGAGCGGCATGGCGCCGAGCGCAGAGACATAGGCGAGCGAGGCCAGGATCTCCGCCACCACCCGCAGCGCCACCGCCGGCTGCAAGAGCACCCGCAGCGGCACCAGCACGCCCATCCAGCGGGCGATGACGACGACCAGCACCGTCGTCATCAGGCCGCGCACGAACATGATCTGCGCGACGCTCATCTCCGCCGTCACCGCCTTGACGAGGGCGTCGTTGCAGGTGAAGCCCGCCATGGCGATGACCATGAACAGGGCGCCCCTGCCGTTTCCTGTCGCATTCATGGGAATGATTCCGGCTTCTTCTGCTCCCTTAATAGGCAGAACCGCCGCCTCGCGCCATCGTGAGTTTTAAAGGGGGGCGATGCGGATGAAGAGAGGTGCGGCAGCCTGATTTCCAGCCGTTTCCCCTAAGGGTTTCGTTAAGCTTCGGCTTCTATCGTCTCGCCATCCCGATCACTTTCGCATGATGCGACGGGCAGAGACCGGCGATGCGGCAACGGGAAGCCGCAGGCGCCCGGATCGATCGCCGGCCACGCTCCGATAGAGCGTCGCGGCCGTTCCGCGCCGCGCGCGCACCCGACGGGAGCTTGGCTGCAAAGAACCGGGGAACACCATGTCTTTCATCGATCGTCTCCTCCAGCAGCGCCGAATCGTCACCAAGGTGCTGCTGTTCGTCGTCCCCCTCGTCGCGCTGATCGCGGGCATCGGCCTCGTCGGCTATTTCACCGCGAGCACGCTGAACGGCCACATGACCGTGACGCGCGAGACGATCAACAGCCTGTCGCACTTCCAGAACCTGCGCACGGGCCTGCAGGATTTCGTGGACCGGCCGGACGCCGCCACGCGCGACGCGCTCGTCGCCCGCATCGACGAGCAGGAGGCCGGCATCCGCGACCTCGACGGCCTGCTGTCGGACGCCGCCGACAGGGCGAAGATCGCCCCGGTCGTGGCGCTCGCCGAAAAGATGCGCGCGCAGACGTCGGCGCTCTGGGCGATCAACGAGGAGCGCAACGCCGTCACCGCCGAGCTGGAGGGCGCGCTGTCGGCGATGACCCGCGACGGCGAGTTCGCCGAAAAGCAGATCGGCGTCATCCGCGACGAATCGGGCGAGAAGGAGAAGTTCGCCAAGACGCTGCTCTTCGACGCGGCCGCCTACCAGGGCCTCGCCGAGCGTATCGGCAAGTTCCGCAAGCCGGTGGCGCTCGCCATGAAGGCCGAGGACAAGGTCAAGGCGGCGGAGACCTACCTGCCGCATCTCCTCAAGCAGCTCGCCGAATCCAAGGCGATCGCCTCGCCGAAGGCGCTGGAGCAGATCAAGCCCTTCGAGGCCGAGATCGCCACGATCCAGGCGATCCTCGCCGGCGGGGAGGACGCCGATGCGAAGAAGGCGAAATTCGTTCCGGTGCTCACCAAGCTCACCAAGTTCGACGCCGACTTCCTGAAGGAGGCCGCCGCCAATTCCGACACGGCCGCCCGCCGCTTCGTCGGCATGGACGCGGAGATCGCGCTCATGAAGACGCTGATCGCGCTGATGGGCGACACCTTCAAGGGCATCGACGAGACGCGCCTGCACATCAGCGAGCTGCACCGCAGGCTCGACCAGGACAGCCGCGACGCCGTGCTCGCCGACATCCGCACGGTGGCGGCCAGCGCCGCCGAACTGTCGAAGCTCGGCGGCAAGAACGCCGCGCTGCGCGGGCTCGCCGAGAAGCTCGGGCCGTCGCTTGCCAGCATCGAGAAGGGCTCGCAGGACCTGATCGCCGTCGGCGGGAAATGGCAGGCCGCCCGCGCCGAGGCCTATGTGCACGTGGCGGACGCCAGCCAGACGCTGGAAAGCTTCGTCTCCAGCGCCCAGGAAGCCGGCAAGAAGGACAGCCAGCGCTCCGCCAACGTCTCGATCATCGCCATGGTCGCCGGCACGCTGCTTGCCATCGTCGGCGGGCTGATGCTGGTGGAGACGCTGCGCGGGCCGCTGAAGCGCGTCACCGAGGCGATGTCGCGGCTGGCCAGCGGCGACCTCGACATCAGCATCGACGGCCGCAACCGCGGCGACGAGATCGGCGACATGGTGCGCTCGGTCGCCGTCTTCCGCGACGCGGCGCTGGAGAACATCCGCCTCGAGCAGGAGGCGGAGGCGCAGCGGCGCACCAGCGCCGAGGAGGAGGCGCGCCGCGCCGCCGAGCGCGCCCGCATCGAGGCCGAGCAGACCGAGGCGCTGACCGCGCTCTCCGAGGTGCTGGGCAAGCTCGCCGCCGGCGACCTGGAGGAGAGCATGACCGAGGCGCTGGCGGCCGAGTACGTCGCCATGGCCCGCACCTACAACAACGCCGTCGAGGCGCTGCGCACCACGCTTTCCGACGTGCGCAACGCGACGGCCGAGATCAACGGCGGCACCGGCAACCTCGCCGTCTCCGCCGACGACCTCGCCCGCCGCACCGAGCAGCAGGCGGCAGCGCTCGAGGAAAGCTCGCGCGCGCTCGGCCAGCTCACCGAGATCGTCCGCTCGACCGCCGAGAGCGCCCAGCGCACCGCGGCCTCCGTCGACGAGACGCATGCCTATGCCGTGCGCTCCGGCGAGGTCGTCTCGCGCGCCGTCGAGGCGATGGACGAGATCAAGCGCTCCTCGGAGAAGATCGGCACGATCATCGGCGTCATCGACGAGATCGCCTTCCAGACCAACCTGCTCGCGCTCAATGCCGGCGTCGAGGCGGCGCGGGCGGGCGAGGCGGGCCGCGGCTTCGCCGTCGTCGCGCAGGAGGTGCGCGAGCTCGCGCAGCGCTGCGCGGGCGCCGCCCGCGAGATCAAGGGCCTGATCTCCGACAGCTCCGCGCAGGTGCGGAACGGCGTGGCGCTGGTGACGGAGACCGGCGAGGCGCTGACGGTGATCAACGACCACATCTCCTCGATCCACGAGCTCGTCGGCCGGATCGAGGCGGCGGCGGCCGAGCAGTACCGGGGCCTGAGCGAGGTCAACCAGGCCGTCCACCAGGTCGAGCTCATCACGCAGCAGAACGCCGCGATGGTGGAGGAGAACACCGCCGAGATCCACGGCCTGCGCCGCCGCGTCGAGGACCTCAACCGCAAGATCGACCACTTCAAGACCCGCGACCTCGACAACCGCGCGAGCGACGCCGTCTACCACGGGGGCCGCTTCGTCGCCTGAGGCAACCTCTTGCCACCCCCTCGGCGGCAGCGCTATCGCATGGGGATGCGGCGTTGCCGCTTCCTTCCCCTTCTCCCCGCCGGGGAGAAGGTGGCCCGAAGGGCCGGATGAGGGGGCAAGCGCGCCGCATCTGGCCCGCGGCATCCCCTCATCCCGCTGCCGCGACCTTCTTCCCGGCGGGAAGAAGGGGCAGGACGCACCCTCGTCATTCCATGGGACAGCCCTGCCTCGACGCGGCGGGCGTCGCCTTCAGCGGCTGTTTCTCAATCCGCCAGCGCCACGGCGATCTCGGCGGCGAGCCTGGCGTTGTTCTCCACCAGCGCGATGTTGGTCGCGAGGCTGCGGCCGTCCGTCAGGCGGAAGATCGTGTCGAGCAGGTAGGGGGTGACCGCCTTGCCGGCGATCTCGTCGCGCTCGGCATTGTCGAGCGCGCGGGCGATGTAGATCTCCATCTCCTCGCGGGCAATCTCGTTCTCCTCCGGCACGGGATTGGCGACGAGCATGCCGCCGTCGACGCCGAGCTGGTCGCGCACGGCCTGGAAATTGGCGATCGCCGCCGGGCTGTTCAGCATCAGCGGGCTCTTCAGCCCCGAATCGCGCGACCAGAAGGCCGGGAAAGCCTCGCTGTCATAGGTGACGACCGGCACGCCGCGCGTCTCCAGCACCTCCAGCGTCTTCGGGATGTCGAGGATCGCCTTGGCGCCGGCGCAGACGACGATGACGCCGGTGCGCGACAGCTCCTCGAGGTCGGCGGAGATGTCGAAGGTCTCCTCCGCCCCGCGGTGCACGCCGCCGATGCCGCCGGTGGCGAAGACGCGGATGCCGGCGCGGGCGGCGGCGATCATCGTCGCGGCGACCGTCGTCGCCCCGGTGCGCCGCTCGGCGATGGCGAAGGCGAGGTCGGCGCGCGAGAGCTTCATCGCGCCCTGCGTCTGCGCCAGCGCTTCCAGCCGCGCGTCGTCGAGGCCGATGTGCAGCACGCCGTCGATGACGGCGATGGTGGCCGGGACGGCGCCCTCGGCGCGGATGATCCGCTCGACGCTCAGCGCCATCTCCAGGTTGCCGGGATAGGGCATGCCGTGGGTGATGATGGTCGATTCGAGGGCGACGATCGGCGCGCCGCGCGCCTTGGCGGCGGCGACCTCGTCCGAATATTGCATCGGCAGGAAGGGGGAGGCGGGTCTGGTCATGCGCGGGTCCTTGCGGAAAACATCTGAAGAAGCCTCATGACAGGATTTCGGCCTCCGGCACAAGGGCGAGGGCGGCGGCGAGCGTCTCCGGCGCCATCTCGGCCGCCACGGCATGCGGCGAGCGCACGGTGATCGCCGCCGCCGCCACGCCGCGGCGCAGCGCCTCGCCGAGTGCGGCGCCGGAAAGCCGGGCGTCGAGGAAGCCGGCGGCGAGCGCGTCGCCCGCCCCGGTCACGTCGCCCAGCGCCGGAAGGCGCGGCGGCTCGACGCGGACCGCCTGCCTGCCGTCGAAGGCGACGGCGCTGCCGCCGCCGCGCGTGACGACGCCGGCCGCAAGGCCCGCCCGCTGCAGCGCCTGCGGCCAGCCGTCGGGACGGTCGGCCCCCGTCAGCGCGCGCGCCTCCGCCTCGTTCATGAAGAGCAGGGAAAGGCCGGGCAGGGCCGCGCGGAAACGCACGACCTTCGCCGGCGAGATGGCGATGCCCGCGACCGGCACGCCGGCCGCGGACGCGGCGGCCGCGAGGGCGGAAAGCGTCTCGGCCGGCAGGTTGGCGTCGGTGAGCACGAGGCCGGCCGAAGCGACCGCCTCGCGCAGCGCGCGCTGGCGCAGCCGGCGCGGCGAGAACAGGTCGTAGAGCCCCATGTCGGCGAGCGCCACGACGAGGTTGCCGTCGCGTTCCAGAATCGCCGTATAGCTCGGCGTCGCGCGGTCGAGGAAGACGAAGGGCGTGTCCTCGACGCCGGCGGCCTCCGCGGCGGCGGCGACCAGCTCCCCCTCCGCGTCGCCGCCGCGCGGCGAGACGAGGCGCACCGCATGGCCGAGCCGGGCGAGGTTGCGCGCCGCGTTGAAGCCGCCGCCGCCGGCCTCGACGAACCAGGCGCCGGGGTTGCTCGCACCCGGCGCCGTCTCGCCGGCGATGCGCCCGCGCCTGTCCACATGGGCGCCGCCCACCATCAGTATCGTCCTGCCCGTCATCGCCCGTCCCTGCCGCAAGATGCGCCGATTCGTCCGCGAAATGCCCGCGTGCGGCCCCGTTTTTCCCCGTTCCGGCATGCCGGACGGCCGATGGAAACGAAAATAGAACATTCATCCGATTCATAAAACGATTCAAATGGATGAACGGCTCTTGCCAAATGAGAACAAAATGTGTACATAACCCGTGTCGGCGGCTTCGTTGCCTGTCTTGCTTCAATAACCTAAAGGTGGTCCCAATGGCACAGAACTCTTTGCGGCTCGTAGAGGATAAATCAGTGGACAAAAGCAAGGCACTCGAAGCGGCACTCTCCCAGATCGAGCGCTCCTTCGGCAAGGGCTCGATCATGAAGCTGGGCTCGAAGGACAGCGTCGTCGAGATCGAGACGATCCCGACCGGCTCGCTCAGCCTCGACATCGCGCTCGGCGTCGGCGGCCTGCCCAAGGGCCGCATCATCGAGATCTACGGGCCGGAAAGCTCGGGCAAGACGACGCTGGCGCTGCAGACGATCGCGGAAGCCCAGAAGAAGGGCGGCATCTGCGCCTTCGTCGACGCCGAGCACGCGCTCGACCCGGTCTATGCCCGCAAGCTCGGCGTCGACCTCGAGAACCTGCTCATCTCCCAGCCCGACACCGGCGAGCAGGCGCTGGAGATCACCGACACGCTGGTGCGCTCGGGCGCGATCGACGTGCTCGTCGTCGACTCGGTCGCGGCGCTGACGCCGCGCGCCGAGATCGAGGGCGAGATGGGCGACAGCCTGCCCGGCCTGCAGGCGCGGCTGATGAGCCAGGCGCTGCGCAAGCTGACGGCCTCGATCTCCAAGTCGAACTGCATGGTGATCTTCATCAACCAGATCCGCATGAAGATCGGCGTCATGTTCGGCTCGCCGGAAACGACGACGGGCGGCAACGCGCTGAAGTTCTACGCCTCCGTCCGCCTCGACATCCGCCGCATCGGCGCGGTCAAGGAGCGCGACGAGGTGATCGGCAACCAGACCCGCGTCAAGGTCGTCAAGAACAAGATGGCGCCGCCCTTCAAGCAGGTCGAGTTCGACATCATGTACGGCGAGGGCGTCTCCAAGACCGGCGAGCTGATCGACCTCGGCGTCAAGGCCGGCATCGTCGAGAAGTCGGGCGCCTGGTTCTCCTACAACAGCCAGCGCCTCGGCCAGGGCCGCGAGAACGCGAAGATCTTCCTGCGCGACAATCCGGACCTCGCCCGCGAGATCGAGATGGCGCTGCGCCAGAACGCCGGCCTCATCGCCGACCGTTTCCTGGAGAACGGCGGGCCGGACCCGAACGAGGGCGACGACGTCGCGGAAATGTAGGATCGCTTCCCTAGGGACGATCGACCGGAGCCGGCCTTTCCGTCGCGGAAGGCCGGTTTTTCGTGTCTGGACAGCGGGCGAGGCGAACGATAAAAGCCTTTGGTTCTCGCGCGCCCGGGCAGGGGCTTGCCTCGGGCGGAGGCGCAGGGGCGCGCAATTTCGACGGAATTCGCTGGAAGGACGGCCCCGGGCCGGCCGGGCGGGCACTCCGGCCTGCGGGCGGTCTCGCCCGTTGCCGGTGCGATGGATGGACGGGGCGCCGGCCTGCGGCGCCCGCAGGGCAGATATGAAGGACGCAAGATGAGCGGCGTGAATGAAATCCGGTCGACCTTCCTCGACTATTTCCGAAAGAACGGGCACGAGGTCGTGCCCTCCAGCCCGCTCGTGCCGCGCAACGACCCGACGCTGATGTTCACCAACGCCGGCATGGTGCAGTTCAAGAACGTCTTCACGGGCCTCGAGAGCCGCCCCTATTCGACGGCGGCGACGGCGCAGAAATGCGTGCGCGCCGGCGGCAAGCACAACGACCTCGACAATGTCGGCTATACTGCGCGCCACCACACCTTCTTCGAGATGCTCGGCAACTTTTCCTTCGGCGACTATTTCAAGGAGCGGGCGATCGAGCTCGCCTGGAACCTGATCACCAAGGAATTCGGCATCGACCGGAACCGGCTGCTCGTCACCGTCTATCACACCGACGACCAGGCCTTCGACCTCTGGAAGAAGATCGCCGGCTTTTCCGACGACCGCATCATCCGCATCCCGACCAGCGACAATTTCTGGGCGATGGGCGATACCGGCCCCTGCGGCCCCTGTTCGGAGATCTTCTACGACCACGGCGACCACATCTGGGGCGGCCCGCCCGGCTCGCCGGAAGAGGACGGCGACCGCTTCATCGAGATCTGGAACCTCGTCTTCATGCAGTTCGAGCAGCTGTCGAAGGAGGAGCGCGTCGCGCTGCCGCGCCCGTCGATCGACACCGGCATGGGCCTGGAGCGCATCGCAGCGCTGCTACAGGGCAAGCACGACAATTACGACATCGACCTGTTCCAGGCGCTGATCAACGCTTCCGTCGAGGCGACCGGCGTTCCGGCCGAAGGCGAGGCGCGCGCCAGCCACCGCGTCATCGCCGATCACCTGCGCTCCTCCGCCTTCCTGATCGCCGACGGCGTGCTGCCGGCCAAGGACGGCCGCGGCTACGTGCTGCGCCGCATCATGCGCCGCGCCATGCGCCATGCCCAGCTTCTCGGCGCGAAGGAGCCGCTGATGTGGAAGCTGCTGCCCGTCCTCGTCGGCGAGATGGGCCGCGCCTATCCCGAGCTTTCCCGCGCCGAGGCGCTGATCTCCGAGACGCTGAAGCTCGAGGAGACCCGCTTCCGCACCACGCTGGAGCGCGGCCTGAGCCTGCTGTCCGACGCCACCGCGACGCTCCACAAGGGCGACACGCTCGACGGCGAGACCGCCTTCAAGCTCTACGACACCTACGGCTTCCCGCTCGATCTCACGCAGGATGCGCTGCGCGGCCGCGGCATCGGCGTCGACCTCACGGGCTTCACCGACGCGATGGAGCGCCAGAAGGCCGAGGCCCGCGCCCACTGGGCGGGTTCCGGCGAGGCGGCGACGGAGACCGTCTGGTTCGAGCTGCGCGAGAAGGTCGGCGCGACCGAGTTTCTCGGCTACGACACCGAGAGCGCCGAGGGCGTCGTCCAGGCGATCGTGCGCGACGGCAAGGCGGTGGAGAGTGCGACGGCCGGCGAGACCGTCCAGCTCGTCTTGAACCAGACGCCGTTCTACGGCGAATCCGGCGGCCAGATGGGCGACACCGGCGTCATCTCCACCGACACGGCCCGCCTTTCCGTCACCGACACGCAGAAGAAGGGCGACGGCCTCTTCGTGCACGGCGCCGTGGTCGAGGACGGCACGATCCGGGTCGGCGACGCCGCGACGCTTGCCGTCGACCACGCCCGCCGGTCGCGGCTTCGCGCCAACCATTCGGCGACCCACCTCCTGCACGAGGCGCTGCGCGAGGTGCTCGGCACCCATGTCGCGCAGAAGGGCTCGCTGGTGGCGCCCGAGCGCCTGCGTTTCGACGTCTCCCATCCGAAGCCGATGACGGCCGACGAGCTGCGCGTCATCGAGGACATGGCCAACGAGATCGTCGTGCAGAACGCGCCGGTGACGACGCGGCTGATGACCGTCGACGACGCGATCGCGGAGGGCGCGATGGCGCTCTTCGGCGAGAAGTACGGCGACGAGGTGCGCGTCGTCTCGATGGGCACCGGCCTGCGCGGCGCCAAGGCCGGCCGGCCCTATTCGGTGGAGCTGTGCGGCGGCACGCATGTCGCGGCGACCGGCGAGATCGGCCTCGTCCGCATCCTTTCCGAAAGCGCCGTCGGCTCGGGCGTGCGCCGCCTCGAAGCCGTGACCGGCGAGGCGGCCCGCGCCTATCTCGCCGAGCAGGACGAGCGGGTGAAGACGCTCGCCAGCGCGCTGAAGGTGCAGCCGTCGGAGGTGCTCTCCCGCGTCGAGGCGCTGGTCGACGAGCGCCGCAAGCTGGAGCGCGAGCTGACCGAGGCGCGCCGCAAGCTGGCGCTCGGCGGCGGCTCGGCCGGCACGGACGGCGACGTGCGCGAGGTCGCGGGCCTGAAATTCCTCGGCAAGGTCGTCACCGGCGTCGAGCCGAAGGACCTGAAGAGCCTTGCCGACGAGGGCAAGAAGAGCCTCGGCTCCGGCGTCGTCGCCTTCGTCGGGGTCTCGCCGGACGGCAAGGCGAGCGCGGTCGTGGCGGTGACGGACGATCTGACGGCCCGCGTCAGCGCCGTCGACCTCGTCCGCCGCGCCTCCGAGGCGCTCGGCGGCAAGGGCGGCGGCGGCCGCCCCGACATGGCGCAGGCCGGCGGTCCGGACGGGGCGAAGGCGGCCGAGGCGATCGCCGCGGTCGCGGGCGCCATCGCCGGCTGAAACCGTCCCGAAACGGTACGCATTTTCCGGCGGCGGGCCCCGGTCCGCCGTTTCGTTTGCGAAGTCTTCAGCCTTGTCCCCTAGCATCCCCGCCCGTGCGGAGTGTTTGCCTTGCTTGAAGAACTGATAAGCATCTCGACCCTGATGATCTGTACGCTGCTGGCGACCTCGGTCATCGGGATATTCCTGTTCCAGCTCTGGCTCACCGACCGGCGCCATGCGGCGGCCGCCTACTGGTGCCTGTCGATGTGGGCGGGCACGCTCTGCACGGCGCTGCTGGCGCTGCGGTCCGTCGGGCCGCCGCTGCTGACCACCGGGCTCGGCAACGCGCTCGCCGCGCTCGCCTATGCGCTGATGTGGGCGGGCTTCCGCGTCTTCGACCGCCTGCCGGTGCGCCGCTGGGTGATCGCCGCCGGCCCGCTGCTCTGGGCCGTCGCCTATCTCGGCGTGCCGGTGGTCGCCGAAGACGTGAACGCCCGCATCATCGTCACCTCGGCCATCATTCCCGTCTATTCGCTGTGGATGGGCGTGGACATGTGGCGCGGCCGCCGGGTCGAGCCGCTGCCGACGCGTGCGATCGCCGCCGTCTTCTTCATCACCCACGGCATCATCTACTCGCTGCGCATCCCGGCGGCGATCCTCTCGCCCGCGCCGCTCGGCCACGGCACGGCCTATTCGGCCTGGTTCGCGCTGTTCTCGCTCGAGGTCTTCGCCCACACGATCCTCGCCGCCGTCGCCATCCTCGTCCTCATCAAGGAGCGCGGCGAGGCGCTCTACCGCCAGGCCGCGCGCACGGACGCGCTGACCGGCATCGCCAATCGCGGCTCCTTCATCGAGGACATCGCGCCGCATCTCGACGGCCGGGGGAAGGGCACGCTGATGCTCTTCGACATCGACCGCTTCAAGTCGGTCAACGACACCTACGGCCATGTCGCCGGCGATGCCGTGCTGAAGGCCTTCTCGGCCTGCATTTCCGCGCGGCTGGAGCCCGGCATGCTGTTCTGCCGCTTCGGCGGCGAGGAGTTCGCGCTCTTCGCGCCCGGCTGCGACATCGGCCGCGCGGCCGGGGTGGCCGAGGACCTGCGCCGGGCCGTCGGCGAGACGATCGTCTTCTTCCAGGGGCGCAGGATCGCCGTCTCGGTGAGCATCGGCCTTGCCGACGTCGCGACCTTCGGCGCGGATTTCGACCGCCTGCATTCGGCTGCCGACGATGCGCTCTACGCCGCCAAGGCGGCCGGGCGCAACCGCGCGGTCACCGCCACGCCGTCCTCCGGCCTGTCGGGGCTTGTCGAGCGCATGCGCGGCGTCGCGGCACCGCCCTCCGCCTCCGTCGCGGGCTAGGCGGCGGCGATCGCCGCCATCGCCTCCTCGGTCGTCGCGGCGAAGGTCACGCGCGGTGCGTGGATGTCGTGCGCCTCCAGGAGCCGGCGCATGTCCGGCCGGAGCCCGGCGATGAAGATGCGCACGCCCGAGCGCTCCGCCTTGCGCGCCAGCCCTTCGACGATGCTCGCCGCCGTCGAATCGAGGAAGGGCACCTCCGAGCAGTCGAGCACGAAGTTGCGCCGCTGGTCGGCGATGCGGTCGAGCACGGCGCCGACGCTTGCCGCCGCGCCGAAGAAGAAGACGCCGCTGATGCGGTAGATCACGGTGTCCGGATCGTCGGCGACGAGCGGGCGCTCCGGCAGGCCGCTGTCCTCGGACGCGTCCTCGATCGCCCGCACGGCGCGCGGCACGTTCTCCTCGCGGATGTTCACGGCCTTGCCCATGCGGTCGATGAAGAGCACGGCGCCGATCAGGAAGCCGACGACGATGCCCTCCGTCAGGTCGCGGAAGACGACGAGCAGGAAGGTGACGGCGAGGATGACCGCGTCGCCGCGCGAGGAGCGCACCAGCGCGGCGATCGCCGGCCGCTCGACCATGTTGAAGGAGACGACGGCAAGCACGCCGGCGAGCGCCGCGAGCGGGATGTAGCTTGCGAGCGGCGCGGCGATCAGCATGAAGGCGAGCAGGAAGGCCGAATGCAGCATGCCGGAGATCGGGCTGGTGGCGCCCGAGCGCACGTTCGTCGCCGTGCGGGCGATCGTGCCGGTGACGCAGATGCCGCCGAACAGCGCCGAGCCGATATTGGCGGCCCCTTGGGCGATCAGCTCCATGCTGGAGCGGTGGCGCCGGCCGGTCATGCCGTCGGCGACGACGGCCGACAGCAGCGATTCGATCGCGCCGAGCAGCGTGAAGGCGACGGCGTCCGGCAGCACGGCGAGGACCAGCTCCGGCGAGAAGGACGGCAGCGACGGCACCGGCAGGCCGCGCGGGATGCCGCCGAAGCGCGAGCCGATCGTGTCGGCAGGCAGCGCGAGGAGGGCGGTGGCGAGCGAGGCGGCGGCGACGCCGATCAGCAGGTTCGGCCAGGCGGGGCGGAAGCGCCGCAGCAGCAGGATGACGGCGACGGTGAGGCCGGCGACGCCGAGGGCGGCCGGATTGAAGGTGGGCCGCGCCTCCCAGAGGGCGGCGAGCTTCTCCAGGATCGGCCCGGGTTCGCCGCCCTCGAGCCGGAGGCCGAAGAGCTCGCCGATCTGGCTTGCGAAGATGATGACGGCGATGCCGGCCGTGAAGCCGACCGTCACGGGATAGGGGATGAGCTTGATGTACTTGCCGAGCCGCAGGTAGCCAGCGAGCGCCAGCATGACGCCGGAAAGCAGGGTCGCGAGCAGCAGGCCCTCGACGCCGTGGCGCGAGACGGTCGCGGCGACCAGCACGATGAAGGCGCCGGCCGGCCCGCCCACCTGGAAGCGGCTGCCGCCGAGCGCGGAGACGAGGAAGCCGCCGACGATGGCCGTGTAGAGGCCGCGGTCCGGCGTGACGCCGGAGGCGATGGCGATCGCCATGGAGAGCGGCAGGGCGACGATGGCGACGGTGAGGCCGGAGAGCATGTCGGCCTTGAGCCGCGCCGGCGCATAGCCTTCGGCGATAACGCTCACGAGCTTCGGCGTCAATATTTCTGTCATGGGAGCCTCGAACGGGCCGGCGGACGGAGCGAAAGCTGGCCGGCGCGGGCATCTCACCCCGAGTCGCCCGTTTTTGCAATGGCACCGGAAGAAGGGTTGCAGAAATTGCAGGGCGGTTGGGCGCGGACATGAAAAAACCCGGGCGCGGGCGCCGGGTCGGATCGTCGTCAGGCGGGTGCGCACCCGACCTCTCTTTGATGGTGGCGCGCGCGGCGCAGCGGCGGGCTGGGGTGATTTGCCGACGTCGAGCCTGACGCATCACCCCACCCGGATCTCCGGTCCGACCCTCTCCGCCGAGGGAAGGGTGAGGCGCTTGCCGCTTCGTCTCAGGCCGCCATTAACGACGTGGCGGCCGCGCCCCGGCATGAAAAGCCCGGCGCGGGCGCCGGGTCGGTTCTTCGTCAGGCGGGTGCGCACTCTACCTTCTCCTTGATGGTTGGGGGGCGCGGCGCAGCGGCGGGCTGGGGTGATTTGCCGACGTCGAGCCTGCCGCATCACCCCACCCCGGACCTGCGGTCCGACCCTTCCCATCGAGGGGAGGGTGAGGCGCATGCGGCTCCAGCCCGGGCCGCCATTGACGGCGGGGCGGCGGCGTCCCGGCATGAAAAACCCGGCGCGGGCGCCGGGTTGGTTCGTCGTCAGGCGATTGCGCACTCGACCTCCTCCCTGAAGGGAGAGGTCGCCGCAGCGGCGGGCGGGGTGATCTGCCGGCGGTTCGAGGTGCCGCGTCATCCCGCCCCCGACCTGCGGTCCGGCCCTCCCCATCGAGGGAGGGTGAGGCGCTTGCCGCTTCGTCTCAGGCCGCCATGGCCTTGCGGAGGTTCTCGTCGATCTTGTCGAGGAAGCCGGTGGTCGACAGCCAGGGCTGGTCGGGGCCGATGAGCAGCGCCAGGTCCTTGGTCATGAAGCCGGCCTCGACGGTCTCGACGCAGACGCGCTCCAGCGTGTCGGCGAATTTCGCGAGCTCCGCGTTGCCGTCGAGCTTGGCGCGGTGGGCGAGCCCGCGCGTCCAGGCGAAGATCGAGGCGATCGAGTTGGTCGAGGTCTCCTCGCCCTTCTGGTGCTGGCGGTAGTGGCGCGTCACCGTGCCGTGCGCGGCCTCGGCTTCGACCGTCCGGCCGTCCGGCGTCATCAGCACCGAGGTCATCAGGCCGAGCGAGCCGAAGCCCTGCGCGACGATGTCGGACTGCACGTCGCCGTCGTAGTTCTTGCAGGCCCAGACGTAGCCGCCCGACCACTTCAGCGCGGAGGCGACCATGTCGTCGATCAGGCGGTGCTCGTACCAGAGCTTCTCGGCCTTGAACCTGTCGGCGAATTCCTCGTCGAACACCTTCTGGAACAGGTCCTTGAAGCGGCCGTCATAGGCCTTGAGGATGGTGTTCTTGGTGGAGAGGTAGACCGGCACCTTGCGCTGCAGGCCGTAGTTGAAGGAGGCGCGGGCGAACTCGGTGATCGATTCGTCCAGGTTGTACATCGCCATGGCGACGCCGGCGCCGGGGGCGTCGTAGACGTCGTGCTCGATCGTCTGGCCGTCGTCGCCGACGAACTTGATCGACAGCTTGCCCTTGCCGGGGAACTTGAAGTCGGTGGCGCGGTACTGGTCGCCGAAGGCGTGGCGGCCGACGATGATCGGCTTCGTCCAGCCGGGCACGAGGCGCGGCACGTTCTTGCAGATGATCGGCTCGCGGAAGATGACGCCGCCGAGGATGTTGCGGATCGTGCCGTTCGGCGACTTCCACATCTTCTTCAGCTTGAACTCCTCGACGCGCGCCTCGTCCGGGGTGATCGTCGCGCACTTGACGCCGACGCCGTGCTTCTTGATGGCGTTGGCCGCGTCGACCGTCACCTGGTCGTCGGTGGCGTCGCGGTTCTCCATGCCGAGGTCGTAATATTCGAGGTCGATGTCCAGGTAGGGATGGATCAGCTTGTCCTTGATGAACTGCCAGATGATGCGCGTCATCTCGTCGCCGTCGAGCTCGACGACCGGATTGGCGACCTTGATCTTTGCCATGGAGAGCCTCGTGTCTTGTAGGGCGGAGCGCCCGGATCGTGGGACTGTTAGAACCGACTGGCCCTATAGCACCGCGCGCCCGCAAGGCAAAGCCGACCAAGGACGGAGACGGTTTATTTTCGCGGGGCGCCGCATTAGGGTCGCGCATCGCTTCGCTTCGCCATCGGGAGATCCTCCATGCCGCGTTCCGGCCTCGTCGCGCTCGCTTTCCTCCTGCCCCTTCCGGCGCTCGCCGCCGACGTGCGGGCGCCCGTCGCCGAGATCATGGCGGCGGCCGAGGCCAACTGGCGCGACATGGGCACCGAGAGCGACGAGCCGCCGCCCTATGTCGACTATTTCGGCGAGGATTTCCTCGCCCGCCTCTACAGCCGCGACTTCGTGGCGAAATACCGCGAGGCGGCGAAATATCCCGCCTATGACGACGGCGGCTCGCCCTTCGACTACGACCCGATCATCGGCGGGCAGGACGGCTGCGCACTGAAGGACCTGACGATCGGCGAGGGCAGGCCCGCGGACGGCGGCGCCGAGACGGTGACCGTGACCTTCGACAATTCCCACTGCTTCGGCGAGCGCGCGCTGGACTGGACGCCGGAGACGCTGGTCTTCCGGATCGTCGAGGAGGACGGCCGCGCCGTCGTCGACGACATCGAGCGCCCCGATTTCGAGGAGGACGCGTCGCTGAAGAAGGAGATGGTGGATATCGCCGACTACGGCGCGAAGGACGCCGCCGCCGGCGGTGAGCCCGCCGAATAGCGGTTGCGCTTTTCATTTTCCGCCGATTGTGCCACTGAGGCGCGCGCCGATCGGTCGCCGAGGCCGCCGATCGCGCCACCGAGGCCCGCGCCGGCTGGTCGCCGCGGCCGCGACCCCTTGAAGGACGGAAAGAGCATGGCAGGCACGAACAGCGAGCGCACGCTGATCGCCGAGGGACCGGCGATCATCCTCGTTCACCCCCAGCTCGGCGAGAACATCGGCATGGTGGCGCGCGCCATGGCCAATTTCGGCCTGGCCGAGCTGCGCCTCGTCAACCCGCGCGACGGCTGGCCGAGCGAGAAGGCCGTCTCGGCGGCGAGCAAGGCCGACCACGTGATCGCCGCGGCCGAGGTCTATCCCTCGCTGGAGGCCGCCGTCGCCGACCTCGAATTCGTCTACGCGACGACGGCGCGCGACCGCTACGGCTACAAGGCGGTCCGCTCGCCGGTCGTCGCCGCCGGGGACCTGCTGACGCGGTTCCGGGCGGGGCAGAGGACCGGCATCCTGTTCGGCCGCGAGCGCACCGGGCTCACCAACGAGGAGATCGCGCTTGCCGACGAGCTCGTGACCTTCCCGGTCAACCCGGCCTTCGCCTCGCTGAACCTCGCCCAGGCCGTGCTTCTGATGAGCTACGAGTGGATGAAGAGCGGGCTTGCCTCCGTCGAGACGACGCCCTTTTCCGCCCTGCCGCAGCGGCCGGCGAAGAAGGACGAGCTGCAGGGCCTGTTCGACCACGTCGAGGAGGCGCTGGAGGCGCGCGGCTACTTCCGCCCCGCCGACAAGAAGCCGAAGCTGGTGGAGAACCTGCGCACCATCCTCACCCGGCCCTCCTTCACCGGCTCGGAAATCCAGGTCCTGCGCGGCGTCGTCTCCTGCCTCGATCGTTTCACGCGGGAATCGCCGCGCGGCGCGGCGGCCCCCAACCGCACGCGCAACCGCCGGCCGAAGGTGCCCCGTGACGGCGTCTAGCGCGAAGCCCGTCCTCGTCTTCGACAGCGGCATCGGCGGGCTGACGGTGCTGCGCGAGGCGCGCGTGCTGATGCCGGAGCGCCATTTCACCTATGTCGCCGACGATGCCGGCTTCCCCTACGGCGGCTGGGAGGAGGGCGCGCTGAAGGCGCGCCTCATCGACCTCTTCGGCAGGCTTTTGGCGAAACACGACCCGGAAATCTGCGTCGTCGCCTGCAACACCGCCTTCACGCTCGCGGGCAGCGACCTGCGTGCGGCCTTTCCCGACATGCGCTTCGTCGGCACCGTCCCGGCGATCAAGCCGGCGGCCGAGCGCACGCGCTCCGGCCTCGTCTCGGTGCTGGCGACCCCCGGTACGGTGAGGCGCGCCTATACGCGCGACCTGATCCATTCCTTCGCCCGCCGCTGCGAGGTCAACCTCGTCGGCTCGGAGAAGCTCGCGCGCATGGCGGAGGCCTATATCCGCGGCGAGCCCGTCGCCGACGCGGCGGTGCGCGGCGAGATCGCCCCCTGCTTCGTCGAGGAAGACGGCCGCAGGACCGACATCGTCGTGCTCGCCTGCACGCACTATCCCTTCATGGCGAACGTCTTCCGCCGGCTCGCGCCCTGGCCCGTCGACTGGCTCGACCCGGCCGAGGCCATCGCCCGCCAGGCCCGCCGCCTCGTGCCGCCGCTCGACGGCGTCGCGCCCGGCGAGGACATCGCCGTCTTCACCTCCGCCGGTCCCGATTTCGCTACCTGCCGGCTGATGCAGAGTTTCGGGCTCAGGGTGGTTTGAAACGCCATTCCTGTGGGTTACGCAAAAGGCGCGCGTGACGGCGGGCGATTCGATGCTATGGCTTGCCGGATTCACGAAATGCAACGAGGAACGAGATGAAGGTCGGCATCGACATGGGAACGGTGCAGGGCGGTGCACCGGCCAGGCTCGATATCGAGGAACTGCTGGCGACGCGCCTGCTCGTGCAGGGCAATTCCGGCTCGGGCAAGTCGCATCTCTTGAGGCGCCTGCTCGAGCAGTCGGCCGAATGGGTGCAGCAGGTCATCATCGATCCCGAGGGCGACTTCGTCACGCTGTCGGACCGCTTCGGCCATGTCGTCGTCGACGGCGAGCGCACCGAGGCCGAGCTCGTCGGCATCGCCAGCCGCATCCGCCAGCACCGCGTCTCCTGCGTGCTCTCGCTCGAAGGGCTGGAGGCCGAGGAGCAGATGCGCGCCGCCGGCATCTTCCTCAACGCGCTCTTCGACGCCGACCGCGACCACTGGTATCCGGTGCTCGTCGTCGTCGACGAGGCGCAGCTCTTCGCCCCGTCGGTCGCCGGCGAGGTGTCCGAAGAGGCGCGAAAACTGTCGCTGGGCGCGATGACCAACCTGATGTGCCGCGGCCGCAAGCGCGGCCTTGCCGGCGTCATCGCCACGCAGCGGCTCGCCAAGCTCGCCAAGAACGTCGCGGCCGAGGCCTCCAACTTCCTGATGGGCCGCACCTTCCTCGACATCGACATGGCGCGCGCCGCCGACCTCCTCGGCATGGACCGGCGCCAGGCGGAGATGTTCCGCGACCTGCAGCGCGGCTCCTTCGTGGCGCTGGGGCCGGCGCTGTCGCGCCGGCCGCTGCCGGTGACGATCGGCCCGGTCGAGACCTCGGCGCGCTCCATGAGCCCGAAGCTGATGCCGCTGCCGGACAAGCCCGAGGACGTGGAGGACCTGATCTTCACGCCCGACCCGGAGGAGTTTTCCCGGCCGCTCGTGCGCCGCGCCCCGCCGGCGCCGCGCCCGACGACCGACATCCTCGCCGAACTGTCGCGCGCCCGGCCGGAGCCCGCGGCCGAGCCGGCGAGGCCGTCCGCGCCGGAGATATCGGCGGAGGAACGGGAAAGCCTCATCGACCGGGCGCTCGCCGAAATCCTCGACAATCCGGGCGCCGCCTTCCGGCCCGACGCCGAGCTGTTCCAGGACTTCCTCGTGCGCTGCCGCATCCGCCGCGTGCCGGGGGCGCCCTTGTCGCTTTCAGCCTTCCGCCGCAAGATGGCCGTCGCCCGTTCCGGCGTCGACGCCGGGACGGCGGCGACGGAGACCTGGGCGAAGGCGCTCGATCTTTCCCGCGGCGTGAGCGAGGACCTGCAGGGCGTGTTCCTGCTCGTGGCGCAGGCGGCCGTGCGCGGCCTTGCCTGCCCGTCGGACGCGATGATCGCGCGCGCCTACGGCACCCATTCGACCCGCCGCGCCCGCCGCCTCATCGGCTATTTCGAGGAGCAGGGGCTCGTCGTCGTCCACAGCGACCTCGCCGGCCACCGCATCGTCGCCTTCCCGGACCTCGGCTGCGAGACGCTGCCGGGCGACGCGAACGGGCCGGATCTCTCCGAAAGCCCGCGGGATGCGGCGGAATGAGCGGGATTTCCCGCATTCGCGCGTTGACAAAGCGATGAAATCCCCTTACTCACCCCGCCAGCGCCGGGCAGAAATGTCCGGTGTTTCATTTGACATGTCCCGTGGATTCTCCGGTCGCGATCGGAAGAAGCCTGTCAGGACCTCCCGAAAAGGGGTTCAGAGGAGGGCGTGTTTCCTTCAACCGGTCTGGCAACGGACCGGTCCAACCTGTTGACAAGGAAATGCGATGAGCAAGCGCGCTGCATCCAAGTACAAAATCGATCGCCGCATGGGCGAAAACATCTGGGGCCGTCCGAAGTCCCCGGTCAACCGCCGCGAATACGGCCCCGGCCAGCACGGCCAGCGCCGCAAGTCCAAGCTCTCCGACTTCGGCGTGCAGCTGCGCGCCAAGCAGAAGCTGAAGGGCTACTACGGCGACATCCGCGAAAAGCAGTTCCGCACGATCTACGAGGAAGCCAACCGCCGCAAGGGCGACACCGGCGAGAACCTGATCGGCCTGCTCGAATCGCGCCTCGACGCCATCGTCTACCGCGCCAAGTTCGTTCCGACGGTCTTCGCCGCCCGCCAGTTCATCAACCACGGCCACGTCAAGGTGAACGGCGTTCGCGTCAACGTCGGTTCCTACCGCTGCAAGGCCGGCGACGTCATCGAGGTGCGCGAGAAGTCCAAGCAGCTCGTCTCGGTGCTGGAATCCGTCCAGCTCGCCGAACGCGACGTTCCGGACTACATCGACGCCGACCACAACAAGATGGTCGCGACCTTCGTCCGCGTTCCCGCGCTGTCCGACGTTCCGTACCCGGTCATCATGGAACCGAACCTGGTCGTCGAATTCTATTCGCGCTAAGCGCGACGACACCTTGCCAAAAGCCGAGAAGCCGCCCACAACCGGGCGGCTTTTTCGTTTGGAGGGCAGGGATATGGCGGACCTTCAGGCCATCGTCGAGGAGATCCATGCGGCGCTTTCGCCCCGGCGCGGCGAGGGCAGGGTGGCCGACTACATCCCGCAGCTCGCCCATGTCGATCCCAAGAAGTTCGGCGTCGCCGTCGTCACGGTCGACGGCGCGGTGCATCTGGCGGGCGACGCGCAGGAACCCTTCTCCATCCAGAGCATCTCCAAGGTCTTCACGCTGACGCTGGCGCTCGGCAAGCACGGCGAGGCGCTGTGGAAGCGGGTGGGGCGCGAGCCCTCGGGCTCGGCCTTCAACTCCATCGTCCAGCTCGAGCGCGAGGAGGGCCTGCCGCGCAATCCCTTCATCAATGCCGGCGCGATCGCCGTCACCGACCTGGTGCTCGCCGGCCATACGCCCAAGGAGGCGATCGGCGAGATCGTCCGCTTCCTGCGCTATCTCGCCGACGAGGACGACATCATCGTCGACCAGGCCGTGGCGCGCTCGGAGCAGGCGACGGGCTTCCGCAACTACGCGCTCGCCCATTTCATGCGCTCCTTCGGACGGCTCGACCACCCGGCCGAGCTGGTGCTCGGCGTCTATTTCCACCAGTGCGCGCTCGCCATGAGCTGCCGGCAGCTCGCGAGGGCCGGCCTGTTCCTGGCCGCCAACGGCACCAACCCGCTGACCGGCCACCGCGTCGTGCCGCATCTGAGAGCCCGGCGCATCAACGCGCTGATGCTGACCTGCGGCCATTACGACGGCTCCGGCGACTTCGCCTACCGCGTCGGCCTGCCGGGAAAGAGCGGCGTCGGCGGCGGCATCCTGGCGGTCGCGCCGGGCAAGGCCTCCGTCGCGGTCTGGTCTCCGGGGCTCAACGACAGCGGCAATTCGCTCCTCGGGTCGCTCGCGCTGGAAATGCTCGCCGCGAGGACCGGCTGGTCGGTGTTCGGGGCTTGATTGTGGACCCGGTTCGGGGCATTGCAGGCGCGGACAGGACGATGGACAGGCCGGGATGACGCTCGCATTCACCGAAGCGGACGACGACAGCACGGAAGACGGCGGCGCGCGCCACCCGCTCTTTTCCGACGCGCCGTCGAGCGTGTCGTTCAACAAGCTGCGCAAGCGGCTCCTGCGCCAGGTGCGTCAGGCGATCGACGATTTCGCCATGCTCAAGGGCCAGAGGCGCTGGCTGGTCGGGCTCTCCGGCGGCAAGGACAGCTACGGCCTGCTCGCGCTGCTGATGGACCTCAAATGGCGCGGCCTGCTGCCGGTGGAGCTCGTCGCCTGCAACCTCGACCAGGGCCAGCCGAATTTCCCCAAGCACGTGCTGCCGGCCTATCTCGAATCGATCGGCGTCCGGCACCGCATCGAGTATCGCGACACCTATTCCATCGTCACGGAGAAGGTGCCGGCCGGTGCCACCTATTGCTCGCTCTGCTCGCGGCTCAGGCGCGGCAACCTCTATCGCATCGCCCGCGAGGAGGGCTGCGACGCGCTGGTGCTCGGTCACCACCGGGAAGACATCCTCGAGACCTTCTTCATGAACTTCTTCCATGGCGGGCGGCTCGCCGCCATGCCGCCGAAGCTGCTCAACGACGAGGGCGACCTGATGGTGCTGCGCCCACTCGCCTATGCGGCGGAGGACGACCTTGCGAAATTCGCCGCCGCCATGCGCTTCCCGATCATCCCCTGCGATCTCTGCGGCTCGCAGGACGGGCTGCAGCGCAACGCCATGAAGGCGATGCTCGCCGAGATCGAGGCGCGCATGCCGGGCCGCAAGGACGCGATGCTGCGCGCGCTCGGCCACGCCAACCCCTCGCATCTCCTCGATCCGAAACTCTTCGATTTCTCCTCCCTCGAAAGGGTCCAGACAGAATGACGACGACGATTGACATCAATGCGCTGGCGCTCGTGCTCGCGCAGGCCGCCGAGGCCGAGATCCGCCCGCGCTTCCGCGCGCTCGGCACGGGCGACATCCGCACCAAGGCGGATGCCAACGACCTGGTGACGGAAGCCGACGAGGCGGCCGAGCGCTTCATCAAGCGCGAGGTGGCCGCCCAGTTTCCCGAGGCGCTGTTCGTCGGCGAGGAATCGGTGGCGGCCGATCCGGCGCTCCTGCCGAAGCTCGCCGGGGCCGAACTCGCCATCGTCGTCGACCCGATCGACGGCACGTTCAACTTCGCCTCCGGCGTGCCGCTCTTCGGCGTGATGGCGGCGATCGTCTCCGGCGGCGAGACGGTCGGCGGCATCATCTACGATCCGATGGGCGACGATTTCGTGATCGCCGAGAAGGGCGGCGGCGCCTGGCAGACCGGCGGCCACGAGCCCGCGAAGCGGCTCAGGGCGCGCGGCGGCGCGACGCTGGAGGAGATGACGGGCATGGCCTCGACGAGCTTCATCGAGCGCGACCGGCGCGCCCGCGTGCTCGCCAACCTCGCCAAGGTCGCCTTCGTCGCCAACTACCGCTGCGCCGCGCACGAATACCGCTCGCTCGCCGGCGGCAACGTGCACTACCTCATGTACAACAAGCTGATGCCCTGGGACCATCTCGCCGGCACGCTGATCGCCCAGGAGGCCGGCGCCCACGCCGCGCGCCTCGACGGCTCGCCCTACGAGCCGCGCCATGTCGAGGGCGGGCTGCTGGTCGCGCCGGACCGGGAGAGCTGGGACCTGCTGCGCCGCGAAGTCTTCGTGGATTGAGGAGGGGCCGGCCATGTCACGCGACGGCCGCGGATACCCCTCATCCGGTCCTTCGGGCCACCTTCTCCCCGGCGGGGAGAAGGAGTTGGCCGCGACGTCCCGTTTTCCCCTTCTTCCCGGCGGGGAGAAGGTGCCGGCAGGCGGTTGAGGGGGCTTTTCAGATAGGCGGATTGTGCGGCGTGAACAGCCGCCCCCGCTCGGCGACGAGCACGAAGACGAGGCCGACGGCGGAGACGGCGAAGAAGCCCGCCACCAGCGGCAGCGCCGTGCCGTCGAAGGCCTGGCCGATCGCCGCGCCGATCGCCGTGCCGCCGGCCGTGCCCATGAAGCCGAGCACGGAGGAGGCGGTGCCGGCGACATGGCCGAGCGGCTCCATGGCGAGCGAGTTGAAGTTCGAGCCGATCCAGCCGAACTGGAACATCGCCAGCGCGAACAGCACGATGAAGATCGCGAAGGGCAGGTGGCCCGACCAGGAGAGCGTCAGCACCAGCCAGAGCGCGTTGATGCCGAGGAAGCCGAGAAGCGCCCCGTGCGACAGCTGCCGCATGCCGAAGCGGCCGACGAGCCGGGCGTTGACGAAGGACGACAGCGCCATGAAGGTCGCCACCCCGGCGAAGGCGACCGGGAACCAGACGCCGAGCCCGTAGATGCCGACATAGATCTGCTGGGCGGAGTTGATGAAGCCGAACAGCGCGCCGAAGATGAAGGTGCTCGCCAGCGTGTAGCAGAGCGCCACGCGGTCGGTGAGCACGATGCGAAAGCCCGCGACGACCGAGCGGACCGTGAAGGGCCGCACGTCCTCGGGCGCCAGCGTCTCCGGCATGCGCAGATACATCCAGGCGGCGACGGCGGCGGCCATCACGGCCATGAAGATGAAGATCAGGTGCCAGTCGCCGAAGAACATGATCACCTGGCCCGTGCCGGGGGCGAGCACGGGCACGATCATGAAGACCATCATGATCAGCGACATGATCTCGGCCATCGCCCGGCCGCCGAAGACGTCGCGGACGATCGAGACGGTAATGACGCGCATCGCCGCCGAGCCGATGCCCTGCACGAAGCGCAGCGCCAGCAGGATGGCGAAGGTCGGCGCCAGCACCGCGGCGAGCGAGGAGACGACGTAGATGCCGAGGCCGAAGAACATCGGCGCGCGCCGGCCGAAGCGGTCGGAGATCGGGCCGTAGACGAGCTGGGCGAAGGCGAAGCCGATCAGGTAGGCGGAGATCACGTATTGCCGGTGATTCTCGTTCTCGACGCCGAGGCTCGCGCCGATCTCCTGCAGGCCGGGCAGCATGATGTCGATCGCCAGCGCGTTGAGCGCCATCAGCAGGGCCATCAGGGCGATGAATTCGATCTTGCCCATGCCTTTGAGGCGCTGGGCCGACTCGGGGGAAAGTCCAGACATAGAATTTATTCCAAGAAAGAGAGAAGGCGCCGGTGTGAAGCGGCGCCTTTTTGAAAAGCGTTTCCGGCCTTGGAGCCGGAGGGCGTCAGGCCGCGCCCTTGACGGAAATGCCGCGCTCCTGGAGGTGCGACTGCAGTTCGCCCGACTGGAACATCTCGCGCACGATGTCGCACCCGCCGATGAACTCGCCCTTCACGTAGAGCTGCGGGATCGTCGGCCAGTTGGAATAGTCCTTGATGCCCTGGCGGATGTCGGCGTCGGCGAGCACGTTGATGCCCTTGTAGTCGACGCCCACATAGTCGAGGATCTGCGCGACCTGGCCGGAGAAGCCACACTGCGGGAATTCCGGCGTGCCCTTCATGAACAGGACGACGTCGTTCGTCTTCACTTCGTTGTCGATGAAATCGTGGATGCCACTCATTGCGATAGTCCTTGGCAAGCCGGCGTCAAGGGCCGGTGCAGTGAAACGTCCGTCCTAGATAGCAACGTGGTCCGGCAAATGCCAGAGGTCCCTCAGAAAAAGTGCGGTCTTTCGCCCGGTCCGGACGAGCGCGGCCGACGGTTTCGCGCGCGCCTACCGCCTCGCTTCCGTGGCCATGCGGACGGCGAGGCCGGCCAGGACCGTGCCCATCAGCCACCTCTGCACGACGAGCCAGGTCGGGCGGCGGGCGAGGAAGGCCGCGATCGTGCCCGCGGCGATCGCGATCACCGCGTTGACGCTCACGCTGACGGCGATCTGGGTAAAGCCGAGGACCAGCGACTGGGCCAGCACGCTGCCGTGGTCCGGGTTCACGAACTGCGGCAGCAGCGACAGATACATGACGGCGATCTTGGGGTTGAGAAGATTGGTGAGGAATCCCATCGTAAACAGCTTGCGCGGGCTGTCCTCCGGCAGGTCCTTCACCTGGAACGGGGACCGCCCGCCCGGCTTCACCGCCTGCCAGGCGAGATAGAGCAGGTAGAGCGCTCCGCCGAAACGCAGCGCGTCATAGGCATAGGGAACGGCCATGACGATCGCGGTGATCCCGAACGCCGCGCACATCATGTAGAAGACGAAGCCGAGCGCGACGCCGCCGAGGGACACCAGCCCGGCCGCGCGCCCCTGGCAGATGGACCGGGAAATCAGGTAGACCATGTTCGGGCCCGGCGTCAGCACCATGCCGAGCGCGATGACCGCAAAGGCGACGAGGCCCGTGATGTCCGGCATCGGCAATCCCCCCGTTTTGTATTCTCGCCACAAAAGAGCCGGCGCGGCCGGACACCGTCGCGGTCTCCGGCGGCGAACCGCCGGAACAGCCGTGGTGCGCACGTCCGCACGGCTCGGTTTCCGCCTTCAGCCCCGACGCGTCTTCTTCTTCGCCGCGGCTGCCGCAGTCCGCTTGGCCGGTTTCTTCGCGGCGCTGCCGCGCGCCGGCTTGGCGGCGGTCTTCTTCTCCGGGGCCAGCGCGGCATCGAGGATATCGGACAGAAGGCCGCCGGAGGCCTTCTTGCGGGTCCTCGCCGTGCCGGCCGCCGTCCTGCCGATGCCGACCTTCCTCAGCACCTCCTTCACGGCCGCGTCGACCACGCCGTCGACGAGTTGCTTGATGAGGCCGGCCATGGGTCCGCTACTCCGGGACGGAGGTCTGGAGGGCGAGGGCGTGCAGGATGCCGCCCATGTTGCCCTTCAGCGCGTCGTAGACCATCTGGTGCTGCTGGACGCGGGTCTTGCCGCGGAAGGCCTCGGCGACGACCTCCGCGGCATAGTGGTCCCCGTCGCCGGCAAGATCGCGGATGACCACCCTCGCGCCGGGAATGCCGGCCTTGATCAGGTCTTCGATATCGCCGGGTGACATAGGCATGTGAACTGCTCCCTTATCGTTATTCCGCGGCGGCAGCGGCGGTGCCGTTGCCGTCCATGAACTCAGGGAACCACGATTCATGGGTCCGGCGCAATTGCTCAATGGGCAGCGACAGCAGGCCGTCCACGACGAGCCTGTCGCCGCCGACCGTGCCGATGCGGCGGAAGGGCACGCCGGCGCCTTCCGCATTGGCGCAGACGAAATTGGCGAGGTCGGCCGGAACGGCGACGACGTAGCGCGCCTGGTCCTCGCCGAAGAGGAGCGCGTGCGCCGGGCCCTGGGCCTCGGAGAGATCGACGGACGCGCCCTTGCCGGAGGCCATCGCCATCTCGGCGAGCGCGACCGCGAGCCCGCCGGAGGAGATGTCGTGGCAGGCCGTCACCTGGCCGTTGCGGATCGCCGAGCGGATGAAGTCGCCGTTGCGGCGCTCGGCGTGGAGGTCGACCTCCGGCGCGGGACCGTCGACGATGCCGAGCACGTCGCGCAGATAGACCGACTGGCCGAGATGGCTGCCGTCGCCGCCGATCACGACGAGCTGGTCGCCGTCCCTGGCGCCGCCGATGCGGGCCATATGCTTCCAGTCGGGCAGCAGGCCGACGCCGGCGATCGTCGGGGTCGGCAGGATGGCGACGCCGTTCGTCTCATTGTAGAGCGAGACGTTGCCGGAGACGATCGGGAAGTCGAGCGCTCGGCAGGCTTCGCCGATGCCCTCGATCGCCTTGACGAACTGGCCCATGATCTCCGGCTTTTCCGGATTGCCGAAATTGAGGTTGTCGGTGGCGGCGAGCGGCTCGGCTCCCGTCGCGGTGATGTTGCGCCAGCATTCGGCGACGGCCTGCTTGCCGCCCTCGAACGGATCGGCCTCGACATAGCGCGGCGTCACGTCGGAGGAGAAGGCGAGCGCCTTCGACGGATGGCCCTCGACGCGCACGACGCCGGCATCGCCGCCCGGAAGCTGCAGCGAATTGCCCTGGATCAGCGTGTCGTACTGCTCGTAGACCCAGCGGCGGCTCGACTGGTTGGGCGAGCCGACGAGCTTCAGGAGCGCCAGCCCGTAGTCGTTCGGCTCGGCGACGAGCGAGGCGGGAAGGGCGCCGGGCTTGCCGGGCTCGCGCCACGGCCGGTCGTATTCCGGCGCCTCGTCGCCGAGCTCCTTGATCGGCAGGTTCGCCACTTCCTCGCCCTGGTGCAGGATGCGGAAGCGCAGGTCGTCCGTCGTCTTGCCGACCACGGCGAAGTCGAGACCCCACTTGACGAAGATCGCCTTGGCTTCCTCTTCCTTCTCGGGCCTGAGCACCATGAGCATGCGCTCCTGGCTTTCCGACAGCATCATCTCGTAGGCCGTCATTCTCTCCTCGCGCACGGGCACGCGGTCGAGGTCGAGCTCGATGCCGAGGTCGCCCTTGGCGCCCATCTCGACGGCCGAGCAGGTGAGGCCGGCGGCCCCCATGTCCTGGATGGCGATGACGGCGCCGGTCTGCATCAGTTCGAGGCAGGCCTCCAGCAGGCATTTTTCCGTGAAGGGGTCGCCGACCTGCACGGTCGGGCGCTTCTCCTCGATCGATTCGTCGAATTCGGCAGACGCCATGGTGGCGCCGCCCACACCGTCACGGCCGGTCTTGGCGCCGAGATAGACGACCGGCAGGCCGACGCCCTCCGCCTTGGAGTAGAAGATCGCGTCGGACTTGGCGAGGCCGGCGGCGAAGGCGTTGACGAGGATGTTGCCGTTGTAGCGGGCGTCGAACTCGACTTCCCCGCCGACCGTCGGCACGCCGAAGGAATTGCCGTAGCCGCCCACGCCGGCGACGACGCCGGAGACGAGGTGGCGGGTCTTCGGATGGTCCGGCTCGCCGAAGCGCAGCGCGTTCATCGCCGCGACGGGGCGCGCGCCCATGGTGAAGACGTCGCGCAGGATGCCGCCGACGCCCGTTGCCGCCCCCTGGTAGGGCTCGATATAGGAGGGGTGGTTGTGGCTCTCCATCTTGAAGACGACGCAGTCGCCGTCGTCGATGTCGACCACGCCGGCATTCTCGCCCGGACCCTGGATGACGCGCGGCCCCTTGGTCGGCAGCGTGCGCAGCCACCGCTTCGAGGACTTGTAGGAGCAGTGCTCGTTCCACATGGCGGAAAAAATGCCGAGCTCGGTGAAGGTCGGCTCGCGGCCGATCAGCGCGAGGATGCGGTCGTATTCATCCGGCTTCAGCCCGTGGGCGGCAATCAGCTCCGGGGTGATCGGGCGGGTGTTCGAAAGGGTCATCGTCGCTCGTCTCGTGGTCGGCGGGGAGGCTTTGCGGTCTCTTTAGCCCATGCGGCCGGACGGTGCGACAGGAAAATGCCGCCGTCAACATGGGGCAGGGCTCAGAGGATGTCGAGCACGCGTTCCTTGGGGCGGCAGAGACGCACGCCCTTCTCGGTGATGACGATCGGCCGTTCGATCAGCCGCGGATTTTCGAGGAGCGCGTCGAGCAGGTCGCGGTCGTGGAGCGCGGGATCGAGCAGGCCGAGCTCGGCGGCGAGCGGTTCCCTTGCGCGCAGGATGTCGCGCGGCGAGGCCTCCATCGCCACCAGCATGGCGACCATGTCCTCGCGGGTCGGCGGCGTTTCGAGATAGGCGACGATCTCCGGTTCGATTCCGGCCGCGCGGACCATGTCCAGCACCGCACGGGAGGTGGAGCAGGCCGGATTGTGCAGGATGCGCGCCTTCATCTCCGGTCTCCGTCCCTTCAGCAGCCCTTGCCGCCGGCTGCCCAGCGTTTCACGTCGGTGGCGATGCGGGTGCCGACCGGCTCGCCCATCAGCGGCCCGAAGGCGTCGAGCCTGGCGGGGCTTCCCTCCGCCTGCACGACGAGCAGCGGCCGCGCCTCCGGCGACTGGCGATGGACGACGAGGATGCGCGGCCGGCCGGAGAAGGAGTTCAGCTCCGGCGCCAGCCGGTAGGCCTTGAAGGCGGGGTCGCCGGCCTTGAACCAGCAGGCGTTCGCGCCGAGCGCGACGCGCTCCATCGTCGGCAGCGCGGCCGAGCCCGCGCTCGGCGCCGGCGTCTTCGACTGGCAGGCGGCGACGAGGAGCGCGGCGGCGAGCGGCGGCAGCAGTTTCACGATCTGGCAGGGACGCATGGCGGGGCTTTCTGAAAGGGACATGCGCCCCTGTCTAGCGGGAACCGGTTAAGCGGCGATGACGTCGAGCGCCGAGGCGAAGAGGCCGCGGCCGTCCGTGCCGCCGTGGGCGGCCTCGATGAGGTTTTCCGGATGCGGCATCAGGCCGAGCACGTTGCCGCTGGCGTTGATCACGCCGGCGATGTCGTTGATCGAGCCGTTCGGGTTGGTGCCCTCGGCATAGCGGAAGACGACCTGGCCGTTGCCCTCGATCGCCGCCAGCGTCTCGGCGTCGGCGAAATAGTTGCCGTCGTGATGGGCGACCGGGCAGCGGATGATCTGGCCCTTCTCGTAGGCGCGGGTGAAGGCCGTCTCGGCGTTGACGACCTCAAGCCTGATCTCGCGGCAGACGAATTTCAGCGAAGCGTTGCGCATCAGCGCGCCGGGCAGCAGGCCCGCCTCCAGCAGGATCTGGAAGCCGTTGCAGACGCCGAGCACCTTCACGCCGGCCTCGGCCTTCGCCTTGATCGCCTGCATCACCGGCATGCGCGCGGCGATCGCCCCGCAGCGCAGGTAGTCGCCGTAGGAGAAGCCGCCGGGGATGACGATGAGGTCGACGTCCGGCAGCTCCGTCTCGGTCTGCCAGACAGTGACCGGCGCATGGCCGCAGATTTTCGTCAGCGCCGCGATCATGTCGCGGTCGCGGTTGAGGCCGGGAAGCTGGACGACGGCGGATTTCATGGGTGTGGCTCAAACCTTGCCTGGGCCTCGGCGAGTTCACGCAGTTCGAGGCGGTTTTCGATACGGTCGAGGCGATCCTCATGCCGGCTCAGAACACTGTAGATATTCTGGATGTCCTTTTGCATCGAAATCACCGTGCCGCGGAGCGCATTGATCTCCGCGCGTATTTCGGATTGCCCCTGCTTCAGGCTTTGCGTGTCGGCCTGAATCTTCTTCAGAAGCTCGAACATCAATTCCTGGGTAACCTTGGACATATGCCACCCTTTCAACCATCAGGCGAGGGCGATAGTATAGTTCTCGATAACGGTGTTGGCCAGCAGCTTCTCGCACATCGCCTTGAGGTCGGCTTCGGCCTTCGCGCGGTCGGCGGTCTCGAGCTCGAGGTCGAAGACCTTGCCCTGGCGGACCTGGCCGACGCCGTCGAAGCCGAGGCTGCCGAGCGCGCCCTCGATCGCCTTGCCCTGCGGGTCGAGCACACCGTTCTTGAGCGTGACCGTTACGCGTGCCTTGATCATGTGCCTGTTCTCTTCCAATCCTATTTCACGAGCACGGGGCCGGTGCCGCGCACGGGCTCGTTCTCGTTGATGATGCCGAGGCGGCGGGCCACTTCCTGGTAGGCCTCGACGAGGCCGCCCATGTCGCGGCGGAAGCGGTCCTTGTCCATCTTCTCCTGGGTGGCGATGTCCCAGAGGCGGCAGCTGTCGGGCGAGATCTCGTCGGCGATGATGATGCGCATCATGTCGCCCTCGTAGAGGCGGCCGCACTCGATCTTGAAGTCGACGAGCTGGATGCCGACGCCGAGGAAGAGGCCGGAGAGGAAGTCGTTGACGCGGATGGCGAGCGCCATGATGTCGTCGAGCTCCTGCGGGCTCGCCCAGCCGAAGGCGGTGATGTGCTCCTCGGAGACCATCGGGTCGTCGAGCGCGTCGGCCTTGAAGTAGAACTCGATGATCGAGCGCGGCAGCACGGTGCCTTCCTCGATGCCGAGGCGCTTGGACAGCGAGCCGGCGGCGACGTTGCGCACGACCACTTCCAGCGGGATGATCTCCACTTCCTTGATCAGCTGCTCGCGCATGTTCATGCGGCGGATGAAATGGGTCGGGATGCCCATCTTGTTGAGCTGCGTGAAGATGTATTCGGAGATCCGGTTGTTCAGCACGCCCTTGCCGTCGATGACATCGTGCTTCTTCTTGTTGAAGGCGGTGGCATCGTCCTTGAAGAACTGGATCAGGGTGCCCGGCTCAGGACCCTCGTAGAGAATCTTGGCCTTGCCCTCGTAGATACGGCGGCGACGGTTCATGGATTTTATCTCTGTTGTTGGCGCGCTTGGGGCTCGCGCAGGTGTCGTTCGTTCCGGGCTCCATAAACGAAATGCCGCGCTTTCACAATCGGCGTCTCGAGCGATCCCCCTTTTTCCGGACTGCGGCGCGGTAACGAAAGTTCGCATTGCACTTTTGCCGGTGTTTTGATTAATGGGCGGGAAAGCCCATATGGAAGAGAATCTGACGGGAGCCATAGATGACCAGCATACAGGATCGGCAGAAGGCCTTCGAGGCCAAGTTCGCGCTGGACGAGGAACTGCGTTTCAAGGCCGAGGCGCGCCGCGCCAAGCTGGTGGGCCTGTGGGCCGCCGGCCTTCTCGGCAAGACCGACGCGGAGGCCGACGCCTATGCGAAGGACGTGGTCGCCGTGGACTTCGAGGAAGCCGGCCAGGAAGACATCGTGCGCAAGATCAAGGCCGATTTCGACGCGGCCGGCGTCGCCCGCAGCGAGGACGACATCCGGGTGCAGCTCGTCGAGCTGCTCGCCGTGGCGGTGGCGCAGGTCGAGGCCGGCTGACCGCTCCGTTCCTTTGCTGCTTGAACCGAAGGCCGCCCCTGGGCGGCCTTTTTCGCGCCTAGCGGGCGACGGAGCGGCGCAGCTCCGCCTGGATGTCGCAGACGTTGCCGGCGGCGGAACGCCATTCCTGCCGGGCGACGAAATCCGGAATGGCCGCGGCCGGGATCGGCCGGGCGAGCGCATAGCCCTGCAGCACGTCGCAACCGAGGTCGCGCAGGATCGCGACATGGCTCGGCGTCTCCACGCCTTCCGCCACCACCTCGATGTTGAGCGAGCGGCCGATCTCGATGATCGTGCCGACCAGCTTGCGCTGCCCCGGCGAGCGGTTGACCGGCTTGACGATCTCGCGGTCGATCTTCAGCCGGCGCGGGCTGAGCTTGAGCAGGCTGACGATGGAGGCGTGGCCGGTGCCGAAGTCGTCGATCTCGATGTCGATGCCGAGCCGGCGCATCTCCGCGAGGTTCTCCAGGACGACGCGGTCGCAGTCGTCGAGGAAGATCGATTCCAGGAGCTCGAAGGAGACCGACTTCGGCTGGATGTCGAGCGAGCGCAGCGAGCGGGCGAGATCCGGGTCGTGCAGGCGCTTGGAGGAGACGTTGGCCGAGATCTTATTAATACCGAGCCCGAGCGCCTTCCATTCGGCGAAGTCGGAAAGCGATCTTTCCAGCACGATGCGGTCGATCGTCGCCACGCAGCCGAGGTCCTCGGCGATCTTGAGGAAGGCGTCGGGCGCGAGGATGCCGCGCGTCGGGTGATCCCAGCGGGCGAGCGTCTCGACGCCGACGATGTCGAGCGTGCGGGCGCAGAACTGCGGCTGGTACCAGGGCAGGAAGCGGCGCTGCTCGATGCCGGTGAGGATCTCGTCGGCCGTCTGCTTGTTGACGATGATCTGCGCCTGGATGTCGCTGGTGAAGAATTCGTGGCGGCTGCGGCCGCGGTTCTTGGCGCGGTAGAGCGCGAGGTCGGCATTGACGAGGAGCTGGCGCGGGTCGATCGTCGCGCCGGACTGGCTGGCGATGCCGACGCTGGCGCCGAAGCGGCAGACGTGACCCTCGAACAGCACCGGCTTGCGCATCGCCTCGACGATCTCCTCGGCGAGCGTGGCGAGGTTGCGCCCGCCCGAGCCCTGCGAGAGGAAGACGAACTCGTCGCCGCCGATGCGGGCGACGAAGTCGGACGGACCCTTCAGCGCATTGAGCACGCCCGCCGCATGCATGAGCATGCGGTCGCCGGCGAGATGGCCGAGCGTGTCGTTGATCTCCTTGAAGCGGTCGAGGTCGATGTGGAGCACGGCGAGCCGGTCGCCGTTCTCGCGTGCCCTGACCGCCGCCGCCTCGATCGTCTCGTCGAGGAAGCGCCGGTTCGGCAGGCCGGTCAGATGGTCGTGCAGCGCGGTGTACTCGATGCGCTCCTTCGCCGCCTCGAGCTCGCGGTTGCGCGCCTCGGCCAGCACCTTGGCGCGCTGCAGCTCCTCCTGCAGGCGCACGTCCTCCGTCACGTCCCAGTTGGCGCCGATCAGCCGCGGCACGCCGGCGAGGTCGACGTAATAGGCGGCGCGGCCGCGGATGTGGCGGATTTCGCCGTCGCCGCGCACGATGCGGAACTCATTGGCGAAGTCGCGGCGCTGGGCGACGGCCTGCGCCACCCGCTCGCGCGCCCGCGCGCGGTCCTCCGGATGCAGCGCCGCCTCCCAGGCGTCGTCGTCGGGCGTCGCCGCGAAGCCGTACATCTCGATCATCCGGTCGTCCCACTTCGACTCGCCGGTCCTGAGGTTGACCTCGAAGACGCCGATGTTGGAGATGCCGAGGGCGAGCTCCAGCCGGCGCGACATGTGGGCGAGGCGTTCCTCCGCCTCCTTGCGCTCGGTGATGTCGGTGTCCGTGCCGGCGATGCGGCTCGGCTTGCCGTCCGGGCCGTATTCGACGACGGCGCCGCGGCTCTCGATCCAGACCCAATGGCCATCGCGGTGCTTCTCTCGGTAGGCGAAGACGCTGAACGGCGCCTCGCCCGTCTCCTGGCGACGGATCTGCTCGCGCACATGGGCGTGGTCGTCGGGATGGACGGTCTTGATCCAGCTTTCCAGCGCCGGCTCGATCGGATCCTCGGGCTTGAGGCCGCGGATCGCGCGCCACTGGCGGGAATAGAACAGGTCGCCGCGCGTGAAATCGTGGTCCCAGACGCCTTGGCCGGCGGATTCGAGGGCGTGGTTCCAGCGGCTCTCGCGCTCGGCGAGCTCGAGCGCGTTGCGCTTGCGCTCGTCGACGTCGACCGTCTGGACGATCAGGGCGGGGCCGTCCTCCCCGCCCGGGAGAAAGGGCGGCTCGATGAACGAGGCCAGCACCCAGAACTCGCTGCCGTCGGCGCGCCGGAAGCGCAGCTCCCACGGCGTCTGCCCGGGCAGGCGCGATTGCCGCGCGACGGAAAGCACGGCGCGATCCTTCGGCGACACGGCCTCCTCGAAAGGCGGCAGGTCGGCGATCCCCGCCGCGCCGAAGGGGCGGAGGAACGCCGCGTTCGCCTCGACGATGCGTCCTTGCCCGTCGATCGCCGCGTAGCCGAAGCCGGATCTGTCGAGGAGGTGCCGATGCGACGGCGCGCGGTCTGCTTCTCGCACGGGAATGGAGGTCGAACCGGATGGTTTGGCCATGAGATGCGGCGCCTGCTTGTAACTCGACCCTCGCAAGGTGGAGGAATTGTATGAAATTCCCCTTAATCGAGGACTCTCGGATCTGGGGTCAGGCGGGCGGCTTCAGCCGGCTCAGGAAGCGGGCGAAGACCATCGTGCCCTCCGGCCAGGGGCCGTGGCCGGACTCCGTGTTGATGTGGCCGGAAGGGCCGGCGTCGAGCAGCAGCGAGCCCCAGGCGGCGGCGATGTCGTCGGCGTGCTCGTAGGTGCCGAACGGGTCGTTGCGGCTGGCGACGACCAGCGAGGGGAAGGGCAGCGGATCGCGCGGGTAGGGGCCGAAGGTCATCAGGTGCTTCGGGCGGATCGCCGGATTGGCGACGTCGGGCGGTGCGACGAGGAAGGCGCCGGCGACCTTGCCGCCGAGCTGCGGCACGGCATGGACGGCGGCGGCGACGCCCAGCGAATGGGCGACCAGCACCACCGGCCGGGTCGCGGCGGCGACCTCCTCGACGACGCGGGCGACCCAGTCCTCGCGCACCGGCTTCGACCATTCGGCCTGCTCGACGCGGCGGGCGGTCGCGAGCTTGCCCTGCCAGCGGCTCTGCCAGTGGTCGGGTCCGGAATTGGTGTAGCCGGGGACGATGAGGATGTCTGCTTCGGAGGCTTTCATGCGCCGGCATGTGCGTTCACGAAGAGCTGAAGTCAAGAGGGGAGGACAAGCGGCCGCCCCGGTGTATACTTGCGCTTCATCAATGCCAGTCGCGGAGCCCGTCACGGGCGGCCGGGGTGGCGGACGATCGCCCTCCACCCGCAGCCCAGCGTGGCGGCTCCTGCCGGCGGCAGAACCGGCAAGGAGGACTACCATGGCGACGTTTCATGTGATGGCGGGGCCGGACGAGATGGTCGCGCGTCCGGCGATCCGGCGGATCGGCTTTTCCGACGTCTTCGACGCGTTGTCCCGCGGCTTCGACGATTTCCGCGCCAGGCCGTCCCACTACGCCTTCCTGTGCCTGATCTATCCGATCTGCGGCGTCGTGCTCGTCACCTGGAGCTCGGGCGCCAACATGCTGCCGCTGATCTTCCCGCTGATGGCGGGCTTCGCGCTGCTCGGACCCTTCCTCGCGGTCGGGCTCTACGAGATCAGCCGGCGGCGCGAGCTCGGGCTCGATGCCTCCTGGCGGCATGCGCTCGCGGTGCGCCATTCGCCGGCGCTGCCGGCGATCCTCGCCGTCGGGGCGATGCTGACGGTGCTGTTCGTCGCCTGGCTGCTGGTGGCGCAGGACCTCTATGTGAGCCTCTTCGGGCCGGAGCCGCCGCAATCGCTGGCGCTGTTCCTCGCCTCGATCTTCGCCCGCGAGGAGGGCACGCTCCTGATGCTGGCCGGCAACGCGATCGGCTTCTGCTTCGCGCTGGTCGCGCTGTCGACCACGGTGATCGCCTTCCCGCTGCTGATCGACCGCGACGTCGGCGCCGTCTCGGCGGTCGCGACCTCGCTGCGCGCGACGCTGCTCAACCCGGCGCCGGTGGCGCTCTGGGGCCTGATCGTCGCGGCGCTTCTCGTCGTCGGCACGATCCCGCTCTTCGTCGGCCTCGCCGTCGTCATGCCGATCCTCGGGCACGCGACCTGGCATCTCTACCGCAAGCTGGTGGCGGACGAGCGCGCTTGAAGGGCGTTCCGTGAATGCGGGCGCCCTCCGGAGGGGAGCGATGGCGCCACCGGCGCCATCGCCGCCGGCCCGGCTATGCCGTGCCGAAGACGCGGCGGAAGATCGTGTCGACGTGCTTGGTGTGGTAGCCGAGGTCGAATTTCTCGCGCAGGTCCTCCTCGGAAAGCGCGGCGCGCACCTCCGCGTCGGCGAGCAGCTCCTCGAGGAAATCCTTGCCCTGTTCCCAGACCTTCATGGCGTTGCGCTGGACGAGGCGGTAGCTGTCCTCGCGCGAGACGCCGGCCTGCGTCAGCGCCAGCAGCACGCGCTGCGAATGGACAAGCCCGCGGAACTTGTCGAGGTTCTTCATCATGTTGTCGGGATAGATCACCAGCTTGTCGATGACGCCGGCAAGCCGGTTCAGCGCGAAGTCGAGGGTGATGGTCGTGTCCGGACCGATGCCGCGCTCGACGCTCGAATGGGAGATGTCGCGCTCGTGCCAGAGCGCCACGTTCTCCATGGCGGGCGTGACGGCCATGCGCACGAGGCGGGCAAGCCCCGTCAGGTTCTCGGTCAGCACCGGGTTGCGCTTGTGCGGCATGGCCGAGGAGCCCTTCTGGCCGGGCGAGAAATATTCCTCCGCTTCCAGCACCTCCGTCCGCTGCATGTGGCGGATCTCGATCGCGACGTTCTCGATCGACGAGGCGATGACGCCGAGCGTGGCGAAGAACATGGCGTGGCGGTCGCGCGGGATCACCTGGGTCGAGACGGGCTCCGGCACGAGGCCGAGCTTCGCGCAGACGTGTTCTTCCACGCGCGGGTCGATATTGGCAAAGGTGCCGACGGCGCCGGAGACCGCGCCGGTCGCGACCTCCGCGCGGGCGGCGACAAGGCGGGCGCGACCGCGCGCCATCTCGGCATAGAAGCGGGCGAGCGTCAGGCCCATCGTCGTCGGCTCGGCATGGATGCCGTGGCTGCGGCCGATGCGCACCGTGTCCTTGTGCTCGAAGGCGCGGGCCTTCAGCGCGGCGAGCAGTCGGTCCATGTCGGCGATGAGGATGTCGGCGGCGCGCACGAGCTGGATGTTGAAGGTCGTGTCGAGCACGTCCGACGACGTCATGCCCTGGTGCACGAAGCGGGCGTCGGGGCCGACGATCTCGGCGAGATGCGTCAGGAAGGCGATGACGTCGTGCCTGGTGACGGCCTCGATCTCGTCGATGCGGGCGACGTCGAAGGTGGCAGCCCCCCCTTTCTCCCAGATCGTCTTCGCCGCTTCCTTCGGGATCACGCCGAGCTCGGCGAGCGCGTCGCACGCATGCGCCTCGATCTCGAACCAGATGCGGAACTTCGTTTCGGGCGACCAGATGGCGACCATGTCCGGTCGGGAATAGCGAGGGATCATCGGCTCGGGACTTTCTTGGGCTGGGAGAGGATTGGCGCCGCTTTAGCAAAGATGGCGGGCAAGCTCAACGCATGGTCTTCGCAAGCCACAGGCTGGCGCCGGCGAGCAGCGGCAGGCCGACCGGCAGGTAGAGCGAGAGCCCCATCACGGCGAACTGGTAGACGGCGCCGGCCGAGGTGAAGACGAACTGGTACACCCAGATGCGCGTGCCGAAGGGCTGGTGCCACTGCGCGTAGAACAGCCGGTACTGCATGGCGAAGAGGAAGGCCGTCATGGCGATAGTGCCGACGCCGAGCAGCACGAAATGGGCGGCGAAGCGCGTTTCGGCGGCGTGGCGGCGGGTGAGCCAGCGGGCGAGCGGCAGCACGATCGGCCAGGCGGCGACGCCGCCGCAGAAATAGAGCGCCAGCAGCTTCGCCAGATGGAAGGTCTGCCAGCGCTCGTGCAGCAGGAGCGAGACGAGGGCGCAGGCCGCCATCAGGAGCCCCCAGCCGACCGCCCCGCCGAGACAGAGCGTCAGCGACGGGAACACCGCCGCCGTCCGCCGCTCCGTGCCGGGGGGGACCGCCATCGTCACGGCCGGAAGGGGACCGCGAGCCAGCGTCCGTCGCTGCCCTCGAAGCCGAAGCTGCGCACCAGCACCAGCGCGACATGGACCGGCTCGCCCGGATACGGATGGAAGGTCACGGCGCCGGAGATCTGGTAGGAGAGCGGGCAGTTGCGGCTGTCGGGGATGCGCGTGTCGGCGTGGAGGACGCGGTCGGCGGGCGCGCCGTCCCGCTCGACGAGGCGGAGGCGGAAGCCCTTGCCGCCCTCGGGCGTCAGGTCCCTGCATTTCTCCGGGACGGGGAGGGCGATCTCCTCCAGTTCCAGCGCATAGCGCCCGCCCGGCATCGGCTCGACCGCGTGCGGGAAATAGGCGATGCGGCTCCGGTCGACGCCGGCCTCGCCCATCGGGTTGAAGGCGGCGAGCACGCCGGGATTGGCAAGAAGCCCGTGCGTCCCGATCAGTGCGTCCGCCGTCTCACGGCTCTTGGCGCGCGCGGTCGCGAGGTCGGCGGCCTCGTCGTCGAGGCGCACGCGCACCGGCGTGCCGGGAAGGAAGGCGTCCTTCTCCGTGTCGAGGAAATAGAGACTGGAATAGGGAAAGCCGGAGCCGTCCTGGACGCCGAATTCCTCGAAGGCGAAGACCTTGCCGTCGGCGGAGAAGCCGATGGGCTGGAAGGCCGCGAAATCGCCCGCCCCGGCCGGGGCGGCGAGAAGCAGGCAGGCGGCGAGGCCCGCCGCCAGGCCCGCGCGGGCTCTCATGCCCGCGCCCCTTGCGCATTGGCGCGCAGCGTCTCGACGGTCTTGCGGTAGGCGTCGACATGGCCGCCGCCGAAGATCGCCGAGCCGGCGACGAAGGCGTTGGCGCCCGCGCGCGCCGGCACGGCGATCGTGTCCAGCGCGATGCCGCCGTCGACCTCGATGTCGATCGGCCGGTCGCCGACGAGCGCGCGCACGCGGCGGATCTTCTCCTCCATCGCCGGGATGAACCTCTGGCCGCCGAAGCCCGGGTTCACGGTCATGACGAGGATGAGGTCGATCTTGTCGAGGAGATAGTCGAGCACGCTTTCCGGGGTCGCCGGATTGATGGCGACGCCCGCGCGTTTCCCCAGCGCCTTGATCGCCTGCACGGAGCGGTCGAGATGGGGGCCCGCCTCCGCATGCACGGTGATGCCGTCGCAGCCGGCCTTGGCGAAGGCCTCGAGATAGGGATCGGCGGGCGCGATCATCAGGTGGCAGTCGAAGAAGGCGTCGGTCTGCGGGCGCAGCGCCTTGATGACGTCCGGGCCGAAGGAGATGTTCGGCACGAAATGGCCGTCCATGATGTCGAGATGGACCCAGTCGGCGCCCGCCGCCACCACGTCGCGCACTTCCTGCCCCAGTTTCGCGTAGTCGGCGGCGAGGATGGACGGGGCGATGCGGATGGGCTGGCTCATGTCTGGCTCCGTGAGGATGGGGTCGGCGACGGCATAGCATCGCCGGCAGGGGCGAACAACGGGGCAATTGGAATGCATCTTCTCCGCTCTCCCCTTCTCTCCGGCGGGAGAAGGCCGCGGCAGCGGGATGAGGGGGACGCCGAAGGCGGGATTGCGGTACGTTCCACCCCCTCCTCATCCGACCCTTCGGGCCACCTTCTCCCGCCGGGAGAAGGAGAAAGGCGCACCGTCAGAGTGTCGACGCCCAGGCGGGCGAAAGGTCGCCGGGGCGCGGCTCGGCGTCGTGCACGCCGCGGGCGATGGCGCGCGCCATGGTGGCGGCCGCCGCCGCGCAGAGGTCGATGAAATCCATGGGCTCCGGCGTGCGGCCGGCCCGGCCGGTGGCGAGCGCGAAGACGAGGTCGCCGTCGAGCGGCGTGTGCGCCGGCCAGAGCGCGCGGGAAAAGCCGTCATGGGCGGCGATCGCCAGCCGCTTCGCCTCCGCCTTGGTGAGGGCCGCGTCGGTGGCGACGACGGCGATGGTGGTGTTCTCCGGGCCGGCGGAAAGCTTGGTGCGCGGCAGCCTTGCCTCGGCGGGGAAGGGCGAGGGCAGGCCGAGGCCGCCGAACTCGCCGTCCTCCTCGAAGGGGGCGGCCCAGAAATGGCGCGTGCCGCCGACCGTCGCCGAGCCGAGCGCATTGACGGCGACGAGTGCGCCGACGGTGAAGCCGTTTCCAAGCGCGGCCGACGCGGTGCCGAGCCCGCCCTTGAAGGTGGCGGTCGTCGCCCCCGTGCCGGCGCCGGCGCTGCCGGTCGCAAAGTCCGCCGCGACCGCGGCGAGGGCCGCGTGGCCCAGCTCGCGGTAGGGCGGGAAGCGGCCCCAGCCCTTGTCCCCGCCGTTCGCAAGGTCGAAGAGGATGGCGGCCGGCACGATCGGCACGCGGAACGGGCCGACTTCGAAGCCGCGCCCCCGCTCGCGAAGGCCCGCCTGCACGCCGGAGGCCGCGTCGAGCCCGAAGGCCGAGCCGCCGGACAGCACGACGGCATCCACCGCCGCGACCGTGTTGTGCGGCTCGAGCAGGTCCGTCTCGCGCGTGCCGGGCGCGCCGCCGAGCACCTGCACGGCCGCCGTCGCCGGCTCCTCGCAGAGGACGACGGTGACGCCGGAGCGCAGCGCATGGTCGGTGGCGTTGCCGACCAGGAGGCCCGCGACGTCGGTGATGCGGTTGCGCGGCCCAGGCCTCATCGGGCGGCACCCTCCGCGGGCACGAAGGCGCCGTCCCGCCATTCCAGCAGGCGGTAGGGGTTTTCGCGAAGCTCGTGGTCGGCGCCGAAGGCGACGGGGCCGAGCGCCGTGGCGAAGGTCTTTCCCTCCAGCGCCCCGGCGAGCGCGCCGCCGTCCTTCGCCGCGGCCGCAAGCAGCGTCACGGCGGCATGGGCCGGCAGCACGTAGCCTTCGGCGACGATCTTCTCCTCCTTCAGCGCCGCGGCGACCGGTGCGCCCTCGGGAAGGGCGGCGTAGTCCGGAAGGGCGATCGCCTGCACGCCGTCCGTCATCGGCACGAGCGGATCGGCCGCGACGAGCTGCTCGCCGCCGAGCAGGCGGAAGCTCGCGCGCTCGGCCGCGGCATCGCGGGCGATGATCGCCGTGTCGGTGCGGTCGCCGCCGACGAAGACGCGGGTGACGCCGGTCTTGGCGAGCCGGCGCACCAGCGTGATCTGCTGCTCCTGCGCCGGGCGGAACGTGTCGACGAAGGTCGCCTTCATGCCGATCTCCTCCAGCCTCAGGCGGATCGCCTCGGTGAGCTCGCGCGCATGGATCGTGCCGTCGTCGATCAGCGCGAAGGGTTCCGCGACCCAGTCGCGGGCGATGACCTCGACGGCCTTCTCCGCCTCGGCCTTCGGCGCGGGGGCGAGCCGGAAGAGGGGCCAGCCCTTCTTCAGCGCGTCCTCCATCAGGATGCCGGAGCGCACGGAGAGCGTGACCGCCGGCACGCCCGCCTCGGCAAGGGCGGGCAGCGAGGCCGCGAGCCCCTCTGTGCAGAGGAAACCGACCGCCGCCGATGCTTCCGCCGCGAGGACGGCGCGGGCGATGCGGTCGTCGTCCGTCTCGTCGCAGGCCTCGGCCACCTCGACGATCCGGTCGCCGGCGGCCTCCGCCGCGGCCCGCGCGCCGGCCCGCACCTGGTCGCCGAGGACGGCAAGCGGCCCTTCCGCCGGCGCTACGACGGCGACGGTCAGGCCGTCGGCGAGGGCGGGTGCTGCAAGGAGGAATGCGGCGAAACTGGCGAGAAGCGCGGTCTTCATGGTGGTCCCATAGCTGCAACCCAAGCCTTTGTAAGGATCGCGCAAGACGCGTCAAAGAAAAAGATCGACCGCAGGGGTTACATTTTTCTTCATTTCCGCCATGTATCACCTGTGTCAAAGGAGACTGCCGTGTTGGACAGGTTGATGCTGGAGCCGTCGCTCTACCGCGATGCGATGAGCCGTTATGCCGGCCATGTGCAGATCGTGACGACGGCGCATGAGGGCGAGCGGCGCGGGGTGACGATCACCGCCGCCTGCTCGGTGTCCGACGGCCCGCCGACCGTGCTCGCCTGCCTCAACGCCTCCAATGCCAACAACGACATCTTCCGCAGGGCCGGCCGTTTCGCGCTGAACTCGCTGTCGGCCGACCAGATCGAGCTCGCCAACGCCTTTTCCGGCCGCGACCCGACGCTGTCGTCGGCGGACCGATTCGCGCACGGCGACTGGCGCGAGCTCGTGACCGGCGCGCCGGTGCTCGCCGATGCGCTCGCCGCCTTCGACTGCCGGCTCGTCGAGATCAAGGTCGTGGCGACGCACATGATCCTGATCGGCGAGGTCGCGGGACTGTCCTTCGGCCCGCAGAAACCGGCGCTCCTCTATATGGACCGGGGCTACCGCGCGTTGTAAGTTCTCACCCGAGGACGGAGGAACGGCGTGGCTTATCGGCGCGGGACGATCCCGCAATCGATCGACGAGACGGTGGACATGCTGTCGGCGGGCGACTATCTCGCCGGGCGCCCGCTCGCCACCGTGCTGTTCCTCTCCCTGCGCATGAAGCGGCCGCTCTTCCTCGAAGGCGAGGCGGGCGTGGGCAAGACCGAGATCGCCAAGGTGCTGGCCGGGGCGCTCGACCGGCCGCTGATCCGGCTGCAATGCTACGAGGGCCTGGACATCGCCTCGGCCGTCTACGAGTGGAACTATCCGGCGCAGATGCTGGAGATCCGCCTTTCCGAGGCGGCCGGCACCACCGACCGCGGCCGCATCGAGGCCGACATCTTCTCCGAGCGCTACCTCATCCGCCGGCCGGTGCTGCAGGCGCTCTCCGCGCCGGACGGGCGCGCGCCGGTCTTCCTGATCGACGAGCTCGACCGCACCGACGAGGCCTTCGAGGCCTTCCTGCTGGAGGTGCTCTCCGATTTCCAGGTGACGGTGCCGGAACTCGGCACGATCCGCGCGGGCGAGCCACCGATCGTCATCATCACCACCAACCGCACGCGCGAGGTGCACGACGCGCTGAAGCGCCGCTGTCTCTATCACTGGGTCGACTATCCGGAGGCAGCGCAGGAGCTGGAGATCATCCGCCGCAAGGTTCCGGGCTGCAACGCGGCGCTGTCGCGTGAGGTCGTCGCCTATGTGCAGAAGCTCCGGACGCTCGACCTCTTCAAGAACCCCGGCGTCGCCGAGACGATCGACTGGGCGAGTGCGCTCACCGAGCTCGACCGGCTGGCGCTCGATCCCGAGACGGTGTCGGACACGCTCGGCGCGCTGCTCAAATACCAGGACGACATCGCCCGGATCGACGGGGCGGAGGGCCGAAAGCTCCTCGCGGACGTCAAGGCCGAGCTGGCGGCGGCGGGCTGAGCCATGGTGGCGGCGGAGGTCGAGGCCGACGGATGTCTTGCCGACAACATCGTCCATTTCGCCCGCGTGCTGCGCAAGGCGGGGCTCAGGATCGGGCCGGCGGCGGTGACGGACGCGATCGAGGCCGTGCAGGCGGTCGGCATCGGCGACCGCGACGAATTCTACACCGCGCTGCATGCGACCCTCATCAAGCGCCACGAGGACGACCCGGTCTTCGACGAGGCGTTCCGGCTGTTCTGGCGCGCCCGCGACTTCGTCGGCAAGATGATCGCCATGATGTCGCCGGTCGTCGCGCGCCACGAGGAGCGCGAGAAGCGCAAGGCCGGCGAGGCGCGCGTCTCCGACGCCCTTTTCGGCAGGCAGGACGACAGGCGGCGCGTACGCGAGGAGCCGGAGATCGAGATCGACGCCCGCTTCACCGCCTCCGGCAGCGAGCGGCTGCGGAAAGCCGATTTCGCGCAGATGACGGCCGCCGAACTCGCCGAGGCCAAGCGCGCCATCGCCGGCCTCGCGATGCCGTGGGACCGCGTGCGCACCCGCCGCTTCCGCCGCTCGACCCGGCCGGTCGCCATCGACGCCCGCGCCACCATGCGCCACGCCATGCGCACCGGCGGCGCGCTGATCCTGCCGCGCCACCGCGCGCCGAAGCGGGTGCATCCGCCGCTCGTGGTGCTCGCCGACATCTCCGGCTCGATGAGCCAGTACACCCGCGTCTTCCTGCATTTCCTGCATGCGCTCGGCGAGCGGCGGCGGGTGCATGCCTTCCTGTTCGGCACGCGGCTTTCCAACGTCACCCGGCAGATGCGCCACCGCGATCCCGACGCTGCCGTCGAGGCCTGCAGCGCGACGGTCGCCGACTGGTCCGGCGGCACGCGGATCGGCGAGACGCTGAAAAGCTTCAACCGGCTGTGGTCGCGCCGGGTGCTGGGGCAGGGGGCCGTGGTGCTGCTCATCACCGACGGGCTGGAGCGCGACGGGATCGAGCTGCTCGACCGGGAGATCGACCGGCTGCACCGCTCCTGCCGCCGGCTGGTCTGGCTCAATCCGCTGCTGCGCTTCGACGGCTTCGAGGCGCGGGCGCGCGGGGTGCGGGCGATGCTGCCGCATGTGGACGAGCTGCGCCCGGTGCACAATCTGGAGGCCATGGCGGACCTCGTGGCGGCGCTCTCGGGCGAGGCGCCGCGCGGACGGGGCGATCCGCGGCGATTCCCGGCGGGAGGGCATCATGGATGAGGCGACGGACGACAGGCTCGATCCGCTGGCGGTCGCGGAGCGCTGGATGGACGAAGGGCGGACGCTGGCGCTCGCCACCGTGGTCGAGACCTGGGGCTCGGCGCCGCGCCCGGCCGGCAGCCACCTGGTGATCGACGGCGACGGCAATTTCCACGGCTCCGTCTCCGGCGGCTGCGTCGAGGGCGCGGTGATCGGCGAGGCGATGGAGGTGATCGGCGACGGCGAGCCGCGCATGCTGGAATTCGGCGTGGCCGACGAGACCGCCTGGCGCGTCGGCCTTTCCTGCGGCGGGCGCATCCGCGTCTATGTGGAGCGGATCGGCTGATGGACCCCTATCTCCTGCGCAAGCTGAACCGGGAGCGCGCCGCCCGCCGCGCCGTCATCCACCTGACCGACCTCGGCGACGGCCGCGACCGGGTGATCCGCGAGGGCGACCCGGTGGCGGGCGATCTCGGCGCGGCGGTGGCGGCGGCCTTCCGCTCCGGCCGCTCCGGCATCGTCGCGGCCGAGGGGCGGGAATTCTTCCTCAACGTCCACCTGCCGCCGGCGCGCATCGTCGTCATCGGCGCGGTGCATATCAGCCAGGCGCTCGCCGTCATGGCGCGCACCGCCGGCTTCGACGTCACCGTCATCGACCCGCGCACGGCCTTTGCCACGGAGGAACGCTTCGCCGGGGTCGATCTCGTCGCCGACTGGCCGGAGGATGTGCTGAAGGCGCGCCCGCTCGATGCCTATACGGCGCTCGTCGCCGTGACGCACGATCCGAAGATCGACGATTTTCCGCTGTCCGCGGCGCTCAAGACGGGCTGTTTCTACATCGGCGCGCTCGGCAGCCGGAAGACCCATGCGCGGCGCGTCGAGCGGCTGACGGCGCTCGGCCACGGCGCCGACGAGATCGCCCGCATTTCCGCCCCCATCGGCCTCGACATCGGCGCGGCGAACCCGGCGGAGATCGCCGTGGCGATCCTCGCCGACATCGTCCGGGCGCTGCGGCGGCGGCCGCTTGCGGGGGACGGCGCATGATCTACGGCGAGGTCCCCGTCTGCGAAGCCGTCGGCACGCGGCTGGCGCACAGCGTGCGCGCCGAAGGCCTGTCGCTGCGCAAGGGCCATGCGGTCACCGAGGCGGACCGGGCGGCGCTCGAGAGGGCGGGGGTAGAGCGCGTCATCGCCGTGCGGCTGGAGGCGGGCGACATCGGCGAGGACGAGGCGGCCGTGATGATCGCGCAGGCGATCCCGCCGGGCAACGTCTCGCTCGGACCCGCGGCGACGGGACGAATCAACCTGCATGCGACGGTGAACGGGCTCTTCGTCGCCGACCGCTTCGCCATCGACCGGCTGAACCGCATCGACCCGGCGATCACCATCGCCACCCTGCCGGATCATTCGACCGTTGCGGCCGGCGACATGGTGGCGACGATCAAGATCATCCCGCTCGCCGTCGCGGGCGACCTCGCGCGCCGCGCCGCGGCGGTGATGGCGGAGGGCAGGGCGCTGCAGGTGAAGGCCTTCTCGCCGCGCCGTGTCGGGCTCGTGGCGACCGAGCTGCCGTCCCTGAAACCCTCCGTGATGGACAAGACGCGGCGGCTCCTCGAACAGCGCCTGAAGCCCTCCGGCAGCCGGGTGACGGGCGAGCGGCGCGTGCCGCATGCGACGGCGCCGGTGGCGGAGGCCATCGCCGGGGCCGTGGCGGAGAACGACCTCGTCGTCGTCTTCGGCGCCTCGGCGGTCGCCGATCCGAACGACGTGATCCCGGCGGCGATCCGTGCCGCGGGCGGCGAGGTGGAGCACCTCGGCATGCCGGTCGATCCCGGCAACCTGCTGGTGCTGGGCCGCGTCGGCGCGGTGCCGGTGCTCGGCGCGCCGGGCTGCGCGCGAAGCCCGAAGGAGAACGGCTTCGACTGGGTGCTCGCCCGCATCTTCGCCGGCGAGAACCCGGGGCCGGAGGAAATCACCGGCATGGGCGTCGGCGGGCTGCTCGCCGAGATCCCGAGCCGGCCGCAGCCGCGCGAGGCGCAGGAACGGGCGGAGAAACCGCTTGCCGTCGCCGCGCTGGTGCTCGCCGCCGGCCGCGCCAGCCGGATGGGCGGACGCCACAAGCTGCTCGCCGAATTCGACGGCACGGCGCTGGTGCGGCGCACGACCGAGGCGGCGCTGGCGGCAGGGCCGGAGCGCGTCGTCGTCGTCACCGGCCACCGGGCCGACGAGATCGAGGCGGCGATCGGCGGCCTGCCGGTCATGATCGTGCGCAACCCGGACCATGCGGCGGGGCTGTCGACCTCGCTTCGCGCCGGTGTCGCGGCCCTGCCGGCGGATTGCGACGGGGTGGCGGTGGTGCTCGCCGACATGCCGCATCTCGCTGGTGCCGACCTTCGCAGGCTCCTCGACGCCTTCGCCGACGCAGGCGGGCATGCCGTGGTGCGGGCCGTCTCCGGCGGGCGGCGCGGCAATCCGGTGATCCTGCCGGCGGCCGCCTTTCCCGCCGTGCTGCGGCTCGAAGGCGACGTCGGCGCGCGCCATATCGTCGAAAGCGCCGGCCTCGAGATTGTCGACGTCGAGATCGGCGAGGCGGCGCGCGTCGACGTCGATACGCCCGAGGCGGTCGTCGCCGCGGGCGGCGTGCTGAGGGACTGAGCGATGGACCGCGACGAGATCGAGGAGATGTTCCAGGCGATCGGGCCGGTGACGGTGCGGCGCATGTTCGGCGGCAAGGGCATCTATCGCGACGGCCTGATCCTGGCCATCGAGTTCCAGGGCGAGATCCTGCTCAAGGCCGACGCGGAGAGCGCGCCGGACTTCGAGGCCGCCGGCTGCCGGCAATGGACCTACGAGGGCAAGCGTGCCGGAAGGCCGGTGAGGATGCCCTACTGGTCGATTCCCGACGACGCCTTCGACGATCCGGACATCATGGCCGAATGGGTGCGGCGCGCCCACGCCGCGGCGCTGCGCGCCCGCTAGAACGCGGTTCGCCGCATCGAAATCCGCGAGGGGCGCTCCGCGCGCCGAATCCGGAGCGGCCTGTCCGTATGCGGGCGATTTCCCGCGGGGTGCGGAATGCTCCGAGCTTTTTTCGTTGCGATTTCATTGCGATGAAACTTGACTTGTTTGGTCAAGTTGGCCATTAGCAAAGGGAGCCGCACACATCCGGCGGCCGCTTTCGGGTGAGGTTTTCCATGCAGGTCCATCGTTTCCACGCGTCGGCGCTTCTGGCCGGTACGGCCATGGCGATCGCTCTTCTCGCCGTTTCGGGTCCGGCAAAGGCGCAAGAAGCCGCCGCCGGCGGCAATGCGACGGAGCTGGAGCAGATCACCGTCGACGGCGCGCGCGAGGGCGACATCGTCGACGTCCCGGCCGCCGTGTCGAGCGCCGACCGCGACACGATCCAGGACAGCTATGCCGGCAACGTCACGCAGGTGCTGCGCTCGACGCCCGGCACCTTCACGCGCGAGCCGCCGGACCAGGCGGGCGTCGTCGTCAACATCCGCGGCCTGCAGGGCATGGGCCGCGTCAACAGCATGATCGACGGCGTGCCGCAGACCTTCCGCAACCTCTCCGGCCACAGCGGCACCTTCGACGACATGCTCTACGTCGAGCAGAACCTCCTCGTCGGCGTCGACGTGACGCGCGGCGCGGTCTCGGGCGCCGAGGGTATGGGCACGCTCGCGGGCGCCGCCAATTTCCGCACGCTCGACGTGGACGACGTGCTGCTTCCCGGCCGGGACTACGGCGTCATGACCACCGTGCGCGTCGGCACGAACGGCTTCGACTATTCGCGCCTGCTCGCGGGTGCGGCGCGCACCGACATGGGCGAGGGCGAGATCGGCGTCGTCGGGGCGCTCAGCGACACCAAGCGCAGCCCCTACGAGAACGGCGACGGCATCCTCTATCCCAACGGCGGCGCGCAGCATCCGAAGTCCGGCCTGTTCAAGGTGAACTTCGCGCCCGATTCCGACCACAGGCTCTCGCTCGGCGGCATCTGGTACGACAACGAGTTCCTGCCCGGCAGCTCCGGCTACAACTGGCTGATCAACAACCAGACCTACACGGCGAAATACACCTACCGGCCCGGCAGCGACCTGATCGATTTCAGCGCCAACGCCTATCTGAACATCACCGACATGGAGTTCGACGGCAGCAACGGCACGTCGACGGTGTTCGACGGGCGCAAGGGCACCAACACGACCACCGGCTTCGACGCGGCCAACCGCATGCGCTTCGATCTCGGCGAGGAGACGGAGCTGAAGCTCCTCTACGGCTTCGCCTTCAGCCACGACGAATACGAGGGCAACGCCAAGCGCGGGGCCAACCCGGACGGCACGCTCGTCAAGGCCGGCGCCTTCGGCGAGGCGACGGTGAGCCATGGCATCTTCGACGTGACCGGCGCCCTCCGCTACGACTACTGGTCGCTCGAGGGCATCAGCGGCTACGAGGCGGCGGGGACGGGCGGCTGCCCGGCCGGCGGCGATCCCTGCCCGATGGACGCCCTGTCGCGCTCGGGCGGCGACCTCAACCCGAAGATCACCGTCGCGGCCCGTCCGCTCGACTGGTTCCAGCCCTATGTCACCTACGCCCACACCTCGCGCCCGCCGACGGCGTCGGAGATGTTCTATCCGGGCGGCCACAGCTTCGACGGCTCCTCGGACCCGATCAACAACAACCCGAACCTCGTGCCGGAAACCAGCCGCGGCTGGGAATTCGGCGTCAACCTCGCCGGCGAAGACGTCCTTGCCGGCGGCGACCGGGCCTGGCTGAAGGCGGGCTACTTCCACAACCGCATCAAGAACTACATCACCTACGACGTCGACACGGACGGCTCCGCCCGCTGGGTGAACGCCGGCGGGACGACGATCATGCGCGGCGTCGAGATCGATGGCGGCTACGACGCCGGCCGCTACTATGCCGGCTTCTCGCTGACGATCGCCGACACCGAGCAGCCCGAGGCGGTGATCTCCGGCGTCGGCAACGACACCGGGCAGCTTCCCGACGACTTCGCGACGATCGACGTCGGCATGCGCTTCTTCGAGGAGGCGCTGACGGTCGGCGGGCGGATGCGCTATGTCGGCGAGAGCAAGCAGGCCTATATCAACGAGGCCTCGTCCTTCCGCCTCGACGACTACACGCTCTTCGACGTGCACGCCTCCTGGCAGGTCAACGAGAACGCCAAGGTCTTCCTGAACATCGAGAACGTGTTCAACCGCACCTACATGCAGGCGAATTCCGGCCTGGCGGACAATCTCGCCGGCATCGCCAACGGCCGCGGCCGCACCTTCATCGTCGGCGCGACGGCGAAGTTCTGACGATCAGCGGGCGGAAAGCGCCCGCACCGCGTCGGCGGCGAAGCGGGAGAGCGGCGAGGGGAGCGCGTCGAGCGCGAACCAGCCGAATTCCGGCAGCCTGTCCGGCTCCATGACGCGCGGCTCGCCGGAGATGTCCTCGGTCACGTAGATGAGCGACAGCCAGTGCTGGTTCTCCTCGGCGAGGATCTGCTCGGACAGGCACAGGAAATCCACCGCACCGATCGACAGCCCCGTTTCCTCGCACGCCTCGCGGCGGGCGGAATCGACGGCGCGCTCCATATGGTCGATCTTGCCGCCGACGATGTTCCAGTGGCCGGCCTCGGGCGGGCGCGTGCGGTGGTAGAGCAGGAGCCTGCGCCCACGCAAAATGGCCAGGCCGCAACCGAGGCCTGGCACGTCGATGCCGGGAACCGCCATGGATCGGCCGGTCAGGCCTTGCCGGCGATCAGCATGAAGGCCGGGATGTCGTCGCCGAAGCCGAGCGGCGTCGGGCCGTCGTCCTCGTCGCGGCGGTAGCGGCTGCGGCGCTCGCGGTTGTCGTCGTTGGCCGGACGCGGGGCGGCGTGGTTGCCGGCACGCGGGGTGCGGGCGGGATTCTGCGGCCGCCCTTCCGCCTTGCGTTCAGCTTTCACGGCTTCCACCTTCTCTTCCGTCTCGCTCGTCTCGATGCGGGCGCTCGGCGCCGCACGGCTCTCGCTCCTGCGGCTGCCGGAGCGGTCACGGTCGCGGCCGCCCCGTTCGCTGCGCTCGCGGCCCCGGCGGGGCCGTTCGCGCTCCTCGCCCTCGACGGCCGGCGGCAGCGATTCGACGTCGCCGGCAAGCCACTCGATCTTCTGGTCGATCAGTTTCTCGATGGCGTCGAGGAATTTGGCATCGCGCTTGGCGACCAGGGTGAAGGCGGCGCCCGACCGGCCCGCGCGGCCGGTGCGGCCGATGCGGTGGACATAGTCTTCCGGATGGATCGGGACGTCGAAGTTGAAGACGTGGCTCACGTCGGGGATGTCGAGGCCGCGCGCGGCGACGTCGGAGGCGACGAGCAGCTTGATGTTGCCGTCCTTGAAGTTCGCCAGCATGGTCGTGCGCGAGCGCTGGTCCATGTCGCCGTGCAGCGCGCCGACGGAGAAGCCGTGGCGGTCGAGCGAGCGGAAGAGGTCCGCGACGTCGACCTTGCGGTTGCAGAAGATGATGGCGTTCTTGAGTTCTTCCTGGGCGCGGATGAGGTCGCGCAGCGTGGCGCGCTTCTCGTAGTCCTTGCCGTGGGTGGCGACGAGGCGCTGCGTCACGGTCTTGGCGGTGGAGGAGGGCGGCGCCACCTCGATCCGCTCCGGGTTCTGCAGGAAGCGGTCGGCGAGCTTCTGGATCTCCGGCGGCATGGTGGCCGAGAAGAACAGCGTCTGCCGGGTGAAGGGGATGAGCTTGGCGATGCGCTCGATGTCGGGGATGAAGCCCATGTCGAGCATGCGGTCGGCCTCGTCGATGACGAGGATTTCCACGCCCGTCATCAGGAGCTTGCCGCGCTCGGTGTGGTCGAGCAGGCGGCCGGGGGTGCAGATCAGCACGTCGGCGCCGCGCTCCAGCTTGCGGTCCTGCTCGTCGAAGGAGACGCCGCCGATCAGCAGCGCCACGTTCAGCTTGTGGTTCTTGCCGTATTTCTCGAAGTTCTCCGCCACCTGGGCGGCGAGCTCCCGCGTCGGCTCCAGGATCAGCGTGCGCGGCATGCGCGCCCGGGCGCGGCCCTTTTCGAGCAGCGTCAGCATCGGCAGCACGAAGGAGGCCGTCTTGCCCGTGCCGGTCTGGGCGATGCCGAGGATGTCGCGCCGCGACAGCGCCGGGGGAATGGCGCCGGCCTGGATGGGCGTCGGGATCGTGTAGCCCGCGTCGGTGACGGCGGAGAGGACTTTCGGGCTCAGGCCAAGATCAGCAAAAGTGGTCAAAGGGAAAACTGTTTCCGTTCCGGTTCTTGCGAACACACTGGGTTTCGGCGGCGGATGCCGCGTCAGAGGATGGAGCGCACATATGCCGAAAGTGCCGGAAAGTCAAGGAAATCGCTGAGTTCCGCGAATCAGCGAATGAAATGAGGGCGATCCGGGGCGAAAACGGGCCCGCAGGCTTGCGCTGCGTCAATCCATGTAGGTGGTGAGCTTCATGCCGGCGGTCAGGAAACGCATGGGGTCGACGGCCTTGCCGCCGCGCCGCACCTCGTAGTGGAGATGCGGGCCGGTGGAGCGGCCGGTGGTGCCGGACAGGCCGACGACGTCGGACGCCTCGACGCGCTCGCCGACCCTGACGAGGACCTTGGAGAGATGGGCGTAGCGCGTCGTCAGGCCGTCGCCGTGGTCGATCTCGACCATGTTGCCGTAGCCGCCGTTGCGGCCGGCGACGGTGACCGTGCCGGCGCCCGTCGAGCGGATCTCGGTGCCCGTGCTGACGCGGAAGTCGATGCCGGCATGCAGTGCAAGCCGGCCGAAGAACGGGTCGGTGCGGTTGCCGAAGCGGCTGGTGATGCCGCTGCCGGGCGAGGGGTTGCCGAAGGGCAGCTTGCGCGCGGTCTGGCGCGCGGCCTCCAGGCGGGCGAGCGCGCTGTCGAGGTCGTTGATCGATTCCTCGAAGGGGTCGGGCAGCTCGGGCTCGACGAAGGGGCCGCCGATGGCGTTCGCCCCGTCCTCCTGCGGGATCGCCTCCTCGGCGACCTCGACGCCGGTGCGGCGCAGGATCGTGCGGATCGCGTCCGCCGTCTCGGAGGCGCCGGCCGCCAGCGACTGGATGCGGTCGATCTGCTCGCGCTCCAGGTCCTTCAGCGACAAGGTGACGCGGGAGAACAGCCGGTCGGCCCGGTCGGCGACCGATTCGCGCTCGGCCGCGTAGGCGAGCTTGCCGGTGACCGGCGCTTCGCCGCCCGTCGCGCCCATGATCGCGCCGATGGCCTTGACGGCGTCCGCGCGGCGTCCGTCCGCGGCGGGCTTCTCCTCCGGCAGCGGCACGCCGTCCGGCGCGGCAAGGCCGGCGTCGCCGGCGCGGTTAAGGAGCGCGTCGAGCTTGCCGTGGCGGGCGGAGAGCGCGAGCTGCTGCTGCATCAGCTTCTCCACCTTCTCCTCGACGACCTGCTGGTCGAGGAGCTGGCGGCTCGTCACGCGGTCGACCTGGGCGCGCAGCGCCGAGATGCGGTCCTCGTAGTCATGCTGCATGCGCGCCTGGCGCGCCATGGTGGCGCCGATCAGGTCGTCGCGCAGCACGAGGTAGGAGGTGGCGCCAAGGTAGCCGACGGTGAACATGCCGGCGAAGCAGAAGGCGACCGCCGCCATCCAGGGCCGGATCGTCATGTGGCGGATGCGGTCGCCGCTTGCGAGAATCACGACATGCTGCTGCGCGCGTTTTCCGAAGACGCGGTTTTCAGGACGCTCAGGCACAGACGACGACTCCCCGACCGGTTATGCTGGTCTCGTGCCGGGGATTACACATCGTTAGGGTTAACAAAGCCTTTCGGCGGCGCCGGATGTCAGCTCTGGCTCACGGAAACGAGCGCGCGGTAGAAGGAGGGCGTGAGGCCCGCCTCGGCGCGCGCGACATCGTTGAAGGGCGGCTTCAGCGGCCCGCGGAAATTGGCCCTCACCAGCGCCTTGAAGGTGGCGGACGGGTCCTTGCGCTCGCGCGCGCAGAGGAAACGGAACCATTTCGCCCCGACGGCGACGTGGCCCTTCTCGTCGTTGTAGATGATGTCGAGGATGTCCGCGCTCCTGTCGTCGCCGGTCTCGCGCATCTTCGCCTGCAGCACCGGCGTCACGTCGAGGCCGCGCGCCTCCAGGATCAGCGGCACGACGGCGAGCCTTGCGGTGAGGTCGTTGCGCGTGTCGTGGGCGGCCTGCCACAGGCCGTCGTGGGCGGGCAGGTCGCCGTATTCGGCGCCGAGCTCGCGCAGCCGGTCGCGCACCAGCCGGAAATGCTTCGCCTCCTCGAAAGCCACCTGCATCCAGCCGTCGAAGAAGGAATGCGGCACGCGCTCCGTCGTGAAGCGGGCGACGATGTCGAGCGCGAGGTCGACGGCGTTGAGCTCGATATGGGCGAGCGCATGCAGGAGCGCCACGCGGCCCTTCAGCGTGTGGAGCGAGCGCTTCTCCATGTGCTTCGGCGGGATCAGCTCCGGCTTGTCCGGACGGCCCGGCCGGTCGGCGAGCGCCGGATCGCGCGGCGAGCGGATGGAAAGCGTGCGGGAGAACCACCGGCGCGCCGTCTCCTGGGCGAGCGCGGTCTTCAGGTCAAGGTCGGCTGCGGCGATCGCGGCCGTCGCGCCACCGCGCAGGCTCTCGATTGGAGGAAGGGACATCATTACAGCCTGTTGCCTCGGTTTCCTAAAGCTTCCTGGCAGCCGTGAGCACCGCCTCGGCGTGGCCCTTGACCTTCACCTTCGGCCAAATTTCCGCAATCCGGCCCGCGGCGTCGATCAGCAGCGTCGTGCGCTCGACGCCCATGTAGGTGCGGCCGTAGAGGCTCTTCTCCTTCCACACGCCGTAGGCCTCCAGCACGTCGTGGCTCTCGTCGGAGGCGAGCGGCACGGCGAGCGCGTGCTTGGCCACGAATCGATCGTGCTTCTTCACCGGGTCGGGCGAGATGCCGAGAAGGGCGACGCCCGCGGCGTCGAATTCCGGCTTCATCGCCGTGAAGTCCTTCGCCTCGACGGTGCAGGCCTCGGTGTCGTCCTTGGGATAGAAGAAGAGGACGAGCGGACGGCCGCGGAAATCGGCAAGCGACACCGTGCCGCCGCCGTCTCGTTGGAGGGTGAAGTCCGGCGCCGGCATGCCCGTTGTCAATTCCGCCATGGGATTTCCTTTCTTTGGCCGGTTTCTTGAGTAAGGGAACCGGCTTCCCGCATATATACTGGCGGAGGGAATCGTCCAGCGGCGAAGGGACGATGCGCATCGATTCTCAGAGGATTCGGTGCCTCAGGGGCAAAGGAAGCACGCAGGGAATGGGAGAAATCCGCGGCGAGAAGGTCGTATTCCGCAGGCAGGACATCGTGCCGCTGCATGCGCTGCCGTCCGCGCAGGCGCACGAGCCGCTCGTGCTGCGCTGCGCCGGCCGCTCGCGCTCCGGCTTCGCCTTCCGCGTCCTCGCCGCCGTCTTAGCCATCACGGCGGCGCTGGCCGCGCTGCTTGCCGGCCTCGTCGAGAGCGGCATGTTCGACCGGACGCTGAACGCGCGCGCCGTCGCCGCGCTCAACCACGCGCTCGGCCCGCGCTATTCGGCCTCCGTCGAGCACACCGTGCTCAGGCTCGCAGGCTTCGACGGGTTCGCGCTCAAGGCGGAGAACGCGCGGATCGTCGAGGCCGGCTCGGCGCGCGAGCTCGCCACCACCGAATCGGTCGCCATGGTGCTCGATCCGATCGCGCTGATGTCCGGCCGGATCGCCATCTCGCGCCTCGACATCGCCGGCGCCCGCTTCGACGCGGCGCTCCTGCCCGAGAGCGCGCCGCTCGACCTTGCGCAACTGCGCGTCTCCGACGTGCCGGACTATCTCGAGGCGACCTTCGGGCAGCTCGACGGGATCCGCCGCCTGATCGTCGACAACGGCATGGAGACGGTGAGCGTCTCCGACCTCGGCGCCGTCTTCAGGGGGCCGGGCGGCAGGCCGGTCGAGATCGCGGTCCCGCGCCTCGATTTCAGCCGCGACGCCGACGGCGTGATGCGGATCGGCGGGCGCTTCGCCATGAACGGCGACGAGGGCGAGATCGACCTGTCGGCGGCCGGCGGCGACGAGAGCGCGATCGACAGGCTGGACGGGGCGATCCGCAGCGTGGCGCTGGAGACCTTCCTTCTCGAGCGCGACGATGCCGGCGCGCCGCGGGCGGGCGTGCAGTCGGTCGCCGACATCCGTGTCCACGCGCGGCGCGAGGCGGAGGGCGGCGCTCCGGCGCTGGGCCTCGACATCGCGCTTGCCGAGGGCGCACTCTACGCCGACGGGATCGCCGCCCTGCTGCGGCCCGCCACGCTGCAGGCGAGCTACAATTTCGACAAGGGATCGATCGAGCTCGCCTCGAAGGGGATCGGCGTCGGCCAGTCGCTCTTTCCCTTCACCGGCGGCCTCATCGACCTCGACCGCATCTCCGACCGGGGCGAGAAGGGCTTCGCCATCGATCTCCTGTTCCGCAACGCCGTCAGCCGGCCGGAGGACACGGGCGAGGCGCCGATCCGCTTCGACGCCAAGGCGAGCGGGCGCTATCTGCCGGGTGCCGGCAGCCTGCTCTTCGAGGAGCTCGCTGTGTCGAGCGAGAAGGGGGCCTTCGCCGGCTCGCTCGCGCTCCGTTTCGGCGGGCCGGCGCCGGAGGTGAGCTTCGTGATGATCGCCGACCGGGTCGATTCGGCCGCCGTCAAGCAGTTCTGGCCGTTCTGGCTGGGCAAGACGGCGCGCGCCTGGGCGGCGAAGAACATTTTCGGCGGCACCGTCACCAACGGCCGCATCGAGCTGTTCATGGCCGGCGACCGCAAGCGCGAGCCGGGCGTGCCGCTCGATCTCGGCCCGGAGGAGCTGAAGATCGACTTCGAGCTCGAAGGGGCGCGGATGAACGTCGCAGGCGATATCCCGCCGCTGCGCGACACGTCCGGGAAATTCCGCCTGCGCGGCGGCCGCACGGAGGTCACGATCGCGGGCGGCACGGCCTATCTGTCCTCCGGCCGCTCGGTGGCGCTCAAGGGCGGCACCTTCGTCCTGCCGGAAGGCTACCGCAAGCCGCTGATGGCGGAGATGGACATCGAGGTCGCCGGGAAGGCGGACGCGGTCGCCGAGCTCGTGACCTACCGGCCGATCCGCGCCCTGCCGCCGACCGGCTTCGTGCCGGAGGACTTTTCCGGCGCCGTGACGGCGAAGGTGAAGGCGCGCTTCGGCCTCATCGGCAGGCAGAATCCGCCGCCGCCGGAGTGGACGGCGGCACTGGCGCTCGACGGCGTCGACGTGAACAAGCCGGTGTCCGGCCACCGCATCGCCAATGTCCGCGGCACGCTCGCCATCGACGCGAACCGCGCCGACCTCGACGCCAAGGGCGAGATCGAGGGGGTCCCGCTCGGCATCCGGCTCACCGAGCCGGTGGCGAAGGACGCGGGCGTCACCCGGCAGCTGGTGCTGTCCGGCACGCTCGGCGACGCCGACCGGCGCAAGCTGCTGCCCGGCCTCGACGATATCGTGAGCGGCAAGGTGGAGGTCCGCCTCGAGCAGACCGGCGACGGGCCGCGGCTCGTCGAGGCGGACGTGGGGGCCGCCGCCGTCTCCGTGCCGTGGATCGGCTGGACCAAGGGCAGCGGGATTGCCGCCAAGGTCTCCTTCCGCGCCGAGACGAAGGACGCCGTGACGCGGGTGTCCGGCTTCAGCTTCACGGGCGACGGCTTCTCCGTCGCCGGCGACATGGTGCTGCGCGGCACAGCGCTGGACACGGCGGATTTCTCCACCGTGCGGCTGTCGGCGGAGGACCGCTTCCGCCTGCGGGTGGAGCGCGGCAAGTCCGGCTATTCGGCCGTGGCGACGGGCGAGGTCGCCGACATCCGCCCGGTGCTGGCGCGCCTCAAGACGGCGGGCGGCGGCGGCAAGTCGGGCGAGAGGGGCCAGAGCGCCAGCGTGCGGGCGACGCTGAAGCGGGCGATCGGCTTCAACGGCGAGGGGCTCTCCAACGTCAGCCTGACCTACGAGACGAACGGCCGGCGCGTTTCCGGCCTCGGCCTGGAGGCGCTGACGGACGGCGGCGCGCCGGTGGTGGCGAACCTCGCGCGCCGCGGCAAGAACGACGTCATCGAGCTGACGAGCGGCGACGCGGGCGCCGTCGCGCGCTTCACCGACATCTACCGGCACATGCGCGGCGGCCTGCTCAACGTGCGCCTCCGGGAAACGGCGGGGCAGGGCTGGTCGGGGACGGTGGACATCCGCAAGTTCTCGCTGGTCGGCGAGGAGCGGCTGCGCTCGCTCGTCTCCACGCCCACCGGCGAGGGCGGCAAGAGCCTCAACGACGCCGTGCGGCGGCAGATCGACGTGAGCACGGTGAGCTTCGACCGGGGTTTCGCTCGGCTCAAGGTAAAGGACGGCACGCTCGCCGTCGAGAACGGCGTCGTGCGCGGCCAGACGGTCGGCGCGACCTTCCAGGGGACCGTGCGCGACGCCGGCGGCCGGACCGACATGACCGGCACGTTCATGCCGGCCTACGGCCTCAACCGCCTCTTCGCCGAGCTGCCGCTGATCGGCGTCATCCTAGGCAACGGCCGGGACCGCGGCCTGATCGGCATCACCTTCAAGCTCAGCGGCGCCTTCGAGACGCCGCGGTTGACGATCAACCCGCTGTCGATCATCGCCCCCGGCGTCTTCCGCAACATCTTCGAGTTCCAGTAGAGCGCGGCCGCGGGGCCGCCTTCTCAGGCCGGCCGCACGAGGATGTGCTTCTTCCTGCCGAGCGACAGCTTGATCACGCCGTCGGCCGAGACGTCGGCGGTGCCGACGAGGCGGCGCTCGTCGGAGACGGCGACGTCGTTGACGCGCACCGCACCGCCCTGGACATGGCGGCGCGCCTCGCCGTTGGAGGCGGCGAGCCCCGCCCGCACGACCAGCGTCAAGAGGCCGAGGCCGGCGTCGAGCTCTGCTGCCGGAACCTCGATCGACGGCAGGTTCTCGGCGATCGCCCCTTCCTCGAAGGTTTTCCGCGCCGTCTCGGCGGCCTGCTCGGCGGCCGTGCGGCCGTGCAGCATGGCGGTGACCTCGGTTGCGAGGATCTTCTTCACCTCGTTGATCTCGGCGCCGCCGAGCGCGGAGAGTTTTCCGATCTCGTCCATCGGCAGCGTCGTGTAGAGCTTCAGGAAGCGCGACACGTCGGCGTCCTCGGTGTTGCGCCAGTACTGCCAGAAGTCGTAGGCCGACAGCATCTCCGGGTTCAGCCAGACGGCGCCCGACAGCGACTTGCCCATCTTGGCGCCCGAGGCGGTGGTCAGCAGCGGCGAGGTCAACGCATAGAGCTGCGGCGTGCCGAGGCGGTGGCCGAGGTCGATGCCGTTTATGATGTTGCCCCACTGGTCGGAGCCGCCCATCTGCAGGCGCACGTCGTAGCGGCGGTTGAGCTCCACGAAGTCGTAGGCCTGGAGGATCATGTAGTTGAATTCCAGGAACGAGAGCGACTGCTCGCGCTCCAGCCGCATCTTCACGCTGTCGAAGGAAAGCATGCGGTTGACGGAGAAATGCCGGCCGACGTCGCGCAGGAATTCGAGATAGTTGATGGAGAGCAGCCAGTCGGCGTTGTTCACCATCAGCGCGTCCTTCGGGCCGTCGCCGTAGGCGAGGTAGTTGGAGAAGACCTTCTTGATGCCGGCGATGTTGGCCTCGATCGTCTCGGCCGTCAGGAGCTGGCGCGATTCCTCCTTGAAGGACGGGTCGCCGACCATGCCGGTGCCGCCGCCCATCAGCGAGACCGGCCGGTGGCCGGTCTGCTGCAGCCAGTGCAGCATCATGATCTGGATGAGGCCGCCGGCATGCAGGCTCGGCGCGGTCGGGTCGAAGCCGATATAGGCCGTCACGGTTTCCTTGGCGAGCAGGTCGTCGAGGCCGGTTTCATCGGAGATCTGGTGGATGAAGCCGCGCTCTTTCAGCGTGCGGAGGAAATCGGACTTGAATTCGGACATTGGCCTGTTTCTCTGGTGGAACGTTTCGGGCGGGCGTTTATCACCTTTAACACGCATTATCACTGCAAAAGTGAGTCTGGAGCGACGGATGACGGTTATGCGGACGGCTATCGGTTTGATGAGCGGCACGAGCCTCGACGGCATCGACGTGGCGCTGCTGCGCACGGACGGCGAGGCCGTCGTCGAGCGCGGCCCCTCCCTGGCGCGCCCCTACGACGCCGCCTTCCGCCGCCGCCTGCAGGGGGCGCTGGAGACGGCGAAGGCGATCGCCGCGCGGCACGAGCGGCCGGGCGACCTCGCCGACATCGAGCGCGAGCTGACGCTGCGGCATGCGGAGGCGGTGCGCGCCTTCCTCGCCGGGAATGCGCTGGCACCCTCCGACATCGACGTCATCGGCTTCCACGGCCAGACGGTGCTGCACCGGCCCGACGCCGGCCTCACCGTGCAGATCGGCGACGGCCCGCTCCTGGCGCGCAAGACGGGGATCGACGTCGTCCACGACATGCGCGCCAACGACATGGCGCATGGCGGGCAGGGCGCGCCGCTGATCCCGGCCTATCACGCCGCGCTTGCCGCCGGCCTGCCGCGGCCGCCGGCGCGCGCCGTCGTCTTCGTCAATATCGGCGGCATCTCGAACCTCACCTTCGTCGGCGGCGACGGCGGGATCGTCGCCTTCGACAGCGGGCCGGGCAACACGCTGATCGACCAGTGGGTCGAGGCCCATGCCGGCATTCCCTTCGATCAGGGCGGCATGATCGCCTCCGAGGGGCGGGTCGATACGGCGCTGGCGGCGCGCTACCTCGACCATCCCTTCTTCACCGCGCCCCTGCGCCGCTCGCTCGACCGCAACGATTTCCGCCCGCCGGAAGGCAACGAGGCGAGCCTGGAGGACGGTGCGCGCACGCTCGCCCACGTCACGGCGGCGGCGATCCTGCGCTCGGCCCGCCACCTGCCGGAACGGCCGGCGCTCTACGTCGTCAGCGGCGGCGGCCGGCTCAACCGGACGATCATGGCCGATCTGCGCGCGCTTGCGGCGGCGGCAGGGGCGGAGGTGGCGGCGGCCGAGGCCTTCGGCCTCGACGGCGACAGCATGGAGGCGGAGGCCTGGGCCTATCTCGCCGTGCGCTCGCTTGCCGGCCTGCCGCTCACCTTTCCCGCGACGACGGGCGTCGCCGCACCGGTGACCGGCGGCCTCCTCGCGCCGAAAGAGGGGGGAAGCGGTTAACCCTTTGTTCGGCAGCCGCCTCTAGCATCCCGTCCCCGGCGGTTCCGGTGCGGCCGTTCGTTCTTGCGTAAGGTGACCCATGAGCGGCGCGGGTTTTCTGCTGGCGGTGAACTTCCTCATCGCGCAGTGCTTCTGCCTGTTTTTCCTGGCGGTTTCCGCCAGAAGCCGCAACCGCGTCGCCGCCCGATGGTTCGCGGCCGCCTATGCGGTGGCGTCGCTCTCCGCGCTCTTCGAGCTGCTGGTCGCCTTCCTGCCGCCGCCGAAGCCGTGGGCGATCCTCGCCTTCGCCTCGATGCTCGCCGGCATGCTGATGCTCCGGCTCGGCATCGGCCATCTCTACGGCCTGAAGACGAACCGGGCGCTCCTGGTGGTGCTGTTCGCCGTGTCCGTCGCGCTGGACTATGCGATCTACGACCTGCCGCGCGGCACGCTCGCGCATGCGCTGCCCTACCAGGCGCCCTTCGCCGTGGCGCTCGGCATGAGCGCCGCCGCGGCGTGGCGGGCGGGGCGGACGGCCGTCGTCGACCGCGCGCTGACGGCGGTGCTCGCCATCGCCAGCGTCCATTTCCTCCTCAAGGCCTTCGCGGCGGTCGCGGCCGGGGCGGGCAGCGACGCGAAGGACTACATCGCCAGCCAGTTCGCGCTGTTCTCGCAGAGCATGACCGCCGTGCTGATCGTCGCCGCCGGGCTGATGCTGCTCTGCGTGCTCGTGCTGGAGATCGTGGCCGAGGAGAAGGTCAATGCCGAGCTCGACGCGCTGTCCGGCCTGCTCAACCGGCGCGGCTTCGACAACCGCATCGTTGCCGCGCTCGCCGCGCCCGGCCCGCACAGCCTCGTCCTCTGCGACCTCGACCGTTTCAAGTCGGTCAACGATACCTACGGGCATCAGGGCGGCGACTGCGTCATCCGCGCCTTCGGCGAGATGCTGCGCGAGGCGGCGCCTCCCGGCGCGTTGGTCGCCCGCGTCGGCGGCGAGGAATTCGTGCTCTTCCTGCCGAAGACGGGCCGCGAGGCGGCCCTCCTCTTTGCGCAGGCGCTGCGGGCGAGCCGCGCGGTGGCGCCGATCCCGGGCCTGCCCGCCGGCGTGCGGGTGACGGCGAGCTTCGGCGTCGCCGAGATCGGCCGTGACGAGCCGCTGCGGCTCGCCATGCGCCGGGCCGACGACGCGCTCTACGCCGCCAAGGCCGCCGGCCGCGACTGCGTGCGCGAGGCCGAGCCGCCCATGCGGCCGCGGCAGACCGGCGGACGGCAAGGAAAAAGCCCGCCGGCGGACCCGACGGGCTTTCCCTGAACGCGGCAGGCTTTCCTCAGCGGATGCGCTTGGCGGCGGGCTCCGGCGTCAGCTCGCCGGCAAGGCGCCGGTCGAGATAGTCCTCGCACTCGGCCATCAGCGTCTCGACATGGCCGTTGAAGAAGTGGTTGGCGCCCGGCACCGTGCGGTGGGTGATGAGGATGCCCTTCTGCGCCTTCAGCTTCTCCACGAGCCCGTTGACGTCCTTTTCCGGCGCCACCTTGTCGGCGTCGCCGTTGATGATCAGGCCCGAGGACGGGCAGGGGGCGAGGAAGGAGAAATCGTAGATGTTCGGCTGCGGCGCGATCGACATGAAGCCCTCGATCTCCGGCCGGCGCATCAGAAGCTGCATGCCGATCCACGCGCCGAAGGAATAGCCGGCGACCCAGCAGCTCTTGGAATCGGGATGGAGGCTCTGCACCCAGTCGAGTGCGGAGGCCGCATCCGACAGCTCGCCCGCGCCATGGTCGAACTCGCCCTGGCTGCGGCCGATGCCGCGGAAATTGAAGCGCAGCGTGGTGAAACCACGCTTCTGGAACATGTAGAAAAGCTGGTAGACGATCTGGTTGTTCATCGTGCCGCCGAACTGCGGGTGCGGGTGCAGCACGATGGCGATGGGCGCGTTCTTCTGCTTGGACGGCTGGTAACGGCCTTCGAGGCGACCGGCGGGTCCGTTGAAGATGATTTCGGGCATTCTTACTCCGGGTGTTCGGGCTCCGGACCGGATTTCTGTCAATTGCAGTCTTGACGAAACAAGTCAGCTTTTCTAGAACCAGTTTAGAACCGTTCAAAACTTTGTGGCGCCGGGCGCCGTGAGCTTGGTTCATAAGGCAAGCCCGACGGAAATTTCAAGAAAAATGCACCGCGCGCGCGATGGGCCGGGAGCGAGGGATGACGAAGACGGAGCGGACATATCTGGACTGGAACGCGACGGCGCCGCTCTTGCCGGCGGCGCGCGAGGCCATGGTCGCCGCCCTCGATCTTGTCGGCAACCCGTCCTCCGTCCACGGCGAGGGCCGGGCGCTGCGCATGCTGGTCGAGGCCGCACGGCGCGACGTCGCCGCGCTCGTCGGCGCGAAGCCCGCCCATGTCGTCTTCACGAGCGGGGCGACGGAGGCGGCGAACCTGGTGCTGACGCCCGATTACCGCATGGGGCGCACGCCGCTTGCCGTCGGCCGGCTCTATGTCTCGGCGATCGAGCATCCCGCCGTGCGCGAGGGCGGCCGCTTCGCCGCCGGAAGTGTCGAGACGATACCGGTGACGCGGGACGGCGTCGTCGATCTCGCCGCGCTGGAAACGCAGCTTTCCGCCCACGACAAGGCTGCCGGCCTGCCGATGGTCGCGGTCATGCTCGCCAACAACGAGACCGGGATCGTCCAGCCGGTCAGGACGGCGGCGGAGATCGTCCGCCGCCACGGCGGCCTGCTGGTGGTCGACGCGGTGCAGGCGGCAGGCCGCATGCCGGTCGATATCGCGGCGCTCGATGCCGATTTCCTGATCCTCTCCTCGCACAAGATCGGCGGGCCGAAGGGGGCAGGCGCGCTCGTCACGCGCGGCGAGGTGCTGATGCCGGTGCCGCTCATCCGCGGCGGCGGGCAGGAGAAGGGTCATCGCTCCGGCACGGAGAACCCGGCCGCCCTTGCCGGCTTCGCCGCTGCCGCCCGCGCCGCGGCGGAGGATCTCACCGGGCGCAATGCCGGCATCGCGGCCCTGCGCGACCGGATCGAGGCGGGCATGCGCCAGGCGGCGAGCGACGTGATCGTGCATGGCGCGGCGGTCGAGCGGCTCTGCAACACCGCCTTCTTCAGCCTGCCGGGCCTGAAGTCGGAGACGGGGCAGATCGCCTTCGACCTCGAGGGGATCGCGCTGTCGGCCGGTTCGGCCTGCTCGTCCGGCAAGGTCGGCGAGAGCCACGTGCTGACGGCGATGGGCTTCGACGCCGGGCTCGGGGCGCTCCGCGTCTCGCTCGGTGCCGCGACGGGCGAGGCGGAGGTGGAACGCTTTCTGGCGGCCTTCGGCCGGGTCGTCGCACGGCGGCGGCGGGCCGTGGACGCGGCCTGACGGGAATCCGGGCGGAAACACCAGTTTTCGCTTGCCAAAGGGTGGGAAAAGCCGCCTTTGGCGCTTACATAACCGGCGGGAGGACCGCCAGACGTTGACAAACCGCCGGACCTTGTCTCCGGCGAGATTGGAGAACGACATGCCTGCGGTGCAGGAAACGATCGACCAGGTCCGTCAGATAGACGTCGACCAGTACAAATACGGCTTCGAGACGAAGATCGAGATGGACAAGGCGCCGAAGGGCCTGTCCGAGGACATCATCCGCTTCATCTCGGCCAAGAAGAGCGAGCCGGAATGGATGCTCGAATGGCGCCTCGACGCCTATCGCCGCTGGCTGACCATGGACGAGCCGACCTGGGCGCGCGTCGACTATCCGAAGATCGACTTCAACGATCTCCACTACTATGCCGCGCCGAAGAACCAGACCGGCCCGAAGTCGCTGGACGAGGTCGACCCGGAACTGCTGAAGACCTATGAGAAGCTCGGCATTCCGCTGCGCGAGCAGGAAATCCTCGCGGGCGTGGAAAAGTCCAAGATCGCCGTCGACGCCGTCTTCGATTCCGTCTCGGTCGTCACGACCTTCAAGGCGGAGCTGAAGAAGGCCGGCGTGATCTTCATGTCGATCTCCGAGGCGATCCGCGAGCATCCCGACCTCGTGAAGAAGTATCTTGGCTCCGTCGTGCCGACGACCGACAATTTCTACGCGACGCTCAACTCCGCGGTCTTCACCGACGGTTCCTTCGTCTTCGTGCCGAAGGGCGTCCGCTGCCCGATGGAGCTTTCCACCTATTTCCGCATCAACGAGAAGAACACCGGCCAGTTCGAGCGCACGCTGATCATCGCCGAAGAGGGGGCCTACGTCTCCTATCTCGAAGGCTGCACCGCGCCGCAGCGCGACGAGAACCAGCTTCACGCCGCCGTCGTCGAGCTGGTCGCGCTGGACGATGCCGAGATCAAGTATTCCACCGTCCAGAACTGGTATCCGGGCGACAAGGAAGGCAAGGGCGGCATCTACAACTTCGTCACCAAGCGCGGCGATTGCCGGGGGAAGAATTCAAAAATCTCCTGGACGCAGGTCGAGACCGGTTCGGCGATCACCTGGAAATACCCGTCCTGCATCCTGCGCGGCGACGGCTCGCGCGGCGAGTTCTACTCGATCGCCGTGTCGAACGGCCACCAGCAGATCGACAGTGGCACGAAGATGATCCATCTCGGCAAGAACACGTCGAGCCGCATCATCTCGAAGGGCATTTCCGCGGGCTTCTCCAACAACACCTATCGCGGCCAGGTTTCTGCGCATCGCCGGGCGGAGAACGCGCGCAACTTCACCCAGTGCGACTCGCTTCTGATCGGCGACAAGTGCGGCGCCCATACCGTGCCCTATATCGAGGCGAAGAACGCGACGGCCCAGTTCGAGCACGAGGCGACCACCTCGAAGATCTCCGAGGACCAGCTGTTCTACTGCCTGCAGCGCGGCATTCCGGAAGAGGCGGCGATCGCGCTGATCGTCAACGGCTTCGTCAAGGAAGTCATCCAGGAGCTGCCGATGGAATTCGCCGTGGAAGCGCAGAAGCTGATCGGCATCTCGCTCGAAGGCTCGGTCGGCTGACGGCCGAGCAGGAAGAATGCCCCGGCGGAACCCGCCGGGCGGCCGGCCGGCCGCCTCCGAAATGAACCGGGCCCGTCATCCGTCATAGAAGACGGATGCGGTCTCGACGGAGGAAGCGGTCATGGACCCGGTCAATCTGACGTATTACGCCGTGGTTTGCGGTGGACTTGCAGCCTATTCGCCTTCGCTTTCCAGCAGGATCGTGCGGCTGGCGATGGGCTTCGGAGTGGGGGCGCTTTCGGCGACACTCCTTCCGGCGGTCCACTTCCTCCTCGGCTTCTGAACGAAGACGGGAGCGTTGGTCGCTCCGAACGCAGGACCGAGAAACATGCTTGAAATCAAGAACCTCCATGCCCGCATCGCCGAGGACGGCACCGAGATCATCCGCGGCCTGAACCTTTCCGTGAAGGCCGGCGAGGTCGCCGCCATCATGGGCCCGAACGGCTCCGGCAAGTCGACGCTCTCCTATATCCTCGCCGGCCGCGAGGATTACGAAGTGACCGACGGCGACATCCTCTACAACGGCGAGAGCATCCTCGAGCTCGACCCGTCCGAGCGCGCCGCCAAGGGCATCTTCCTCGCCTTCCAGTATCCGGTCGAGATTCCCGGCGTCGCCACCATGCAGTTCCTCAAGGTGGCGATGAACGAGCAGCGCAAGGCCCGCGGCGAGGCGGAGCTTTCGACGCCGGACTTCATGCGCCGCGTCAAGGAGGCCTCCGCCGAGCTCAAGATCGCGCCGGAGATGCTGCGCCGCCCGCTCAACGTCGGTTTCTCCGGCGGCGAGAAGAAGCGCGCGGAGATCCTGCAGATGTCGCTGCTGGAGCCGAAGCTCTGCGTCCTCGACGAGACCGATTCCGGCCTCGACATCGACGCGCTGAAGATCGTCGCCGACGGCGTCAACGCGCTGCGCTCGCCCGACCGCGCCGTCGTCGTCATCACCCACTACCAGCGCCTGCTCGACTACATCGTGCCGGACAGCGTCCACGTCCTCTACAGGGGCCAGGTCATCAAGTCCGGCGACAAGACGCTGGCGCACGAGCTGGAAGCCAAGGGCTACGCCGACATCATCGGTGCGGCCGCCTGAGCGGGCGTGAAGGAGCGATCTCATGAACATGCAGACAGGAAAGACGCTTTCCGTCGCCGAAGCCGCCCTGTGCGAAGCCTATGACCACGCGGTCGGCGACCTGCCGGGCGACAGCGCCGTGCTCATCGCCCGCGACGGGCTGATCAGCGATTTCAAGGCCGCCGGCCTGCCGACGCGGCGCATCGAGGCCTGGCACTATACCGACCTCAAGGCGCTGCTGCGCAGCGTTCCCGACGTCGCGCCGGCGGCGTCCGCCGATGCGGTCGCGCCGCTGGTCGCGGGCTCCGCCGTGCTTTCCGTCGCAAACGGCGTCGCCGCCCGGGCGGCGTCCGCGGCCGGCGCCACCGTGCGGACCTTCGCCGAGGCGCTCGCCGACGGAACGGCCGCCGCGGGCCTCACCGCGCGCGACGGCGACGACGCGATCGGCCGCCTCAACGGCGCCTTCGTGCGCGACGGCTTCGTCCTCGACCTGCCGGAGGGCACCGAGCCCGACGCGCCGATCGAGCTGCAGGCCGTGCAGAACGGCGGCCAGACGCATGTGCGCTTCCAGGCGGGTATCGGCGCGGGCGTCAGGGCGACGGTGATCGAGCGGCATCTCGCCACCGGCGAGGAGGCGGCCTTCGCCACGGCCTTGAGCGAGCTGACGCTCGCCGACGGGGCGGACGTCACCTGGGTGATCCAGCAGGCGAAGGGCGTTTCCGACACGCATCTCGGCCAGATCCGCGTGCGGCTCGGCACGGATGCGCAGCTTCGCCTCTATGTCGTCAATGCCGGCGGCCGGCTGGTGCGCCAGGAGATCCATGTCGAGGTGGCGGGCGAGGGCTCCGACCTCAAGCTGCGCGGCATCAACCTGCTGGGCGGCGAGACGCACAACGACGTCACCTTCACCGTCGGCCACGACGTGCCGAACACGACCTCGACGGAGGTCCTCCGCAACGTCGTGTTCGACCGCGCCCGCGGCGTCTTCCAGGGCCAGATCCGCGTCGCCCCCGATGCGCAGAAGACCGACGCGAAGATGTCGTGCAACACGCTGCTGCTCTCCGACGAGGCCGACTTCTCCGCCAAGCCGGAGCTGGAGATCTTCGCCGACGACGTGCAGTGCGGCCACGGCGCGACCGTGATCGACATCGACCACACCCAGCTCTTCTACCTGATGGCCCGCGGCATCCCGGAGAACAAGGCGCGCGCCATGCTGGTCAACGCCTTCGTGGCGGAGATCGTCGAGGAGCTGGAGGACGAGCCGCTCGTCGAGGCGCTGGAAGGCGTCATCGGCGCATGGCTGGACAAGCACGCCTGACAAGGGCACGCCTGACAGGACAGGTTTTCGAGATGGAACACACGCTGCCGACGCCCGCCTACGATGTCGAGGCGATCCGCAAGGATTTTCCGATCCTGTCGCGGACCGTCTACGGCAAGCCGCTGGTCTATCTCGACAACGGCGCCTCCGCGCAGAAGCCGCAGGCCGTGATCGACGCGGTGGCGCACGCCTATGCGCATGAATATGCCAACGTGCACCGCGGCCTGCACTTCCTGTCGAACGCCGCCACGGACGCCTATGAGGCCGCGCGCGAAAAGGTGCGCCGCTTCCTGAACGCGTCTTCCGTGGACGAGATCGTCTTCACCAAATCCTCGACCGAGGCGATCAACACCGTCGCCTACGGCTACGGCATGCCGAAGATCGGCGAGGGCGACGAGATCGTCATCTCGATCATGGAGCACCATTCCAACATCGTGCCCTGGCATTTCATCCGCGAGCGGCAGGGCGCGAAGATCGTCTGGGCGCCGGTGGACGAGACGGGCGCGTTCCATCTCGAAGACTTCGAGAAATGCCTGACGGAGCGCACGAAGCTCATCGCCATCACCCACATGTCGAATGCGCTCGGCACCGTCGTGCCGGTCAAGGAGGTCTGCCGCATCGCCCGCGAGCGCGGCATCCCGGTTCTCGTCGACGGCTCGCAGGGCGCCGTCCACATGCCGGTCGACGTGCGCGACATCGATTGCGACTGGTACGTGATGACCGGCCACAAGCTCTACGGCCCTTCCGGCATCGGCGTGCTCTACGGCAAGATGGACCGGTTGCGCGAGATGCGGCCCTTCCAGGGCGGCGGCGAGATGATCGTCGACGTGACCGAGGACCTCGTCACCTACAACGACCCGCCGCACCGCTTCGAGGCCGGCACGCCGCCGATCGTCCAGGCGATCGGCCTCGGCTACGCGCTCGACTACATGGAGGCGGTCGGCCGCGCGGCGATCTCCGCGCACGAGGCGGATCTCCGCGACTATGCCTACGAGCGGCTGTCGGCGATCAATTCGCTGAAAATCTTCGGCACGGCGCCGGGCAAGGGCTCGATCTTCTCCTTCGAGCTCGAAGGCATCCACGCCCACGACGTCTCCATGGTCATCGACCGGGCGGGCGTCGCGGTGCGCGCCGGCACCCATTGCGCCCAGCCGCTCTTGAAACGCTTCGGCGTCACCTCCACATGCCGGGCATCGTTCGGCATGTACAACACGCGCGCCGAGGTCGACGTCCTCGCCGACGCGCTCGACCATGCCCGCAAGTTCTTCGCCTGAGGAGTTTTCCCATGTCCGCCGACGCCACCGAAGACAAGACCGACGCCCGCGAGGGCATCGTCAATTCGGCCATTCCCGCCGATGAGCTGGCGCGCCTCTCCGACGACATCATTGCCGCGCTGAAGACCGTCTACGACCCGGAAATCCCCGCCGACATCTTCGAGCTCGGGCTGATCTACAAGATCGACATCGAGGACGACCGGATGGTGAAGATCGACATGACGCTGACGGCGCCCGGCTGCCCGGTCGCCGGCGAGATGCCGGGCTGGGTGGAGAACGCCGTCGGCGCGGTCGAGGGCGTCTCCGGCGTCGAGGTGTCGATGACCTTCGATCCGCCGTGGACGCCGGACCGCATGTCCGAGGAGGCGCAGGTCGCCGTCGGCTGGTATTGAGAAGGCGCGGCAGGTGCCCCTCATCCCGCTGCCGGGACCTCTCCCCGCGTGCGGGGAGAAGGTGGCGGCAGCTGGATGAGGGGCCTGCCCGGCATCTTGATCCGGCGCCTTCATCTCACTAGATTCGGAATGAGCAAGCCCCGGGCCTTGAACCCGGCGGCGCAGGAGACGGACGATCATGGCCTTCGCCATCATGACACTCACGGATGCGGCGGCGGACCGCGTCAAGGCGATCGTCGCCAATGCGGGCGCGGACGCGAAGGGCATCCGCGTCGGCGTGAAGAAGGGCGGCTGCGCCGGCATGGAATATGCCATCGACCTCGTCACCGATCCCAATCCGAAGGACGACCTCGTCGAGAAGAGCGGCGCCAGCGTCTGGGTCGCGCCCGAGGCCGTGCTCTACCTGCTCGGCACCGAGATGGATTTCGAGGTGACGACGCTGCGCTCCGGCTTCACCTTCCGCAACCCCAACCAGACCTCGGCCTGCGGCTGCGGCGAATCCGTCGAGCTGAAGCCCGCCGATCTCGCGGCGCTTGCCGCCGCCGGCCGGCCGACCGTGCGCGCCGGCTGAGGCGCCCGCCTGTTTTCCCTCGACTTTTCCGCGGCCGGCCATTGCCTCGGCGCGGAATCCCGGCATGATGTCGCCCGCCTGAAATCGCGACCGGCGGAGGAGAGAGCGTGTCCGGCGAGACTGCTTCGAGCGACCGCTTTGCGGCCGCGCTCTACGAGAAACTGCCGTTTCCCGTGCTCGTCCTCGACGGCAACGGGCGCCTCCTCTCGCGCAATGCCGCCGCCGGGCGCGCGTTCGGCTGGGACGGCGGGGCGGGCGAGCCCGCGGACGGGCGCGTTCTCGACGGCGCGGCGGAGGGGATGCTTGCCCGCCATGCCGCGGACGGCGCCGCTCGCCCCCTTCGTTTCCTGCGCGCCGACGGCTCCGTTTTCGAGACGATGGCGCAGGCGATCGCGCTCGGCACGGCGGGCGCGGCCTACGCGCTGCTCCTGCCCGGCCTCGGCGAGGGCAATCGCGACGGCGACGCGGCGCTGAGCCGGCGCGTCAACGCCGCGCTCGACAGCGTGCCGGAGGGCTTCGCCATCTTCGACGGCGAGGAGCGGCTGGTGATGTTCAACCGCACCTTCAGGGAGATGTGCGGGGACGCGCGCGACACCGTCCGCATCGGCGCGAGCCTGGAGGAGATCCTGCGCGCCAATATCCGTGCCGGCACCTATCGCGACGTCCGCGAGGGCCTGCTGGACGGCGAGGCCTTCCTCCGGGCGCGGCTGAACGACCAGCGCAACGCCGCGCCCGGCGGCGTCGTCTTCGCCTATGGCGAGGACCGCTGGATGCGCGCCGAGAACCATCGCACCGCGCTCGGCGACATCGCCGCGCTGCGCGTCGACGTCACGGCGCTCAAGCGGGTGGAGAGGGAGCTGGAGGAGAAGCGGCGCGAATATCTCTCGCTGCTGCAGATCCTGCCGGACATGATCATCCGTTTCGACGACAGGCTGGTGATCCGCTTCATCAACGACAAGTATGCCGCGCGCTTCGGCATGACGGCCGAGCGGATGATCGGCACGACCCTCTGGTCGCTCGCCCGCACGCCCGCGCAGCGGCAGGTGCTGGAAAGCGTGCTGGATTCGTCGCCGGACACGCCGATCCGCACGCGCGAGCATCGCTACGAGGGCCCCGACGGCAGCGAGCACTGGGTGCTGTGGACCTCCGTCGCCACCTTCGACGAGGCCGGCAAGGTCCGCGAGGTCGTGGCGATCGGCCGCGACATCACCGAGGTCAAGCGCCAGCACCAGAAGCTCGAGGCGCAGGCGCGGGAGCTGAAGAAGAAGAACGAGGCGCTCGACCAGTTCACCGCCACGGTGTCGCATGATCTCAAGGCGCCGCTGCGCCATCTGTCGATGTTCTCCGAGATGATCGCCGACGACGTGCATGCCGGCCGCTTCGATGACGTGCCGGAGTATGCCGCGCAGTTGCGCAAGAGCACCGCGCGCATGCGGCGCATCATCGACAGCCTGCTGGACTATGCCCAGATCGCCTGGCACATCGCCGAGCTGCGGCCGGTTCCGCTCGCCGAGGTGGTGCGCGACGCGCTCGCCTTGCTCGAGGGGCACGTCGCGGAGAGCGCGGCGGAGATCGAGGTCGGCGCGCTGCCCGAGGTGATGGGCGATCCGGAGCTCCTGCGGCGGCTGGCGCAGAACCTCATCGGCAACGCGATAAAATACCGCCGCCCCGATACGCCGCCGCGCGTGCGCGTCTACGGGCACGCGGAGCGGGACGGCGTGCGCTTCGTCGTCGAGGACGAGGGGATCGGCATCGAGCCGCAGCATGCCGAGCGCATCTTCGAGGTCTTCTACAGGCTGCACCGCGACGAGACGGTCTATCACGGGACCGGCATCGGCCTCGCGCTCGCCCGGCGCATCGCCGAGAGCCATGAGGGCACGATCACGGTCGACGCGGGCTACGGGCCGGGCGCGCGCTTCGTCGTGACCTTCCCGCGCCGTGCCGCGGAGTAGGGCCGGGCGCGTGCGGCGCCCGGCCGGGTTCCGTTACTCGGCCGCTTCCGCGTAGTCCTCCAGCGGCGGGCAGGAGCAGACGAGGTTGCGGTCGCCGTAGACGTTGTCGACGCGGTTGACGGGCGACCAGTACTTGTCGACCCGGAAGGCGCCCGGCGGATAGCAGGCCTGCTCGCGCGTATAGGGCCGGTCCCATTCGCCGACGAGGTCCTCCACTGTGTGGGGCGCGTTCTTGAGCGGGTTGTTCTCCCGGTCCATCCGGCCCTCCTCGATGGCGCGGGCCTCCTCGCGGATCGCCAGCATCGCCTCGCAGAAGCGGTCGATCTCCGCCTTGGTCTCCGATTCGGTCGGCTCGATCATCAGCGTGCCCGCGACCGGCCAGCTCATGGTCGGCGCGTGGAAGCCGCAGTCGATCAGCCGCTTGGCGACGTCGTCGACGGTGACGCCGGCGCTCGCCGCGAGCGGCCGCGTGTCGATGATGCATTCGTGCGCGACGCGACCCTTCTTCGAGGCGTAGAGCACGTCATAGGCGCCCTTCAGCCGCGCGGCGATGTAGTTGGCGTTGAGGATCGCCACCTTGGTCGCCTGCGTCAGCCCTTCGCCGCCCATCATCAGGCAGTAGCTCCAGGAGATCGGCAGGATCGAGGCCGAGCCGAAGGGCGCGGCCGACACCGCGCCGGCCTCGCCCGCGGCCGGGTTCGCCGGCAGGTAGGGGGCGAGGTGCGCCTTGACGCCGATCGGCCCCATGCCGGGGCCGCCGCCGCCGTGCGGGATGCAGAAGGTCTTGTGCAGGTTGAGGTGCGACACGTCGGAGCCGATGTCGCCGGGCCGGGCGAGGCCGACCATGGCGTTCATGTTCGCCCCGTCCATGTAGACCTGTCCGCCGTGCTTGTGGACGATCTCGCAGACCTCGCGCACGTTCTCCTCGAAGACGCCGTGCGTGGAGGGGTAGGTGATCATGCAGCAGGAGAGGTTTTCCGCGTACTGCTCTGCTTTCGCACGGAAATCCTCCATGTCGATGTCGCCGTTCTCCGACACCTTGACGACCACGACCTTCATGCCGGCCATCTGCGCGGAGGCCGGGTTGGTGCCGTGCGCCGAGGTCGGGATGAGGCAGACGTCGCGATGCGCGTCGCCGTTGGCGCGGTGATAGGCGCGGATCGTGAGCAGGCCGGCATATTCGCCCTGCGCGCCGGAATTCGGCTGCATGGAGACGGCGTCGTAGCCGGTGATGTCGCAGAGTTTTTGCGACAGGTCCTCGATCAGGTGGCGGTAGCCCTGCGCCTGGTCGGCCGGCACGAAGGGATGGATCTCGGAGAATTCCGGCCAGGTGATCGGCAGCATCTCGGCCGTCGCATTGAGCTTCATCGTGCAGGAGCCGAGCGGGATCATCGCCCGGTCGAGCGCGAGGTCGCGGTCCGACAGCCGGCGGATGTAGCGCACCATCTCGCTCTCCGCCCGGTTCATGTGGAAGATCGGGTGGGTGAGGTACTTGCTCGTGCGCAGCAGGTCCTTCGGCAGCCGGTAATCCGGCTCGAATTCCGCCACCTCGAAATCGCCGCCGAAGGCGCGCCAGACGGCCTCCAGCGTGACCGGGCGCGAGCGCTCGTCGAGGCTGATGCCGATGCGGTCGTCGCCGATCCTGCGCAGGTTCACCTGCTCGGCGACCGCCGTCTTCAGGATGACGCCCTGCAGCTTGCCGACATGCACGGTGATCGTGTCGAAGAACACCTCGGGCTCGACGGTGAAGCCGAGCTTCTCCAGCCCCATGGCGAGGCGAACCGTCTTCTGGTGCACGCTCTGCGAGATCGCCTTCAGCCCTTCCGGCCCGTGGAACACGGCGTACATCGAGGCCATGACGGCGAGCAGCACCTGTGCGGTGCAGATGTTCGACGTCGCCTTCTCGCGGCGGATGTGCTGCTCGCGGGTCTGCAGCGACAGGCGGTAGGCGCGGTTGCCGCGCGCGTCGATGGAGACGCCGACGAGGCGGCCGGGCATCGAGCGCTTGTAGGCGTCCTTCACCGCCATGTAGGCCGCATGCGGCCCGCCGTAGCCCACCGGCACGCCGAAGCGCTGCGTCGAGCCGACGGCGATGTCGGCGTCCATGTCGCCGGGCGACTTCAGGAGCGCCAGCGCCAGCGGATCGGCGGCGATGACGGCGATGGCGCCGGTCTGGTGGAGGCGGGCGATCAGCCCCGAGAAATCGCGGACATGGCCGTAGGTGCCGGGATACTGGAAGATCGCGCCGAACACGTCGACGGGATCGAGGTCGGCGAAGGGATCGCCGACGATCACCTGCCAGCCGAGCGGTTCCGCGCGGGTCCTGACGAGCGCGATCGTTTGCGGATGGCAGTTCTCGTCGACGAAGAAGGCGTTGGCCCTGGATTTCGCCACGCGCTGGGCCATGGCCATGGCCTCGGCGGCGGCCGTCGCCTCGTCGAGCAGCGAGGCGTTGGCGACGTCGAGGCCGGTCAGGTCGCAGACCATGGTCTGGTAGTTGATGAGCGCTTCGAGGCGCCCCTGGCTGATCTCCGGCTGGTAGGGCGTATAGGCCGTGTACCAGGCGGGGTTCTCCAGGATGTTGCGCTGGATGACCGGCGGCGTGATCGTGCCGTAGTAGCCCTGGCCGATCAGCGAGACGAGCTTGACGTTGCGGTTGGCCGTCTCGCGCAGCTTGTCGAGCGCCTCGCGCTCGGTCATCGGCGCGCCCCATTCGAGCGGCTTCTCCTGCCGGATCGAGCGCGGCACGGTGTCGTCGATCAGCGCGTCGAGGCTGTCGTAGCCGATCACCTTCAGCATCGCCTCCATCTCCTTCGGCGAGGGGCCGATGTGGCGGCGGTTGGCGAAGTCGTAGGGCTGGTAGTCGGTGAAGGCGAAATCCTTGGGAAGAGACATCAGCCGACAAGCTCCTTGTAGGCGGCCTCGTCGAGCAGGGCGTCGGCGTCGGCCGCGTTGGCGAGCTTCAGCTTGAAGAACCAGCCGGCGCCCTGCGGATCGGAATTGACGAGGGAGGGGTCGCTCGTGATCGCCTCGTTGATCTCGACGATCTCGCCGTCGAGCGGACAATAGACGTCGGAGGCCGCCTTGACGCTCTCGACGGTGGCCGCGTCGCCGCCCTTGGAGAAGGTCGCGCCGACCTCGGGCAGCTCGACGAAGACGAGGTCGCCGAGCTGTTCGGCCGCATGCGTGGTGATGCCCACGGTCGCGACGTCGCCCTCGATCTTCAGCCACTCGTGCTCTTCGGTGAATTTCAGCATAGTTGTTCCTCTCTATGGGAAGGTTCTGTGATCGGGCCCCCTCATCCGGCCCTTCGGGTTCCCTTTCCCCCGAGGGGAGAAGGGGACGCCGGAGCTTGCCTTTTTCACCTTCTCCCCAGCGGGGAGAAGGTGCCGGCAGGCGGATGAGGGGGGCGAAGCGCGCATATCTGTCAGCGTTTGAAGGTGTTCTTGACGAAGGGCGTCGCCGCCACGGCGACCGGCAGGAATTTTCCGCGCACGCCGGCGTAGAGCTGCGTGCCGATGTCCGCCGCGCTCGTGGAGACGAATCCCATGGCGACCGGGCCGTCGACGCTCGGGCCGAAGCCGCCGGAGGTGACGGTGCCGACGATGTCCTCGCCCTCTGGGTCGGTGGCGAGCACCGCGCCGGCGCGCACCGGCGCGCGGCCCTCCGGCCTGAGGCCGACGCGGCGGCGGGACGCGCCGTTTTCGAGCTGTTCGAGGATGACGCCCGCGCCGGGGAAGCCGCCTTCGCGCGCGCCGCCTTTGCGGCGGACCTTCTGGATCGCCCATTCCAGCGCCGCCTCGACGGGCGTCGTCTTCGTGTCGATGTCGTTGCCGTAGAGGCAGAGGCCGGCTTCGAGGCGCAGCGAATCGCGCGCACCGAGCCCGATCGGCAGCACGTCCGGATGGTCGAGCAGGCGGCGACAGACGCCCTCGGCAAGCGCGGCCGGCACCGAGATCTCGAAACCGTCCTCGCCGGTGTAGCCGGAGCGCGAGACGATGCAGTCGGCGTCGTGCAGGTCGCAGGCGCGCACGTCCATGAAGCGCATCGAGGAGACGTCGGCCCAGAGCTCGGCGAGCACGGCCTCGGCATGCGGGCCCTGCAGCGCGACCAGCGCGCGGTCGTCGTGGAGCACGATCTCGCAGCGGTCGCCGATCTTCGCCTGCATGTGGGCGACGTCGGCCTCCTTGCAGGCGGCGTTGACCACGACGTAGAAATGGTCGCCGCGGTTGGCGATCATCAGGTCGTCGAGGATGCCGCCGTCGTCATTGGTGAAGAGCGCGTAGCGCTGGCGGCCCTCGGCGAGGCCGGCGACGTCCACCGGCACCAGCGTCTCCAGCGCGCGGGCTGCATCGGCATTGTCGCCGGAGCGGGCGCGCACCGTCACCTGGCCCATGTGCGAGACGTCGAACAGGCCGGCGGCGGCGCGGGTGTGCTGGTGCTCCTTCATGACGCCCGCCGCATATTGCACCGGCATCTCGTAGCCGGCGAACGGCACCATGCGGGCGCCGAGCGAGAGGTTCAGCGCGTGAAGCGGGGTTTTCTTGAGGTCTGACGGTCCGTCCAAAAGGCGCCCTCCGGTCGTGGCGCCCGTCTCTTGTCGAGGGCACCGGCTCACAATCTCGGCGCGGATGCGCCGCTCTCCTGAGCCCCCTCTGTCCCTTCGCCTGAGATTGTTATCCCTTCGGCGGGCGCTTGCGCGCCACTCTCCAGAGTTCCTGACGGCACCTTGCTGGTCCTTTTGCCTGAGAGTTTCCGGGGCGGTTGCTCCTTCGGCACCGGCCATGCCCTTCGGCAGGGCGGCCGGTTTCTCCCAGCGAGGTCGGCTCCAGATAACGGGCTTGCCTCGGCTTTGGCAAGAGCGAAGCGTCGCGTGCGAACAATTTTTTGTCGTAGGCGGAGAAGGGGGCGGACCGATGCCGCCGGCGGCTAGCCGGCGTTCTCGTCGTAGAGGCGCTGGGCCTCGGCGAGCGTGCGCTGCGGCTCGCCGGCGGCGGTGATCAGCGCCAGCGCCAGGGCGGGCGGCTTGATCAGCGTGACGAGGGCGAGCGTGCGCGCGTCGCCGCTCACCCGGGCATCCTCGCTCCACATATGGATGCGCTGCTCGAAGGGCGTGCGGTTGCGCGCCTCGGGCTTCATGGCCTGCGATGCATAGGCTGCCGTCGTCGGCGATACGGTGACGATCTGGGTCATGGTGCTCGACGTCGCTCGTTCGTGGTCCTGCAATTTATCATTTGCGACTTTCGCGGACATGAAGATCGGCGGTTGCATTTTAGCGGTCTTTTAACGATCGCGGGGCGCTCTTGCGCGCCCTTGCCAGGGCGGGCGCACTTCCGCCATAAGGAGGCGACGGGCCGCCGGAATCGCGCGGCCGAACGGATGCCGCCACCGGCGGGAGGATAGCGATGAAGCCGATTTTCGTGCAATTGCAATGCGCTCCGGGCAAGACCTACGAGGTTGCCGACGCCCTTTACGCTACGGAACTCATCTCCGAGCTCTACTCGACCAGCGGCGACTACGACCTGCTCCTGAAGATCTACGTCGACAGTGAGGAGGACATCGGCAAGTTCATCAACGACCACGTCGCTTCGATCCCCGGCATCGTCCGGTCGCTGACGACGCTCACCTTCCGCGCCTTCTGAGCAACCTTCCCCTTGGCCGGAACTTGCGCTAAAGCACCGCGCAACGAAAGAAGGCGAAGATGGCAGGCATCGAACACAGGCAGGTGGACGGCGAGGAGGCGGGCATGCGGCTCGACCGCTGGTTCAAGGTCCACTATCCGGGCCTCGGCTTCGGCCAGCTGCAGAAGCTGCTGCGCTCCGGCCAGATCCGCGTCGACGGCGGGCGGGTGAAGAGCGACACCCGCGTCCAGCCGGGCCAGTCGATCCGCATCCCGCCGATGGAAGTCGACGCCAGGGGGACGAAGGCCGGGCCGATCGGCGGGCGCGACCTGAAACATTCGCCCGACGGCGAGTTGCTCTCGCGCATGCTGCTGCACGAGGACGACAAGGTGTTCGTGCTCAACAAGCCGGCCGGCATCGCCGTGCAGGGCGGCTCGGGCGTCACCCGGCACATCGACAAGATGCTGGAGGCCTGGACCAGCCCGAAGGGCGAGAAGCCGCGCCTCGTGCACCGGCTCGACCGCGACACGTCCGGCGTGCTCGTCGTCGCCCGCACGCGCGGCGCCGCGCAGAAGCTTGCCACCGCCTTCCGCGAGCGCGACACGAAGAAAACCTATTGGGCGGTGGTCAAGGGCGTGCCGCGCAAGCGCGAGGACAAGATCTCGACCTGGCTCGTCAAGGAGCAGACGCCGGACGGCGACCGCATGCGCATCGCCAAGCACGGCGAGGAGGGGGCCGACCACGCGGTCTCCTACTACCGCATCGTCGAGCAGGCCGGTCAGACCTTCGCCTGGCTGGAGATGGAGCCCTATACGGGGCGCACCCATCAGCTGCGCGTCCACGCCGCCCATATCGGCCATCCGATCCTCGGCGACCCGAAATATTTCGAGGCCGACACCAACTGGACCTTTCCGGGCGGCGTGCAGAACCGCCTGCATCTCCATGCCCGCCATATCGACATCCCGCATCCGTCCGGCGGGCGGCTCAGGGTGACGGCGCCGCTGCCGCCGCACATGGTGCAGACCTGGAACCTGTTCGGCTTCGACCAGAGCGCGGCGGACGGAGACGACTGATGCGGCTCGTCCTTTTCGATTGCGACGGCACGCTCGTCGACAGCGCCGGGCTGATCCACGAGGTGATGGCGCGCACCTTCGCCGACCACGGCCATCGCCGCCCTGCGCTCGCCGAGACCAAGGCGATCATCGGGCTGACGCTCGACATCGCGATTGCCCGCCTGCTCGGCCGGCCGCATGTCGACGACGAGGCGCTGGCGATGACCGCCCATTACAAGGCGATCTATCTCGGCGTGCGCGCCGAGCCGGGCTTCCAGGAGCCTCTCTTTCCCGGCATCGCCGGCATGATGGCGCGGCTGGAGCGCGAGGAGGCGATGCTGCTCGGGGCCGTCACAGGCAAATCCCGTCGCGGCCTCGACCTCATCCGCGCGACGCACGGCTTCGAGCGCACCTTCTTCGTCTCGCGCACGGCCGACGACTGCCCGTCCAAGCCGCATCCGGCGATGGTGACGGAATGCTGCGGCGAGGCGGGGATCGACACGGCGCGCACCGTCGTCGTCGGCGACGCGGTCTACGACATGCAGATGGCGAAGGCGGCAGGGGCGGCGGCAATCGGCGTCGCTTGGGGCTATGCCTCCGTGCCCGAGCTGGTGGAGGCCGGCGCGGACCATATCCTCAGGACCCCCGCCGACCTTCTCGAATGGCTGGAGATTTCCGATGCGTGACATCCTGGGCGATCTTTCCGAGGCGATGAGCGATCCCGATCCGGTGCGCCGCGCGCAGATCCAGATGAAGCGGCCGCTGCCGAAGCGGTTCTACAAGGCGGCCACGTCCGGCGCGGTGGAGGGCGGCTACGGCATCCTGCTCGACGGCCGGCCGGTGCGCACGCCGGCCAAGAAGCTGCTCGCCGTGCCGGCGCTTGCCATCGCCGAGCGGCTCGCCGCCGAATGGGACGCGCAGGCCGAGGAGATCGACCCGGCGAAGATGCCGGTGACGCGCCTCGTCAACACCGCCGTCGACGGCGTTTCGGCCAATCTCGATGCGGTGTTCGAGGAAATCCTGCGCTTCGCCGGCACGGACCTCCTCTGCTACCGCGCCGATTCGCCGGAGGGTCTCGTCGCGCGCCAGCGCGAGGGCTGGGACCCGCTCATCCGCTGGGCGGCCGACGCCAAGGGCGCGCGCTTCATCCTCGTGGAGGGCGTGATGCACCGGGAACAGCCGCCGCAGGCGCTCGTCGCCTTCTCCGCCGCGCTCGACGCCTGGCGCGATCCGCTGGCGCTCGCCTGCCTGCACACCGTCACCACGCTCACCGGCTCGGCGCTGATCGCGCTGGCGCTCGCGGAAGGCGTGGTGAACGCCGAGCGGGCCTGGACGCTCGCCCATATCGACGAGGACTGGCAGATCGAGCACTGGGGCACCGACGAGGAGGCCTTCCGCCGCCGCGAACTGCGGCGCGAGGAGATGGACGTCGCCGCCGCCGTGCTTTTCGAAATCCCCCGCTAGACGCCGGGATCGCCGCAACCCCCGGGCCCGTGCGAGCGGGGCGGGTTTCCTTCGACATCGCATACCGGACAGTTTCATGCAGCATCTCTTCCGCATCCTTCTCTCCGCCTGCCTCCTCCTCACCCTGCCGGCCGGCGCCGGCGCCGTGGAGGCCCATCCCGTCAAGGACATCCGCAAGGTCGTCGTCAGCGGCGACGGCACGGCCTCGCCGACGGTGCTGAAGCGCACCGGCGAATATCTGCGCGCGGCCGCCCGGGCGACGCGGCGCCCGGTGCAGCTCGAGCGCGCGCAGATGGACGTGCGCGTCTCGCGCGTCGTGTTCGGCGCCGACGGCCACAACGCGGCGGCGGTCGCAATCACCGTCTCCGGCCTGAAGGGCGGAACCGCCCAGCGGCGCAGCCTCACCGTCAACAGCTTCATGGAAGGCCGCGGCCGCGACGCGGCACTCGCCGAGGCGATCGCCCGGCGCGTGGCGATCGCCTACAATCTCGCGCCGGTGAAGGCCGTAAAGGCGGTCGGCAAGCGTGCCGGCAAGGGCCGCAAGCACGCGGGCAGGGAACGCCGGACCTCGGCCCGCAGCTCGATGCACGCCTATTCCGCCGACAAGCGGCCGCTCGTCATCCCGACGGAGGCGGCGCTGACGGTGCGCTCGCGCGCGCTGCCGGCCGGCTCGAAGCAGAAGGTCGCGCCCTGCGTCGTCACGCGCACGATCAGCTGCGACTGAGTGCTGCGCAACAAGCCTCTGGAAAATCGCCGGGAGAAACACGACAATGCCCTCCTCTGACAACCCGAGAGGAGATGCGGAATGGACATGTTCGACCGGCTTTCGACCTATCGCCCGCAGGCGCTGGCCGTGCTGAGAATCATGGCGGCGCTGCTTTTCATCGAGCACGGAACGCAGAAGGCCTTCGATTTCCCGGCGGCCGCCCAGCCGTTCGGCAGCCTGTCGGGGCTGATGCTCGTGGCGGCGGCGCTGGAGATCCTCGGGGGACTCGCGATCCTCGTCGGCTTCCTCACGCGGCCCGTCGCCTTCGTGCTGTCGGGCTTCATGGCGGTCGCCTATTTCATGGCGCATGCGCCGCAGAACTTCTTCCCGGTCAACAACCACGGCGACGCGGCGATCCTGTTCTGCTTCGTCTTCCTCTACCTGACCGCGGCGGGGCCGGGCGCCTGGGCGCTCGACACCCGCCGGGCGTGAGGCTCAGGCGACGAATTTCAGGCCGAGGATGCCGAGGACGATGAGGGCGATGCAGCCGAGGCGCATCGCCGTCACCGGCTCGGCGAAGAGGACGATGCCGAGGATCGCCGTGCCGACCGTGCCGATGCCGGTCCACACGGCATAGGCCGTGCCCATCGGCAGCGTCTTCACGGCAAGCCCGAGCAGAACCATGCTCGCGACGAGCGAGACGGCGGTGAGCGCGGTCGGCAGCGGCCGCGTGAAGCCGTCGGTATATTTGAGGCCTATGGCCCAGCCGATCTCGAGAAGGCCGGCGAGCGTGAGAAGTATCCAGGACATGAAACCTGACTCCGTTTCAAGGGAGCGAGGCCGTCCCCGCGTTCGTGACCGGATTCGTCCTCCGGCGGCAGCCGTCTGCCGGTTGCACTATCGCCGAACGGAGCGGCATCGGCAAGATCGGGGGACGCAGGCGAGCCATGCGCCCCCGCCATGGCATCCTGCTCAGGCGAGAAGCCGCTCGGCATGCCACTTGAGATGGTCGTCCATGAAGGTCGAGATGAAATAGTAGGAATGGTCGTAGCGCTCGTGCATGCGCAGCGTCAGCCCGATGCCCCTGCCCTCGACCGCCTTCTCGAACAGCCACGGGCGCAGGCCGTTCTCGAGGAAGCCGTCGGCCTTGCCCTGGTCGATCAGGAATTCCGGGAAGCGCGCGCCGTCGGCGACCAGCGCGCAGGCGTCGTACTCCCGCCAAGCCTTGCGGTCGGGGCCGAGATATTTCTCGAAGGCGGGGGCCGACCAATCGGCCGTCGACGGCTCGACGATCGGGGCGAAGGCCGAGCAGCTCCTGAAGCGGTCGGGGTTCTTGAGCGCGATCGTCATGGCGCCGTGCCCGCCCATGGAATGGCCGAAGATGCCCTGGCGCTCCATGTCCATGCGAAAATGCTGGCTGACGAAATCCGGCAGTTCCCCGGTGACGTAGCTGTACATGCGGTAGTTCTCGGCCCAGGGCTTCTCGGTGGCGTCGAGATAGAAGCCGGCACCCTTGCCCATCTGCCAGTTGGTGAGCTCGTCCGGCACGTCGTTGCCGCGCGGGCTCGTGTCCGGGCAGACGACGACGAGGCCGAGCTCGGCGGCCATGCGGCGGTATTCGCCCTTCTCCATGACGTTGGCATGGGTGCAGGTGAGGCCGGAGAGATACCACAGCACCGGCCGCGGCTCGGCGATCGCCTGCGGCGGCACGAAGACGGCGAAGGTCATCTCGCAGTTGCAGGCCTCGGATTGATGGGCGAACACGCCCTGCATGCCGCCGAAGGCCTGGTTCTGGGAAAGCACTTTCATGGGAAGCTCCGTATCTGTGGAAATCAGGAAGCGAGCGAGACGGCCGCGTTGACGGCGGCGGCGACCAGCACGGTGTTGAAGAAGAAGGAGACGACGGCGTGCAGCAGGTTGACCCTGCGCATCGCCGTCGTGGTGATGGCGACGTCGGAGGTCTGCGCGGTCATGCCGATGACGAAGGCGAAATAGACGAAGTCCCAGGCGGAGGGGCGGTCGGTGCGCGGGAAGTCCAGTCCCTCGCGGGTGCCGCTCCCGGCGCGCGAGGGGCGCCAGTAGAGATGGGCGTAGTGCATCGCCGCCATCAGGTGGATCGTCAGCCAGCCGAGCGCCACGGAGGCGAAGGCGAGCAGGAGCTCGGCGAGCGACGCCGCGCGCGCGGCGTTGAGCACGGAGAAGAGCGAGGCGACCGAGACCGCGACGGCGGCGAGCGTGACGGCGAGGATGATCCACACCGGCTCGTCGGCGTCGACGGCATGCCGCTCCAGCCGCTCGGCGGTGAGCGAGGAGAGGCGGCGGAAGGTGAGCACGAGATAGGCGAGGAAGAAGGCGACGGCCGGGATCTCGACCGCAAGGTTCGGGGCGAGGCCAAGGACGAGCGCGAGCGCGACGCCGGCCGCGCCGATCCCCGCATAGAACGGCATGTGCCGGCCGGTCATCGGCCCTGCCTCTCGTTCTTCGCGCGCCGGCAGAGCCGGTCCAGCGTCTCCAGGAAGGCCGAGCGGTCGCGGGGCGTGAAGGCGGCGTTGTAGCCCTTGCTCTCGCCCGTCTCGCGCAGGTGGGCGCCGAGGTCGCGCAGGGCGGTCGCCATGCCGATGTTGCTCCGGTCGAACAGGCGGCCGGACGGGCCGGTGACATGGGCGCCGGCGGCCACGCAGCGCCCGGCGAGCGGCACGTCGGCGGTGACGACGATGTCGCCCGGCCCGGCATGCCCGGCGATCCAGTCGTCGGCCGCGTCGAAGGCACCGGAGACGACGACGTTGCGGACCATCGGGTCGCGCGACGGGCGCAGGCCCGAATTGGCGACGAAGACGACGGGCAGGCCGTGGCGCTCGCCGACCCGGAGGATCTCCGCCTTCACGGGGCAGGCGTCGGCATCGACGTAGATGGTCGGTGTCGCTTCGGCCGTCGTCACGGGCGGACCGCGCCCATGTCCTGCGGCGCGGCGTCGTTCGCGGGGATCGCCCCGCGGGTCGCCGTGCCGCTTGCCCGCGGGCGCCAGACCTCGCTCCCGAGCGCCTTTCCGCCCCCGTTCGCCCAGGCACCGGACCAGGAGCCGTCGGGCTGCCGCGTGTAGAGCGCGATGCCGTGGCCGCTCGGCGTGGCGTAGCTGACGGCGAAGGTGTCGCCGGCGCCGGCCGCAAGCACGCCGACGCCCTGCGTCTCGTCGCTGCCGAAGCGCCAGGTGACGGCATAGGTCTCGCCGGTCCTCTCGACGAGGATCGTGCCGGTGTAGGGGCTGCGGTCGCCGGGATTCGTGCCGGTCATGTCGTAGGCGCCCTCGGGCCCGGCCGAGGCCGGAACGGCGCCGGCGAGCAGGGCGGCAAGGGTGACGACGGTGCGCATGGCCTGCGGACGGACGGCGGTTCTCATCGCTTCCTCCTCGATCGCCGCCCGGAAGGCCCGCGGCCCTCCGGACGGATCCGCGCCGGATATCAGTAGACCACGACGCTCCGGATGGACTTGCCCTCGTGCATGAGGTCGAAGCCCTTGTTGATGTCGTCGAGCGGCATGGTGTGGGTGATCATCGGGTCGATCTGGATCTTGCCCTCCATGTACCAGTCGACGATCTTCGGCACGTCCGTGCGCCCGCGCGCGCCGCCGAAGGCCGTGCCCATCCAGGTGCGGCCGGTGACGAGCTGGAACGGACGCGTCGAGATCTCCTGACCCGCACCCGCGACGCCGATGATCACCGACTTGCCCCAGCCGCGATGCGAGGATTCCAGCGCCTGGCGCATCACCTTGGTGTTGCCGGTGCAGTCGAAGGTGTAGTCGGCGCCGCCGATCTGGTCGGCGCCGCGCTTCGTCATGTTGACGAGATGGGCGACGACGTCGCCGTCCACCGCCTTCGGATTGACGAAATGCGTCATGCCGAAGCGCGTCCCCCATTCCTTCTTGTCGTCGTTGAGGTCGACGCCGATGATCATGTCGGCGCCGGCGAGCCTCAGGCCCTGGATGACGTTGAGGCCGATGCCGCCCAGCCCGAAGACGATCGCCGTCGAGCCGATCTCGACCTTCGCCGTGTTGATGACGGCGCCGATGCCGGTCGTCACCCCGCAGCCGATGTAGCAGATCTTGTCGAAGGGCGCGTCCGGATTGACCTTGGCGACGGCGATCTCCGGCAGCACCGTGTAGTTGGCGAAGGTGGAGCAGCCCATGTAGTGGAAGATCCTGTCCTTGCCGATCGAGAAGCGGGAGGTGCCGTCCGGCATCAGGCCCTGGCCCTGGGTGGCGCGGATGGCGGTGCACAGGTTCGTCTTGCGCGACAGGCAGGACGGGCAGGACCGGCATTCCGGCGTGTAGAGCGGGATGACGTGGTCGCCCTTCCTGACCGACGTGACGCCCGGTCCGACGTCGACGACGATGCCGGCGCCCTCGTGGCCGAGGATCGCCGGGAAGATGCCTTCCGGGTCGGCGCCCGACAGCGTGAACTCGTCGGTGTGGCAGATGCCGGTCGCCTTGACCTCGATCAGCACCTCGCCCTCGCGCGGGCCTTCCAGCTGCACGGTCATGATCTCCAGCGGCTTCCCAGCCTGCACGGCAACCGCGGCGCGTACGTCCATCGTCTTTCTCCCTCTTCCGGATTCGCGTTCCGGCCGACCATCGCAGAGCCGGCCCGCCGTCTCAAGTGCATGGATGCCGAAATCAGCCGCGGCTTCTTCCGGCGAGGCGGGCGATCTCGGCTTCCAGCGCGGCGATCGCCTCGCCCGTCTCCTCGTGCAGGCGGCGTACCGCGTCGAGATGGCGGTGGACGAGGCGCATCTCGTCGCCGTCGGGCAGAAGGGACGGCGCCCCGCCGATGCCGGCGACCAGCCAGGAGGGGGCGACCGACAGCACGCCCGCAAGCCGGGCAAGCGCGTCAGCGCGCGGCTCGGCGCGGTCGCATTCCCATTCGCCGACCGTCTCCTCCGGCAGGCCGAGCCGGGCGGCGAGGTCCGCCAGCGTCAGGCCGAGGGCGTCGCGCGCCCGCCAGATCCGCCCGCCGAGCGTGTCGGAATCGGTGCGCATCACGGGGAAGGGGATCGTGTTGCTTTCTCCGGAAAAGGTCATCGTGGTCTCTCCGTTGTTCTGCGCCCCGAGGATACAGGCGGCGGCCCGCACGCCGCTACCCCGAACGCGCCGTGCCGTGCCGCTCGGGGATCGCTGCATTTTGCGGATTGCCAGACGCGGCAAAAGCGATATGCAGGGGGCTCACGAAGGAACAGGGCATGACGAGCGGCGCATCGACGGAGCATGGGTCTGCGGGATCGGAGACCATGAAGGGCGTGGCGCTGATGATGGGCGCGATGACCGTGCTGCCCTGCATGGACGCGATCGCCAAGTACATGGCGACCGTCGAGGGCATGTCGCCGGGGCAGGTGACGTTCTACCGCTTCTTCTTCCAGATCCTCTTCACGCTGCCGCTGCTGTTCACCGTCGCGGGCGCGGCGTCGCTCAAGCCGAAGCGGCCGTGGATGAACCTCCTGCGCGGCGCGCTGCACGGGGCGGCGAGCCTGCTCTTCTTCACGGCGGTCAAGTACATGCCGCTCGCCGACGTCTTCGCCATCTATTTCGTCGAGCCCTTCATCCTGACGGCGATGTCGGCGGCCTTCCTCGGCGAGAAGGTCGGCTGGCGGCGCTGGCTCGCCATCGTCGTCGGCTTCGGCGGCGCGCTGATCGTCATCCAGCCGAGCTTCGCGCTGTTCGGCTGGACGGCGCTGCTGCCGGTCGGCTGCGCCTTCCTGTTCTCGCTCTATCTCTTCATGAACCGGGCGATCGGCGAGGCCGATTCGCCGCTGACCATGCAGACGGTCGCGGGCTTCGGCGGCGTGCTCTTCGTCGGCGGCGCGCTCAGCGCCGGCAACGCGGCGGGAGCCGTCGACTTCGTGCCCTCGCTGCCGACGTCGTGGCTGGGCCTCGCGCTGCTTCTCGTCCTCGGCTCGCTGTCGGGCTACGGCCACATCCTCGTGGTGCGCGCCTTCCGGCTGGCGCCGCTCTCGCTGCTGGCACCGTTCCAGTATTTCGAGATCATCTCCGGCGTCGTGCTCGGCTATGCCATCTTCGGCGATTTCCCGAGCCCCTCGAAGTGGCTCGGCATCGCCGTCATCGTCGCCTCCGGCCTCTTCATCATCTGGCGCGAGCAGAAGGTGCGGCGCGCCGCGCGGCCCGTCGCCTACGAGTGATCCGTCACCGTCGGGCCGAACACGCGCTCGAAGGATTCGCGGATGCGCATGTCGACGTCGCTCATCATCACCGGCAGGCCGAGGTCGACCAGGCTGGTGACGCCGTAGCCGCGGATGCCGCAGGGCACGATGCCGGAAAAATGCTCGAGGTCGGGATCGACGTTGAGCGAGAAGCCGTGGAAGCTCACCCAGCGGCGCAGCCGGATGCCGATCGCGGCGATCTTGTCCTCCGCGGGCGAACCGTCGGGAAGCGGCGGGCGCTCTGGCCGGCGCACCCAGACGCCGACGCGATCCTCCCGCCGCTCGCCGCGCACGTTCATGGCCGCGAGCGCGCCGATCACCACCGATTCGAGCCCCGCCACGAAGGCGCGGATGTCCGGGCGGCGGCGCTTCAGGTCGAGCATGACGTAGACGACGCGCTGGCCGGGGCCGTGATAGGTGTATTCGCCGCCGCGCCCCGTGGCGAAGACCGGGAAGCGGTCGGGCGCGACGAGGTCGGCCGCATCCGCGCTGGTGCCGGCGGTGTAGAGAGGCGGGTGCTCCACGAGCCAGACGAGCTCGTCGGCCTCGCCCCGGGCGATCGCCTCCGCCTCGGCCTCCATGGTCTCGACGGCGCGATCGTAGGGCACGAGATCGCGCGCCACGCGCCAGCGCACGGGGGCGGCGCCGGCCGGCGCGAGGAGGGATAGGGAAATGTCTTGGCGTTGCATCCGAGTGTCCTTCTTCCGGTCCGTTCTGCCAGATATGGGCGCGAAGATGCAAGGATTTCAGGGCTTTCGCGGGCGGTGCCCGGGGCCTGTTGAAATTGTTCGGCTTTTCGTCACTTTTCTTGTCGGACGGCCTTGTGCACCCCAGAGGCTTTTGCTACATGCAGCCGCGCCGGAGCAATTCGGCATCTACCACGATGCGGTCGTGGCGGAATTGGTAGACGCGCAGCGTTGAGGTCGCTGTGGGGCAACCCGTGGAAGTTCGAGTCTTCTCGACCGCACCAAGAACCCGGCTTCGAGCCGGGTTTTTTGTTGTTCCGTCCCGCCTGAGGAAGCGTGGTCAAGCGACCTGCGCGGCGGCTTCGACGATCTCGGGATGCCGTTCGAGGACCTTCAGGAGGAGGCGTCCGGCAGGATCGGGGGACCGGCGTCCCTGTTCCCAGTTGCTGACGGTTGCCGCCGGTATGCCGAAGCGGCGCTCGAACTCTTTCGCGGACCTTGCGACTTTCTTGCGAATGGCGCGAATGCGCTCGGCCGGCATCGGATCGACGTTCACGGCTTCGAGTGCGATTTCGCCGCGCTTCCAGGCGAGGGCTTCCCTGAGGCCCTCCTCGATGGCGGTGCCGAGCTCGGTTCGCTTGTCAGTCATTGTTCAACTCCTTGATCAGGGCGAGCAGAGCCTTGCGATCGGCGCTCGAAAGATCGGCTTTCTCGTTCTTGGCGTAGGCTGTGAGCAGCAGGGCCATTCCTCGGAGATCATCAGGAAGTAGATGGCACGCCCGCCTCCGCTCTTGCCGCGGCTACCGAGGCGGAAACGTATCTTGCGGATGCCGCCGAGCCCCTGAATGACGTCGCCGGCCGCAGGATTGGAGGCGATCGCCTGTTCCACGGCCATCATGTCGGCCGCCGAGGCGCCGATCCGTTTCATGTCCTTCAGATAGCGCCTGGTTCGGACGACCTTCATGGGTCCATATACGCCATCGGCGTATTCTTCGCAAAGAAAATACGCCAATAGCGTAAATTCATGCGCCGGTTCAATCCCGCATCTTCCGATATCTCTTGACGATCCGCTCCCGCTTCAGCCGCGACAGGCGCTCGATCCAGAAGATGCCGTCGAGCTGGTCGATCTCGTGCTGCAGGCAGACGGACAGCAGGCCGCCCGCTTCCTCGACATGCTCCCCGCCCGAGAGGTCGCGATAGCGGACGCGCACGCGGGCGGGGCGCTCGACGGTGTCGGTGACGCCGGGCATGGAGACGCTGCCCTCGGCGTGCTGCGCGGTCTCGGGCGAGGACCACTCGATCGCCGGGTTGACGTAGACGCGGGTGGAGGCGGGACCGTCGAGCTCGATGACGACCAGCCGCTCGAGGATGCCCGCATGGGCGGCGGTGATGCCGATGCCGGGAGCGGCGCGCATCGTCTCGGCGAGGTCCGCCGCAAGCGTCGCGAGGCGGGCGTCGAAGCGGCCGATCTCGACCGAGCGGGCCTTCAGCCGCGGGTCGGGATAGCGCAGGATGGGAAGGGGTGCCATGGGGTCTCCGCCGGATCGTTCCGCCGTTCCTTCCTAGCCGATCCGGGCTCGCCGGAAAACACCATGGAGCCCATGTAATTTTCATGACATTGCAACAGCTTGCGCATTTTTTTCGGCAGCGCCGCCATTTGCCGTTTTCGGTGGTGGACCGGAGACGCTCTTTGCTTTAGCACGAAGGCGGTAGGCCCGCTGGGCCGTCCGGAACCCTCTATGCAGCTTCGTCGTCTCCGCTCCGCCGAAAGGCCGGACAGGACGCATTCCCCCGGAGGAACGGCCCGATGGAAAACGCCGGCGACGACGACCGCACCGCGCAGGAGGACCGCGCGCACCTGCCCTTCGAGGGCGAGGACATCTATGCCGAGGACGGCTCGATCCGCTCCGACTTCCTCATGCATGTCGGCGCGGCGATCGCCGACCGCGACCTCCTGTTCCTGCGCCGGCACGTGGCGCGGCTGCACGAATCGGAGATGGGCGACCTCCTGGAGGCGATCCAGCCGGAGCAGCGCCGCCAGCTCGTCTCGCTGCTCGGCGCCGACTTCGACCTCGCGGCGCTGACCGAGGTCGACGAGGCGATCCGCCTCGACATCGTCGAGCACCTGCCGAACGAGCAGCTCGCCGCCGCCCTCGGCGAGATGGATTCGGACGACGCCGTCTACATCCTGGAGGACCTCGACCAGAAGGACCAGGAGGAGATCCTCTCCAAGCTGCCCTTCACCGAGCGCATCCGGCTCCGCCGCTCGCTCGACTATCCGGAGAGCACCGCCGGCCGGCGCATGCAGACGGAATTCGTCGCCGTGCCGCCCTTCTGGACGGTCGGCCAGACGATCGACTACATGCGCGAGGACGGCGACCTGCCGGAGAGCTTCTCGCAGATCTTCGTCATCGACCCGACCTTCCGGCTCCTCGGCGCCGTCGACCTCGACCGCATCCTGCGCGCCAAGCGCGGCACGAAGGTCGAGGCGATCATGCGCGAGACGAACCATCCGATCCCCGCCGAGATGGACCAGGAGGAGGCCGCCCAGCTCTTCGAGCAGTACGACCTTCTCTCCGCCGCCGTCGTCGACGAGAACGGCCGCCTCGTCGGCGTGCTCACCATCGACGACGTCGTCGACGTCATCCAGGAGGAGGCGGAGGAGGACCTGATGCGTCTCGGCGGCGTCGGCGACGAGGAGCTGTCGGACACCACCATCGAGACCGTGCGCTCGCGCGCGCCGTGGCTGCTCGTCAACCTGCTGACGGCCTTCGTCGCGGCCTCCGTCATCTCGCTGTTCGAGGCGACGATCGAGGAGATCGTGGCGCTTGCCGTGCTGATGCCGATCGTCGCCGGCATGGGCGGCAATGCCGGCTCGCAGACGATGACCGTGACGGTGCGCGCGCTCGCCACCCGCAACCTCGACATCCACAACGCCTGGCGCGTCGTGCGCCGCGAGGCGGGCGTCGGCATCCTGCACGGCGTCGCCTTCGGCCTCATGATCGGCCTCGTCGCGGGCGTCTGGTTCCACGATCCCAACATCGGCGGCGTCATCGCCGCCGCCATGCTGATCAACATGACGGCGGCGGCACTCGCCGGCATCGCCATCCCGCTCTTCCTCGACCGGGCGGGCGCCGACCCCGCCGTCTCGTCGGCCGTCTTCGTGACGGCGGTCACCGACATCGTCGGCTTCTTCGCCTTCCTCGGGATCGCCACCTGGTGGTTCGCGCTGCGCTGAAAATTGACTTGTACGTAAAAGTCAATAGAATGGGCGCCCGCGGAACGGGAGCCGGGCAGGCGTGGACAAATACTATACCATAACCGAGTTGACGCGCGAGTTCGGGGTCTCGACCCGGACGCTGCGCTTCTACGAGGACGAGGGGCTGATCCATCCCGAGCGGCGCGGGCGCACGCGGCTCTTCCGCCCGGCCGACCGCCGGCTGATCCAGGAGATCCTGCGCGGGCGGCGCATCGGCCTCACCATCGCCGAGATCCGCGAGATCATCCGCGTCTACAAGGACCCGCCGGGCGAGGTGGGCCAGCTCGAGCTGCTGATGAAGAAGGTGAACGAGAAGCGCGACGAGCTGCGCCAGAAGCGGCGCGACATCGACGAGACGCTCGCCGAGCTCGACAATGTCGAGGAGGCCTGCCTGACGCGGCTCGCCGAGATCGGCGTCGGCACCTGATTTCCTCTTGTCTCCCGCAATTCCGGAGGCGAAACCGCTTCATGCCGTTGCTGGGATTGCGCTAGATCCAGCACGTCGTGTCGTGGCGGTAGCGCTCGAAATCGATGCCGAAGCGCGACAGCAGGTGCAGCTCCTCGCGGCGGATCGCCACCAGATGGGTGACGGCGGCGGCCGGGATCGCCACGATCAGGCACCAGGGATTGAGCAGGATCAGGCCCAGGCCGGCCGTCGCCAGCGTATAGCCGAGATAGATGGGATTGCGGGTGAAGCGGTAGGGGCCGCTCGTCACGAGATGGGTCGAGCAGCGGTTCGGCAGGATCGTCGTGTGGCAGTCGAGCAGCGTGCGCATCGCCCAGACGTCGAGCACGGCGGCGGAGGCGATCAGCAGGGCGCCGACGCCGCGCGCCGCGAGCACGTGGTCCTCGGCGACCGAGAGCGGCACGAGCGCCTGGAGCAGGAAGGCTGCCGCGATCGCCAGACCGTAGATGAACGGCGGCCAGGGGAAGACGAGCGGCTTCATGCGATAGGCGTTCATGATCCTACTCCTTCAGGTCGGTCTGCGTTTCCGCGTCTGCCGTGCACTGCGCGGAGATCGCCGTGATGCGGTCGTCCTTCGCCACGTCGATCGCCCCGCGCGTCAGGTCGGCAAACAGGTTCCGTTCCGTCAGCCGGTCGAGCGTGCACTCGCAGAAGCGGCCGCAGAAACCGGCGCCGCGCTCCGCCTCGCAGGCGCGCGTGCAGCTCGCGCGATAGCCCGCGACCGGATCGGCCGCGGGTGCGGGAACCGCCAGCGAGACGCCGTAGAGGAGGGCGATCAGCACCGGTTGATGGATAAGGTAGATGGCGAGACTGTGGCGCCCGGCCGCCGCGAGCAGGGTTTTCCACCGCGCGGTGACGGTCTCTTTCGTCGCAGCCAGCCGGGCCGGGATCGTGCTTGCAACGAGGAGGCGGCCGGCGCCGATGCCGGCGAGGAAGGGCGCGAGCCAGGGCAGCAGCGGCACGTAGTCGTTGGAGCGCGGGATCTGCGTCGAGAGCCCCACCCACCAGAGCGCCGGATGGTCGAAGAGCGGCGCGCGCAGGTAGAGCGGTGCCATGGCCGCGGCGGCGGCGGCGGCGAAGGTGAGGGCGGCGGGAAGCCTCAGGAAGAGGAGGCCGATCACGCTTGCGGCGGCGATCGCGTGCAGGATGCCGAAGAAGATGAAGGTCTCGCGGAAGGCGAACCAGGTGCCGACGGTGACGAGGGCCGCGGCGGCGGCAATCTTCGCGAGCCGGATCAGGAAGGGCCTTGCCCGCACCCCGTCGCCATGGCCCAGCACGAGGCTGAGGCCGGCGAGGAACAGGAAGCTGCCGGCGATCAGGCGCGCGAAGAGCCGCCAGCCGCCGGTGCCCGCCGTGCCGGGCTCGACATAGCCGAAATATTCGAGGTCCCAGGTGAAGTGGTAGACCGCCATGGCGAGGAGCGCGAAGCCGCGCAGCCGGTCGATCGCCGGCAGGCGCGGCCGGCGGCGCGGTCGCGCGCCGTCCTCCGCAAGCCTGCCGTCGAGAATCGTGGTCGTCATGGGTCGTGGTCGCCGCATCGCTTCGTTCCGGAGGATCATGCGCCGCCAACCTTGCGCCGGGCGGATGGCCGAAAAGGGGCCGGCGGGGAGGGTGGTCTCAGTCCGAGCCCTCGAGCACGGCCCGGCGCGCCTCGGAATAGAACTGCCGGCGCACCAGCACGACGATGATCGCCGCCGTCGTCGCCATGAAGAGATAGGGGCTGACGAACCAGCCGAGATAGCCGATGGAGAGGAAGATCGCCCGCAGCCCCTTGTTGAAGTGCTTTGCCGCCAGGATGTTCATGCGGATGACCTTGTCGGCGGCACGCGCCGCCGCCTCCGGGTCCTTGTCCACCTCGGAGCTCATCGGGATCGCGCCGAGCAGGATGGTGCAGTAGTTGAACAGCCTGTAGGACCAGCCGAACTTGAAGAAGGCGTAGCCGAAGATGCAGGCGAGCCCGCCCACCTTCATCTCGAAGCCGGTCCGTCCGCCGCGGAAGACGCCGGGCAGGTCGTCGAAGATGGCGAAGACCTGATCGGTGGCGCCGAGCAGCGCGAAGCAGCTTCCGAGCGCGAACATCGAGGTGGAGGCGAAGAAGGCCGTGCCGTTCTGCAGGCCCGCCATGATCTGCGTGTCGATCATGCGCAGGTCGCGCTTCACCGCGTTGCGGATCCAGGCCGCGCGCTGCGCGCTCATGGCGCGCGTCAGGCTCACGCGGCTGAACAGCCGCGCCCGGTCCGTGACCCACGAATAGGCGGTCCACAGGACGAGGAAGAAACCGAGGGCGGTGAAGTCGGCGGCGCTCATATGAAAGCCTTTTGCCACGGTTCGGGCGATTTGCAAGCGGTGAGCGCGGGTGCGGCAGCCGGCGTTCAGACTTTGGGCGGAACGCGGGCGGGGCGGTCCCGCCGCAATCGTCTGATTCCGCAGGCGCCATGCGCGGGACGCGGGGCTACCATGTGCATAACGCCACGGTTTCGCCACTTTTCCCGATTGCGGTTTCACCAATTCTTCATTAAGAGAGGCGCCATGCAGGGGCGGCGTCGCCGCTGCGATCGTATCCTTCACACGGGGAAATCATGGAAAGCACCGTTCAGAAATCCTGCTGGGGCGTAACCGTCCGTGCAGTCATCGGTTTTGCGACCGTCCTCATGGTCGCCTACCTCTTCGGTGGTGTCTGAAGCACCTGACAGTGACTCTCTTGTCGAACGGCGCGCCCCTCCCAGGCGCGCCGTTTCGATTCCGGCGGGGCAGAATGTCGCGCCTGTAAAACCCGATGTCGGGAGATCGCCTTACGTCCGGCGCATGATAACGTAGCTTGGCGACAAGGGCCTGAGGCCTTCGCAGGCAGGAGAAGTGCGGGAATGTTTCTTTCGGTGTTCGACGTCTTCAAGATCGGGATCGGCCCGTCGAGTTCGCATACGATGGGCCCGATGTCGGCCGCCAACCGCTTCCTCGACCTGATCCTGTCCCCGGACTGGCCGCGGCCGGCGGGCGCGCAGGTGACGGCGATCCGCATGAGCCTGCACGGTTCGCTCGCCTATACCGGCGTCGGCCACGGTTCGGACCGCGCCGTCGTCCTCGGCCTGATGGGGGAGAAGCCCGATACCGTCGATCCCGACCGGATGGACGCGATCGTCGCGGAGGTCGAGCGCACCGGCCGGATCACCCCGCCCGGCCATCCGGGCTACGCCTTCCAGCCGAAGACCGACCTGATCTTCGACAAGAAGAACCCGCTGCCCGGCCATGCCAACGGCATGACCTTCTCCGCCTTCGACCGCGACGACCGCCTCCTCCTGAAGCGCATCTACTATTCCGTCGGCGGCGGCTTCGTCGTGACGGACACCGAGCTGGAGGCGATGCGCGCCGATAAGGGCCGGGCGCCGGGCAAGAGGGTGCCGTTCCCCTTCGCCACCGCCAGGCAGATGCTGGAGATGGCGGAGCGCTCCGGCCTCACCATCGCGCAGATGAAGCGGGCGAACGAGGAGGCCACGATGCCGCGCGAGGCGCTCGACGCCGGGCTCGACCGCATCTGGGGCGCGATGAAGAGCTGCATCGACCGCGGCCTCAGGAACGAGGGCATCATGCCCGGCGGGCTGAAGGTGCGGCGCCGGGCGAAGTCGATCCACGACAAGCTGCAGGAGGAGTGGCGCTCCAACAAGGCCAATCCGCTGCTCGCCAACGACTGGCTCAGCGTCTACGCCATGGCCGTCAACGAGGAGAACGCGGCGGGCGGCCGCGTCGTCACCTCGCCCACCAACGGGGCGGCCGGCGTCGTGCCGGCGACGATCCGCTACTACCTGCATTTCCACGAGGACGCCGACGATGCGGGCATCCGCGACTACCTGCTGACGGCGGCGGCGATCGGCGGCATCATCAAGCACAATGCCTCGATCTCCGGCGCCGAGGTCGGCTGCCAGGGCGAGGTGGGCTCCGCCTCGGCGATGGCCGCGGCCGGCCTCGCCGCGGTGATGGGCGGCACGCCGGAGCAGGTGGAGAACGCCGCCGAGATCGCGCTGGAGCATCATCTCGGCATGACCTGCGACCCGATCGCCGGCCTCGTCCAGGTGCCCTGCATCGAGCGCAACGCGCTCGGCGCGGTCAAGGCGGTGACGGCCGCCTCGCTCGCCATCAAGGGCGACGGCACGCATTTCGTGCCGCTCGACGCCTGCATCGAGACGATGCGCCAGACCGGCGTCGACATGAACGAGAAATACAAGGAGACCTCCACCGGCGGGCTCGCCGTCAACGTGGTGGAATGTTGACGCACCCCTGCGGCGGACCCTTGACCCGGCCGCCGCAAGGGCGTTGAAAGAGGCATGGCCCTTCATCTTCTCAAACTGTGCGTCGGCGCGGATACCATCGAGGACCTGCGCGACTGGGTGTCGGAACGCTCGCTGGTGGCGATCGCCGCCGGGCTGGAGCCGCATTCGACCCACGTCACCCGGATGATCCCGAAGCGCGACCGGGAGCTACTCGACGGCGGCTCGCTCTACTGGGTGATCAAGGGACAGGTCCAGGCGCGCCAGCGGCTCCTCGACATCCAGGCCTTCACGGACGCGGACGGCATCTCGCGCTGCAGGCTCCTGCTCGGCCCGGAAGTGATCGAGACCGAGTTCCAGCCGCGCCGCGCCTTCCAGGGCTGGCGTTACCTGAAGGAGGAGGACGCGCCGCGCGACCTCAGGGCCCTGGGCGAGGGCGCCGCCGACCTGCCGATCGAGCTCCGCCGGGAGCTCGCCGAACTGGGCCTGCTCTAGAAGGGCCGCTGCACGCGCCGGCCGGAACCTTCAGCGCAGCTTCATCCGCACCGGAAAGCGCCGGCCCTCGGCGGCGACGTGGAGATGGATGCCGGTCTCGGGCTGGCCGGTGCGCCAGGCGCGGGCGCCGTGGGCGAGCAGCATGCCGACGAGGTCCTTCGTCCGGCCGCGCGAACGGCCGAGGCCGAGATCGGCGATGCGCATCGCCGCCTCGTGCAGCGGATGCAGCGTGCCCTTGAGCGACTTGCGCTTTTCCCCCCGCGGCCGGGTTCCGATATCGGACAGGTTCTCGTTCGTCGCCATGATCTGCCTCGTACACAATACCAAATCGAGGATGGCGGCAGGCCTTCACGCGGTCTCCGCCTGCCTTGCCCCGCGTCCGCCGGTACGCGATACCGGTCCGGCGACGTCTCGGGGCAGGGCCTTTCGTCTTACTGCTGGCTCGCCCAGCAGCCGAAGCCCTTGCGCTTCAGCGTCTTGCAGGCCGCCGTGGCGCGGTCCTGGCTCTCGAAGCCGCCGAAGCGGGCGCGGATGAGCCCGGCATGGGCGACCGTGAAGGGTTTGGCGCCCGAGAGGACCTTGCCGCCCTGGTTGCTCGCCTTGGCGAGCAGGTCCTCGGCCTGCGCGCGGTCCGGCGTCGCGCCGATCTGGATGACCCAGCCCGAGGGGATGGCGGCGGTCTCGGCCGGCGTCGTCGAGGAGGTGGTGAGCGAATCGACGTTCCCGCCGGTGTCGCCCTGCTCGGGCATGTATTCCGGGGCCGGCTCGGGGATGGCGATGCCGCGCTGCTGCTTGAGCGAGGCGGCGAGCGCGCGCTTGCCGACGACTTCCGCCGAACCGCCCGTCTCGACGGCGGCGTAGGCGGTCGCGAGACGGTCGCCCTCGTAGCGGTAGGCCGGGATCGGTCCGTTTTCCGGCAGGTCGAAGGCGCCGCCGACGGAGGCGGCGACGGCCTGGCTCGCGACGTCCGCCGTCAGCGTCGGCGCGGCCTTCGTTTCGGCGACGAGCTTGCCGCTGCCGCGCGTCGAGGCCTTCGGCAGGTAGGCGGCGATGAGCCTGCGCATCTGCTGGTCGCGGGCGGCGCCCGAGCGGCCGCCCAGCACGACGCCGACCACGCTGCGCCCGTCGGCCACCGCCGAGGTCACGAGGTTGTAGCCGGATGCGCGGGTATAGCCGGTCTTGATGCCGTCGACGCCGCGCACGTTGCCGAGCAGCCGGTTGTGGTTGCCGATCACCTGCTTGCCGAAGCGGAAGCTGCGGGTGGAGAAGTACGCGTAATATTGCGGGAAGTGCTGGCGCAGCGCCATGCCGAGGCGGGCCTGGTCGCGGGCCGTCGTCACCTGCGCGGTGTTGGGCAGGCCGTGCGCGTTGCGGTAGACGGTGCGGGTCATGCCGAGCGCGCGGGCCTTCTGCGTCATGATGCGGGCGAAACGGTCTTCCGAGCCGCCGAGGAACTCGCCGAGCGCGGTCGCCACGTCGTTGGCCGAGCGCGTCACGAGCGCCTGGATCGCCTGCTCGACGGTGAGCGAGTTGCCCGCGCCGACGCCGAGCTTGGAGGGCGGCTCCTTCGCGGCGTTCCTCGATACGGGGACGCGCGAGTTGAGCCTGATCTTGCCGGCCTCCAGCGCCTCGAAGGTGAGGTAGAGCGTCATCATCTTGGTGAGCGAGGCGGGATAGCGCAGCGCGTCGGCATCCTCGCTGTAGAGCACCTTGCCTGTCTTGGCGTCGACGACGATGCCGGCATATTTCGGGTTCGCCTGGGCCGGCGCCGCATAAGCGACGGCGGCGATCATTCCGGCCATCACCAGCCCCCTGGCCATGCCGGCGATCGCCTTGCAGGTGCGGGGGAGAACGTCGAGGAATACGGAACGGGACACTGGGTTACTCTTCAGTCTCGGATTGCACATGATGTTCGGTCGTCGCCTCCCGGAACGGCCGCTCGGGGCACGTTAGCCGCAACAGCGTTACCAATCGGTTTATGATGAATTGTCCGTTTGCGCGGTCCGTCGTCTTTTATCTGTTCCGGACTGTCCGGAGATCCGCTCGTCGAGCCAGGCCCGCGCGCGCGCCTCCATGGACTGCCACTGCGGCAAAAGTCTGCTCGAAAAGCGGTAGAGCACGGAAAGATCGCGGCCGACGTGGATGTCGCGCTGGCAGTCCGCCCCGGTCGACTGCGCCTCGTCGGCGGGCATCATGCAGCGCACGGCATAGTCTGAGCCGTCCGGCAGCGCGGCGGTGAAGAACACCTCGTCGCCATATCCGGAATTCGCCTTGAGCCGGTGCATCGACAGGCCCGCCGGTCCCGGTTGCGGCGCGCCCTCGAAGAGGTGGCGGTAGATCGGCTCCAGCCGCCCCGACATGTCCTTCGACATGGTGCTTTGCGACAGATGCAGGAAGATCAGGTTTTCCGCGTGCGCCACGTCGTTGAAGCGGATGCGCTCGGCGTTGGAATAGCCTTCCAGGGCGGGCCAGGTGAGGTAGAGGTCGACGCGTTCGGCGATCCCGCTCCGGCGCTGCTCCTCGAAGCGGATGGCGTTGGCGGGCAGGCGCACGCGGTCCTGCCCGACGAGGATGTCGAAGACCTCCGTGCTCTCGGTATGGCCGGAAAGCGCGATGCGCTCGCCGAGGACCCGGCCGGCGGCGCTGATGGCGACGGAGAGGCCGGCGAGCACGGCGATGCCGACGGTCAGCCGGGTCAGCAGGCGATTGGAGATGAGGGGAGCGTGCTCGCCGTCGCCGGGATGGGCTGCCGCAGTCATGATCGCTTGCTCCGTGAGGCTTCACGGCCCGCCTGGCGATTCCGCCGGCCGGCCATTCGTTACGGAGCGTCCGTGAACGGCGTTAATTTTTCGTAAACATCGATGCCCGCCGGTCCCGGACAGGGACGCGGCCGGTTCCGGGGACAGCGGAACCGGCCGCAGGGCCGTGGTCGTGGACGGGGATTGGGGGACTGACCGGGCCCTTTTCCTTCGCCCGGCGGCGGCCGCCGGGCAGTCTCGTCGTCGGCGCGTCAGCGAACGCTGCCGACCGCGTCGGCGCGGCCGTCCTGCAGCTTCACCCACTTGCCGGCATGCTGCGAGGACTGGCGCTTCAGGAAGCGGTATTCGGTCTCCGACCAGAGCAGGACCTTGTTGCGCATGTTGTCGAGCACGAAGTCGCCGCGGTCGGTGCGCACGGTCAGGATGGCGTGGCCTTCGCCGTTCGGCTGCAGCACGACGGTGATCAGCAGGTTGGAGGGCGAGATGCCGGCCTTCATCAGGAGCTTGCGCTTCAAGAGCACGTAGTCCTCGCAGTCGCCGACCGAGCGCGGATAGGCCCACCGCTCCTCGACGCCGTAGATCTCCATGTCGGTGAGCGGCTCGATCGCGGCGTTGACGTCGTAGTTGACCCGCAGGATCGCCTTCCAGTTTTCCTGGGTCAGGACCAGCGGCCCGCTGTCACGGCTATCGATCGGCTGGCATTCGCCGCTGTACTGCCGGCAGAACTCGTAATGGCCGATGGGCTGGTTGGTCGCGCCTGCGACCGGGATGTTGGCCGGAAGGGCCATCGCCGCCTGCGCCGCGGCGAGAGAGAGGAAGAAGCCGAGCGTCCCTGTCTTGAAGATCGTCTTTGTCATTGTGGTGTCCCCGTTTGATGGTCCGACAATGACACATATGTTTTGAGCTTCGCCGAAGCTTCGAAGTATAATTAAGTACAAATCAGGATCGAATAAATACAAAACAAGAATAAAACTTGAAGTACATTTGATATGTATTTTAGGAGAATTCGTCTAAAATTCGAATGAATTTCCCGCCCCGACGACCGCCGGGCGTTTGCCATCCCTTTGAAGGAACGATGTTTTTCCCGGACCCGCGACAGGCCCGCGCTTTCGCGCCGCGCAGGGCGATGCGCTCCTCGGCCACGTGCCGGCTCCGCGCGATGGAGGGGAAATGCATGGGGAAGGCGCCCGCCCGAGCGGGCGGCGCGAAAGCGGCAGGAAATTTTTCGATTTTTTTATGGCGATGCCGCCGATCCGCCGGCAACGAAAAAGGCCCCTTGCGGGGCCTGTCGTCCTTGCCGGTGTGGGCGGGCGGTTACAGGAAGGCCGTCAGGGCTTCCTTCGACTGCACGGAGGAGAACTCGATGGCGACGCCTTCCTGGAAATGGCGGACGACGCGGCCGCGCATGTGGCCGAGCTGGACCGGCGTGCCGAGCGCCGGGCGCACGTCGATGTCGATGGCCGCGCCCGAGAGCGAAAGGTCGATGATGCGGCAGCTGTAGCGCCGCCCGTCGTCGAGCGTCAGGTCGGTCAGGGTGTTGCGCGGGGTTAGGCGGTTGTGGCGCCGGTCCTCCGGCAGGCCGAGCTCGTGCTTGTTGGCGATCCAGGTGAGCTGGGCGGCGAGCTTCTCGCGCTTGCGGTCGGTGGCGGTGAGCACGATCGAGAAGCCGGTGTCGGTGAGGGTCGCGACCGTCCCCTCGATGCGGCCGAGATGGTCGACATAGGCGATGATGCGTTCGCCGACGCGCGGGCGGGCGTGGCAGGTGAAGGCGGCGTCACCCGGCGACATGTCGAGGACCGTGCAGTCGTACTCGTCGTGATTGGCGAGCATCAGCCGGCCCGAAAGGTTCACGGAGACGCGCTGGAAGCTGCGCTGCTCGGGCTGCGGCTTCCTGGCGGCGGGCGATGCTTGCTGGAATGAGTACATGGTCGCGCTGCCTGACTGGTCTACCTTCCTTCAACCCTTAGACCCTCGGGGTTAACAAAGGCTTGCCGACGGGCTGCAACCGGTTGTACCGGCCTGTTGCTGCGATATCTGGGTTGTCTAGGCCTTCCGCGTGTCGTCCTGCCCGCGGCCGCCCTCGAAGACGCGCAGATGCAGGACGCGGCCCATCTTCCGGCCGAGAAGGTCGGCCGCCGGCCGGACGCTCATGACCGAGGCGGGCATGGTCGCGTGCGGGTGGCGGCCGGGGACGCTGGCGGCGTCGATCGCCGAGACGGCGGACAGCGTCATGTGGCGGAAGGCCGACAGCGGCTGCGCCTGGCCGGGCAGGGGCGCGAAGGCGCCGATGATCCGGTCGGCGATCCTGCCCTTCGTGGCGAGCGGCAGCAGGACGATCTCGACGTCCGTCACCTCCAGCGCGCCGTCGACCGCCTCGACGAGGAGGACGGCCGGCGTGCGGTGGGCCATGACGTTCTCGCCGACGCGGGCGATGCGGTTGCGCTGGTCGGCGGGAAAGAGGGCGTCGAAGCGGCCGCCCTTCAGCTCGCGCCCGAACTGCGCGCAGAGCCGCGTTCCGGCAAGCCGGAAGCGCGGGTCGGAGGCGGCGCTGTGCTCCAGGATGAAGAGGTCCGGCAGGATGCGGGCGAGGTCGGCGGGCTCGATGTCGCTGCGCAGCGGCACGGGGCGGCTGCCGCGCCGCCGCGTCCAGTATTCGTAAAGTGCCGTCGCCGCTTTCGTCTGCATTCCGCTCGCCCATGCCTTTCCGTGCCATTCCGGCACGAAATCGGCGCCGGAGAGGGTCTTTGCCGTTGGAGGAGCGAGTTTCGTGCCAGTTCCCCGTTAAGGTTAAGGATCGGTTTCGATTGTCCGCCGCGGCCCGCCGTGGCACAGGAAGGCGACCGTCCGAGAGGAACGGTTCAGCATAGTGACTGTGGTCCCGGGGATTGGGGGCACCGGCCGTCGGCGGAAGCTGCACGGCCTTTCTTTTCTTTGTATAAGCGCGATTCGTGTTTCTGGATTTGATGGATCGGCCGATGAGCGACAGCGGGGCAAACGAGCGGGAGGGCCTGGAAACGGCCCGCAAATACGAGCCCGCCTTCAACCTGCCCGGCAGCCTCGTCGCGGTGCTGGGGCTGCTGACGCTCGTCCATGCCCTGCGCACCTACGTGCTGTCCGCCGCCGCCGACGAGTTCGTGCTGCTGCATTTCGCCTTCATTCCGGCGCGCTACACGATGCCCTTCGCCGGGCAGGACCTCGCCTGGCTGTGGAGCCCGGTCACCTATTCGCTGCTGCACGGAAGCTGGGAGCATCTCGTCTTCAACGCCTTCTGGATGGTCGCCTTCGGGGCGCCCGTCGTGCGCCGCATCGGCCCGCCGCGCTTCCTCGTCTTCTGGTGCCTCTCGGCCGCCGCCGCCGTCGCGCTCCATTCGGTCCTCCACTGGGGGGCGATGATCGTCGTCGTCGGGGCGTCGGGCGTCGTCTCCGGGCTGATGGGGGCGGCGGCCCGCTTCGTCTTTTCGCCGAGCGGGCGCATCAGCCGGCAGTTCGCCCATCTCAACCGGCGCCTGACGATCCGCGAGGCGCTGTCGAACCGTTCGGTGCTGGTCTTCTCTGGCATCTGGTTCCTCACCAACTTCCTGATCGGCTTCGGCCAGCTCTTCGGCCCGGTCGCCGACGGCGCCATCGCCTGGGAGGCGCATATCGGCGGCTTCCTGTTCGGCTTCCTCTGCTTCCCGCTGTTCGACGTCGCGGCCGAGGACCGGCGCGATTAACGATAGTCGCCGGGCGGCCTTGCATTCGTCTTTTTCGTGGCGCACCATGCCCCTCGTCCCGGTTCGCACATGCCCGCCGGGGCGGCGGTCTCATTCTCCCGGAGGAAAGGGAGGCCGTCGATACGGCAGGGCATCCCTGCATGGGCTGTCCCGCCTCTCTGCGTCATGATGCACACGGGAGGTACGCATGTATGTAAAGACGATACTGGATGAAAAAGGCCGCAACGTCGTCACCGGCGGCCCGCAGCTGACCGTCAGGCAGGCTGCCGTCTATCTTCACGAGAACCACATAGGCGCCATCGTTATCGTCGACCGTAACGACCGCATCGCCGGCATCGCGACCGAGCGCGACATCGTCGCCGCCGTCGCCAGAAACGGGGCGGAATGCCTCGACAAGCCGATCTCGTCCATCATGTGGGGCAATGTCCATCGCTGCAGCGAGGCCCAGACGGTCAACGAGCTGATGGAGATGATGAGCAACCTGCGCGCCCGCCACATCCCCGTCGAGAAGGACGGCCGCCTCGTCGGCATCGTCTCGATCGGCGACGTGGTCAAGTCGCACATCCGCGCGATCGAGCGGGAAGCGGACGCCATCAAGGCCTATATTACCGGCTGAGCACAGTCCTTCGGGATTCGGGCGGAACGGCTCCCACCGTTCCGCCCGCGCCTGTTTCTATGCGATTGGGGACGGAAGGCCGGTTCCCGCTCCTGCCGGATCGCCTAGCGCAGGAGCACGACCTCCTGCATGCGCTGGATCTCGAAGATCCGCGCCTTGGCTTCCAGGTAGCCGCGATCGATGGCCTCGCCCGCGCGGTGGAACTCCGACAGGCCGATATCCGACAGCTTCGGATGCAGCGACAGGTCCGGCGGATCGCCGGCGAGCCTTGCGCGCGAGATGCGGTCCTGGATGATGTTGAAGGACTGCACCATGACGCTGGTGAGGCCCAGCCTGGCGGCGCTGTCCTCCTGCCGGCTCTCCTCGATCTTCTGCGGGCTCGCGCTGTGCTTGATCACGGCGGAGCGGCCGTAGAGGTCGTAGTTGAGGTTGACGGCGACGACGAGCTGCTCCTCGTGCGCGCGGCAGACCGAGACCGGCACCGGATTGACCAGCGCGCCGTCGACCAGCGTGCGGTTGTTGCAGCGGATCGGTTCGAAGATGCCCGGCAGGGCATAGGAGGCGCGGATCGCGGTTATCAGCGCGCCGCTGTTGATCCAGACCTCGTGGCCGCTGTTGACCTCGGTCGCCACCGCGACGAAGGGGCGGTCGAGCTCCTCGATCGACAGGTTCTCCAGATGCTCCTGCATGCGCTTCGTCAGCCGCATGCCGCCGAACAGGCCGGAGCCGCGGATGGTGAAATCGAGGAGGCTGGCGATCCGCCGCATGGTGAGCGAGCGGGCGAAGGTCTCCAGCTCGTCGAGCTTTCCCGCGAGGTAGCAGCCGCCGACCAGCGCGCCGATGGAGGTGCCGGCGATCATGCTGACCTCGATGCCTTCCTCTTCGAGCGCGCGCAGGACGCCGATATGGGCCCAGCCGCGGGCGGCACCCCCGCCGAGCGCGAGCGCGATCTTCGCCTTGCGCGGCGGTTGCGGGGTAGGGGCGGGAATGTGGGACATGTCGTTCATGGAAGGGCCGCCGGGGTCGGATGCATCCGCCGTTACGAGACTACGATTGAAATTCCAGTTCAGCATGCCGGACCTCCGTCGAAAAGAGGAATTCGCATCGCGACAAACGGTTCCTCCTCCGCCTTCCTGCCGGGATGATAACCCGGACGAAGGACCGCGGGGATGACCGGGGGAACAGCGTCGACGCGCATGGCGCGGCGGTCCGGTGCGTCTTTCCGTCGGAGAAGGGCAGGCGCCCGCGGGATCGTTTCCCCTTCCGGGGCGGTGCCTGAACCGGTCGTGACGCACGAGAGCGATGGGGTTCCATGTCCTGATCCGCACGGCAGGGAAAGCTCTGCCATGCGGCCATTAGGCGCGCCCACCCGTTGCGATTTGATGAATCCGTGCCGAAATCGGACGGATCGGCCTCGGCAGGGTTAAGATTTGCCGTAGATCTCGGCCGGATCGAACTGCGGCGCCGCACCGGTGATGGTAAGCCGCGCGCCCTCGGGGGCCACCGAGACCGTGCGGTAGAAGCAGGAGCGGCGGCCGGTGTGGCAGGTGGCGTCGTGGCCGGCGACGGAGACCTTCAGCCAGACGGCGTCCTGGTCGCAGTCCGTGCGCAGCTCCTCGACCGTCTGGAGGTTGCCGGAGGTCTCGCCCTTCTTCCACAGCGCCCTGCGCGAGCGGCTCCAGTAATGGGCGATGCCGGTCTCGATGGTGAGCGCCAGCGCCTCGGCGTTCATGTGCGCGACCATCAGCAGCTCGCCGTCCTTCGCGTCCGTCACGACGGCCGTCACCAGGCCGTCGGCGTCGAAGCGCGGCGTGAAGGCCGCGCCCGTTTCCAGTTCGCTCTTGTCCTGCGGCGGGGGAGGAAAGGTGATCGGCATGGCGCTCGGCTCCACTGCCGGAGCCGCTTCGGCCTAGCTCCGGATCATCGTCATGAACCGCACCTGCTCGGCCGGCTCGGTCTTGAAGGCACCGGTAAAGGTGGTGGTGAGCGTTGTCGAGCCCTGTTTCTGGATTCCGCGCATCGCCATGCACATGTGCTCGGCCTCGATCATCACGGCGACGCCGCGCGGGTTCAGCGTCTCGTCAATGGCCTTCGCGATCTGCGCCGTCATCGTCTCCTGCGTCTGCAGGCGGCGGCCGAAGATCTCCACGACGCGGGCGATCTTCGAAAGCCCCAGAACCCGGCCGTTCGGCAGATAGGCGACATGCGCCTTGCCGATGATCGGCACCATGTGGTGCTCGCAGTGGGAGAAGAAGGGGATGTCCTTCACCAGCACCATGTCGTCATAGCCGGCCACCTCCTCGAAGGTGCGGCCGAGCACGTCCTCGGCGGCGAGGTCATAGCCGGAGAAGAGCTCGCGATAGGCCTTGGCGACGCGGGCCGGCGTGTCGAGCAGCCCCTCGCGCGACGGGTCGTCGCCCGCCCAGCGCAGGAGCACGCGCACGGCGTCTTCCGCCTCCTTCTGCGTGGGGCGGCGGGATTCGTCGTCGAGGCGCGGAAAATTCGTGACTATGGCGTCCATGGACCCATTGACCTCTCTGCAGGTTACCAGACGTGCTTATCGGACTCGCCACTGGCCATTCGCCTAACCCTGCAGGCTTGGGTTCCGTTGGCGGGCTCCGGGGCTTTCGGGTCTCGGCGTCTCAGTGCACTCGACCTTCCGGCACGGTTTCCCAAACAACAGGTGGCGTCCCGCATTGCAAAACGCTCACCCCAACACGAGTTATCATATAGTATGGGCCGAGGGCAGCGAAAGAGGTTCAAGGCGACACCGTATGCTTTTTTCCCGACGAGGCCGGAATAATCTCTCCGGATCATTGAAGATTCCGCAAAAATCGCGGATCACGGAGCCATGATGGACGATATCTACAACAGCCGCATCCTCGACTTCGCCGGCAACATCCCGCTGATCGGCGAGCTTGCCGACGCCGACGCCGTGGCGAGCGCGCATTCCAAGCTCTGCGGCTCGCGGGTCAAGGTGTGGCTGAAGCTCGACGGCGACGTCGTCAGCGATTTCTCCCACGAGGTGAAGGCCTGCGCGCTCGGCCAGGCCTCCTCCTCGATCATGGCGCGCGCCGTCGTCGGCGCGACGGTCGCGGAGGTGCGCCGGGCGCGCGAGGACATGCTCGCCATGCTGAAGGCCGACGGCGAGGGGCCGACGGGACGATTCGCCGACATGCGCTTCCTGAAGCCCGTCAGGGACTACAAGGCCCGCCATGCCTCCACCATGCTCACCTTCGACGCGGTGGTGGACGCCATCGGCCAGATCGAGGCGCGGCGGCTGGAGAAGACCGGGTGAGGGCGGATCATGTGCAGCGCGCCTGAGGCCCGGTTGCGCTACAGGGGCCGCAACTGGCGCGGTCCCTTCCGCAAGACGCCGGGGCGGCTTCTCGGCATGGGCCTCATCCGCCTCTACCAGCTCACGCTCTCCGGCTTCGTCGGCCATTCCTGCCGGCATCTGCCGACCTGCTCGGAATACGGCTACGAGGCCGTCGCCCGGCACGGTCTCTGGCGCGGCGGCTTCATGACGCTCTTCCGCGTCGCCCGCTGCGGCCCCGGCGGCACGCACGGCCTGGATCCCGTGCCGGAACGGCTCGACGCGCGCTTCGCCTGGTGGGCGCCGTGGCGGCTGTGGCGCCTGCCGAAGGCGGGCGCGGGCGAGGAGTGAGGCAATGGCGAGGCATTGGCTGCTGAAATATGTATGCTCCATCTTTTACTATTTTTTATTGAGATAGTTGCAATGCCTAATCTTTATAAATTTGTTAAAAGTATAGATGCTGTTAGAAATCTAATCTGTGGAAGACTGAGATTTTCTACAATTTCAGAATTAAATGACCCTTGTGAATTATTAGATGAAATAAATAGGGATCTTGTTATTGAATCGCTTAAAAGGATTAGGAAGAGTGGATATAGTGACTACGAATATTCATGGCTACAAAAGCAGGCAGCAATACTTTATGCTCTAGCTCCAGATAAGCAGGCTATCCCGTTACCCGTCTCCGCGCAGGATGCTCATCGCCAAATTATGTCATCATTTTACGATAATATTGATCGGATGGCTCAACTCCAACGTGACGCAGTTCTTGAGATACGAAAAATCAGCGGCATACTAAGTTTGTCTTTGCGATACGACAGCCTCCCAATGTGGGCGCACTATGCAGATAATGCTCGCGGTTTTGTTGTTATTTTTAAGGATCTTGAAGATTTCTTCTCCGGCGATGAAACAGGCGTTCTAGATGAGGTCAAGCCCGTTATATACTCTAACGTATTTCGTGGAATGACATTTGATCCCAGCAGTCAAAATGAATTGTTTTTCTGGAAGCACGCAGATTGGGCATATGAGCAGGAAGTTCGCGTAGTATCTTCTCTGAAAAAATGTAATTTTAGTGAAATTAATGGAAATAATATGTTTATTAGGTCCATTGATAAAAAATATATATCTGGAATTATACTTGGATGGAATATCGATAAATCAATAAGATCTATTGCTTACAGCCTAATTTCCGATGCAGGTCGCCCTATCGAGATTTTCCAAGCTCGTTTGGATAAAGTAACTGTCGTTATTGATAAATTGGATTTGACATAGATACTTAGTGTCTTTCCTTCATTTATAGCGCCAACTGCTTGCCTCTTCCAATCGTCTGGTTTTCCTCGTATACCGCCCGACGCACGCGCCGGTCTTTCCGGCCTTACCCTCGCATACCACCCGCATTCGTTGGCGGGACTGGATAGGAGATCCTCGATGTCTGCACCCGTTTCCCTGACTTTCCCCGACGGTTCCGTCCGCGATTACCCCGCGGGCTCGACCGGCCGCGACGTGGCCGAGGCGATTTCCAAGTCGCTCGCCAAGAAGGCGGTCGCGGTCGCGCTCGACGGGACCCTGCGCGACCTCTCCGATCCCGTCACCGACGGGCGGATCGAGATCGTCACCCGCGACGACGACCGCGCGCTGGAGCTGATCCGCCACGACGCCGCCCACGTGATGGCGGAGGCCGTGCAGGAGCTCTGGCCGGGTACGCAGGTGACGATCGGGCCGGTCATCGACAACGGCTTCTACTACGACTTCGCCAAGGACGAGCCCTTCACGCCCGACGACCTGCCGAAGATCGAGAAGCGCATGAAGGAGATCATCCAGCGCAACAAGCCCTTCACCAAGGAGGTCTGGTCGCGCGACAAGGCGAAGGAGGTCTTCGCCTCGAAGGGCGAGAAGTACAAGGTCGAGCTGGTCGATGCGATCCCCGAGGGGCAGGACCTGAAGATCTACTACCAGGGCGACTGGTTCGACCTGTGTCGCGGGCCGCACATGGCCGCGACCGGCCAGATCGGCACGGCCTTCAAGCTGATGAAGGTCGCGGGCGCCTATTGGCGCGGCGATTCGAACAACCCGATGCTGACGCGCATCTACGGCACCGCCTGGCGCACGCAGGATGAGCTCGACACCTATCTCAACATCCTCGCCGAGGCGGAGAAGCGCGACCACCGCCGGCTCGGCCGCGAGATGGACCTCTTCCACTTCCAGGAGGAAGGGCCGGGCGTCGTCTTCTGGCACGGCAAGGGCTGGCGCATGTTCCAGACGCTCGTCGCCTATATGCGCCGCCGTCTCGCCGGCACCTACGAGGAGGTGAACGCGCCGCAAGTGCTCGACAAGTCGCTCTGGGAGACCTCCGGACACTGGGGCTGGTACCGCGACAACATGTTCAAGGTGACGGTCGCCGGCGACGAGACGGACGACGAGCGCGTCTTCGCGCTGAAGCCGATGAACTGCCCGGGGCATGTGCAGATCTTCAAGCACGGCTTGAAATCCTACCGCGAACTGCCTGTCCGGCTTGCGGAATTCGGCAACGTGCATCGCTATGAGCCCTCCGGCGCGCTGCACGGGCTGATGCGCGTGCGCGGCTTCACGCAGGACGATGCGCACGTCTTCTGCACCGACGAGCAGATGGCGGCCGAATGCCTGCGCATCAACGACCTGATCCTCTCGGTCTACAAGGATTTCGGCTTCGACGAGATCACCATCAAGCTTTCGACCCGGCCGGAAAAGCGCGTCGGCTCCGACGCGTTGTGGGATCGCGCCGAGAGCGTGATGAAGGAGGTGCTGGGGACCATCCAGCAGCAGTCGAACAACATCAAGACCGGCATCCTGCCGGGCGAGGGCGCGTTCTACGGGCCGAAGTTCGAGTATACGCTGAAGGACGCGATCGGCCGCGAATGGCAGTGCGGCACGACGCAGGTCGACTTCAACCTGCCGGAACGCTTCGGCGCCTTCTACATCGACCAGGCGTCGGAAAAGCGCCAGCCGGTGATGATCCACCGCGCCATCTGCGGCTCGATGGAGCGTTTCCTCGGCATCCTGATCGAGAACTTCGCCGGCCACATGCCGCTGTGGATCTCGCCGCTGCAGGTGGTCGTCGCGACGATCACCTCGGAGGCGGACGACTATGCGCGCGAGGTGGCGGAGAAGCTGCGCGACGCCGGCATGACGGTGGAGACCGATCTTCGCAACGAGAAGATCAACTACAAGGTCCGCGAGCATTCCGTGACCAAGGTGCCGGTCATCATCGTCTGCGGCAAGCGGGAGGCGGAGGAGCGCTCCGTCAACATCCGCCGCCTCGGCTCGCAGAACCAGACGGCGATGTCGCTCGACGAGGCGATCGCCTCGCTCTCGTTCGAAGCGATGCCGCCGGACCTGAAGCGCAAGGCCGGCAAGGCCTGACGGGCGCCGAGCCAGGCGGGCCCCCTCGTGGTCCGTCCGGCGATGCGCTACAAGACGCAGGTTCGGGGAAGCAGCAGGCGCCGCGCCGGCCGGCGCGACCGGTGAGGATGAGCCGCACCGGCCGCGGCAGAGACTCTGTTCCCCAACACGCGCGATCGCTATGCGGTGGAAGCCATTCAGCATCACGCTGACGATACGGAAAACCCGCACGAGCTGGCAGGCAAGCGTGCGGGTCCTATTCCGTAAGTAGGCGAAACGAGATCAGGGGTTCGTGCCCTTGGTCTCACTCCAGCATTATAGGTCTCTCGGCTGGCCTCTTCAATCCATCGCCGCCCTCAGTGAAAAATGCCGGACTGCTGTTTCCAGCGGTAGTGGCCGTCGGCGACGTCCATCAGCGCCAGCACCTGCGGGTGGCGGATGGGCCTGCCGCTGTCGTCCGGCACGAGGTTCTGCTCGGAGACGTAGGCGACGTATTCCGTCTCGTCGTTCTCGGCGAAGAGATGGTAGAACGGCTGGTCCTTCGCCGGGCGGATCGCGGCGGGAATCGCGTTCCACCACTCCTCCGTGTTGGCGAATTCGGGGTCGATGTCGAAGACGACGCCGCGGAAGGGAAAAATCCGGTGGCGGACCACATCGCCGATCGCAAATCTTGCACTTCGCATCTTCATGGACATACCTGCCTTTCCCTATATATTTGGGACTATTGGCGGAAACATCAATAGCGCCGCCCTTTCGGCGCGGTCACGCGGGTTCGGCACGATGAGCAATCCCTGGGGCAGGAACGGCGGCGGCGCGGTCGCGCGCAGGAGCGGCGCGGGCGTCGTGCTCTTCGCTTCGCTCGTCTGCCTCGCGCTCGGCGGCGCGGCGGGATACGGCCTCGTCCGCCTGACGGAACGGGGCGACGCCGCCGGCGAGATCGCCGCGCGCGACGAGACGATCGCCGATCTCACCCGGCAGGCCGAGGCCCGCGGACGGGAGGCGGAGGAAAGCCGTCGCGACGCGGAGGACCTGCGGAAGGAAAACGACGAGCTCAGGCGGCAGGTGGAGGCGCTCGGCGCGGACCGCGGCGAGCCCGATGCCGCTCCGGCGGCCGAAAACCTGCGGCTGACGCAGGAGGTCGTGCCGGGGCTCGAGAAGGAGGCGAAGCTCGCCGCCCAGCGCGCCGCCGACGCCGAGGCGCTCCGCCGCCGCGCCGAGGAGACGGTCCGCGAGCGCGAACGGCAGATCTCGCTGCAGGCCGACCGCATCGCCCGGCTGGAGAAGGAACTCCGGCAGGCGGGCGCCGAGAAGGAGCTTGCCGGCCATCTGGAGATCGAGCGGCTGGGGAAGGAAACGGCCGATCTCCGCCGCGACCTCGACGCGGCGCTCGCCGAGATCGTCCGCAAGGACAAGGAGCTCGCCGCGCTGCAGGAGGCGGCCCGCGCGGCCGCGAGCCGGCCGGCGGAGAAGGTCGGCGGCGAGCCCGCGCGCGACAACGGCAAGCCCGCCGACAGCCGCAGCCCGCGCAACGCCGCGCTCGTCGCGCTGGCGCTGGAGGCGACGCCCGGGCTCGACCGGCTCTCGACCGACCAGCGCGGCCTCCTGGAGCGCACGCTGGTCTCCGGCGAATGCGTGACGAACGCGCTCGGCGCCGTCTTCTCGCGCGTGCCGGTGCTCACGCTGCGCAACCTGATGCGCGACCTCGAAAGCGACTGCTAAGGAGTTCTCCGATGAAACGATCTGTTCTGGCGGCCGCCATTGGCCTCGCCCTTTCGACGGGGTACGCGCAGGCGCAGGCCTTCGAGCGCAACATCATGACCGGCGGGCCGCAGGGCACCTATATCCAGATCGGCCGCGACATCGCCCGCCTCGGCGCCGAGTGCGGCCTGTCGCTCAACGTCGTGGAAAGCGCCGGCTCGCTCGAAAACTTCGTCGGCGTGCGCAACCGGCGCAACACCCAGTTCGGCATCGTCCAGAGCGACGTGCTCGAATACCTGAAGACCTTCGAGGCGAACGATCCGGAGGTGCAGAAGGCGGTCAAGGGCGTGCGCATCATGTTCCCGCTCTACAACGAGGAGATCCACGTGCTGGCGCGCCGCGACGTCGGCTCGATGAAGGACCTCGCCGGGCGCAAGGTCGCCGTCGGCAGGAAGGACAGCGGCACCTTCCTCACCGCGACGCTGATCCTCGACATCCTGCAGGTCAAGGCCGGCGAGCGGCTCGACATCAATCCGGACGAGGCGCTGCCGAAACTGCTTTCCGGCGAGATCGACGCCTTCTTCTACGTCGCCGGCGCGCCGGCCGCGCTCTTTTCCGAGAACGCGATCGACGGCGGGAAATTCCATCTCGTGCCGATCACCGAGGCGCCGCTGCTCGCCACCTACACGCCGTCCCGCATCGAGGCGGGCACCTATTCGTTCCAGGGCGAGCCGGTCGACCTCGTCGCCGTCAAGGCGGTGATGATGACCTACGACTACGACGTCGGGCGCAACGCCTATCACCGCGAGAGCTGCAGGACCGTCTCGGATTTCTCGAGCCTCATCCTGACCGGGCTCGACCGGCTGCGGGCGACCGGGCATCCGAAATGGAAGACCGTCGACCTCACCGCGCTGCCGCCGGGCTGGCAGGTCGGCGTCTGCGTGAAGGCCGGCATGGCGCTCGACTACAAGCCCGCCTGCAATGCGCCGGCCGCCGGCGCCGCGGGCGCGGACGACAGCAACGAGGAATACCTGAACCTGCTGAAGCAGCGGCTGAAGCAGTAGGCGGAAGATCGTCGCGCCGTCGATCGGGGCTTGCTCCTCACCCTGACCTCTCCCCGTAAGCGGGAGAGGGGACCTGACTTGCAAAACAAGGAGGTTCGGGAAGCCGGTGCGGCATCTCTCCTTCTCCCCGCAGCCAAGGAGAACGCGGCCGGCAGGCCGGATGGGGGCTGGCGCCTCAATAGATCGTATATTTCAACAGCCCCAGCGACCATTTCACGCCGCGGTTCTCGGCCTCGCGCGTCCAGGTCTGCTGGAGCGTGCCGGCGATGTCGGCGATGGTGGAGCGGGCGTCGAGGCTTTCGGTCAGGCCGTAGCTTGCCGGAGCGACCTTGCCGAGATCGACGTCGTCGGCGACGACGATCGCCACGAGGATGCTTTCGCCCGATCCTTCCGCCTCGAAGTCGAAGCCGTAATAGTCGTCGGGGATGGTGAGCGGCACGCCCGGCGAGAGCGCGGTGACCTTCTTCGCCACCTCGTTCGGGAAGATCTGCGTCGCCTTGCCCTCCTTGTCGACGTCGAAGAGCAGCAGCTGACCGCCGGTGCCGCTCGTGACGGTGATCCTGAAGACGTCGCCGTTCTTCAGGTAGTCGGGCGCGAGCGTTATCCTGACGTCGCCGGTTTCCGGCCTGCCGAGGATGTCGCCGACGGCGGCGACGGGATCGGCGGCGACATAGGCGGCCTGCTGCGCCTCCTCCACCTTGACCGTCTCGTAGGCCGGCGTCTGCTGGCTCTGCGTGCCGGCGGCGGCCCCGTCCGGCGTGACGACGCTCGCGCCGAGCAGCGCGTAGTTCACCTCCAGCTGCGGATCGAGCGCCTGGCACTGCGGCTGCAGGGCGCAATAGGCCTGCGACTGCTTCTTCACATATTCCAGGAGCTCGGCGTTCGAGACGATGCCGTTGCCGTTGCCGTCGGCGGCCGACGGATCGTGGCCGGCGATGTAGGAGGCGGTGAAGACGCCGTGGCGCTCCTCCGGCGGCAGCCGAGTGTCGTCCCAGGCGACCTGGTAGGAGGCCGCAGCACTCCAGGCCTCGATGCCGCTCTCCTTGACGCGCTCCGGCTTGTCGACCACGGCGACGTCGATGCGGAGACCGCGCGTCTTGACCGCCTCGGCCGGCTTGGCGAAAGGCCGCGGCAGGAAGCGGGCGCTCTCCATCGCCTCGCCGGCATCGACGGAGAGCGAGCGGGAGATCGTGCCGGAATGGCAGGCGTCGATCACCAGCGAGACCTTGCGGTCCTTGAGCTTGACCAGCATCGCGTCGATGTCGTCGTCGAGGATGACGTTCGTCCAGTCGCCGTCGCCGGCGGCGATGTCGTAGGTGGAGAGCGCCTCGTCCAGGCCGTCCTCCTCGTCGCCGCTGACGTCCTTCACCTGCAGGCCGTGACCGGAGAAGTAGAGATAGGCGCGGTCTCCGGGCCGGGTGCCGGCGACGAGCCATTCGTCGATCGCCGACAGGATCGCCGCGCGTGTCGCCTCGGCGTCGCGCAGCACGCGGATGCCCTCGGGCGCGAAGCCGAGCCTGTCCTTCAGCAGCGCCTCGATGGCGCCGACGTCGTTCTTCGGTCCCTCGAGGAACATCTTCTCCGGCAGCGACCGGTAGGTGCCGATGCCGATCAGCAGCGCCCGGTCGGCCGCCGCGGCGGCCGCGCCCGAGGCAAGCAGCGCCGCGGCGGCGAGGAGGAGCGAGGCGACGTGGCGGATCATCACAGCGTTTCCCGCGTATAGAGGGGTTGGATGGCGACGCTCGCCTCCCTGCCGTCGAGGCGGGTCAGGAGCGCCTGGAGCAGGGCGGCCGGCGTCGCGGCGCGGTCGGCGAGCACCGCGCCGATCGCGTCCACCGGCTCGTCGGTCGAGATCACCACGAGATGGTCGGCGCCGTAGGGCTTGACGATCTCCACGTCCGTCAGCTTGAACTCGGCGCTGTTCGTGCCGGCCGTCTGCATGTCGAGGAATTGCACCTCGCCGGTATTGGCGAGGTTGAAGACCAGCATGTTGCCGTAGCGGCCGGGCGGGGCGTCGAAACGCAGGCGGTTGCCGGCGGCGTAGATGTCGCGCACCGGCGACAGCGAGACGGCGCCGGGGTTCTGGCTCGCCATCGCCTTCAGGAGGTCGAGCAGAACGAACTTGTCGACGACGGACTGGATCCGGTCCCGCCCGACGTTCTCGGCCGCCACGTCGCCGTTCGGCGTGTAGAAGGTGCCCGTCGCCACGTCCCACCTGAAGGGCGTGCCGCTGCCGTCCGCGTTCGCGGGCCTGTCGCCGCCTCCGGCGATGTCGAGCGCGATGCTGCCGGTCCAGCCGAGGTCGCGGGCGGACTTCACCGGCCGCGGCGTCGCCGCCGCCTGTTGGTCCCCGCCCGCCTGTGCCGATCCGTCGGCCGCCGGCAGGCCGCGCGTCAGCCGCACCACGACCTCGCTGTCGGAGCGGGCGATCTGCGGCGTGAAGTTCGGCACCTGCAGCGCCTCGGACTGGTTCTTGACGTTGGAGAAGACGTAGTCCTCGAGCTCGATGCGGGTGATGACGCCGTCGCCGTTGCGGTCGGCGCTGCCTTCGACGGCCCGGGCGAAGCTCCAGCTCAAGGCGCCGCGCGGCTCGCCGTCGATGATGACCTCCGGCGTCGGCTGGCTTTCCAGCGAGGCGGCGAGGACGGTCACCTGCTTGAAGGCGTTCTCCTTGAGGTTCGCGCCGGCGATCGCCTCCTGCGAGGGCGGAGACAGCTTGACCGTGACGGCCGGCGCAAGCCGCGTCTTGCCGGTGACGGACCGGCTCATGCCGCCGGAAAAGCAGCTGTCGGAGACGAAGAGGACGTGTACGCCCTTGCTCTCGGCCTCCGCGAACCAGGCGTTCATCTCGTTGTCGACGATGATCTCGTTCTGCGTCTCCGCCATGCGGCTGCGGTCGAAGCCGGGAAGCTGGAGGAACTCGTCGAGGCCGTCCGCCTCGTCGCCGGCGATGAGCTCGGGCATCTGCGCGCCGTGGCCGGCATAGGTGAAGATGATCGTGTCGCCGGCGACCGACCGCTCGACGAGATCGGTCCAGGCCTTGCGGATCGCGTCCTTGCGTGCCTCGGCATCGACGAACTTCACCGCCTGGAAGCCCGCCGCGACCATCGACCCGTAGACGTCCTCGGCATCCTTCACCGCGCCGTCGAGGCTGACGTCGTGCGGATACTGGTCGATGCCGACGACGAGCGCATAGGTCTCGGCGGCGAGCGCCGGCGCGGGCAGGGCGGCGGCGAGCAGGAGCGCGAGGAGCCGGCTACACACGCTCATGGCTCCACGTCCACGTCGACGCGGCGGTGGAGCTGGTTCAGGGTCTCCGTGTCGTAGGCCGTGGCGTCGTCGGGCTTGAACGGCTCGTCCTCGCCCTTGCCGACGGTGGCGATCCTGCCGGGGAAGCCCGCGGTCTGGAGATAGGCCGCGAGCGTCTCGGCGCGCGCGAGCGAGAGCCTGTAGTTGGATTCGGCGGAGCCGACCGGGTCGGTATGGCCGATCAGGGTGATGGCGGCTGGCTTCACCGACTTCAGGCATTCCGCCAGGTCCTTCGCCGCCTCGACGCCCTCCGGCGTGAAATCGGCCGTGCCGAAGACGTAGCGCACCGGCGTCGACTTCTTCTTGATGGCGACGCCGCGGAAGGAGACCTTGCAGCCGCCGCGCATGGCGAGCTGCACGGGCCGCGGCGAGGCGAGGCGCATCTCGCCGGCGAGCCGGTCGAGCCGCAGGATATAGTCGGGATCGGGCGCCATCCAGTCGGGCGTCAGCGTCTCGTTGGCGCCGTCCTCCAGCGCGAGCTGATAGAGCCGCGCCGCCGCCTCGTAGTCCTTGCGCTCGCGGGCGAGGTCGCCGAGTGCGTCGAACACCTGCCAGGGGCCGCCGAACCGCTTCTGCAGGTCTTCCAGGTCCGCCTGGTGGTCGGAGAGCCGGCCGCCGTTGCCGACGTCCGTGGCGATGCGGTTGAAGGTCGTCAGCGCGGCGACGCGGCCGACAAGCGTCCGCTCGTTCGCGCTGCAGGTGGTTCCGTCGGCCGCCGCGGCGATCGTGCGGGCCTTGTCTTCGTCGCCGGCGTTGAAGGCCTCGACGACGCCCGTCACGGCCTCGCAGGCGGCCGCGGCGGGCAGCGCGCCGGCCAGAACGAAGAATGTCACCGCCATCGATCGCATCAGCATTGTCTGTCGAGCCTCCATCCTCTCAAGCCTGGGGCGGGGCCCGAAGGCCCCGCCCGCTTCTCAATAGTCCCTGATCTCGAACGTGACCATCTGCACGCCGGCCGCGCCGTTGTCCTTCTCGGCCTGCTTGGCGAGGTTGATCGCCAGCCCCTTCGTCGGCGGCTGCCTGGAGCTTGCGACCAGCTCCCGGGCCTTCTCCGCCGTCAGCTTCTGGTCGCCGAGCCCGCCGGCGCGGCAGAAGGCGACCATCGTCTCGGCCGACGAGGGCGAATCGAAGGTGAGGTCGCCGGTGCCGGGCTGCGGGATGAGCCGCTGCTCGCCGGGGTTCAGCACGGTGTTGCCGATCATCACGTCGGGAATGATCTCGACGTTGCCGGTGTCCTCCACATACATGACCTGCAGCTCGCAGGCATGGTTGGTGGAGAGCTCGAAGCTGAGTTTGTCGCCCACCTTCGCCGTGGTCGAGGGCACCCGGAGCGCGAGCTTCACCTTCTCCGCCTGCGCCTTGTCGTCCTGCTTGTAGGCGGGGACGGGGTAGGCGACGGCGCCGGCATACTGGTCGCCGCTCGCGGCCTCGCCCTGGGCGGACTGCTGGTAGGCGTCCGCCTGGTGGCCCGCGTCGCCCTGCGCCTGGTAGGCGCCGCTGCCGGCATTCGCCACGTCGACATTGGCGCCGCGCTTCAGCGGACGGAGCTGCATCAGCGGCTCCAGCATGTAGGCGAACTGGTCCTCGACCTCGACGCGCGGGATCGTCGCGCCCGATTCCAGCGTCGCCACCCAGTCGATGCCGACGCGCAGCGCATTGACGTCGGTGAGGCGGCGGATGTCGGAGGCGAACTGTTCCGGCGTCATGTCGAACTCGGCGGCGAGCTGCTCGAAGTTCAGCTCGTCCTCGTACTTGTCGGCGAAGTAGGTGAAGATCTCCGCGCCGCCCGGCGCCTTCAGGCTGGTCTTGCCGCCGTCCGGCGTCGGCTCGGTGATGCCGAGATGGTCGAGCGCGGCGACGAAGCGCTCGCGGTCGCGCTTGTAGGCCTCGTCGAGCTCCTCCTGCGGCACGTAGAGCGCCAGCAGCACGTCCTGCTGGTCCTTGGAGAACAGCGTCGACGTCTCGATATGCTCGCGGATCTGGTCGCGCTTCGACAGGATGCCGTCATAGTGGCAGTCGAAGCACGAGCGGGCGTTGATGATCTCGACGCCCTTGCCGATCGGCCGCTTGCGGAAGGAGACGATCGCCGTCGGGCCGACGTCGAGCTGGGCGCCCTCGGCGGTCGAGAGATAGTAGCCCTGCAGGCCGTTCGGAAGCGAGAAGACCATTTCGCCGCCGTCGTGCTCGAAGGACTGGAGGCCGGCTTCGAGCTTCAGCTCCTTCGGCCCGTGCGGGAAGCGCTTCAGCACCTGGCGGCCGACGTCGCCGCCGAAGTCGTAGGACTTCCAGTAGTAGCCGCCGAAGGGCATGTCGTGCCGCTCCAGCATGCGGTTGTGGTCGGAGACGCCGGAGGAGCCGTCGGCGAAGCCGGCGCGCAGGACCCGGCCGCGATGGATGTTCTGGTCGACGTCGATCTTGAAGCGGGTCTCGAGCTCGCGGATGTGCGTCGGCAGCTTCATCAGCCGGTTGTAGACCTTGGGCCGCGCGCCGTTGCTCATGAACCAGTCGATGCGCATGATCGGGAGCTGCGTCTCGGTCGCCTTGGCGAGCGCGTGCAGCGAGGCGTCGCTGGTCGGGTCGACCCCGTAGAAATACTCGTTGATCAGGAAGTCGTAGTCGTCCACCGACCATTCGAGGTCGCGGATGTCGACGCGCACGAGCAGGCCGTCCGATCCCTCGACCTCCTCCGGGATGACGAGGTTCGGCCCGTAGGAGAGCGAGTTCAGCAGCTTCTTGAAGCCGCCGGCGAGCACCGTCATGCGCTTGAGGAAGGTGGCGTGAGTCTCGCAGCCCATCATGCCGTTGTACTGGTCGCGGTAGCTGAAGTAGCGCATGAAGGGCTGGTCGCGCTCGTCGACCTTGGAAATGTCGCGCAGCGCCAGCTCGATGAAGTCGCGGTAGCCGATCATCGGCCGGGAGCGCTCGACCTTCGTCACCGCCGCCGTCTGGATGTCGGCCTCGGCGAGCGAGTTGATCCAGGTCGCCAGCGTCTGCACCTCCTCGTCGCTCGGGCGCTTGCCGAGCGGCATGCGGCCGCTGGTGACGCTGGTGTAGAGCAGCGACTTGGCGGCGTTGCCGGGCGTCACGAAGGCGGCGTTGGCGGCGATCGAGGCGAGGTCGCCGGACGGGAACGAGCCCTGCGAGCTCTCGCCCGGGCCGTGGCAGTTGCGGCAGTACTTGCCGATGAAGGCGTCGGCCGCCGCGGCGGCTTCCGCGTTGCCGCCGCCGAGCGAGGCTTCCGCCGTCGCCTCGCTGCAGACCGGTTCGGTCGAGGTGGCGACCGGCGTCGCCTTCACCTCGCGGTCGGCGAGGAAGGCGTACATCGCCTGGCGGTCCTCGTCGGAGAGCACCGAGAGGCCCTGGGCGATGCGGCGCATGACCGGGTCGGAGAGCGGCGAGCCGGACAGCTTCTTGCCGTCCTCGATCAGGCCCCTGGTGAAGACCTCGAAGGAGGCGAGCCCCGACATGCGCGCCTTGGTGATGTCCGGCGCCACGGCGCCGGTCAGGCCCTTCTCGCCCTCGTAGGCGCGGGCGAGGTCGAGGCCGTAGGTGGTGGTGCGCGGCGTGTGGCAGTCGCCGCAGCCGCCGACGTTCTCAACGAGGTAGCGGCCGCGCTCCATCTGCGTCTCCTCGCGCGGCTGGTAGGCGGCGACGGTGAAGTGGCTGCGCTTCCACAGCGTGATCGTCGTCTGCCGGCTGAAGGGGAAGGCGATCTCGTGTTCCTTCGAGACGGCGTCGGACTGCGGCAGCGTCTCGATATAGGCCTTCATGTCGAGCACGTCCTCCGGCTTCATGCCGCCGTAGGACGTGTAGGGCATGACCGGATAGAGGTGGTTGCCGTCGCGGTCGAGGCCGTTCATGACGGCATTGAGGAAGTCGGCGTTCGACCAGCCGCCGATGCCGTTCGGATGGGCGGAGATGTTGGGCGCGAAGAATTTCCCGATCGCCGTCTGCATCTCCATGCCGCCGGAGAGCAGCCCCGTGTTGTCGCCGGAGCCGTGGCAGGCGCCGCAGCCGGCGGCGCTGAACATGTAGCGGCCGTTGTCGGCGTCGGGCTTGTAGGTGGAGAAGGCGTCGGCCGCGAAGGGATCGCGGGCCGAGGCCCCTGCCGGACAGAGGACGGCGAGCGCGAGGCCGGCCGCTGCCGCAAGCCGGACGGCGAAGCGGCGCGAGCGCGGGAAGTCTGGTGCGAACATGCTCATGGCTTGTTCCTTTCGCTCCGATGGAGGCCGGCGCGCCGGCTGGAAGACTGTCAACGAAACTCGAAACGCTCGAACTCGACGCGGCGCGGCGGCTTGCCGAGCTCCTTCAATCCCTTCTCGATGGCGAGCCGCAACGGCGGCGGGCCGCAGAACCACAGGTCGGCCTCGCCCGGGTCGATCGGCGCGCCGGCGACGAGCTTGGCCGCGTCGAAGCGGCCGTCGGTCGCGGAGTTGTGCAGCACGAAGCTGAAGTTGCCGAGCTTTTCGGCCTGCGTGCGGAAGGTGTCGAGGCCGATCGCCTCGGCACCGTCGCGCACGCAATAGACCATGTGGATGTCCTGCCCCTCGTCGCCCGTAAGCCGGCTCGCCATGGCGAGGAACGGCGTGACGCCGATGCCGCCGGCAAGCCAGATCTGCTTGCTTCCGCCGCGCCTGTGGTTGAAATGGCCGTAGCCGCCTTCGAGCGTCAGCCGGTCGCCGACGGCGACGGCCTCGCGCAGGGCCCTGGTGTAGTCGCCGAGCGGCTTGATGGCGAAGCGCACCGTGCCGTCGTCCTCGATCCCCGCGATCGTGAAGGGATGCGGCTCGCGCAGCCCGCTCTTGTCGACGCGGAAGAAGCCGAACTGACCGGGCAGCGCCGAGAGCTTCCGCCCGGCGGGTTTCGCCGTGATGATGGTCGCGCCGTCGTGGCGGTGGACGTCGACCACCTCGTAGCGGCGGGTGCGCAGCCAGGGCAGGAGCTGGGTGTAGAGGTAGCTCGCGATGCCGATCGCCGCGAAGAGGTTGAGATAGGTCGCCAGCAGCGCCGTGCCGTCATAGGGCCGCTTGATGAACATCTGATGGAAGGCGACGAGGATGAAGAGGATGCCGATGAAACGGTGCGTCACGCGCCAGTAGTGATAGGGGAACTGCAGGCGCGTCTTCGGGATCACCTTCACGAGGCTCAGCACGATCAGGAAGACGAAGCCGTAGAAGGCCCATTCGCCGAGCGTCGCGGCGAGGATGTTGAGGCCGCTCGTCACCGCGAGGCCCTGGAAATCCGGCGTCACGAAATAGTGAACGCCGATGAGACAGAGGATGGCGATGCCGAGCTTGCGGTGGAAGTGGTAGATGCGGTCGAGGCCGCCGAACAGCTTTTCCACCACCGGCGGGCGGGTCGCCATGAACTGGGCGATGGCCATGGCGACGAAGGCCATGGAGGAGGCCATCAGCGAGAAGGTGGTTCCCGGATTGGTATGGCTGACGGCCGGAACGGCGATGAGGCCCGCAAGGGCGACCAGGATCGTTGCCACGATGGAACCCGCAGTCAATTTCCACCCCCTCAAGCGAAACCGGACCGGTCGGCCTATGCCGCGGGCATGCTGTCAATGCCCATGACGTTCGTCAACCGCAATCCTCCTATCGACGGGCGGCGCGTCGGCTTTATTCGGGAGGAAGGAGGCAACGGAAAAAGGCGCCTTGCGGCGCCTTCCGGGTCAGGGGCGGAGGGGTGGCCCGCCGCTCAGGGCGACATCGCCTCGAGCGCCTGGCGGGCGCGCTCGGCGAGCGGATGATCGGGATGGCGGGCGATGAAGAGCTCGAGCGCGGCGCGCGTTCCCTTCGCGCTCAGGACCTCGTACTCGGCCGCGACCGCCGCGTCGGGGTCGCCCGGCGGGCGCATTCCGCCGGCCTTGCCGGCCGCCGTAGACGAAGCGGCAAGGCCGAAAGCTACGCTCAAGCCGCATAAGGCAAACATTAACTTCCGGCAGAATAGCATGTGGACCTCGTTCGTCGTTGTGCAAGAGTATGATGACTTTCATGGCTTTTTACGGGCGATTCGGGTCGCAGGACCATTGTTCGCGCGGTTGACGCCCGTTCAATACTTCGCCCGGGCGTTCCAACCGGATTTTTATAGGGGGATATTTCAATGACAGGCACCGGCAAGACCACGAAGACGATCGGTCTCACGTCCAGCAATTCGATCAATGGCGTCCTGTCCGGCTATGCGTGGGCCGGCGGTTCGATCACCTATGCCTTTCCCACGTCGTGGAGCACCTACGGCGGCAGCGACTACAGCGGCGACAACGAGCACCTGAACGGCTTCGGTGTGTTCTCCGCCAGCCAGAAGGCGGCGGCCAGGTACATGCTCGACAACGCGTTCGGCAGCAGCGCCAACAACGGCTTCTCCGTCGAGGGCTTCACCAACCTCAGGATCGGTGCGGGCAGCAATTCGAGCGCGAACCTGCGCTTCGCCATGTCCAACGACCCCGAGGCCGCATGGGCCTACTATCCGTCGGAATCGGAGGAGGGCGGCGACCTCTGGTTCGGCTATGAATACAACGACGACACGCCGGTGGCCGGCAACTACGAGTGGACGACGATCCTGCACGAGATCGGCCACGCGCTCGGCCTGAAGCACGGGCACGAGAACGAGGGCAAGTTCAAGAGCCTGCCGTTCCACGTCGATTCGATGGAATATTCCATCATGACCTACCGGGCCTATATCGGCGCGCCGGTCAGCGGGGGCTACGGGAACGAGGAATACGGCTATGCCCAGACCTACATGATGCTCGACATCGCCGCCCTGCAGCGCATGTACGGCGCGGACTTCTCGACCAATTCCGGCAAGACCGTCTACAAGTGGAAGCCCGGCAGCGGCGACACCTACGTCAACGGCAAGGTCGGCATCGACGCGGCCTCCGGCGCGGATGCCAACCGCATCTTCGCCACCATCTGGGACGGCGGCGGCACCGACACCTACGACCTCACCGCCTACAGCAGCGGCGTCCGGATCGACCTGCGTCCCGGCAAGCACTCCGTCTTCAGCGACGCCCAGCTCGCCTTCCTCGGCGGCGGGCCGAACGACGGCTTCGCCCGCGGCAACATCTTCAACGCGCTCCTCTACAAGGGCGACGTGCGCTCGCTGATCGAGAACGCGAAGGGCGGCAGCGGCGGCGACCTGATCGCCGGCAACCAGGCGCGCAACACGCTCTACGGCAACGGCGGCAACGATAAGCTCTACGGCTTCTCCGGCAGCGATAAGCTATCCGGCGGCAGCGGCCACGACAAGCTCTACGGCGGCACGGGCAAGGACAAGCTCTACGGCAATTCCGGCAACGACCGGCTCTCGGGCGGATCGGGCAATGACCGGCTCGACGGCGGCAAGGGCAACGACAAGCTCACCGGCGGCTCGGGCGCGGACGACTTCGTCTTCCGGAAGGGCTACGGCCGAGACACGATCGTCGATTTCAAGAACAATGTCGACGACATCGACCTGCGCTCCTACGGCTTCTCGAAGGTCAGCCAGGTGCTTTCCAGGGCCGATCAGGTGGGCAGCGACGTCCATATCGAGCTGTCGTCGACGGACGTCATCATCATCGAGGACTTCCGCCTGAAGAATCTCGATTCCAAGGACTTCCTGCTCTGACGGACCGTCGCCGGCGCTTGCATTGAAAGCGCAAAGCATGCAAAGCACGCGCATCAGGAACACGACCGGATGCCGCCCATGACCGTGAGTTCGAGAACGCCCCGCCCGATCGACCATCTGGTGCTGCCGGTCTCGGACCTCGCGGTGGCGCGGGCGCGGCTTGCCGCGCTCGGCTTCACCGTGGCGCCGGACGCGCGCCACCCCTTCGGCACGGAGAACTGCTGCGTCTTCCTCGCCGACGGCAGCTATCTGGAGCCGCTCGGCATCGCCAACCGCGAGGAATGCGAGGCGGCGGCGCTCGCCGGCAATTCCTTCGTTTCGCGCGACCAGGCCTTCCGCTTCCGCCGCGGCCTGGAAGGCTTTTCGGGCATCGCCATGGCGACCGGCGATGCGGCGGCCGACGACGCGCGCTACCGCGCGGCGGGGCTTTGCGGCGGCGCCATGCTGGAATTCTCCCGCGGCATGCTGCTGCCGGACGGCGGCAAGGCCACCGGCAGCTTCCGGCTCGCCTTCGCGGCCGACGCCCGTTCGCCCGATTTCTTCTTCTTCGCCTCCGAGCGCGTCGTCGCGCTGCCGTCGGACCGCGCGGCGCTGGAGCGCCACGAGAACGGCGTCGTCGCGCTCGCCGAGGCGGTGCTGTCCGAGCAGAACCCGACGGACTTCCAGTATCTCCTGCAGGAGGCGGCCGACGAGCGCGAGGTCGAGGCGCTCTCCTTCGGCATGTCGGTGGAGACGCCGCGCGGGCGCATCACCGTGCTGAACGCCGCCGGCCTCGAAGGCTTCTACGGGATCGCGCCCGCCGGCGGCGACCGCGGCCTCAAGGGCGAGGCGGTCGTCTTCCGCGTCGCGGACCTTTCACACTGTCGTCATATGCTTCTGGCACGCGGCATTGCCTTCACGGAGCGGGACGACCGTCTCCTCGTGCCGCCCGCCCCCGGGCAGGGCGTCCTTTTCGTCTTCGGAGAATGACATGAAAGCCAATTCCACCGTAATCGCCGGCGCGGGCGAGAAGTCCGTGAGCTTCTCGCAGGCCGGCCGTCTCGCGCTGATCGCCGGCCCCTGCCAGATGGAGAGCCGCGACCACGCCTACATGATCGCCGGCGCGCTCTCCGAGCTTTGTGCGAAGCTCGGCATCGGCCTCGTCTACAAGTCCTCCTTCGACAAGGCGAACCGCACCTCGCTGTCCGGCAAGCGCGGCATCGGCCTGGAGAAGGCGATGGAGATCTTCGCCGACCTCAAGACGGATTTCGGCTTCCCGGTGCTGACCGACATCCATACCGAGGAACAGTGCGGCCTCGTCGCGCCGACGGTCGACATCCTGCAGATCCCGGCCTTCCTCTGCCGCCAGACCGACCTTCTCGTCGCAGCCGCGAAGACCGGCCGGGTGATCAACGTCAAGAAGGGCCAGTTCCTCGCCCCCTGGGACATGAAGAACGTGCTCGCCAAGTTCACCGAGAGCGGCAATCCGAACGTGCTGCTCTGCGAGCGCGGCGCCTCCTTCGGCTACAACACGCTCGTCTCCGACATGCGCTCGCTGCCGATCATGGCCGGGCTTGGCGCGCCGGTCGTGTTCGACGCGACCCATTCGGTGCAGCAGCCGGGCGGGCAGGGCGGTTCCTCCGGCGGCCAGCGCGAGTTCGTCGAGACGCTGGCGCGCGCGGCCGTCGCCGTCGGCGTCGCCGGCGTCTTCATCGAGACGCACGAGGATCCGGACAACGCCCCCTCCGACGGGCCGAACATGGTGCCTCTCAAGGACATGCCGCGGCTCCTGGAGAAGCTCCTCGCCTTCGACGCGGTGGCGAAGGCGTGAGGGGCCGGCCGGGACATCCGGCATTGTAATTTCCCGGCGATCGGCTAAGACAGATTTCAATCGATTTATAACCCCGAACCAGGACGATATCCATGACCGCAATCATCGACATCACCGGCCGCGAGATCCTCGACAGCCGCGGCAATCCCACCGTCGAAGTGGACGTGCATCTGGAGGACGGCAGCTTCGGTCGCGCGGCCGTGCCGTCGGGCGCCTCGACCGGCGCGCACGAGGCGGTGGAGCTGCGCGACGGCGGCAAGCGCTACCTGGGCAAGGGGGTCGAGAACGCGGTCGCCGCCGTCAACGGCGAGATCTTCGAGGCGATCGGCGGCCTCGACGCCGAAGACCAGATCCTCGTCGACCAGACGATGATCGAGCTCGACGGCACGCCGAACAAGTCGCGGCTCGGCGCCAACGCCATCCTCGGCGTCTCGCTCGCCGTCGCCAAGGCGGCGGCCGAATCCGCCGGCCTGCCGCTCTACCGCTATGTCGGCGGCCCGAACGCCCGCGTCCTGCCGGTGCCGATGATGAACATCATCAACGGCGGCGCGCATGCCGACAACCCGATCGACTTCCAGGAGTTCATGATCGTGCCGGTCGGCGCCGACACGCTGCGCGACGCCGTGCGCATGGGCTCGGAAGTGTTCCACACGCTGAAGAAGCAGCTCGCCGCCGACGGCCACAACACCAATGTCGGCGACGAGGGCGGCTTCGCGCCGGGCCTCGCCTCCGCGCCCGCCGCGCTCGACTTCATCATGACGTCGATCGAGAAGGCCGGCTACCGTCCGGGCGAGGACATGTTCATCGCGCTCGACTGCGCCTCGACGGAATTCTTCAAGGACGGCAAGTACGTGCTCGAAGGCGAGGGCCGCACGCTGGAGCCCGGCGCCATGGCCGACTACCTGGCGGAGCTTGCCGGCAGGTACCCGATCTTCTCGATCGAGGACGGCATGGCGGAAGACGACTGGGACGGCTGGAAGGCGCTGACCGACAAGATCGGCAAGACGGTGCAGCTCGTCGGCGACGACCTGTTCGTCACCAATTCCGCCCGCCTTCGCGACGGCATCAAGATGGGCGTCGCCAACTCGATCCTCGTCAAGGTGAACCAGATCGGCTCGCTCTCCGAGACGCTCGACGCCGTCGAGACGGCGCACAAGGCGGCCTATTCCGCCGTCATGTCGCACCGTTCCGGCGAGACCGAGGATTCGACCATCGCCGACCTCGCCGTCGCCACCAACTGCGGCCAGATCAAGACCGGCTCGCTCGCCCGCTCCGACCGCACCGCCAAGTACAACCAGCTGATCCGCATCGAGGAGCAGCTCGGGCCGCAGGCGAAATACGCCGGCCGCGCCATCCTGCGCGGGTGAGAAGGGGCTGCCCCTCATCCCGCTGCCGGGACCTCTCCCCGCAAGCGGGGACAAGGGGCATGCCGGATCCGTTTCCCGGCTTTCGGGAAAGCATCGCCAAGCCTTCCTTCTCCCCGCTTGCGGGGAGAAGGTGCCGGCAGGCGGATGAGGGGCCGGTTTTTCCCCTGCCCTCCGTCGTGGTCAACGGTCGGTTAACCGCTTGCCGCTAAGCTCGTCCCCGTATTGCGTATCGGGGTACCGCATGTGGACCAAACATCACAAGAAGCGCAGGTTCGGCCGGCTGGTTCTTCCGGCGATCACCGTCGCTTTTCTCTCCTACTTCGGCTATCATTCGATCCACGGCGATTTCGGCCTGGAGGGAATGGAGGAGTTCGAGCGCCAGCGGGTGGAGCGCCAGGCACGCCTGGACGTGCTCGTCCGCCAGCGCCAGATACTGGAGAAAGAGGTCGCGCTGATGAGCGACGGGTCGCTGGAACGCGACATGCTGGACGAGAAGGCGCGCTTCTCCCTGAACCTTTCGCGTGCCGACGAGATCGTCATTTTCCACTGACGGAGTGGATTAACCGGAATTCGGTTAATCAAAAATCCCCGTTCAGAATCAGATGTTTGTGGCGAATACAAGGCATGCAAATATAGCATTGCTGCTCGGTTCATTCTCCCCTATGGTTTCCGCAACCGACAAACAATGGGGAGGAAGGGATGGCTCCGCGTAAATCCGCGTCCACGTCCAGCCGCAAGACTGCGAAGAAGGATTTCAACGGCGACATCATCGCCGATTTCTCCAAGGAAGACGATCTCAAGGCCTATCGCGAGATGCTCTTGATCCGGCGTTTCGAGGAGAAGGCCGGCCAGCTCTACGGCATGGGCTTCATCGGCGGCTTCTGTCACCTCTACATCGGCCAGGAGGCCGTCGTCGTCGGCATGCAGATGGCGCTGAAGGACGGCGACCAGGTCATCACCGGCTACCGCGACCACGGCCACATGCTCGCCTGCGGGATGAGCGCGCGCGGCGTGATGGCGGAGCTGACCGGACGCCGCGGCGGCCTTTCCAAGGGCAAGGGCGGCTCCATGCACATGTTCTCCAAGGAGAAGAACTTCTACGGCGGCCACGGCATCGTCGGCGCGCAGGTCTCGCTCGGCACGGGGCTCGCCTTCGCCAACCGCTACCGCGGCAACGACAACGTCTCGCTCGCCTATTTCGGCGACGGCGCGGCCAACCAGGGCCAGGTCTACGAGAGCTTCAACATGGCGGCTCTCTGGAAGCTGCCGGTCGTCTACATCATCGAGAACAACCGCTACGCCATGGGCACCGCCGTCTCGCGCGCCTCCGCCCAGACCGACTTCTCCGAGCGCGGCGCCTCCTTCGGCATCCCCGGCTACCAGGTCGACGGCATGGACGTGCGCGCGGTCAAGGCCGCCGGCGACGAGGCGGTGGAACATTGCCGCTCCGGCAAGGGTCCGATCATCCTCGAAATGCTGACCTATCGCTATCGCGGCCATTCCATGTCGGACCCCGCGAAGTACCGCTCCAAGGACGAGGTGCAGAAGATGCGCTCGGAGCACGACCCGATCGAGCAGGTGCGCGCGCGCCTCCTCGACAAGGGCTGGGCGAGCGAGGACGATCTCAAGCGGATCGACAAGGACGTCCGCGACATCGTCGCCGACAGCGCCGATTTCGCGCAGTCCGATCCGGAGCCGGATGTCTCCGAACTCTATACCGACATCCTGCTGTAATCCGGGGAGGGACGACATATGCCAGTAGAAATTCTCATGCCCGCCCTGTCTCCGACGATGGAGGAGGGCACGCTGTCCAAGTGGCTCAAGAACGAGGGCGACGCCGTCAAGTCCGGCGACGTGATCGCCGAGATCGAGACCGACAAGGCGACCATGGAGGTCGAAGCCGTCGACGAGGGCGTGATCGGCAAGATCCTGATCCCGGCCGGCAGCGAGGCCGTGAAGGTCAACACGCCGATCGCCGTGCTGCTGCAGGACGGCGAGAGCGCCGACGCGATGGCCGCACCCAAGGCGGCGGAAAAGCAGCCCGAGGCCGCGACGCCGAAGGTCGAGGAGGCCGAGAAGCCGACCCAGCAGGGTTCCGCCTCCGCACCGGTCCCGGCCGCGCCGAAGGGCGAGGTCGCCGCCGATCCGGACATCCCGGCCGGCACGGAGATGGTCGCGACCACGGTGCGCGAGGCGCTGCGCGACGCCATGGCGGAGGAGATGCGCCGCGACGGCGACGTCTTCGTCATGGGCGAGGAGGTGGCCGAGTACCAGGGCGCCTACAAGATCACGCAGGGGCTGCTGCAGGAATTCGGCGCCCGCCGGGTCATCGACACGCCGATCACCGAGCACGGCTTTGCCGGCGTCGGCGTCGGTGCGGCGATGACGGGGCTGAAGCCGATCGTCGAGTTCATGACCTTCAACTTCGCCATGCAGGCGGTCGACCAGATCGTCAACTCGGCGGCGAAGACCCTCTACATGTCGGGCGGCCAGATGGGCGCGCCGATCGTCTTCCGCGGCCCGAGCGGGGCTGCGGCCCGCGTGGCCGCCCAGCATTCGCAGTGCTACGCCGCCTGGTACAGCCATATTCCGGGCCTCAAGGTGGTCATGCCCTATACGGCGGCGGACGCGAAGGGCCTGCTCAAGGCCGCCATCCGCGATCCGAACCCGGTGATCTTCCTCGAGAACGAGATCCTCTACGGCCAGAGCTTCGACGTGCCGAAGCTCGACGACTTCGTGCTGCCGATCGGCAAGGCGCGCATCCACAGGGAGGGCAGCGACGCCACGCTCGTCTCCTTCGGCATCGGCATGACCTATGCGGTCAAGGCGGCGGCCGAGCTGGAGAAGGAGGGCATCGACGTCGAGGTGATCGACCTCCGGACAATCCGGCCGATGGACCTGCCGACCGTCATCGAATCGGTGAAGCGGACCGGGCGCCTCGTCACCGTGGAGGAAGGCTTCCCGCAGTCGTCGGTCGGCGATTTCATCGCCAACAGCGTCCAGCGCGAGGCCTTCGACTATCTCGACGCGCCGGTCATCACCGTCGCCGGCAAGGACGTGCCGATGCCCTATGCCGCCAATCTGGAGAAGCTGGCATTGCCGAACGTGGGCGAGGTCGTGCAGGCCGTGAAGGCCGTCTGCTACAAATAAGGGGAGGGCTTCCAAAATGCCGATCAACATCACGATGCCCGCCCTTTCGCCGACGATGGAAGAGGGCAACCTCGCCAAGTGGCTGGTCAAGGAAGGCGATACGGTGAAGTCCGGCGACGTGATCGCCGAGATCGAGACCGACAAGGCGACGATGGAAGTCGAAGCCGTCGACGAGGGCACGGTCGCAAAGATCGTCGTCCCCGCCGGTTCCGAAGGCGTGAAGGTCAACACGGTGATCGCCGTGCTGGCCGCCGAGGGCGAGGACGTTTCCGCCGCCGCCTCGGGCGGGGGAGCGGAAAAGGCCCCCTCATCCGGCCCTTCGGGCCACCTTCTCCCCGAGGGGGAGAAGGAGAAGGCACCCGCCGCCCCGCACGTTTCCCCCTCTCTCCAGCGGGGAGAGGGTGGCGCGAAAGGGCCGGGTGAGGGGGGCGCCGCACCCGCCGGCGACCGCGTCTTCTCCTCGCCGCTCGCCCGCCGCCTGGCGAAGGAAGCCGGGCTCGACATTTCCGCGATCTCCGGCTCCGGCCCGCACGGCCGCGTCGTCAAGAGCGACGTCGAGAAGGCCGCCGCGTCCGGCGGCGCGAAGCCGGCGGCAGCTCCCGCCGCAGCGGCCGCCCCGGCGCCCGGCGCGGCCAAGGGTGCCTCCGACGATGCGGTGCTGAAGCTGTTCGAGCCGGGCTCCTACGAGCTCGTGCCGCATGACGGCATGCGCAAGACGATCGCCAAGCGCCTGCAGGAATCCAAGCAGACGATCCCGCATTTCTACGTCTCGGTCGACGTCGAACTCGACGCGCTGCTCGCGCTGCGCGGCCAGATCAACGCCGCCGCGCCCGAGAAGGACGGCAAGCCGACCTACAAGGTCTCGGTCAACGACATGGTGATCAAGGCGCTGGCGCTCGCGCTCCGGGACGTTCCGGACGCCAACGTCTCCTGGACCGACACGAACATGGTCAAGCACAGGCATTCGGACGTCGGCGTCGCCGTGTCGATCCCGGGCGGCCTGATCACGCCGATCATCCGCAAGGCGGAGACGAAGACGCTGTCGGCCATCTCCAACGAGATGAAGGATTTCGCCAAGCGCGCCAAGGAGCGCAAGCTGAAGCCCGAGGAATACCAGGGCGGCACGACGGCGGTCTCCAACATGGGCATGATGGGCGTCAAGGATTTCGCCGCCGTCGTCAACCCGCCGCATGCGACGATCCTCGCCGTCGGCGCGGGCGAGCAGCGCGTCGTGGTCAAGAAGGGCGAGATCGCCATCGTCAACGCGATGACGGTGACGCTGTCCACCGACCACCGCTGCGTCGACGGCGCGCTGGGCGCCGAACTGCTCGGCGCCTTCAAGCGCTACATCGAGGATCCGATGGCGATGCTCGTCTGACAGCGGGGCCGGCCATGAAAACCGTCCTCTGCTACGGCGACTCGCTCACCTGGGGCTACAACGCCGAAACGCTCGACCGGCACGCCTTCGAGGACCGCTGGCCGAGCGTGCTGGCGAAGGCGCTGGGGCCCGGGGTCACGGTGATCGCGGAGGGGCTCAACGGCCGGACGACCGCCTATGACGACCATCTGGCGGACTGCGACCGCAACGGCGCGCGCATCCTGCCGACGGTCCTGCACAGCCACGATCCGCTCGACCTCGTCATCCTGCTGCTGGGCGCCAACGACATGAAGCCGACGATCTGCGGCACGGCCTTCGGCGCGGTGCAGGGAATGGAGCGGCTGGTGGAGCTCGTGCGCCATCACGCATGGTCGTTCGGCGCCGGGGAGGGGCCGGAGATCCTCGTCGTCTCGCCGCCGCCGCTCTGCGAGACGGCGAACACGGCCTTCGCCGCGATGTTTTCCGGCGGCGTCGAGCAGTCGGCGATGCTGGCGACGCTCTATGCGGACCTCGCCGACGAGACGGGCTGCGGCTTCTTCGATGCGGGCTCGGTCGCGCGCACCACGCCGCTCGACGGCGTGCATCTCGACGCCGAGAACACGCGGGCGATTGGCCGCGGGCTGGAGCCGGTCGTGCGCATGATGCTTGGACTTTGATCGGGATCAAGGAGGAGAAGGGGCGGCGGGCTAGGCTGGGATCATCAATCGAGAGAAGGAGATGACCCATGTCGAACACGCCGCACGAACTGGCCGAGGAATTTCCGGAACATGTCGCGAAGATGCGCCACCTGCGCGAGATCGACGGGCATTTCCACCGGATAACGGAAGAATACCATGCGGTGAACAAGGCCATCCACCGCGCCGAGACGAACATCGAGCCGGTCGACGACTTCCGCATGGCGGACATGCGCAAGGAGCGGATGCGGCTCAAGGACGAAATCTACGGAATGCTCACGCGGCACGAGACGGTCGAAGAGCTTCCCTGAGGGGCGGGTCCCGCTCCTCGCCGCGGCCGCCGCCCATCGCGGCCGGTCGCGGCAAGCACGAGCAACAGAGGAGTGGAAGCGCTCATGTCGAATGCCTATGACGTCATCATCATCGGATCGGGCCCGGGCGGCTATATCGCGGCGATCCGCGCCGCCCAGCTCGGCCTGAAGACCGCCATCGTCGAGCGCGAGCACCTTGCCGGCATCTGCTCCAACTGGGGCTGCATCCCGACCAAGGCGCTGCTGCGCTCCGCCGAGATCTTCCACTACGCCAAGCATCCGGGCGACTACGGCGTGAAGATCGAGGGCGCGGTGACGCCGGACCTCAAGGCCATCGTCGCCCGCTCGCGCGGCATCGCGCAGCGCATGAACGGCGGCGTCGGCTTCCTGTTGAAGAAGAACAAGGTCGACGTCATCTGGGGCGAGGCGAAGCTCACGAAGCCCGGCGAGATCGTCGTCTCCAAGACGGCGAAGGCCATCCAGCAGCCGCAGGCGCCGCTGCCGAAGACCGTCCTTCCCGAGGGCACCTACACCGCCAAGCACATCGTCGTCGCCACCGGGGCGCGGCCGCGCGCGCTGCCGGGCATCGAGCCGGACGGCAAGCTGATCTGGACCTATTTCGAGGCGATGAAGCCGGAGGCGCTGCCGAAGTCGCTGCTCGTCATGGGCTCGGGCGCGATCGGCATCGAGTTCGCCTCCTTCTACCGCACGCTCGGCGTCGAGGTGACGGTGGTCGAGGTCATGTCGCAGGTCATGCCGGTCGAGGACGCGGAGATCTCCGCGCTCGCCAGGAAGCAGTTCGAGAAGCAGGGCATGAAGATCCTGCTCGAGGCCAAGGTCTCCAAGGTGGAGAAGGGGGCGAATTCCGTCACCGCCCATGTCGAGACCAAGGACGGCAAGGTCGAGAAGATCACCGCCGACCGGCTGATCTCCGCCGTCGGCGTGCAGGCGAACATCGAGAACATCGGTCTCGAAGCGCTCGGCGTGAAGACCGACCGCGGCTTCATCGCCATCGACGGCTACGGCAAGACCAACGTGCCGGGCCTCTACGCGATCGGCGACGTCGCCGGCCCGCCGATGCTCGCCCACAAGGCCGAGCACGAGGCCGTCATCTGCATCGAGAAGATCGCCGGCCTGCCGAACGTCCATCCGATGGACAAGTCGAAGATCCCCGGCTGCACCTATTGCCATCCGCAGGTCGCCTCGGTCGGGCTCACGGAGGCCAAGGCGAAGGAGCAGGGCCGCGACATCCGCGTCGGCCGCTTCCCCTTCGTCGCCAACGGCAAGGCGATCGCGCTCGGCGAGGACCAGGGCCTCGTCAAGACGATCTTCGACAGGAAGACCGGAGAGCTCCTCGGCGCCCATCTCGTCGGCGCGGAAGTGACCGAGCTCATCCAGGGCTTCGTCGTCGCCATGAACCTGGAGACGACCGAGGAGGAGCTGATGCACACGGTCTTCCCGCATCCGACGATCTCGGAGACGCTGAAGGAAAGCGTGCTCGACGCCTACGGGCGTGCACTGAACGCTTGAACGTGCTAAAGCCCGCCTCCACATGAGGCAGGCTTTCGGAACCTCGGTCCGCAAGACAGGCGGCAGGAGCCTGCCAGGAAAGCAGAATCGACATGGTCACCATTCTCGACCGCACCAACCTCACGCCCGACAGCCAGCGGGTGCGCCATCCGGAGAAGGCCCATCGGCCGGACACGGAAGTGCTGCGCAAGCCGGAGTGGATCCGCGTCAAGGCGCCGGTCTCCAAGGGCTATCAGGAGACGCGCGACCTCGTGCGCTCCCACAAGCTGGTGACGGTGTGCGAGGAGGCGGGCTGCCCGAACATCGGCGAGTGCTGGGACAAGAAGCACGCGACCTTCATGATCATGGGCGAGATCTGTACGCGCGCCTGCGCCTTCTGCAACGTGGCGACGGGCAAGCCGAACGCACTCGACCAGGAGGAGCCGGAGAACGTCGCCAAGGCGGTGAAGCAGATGGGCCTGTCGCATGTCGTCATCACCTCGGTCGACCGCGACGATCTCGACGACGGCGGGGCGGAGCATTTCGAGAAGGTGATCTTCGCCATCCGCGCGGCCTCGCCGCAGACGACGATCGAGATCCTCACCCCCGACTTCCTCAAGAAGCCGGGCGCGCTGGAGCGCGTCGTCGCCGCCAAGCCCGACGTGTTCAACCACAATCTGGAGACCGTGCCGGGCAACTACCTGACGGTCCGCCCCGGCGCGCGCTACTTCCACTCCGTCCGCCTCCTGCAGCGCGTCAAGGAGCTGGACCCGACCATGTTCACCAAGTCGGGCATCATGGTGGGGCTCGGCGAGGAGCGCAACGAGGTGCTCCAGCTCATGGACGACCTCAGGACCGCCGACGTCGATTTCCTGACGATCGGCCAGTATCTCCAGCCGACGAGGAAGCATCACAAGGTCGACCGCTTCGTGACGCCGGAGGAGTTCAAGTCCTACGAGACGGTCGCCTATACCAAGGGCTTCCTGATGGTCTCCTCCAGCCCGCTGACGCGCTCCTCGCACCATGCGGGCGACGATTTCGCGCGGCTGAGAGCGGCACGCGAGCGCAAGTTGCTGGCCGCCGCGGAATAGACATCCGCCGGGCGATGCTTTAAGCCCCGCCGTCCCGCAGGACGGCGGGGCTTTTGCATGAGGAGAATCGCGATGACGGTGTTCCTGACGCCGGAAGAGGCGGCGGCCCGGCTCGGGACGGCGGAGCGGGTGCTGGTGATCGGCTGCTCGGGCAGCGGCAAGAGCACGCTCTCGCGCCGGCTGGGCGAAAGCCTCGGCCTTCCCTGCGTCTCGATGGACCGCGAGGTCTTCTGGATGCCCGGCTGGCGAATGCGGCCCAGGGCCGAGGCGCTCGACCGGCTGAGGGAGATCGTCGCAAGGGAGCGCTGGATCATCGACGGCACGAGCCCCGGCACGCTGCCGCTGCGCCTGCCGCGCAGCCATCTCGTGCTGTGGCTCCGCCCGCCGCGCATCGTCTCGCTCTGCGGCGTCGTCTCGCGCTGGCTGCGCCATCGCGGCCGCACGCGCCCGGACATGGCGGACGGCTGCCCGGAGAAGATCGACTGCGAATTCCTCTCCTATGTCTGGACCTTCGAGAAGACGCAAAGCCCGCAGATCGAGGCCAATCTGGCGGCCCACGGCGCCGGCGTGCCGGTTTGCGTGTTGAAATCGCGCGCCGAGGCGCGTCGCCTACTTGCCATTGCCGGGCGGGAATATTAGCTCTCGGCCCATGCCCCAGTTCGAGACCCGCAGGCCCGTCCCCCACAGCGCCGATCAGATGTTCGCCCTCGTCGCCGACGTGGAGCGCTATCCGGAATTCCTGCCGCTGTGCGAGGCGCTTTCCGTGCGCTCGCGCAGGGAGCGCGACGACAAGGTGCTGCTGGTCGCCGACATGACGGTCGGCTACAAGGCGATCCGCGAGACCTTCACCACGCAGGTGCTGCTCGACCGGAGCACGCGCACCATCGACGTGAAATACATCGACGGGCCGTTCCGCTTCCTCGACAACCGCTGGCGCTTCGAGGCGCTGCCGGACGGCACCTCGATGGTGCATTTCTTCATCGACTACGAGTTCAAGAGCCGCATCCTCGGCGCGCTCATGGGCTCGATGTTCGACCGCGCCTTCCGCATGTTCACGGAAGCCTTCGAGAAGCGCGCGGCGGCGATCTACGCCCCGCCGGGATCGGCGGCATAGGTTCAGTCCGCCGCGTTCGACAGTTCCACCAGCATTTCCAGGGCGGTGCGTATCGTCGCAAGCCGCACGGCGCTGCGGCCGAGGTCGCCGTAGCGCATTTCCCGGTGCAGCGTCCGGTGCCCCTTGCGGGCGGCGGCGAGGTGGACGAGGCCGACCGGCTTTTCCGGCGAGCCGCCGCCGGGCCCGGCGATGCCGGTGACGGCGACGGAGACGCTCGCCCGCGAACGGCGGAGCGCGCCCTCGGCCATCTCGATCGCGGTCGGGCGCGAGACGGCGCCGTGCGCCCTCAGGGTCCCGGCGGAGACGCCGATCATCTCCTCCTTGGCCGCGTTGGAATAGGTGACGAAGCCGCGGTCGAAGACCGCGGAGGAGCCGGCGATCTCGGTGATGGCGCCGGCGATCAGGCCCGCCGTGCAGGATTCGGCGGTGGCGATCGTCAGCCCGCGCGCGGCGAAGCCGGCGACGATGGCGCGGGCTGTCTGCTCGATGTCGGCCGGCCAGATGCTCATGCGTCGGTCCCCCTGTAGACGACGGTCGCCGTGGCGATGGCGGCGATCCCCTCGCGTCGCCCGACGAAGCCGATCCTCTCGTTCGTCGTCGCCTTGACGGAACAGCGGTCCATCGAAAGGCCGAGCATCTCGGAAAGGTTCCGCCGCATCGTCTCGCGGTGCGGCCCGATCTTGGGCGCCTCGGCGATCAGCGACACGTCGGCGTTCATGATCGTGCCGCCCCTTTCGCGGACGAGTGCAGCGGCATGTTCGAGGAAGATGCGGGAGGCCGCCCCCTTCCACTGCGGGTCGGAGGGCGGGAAATGGTCGCCGATGTCGCCGGCCCCGCAGGTGGCGAGCAGGGCGTCCGTCAGCGCATGCAGCGCGACGTCGGCGTCGGAATGGCCGGAGAGCGCCTGCTCGTGCGGGATGAAGACGCCGCAGAGCGTCACCCCGTCGCCGTCGACGAGCTGGTGCACGTCGTAGCCGTTGCCGGTGCGCACGTCGGGCAGGGCGGAGGAAAGCCGCTGGTCGGCCATGGCGATGTCCTTCTGCAGGGTGAGTTTCACGTTGCCGGCGCTGCCCTCGACCAGTTGCACGCGCACGCCCGCCCACTCGGCGATGGCCGCGTCGTCGGTGAAGTCGCCGCGCCCCGAGGCGGCCGCGCGCCGATGTGCCTCCAGGATGGTCGGGTAGCGGAAGGACTGCGGGGTCTGGGCGGCGAAGAGGCCGGCGCGCGACACGGTCTCGGCGACATGGCCGTTGGCGTCGGCGCGCTTCAGCGTGTCGGCGACGGCGACGACCGGCAGCACGGCCTCGGCCCCTGTGCGGAAGGCGGCGAGCGTGCGCTCCAGGATCGCCGGCTCCACGAAGGGCCGCACCGCGTCCTGGATGAGGACGTGGCTGATGCCGCTTGCGGCAAGCGCTTCCAGCCCCGCCAGCACCGATTGCTGCCGCGTCGCCCCGCCGTGGACGACGGAGAGCCGGTCGCAGTCGGGCCGCGCCGAGGCGAACAGCGCCTCGTCGTCGGGATGGATGACGGCGACGATATGGCAGGCCGGCGACCAGGCGAGGAAGAGGTCGAGCGTGTGGGCGATGACCGGCCGTCCGCCGATGCGGCGATACTGCTTCGGCCCCTCGGCATGGGCGCCGGCGCGTTCGCCGCGGCCCGCCGCCACGATCACCACGCCGCAGGATATGGCGTTCTCCCCCTGCATTTCGGTCTGCCCAACTCCCGTTCAAAGCGTTTCGGCGTGGTTTAGCCGGAAGGTCGGCGCAATACCAGCCGCCTTGCGAAAATTGGCCGGGCGCGCGAATACGGCTTGGCAAGGCCGGCAATGATGTCTAAAAATAGTGCAGAGACTTGTCCTGCTTGAAAGATGAGCATTTGCCGATTCCCGATCTGTCCGCGCCGCTTTCCGTCGGCGGCAGCGCCTTGCGAAACCGGGTCGTGCTGGCCCCCATGTCGGGCGTCACCGACCTGCCGTTCCGCGATCTCGCCTGGCGTTTCGGCGCGGGCCTCGTCGTCACAGAGATGGTGGCGAGCCGCGAGCTGGCGCTGAACGCGCGCGAGAGCTGGGCGCGCATCCGCAATTGCGGCATCCGCCCGCACATGGTGCAACTCGCCGGCCGCGAGGCGCACTGGATGGCCGAGGCCGCGCGCATCGCCGAGGGCGAGGGCGCCGACATCGTCGACATCAACATGGGCTGCCCGGCCAAGAAGGTGATCGGCGGCTATTCCGGCTCGGCGCTGATGCGCGATCCCGATCACGCGCTGTCGCTGATCGAGGCGACGGTGAAGGCGGTGAAGGTGCCCGTGAGCGTGAAGATGCGGCTCGGCTGGGACCATGCGTCGATCAACGCGCCGGAGATCGCCGCGCGCGCCGAGGCCGCGGGCGCCGCCATGATCACCGTGCACGGACGCACGCGCATGCAGTTCTACGAGGGCCGGGCCGACTGGCAGGCGATCCGCGCCGTGCGCGAGGCGATCTCCGTGCCGCTCGTCGCCAACGGCGACGTCGACACGCCGGAGGACGCGCGGGAAATCCTCCGCCGCTCCGGCGCGGACGCGGTGATGGTCGGCCGGGCGGCGCAGGGGCGGCCGTGGCATCCGGCGGTGCTGGCGGGCGCGTGCGCCCATCCGCGCACGCCGGAGATCGCCGCGGTTGCCGTCGAGCACTACCGCATGATGCTCGACTTCTACGGCGCCGAGGCGGGCCTGCGCCATGCGCGAAAGCATCTCGGCTGGTACCTGGAGCGGTTTTCGCAGGATCTTCCGGCCGCGGCGAAGGCGGAGATCATGACGGCGCGCGACGGCGCCTTCGTGGCCGACCGGCTTGCCGCCGCGCTCGGCGCGCGCGGACGGGAGGCAGCCTAATGGTTTTGTCAAGCTGCATGTTTGAAGTTTGGGCTGAAGGGGGTTCTTGTCTG
>NZ_JANFDG010000060.1 GCF_024609765.1 Shinella pollutisoli
GTAACCGGTGTTCTGCCCCCACATTGGCAGCCGCCGTCTGATCTGTGATCGCCTTTCCATGGATTAAGAACGGGAGTTTCTCCATGGAGACTACATTGGAGTTTCTCACAACCAGGAAGCCTGGACGTGAGGTTCACCGACATTGGCCGGACGAGGTCAAGGCGAAGATTGTTTCGGAAAGCTTGAGGCCTGGCACGACAGTCAATGAAGTTGCGCAGCGCTATGGATTGCGAGCCAACAGCCTTTCCACCTGGCGGACGATGGCGCGGCAGGGCAAGCTGGTGTTGCCAGAGCCAGAAGACGCCGTCGAGTTCGCGGCCATGGTTGTCGAGCCGCCGTTGCCTGTGCCGTCGAAGGTCAAAGCCGTTTCCCGTGCCGAGATCGTCGTCGGTCCGGTCACGATCCGCCTGGAGGAAGGCGCATCTGCGACCCGGATCGCTGCAATCGCTCGCGCCCTGGCGGCGGCGACATGATCTTTCCGTCAAACCGCGTCAGGATCATGGTGGCGACCAGGCCGGTAGACTTCCGCAAGGGTCATGACGGCTTGGCGGCGCTTGTGAAGAATGAGCTGCACAAGGACCCGTTTACCGGAACGGTCTTCGTGTTCCGATCACGCAAGGCCGACCGGTTGAAGCTGATCTACTGGGATGGCTCCGGGATCGTCATGGCCTACAAAAGGCTGGAAGAGCAGACGTTCACTTGGCCAAGCATCAAGGATGGATTGATGACGCTCACCCACGCCCAGTTCGAAGCTCTGTTTGCGGGCCTCGATTGGCGGCGGGTTCATGCCATACAGACGAGAACCCCGGAGGTCATCGAATAGCTGCGGCACGATGACTCAGCACGACAAATTTCAAAAGCAAATCGGCTCCGGATTTGGTAGTTTCCGGCCATGCTTGATGCCGCCGACTTTCCCGATGATGTTGCCGTCCTGACGGCGATGCTGATCGCGGCGCAGGCACGTGAGGCAGCCAAGGACGTCGCGATAGCCAGTAGGGACGAACATATCGCCCGCAAGGACGAGCGGATTGAACGGCTTGAGAAGCTTGTTGCAGCATTTAAGCAGGCAGCCTTCGGGCGCAAATCCGAGAAGACCGATCCTGACCAATTCGATCTGGCCCTGGAAGACCTGGAAACGGCTATGGCCGTGATCCATGCCGAGGATGAGGCGGACGCTCCTGCAGGAAACAGGACTAGCAAGCCACGTGAGATCAATCGCGGCTCCCTTCCGAAGCATCTCCCACGTATCGAGGAGGTGATCGAGCCAGAAAGCCTGATCTGCGGCTGCGGCGGTTGCCTGCATTGCATTGGCGAGGATGTCTCCGAGCGGCTGGACATCATCCCGGCACAGTTCCGCGTCATCGTCACCCGCCGCCCCAAGTATGCCTGCCGTGCCTGCACGGACGGTGTCGTCCAAGCCCCAGCTCCGGCACGGCTGATCCAGGCTGGGCTTCCGACGGAAGCGACCGTCGCCCATGTGCTGGTCTCTAAATATGCCGATCACCTTCCGCTCTATCGGCAGGCGCAGATCATGAGCCGCCAGGGCATCGATCTCGACCGCTCCACGCTTGCCGATTGGGTCGGCCGGGCAGCGTTCGAGTTGCGCCCCGTGTTCGATGCCCTGATTGCCGACCTGAAGCGCTCGACCAAGCTCTTCATGGACGAGACCCGTGCTCCGGTGCTCGATCCCGGCTCGCGCAAAACCAAGACCGGATACTTCTGGGCGCTGGCGCGGGATGATCGTCCTTGGAATGGCGGTGCTCCGCCGGGCGTGGCCTTCACCTACGCTCCCGGTCGGGGAGGCATTCATGCCGAATGGATATTGCAGGGCTTCTCCGGCATCCTGCAGGTCGATGGCTATGCCGGATACAACAGGCTGATCGGGCCAGACCGGATTGGCCCAGACATTCGGCTTGCGTATTGTTGGGCACATGCTCGTCGCAAGCTGGTGGAGATCACCCGGAACGGAACAGCACCCATTGCCGAGGACGGCGTCAAACGCATCGGTGAACTGTATCGGATCGAGGCCGAATTGCGCGGCCTTGATCCAGAGACGCGCCTCGCCGGGCGACAGGAACGGTCAGCGCCGCTCGTCGCCGACATGCACACGTGGCTCGTCCATCACCGTGCCCGTGTCGCGACGAAGTCCCCACTTGGAGAGGCTTTGGTCTACATCGCAAAATACTGGGATGGTCTGAAGCTCTTCCTGACCGATGGGCGCATTGAGATCGACAACAACACCGTCGAGCGAACCATCCGACCGATAGCCCTAAATCGCAAGAACGCACTCTTCGCGGGGCATGACATTGGAGCCGAGAACTGGGCGATCATCGCCTCCCTTATTGAGACCTGCAAACTCAACGCCGTCGATCCGTTAGCCTATCTAACCGCCACACTCATCGCCATCGTCAACGGCCACAAGCAGAGTCGGATTGAAGAGCTAATGCCGTGGAATTGTTCGGAGCAAACGCACGGCTAAGTCTGCTGTCGGCGCAAAGTGCCCATACAAGGCCGAGTTGCGCATCTCTGGCGTGGGACGGTGGCTAGAAGCCGGGAACTCCAAAGAGCCGTCGCGCGGGAGTAAGAGTGCCTATTTCGCGCCACGTGTCGCTGTGATGAGCACCAGCAGCACGTGATCGACCAGCGCGATCAGACGTTCGCGCGGGATAGATGCGCCAGCCGGTCCGGCATTATGGGCCAGGAGTGCAATCACCGTGTCACTCAGGACTTCTAGCTCGACCTCCGACAAAGGCGCGTGTCCCTCGTCAGCCGCTCGCTTGGCAAGCTTTTCTAGTTCTGTCCGAACAAACATACTGAAGCGGTCGGACAGGGTTCGGTACAGGTCAGGGTGTGACCTCGCCATCTCCATCGTCGCGGTCACGATCTCGGGACGGTCGTCGCAGTTACCAGCCTGCTCCATCAACGCGACCAGATCGTCGCGCAGCGATGTGCCCGGATAATGAGGCGGCTTCATTGGACTGAGCGTAGCGACAGCGTCGGCCACGACGTCCGCTTTCGCGGTCCAGCGTCTATAAAGCGTCGCTTTTGACACGCCCGCACGCGCGGCCACATCGGTCATCGTCAGTCCGTGATAACCTTTCTCGGCAAGAAGTTCGAGCGCCGCCTCGATGATAAGATCGTCACGGCTTGTGTCTTGGGTACGTCCCCGCTCAGCGGGCGGCAGACGGCGCTGATGTTCGTTGGCTCGTTCGTTCATGGCCATCATGTAGATCATATAATTCGAAACACAATATTACCGAAACTCTTGCGTTTCGTATTGGGTAGCCTATTTAGGGAAAGAACATCCTGGCGCATAAGGCGTTGCTACTCCCAAGAAAGGCTTTCTATGTCTACACCAATCAACTCGCCGATCCTCGTCACTGGCGCTACGGGCAAACAGGGCGGGGCAGTTGTCCGCGCCCTTTTGCAGGCCGGTCGTCCCGTTCGAGCCATGACGCGCGACCCTCATTCTGCTGCGGCGCAAGCCCTTGCCGCGCAGGGCGTGGAGGTCGTCAAGGGCGACTTCAACGATGCCGCCAGTCTCGATGGAGCCTTTGCCGGGGTGGATGGCGTTTTCTCCATGCAGATGGGTTCGCATCCTGGTGACCCGGACACCGAAATCGTCACAGGCAAAGCGTTGATCGAAGCTGCCGGCCGCGCAGGTGTCGACACGGTCGTTCACACCTCCGTCGCCCGAGCGGGCGATCAGAAGAACTTCGTCGGTTGGGATGAAGGGCGCTGGGAGCCACTTTACTGGGACAACAAGGCGGCTGTGATCGACATGGTTAAAGCCAAGGGCTTTCGCCACTGGACGATCCTGAAGCCCGCCATGATCATGCAGAACCTAGTGCCGCCGATGGTGGAGTCCATGTACCCCTCGCTCCGCGAGCGTGGTCGGTTCGAGACTGCGATTGAACCGGACACCGGCATCGACTGGATTTCGGCGGAGGACATCGGCGCGTTCGCGGCCGCCGCCTTTGCCGAGCCGGCGCGGTTCCATGGTCATGAGATCGATCTTGCCGCAGATACCTTCACTCTGCCCGAGGTTGCGGCCAAGATCAGCGGAGCCACCGGAAAGTCGGTTTCGGCGATCACCCTTTCGAAAGAAGAGGCGCTTGCTCAACCCTATGGCGAACTGGGCTACAGGCACGAATCTTGGAACAATGTCGAGGGCTACAAGGTGGACATTGAAGCCGCTGGGAGCTGGGGCGTGCCGCTGACCACACTCGACCAATTCATCGAGCAGAACCGCGACAAGTTCGTCATTGGCTGAGCAGTGCGCGCGTTGTAGCGCTAGCTGGGCCGCTCTTTCAGGCCGCTCTCCCCGCTCCGAGGGGTGGGGAGAGCGGCCTGTTAGTCTTCGAGGGCGACAGCAGCAGTTTATAAAGGGGAGGAATGTCTCCTCTTGGCGCATTCTTGCCATCAATGTCGTAGTGGCATTTTTCGGGATGCCCAATCGAGCTTGGTCAATGTGCGAGGAAAACACCGCTTAC
>NZ_JANFDG010000061.1 GCF_024609765.1 Shinella pollutisoli
CGGCGACGTGAACGGCGACGGCAAGGCCGACTTCGCCATCCACTTCGACGACGCGCTCTCCTTCTCCAAGGGATACTTCCTGCTCTGAGGAAGCTGCGGGAGCCGTCCACACGGCGGCTCCCGCATCCAGTTGTCATCGCTTCGATCGGAAGGAAGCCAATGCGCCAGACACGCCGAAACACCTTTGCGAACCTCCTCCTGGCCGGAGCGCTCTCCTGTCTCGCGGCGATGCCCGCGGGGGCGCAGGAGGCCGGGGACGACACGGCGGAGGTGGCCGTGACCGGCGAGGACGGCGAAACGACCTTCCTCAATCCGGTCGTGGTTACGGCGACGCGAACGGAAACCGGCGTCTACGACACGCTCGCCGGCTCCAGCGCCATCACGGCCGACCAGTTCGAGACCCGCTTCCTGAATGCGCGGCTGCCGGAGGTCCTCACGGCCATGCCGGGCATCAGCACCCAGACCTCCGCCGACGATCCCGGCGTCGCCGTGAACATGCGGGGCCTGCAGGATTTCGGGCGGGTCAACGTGATGGTGGACGGCGCCCGCCAGAACTTCCAGAAGAACGGCCACGAGGCCAACGGCACCTTCTATCTCGACACGCAGATGCTGAAATCCGTCGACGTCACGCGCGGGCCGGTGTCGTCCGTCTATGGCAGCGGCGCGATCGGCGGCGTCGTCAGCTTCACGACGATCGACGCCGACGACCTGATCCAGCCGGACGCGCAGGTCGGCGGACGCGTGAAGACGGGCTACGACAGCAACGGCTCCGGCCCGACCGTGCACGGGGCGATCGCGACCCGTCTCGGGGAGAATAGCGACGTCCTGATCGGCGGCACCGTGCAGGAGATCGACGACTACAGGTCCGGCGGCGGCCAGACGGTCAATTCGGCGCAGTCGATGAAGTCGGGGCTGGCGAAATGGCGCTTCAAGCCGGACGAGGACCATGAGTTCACGCTTTCCGGCAGCCGCTATTTCAACAGCTTCGAGAACGGCGCCACCACGCCGCGCGAGACCGACGTCACGGCCGACACGGTGACGGCCGGCTATCGCTATACGCCGGATTCCGACCTCTGGGATCTGACCTTCAAGACCTATTACACCAGCACCCTGTTCGAGCAGCAGCAGCCGGGCGGCGGGGCGCTGGAGCAGTCCTTCGACGTCCAGACCGTCGGCCTCGACCTGTTCAACACGTCCCGCTTCGATGCCGGCGCCTTCGAGCACGAGCTGACCTACGGCGTCGACGTCTTCCGGGACCGGGTGAACACGGTGGACCTGATCGGCAGCAGCGACGACCTGACGCCCTCGGGCAGGCGGCTCGCCTACGGCGCCTTCATCCAGGATCGCATCCGGTACGATTCCTGGCTGGAGGTCATCGGCGCGCTGCGCTACGACGGCTACAACCTCAAGGGAGACGCCATCGCGGTCGACGGAAACCGGCTGTCGCCGAAGGTGACCGTCGGCGTCACGCCCTGGGAGCCCGCGACCTTCTATGCGACCTATGCCGAGGGCTATCGCGCCCCGGCGCTCACGGAAACCCTGATCGACGGCTTCCATCCCCCGCCGGTGACCGGCCGCTTCTTCCCCAATCCCGATCTGCGGCCGGAAGTGGCGCACACGGTGGAATTCGGCACGAACCTGCGCTTCCAGGACGTCTTTGCCGACGGGGACAATCTTTCCCTCAAGCTCGGCGTCTTCCAGAACGACGTCGACGACTATATCGACCAGGTCTTCGTCCTGTTCCCGATCCCGGGCGGCTACCAGTACCAGAACATAGCCGAAGCACGCATCCGCGGCATCGAGATCGAGGGCAGCTACGACACCGGCGACGTGTTCGCGGGGCTCACCGCGCAGATCCTGAAGGGCGAGAACCTGACGACCGGCGGCGGCCTCCAGAAGGTGCCGCCGTTCCGGATCGTCGCGACGGCCGGCCTGCGGGCGTTCGAGGAGAGGCTGACGCTCGGCACGCGGCTGACGGTCGTCGGCGAGAAGAAGGACGACACGGCGACCGGCTTCATCGGCGAGCCATACCAGCTCGTCGATGTCTTCGCGCAGTACAGGCTCACCGAAAGCCTCACGGCGAACCTCGCGCTCAACAACATATTCGACCGCGACTACACGCAGTATCTCAACGCTGATCCGAGCCCGGGCTTCAACGCCAGGGCCTCGCTCACCCTGAATTTCTGATCCATGCAGACGAAGCGGAAAGGAACGTGACGATGACGATCACCATCAACCTGAATTCGACGAAGGGCGTGAACTTCAACAAGGAGTTCAAGAGCTTCTTCTCCGGTCTCGTGCCGACCGGCTGGCCCTACATTCTCGGCGGCGCGAGCCAGTTCGAAGGCAAGCAGATCGTCCTCCTGGACGAGATCAAGGCGGGCAAGGAGAAGGACACCAAGGCGATCGTCCTCGACGGCAAGGACTTCAACTACTATTTCAACGACCACACGCTGAGCGGGACGATGACGTCCATCCGCCTCTCGACGCTCGGCAGGAGCTACGATCCCGAGACCAAGGGCTTCACCCAGAACAGCGCCGGTCTCATCACCAATGTCACCACGCCGATCGAGATCAAGGGGTTGAAGATCTCCAACGCCTACCGCCAGCGCGGCGATTTTCACGACACCGCCTATGCCCTGATGGGCGGCGGTCACAGCGTCGGGGCCAGGTCCGATCCCTCGAAGCTGGAGAAATTCCTCTGGGCCGATGCGCACAAGGTCAACGGCTCCGCCGGCGCGGACACCTATTCGGGCACGAAATACGCCGACGTCGTCCATGGCAACGGCGGCAACGATACGCTGAAGGGCGGAGCCGGAAACGACAAGCTCTATGGCGGCAAGGGTACCGACAAGCTCTACGGAGAGGCCGGCAACGACCTTCTGGATGGCGGCGCGGGTGCCGACCGGCTTGCGGGCGGCAAGGGCAACGACACCTATGTCGTCGACAACGCGAAGGACAGGGTGGTGGAGACGTCGGGGCAGGGGACCGATCTGGTCAAGGCCTCCGTCTCCTACATGCTCGCCAACCACGTCGAGAAGCTGACGCTGACGGGCTCCAAGGCGATCGACGGCATCGGCAACGGGCTCGCCAACACGATCACCGGCAATGCCAAGGCCAACACGCTGAAGGGCGGTGCCGGGAACGACACG
>NZ_JANFDG010000062.1 GCF_024609765.1 Shinella pollutisoli
GTAGTGGCATTTTTCGGGATGCCCAATCGAGCTTGGTCAATGTGCGAGGAAAACACCGCTTACGGCGCATATGTCGGACGAACCAGTTTCTCCTGCCGTCAAATCCCTGCTCGTCGAGCAGGCAGACCAGCTACAGTCACATAAAACCCGGCTAGAGAAGGGGCTGGAAGACGCATTTCCCGCCTCCGATCCCGTCTCCGTCACGCATACGGCGACCGCGAAGGGGACATCGGAACTAGCCTATTCGCCTGAGCCCGAACCGTTGGGGCTTCACGCTTCGAACACCGGCCGGGAACGGGATGAAACAGAGTTCCATCGTACGGAATTGCGGGCCTTGCAAAACGATGTCACCGCCCTGCGAGAAAAAATTCACGCAGTCCGCAACAATGGGGCGAGTGCGGCCTTCGGTCGATACCCGTTGGTCGCGATCACGCTTCTCGCTGGAGCACTTCTGGTCCTCGGCGCAGGGCTAGGAACCAGGCGGCACTATGGGCGATCTGCAATCTGAGAGGCGTAGAATACTCAAAGCGCCATGAGTTTGCGAACCAGCCGGCGGAGAGCCACCTGCGCCTCCGCTGGCCAGGTTGTTCCTCAATCTGGATTTGGCAGCGCCGGTGGCGCTCCCCTCGAACGCGACCTTTGGCGGCGTGCTTCCAGTGGTCTTCATGGAGGCCATCGACGCGGCCCTCATCCTCCCCTTCGCGCCGGCCCATCAACGCGGGCGGCTTTCTCGGTCTTTTCCTCGTAGCGATGACAACGGTCGCGCGACAGAAGCGGCCTCAACGAACTATTCAAACAGGAGATTTCCATGAAAGCGCTTTGCTGGCACGGCAAGAACGACATACGCTGCGACAGCGTTCCGGATCCTCAGATCGAAGACGGCCGTGACGTCATCATCAAGATGACAGCCTACCTCGCGCGCGCAGTCCAAGGTCTAGGAAGAGACACTGCCGCGGCAACTCAAGTATCTGTTTGCCGTTCTTTGGATTTGAGCTTCCTTGAATTGCCTAAGCAGCATTTACTTGGTCCGCCAACTCCCTCCGCCCCGCACAAGCCTCTGCCATGTTGTGGCCAGTGTCAAAAGTGCCCCTACGGGTATGGTGCGCATGACCAAAACTTGCTTTGCTGATGATTTGACTAAACTACGAAGAGCGGTTCCGATCAAACCTGTCAGCGGGCTGCATCCGTTGAATCTCTCCGAATACTCGACCCCAGCTACGGGCACCCTTCCTTAGCCTCTCCGTATCGTAGTTCTCGTCCGGCGCGTGGATAGCGTCGGTCGAAAGTATGAAGCCGATAACGACGCATTCGGCTCCCAGTACCTCGCTGAGCTGCTGGACAAGCGGTATTGCGCCTCCGGTGCCCCTGAGTACCGCTGGCTGGCCCCATTCCGCTTCCAGGCCCCGCGCCGATGCGGCCAGGAAAGGGCTCTCCTGAGAAAGTACGACAGCGGAACTGCCGCCTACCCCCTCGAATTTAACCGAACATCCGGGCGGGATCCGGGACTCGACATAGTTGCGGAAGCTCCGACGGACCTGCTCAGGCTCCTGCCCGGCGACGAGCCTGAAGGAAAGGCGTGCTGTTGCCGTTCCGGGTAGCACGGAGCGCTCTCCCGGTCCCTGGTTGCCGCCAGTGATACCATTGATATCGACCGTCGGCCGCCCCCACATCGCCTCTAGCGGCGAGTACCCTTCCTCTGTCACGCCTCCGCTTAATTCAACGCTGTCGAACAAGCCAGGATATTGGGAAAGCGCATCCCATTGCTTCCGGAGAACCTCCGGGAGGTCGCGCACGCCATCGTAGAAGCCGTCAATAGTTACCCGTCCCTTTTCATCGTGAATACCGGCAAGGATGGAGCTTAGAATTCGAATGGGATTTGCGGCGACCGCCCCATAGTGCCCCGAGTGGAGATCAGGATTGGGAGCAGAAACCGTCACCCGCTCGTGGAGGAGACCCTTGAGCTGGGTAGTGATCGCCGGCTGAGTGGGCGACCACATTTCCGCATCACAGATGAACGCGACATCGCACTCAAGATTCTGCCGATGCTGCTGAATGAATTCAGGCAGGCTCGGCGAACCGCATTCCTCCTCCCCCTCCAGCATGACAATGATCTCGGCGGGGAATTCGCCCATGACGCTCTTCCAGGCGCGCAACGCCTCGATGAAAGTCCAAAGCTGACTTTTACTATCGGAAGCGCCGCGGCCATAAAACCGCTTGACGCCATCTTCATCGATCACCTCTGGCTTGAACGGCGCGTGCGTCCAATCTTCGAGTTCGCCGATCGGTTGGACATCGTAGTGTCCATAGAACAGCAACCGTTTCTGACTGTCTTCCGAACCGGACGGCGATCGGGCAAGCACCACCGGATGGCCCTTCGTCTGGATGATTTCGGCCGCGAACCCTATCGACGATAGTTCTTGCAAGAGCCATCGGGCGGCGCGGGCGATATCCTGTTCGCTCGATGGCTCGTTTGAAATCGAAGGTATTGAGACTAGGTCCTGTTGACAAAGTATGGCAGCCATATCTTTGCGGCTGCCAGGGCGAGGAATGCCGAG
>NZ_JANFDG010000063.1 GCF_024609765.1 Shinella pollutisoli
GGACTGGGGGACGATCCGCTACGTCTCGGTCTGCAACGCCCAGGCGGGCGGGACGATGCTGTTCTACGCCATCCTGTCGGAGGCGGAGACGATCTACCGGGAAGGCCAGTTCCAGCGCGTCCCCGGTCAGATGCAACTGCGCTTCATCTGAGTTTCGCCCCCTCGCGGGGCAATCCCATCCGCCTCGTGCGGAGTGCTGCCGCCTGTGCGGCGAATACCACCCCTCCAAAACTTCAGGAGTATTTGACATGGCAGGCTATGCAGCCTCGAACCTGCTGGGCGGCACCCAGCAGGCGATGACGACCACCTTCAAGACGCTTCTGGCGCTCGCCGCCGACGACGGCACGGCGCTGCGCCGGATCGCCGTGCACGACTTCGTGCTCGGCACGGACGGCACGCCGGCGGACCAGGCGATGACCTATGACGTCAGCCGCATCACCGCGCTCGGCACGGGAACCTCGATCACGCCCACCAAGCTCGATCCCGCCGACGGCGCCTTCCTGGGCGCGGCGCTCGCCAACCACACGGCCGAGCCGACCGTGACGGCGAACAGCTCGCTCTGGGCCTCCGGCGTCAACCAGCGCGCCACCATCCGCTGGGTCGCCTTCCCGGGGCAGGAGCTGGTGATCCCCGCGACCGACAATGCGGGCCTCGCCTTCCGCGCCAAGTCGCCGGGCTACACGGGCACGGCCATCTGCGAGGCGCATTTCAGCGAGCGTTGACGCCATCCGGCCGGGCTCCGGCCCGGCCGCATCCCCGACAGGAGGCAGTCCCATGCGATCACCCGGCGGCATCCTCATCTGCACCGACGTCACCGGCGCGGCGCGCGAGGCCGACACCTTCACCTGCGCCCATTGCAATGCGGTCGTCATCGTCAAGCCGATGACCGATCCCGCCGAGATGGGCGGACGTTGCCGCATGTGCGACGGCCTGATCTGCAAGCGCTGCGCCGCCAGGGGTGTGTGCGACCCGTTCGAGGAGAAGCTGAAGCGGATCGAGGCCTCCTATCACGCGCGGCGGAGCTACGCGGCGTAAATGCTCGGGCAGTTCCCCTTCGGCTCGGCCCCCTTCGGTGCGGCGGACGATCCCGGCGTCATCGATCCGGTCTTCGCGGATTCTTGGCATCCGTCCCTGTCGGAGCCGACGCGTTTCCGCGTCCTGCCGGCCGTCGCCGTCGCGCTCGCCAGCCTCTACAGCGTCGCGCTCGATCCCGGCATCCTTGCCCGGCCGGAATATCCCGGCCCCGACAAGTACCAGCGGGAGCTTTCCGAGCCCGTCCGGTTCGCGCCGGCACTTGCGACGGCAGACCATCCGTTCGAGGCGTTCGTCGAGTTCGCGCCGTTCGAAGAGGCGATCACCGCGGACCGCTGGGCGCCGCCGCTGTCGGAGCCGATGCGGTTCGCCCGCTCGCTGCCGACGGCGAGCCATCCGTTCGCGGCCTTCGTCCAGTTTGCACCTTTCGACCAGACGCCGGTCGCGTCCTGGCATCAGCCGTGGTCCGAGCCGGCGCGGTTCCTGCCGGCGCTTGCGGCCGCCGACCATCAGTTTGCGGCCTACCAGGGGTTCGCGCCGTTCGCGGAGATATCGCGGCCGGAAAGCTGGCTGCCGGCCCTGTCGGAGCCTGTCCGCTTCGCACGCTCGCTGCCGGCGTCGTCGCATCCGTTCGAGGCCTTCGTCCAGGCCGATCCCTTCGGCGAGCTGATCGACGTCCAGAAGTGGTACCAGCCCTTCGCGGAGCCTGTCCGCTTCCGGGCGTCGCTGGCGACCGGGCTGCAACAGTTCGCGGCCTTCGTCCAGGCGGAGCCGTTCCGCGAGACGAT
>NZ_JANFDG010000064.1 GCF_024609765.1 Shinella pollutisoli
GGCAGCCTAATGGTTTTGTCAAGCTGCATGTTTGAAGTTTGGGCTGAAGGGGGTTCTTGTCTGGAGGAGCGCCCATACGACGTTTACACGCCGTCGCGCGAGGGCGATGACGGCCTGGTTGTGGCGTTTCCCTTCGGTTTTCTTTCGATCGTAGAAGGCACGGCTTTCCGGGTCTGCGAGAGCGTTGAAGGCGGATTGGAAGAAGACGCGCTTGAGGGTCTTGTCACCGCCTGTGGATCGCCGGACGGTCCTGGATTTTCCGGACTGGCGCAGGACGGGCGTGAGGCCAGCCGCGGCTGCGAGCGCATCGGCCGAGCGGAAACGGCGGGCAGAACCGACGCAGGCGATGAAGTCTGCCGTGAGCACGACCCCCATCCCCGGCAGGCTGAGGATGAGGGCCGCGTCAGGGTGGCTTTCGAGCAGGGCTTCGAGATCGGCGTCGATGCGGTCGCGCTGGGCACGAGCTGCAAGCGCCTCGGCGGCGAGGTCCTTGACCAGCCTGGCGCGGGTTTGGGCGCCGGGCACGTCGACGGCTTGAGCTTTGGCCAGAGCAATGGCGTCCTGCGCCAGGGACTGGGCATCGCGCATGCGGGGATAGACCTTCATCAGCGAGCGGACGAGATGATGCGGCCTGGCGCCGCGCAGTTCATGTGGGGCGGCGAACAGGCTCAGGAAGACGAGGCCGGCCTTGGTCTTCACATCGATTCGCCTTTCCAGCGCGGGAAAGAGCGAGGAGAGCAGATCACGCAGGCGAGCAAGACGTCTGGTCTGGTCGACGACGACTTCGCGGCGCCGGCCGGCGAGCAGGCGGATGTCGACGTCGATTTCGGTCTCGACCTCGACCGGCCGCAGGTCGGCGCGGGTTCGCGCGAGATCGGCGATGGTCGCCGCATCGCGGGGGTCGGACTTGTTCTCTCCGCCGCGTGTGCCCTGCCGCGCGCGGTTGACGGCAAGGCCCGGCGTATGAACCACCCGCATACCGGCAGCGGCCAGCATCGCGCACAGCAGCGTGGCGCAACCGCCCAGCAAGTCGAGGGCGACGGTTATGCTTTCGGCTTCCAGCGCCGACAGTTCGTCGATCAGCGCCGCGATCCCTTCCGGATCGTTCTTGACGGCATGGCTGAAGATGGGCCTTGCGTCTGTGCCGATCACGCAGGCCCAATGGATGTCCTTGGCGGCGTCGATGCCGACGTAGAAGTGCATGGCCTCCTCCCTGAAGTGTCCTCCTTTGAGCGGCAACCTTCCCACGCCGTCCTCGCCCTACACAGCGATCAATCGCAGAGCCTAATCAGCGGTCGGGTCAGGTGTGGAGACCGGGCGGATCTGCCTCCCGAGCCATCGAGGGCGGCCAGCATGATAGCCATACCCGGTCTCCTGCCTTCCAACATCCTCGGCCATAAACACAGTGCCCGAAAGGCAGATGTCGAAACGCATTTCATTGGTAGGGC
>NZ_JANFDG010000065.1 GCF_024609765.1 Shinella pollutisoli
TGAACCGGCCCGGCTTTTCCGGAGACCCCAATTCGTGAGAAGTAGGGTCTATGACAAGCAAGACGACAAACAAATTTTCTCCTGAAGTCCGCGCTCGCGCCGTTCGAATGGTGGTTGAGCATGAAGCGGAGCATCCTTCGCGATGGGCGGCTGTGTCTTCCATAGCCGCCAAGATCGGCTGCTCGGCGCACACACTCAATGAATGGGTGAAGAAGGCCGAGGTAGACAGCGGCAAGCGTGTAGGTTTGCCGAGTGACGTCGCGGAGAAGATGAAAGCTCTGGAGCGGGAGAACCGGGAACTTCGTCAGGCCAATGAGATTTTGCGCAAAGCCTCTGCGTATTTTGCGATGGCGGAGCTCGACCGCCCACTGAAGCGATGATTTCCTTCATCGATGCACACCGCTCGGTGCTCGGGGTCGAGCCGATCTGCAGACTGCTGCCGATTGCCCCGTCCACCTATTATGAGGTCATCGCCAAGCGCACGGACGTGGACCGTCTGTCGGCCCGCGCCCGACGCGACATTGCCATGAAGGTCGAGATACGCCGGGTGTTCAATGAGAACTTCCAGGTCTATGGCGTGCGCAAGGTCTGGCGGCAGTTGCTACGGGAGGGTTACGACATCGCCCGCTGCACGGTTGCTCGGCTTATGAGGGGCATGGGACTACAGGGCGTCATTCGCGGCAAACCCGTCAAAACCACCGTGTCGGACAAGGCCGCACCATGCCCGCTCGACCGGGTGAACCGGCACTTCCATGCACCCGCGCCGAACATGCTCTGGCTTTCTGATTTCACGTATGTGGCCACTTGGCATGGCTTCGTCTACGTCGCGTTCGTGATCGATGCCTTCGCTCGCCGCATCGTCGGTTGGCGGGCGAGCCGGACTGCCCATGCGGGTTTCGTGCTCGATGCGCTCGACCAAGCGCTTCATGATCGGCGGCCCGTCCACCGTGGCGGGCTCGTTCACCATTCCGACCGCGGCTCGCAATATGTGTCCATTCGCTATTCCGAACGGCTGGCGGAAGCAGGCATCGAGCCGTCTGTCGGGAGTGTTGGCGATTCCTATGACAACGCTCTCGCTGAAACGATCAACGGTCTTTACAAGGCCGAGGTCATCCATCGGCGAGGACCGTGGCGAAACTTCGAAGCCGTGGAGTTCGCCACTTTGGAATGGGTCGACTGGTTCAACCACCGACGCCTTCTGGAGCCCATCGGCAACATACCGCCAGCCGAGGCAGAAGAACGATACTATGCCATGTTGGACGCGCCAGCATTGGCCGCATAACTTAAACCAAACGGTCTCCGGAAAAGCCGGGCCGGTTCA
>NZ_JANFDG010000066.1 GCF_024609765.1 Shinella pollutisoli
ACCACCGACCTGCGCCTCAACGAGCCGCGCTATGCGTCGCTTCCGAACATCATGAAGGCGAAGAAGAAGCCGCTCGACAGGAAGGCGCCGTCCGACTTCGGCGTCGACACGAGCCCGCGGCTGAAGGTGCTGAAGACGGAAGAACCGTCCGGCCGCAAGGCGGGCGTCAAGGTGAAGAGCGTCGCCGAGCTCGTCGAGAAGCTCAAGACCGAAGCCGGCGTGCTGTAAGGCAGGAAAGGGAGACAAGACATCATGGCCATTCTTCTTCTGGCAGACCACGACAACCGGTCCCTTTCCGACCAGACGGCGAAGGCGCTGACGGCGGCATCGCAGATCGGTTCGGACGTGCATGTGCTCGTCGCCGGCTCGGGCGCCAAGGCCGCGGCCGAACAGGCGGCGAAGCTGTCGGGCGTGACGAAGGTGCTGCTCGCCGACGACGCCAGCCTCGCCCACAACCTCGCCGAGCCGCTGGCGGCGCTGATCGTGTCGCTTGCCGGCGGCTACGATGCGATCGTCTCGGCGGCGACGTCGGTGGGCAAGACCGTGCTGCCGCGGGTCGCCGCACTTCTCGACGTGGCGCAGGTGTCGGAGATCGTCGAGGTGGTCTCCCCCGACACGTTCAAGCGGCCGATCTATGCGGGCAACGCGATCCAGACGGTGCAGTCGACGGACGCGAAGAAGGTGATCACGGTCAGAACCGCATCTTTCGCCGCCGCCGGTGAAGGCGGCAATGCCGCGGTCGAGCCGGTCGCGGCGGCAACCGACCCGGGCCTCTCGGCCCATGTCTCGGACGCGCTGTCGTCGTCGGACCGTCCGGAGCTGACGTCCGCGAGGATCATCATCTCGGGCGGGCGGGCGCTCGGCTCGTCGGAGAAGTTCCAGGAGGTGATCCTGCCGGTGGCGGACAAGCTGGGCGCGGCCGTCGGCGCTTCGCGCGCGGCGGTGGATGCGGGCTATGCGCCGAACGACTGGCAGGTGGGGCAGACGGGCAAGGTGGTGGCGCCGCAGCTCTACATCGCCTGCGGCATCTCGGGGGCGATCCAGCATCTCGCCGGCATGAAGGACAGTAAGGTGATCGTCGCGATCAACAAGGACGAGGAGGCGCCGATCTTCCAGGTCGCCGACTACGGCCTCGTCGCCGACATCTTCGAGGCGCTCCCGGAGCTCGAGAAGGCGCTCTGAGGA
>NZ_JANFDG010000067.1 GCF_024609765.1 Shinella pollutisoli
AAAAAGCAACGGTGTTAGGCCGCAAGCGTTTTTGTGAGATGGTCTCTCATTCTTGCGTTGAGGATGACCACGATCTTTCGAATGACGGCGACGATGGCGAGCTTTCCCGGCTTTCCCCTGTTGCGCAGGTTGGCATTGAAGGCGCGGATGGCGGGTTCGAAGCGGATCGCGGAGAGGGCTGCGACATAGAGTGCGTCGCGGATCGGTCCGCGACCTCCGGCGATCATGCGTTTTCCACGCATCTGTCCGCTGTCGCGGTTGAGCGGCGCGACGCCGACGAGCTTGGCGATCTGGGCTTTCTCGATAAGGCCGAGTTCGGGCAGGTCAGCCAGCAGGAAGCAGGCAGTTCGCATGCCGATGCCCTTGAGCGACATGAGCACTTCGGCCTTTGCGGCGAGGTCGGCATCGGCCTTGAGGCAGGCGGCCATTTCGTCGACAACTGTCTGGCGTTGGCCGCAGAGGAAGTGCAGCGTCTGCTCGATCCAGTCTCTGGAGAGGGTGTCGGCCTCGCCTCCGGTCAGCTTCTCCCTGCGGTTCTTCTCCTGCACGATCATGTGCGAGAGCTGCCTGTATCGCAGGACGAGTTGTGCCAGAAGAACCGATTGGGCCGATCGTTCCGGCAGTATCCGTGTGTGCATGCGGCGGCCGTAGTCGGCCAGGACGAAGGCGTCGATGCTATCGGTCTTGGAGAGCTGGCCGCAAGCTCTCGCGAACTGCCGCACCTGCCTGGCATTCACCTTGGCAACGGGCAGACCTGCGGCCTGCAGCGCCGCCACGGCAAGGCGCTCGTAGCCTCCGGTCGGCTCCAGGATCACACGCTCTGTCGCTGCCAAGGAAGCAAGGAACGTGACGAGGTTGGCGCATCCCTCGACCGTGTTCGGGAAGCTTGCCCGTTCCTCATCAGGCAGAAGACACACGTCCAGTGACGATTTGGATATGTCGAGGCCCACAAAGCGGGTAGTATAAGCCATAGGCTTGGTCTCCCTTATACGCGAGCGCAAGGCTCTCTCAACGGTTCGACGAAGCCTCAAGGCGCGCAAAGGGTTCTGCTTTTTTGCGAACGCAAGGTTCAGGCCCCGCAAGGACCAACCGCTTCGCGCGCCGTCATCGCGGTGTTGCAACCACCACAATGACAAGAGGCCGGAACATCGTAACCGATGTTCCGGCCTTCCAATGTATAAG
>NZ_JANFDG010000068.1 GCF_024609765.1 Shinella pollutisoli
ATGGCAAAAGGTAAGTTTGAGCGCACTAAGCCTCACGTAAACATCGGCACGATCGGCCACGTTGACCATGGCAAGACGTCGTTGACGGCAGCGATCACGAAGTACTTCGGCGAGTTCAAGGCGTACGACCAGATCGACGCGGCTCCGGAAGAGAAGGCGCGGGGCATCACGATCTCGACGGCGCATGTCGAGTACGAGACGCCGAACCGCCACTATGCCCACGTCGACTGCCCCGGCCACGCCGACTACGTGAAGAACATGATCACGGGTGCGGCGCAGATGGACGGCGCGATCCTGGTTGTTTCGGCCGCCGACGGCCCGATGCCGCAGACGCGCGAGCACATCCTGCTGGCCCGCCAGGTCGGCGTACCGGCGATCGTTGTGTTCCTGAACAAGGTCGACCAGGTCGACGACGCGGAGCTGCTGGAGCTGGTCGAGCTCGAGGTTCGCGAGCTTCTGTCGTCCTACGAATTCCCGGGCGACGACATCCCGATCGTCAAGGGTTCCGCGCTTGCGGCCCTGGAAGACTCCAACAAGGAGATCGGCGAGAACGCGATCCGCAAGCTGATGGAAGAGGTCGACGCCTACATCCCGACGCCTGAGCGCCCGATCGACCAGCCGTTCCTGATGCCGATCGAGGACGTGTTCTCGATCTCGGGCCGCGGCACGGTCGTTACGGGTCGCGTCGAGCGCGGCATCATCAAGGTCGGCGAGGAAATCGAGATCGTCGGCATCCGTCCGACGACGAAGACGACCTGCACGGGCGTGGAGATGTTCCGCAAGCTTCTGGACCAGGGCCAGGCGGGCGACAACATCGGCGCGCTGCTTCGCGGCGTGAACCGTGACGGCGTCGAGCGGGGCCAGATCCTGTGCAAGCCGGGTTCGGTGAAGCCGCACAAGAAGTTCAAGGCGGAAGCCTACATCCTGACGAAGGAAGAGGGCGGCCGTCATACGCCGTTCTTCACGAACTACCGTCCGCAGTTCTACTTCCGCACGACGGACGTGACGGGTATCGTGACGCTTCCGGAAGGCACGGAGATGGTGATGCCGGGCGACAACGTGACGGTCGACGTGGAGCTGATCGTTCCGATCGCGATGGAAGAGAAGCTGCGCTTCGCCATCCGCGAAGGCGGCCGCACCGTCGGCGCCGGCATCGTCGCCTCGATCGTCGAGTAA
>NZ_JANFDG010000069.1 GCF_024609765.1 Shinella pollutisoli
GTCGAGCTGCCGACCCGATCCGGGACGATCGGTCCGGACGTCATCGACATCGGCACGCTCTACAAGCAGACGGGCACCTTCACCTACGACCCCGGCTTCACCTCGACGGCGTCCTGCGAATCGAAGATCACCTATATCGACGGCGACGAGGGCGTGCTGCTCCACCGCGGCTATCCCATCGAGCAGCTCGCCGAGCACGGCGACTTCCTCGAGGTCTGCTACCTCCTCCTCTACGGCGAGCTGCCCACCAAGGCCCAGAAGGACGACTTCGACTATCGCGTCACCCACCACACCATGGTGCACGAGCAGATGTCGAAGTTCTTCACCGGCTTCCGCCGCGACGCCCATCCCATGGCCGTCATGTGCGGCGTCGTCGGCGCGCTCTCGGCCTTCTACCACGACTCCACCGACATCACCGACCCGCACCAGCGCATGGTCGCCTCGCTGCGCATGATCGCCAAGATGCCGACCATCGCCGCCATGGCCTACAAGTACCATATCGGCCAGCCCTTCGTTTACCCGAAGAACGACCTCGACTACGCCTCGAACTTCCTGCGCATGTGCTTCGCCGTGCCCTGCGAGGACTATGCGGTAAACCCGGTGCTCTCACGCGCCATGGACCGCATCTTCATCCTGCATGCCGACCACGAGCAGAACGCCTCGACCTCGACGGTGCGCCTTGCCGGCTCCTCCGGCGCCAATCCCTTCGCCTGCATCGCCGCCGGCATCGCCTGCCTGTGGGGCCCCGCGCACGGCGGGGCGAACGAGGCGGCGCTCAACATGCTGGCCGAGATCGGCTCGGTCGACCGCATCCCGGAATACGTCGCCCGCGCCAAGGACAAGAACGACCCGTTCCGCCTGATGGGCTTCGGCCACCGCGTCTACAAGAACTACGACCCGCGCGCGCGCATCATGCAGAAGACGACGCACGAGGTGCTGGGCGAGCTCGGCATCAAGGACGACCCGATGCTGGAAGTGGCGATGGAGCTGGAGCGCATCGCGCTGACGGACGAGTATTTCATCGAGAAGAAGCTCTACCCGAACATCGACTTCTATTCCGGCATCACGCTGAAGGCGCTCGGCTTCCCGACGACGATGTTCACGGTGCTGTTCGCGCTCGCCCGCACGGTCGGCTGGATCGCCCA
>NZ_JANFDG010000007.1 GCF_024609765.1 Shinella pollutisoli
AACCACCACAATGACAAGAGGCCGGAACATCGTAACCGATGTTCCGGCCTTCCAATGTATAAGCCCCGCACGGTGGCGGGGCGAAATGGCGTCGCGAAATAATGCCTGACGAGGTGCGAGGCTATTGGACGTTATGCCATCTCAGTGCGCTCCTCGGCACGAGTTCGCCGGGATGGGGATCGACCGAAGCATGTATTCCCGGATGGCTTTCCCAAGCCGTATCTGCCATGCTCCCAGCCTGATCTCTGTCCGTTCATGGTGTCGGTCGTCCTGACCAGAACGGACCTCCTCTACCATCGATCCCCCAAATTTTAAGGAGCCGTCCGTTCCCAGTACCATGCGACGTACATGCGTTTCCTGTCGTGCTGCCGGCTCTTCAGGGCGGCGCGGATGAGGCGGATGTCTTCCCGTTCGCAAGCGGCCCAGACGAAGGTCTCGGCGGTGACGCCGGCGAGCGCCGCCTTCGCCGTCTCGGCGAGGATGTTGCTCGCTCCTGCGGGGTAGGCCTCGCGGTGCAGCCAGCGGACCGTCAGCGTGCCCGCGGTCGCGAGCGGCTGTTCCTCGGCCGCGTCCGCGACCTCGATCAGGGCGTCCATCCGCGTTCCCGCCGGCACCTCCGCGGCGATGCGGGCAATGGCGGGCAGGGCGCTTTCGTCGCCGACGAGGAAGATCGTCTCCGCCTTCGGCAGGCCGCCGCCGCCGGGGCCGAGCAGGGCGACCCTGTCGCCCCGGCGCGCGTCCCTCGCGAAATCGGCGCCGGGGGTCGCGATGCCGGCCGCGGGATGCTGCAGGAAATCGATCCACAGCTCGCCGCGGGCGATGTCCACCGCGCGGATCGTATAGACACGCACGAGCAGCTCGTCGTCGCCCTCCGGCCAGGCGATGCGGCCGTCCTCGCGCAGCCCCGGCCAGACGGGCGCGTGGCCCTTCGGCGGAACGAGCAGGCGCACATGCATGTCCCCGCCGACGAACGGGGCGACGTCGGCGCAGGAGACGACCACGCGCCGCATGTGCGGCGTCACGTCGACGGCGGAGACGACCGTCGCCTCGTGGAGATTGGCGAGCCGTGCCCGCGGGGCGGGCTCCGACCAGGTCAGCTCGAACGGGTCCTCCCCGGCGAAGTAGAACAGGTGCTCGGCGAGCATCGTCCGGCTCAGCTGCAGCGCCTCCCGGCTCGGGCAGGAGAGGTCGATCAGCAGCCGGCCGTCCTCGACGCGTATATGCGCGGTGCCGACCTCGCTCTTCAGCGTCGCCGCCGCGCCGGTCCGTTCGACCGCGGCATGCTCGACGAAGTGCTCGCAGACCTCCCGGAGCATCGCGTCCGCGTGCTTCGGCCGGGCGATGCCGGAGAGCTTGAATTCCGTCACGGTCGTCATGGCGCGGCCTCGCTTTCTATGGCGTCGTCGGAGAGCATGCGGTGCCGGCCGATCGGCAGCATGACCGGCCGGCCCGATGTCGGATCGGTGATGATGCGGCTGTCGAGGCCGAAGACCTCCCTCACGGTCTCTTCCGTCAGCACGGCATCCGGAGGGCCCGCGACATGCAGCCGTCCGTTCGCCATGGCGACGAGGTGGTCGGCGTAGCGCGCGGCGAGGTTGAGGTCGTGCAGCACCATGACGATGGTGGTGCCGCGCGTCTGGTTGAGGTCGGTCAGAAGGTCCAGCACCTCGATCTGGTGGTTGATGTCGAGGAAGGTGGTCGGCTCGTCGAGCAGCAGGACGTCGGTCTGCTGGGCGAGCGCCATGGCGATCCACACCCGCTGGCGCTGGCCGCCGGAAAGCTCGTCGACCGGCCGCTCGGACAGGGTGTCGGTCCTGGTCGCCGCCAGCGCCGCGGCGACCGCCTCGTCGTCCGCGCGCGTCCAGCGCGAGAAGACGCCGTGGTGCGGGTGGCGCCCGCGGCTGACGAGGTCGGCGACGGTGATGCCCTCCGGCGCGATCGGCGATTGCGGGAGCAGGCCGAGCGTGCGTGCGAGCTCCCGCGAGGGCATGGCGTGGATCGACTTGCCGTCGAGCAGCACGTGGCCCCTGCTGGCGGGCAGGAGGCGCGACATGGTGCGCAGCAGCGTGGACTTGCCGCAGGCATTGGCGCCGACGATCACGGTGATCCGGCTCGGCGGCACGGCGAAGTCGAGCCGGTCGAGGACGAGCCTCTCGCCGTAGCCGGCCGAAAGCGCGCTTGCGGTGAGGGTGTGGGACATCATAGCGAACCTCCGGACCGGTTGACGCGCACGATCAGGAAAATCAGATAGGGCGCACCGAGCGCCCCGGTGACGACGCCGACGGGATAGCGGCTCGGCAGCAGGAACTGGCCGCAGTAATCGCCGACCAGCACGAGTGCCGCGCCCACCAGCGCCGCGGGGACGGGGAGGGAGCCGTTGTTGCCGACGATGCGGGCGGCAATAGGGCCGGACAGGAAGGCGACGAAGGCGATCGGCCCGCAGATGGCGGTGGCGCTCGCGATCATGCCGACGGCGGCGGCGATGACGAGGACGCGCGTGCGCCCGACCCGCACGCCGAGCGCTGCGGCTGTGTCGTCGCCGAGCCTCAGCGCCTCGAGGTCGCGGCCGTGGCCGAGCAGCAGGCCGCCGAAGACGGCGAGCGCGGCAAGCAGCGGCAGCATCGCGCCGAGCTGCGCGCCGTTCACGCTGCCGGTCAGCCAGCGCAGGGCCTCCTGGAGCGTCCAGGCCGGGGCGGTGGACAGGATATAGGCGATGACGCTCTCCAGCATGGCGGAGACGCCGATGCCGACGAGGATGAGGCGCGTGCCGGCGACGCCGTTGCGGAAGGAGAGGGCATAGACGAGGAGCGCCACCCCGAGCCCGGCGACGACGGCGAGAACCGAGACCGCCGGCCCCTTCAGGCCGAAGACGACGATGGCGATGACTGCTGCGGCGCTGGCGCCCCAGCTGATGCCGATGATGTCGGGGCTGGCCAGCGGGTTGCGCAGCATGATCTGGAAGGCGACGCCGCCGAGGCCGAAGCTGAGCCCGGCGAGAATGGCGAGCAGCGCGCGCGGCAGGCGGAGCTGGCCGACCGTGAAGGCGACGCCCGGCACGTCTTCGCCCAGCAGCGTGCGCAGGATGTCCTGCGGCGGCGTGAAGGACTGGCCGAGCAGCAGCGTCAGCAGGAAGGTCGCCGCGAGAAGGGCGAGGAGAAGGCCGACGACGAGGCCGCGCCGTCCGGCGCGGCGGCGGCGGCTCTCGGCGACGGAATCGGTGAGGGCGGCAAGCATGGTCAGAGGTCCCGCACCCGCTGGCGGCGGACGATCCAGATGAAGAAGGGCGCGCCGATGAAGGCGGTGACGATGCCGACGTCGAGCTCGGCGGGCCGGGCGATGATGCGCCCGACGATGTCGGCGGCGAGCAGCAGGCCGGCGCCGCCGAGGGCGGAAAAGGGCAGCAGCCAGCGGTGGTCGCTTCCCGCAAGCAGGCGGCAGAGATGCGGCACGACGAGGCCGACGAAGGCGATGGGGCCGCAGACCGCCGTCGTCGCGCCGCACAGGAGAATGGCGGCGAAGGCGGCGATCGCCCGCGTCGCGGCGACATGCTCGCCGAGGCCGGCGGCGAGCTCGTCGCCGAGGGCGAGCGCGTTCAGCTTGCGGGCGGAGAGGAGCGCGACGACGAAGCCGGCCGCGAGGAACGGCAGGACGGGATGGATCCGCTCGAAGGTCGCTCCGCCGACCCCGCCGACTTGCCAGGCGCGGATGCCGCCGGCGATGTCGGCGCGCGGCAGGACCACCGCGATGACCAGCGAGGAGAAGGCGATGGAGGTGGCGGCCCCGGCAAGCGCGAGCTTCAGCGGCGTCGCCCCGCCGCGTCCCAGCGAGCCGATGACGTAGACGAAGGCCGCCGCAGCCCCGGCGCCGAGGATGGCGGTGAAGATGTAGGCATAGGCGGAGGCGATCTCGAACCAGGCGACGCCGACCACGACGGCAAGCGAGGCGCCCATGTTGACGCCGAGGATGCCGGGATCGGCGAGGGGATTGCGCGTCACGCCCTGCATGATCGCGCCGGCGAGGCCGAGGGCGCCGCCGGCGAGCAGCGCCAGCAGCGTGCGCGGGATGCGCATGGCGACCGCCGCCTCGGCGATCGTCTCGATGCGTCCGCCGAGCGCCGCGAGGATGTCGCCGAGGCCGACGTCGCGCGTGCCGATCGCCACGGAGAGCGCCGCGAGCACGACGAGCGCCGCGGCGAGCAGGAGCAGCCACAGGGCGGGGAGGCGATGCGCGCGCCCGGCCGGCGGCGGCCGGCGTCCGGCCGTGACGGCCCCGCTCGTCATTTCGCCTTCCCGGCCGCTTCGGCCAGCAGCGCCACGTAGTCCTTCAGCACCCAGGAGATCGAGAGGGGCGTGGGGTTGGCGGCGGTGCCGACGGGATCGCGGCCGAGCATGACGAGGGCGTCCCTGTTGACGGCGGGCATGCGCGAGAGGAGCAGGTCCGCCTTCACGGCGTCGAGCAGGGGCATGCCGCCATAGGCGACGACGATGTCGACATCGTCGAAGACGTCGACCCGCTCGGCGCTGACGCTGGCGGCGAACTGCCCGGGCTTCGTCGCCTCGACCACGCTCTTCGGCGAGCGCAGCCCGAGGTCCGTGAAGAATTTCACACGGGTGTCGTTCGCGGTGTAGAAGTTGACCGTGCTCAGATTGGTCACGTCGAGATGGGTGACGAAGATCGCCGACTTGCCTCTCAGGATGGGGTAGCCCGCGACCGTGTCGGCGATCTCCTTCTCGATGCGGGCGATCAGCGCCTCGCCCTCGGCGGCCATGCCGAGCCCGGTGCTGTTGAGGCGGATCATCTCGCGCCAGTCGGTCGACCAGGCGGATTGCGGATAGGCGACGACGGGGGCGATCTGGCTCAGCGTGTCGTAGTCGGCCTGGCTCAGGCCGGAATAGGCGGCGAGGATGACGTCCGGCTTCGTGGCGGCGACCGCCTCGAAATCGATGCCGTCGCCCTCGTCGAAGAGCACGGGCGTCCCGCCGCCCAGTTCCTTCAGCTTCTCGGCCACCCAGGGCAGCAGCCCGTCGCCGTCGTCGTCGCCGAAATTGGCCGCGGCAAATCCGACGGGAACGACGCCGAGCGCCAGCGGAACCTCGTGGTTGGCCCAGGCGACGGTCGCCACGCGCTGCGGCTTCCTCGCGATCGTCGTCGTGCCGAAGGCGTGTTCTATGACGACGGGATAGGAGCCGTCGGCGGCCCGGGCGCCGGCGGCCATCCAGAGGCAGGCCGTCAGCAGGATCAGGGACAAGCGGATAAGCCGCGGCATCGGCGAAACCCTCCAGGCGATTAAAAGTGGAGTTTCCGTTTCAGGTTCATGGGGCAGCGTCAAGGCGAATGCGGGCGTTGCCGCGCGGAGCCTGCGAAGTTTCCGTGGGTTTGTACAAAACCGCGGAAATCTACAATACTGGATAATTGATCTCAAGTTATTGCCGCCTCAGGGGACATCGCGCATCGCCGCCGCTGACCCGGCAGGGTAGGGATGCGGCGGGCCTTTGTGTTCCGGACCGGCATCGGCATGCGTGGGGCTTGCCGGCCGCCGGTGCGCGCAACTTCGAATTCGGGACTCGACGATGGACATGATGAAAGCAGGCAACCGGCAATCCTCCAGCCGCTACAGGACGATGGTTCTCCTCGGCTGCACGGCCCTCGTCGCGCTGACGCCGGTGGCCGTTCTGGCGCAGCAGGCGGAGGTGGGCTCGGCGACGGTGCTGGAGACCATCACCGTCGACGGCAACGGCACGGCGACGGGCGGGGACTCGGATTCGACGTCCATCGTCGCGCGCAGGACCACGGGCGGCGGCAAGATGGCGACGGACATCCTCACGACGCCCGCCACGGTGTCCGTCATCACGGCCAAGGAGATCGAGCAGCGCGGCGCGACGAATGTCGAGGAGGTGCTGAACTACACCGCCGGCGTGACGACCGACTTCTACGGCTCGGACGACCGCTACGACTATTTCAAGATCCGCGGCTTCGACGCCTACATGTATCGCGACGGCCTGACCATCGGCGCGCCCTTCGGCGGCATCCGCGAGGAGCCCTATGCGTTCGAGCGGGTCGAGGTGCTGAAGGGGGCCAATTCCACGTCCTTCGGCGTGTCCGATCCGGGCGGCTCGGTCAACTACGTGACGAAGCTGCCGAAGAGCGAGCGGTTCGGCGAGGTCTACGTCACCGGCGGTTCGTTCAGCCACAAGGAGACGGGCTTCGACTTCGGCGACAACCTCACCGCGGACGACACGCTTTCCTACCGCATCACCGGCAAGATACAGGATGCCGACAAGGAATACGATTTCTCGCGCGACGACGAGAAGTTCATCATGGGCGGCCTGACGTGGCGCCCCACCGACGCGACGAGCCTTTCCATCGTCTACGACCATCTCAACCGCGACAGCGTGCCGGGCGGCGGCGGCCATCCGGTGGGCTACGATCTCGACCGCAGCCTGTTCCTCGGCGAGCCCGGCTACAATTACGACGTCACCAACCGCAACACCGTCAGCGTCCTGTTCGACCACGACTTCGGCTCCGGCCTGACGTTCCACACGAATGCGCGCTACAGCAAGTCCAATACCGGCTTCGGCTACGCCTATGTCTACGAGCCGGTGGACAACGGCGACACCATCGCCGACCGCTATTTCTTCGGCAATGCGGGTTCGGACAGCGAGTTCATCATCGACACGCATGTCGAGTACGCGGCGAGCCTGGGTTCGGTCGACACGCGCACGCTGGTCGGCGCGGAGTTCAGCCGGCGCAGCGGCGACAACGACCTCTATTATGCGCCCGCGGCCGGGATCGACTGGACGAACCCGATCTACAGCGGCGGGCCGGTCTATGCCGGGCCCTACAGCAGCACGCGCAGCAAGCGGACCACGACGGCGCTCTACCTCCAGGAGGAGCTGACCATCGACCGGCTGACCGCGTCGTTCGGCCTGCGCAACGACTGGATCGACGCCGAGGAGCACGACAAGCTCACCGGGCTCGACAGCGAGGGCGACTTCAGCGAGCTGACGTCGCGGGTCGGCCTGTCCTACAAGGTGACGGACGAGCTTGCGCCCTTCGTGAGCTACGCGCAATCCGTCGCCCCGCCGCAGGTCGGCACGGAGCCGGAGCGCGGCGAGCAGTACGAGGCCGGCGTCAAGTACCAGCCGGCGGGCTTCCCGGCGCTCATCACCGCGTCCATCTTCGACCTGACGAAGAGCAACGTGACCGTCACAGAGGCCGGCACGCCGCCGGTGCGCTCGACGATCGGCGAGGTGCGGGTGCGCGGCTTCGAGGTGGAGGCGAAGGCGGAGCTGACGAGCGACTGGAGCCTCACGGCGGCCTATGCCTATCTCGACTCCAAGATCGTCGAGGACGGAAACGGGACCAACGAGGGCAACCGCTTCGCCATGGTGCCGGAGCACATGGCGTCGCTGTGGCTCAACTACACGCTCGAAGGCGACGGCCGCCGCGGCGACATGACCTTCGGCGCCGGCGCGCGCTACAAGGGATCCTACTATCTCAACGACGCGAACACGGCCATGGCCGACAGCAGCGTCGTCTTCGACGCCGCCTTCACGTACAAGGTCGCCGAGAACACCTCGTTCCAGCTGAACGTCACCAACATATTCGACGAGAAGCATGTCGCGAACGGCGGCTTCGGGGCGGACTGGTACAATCCGGGCCGCGCGATCTACGCGACCATCCGCCAGACCTGGTGACGGGTGCGCCCATCCGGACCGTGGCCGGATGGGACCGCTTCCGCGTCAGGAAGCCTGCCGCATCCGCCGCCAGGCGGCGGGTGTGCCTCCGACGATCTGCCGGAAGGCCTTCGTCAGGTGCGCCTGGTCGGAAAAGCCGAGCTGGGCGGCGATGTCGGCGATGGTCAGCTCGCTTTCCAGAAGCAGTTGCTGCGCCCTGTCGATGCGCTTGCCGAGCTGCCATTGCAGCGGCGTCTTGCCGGTCGTCTGCTTGAAGACGTTGGCGAACCAGCTTTCGGAGAGGCCCACGGTTTCCGCCATGTCGGCGACGCTCAGGCGGCCGTCGCTGCAGGCGCCGAGGCGCGAGACCAGCTTGTTCATCTGCGCCTGCGTGAGCCGGCCGTTGACGTGCTCGGCGCCGTGGTCGGGAATGTCGAGCAGGCCGGCGACGATGCTCGCCACGAGGCTTTCGGCATAGACCGCATGTTTCGTCGGGTTCGACACCTCGTCGACGAGCAGGCCGGCCAGGGCCTCGATTGCGCCGACGTCCTGGATCTCCACCGGCCGGCGCAGGGCCGCCAGCGCCGCCGACGCGCCGACGGAGGGGGAGAGGAACCGCAGCAGGCGGTCCCTGTGGATATGCAGGTCGAGATGGGAGAAGCGGTGCGCGGACGTGAAGCCGGTCCACAGCGGCACGCCGGCCGGCACGTATATGGCCCGCATCATCGGGCGGGAATGCACGCCGATGCCGCCTTCGCGGTTCGTCATCTGGATGAAGGGCGAGACGTCGTTGAAGAAGATCACGATGCGCGGATCGGGCGACAGGTAATAGCCTTTGGCGCCCGCCTGGCCTTCCGCATCCCAGAATACGCCCACCAGGCCGTCCATGCTGCGCCATCTGACCGGCGCGAGCACCTTGATGCCTTCCGTATAGCAGGTCATTGAGTGCAGATACGTCACCGCCCGAAGTGGCTCCCGTCTTTTGGCAATCCCGGCATATCTTTTCCGCTGGCATCCCGAACGATGCAAGACCCTGCGAAAGCTCCCGGCTGCAGACGACAGCCGCGCAAGGTCCGGACGTCGGTTTTAAGATGACAAAAAATATCATGTTTTTCCGACGAGGCAAGGGATGCCGCGTGAACACGCCGAAAATGTGCCTTGGGAGGCCGGTTCGCCGAGATTCACGTGGAGGGAATGCCGCCGTCCGATAGGGGCGCAGGCGGATGGGGCCGCGACCGCTACCGGACGACTCGTCCGCGACCGGCTAGGCGCCGACGCTCTTGCGCTCCCTGCGGCGGCGCGCGTATTCCGCAAGGCCGACCGTCGTGATGAGCATCGCGCCGTTGAACAGCGGTTCGACGAAGAACGGGGCGCCCAGCTGGCTGAGGCCGGTCACTGCGATGGCCAGCACGGCCACGGCGAGCAGCGTGCCGCCGACATTGGCCCGTCCCGGGCGGACGGACGTGACGCCGAGCAGGGCGCCGGTGAAGGCCGGCAGCAGCATCTCCTGCCCGACGGTGCTCTGGCCGACCAGAAGCTGCGCCTGGAGGATGACGCCGGCGAAGGCGGCGATCACGCCGGAGGCGATGAAGGCGAGCGTCACGTAGCGCGCCGAGCGGATGCCCATCAGCTCGGCCGCACGGGGATTGTCGCCGATGATGTAGAGGAAGCGGCCGACCGGCAGGTACTCGAAGACGATCCACAGCACGATGGCGAAGAAGGCCACATAGAGAATGACGACGGGGATGCCGAGGCCCGGGATCATGCCCGACAGCGACGTGAAGGCTTCGGGCAGGGCGCCGATCACCTGCTGTCCGCCCGTGTACCACTGGTTGAGGCCCAGCAGCACCGTGCCCGAGCCCAGCGTGGCGATGAAGGAGCTCACGCCCGCCCGGCTGACGAGCAGGCCGTTGATCCAGCCGACGATCCCGCCGCCGACGAGGATGATCAGCACGGTCGCCTGCCAGGAGAGGCCCTGCTGCGTCTGCAGGCCGTTCGCCAGCACCTGGGCGAAGCCGAGCGTCGAGGCGACGGACAGGTCGAAATGGTTCGCGGCGAGCGGAATCATCACGGCCAGGGCCAGCAGCGCATAGATGGAGCGCGCATTGAGCACCGAGTTGAAGGTGAAGGCGGTGAGGAACGTGTCGCCCTTGAGGATCGCAAACAGCAGGAAGAGCGCGACGAGCAGCACGAGGAGTCCCCAGGAGGACAGCAGATGCTGGAGGCGTGCCACGGGATTGGTCTTGGCGATGGATGACGAGGACATCAGTCTTTTCCTGTATGGGCCGTGTCGGCGCTGTCGGCCGAAAGGGCCACGAGCTTCGACACCGAAAGCTGGTCGCGGCCGACTTCGTGCGTGATGCGTCCGCGATTGAAGACGAGCGCCCGGTGGGCGATGCCGGCGACCTCTTCCATGTCGGCGGAGATGAGAAGGATGGCCATTCCCGCGTCCAGCGCCTCCTGGAAAAGCCCGTAGATCTCGGCCTTGGCGCCGACGTCCACCCCGAGCGTCGGCTCTTCGAGGACGATCACGCGCCGTCCCGCGGCGAGCCAGCGGGCGACGATGATCTTCTGCTGGTTGCCGCCGCTGAGCGTCGCGATGATGCGCTCGGGGTCGGCGGGGCGAACGGAGAAGCGCCGGATGATCTCCCGGGCGTCCTGCCGCTCCCTGGCCGGTCCGATCGGCGTAAAGGCGCTGCGTCCGAACAGGCCCGGGTCCGGATAGAGGTTCTCGCGGACGGTCAGCCCGCCGGCGAGGCTCTCCTCACGGCGCTTGGAGGACACGAAGCCGATGCCGCGCCGTGTCGCCTCGAAGGGCGCGCGCACCCTGGCGTCGGCGCCGTCGAGCCGCACGACGCCTCCGCGGATCTCCATGTCGCCGTAGATCGCCCGGCCGATCTCGGCCTGCCCGGCGCCCCTCAGGCCCACCAGGCCGAGGATCTCGCCGGCGCGCAGGGAGAAGGAGACGGGTCCGACCTTGCGGACCGTCAGCTCCTCGACCTCCATCACGACCCGGCCCGTCTCGGCGACGGGCGTGACGAAGACCTCGTCGAGCGGCCGCCCGACGATGGCGTGAACGAGCTGCGCCGAATCGACCGCGCTCACCGGATCGGAGCGCACGCGCTTTCCGTTGCGCAGCACCGTGATGCGGTCGGCGATCCGGAACACCTCGTCGAGGCGATGGGTCACGTAGAGCACGGCGACGCCGCGGTCGCGCAGCCGCACCACGGTGTCGAGGAGCCTCGACACGTCCTGTTCCGGCAATGCGGCGGTCGGCTCGTCGAGCACGACGATCTGCGCGTCGAGCGCAAGGGCGCGGGCGATGGCGACGATCGCCTTGTCGGCCGCCGAGAGGCCGCCGACGCGCGCGTCGGGATCGATGTCGGTGCTGAGTCGGGACAGCGCCTCGACGCCGGCCCGGCGCGTCCCGCGCCAGTCGATCAGCCCCGCCCTGCGCCGGTAGCCGGCGATGAGCGCGACGTTCTCGGCCACCGTCATCGTGTCGACGAGGCCGAGATCCTGGTGGATGAAGGCGATGGGAAGCGCGCCGGGCGCGGGCTCGACCGGCTTGCCGTCGAGCAGGAACGTGCCGGCATCGGCCTGGTACACGCCGGCCAGGATCTTGATCAGCGTGGACTTGCCGGCGCCGTTCTCGCCGAGCAGGGCATGCACTTCGCCGCGGTGAAGGTCGAGCGCCACGTCGTCCAGCGCCCGCGTCCCCACGAAGCTCTTCTCCAGGCCACGGATGGCGAGGAAAGCCTCGCCATCCGTGGCCGCGGCCGCCTTGGGAGCAACCTTGTTCACTCGACGCCCCAGAGCTTCAGGTAGCGGTTCGCGAAGTCGTTGTCGGGAATGTAGGTGTTCTTGTCGCCGCCCTGCGCGTCGACGTTGCTCGCGGTCACGAGATACGGCAGCGGCACGGTGCCGCTCGGCGGAAGCTTGTGCAGCGCGCGGTTCATCTCGTCCACCGCCTGGTAGCCGACATAGGCGTTCGGTTCGGCGACCGTCACCGCCTGGTACTGGTTGCCGGCGCGGATGCGGCCGTAGGCCGACTTCGTTCCGTCGGAGCCGACGAGGATGACCTGGCTCGGATCGGCGCCGCCGGCCTTCAGGGCCGGAACCTGGAAGTCCAGCGTGAAGTCGGCGATGGCGGTGATATAGAGCGGCGTGCCGTATTTCTGCACCCATGAGGCCACGAGCTGCGGCTGGCGCTGGGCCGCCTCGGCGAGCGGCGTGTTCGAGAATTCGAGGACCTCGCAGCCTTCGCACTGCGCCAGCCGGTCTTTGACCGCCGTCGCCTTGACCATCGCGATCGCATATTCGCCGCTCGTGGTGACGACGACGCGCGCCTTGCCGTCGGAATGGGCGATGACCCAGTCCGCCTGCGCTTCGCCGATGGCCTTGGGATCCTGCTGGATATTGGTGAAGAGGCCGAGGTCCGGCTGCGGGCCGGGCGTGCCGGCCGCATGGATTCCCACCACCGGGATGTCCTGGGCGGTCGCCTGCTTGATGGCTTCGGCGAGGCTGCGGGCGTCGGCGCTGGTGATGATGCCGTCGACCTTCAGCGAGATGGCCTGGTTCATGCCGGACAGCCAGCTGACCGGGCTGCCGCGGCCGTCGATGACGGTGACCTTCCAGCCGGCCTTCTCGCCCGCCTCCACGATCGCCCGGCCCCATTCGCGCTCGGCATCGTTCTGCTCGTTCGCGGAGACATAGGCGATGTGCTTGCCCTTCTCGATCTTCGGCCCCTCGCTCGGTCCGGACCATTCGGTCTTTTCCGCGCCGAGGCGCTCGATGTTCTGCTTCGCCTCGCTCACGATATCCTGTGCGAGGGCTGGCGACGCCAGCGCAACCGTCAACCCCACGACGAGCGCCTGCGCTCTACGAAACGTCTTCATATCTTCCTCCGCCCGGTGAAATCCCTTCGCAATGCCGATCGGCATGCTGGACTAACCTAATGTCTGATATTATGATGTGTCAATGGAGTTGCTTCACGATGACAGGAAGCGCCCATTCAAGCCAGCGTCAGGACGAGAGAATGCCGAGCTTTCCGATCATAGACAGCCATGTCCACCTCTATGACGTGAATCGTCTGAGCTATAGCTGGCTGGAGAGGCGCCCGGGAATCAACCGGCCGCATCTCTTCGAGGACTATGCCCGGGCAACGGCCGGCGTCGAGGTCGAGAAGCTCGTTTTCGCGGAAGTCTGGGTCGATCCGCACCTCAATCTCGCCGAGGCGGACTGGCTCGCCGAGCAGGCCGCCCGCCATCCCGCCATCGCCGGCATGATCGCGGCCGCGCCGCTGGAGATCGGCCGCCGGATCCAGCCGCAGATCGAGCATCTGCGGCGCCATCCGACCTTCCGGGCCATCCGACGGATCACCGAGGCCGAGGCCGACGACGCCTATTGCCTGCGGCCCGATTTCGTCGAGGGCGTGCGGCTTCTCGGCGAGCAGGGCATCGTCTGCGACGTCTGCGTCTTCCACCACCAGCTTCCCGGCGTCATCGGCCTGGCGCGGCTCTGCCCGGACACGACGATCGTGCTGGATCACATCGGCAAGCCGCCGATCCGGACCGGAGAGCGCGATCCCTGGCGCGACAATCTCAGGCAGCTGGCCGCGCTTCCGAATGTCCATTGCAAGATCTCGGGCGTGGTGACCGAGGCCGATCAGGCGAACTGGAGCCGCGAGATCATCCGGCCGTATGTCGATCATGCCATCGAGTGCTTCGGCTTCGACCGCATCATGTTCGGAAGCGACTGGCCGGTGCTCGCGCTCACCACCGGCTACGGGGAATGGGTCGAGATGGTCGACTGGATCGTCGAGGAGTGCGCAGTGGGCGACAGGCGGAAGCTCTACCGGGACAATGCCGCGAAAGTCTATCGCCTCTAGGAGGGACGCCGGGAATCGGCTCGCATTGAAGGGTGCGACAGCGTTATGTTATTGATCCTGAAACGTCGGCCACAGTGCACCCGACATCACCCGAGAGGGCATCCGTGAAGAAAGACATCCTGCAAAACGCCTCGCAAGCCATCGATCCCGAACGGATCTTCGCGACGCCGCGGGAGATCGTGCCGATCCAGCGCGCGACCCTGCCGCAGGAAATCGTCAAGGCGATCGCCGATCTCATACGCCGCGGCGTCTGGCGGGCAGGCGACATGATCCCGGCGGAGAAGGAGCTCGCCACGCAGTTCGGCGTCGGGCGGTCCACCATCCGGGAAGCGGTCAAGAGCCTCGCGGTGATGGGCGTGATCGAGTCGCGCGCCGGCGAGGGCTCCTTCCTGCGGCAGCCGTCCTCCGAGGCGCTGGCGGGCGCCATGATGTGGGGCCTGCTTCTGAGCGAGCGCAATCTCGACGATCTGCTCGAGGCGCGGATCCTGATCGAGGTGGAGTGTTCCTCCAAGGCGGCGGAGCTTCGCGGCGACGACGTCCCGCCGCGGCTCTACAGGATCGTCGAGGAGATGCGGAACCATTTCTCGGACTATTCCCGCTTCATGGCGCTCGACAACGAGTTCCATGTGCTTCTTGCGCGCTCGGCGGGCAACGTCCTCTATTCCACGATGGCCGAGACGATCCAGGGCCTCGTCCGCATATGGTATTCGGCGACCTACGACATTCCGGGAACGATGGACCTGACGATCGCCGAGCACATGCGGATCGTCGACGCCGTGAGGGACCGGAACGAGCTCGCTGCGAAGGAGGCCATGCGTGCGCATCTCTCCCGCGCGGGGTCGCGGCTCAAGCTCGCGCTCGGATAGGGTTTCGCGTTTTTAAATGTCTGATATTCGGAAATATGATTGACGAACGAACATGGGCAGGACAGAAAGGCATGGGGCTTACAGCATCCGAACTATCGAGGGGCTCATGGAACGTGGCGATGCCGGAAAAATCATCTGAGACCGTTCCGCGGGACCACCGGTTCACAAGCATCGATGCCGTGCGGGAAATCGCCCGGCGCAGGCTGCCGCGGATGGTGTTCGACTTCGCCGACGGCGGCGCCGAGACCGAGCGCACGATGCGCCGCAACGAAGAAGCCTTCGGCAACCTGCAGCTGATGCCGCGTCCCCTAAGCGGCGGCGCGGAACGGGATCTCTCCGTCACGCTTCTCGGCACCAGGCTGTCCATGCCGCTGATCATCGGGCCGACGGGCTTCGCCGGTCTCTTCTGGCCGCAGGGCGAACTCGCCGCCGCCCGGGCGGCGCACGCGGCCGGGACGGCCTATGTGATGAGCCATGCCTCGACGATCACGATCGAGAGGCTGGCGCGGGACGCCGCCGGGCCGAACTGGTTCCAGAATTTCATCTACAGGGACCGGGGCCTGACCAGGTCCTTCGCCGAGCGGGCGCTCGCGAGCGGCTACGACGCCATGGTGATCACCATCGACAACCAGGTGCCCGGGTTTCGCGAGCGCGACGTCCGGAACGGCTTCGTCGTTCCGCCGCGGATCACCGTGCGGAATGCGGTCGACCTGATTCTGCACCCGGGTTGGGGGTTGCGGATGCTGCGCACGCCGAACCTGACCTTCGCCAACTACGCCTCCGCCGAGCATGCCAGCATCATGGCGCTGAGCGCCTACATGGCCAGCAACCTCAATCCCGACGTGTCCTGGGACGATATCGACGCCGCCCGCAGGACATGGCCGGGAAAGCTGCTGGTAAAGGGGATCCTGCATCCGCTCGATGCCGTCGAGGCCATCGAGCGGGGGGCGGACGGCATCATCGTGTCGAACCACGGCGGCCGCCAGCTCGACGGCGCCCCCGCGACGATCGAGGTCCTGCCGGCGATCGTGGAGGCTGTCGCCGGCCGTGTGCCGGTGCTGCTGGACGGAGGTGTCAGGCGGGGCGCGGACGTGGTCAGGGCGCGCGCGCTGGGGGCTGCGGCATGTCTCATCGGTCGGCCCCAGCTCTGGGGCCTGGCCGCCGGCGGAGAATACGGCGTTCGCCAGGTGCTCGAGATCCTGCGCGAGGAGATGGACCGCGTGCTCGCCCTCTGCGGCATCCGAAGCGTCGCAGACATCGATGCATCCTGCCTCCGGCGCGAGGGGAATCCCGGCAGCGACCCCGCTTCCGGAACCGTGTGACATGGGAAGCGGAACGGCTTCACGCTTCGAAAGGAAGCGGAAACGCTCCGGGTCGACGTGTGCGTCGGGCGCCTGTGGTTTGCGGGCCATCGGATCGTTCAGGCTTTCGGCGGGCCGGCGGGAACGACGTTCCGGGACGTACTGGATGCCGGAACGCGCCAAAAATATCGGCGTAGCGCCGTCATGAAGGGCCGCATGCTCGACAGCTTGTCAAATGTCTGATATTCAGTTGTTTAATCGATGGCTCTGGGAAACCCCGGCGGCCACCAGATCCGGAATGGAAGGAAGGAACGGGAAATGACGGTAATTGCCCTGGTCGGCGCGGGCGGGAAAATGGGATATCGCCTGTCCAAGAACCTGATCGGCTCGCGCTTTCAGGTCCGCCATGTCGAGGTCAGCGATGCCGGCAAGGCGCGGCTGGAGAAGGACCTCGGAATCCGCACCGTGGGCATGGACGATGCGCTGAACGGGGCGGAGGTGGTCATCCTCGCCGTACCGGACACCGCGATCGGCAAGGTCGCCGGCGGCATCGTCGACAAGCTTGCGGCCGGCACCATGCTCGTCATCCTGGACGCTGCGGCGCCGATGGCCGGGCATCTGCCCGCCCGTGAGGACATCAGCTATTTCGTGACGCATCCGTGCCATCCCCCGATCTTCAACGACGAGACGGAGCCTGCCGCCAAGCGCGATTTCTTCGGCGGTGTCGCCGCCAAGCAGCACATCGTCTCGGCTCTCATGCAGGGGCCGGAGGAAGCCTACGCGCTCGGCGAGGAGGTCGCCAAGGTCATCTGGGCGCCGGTGATGCGCTCGCACAGGGTGACGGTCGAGCAGATCGCGCTTCTCGAGCCCGGCCTGTCGGAGACGGTCTGCGCCTCGCTGCTCAGCGTCATGCGCGAGGCGATGGACGAATGCGTCGAGCGCGGCGTGCCGAAGGAGGCCGCGCGCGATTTCCTGCTCGGCCACATGAACGTGCTCGGCGCCGTCATTTTCGAGGAGACGCCCGGCGTCTTTTCGGATGCCTGCAACAAGGCGATCGAATTCGGCGTGCCGGCCCTCATGAAGAACGACTGGAAGAAGGTGTTCGAGCCGGAGGAGATTCTCGAAAGCGTCCGCCGCATAACCTGACGCACAACGGCTGGCGCCGCGCACCGGAAGGCGTGCGTGGCGCGAGGGGGAAGACTTCGGACGGCCGTTGACGTCCGACTGTCCGATGCGCGTCCGAGGATGGGACGTGCGCTATTTACCGCCGCTGACAGCAAGCGGCCAATTGGGAGGAAGAGGATGAAATTTTCGCAGATTCTCATGACCATGGCTTTGGTCGCGTCCGGTGCCGTCCATGCGATGGCGCAGGAGGTCAAGGAAATCCGGCTGGGCTCGCCCTGGCCGACGTCGAGCACGATCCATGTGGCGCTGCCGGTCTTCGCAGACGAGGTGGAGCGCCTTTCCGAGGGGCGCATCAAGGTTCGCGTCTATCCCGACAGCCAGCTCGGCGACATCCAGTCGCTGATCAACGGCGTGCAGCTCGGCACGGTGGACATGACCTATCTCGCGATCGGCAATGCCGGTGTCCTGCGCGGCGGCCAGGCCCTCAACGTCGCCTATGTCCCGTACCTGTTCAAATCCAAGGAGCAGGCGGAGAAGATCGCCAACGGCGAGCTCTTCAAGGGGCTCTACGACGACCTTGCCGAACAGTCCGGCGTGCGGATCTTCGCCGTCTACGGCGCCCGTTCGCCCAGAGCGGTGCAGAACAGCCAGCGTGCCATCGCGAAGCCCGAGGACCTGCAGGGGCTGAAGATCCGGATACCGCCGATCGACGGCATACGGGCGGCGTTCGAGGCCATGGGCGCGCGGCCCGTCGTCCTCGGCCTCGGGGATACCTACAACGCCATCGAGCGCCATCAGGTCGACGGGCACGAGAACGGCATCGACGCGGCGGTCGGATACAAGTGGTACGAGGTCGCCAAGCACTTCACGCCGACCGAGCACATCTACGAGACCGCCGCCTGGTACATCAACGACAAGCTGTGGAATTCCTTCACCGACGAGGAGCGGTCCATCTTCCTCGAGGCGGCGAAGGCCGGCGGCACGGCGATGACGGCGGCCGGTGAGAAGATCGACGCCGAGGGCTACGCGATCTTCGAGGCCGAGGGCGTCACGGTCACGCAGCCGGATACGGAGGCGTTCCGCGCGTTCCTCAAGGACGTGCACCTGCCCTTCGAGGGCAAGGTCTGGCCGGAAGGGCTGGTCGAGCAGATCCGGGCGATGCAGGAATAGCGCCCCGGCTCCAAGGGCGCGCCCGTCCCCCGGATGGGCGCGCCCTGTGCCGTTTCCGTAAGCAAGCCGTCCACGAAACCGCAGATCCAAGCTCTGCTTGGCCCGCCTGGCCGAATGAGGAACCGTGTATGAAGTTTACTACAATCGATCGATACGTCGGGATCTTCGGCTTCTGGTTCGGAAGGCTGCTGGACACGGTCATCGGCCTGCTGATCGCCGGCCTGCTCGCGGTCGTCTTCTCGCAGTTCATCGACCGGAACTTCTTTCCGTTCTGGCGGGACTCGCCGGAGGAATACGTCAAGATCGGGCTCACGTGGCTTTGCTTCATCGGGGTCGTCCGGGCGTTTTCCGCCAACGAGCATATACGCGTCACGATCCTCCAGGATTCGCTGCCCCCGTGGCTGGTGGTGTGGATCGATACGTTCATAGACGCGCTCCTTCTGGTGCTGCTGCTGATCCTCACCGTGAAGTGCTGGCAGATGGTCCAGGCCGCGCAATATCAGATCGTGCTGGGGACGGACCTGTCCCTGGCTGTGCCGGCCAGCGGGATACTGGTGGGCATCGCGCTGATGGTGCCGCTCACGGCGTGGCGCATCGTGCGCCGGATCGTTCTTGGCTCCGCCGAGCAGGAGGGCTGAGGATGTCGTCCCTGTTCATCATCTTCCTCGTGCTGCTGTTCATCGGCACGGAGATCGGCTTTGCGATGATCATCGCCGCCTGGCTCGGGATCGAGCTCAAGACCGATCGCTTCGTCGACATGGTCATGCTGCCCAACTCGATGCTGGGCGGGATCGGCCTTTACGCGCTGGTGCAGATTCCTCTCTTCATCCTCGCCGGCGAGATCATGAACCGCGGCGGCATAACGCGGCATCTCATCAATTTCGCCTCCGTGTGGGTCGGCCGCGGGCGCGGCAGCCTGGGGCAGGTCTCCGTCGGCGCGAACCTCATGATGGGCGGCATCTCCGGCTCGGCGGTAGCCGACGCGGTCGCCATCGGCAAGGCGATGATCCCGGAGATGGAGGCCAAGGGCTACGGCAAGACCTATCCGAGCGCGATCGTCGCCGCGGGTGCGCTTGTCGCCCCCATTCTCCCGCCCTCCATTCCGATGGTGATCTATGCGCAGATGGCCAACGTGTCCGTGGCCAAGATGTTCATGTCCGGCCTGCTTCCGGGGTTGATCCTCGCGGTCGGGTTCATGACGATCGCCGCGGTGATCGGCCGGCGACGAAACCTGCCGGCCGGCGAAAGGGTCGGATGGGCGGAGAAGGTGCAGGTGTCGCTCAATGCCGGCTGGGCCATCCTGATGCCGGTCATCATCCTGGTGGGGATCCGGCTCGGCTACATGACGGACACCGAGATCGCGGCGGTCGCCGTCGTGTATGCCCTCCTGGTCAGCTTCTTCGTCTACCGGTCGATCGCGATAGCGGACCTGCCGGCTCTGTTCGCCTCCGCCGGACGCTCGAGCGCCGTGATCCTCTTCCTCCTCGCCGCCGCCGCGCCGTTTTCGTGGCTGGTCGCGGAAAGCCAGGTCGCCGACCATGTCGTGGACGCCATCCACAGCATCTCGACCAATCCGATCGTTGTCCTCATCATCGTCAACGTCTTCCTGCTGATCGTCGGGCTGGTGCTGGAGCCGCTGCCGGCAATGGTCATATTCCTGCCGGCGCTGATCCCGATTGGGCACGAGCTCGGCATCGATCCCGTCCACTTCGGCGCGACCGTCGTCATCAACCTGATGATCGGCCTGATCACGCCGCCGGTCGGCCTGCTGCTTTTCGTGGTGTCCAGCATATCGCGCGTGCCGTTCGTGAGCATCGCGCGGGAAATAATGCCGTTCCTCCTCTGGGCGCTGGTGCTTCTCGTCCTGACCATTCTCTTTCCGCCGCTCACGCTGCTGTTCACGTCCGGCATGTGACGGTGCCTGCATGCCTGCCGGCCGTTCCCGCGAGTTCGCGGGAGCGGCCGCCGGCAGCATGAAACCGGTCCCGACGGTATCCCGGTTTCTCCGGCGAGCAGTGGCGACTCCGACACCTCGTTCGGCGCAACAGGCCGCTCAAACCTACGATACCGAAAGCACTCCGTGCATCACGCGCAATTCGTGGGCGGCGATCCCTTCGGCACGATCGGGGCCACCATGCCGCTTCCTCTTCTCGTCGTGACAGCACATGAGAATGAATGGATGCGTGCTAGCCGCCGATAAGCTATTCCTCGCATTGCCATGGCGCGGACGGCTTTTCCCGCGCTCCCTCCTTGCCTCATCCCGCACGGAATGAAGTTGCGGGTCACGCTATTTTGTGCGTATATTGAAATTTGTTCGTATTCCGCACGGAAATGCATCATGGCCATCAAGGAAACTGATTATCTCGGCGGGCTGGCGAAGGGCCTCAGCGTCATCGAGGCGTTCACCGCCGAGACGGAGCGCATGTCGATCAGCGACGCGTCGCAGATCACCGGGCTCGACCGGGCGACCGCGCGCCGCTGCCTCCTGACGCTGCACACGCTCGGCTACGCCAATTACGACGGCAAGTATTTCAGCCTGACGCCGCGCGTTCTGCGCCTCGGCACCGGGTGTCTCGCCACCATGCCGCTGCCGCGCATCGTCCAGCCCTGGCTGGACACGCTCTCCGCCGAGATCGGCCAGAGCGTCTCGGTGTCGATCCTCGACGGCTGGGATATCGTCTACGTGGCGCGTTCGGCCCAGCAGAGGGTCATGTCGATCAGCCTGATGCCCGGCAGCCGCCTGCCGGCCTATTGCACCTCGATGGGCCGGGTGATTCTCGCCTCGCTGCCGGAGGAGGAGGCGCGTGCCATCCTCGCCATGCGCCCGCTGGAGCAGCGCACCCGCATGACCCGCACCGATATCGAGGACATCGTGGCGGAGCTGAGGGCGGTGAAGGCGCAAGGCTATGCCATCATCGACCAGGAGGTCGAGATCGGCCTGCGCTCCATCGCCGTGCCGATCCTCAACGCCCGCGGCCAGACCGTCGCGGCGCTCAATACCGGCGTCGCCGCCCTCCATGCCGATCCGGCGGAGCTGCGCACCCAGTATCTCGAACCGCTGCTGGCGCTGCAGAAGAACGTCCGGCCGCTCCTGAAATAGCGGCCGGCCGGGCTTTCCTCATCGGCCGAGGACGGCGCGGAGCACGCGCGTGAGCTCGGCAGCGGGATCGGCGCCGAGCCCGGCGCTGCGCCAGGCCACGTGATGGTCGGGCCGCACCAGCACGCAGCCGGCATCCGTAACCTCCCGCAGCTCCGCCCATTCCCCGCCGTGATCCTCGTAGTCCCGGCGCGGGCCGATGACGTGGGTGCGGACGTTGATCCCGAGCGCGTCTCCCACCGCTTCGGCCGCCGCCACCCAGGCCTCGCCGCCGATGCCGGTGAGCAGCGTGAACCGGCCCCGGCCGGTGAGGTCGAGGGTCGAGTGCCTGGCGCCGGCGCGGTCGTAGACCCAGGCATGCGGCAGGCGCGCGCCCGGCCATGTGGTCGGCGCATAGTGCAGCTCCGCGTCCTGCGGATAGGCCGGCTCCGGCTCGCCGACGGTGACGGCCGCGCCGGACGCGTAGCGCTGGTTCATCTCGACGCCGTGGCAATCGAACTCGTATTTCTTGAAGGCGATCGCCTTGCGCAGCGCCTCGCGCTGCCGCTCGGCGGCGGGCGTGGCGTCGCAGCGCTGGTCCATGTTGCGCTGGATCTTGTCGTGGTCGACGCCGCCGTCCATGCCGAGCGCCTCGAAGATCGGCCCGAACTCGCCAATCGACTTGTTGGCGCGGGTGACGATCTGGCGGGCGACCGGCACGCGCTCCTCGCTGTAGCTGTCGAGCAGCGTCGGCGACGCCTCGCCCTTCACCACCATGGCGAGCTTCCAGGCGAGGTTGAAGGCGTCCTGGATCGAGGTGTTGGAACCGAGGCCGTTCGAGGGCGGATGCCGGTGCGCCGCGTCGCCCATGATGAAGACGCGGCCCTCCTGCATGTTCGTCGCGAACATGTTGTTGACCGTCCAGGTGTTGGCCGAGAGCAGCTCGATCTCCAGCTCCGGATCGCCGACGAGCTGGCGCGCGACGTTCGTCGCCATCGCCGCATCCACCACCGGCGCCGGCTGGCCGATGTCGTAGCCCCAGACGATCAGCCATTCGTTCCACGGCCGCACCATGCGCACCAGGCCCATGCCGATGCCGCCGACGTCGGCGCCGGGCTGCATCACCCAGTAGAGCACCGAGGGGCGGTGGGCGACGTGGCGCGAGAGATCGGCCCGGAACAGGATGTTCATCGAGCCGCCGACGCCCATGCGGCCCTCGAAGGGCAGGCCCGCCTGCTGGGCGACCAGCGAATTGGCGCCGTCGGCGCCCACAAGATATCTTGCCCGGATGGTGAAGTCCTTGCCCGTCAGCCGGTCGCGACAGGTCGCCGTCACGCCGTCGTCGTCCTGCGCGAAGGACAGGAACTCGGTGCTCATGCGCGCCTGAGTGCCGCGCGTGCACGCAGTCTTGAACAGGAGCGGCTCCATGAAGGTCTGCGGCAGGTCGTTCATGTGACAGGGCGAGGAGAGCTGGTGCTCGGCGCGCGACATGGGGTGGGTACCCCAGCTCTTCATCCGGCCGAGCTCCTCGCCCGCCAGGCTGACGCAGAAGACGTTCTCGCCCATCAGGTCCTGCCCGGTGGCGAACATGTAGGCCTCGTCCTCGACGTCCCGGCCGAGGTCGCGCAGCACCTCCATGCAGCGCTGGTTGGTGATGTGCGCGCGCGGCGTGTTGGCGAGCCAGCGGTAGCGGTTGACGATCAGGTTGTCGACGCCGTAGCTCGACAGGAGCGCGGCGGTCGCCGTGCCCGCCGGCCCGGTGCCGATGATCAGGACGTCGGTGGTGATGTCTGCCAATGTATCCTCCCGTTTTTTTGCGTTCAGCCGGCCGCGGGCGGGCGGCCGTGGAATGCGTCGTCGAGCAGGCGCCGGATAGCGGCGCGCTCCAGCGGGCGCGGATTGGGATAGGGGCTCGCGACGGCGATATCGGCGGCCCTCTCCAGCCCGTCCTCCGGCATGCCGATCTCCTTCAGCGAAAGCGGCGCACTCAGCGATTTCGAAAGCACGTGGAGGCCCATGGCGGCATCGTCCGCGCCGAGCGCCCGGGCGATGCGCGCCATGGCGCCGGGGGCGGCCGCCGCGTTGTAGGCGGTGGCGTGCGGCAGCACGACCGCGTGGGTCTCCGCATGCGGTAGGTTGAAGGTGCCGCCGAGCACGTGGCAGAGCTTGTGATGCAGCGCCATGGCGGCGCTGCCGAGCACGGCGCCGCAGAGCCAGGCACCGTAAAGCGCCTCGTCGTGGCCCGCGCGGCCTTTCGGCAGGGCCGCGGCCAGCGCGCGGATGCCGTCTTCTGCCATCAGCGTGACGATGGGATTGCCGTCCGCCGCATAGAGCGCCTCGACCGCATGCGCGATCGCGTTGAGGCCGCTGGTCGCGGCGAAGGCGTCCGGCAGCGTGGCGAGGAGGTCGGGATCGTAGATCACCGTCTCCGGCCGGATGGCGGGATCGCGCCTCGTCGTCTTCAGCCCGCCCTCGGTCTCGCCGAGGATGTCGGTCATCTCCGATCCGGCATAGCTGGTCGGGATGGCGAGCTGGTCGAGATCGGTGCGCAGCGCGATCGCCTTGCCGAGCCCGGTCGAGGAGCCGCCGCCGAGCGACACGATCCCGTCGACGCCGTTGTCGCGGACGAAGGCGACGGCCGTCTCGGTGACGTCGACCGGCGTGTGCATCACCGCGTGCGGATAGGCGAGGCCGCCGATCGCGCGGGCGAGATCCTCGCAGGCGTCCGCCTGCTGCGCCGTCGCGATGACGATCGGCCGCGTCATGCCGAGGCGCTCCGCCTCGGCCCGGGCCTGCGTGATGCGGCCGTGGCCGAACACGACGCGCGTCGGCACGGGCATGTAGATGAAAGGCTTCACGGCTTCTCCCCTCTCGTCTCGACGCGGTATCCGACCGGGAACAGCGACAGGCCCCGGCGCCCGGCGATCAGACCCCATATGCCCTGCGGCGACAGCATCATCACGGCGATGGCGAGCGCGCCGAGGATCATCAGGTAGACGGAGCCGAGATCGGCGAGGAACTCGCGCAGCACGAAGAACAGGATCGTGCCGATGATCGGCCCCTCGATGGTGCCGATGCCGCCGATCACCACCATGAAGATGACGAGCACGGTCCAGTCGTTGACGGAGAAGGCCGCGTCCGGGGCGATGCGCAGCTTCTGCAGGAAGATCAGCGCGCCGACCATCGCGGTCGCGGCGGCAACGCAGACATAGACGGCGAGCTTGATGCGCGGGATGGCGATGCCGAGGCTGGAGGAGGCCGTCTCGTTGTCGCGGATCGCCGTCAGCGCCAGGCCGATGCGCGAGCGCAGGAGCAGGTAGACGAAGGCGACCGATCCGGCGCCGAGCGCCAGCGCCGCCCAGTAGATCAGGGATTCCCGCATCGCCTTGGACGAGGCCATGTCCCGCATGATGGCGACCGGCAGGCTGGAGCCGGAGCCGCCGCCGAGCGAGGACATCTGCGCGAAGCCGAGGCGGAAGACCTCTGCCACGACCCAGGTGCCGATGGCGAAATAGGCCCCGTTCAGCCGGAACACCAGCTTGGCGACGGGAATGGAGACGAGCGCCGCGGCAAGGCCCGCCAGCGGGATGGCGACCAGCGGGTTCCAGCCGAGATAGAGCGCGATGGTGAAGAGCATGTAGCCGCCGAAGCCGACATAGGCCTGCTGGCCGACGGAGACGAGGCCGGTATAGCCGGCAAGCAGGTTCCACAGGCTCGCCAGCGCCAGGTAGATCATCATCTCGCCGATGAGGCGCAGCGTCGCCGTCGACCCCCACCACGGGGCCGCGGCCAGGACGACGACGAGAAGGACGGACAGCGCAAGCGCGAAGCGGCTGAGCCCCGTGGCGCGCGTGACGTGGAACCGGTTCATGCGACCCCCTTCGGGAACAGGCCCTGCGGCCTGACCGCCAGGATGAGGAGGAAAACGATGTGTCCGGCGAGCAGCTGCCAGCCGGGATCGATCTGGGCGCCGACGGCCTGGGCCACGCCCAGGATGACGCCGCCGGCGAGCGTGCCCCAGAGATTGCCGAGGCCGCCGATGATCACCGCCTCGAAGCCGAAGATCAGCCGGCCCGGCCCCATGAACGGGTCGAAATTGGAGCGGATGGCGAGCAGCACGCCGGCGATCGCCACGACGACCATGCTGAGCGCCATGGCGGCGGCATAGACGGTGCGGTTGTTGAGGCCCATCAGCTGCGAGACCTCCGGATCGTCGGACACCGCGCGGAAGGAGCGCCCCATCGGGCTGTGATAGAAGAGGTATTGCAGGCCCCAGACCACCGCGACCGCGCAGGCGAAGGTGAGAAGCGGCACATAGCCGATGTCGAGGCCCGGCATCAGGCTGAAGCTGCTGATCTCGATTGCGCCCGCATTGAGCCTGCGGCTGTCGGCGCTGAAGGTTTCGAGCAGGAAGTTCTGGATGATGATCGACAGGCCGAAGGTCACGAGCAGCGGCGGCAGGATGCCCTTGTCCAGCGTGCGGTTGAGGACGGCGAGCTGCAGCCCGTAGCCGAACAGCGCGGAAAGCGGCAGCACGACGACGAGGCTCGCCAGCGGATGCAGGCCGGTGAGCTGGATCACCGTATAGGCGAGATAGGCGGCGGCGATGATCAGGTCGCCATGGGCGATGTTGACGAGGCGCATGACGCCGAAGATCAGCGACAGGCCGGTGGCGAAGAGCGCGTAGAGGCCGCCCACCAGAATGCCCTGGACTATGATGTTGATCCATTCCATCCCGTCAGGTCCCGAAATAGGCGTTGGTGATCTCTTCGCGGCCGAAGGCGTCCGGCCTGCCCTCCAGCTTCACCTTGCCCTCCAGCATGCACATGAAGCGGTCGGCGACGCCGAGCGCCCGGCTGACGTCCTGCTCGACGAGGATGACGGAGAGGCCGTTTCCGGCGATCTTCGGCAGGAGGTCGTAGATGTCCTTGATGACGACCGGCGCAAGCCCGAGGCTCAGCTCGTCGAGCAGCAGGATATCCGGATTGGACATCAGCCCCCGCCCGATCGCTACCATCTGCTGCTGGCCGCCGGACAGCAGGGTGGACGGGGATTTCCGCTTCTCCTTCAGGATCGGGAACAGGTCGTAGATCGCTTCCAGGGACCAGGCGCCCGGGCGGGCGACCTTGCCGCCGAGAAGCAGGTTCTCCTCGACGCTGAGCGAGGGAAAGAGCCGCCGGCCCTCCGGCACCAGCGCGATGCCCCGCGCGGTGATCTCGAAGGCGGGCACGGGGATGAGGTCCTCGCCCTTGAAGCGGATCGTGCCCGTGCGGTTCTTCACGAGGCCGGTCAGGCATTTGAGCAGCGTGCTCTTGCCCGCGCCGTTGGCGCCGATCAGCGCGAGCAGCTCGCCGCGGGCGAGCGTCAGGTCGACGTCGAACAGCGCCTGCGCATCGCCGTAGAAGGCGTTCAGTCTCTCGACGGTGAGGAGCGGTTCAGACATGGACGTCGTCCCCGAGATAGACGGATTTCACTTCCCTGCTGGCCATCACCGCGTCCGGCACGCCGTCGGCGATCTTGCGGCCGAAATCGACCACCACCAGCCGTTGCGCGACCGAGAGCAGCGCGTGGACCACGTGCTCGATCCAGACCATGGTCACGCCCGCGGCGTTCACCTCGCGCAGCACCTCCAGCAGTTCGTGGCACTCGCTGTCGGTCAGCCCGCCGGCGATCTCGTCGAGCAGCAGCAGGCTCGGGTCGGTGGCAAGCGCGCGCGCCAGCTCCAGCCGCTTGCGGTCGAGCAGCGGCAGCGAGCCGGCGAGCTGGTTGGCCTTGCGGGTCAGCCCGCTGAGTTCGAGCGCGCGCATGGCGAAATCCGACGCGCCCGCCCGGTCGCGGCCGAAGGTGGCGCCGACGAGGACGTTCTCGAACACGGTCATGCCGGTGAAGGGCTGCGGCACCTGGAAGGAACGGGAGATGCCGGCCCGGCAGCGCACGGCCGCCCCCTCGCGGGTGATGTCGCGGCCGTCGAAGGTGATGGTGCCGGAATTGGGCTTCACCGTGCCGGCGATCAGGTTGAACAGCGTCGTCTTGCCCGCGCCGTTCGGACCGAGGATGCCGACGATCTCGCCCCTGTCGACGGACAGCGAGATGCCGTCCGTCACGAGAAGCGCACCGTAGCGTTTGCTGAGTTGATCGAGAACCAGTATCGACATGGCCTTGCGGGTGGGCCGGGCCCACCCGCCTTTTTTCGTCAGGAGAGGAGCTTCAGCTCGCCGCCGACCGGGATCGACGGGGCCTGGCTGTTGTTGGTGATGACGAGCTCGAACCGGTCGCCCGTCTTCTGCCACTGGCCGCCGACCAGCGGCGTGCGCACCACGTTCCTGACCGGGTTGAGCGGCCCGCCCTTCCAGGAGATCGGCCCGACGATCGACTGCATGTCGGTCGCGGCGAGCGTGTCGACGACCGACTGCGGATCGGAGAGATCGTCCGCGCGCCGGATGACGTCGGCGGCGACCTCGAACAGGGCATGGTTGAAGCCGATCGGCTGCGTCCACTGCTTGCCGGTCGCGGCCATGTAGCCGTCGGCGATCTCCTTCGCGCTTTCGCCCGTCAGGCTGGAGGTGAAGGGATGGCTCGGCGACCACCAGATCTCCGAGGTAAGGCCGTCGCCGCGCTCGCCGAGGGATTCGATCACCGACGGGAACAGCAGCGCCTTGCCGATGGTCACGACCTTCGGCCGGAAACCCTGCTGGCCGGCCTGCGACCAGAAGGTGGCGAAGTCAGGCGGGATCATGTTGCCGGTGACGATCTTGCAGCCGGCCTTCTTGAAGGCGGCGATCTGCGAGGAGAAGTCCGCGTTCATGACCTGGTAGCGGCCGGGATCGACCAGCGCATAGCCGGCCTCGGAAAGCGGCGTCGGCATGCCGAGCTTGGCGTCGCCCCAGGCGTTGCCGTCGGCGTCGTTGGGGAACAGGCCGCCGATACTCTTGGCGACGCCGGACTGGTCCCAGATCGCCAGGAAGTTGGCGATGACGTCCTCCAGGCCCCAGAAGAAATGGTAGGTCCAGCTGAAGCCGCTCGCCGGGTCGCCGTTGCGGCCGAAGAAATAGGGCTGCCAGGGCGTGACCGAGGTGATGCAGGGGATCTCGTTCAGCTCCGCCTGGTCGGCGACCGGGTTGGCCGTGTCCGGCGAGGCGGAGGCGAGCAGCATGTTCACGCCGTCCTTCTCGATGAGCTCGGTGGCGACCTCGGCGGCGCGGTTGGAGCTCGACTGGCTGTCCTTGGTGATGATCTCCACCGAAACCGGCTTGCCGTTGTTGGTGAGGCCGGCGAAGGCTTTGCGCACGCCGTCGAGGATGAAGGCGTCCGCCTCGGCGAAGCCGGCGATCGGGCCGGTGTTGGGCGAGACGTAGCCGATCTTGAAGACCGCGTCCTGCGCCGAGGCGCGTGTGGCGCGCAGGATCGCCGGTGCCGCCAGAAGCGCGCCGGCGCCGCGAAGTACCTGTCTGCGGTTGAGCATGATGATTCTGGACATGAAGACCCTCCCGGTTTGCCCGTTTCTCGGTGCGGATGCCGCCCACCCTCTCCTGCGCGGCGCCGCGTTTCTTGCGAGATTTCAAGAGTGAGATTGGGCGACGGAGGGCGGCAGGGTCAAGGCGATTTGTTCTTATATTGAATTTAGTTCAATTATCGCACGCAACAATGGCAGCCCGAAACGCCGGAAGCCGCGGGACCGGACCGATCCGCGGTTTTCCATAGCCGGCGGCGGCACCGCCCTATTTCAGGGCGAGATAGGTCTCGGGATCAAGCTGCGTCGAGCGTATCACCGTGCGCTCGCCGGAGGCTTCGGCGAGCATGTCGCGCAGCCGTTCGCAGGCCCCGAGGATCACCTCGCGGGTCCGCTCCGGTTTCGGCAGGATCTGCATCTCGGCCGCCACCGGCGCCTGGTCGTCGACCCCGTAGACCGGGATGATCGCCAGCTGGCAGAGGCCGGCGTCGACCTTGAACGTCTCGCAGAGCATGGCGCGGATCGGCTTCAGGGCGCCGGTCAGCGCCGCGCCCCGTTCGCTCCAGACGACGTTCTCCACATGGATCTTGACGAGCGGCATCGGCTTTCCTCAGGCGGAGACGGGCGTGAGGACGAAGTCGAAGGGCGAGCGCCAGAGCGTGGCGCCGTCCTTCAGGCGCTCGAAAGGCGCCACCAGCGACTTCTTCACGCCGAAGACGGCGTCCGATTCCAGGTACGCGTCGTCGCCGACGAAGGTGTGCGTCACCAGCCGCTGGTAGCCGTCGGCCGTCACCAGGTAATGCATGTGCGCGGGCCGGTAGGGATGCCGGCCGAGCTTTCCCAGCATCTTGCCGACGGGACCGTCGTCGGGGATGGGATAGGAGACCGGCTTGATGCCGACGAAGGAATAGGCCCCGTCCTTTCCGGTGACGAACACGCCGCGATTGTTCCACTTCGGCTGGATGCCGGGCTGCTGGACGTCGTAGAAGCCGTCGGCATTGTCGGACCAGACGTCCACCCTGGCGCCCTCGATCGGGTTGCCGTGCAGGTCGATCACCTTGCCCTCGAACAGGCAGCTCTCGCCCTTGCCGTCGAGCGAGATGCAGGTGCCCATCGCCCGGACCGGCGCGCCGTCGACGTGGAAGGGACCGAAGACGGTGTTCTCCGTCGCGCCGGCGGGGCGGCGGTTGTTGATCGCGTCCACCAGCATCGAGAAGCCGAGCACGTCCGACAGCAGGATGAATTCCTGCCGCTCGCCGCTGCAGATCTGCCCGGTCTTCGTCAGGAAGTCGATGCCGACCTCCCACTCCTCCTGGGTCAGGTGGATCTCCTTGGCGAAGGCGTGCAGGTGCCTGACCAGACAGGCCATGACCTCCCGCAGGCGCGGATCGACATCCGCGCCCATGCGGGCGTTGACCGTTTCCATCGAGGTCTCTTCGGTGAAATAGCGTGACATGTTCCCCTCCCGGCGCGCATCCTCCCGATGCCGCGCCCAAACCGTTCCTATAGGTAGTCGTCCCCGCCGCCGCCGAAGCCGGCGAAGATCTTGCGCAGCTGGCGGAAGCGGCGCGCGCCGTAGAGCAGCGTGTCCTGCCCCTTGACGTGGCCCGTCGCCACCACGTCGCCGAAGAAGACGGTGTGGCTCGCCTGGTCGGAGGTCTCGCCGACGAGGCAATCGAAGGTCGCGAGAGCCCCGGCCAGCGCCGGGGCGCCGGTCTTCATCCGCACCCATTCTCCCGTCGCGAAACGGTCCTCCTTGCTGCCGCCCATGCCGGCGAACACCATCGCCACCTTGTCCTGGCCCTCGGCCAGGACGTTGACGCAGAAGCGCCCGGCCGCGGCGATCTTCTCGTGCGTCAGCCCGTTCTTGTTGACGCAGACGAGGAGCCGCGGCGGCTCGGCCGAGACGGAGGAGACGGCCGTCGCCGTCAGGCCGAAGCGCTCGCCGTCCAGCTCGGTGGTGATGACGCAGACCGACGAGACGTGTTGGGCGATCGCCGCGACATAGTCCGCCGCCGGCACGGGCGCGAGGCGCGTTGTCGTCGCATCCATCGGCCCGGCCTCAGATGACGCCGGTGCCGGGATCGACACCGAGCAGCACCCGGCCGTAGATCTCCGCACCCGCGTCGTGCAGCAGGAAGCCGTGCATGCTGGCGGCCTGCAGGTTGCGGGCGTTGAGCTGGATCGGGCTCTTGAGCGACAGGCCGGCCGCCCCGCCGATCGTGTAGAGCTTGTGGACGGCGTCCCGGCAGAGCCGCGGCACGGTGGTGATGTCCATGCGGATGCGGCCGCGCATCTCCATCGGCATCTTCTCGCCGCGGCGGGCATGGTCGTCGACGTCATCGGCGGCCCGGTAGAAGATCAGCTCGGCGGCATTGATCATGGAGGCGGCCTCGCCGACGGCGATCTGCAGCGCGCTCCACTCGTGCGAGATGTGGCTCGTGTACATGACCTTCTTGCCGGGAACGACCTTCAGGAACTCCTCCAGCGCGCGCCGTGCGGCGCCGAGCGCGGAGGTGGCGATATACATGCCGAGCGCCGGCCCGCCCTGACATTTGTAGATGGCCGGCGCGTCCGGCTGCGCGAAGACCGGCGTCTGGTTCTCCAGGATCGCCGGCAGCGAGACGAAGCGGTGGGCGGGCACCGGGACGTTCGTGCATTTCACCGAGTTGGAGCCGGTGCCCTGCAGGCCGGCCACGTGCCAGTCGTCGATCGCCTCGACGTCGCCGACCGGGACGGCGAGATCGCCCTCGTCCAGCTTGTTGCCGGCCTCGTCGAAGACCTCCGCGCCGAGCAGCAGCCAGTGCGAGGCGGAATTGCCCGAGACGAAGGGCCAGAAGCCGTTCAGGATGTAGGAGCCGTCCGCCTGGCGCACGGCCCGGCCGCGCGGGCCGATGACGGCGGCGACCGCCTGGATCTCGCCGGTGGAATAGATCTCGGCCTGCGCCTTCTCGGCCATGTGGCCGATGATGTAGTCGTGCGCATGGTAGACGCCGAGCACCCAGGCCGTCGCCTGGCAGCCGCGCGCCACGGTGGCGACGGCGTCGACATGGGCGCGCATGGACAGTTCGGAGCCGCCCCACCTGCGGGCGCGGAAGATGCCGAGCAGCCCGCTGTCGTGCAGGAGCTTGATGTTCTCGGCCGGCACCTTGCGGTCCCTGTCGGTCTGCAAGGCGCGTTCGGAAAAGACCGGGACGAGGCTCTCGGCCACCGCCTTGACCTCGGATTCCGTGATGCGCGAATCGACATGCATGTTCATGTAAGCCTCCCTGAGCGCTTCCTCCTGCGCGATATAAATGAACGTCATTCAGTTTCGATTTTATGTCAATTGTGATTTTGGCCGGTCGTGAATTTGTTCAATTCCGACCGTCATTCGAACTTGACTTTGCCGTCCCTCCTGCGGCAAGCAGGAAGAGGCGACGGGGAGGGGGTGGGTTCTGTGACGGCAAGCAAGGTTCCGCCGAAAGGCAGGGTGGCTCTGAGGCAGGAGCGCAACCGCGAGGCGCTGGTGCAGGCGGGCTACCGGGTGATCTCCGAGAAGGGCATAGACAGCGCCACCATGCACGAGATCGCCGAGCTGGCGGATGTGGGCGCCGGCACGGTCTACAGCTATTTCAAGTCCAAGGACGACCTCGCCATCTCGGTGATGGAGCGGGTGATGCACAATCTCGCTCTGCGCATCGAGGAGGTGACGGACACCTTCTCCGATCCGGCCCAGGTCTATGCCTTCGGCGTGCGCACCGTCATCGACCACGCGACCGGCGACATGCGCTGGAAGCAGCTGCTGAACCGGCCGGAGGTCATCGCCGGCGCGATGTTCCGCGTGATGGGACCCTTTGCCATCCGCGACCTGGAGAACGCCACCCGCGCCGGCCGGTTCCGCGTCGCGGACGCGGCGCTGACCTGGAAGATGGCGACCTTCGCCATCGTCGGCGTCAGCCTGTCGATCACCCGCGGCGAGCTGGCGCCGTCGCTGATCGAGGAGACGGTGGTGCGCCTGCTCTGCATGACCGGAATCGGCGAGGAGGAGGCGATCGAGCTTGCGGCCCGGCCGCGCCCCGTCCTGTCCCCGGAGCGGAAGACGCTCTGACTGCCGCGCGGGCCGCATCACTCAGGCCCGTTCCAAGGCGACGGCGATCCCCTGTCCGACGCCGATGCACATGGCCGACAGCGCATGGCGCCCGCCGCCGAGCTGCAGCTCCAGCGCCGCCGTGCCGGCGATGCGCGCGCCCGACATGCCGAGCGGATGGCCGAGCGCGATCGCCCCGCCGTTGCGGTTGACGCGCGGATCGTCGTCGGCGATGCGAAGCAGGCGCAGCGTGGCGAGCGCCTGGCTGGCGAAGGCCTCGTTGAGCTCGATGACGTCGAATTGCCCGGCCGTCATGCCGAGCCGCGCCATCAGCTTCTCGGCGGCGGGCGCGGGCCCGATGCCCATGATGCGCGGCTCCACCCCGGCGCTCGCGCCGCCGAGGATGCGCGCCATCGGCGTGAGGCCGTATCGGCGCGCGGCCGCCTCCGAGGCGACGATCAGCGCCGCCGCGCCGTCGTTGACGCCCGAGGCATTGCCCGCCGTCACCGTGCCGCCCTCCTTGCGGAAGGGCGTGGCGAGCTTGCCGAGCGCCTCCAGCGTCGTGGCGCGCGGATGCTCGTCCTTCTCGACGCGCACGGGATCGCCCTTGCGGACGGGGACCGCGACCGGTGTGATCTCGCGGGCGAGGCGGCCGTTTGCCTGCGCTTGCGCCGCCTTCGCCTGCGAGCGCAGCGCGAATGCGTCCTGGTCCTGCCGGCTCACCGAAAACTGCTCGGCGACGTTCTCGCCGGTCTCCGGCATGGAATCGACGCCGTACCGCCTCTTCATCAGCGGGTTGACGAAGCGCCAGCCGATGGTCGTGTCGTGGATCTCCGCCTGCCGCGAATAGGCGGCTTCCGCCTTGGGCAGCACGAAGGGTGCGCGGCTCATGCTCTCCACGCCGCCGGCGATCATCAGCTCGGCCTCGCCGGCGCGGATCGCCCGCGCCGCGGTGATCACCGCGTCCATGCCCGAGCCGCAGAGCCGGTTGATGGTGGTGCCGCCGACGGAGACGGGAAGGCCCGCGAGCAGGAGCGACATGCGCGCGACGTTGCGGTTGTCCTCGCCCGCCTGGTTGGCGCAGCCGAGCACCACGTCGCCCACGGCCTCGAAATCCACGGCCGGGTTGCGGGCCATCAGCGCCTTCAGCGGGATCGCCCCGAGATCGTCGGCTCGCACGCCGGCGAGCGCGCCGCCGAAGCGGCCGATCGGGGTGCGGACATAGTCGCAGATGAAGGCCTCGGCCATGGTCAGAACTCCGGTACGACGAGGTCGGCGACGGTGTCGGGGACGAGGAACTCGGCCCCCGTCAGGGCCTGCAGCTCTTCCAGCGAGAGGGAGGGCAGCTTCTCGCGCAGGACGAAGCGTCCGTTCTCGATGTCGATCACGGCGAGGCTGGTATAGACCCGCGTCACGCAGGCGACGCCCGTCAGCGGCAGGGTGCAGCGCTTGACGAGCTTCGGCGCGCCCGTCTTGGTCACGTGCTCGGTGATGACGGCGACGCGCTTGGCGCCGTGCACGAGGTCCATGGCGCCGCCCACGGCCGGCACGCCGCCCGCGCCGATGCTCCAGTTGGCGAGGTCGCCGTTCTCCGCCACCTGGTAGGCGCCGAGGATGGCGACGTCGAGATGGCCGCCGCGCACCATCGCGAAACTGTCCGCATGGTGGAAGAAGGCCGCGCCGGGGTTCAGCGTCACCGCCTTCTTGCCGGCGTTGATCAGGTCCCAGTCCTCCTCGCCGGCGATCGGCGGCTCGCCGAAATTGAGGATGCCGTTCTCCGTGTGGAACACCGCCTGGCGTCCCGGCGGCTGGTATTGCGCCACCATCTCGGGAAAGCCGATGCCGAGATTGACATAGGCCCCGTCGTCGATGTCCTGGGCGGCGCGCCAGGCGATCTGCGCGTTGGACAGTTTCGTCGTCATGGATGGCGCGCTCCTGCGCGGTTCAGGACTTCTTCCTGCTGCGGATCGGCAACCGCCACCAGGGCCTGCACGAAGATGCCGGGCGTGACGACGGCCTCGGGGTCGATCTCGCCCGGCGCGACGATCTCGGAGACCTGGGCGATGGTGGTTGCGGCCGCCGTGCACATCAGCGGATTGAAGTTCCGCGCGGCCTTGTTGTAGGTGAGATTGCCGTGGCGGTCGCCCCGATGGGCCTTGACGATGGCGAAGTCGGCCCTGAGCCAGCGCTCCTGCACATAGGGACGGCCGTCGAACACCTCGATCGGCTTGCCGGCGGCGAGGTCCGTGCCGTAGGCGGTGGGCGTATAGAAGGCGGGAATGCCCGCGCCCCCGGCGCGGATGCGCTCGGCAAGCGTGCCCTGCGGCACCAGTTCCAGCTCGATTTCGCCCGACAGGTAGAGATCCGTGAAAACCCTTGGGTCGGCCGAGCGCGGGAAGGAGCAGATCAGCTTGCGCGCCATGCGCTGCTCGATGAGGGCGGCGAGCCCGACATGGCCGTTGCCGGCATTGTTGTTGACGATCGTCAGGTCCTTCGGGTGGCCCGTCGCGACGAAGCGGTCGATCAGCGCGTGAATGAGCTCGATCGGCGCGCCGGAGCCGCCGAAACCGCCGATCATCACCGTCGCGCCGTCGCCGATGCCGGACACGGCCGCGACGAGGCTCGGGACCGTCTTGTCCATCGCCTTTCCCTCCAGAGCACGGCCGCGAGCGCAGCCGCCTCCCTCTGGATAGGAAAACGCGTTGGGGCGGGCAACAGATTTTGTGCGATATATGAAATTTGTTTCCATATCGCACAAATTAAAGATGATACATGGGAGAGGGGCGAAACGGGTTTCCATCGGCGGGAGGAGAAAATTCTCGACGGAATCGGGCGGAAAGCTGGTACGAGGGGCGATCAGCAGTCCACAGGCGTCGCCACCATGACCGAGACCACCGCGCAAGAAACCCGGGCGAACCTCGCCGGCAGCCTCTGGATGGTCGCGGGCATGGCGGCATTCGCGGTCGAGGATGCGATGGTGAAGGCCGCCGCGGCGTCCCTGCCGATCGCCGAGGTCCTCGTTCTCTTCGGCCTCGGCGGGGCCCTGCTGTTCGCCGTCTTCGCGATCGTGCGGGGGGAGCCGATGTTCGGTGCCGATGCGCTCTCGCGCCCCATGCGCGTGCGCGCCTGCTTCGAGGTGACGGCGCGGCTGTTCTACGTGCTCGCGCTTGCGCTGACGCCGCTCTCGGCGACGACGGCGATCCTCCAGGCAACGCCCATCGTCGTCGTGCTCGGTGCGGCGATCCTCTTCGGCGAGCGGGTCGGCTGGCAGCGGTGGACGGCGATCCTCGTCGGCCTCGTCGGCGTGCTCATCGTCCTGCGGCCGGGCGCGGAAAGCTTCTCGGCGTTGTCCGTGCTGGCGCTGGTCGGCATGCTGGGCTTCGCGGCGCGTGACCTCGCGAGCCGTGCGGCGCCGCGCTCCATCGCCACCGCGGTCCTCGGGTTCTACGGCTTCGCGGCGATCGTGCTCGCCGGCGCCGCCTACGCCCTGGTCTGGGAGAGGAAGGCGTTTGTCATCCCCGAGCCCGTCCCCGCTCTTCTCCTGTCGGCGGCGGTGATCTGCGGCGTGCTCGCCTATGCCGCGCTGATGAAGGCGATGCGCACCGGCGCCGTCTCGGTCGTCACCCCCTTCCGCTACACGCGGCTCATCTTCGGCATCGCGCTCGGCGTTCTCGTCTTCGGCGAGCGGCTCGATCTTCCGACCGTCGTCGGCTCGCTGGTCATCGTCCTGGCGGGGATCATCATCCTGAAGCCGTCCGCCGCACTCGACCTCGCGCGGGCAGGCCGGCGGACGTCGTGAGGCCGCACGACCATGCGGGTTTTCGATGGCATGGCGAGGAAAGACTCGCTACCTTCGCTCCATCGGCCTATGATCCGCGTCCCTGTCGGAATGGATAGCGCATGAATGCAGCCCCGTCCCCCGTCGTTTCCCAGCCGGTCGCGACGCGGCTGACGCGGGCGGCCATTTTCCTGGTCGTCACGCTCGCCCCGGGCCGCGAGGCCGAAAACGCCGTGCGGGCGCTCTGTGCGGACCTCTCCGGCCTGCTGCGTGCGGTCGGCTTCCGCGATCTGGAGGGCGGGCTCTCCTGCGTCCTCGGCATCGGCTCGGACGCGTGGGACCGGCTCTTCGGCGCGCCGCGCCCGAAGGACCTGCATCCTTTCCGCGAGATCCGCGCAAAGCACCACGCCGTCTCGACGCCCGGCGATCTCCTGTTCCATGTCCGTGCCACACGCATGGACCTCTGTTTCGAGCTGGCGAGCCGGATCATGGGCCGGCTGGCGGGATTCGTGTCGACCGAGGACGAGGTGCACGGCTTCAGCTATTTCGACGACCGCGACCTGATCGGTTTCGTCGACGGCACGGAAAATCCGGTCGATGCGGCCGCTATCGCGGCGACGATCATCGGCGACGAGGATCCGGGCTTTGCCGGCGGCAGCTATGTGATCGTGCAGAAATACCTGCACGACCTCGAGGGCTGGAACAGGATTCCGGTCGCCGAGCAGGAGCGGATCATCGGCCGCGAAAAGCTCTCCGACATCGAGCTCGACGAGGCCGCGAAGCCGAGCTACGCGCACAACGTGCTGACGAACATCGTCGAGAACGGCGAGCAACTGCAGATCCTGCGCGACAACATGCCCTTCGGCGATATCGGCAAGGGCGAGTTCGGCACCTATTTCATCGGCTATGCGCGCTCGCCGCGGCGCATCGAGACGATGCTGGAGAACATGTTCGTCGGCCGTCCGCCCGGCAATTACGACCGGCTGCTCGACTTCAGCCGCGCCGTCACCGGCACGCTGTTCTTCGTCCCCTCAGCCTCCTTTCTCGACACGGTTTCGCCGGATGCGGCTCCGGTTCTCGATACCGTCGCACCGGCCGCGCAAGACCCGGCGCCGCGCCGCGACGGATCGCTCGGCATAGGCTCTCTCAGGAAAGGGGTTTCCCATGAATAACCTGCATCGCGAACTGGCGCCCATTTCCGAGGCCGCCTGGGCCGAGATCGAGCAGGAGGCGACGCGCACGCTGAAGCGGCACCTCGCCGCCCGCCGCGTCGTCGACATGGTCGGCCCGTCCGGCCCCGGCCTTTCCGCGGTCGGCACCGGCCATGTCACGCCGATCACGCCGCCGTCGGACGGCGTGCAATCGGTGGCGCGCGAGGTCAAGGCGCTGGTCGAGCTTCGCGTGCCTTTCCAGCTCGCCCGCAGCGCCATCGACGACGTGGAGCGCGGCGCGCTCGACAGCGACTGGTCGCCCGTCAAGGAGGCGATGCGCAGGATCGCCTTCGCCGAGGACCGCGCCGTGTTCGATGGCTACGCCGCCGCCGGCATAGAGGGCATCCGCGCGGCGGCGAGCAATCCCGCTTTGCCGCTTCCGGCGGGCGTGAAGCGCTATTCGGACGCGGCGGCGCGGGCGGTCGGCCAGCTCCGGCTCGCCGGCGTCGAGGGACCCTATGCGCTGGTGCTCGGCGCCGATGCCTATATGGCGGCAAGCGGCGGCTCAGACGACGGCTATCCGGTCTTCCATCACCTCGACAAGGTGGCGGACGGCGGCATCATCTGGGCGCCGGCCATCGAGAACGGCCTGGTGCTGTCGCTGCGCGGCGGGGATTTCGAGCTGACCGTGGGGCAGGACTTCTCCATCGGCTATCTCGGCCATTCCGCCGCCACGGTCGATCTCTACGTGCAGGAGAGCTTCACCTTCCGCGTGCTGACGACGGAAGCGGCCGTGCCTCTGACGGCCGAACCGTAGCCGTCGCGTTCAGGCGCCCGACCGTGGACGGCAGGGTCGTCGACGATGCCGCGCGCCTCTACCGCTTGCGGATATCCGTGAGCACCGCGGCACCCACCCGTCCCACGTCGCCATCGGCCTCGTCGCTTGCGCCCGAGACGCCGATCGCGCCGATGATCTCGTCGCCCGCCTTCAGCAGCACGCCGCCGTCGAGCGGGATGCCCTTGGGGATGCAGAGCAGGGCAAGACGGCCTTCGCCTTCGACCACGTCCTGGAAGTCCCGGGTGTGGCGGCGGAACAGCACGGCGGTGCGCGCCTTGAGCGTGGCGATCTCGACGCTGCCGACCTGCGCGCCGTCGTCGCGGTGGAGCAGGACGAGATGGCCGCCGTCGTCGACGATGGCGATCACGAGCCGCAGCTCCAGCCTCTTCGCTTCCGCCTCGCAGGCGGCCGCGATCGTCTTCGCGGCCTCGATGGTCAGCGCGGTTTTCGTGGCGAGCATTCTCTTTCCTCCATTCCTCAAAGCGTGACGTTCAGCGTCCTCGTCCAGGCGAGCCCCTCGTCCGTGCCGGCGCGCGGCTTGTATTCGCAGCCGACCCAGCCGCGATAGCCGAGGCGGTCGAGCTCGGCGAGCACATGGGCGTAGTCGATCTCGCCCTCGTCCGGCTCGGCGCGGCTCGGCACGGCGGCGATCTGGACATGGCCGATCAGCGGAAGGTAGGCGGCGAGCTTGCGGAAGATGTCGCCCTCCGAAACGCCCGCATGGTAGACGTCGAACATGATCCGCACGTTCGGCGCGCCGGTCTGCCCGATGACGTCGGCCTTCTCGGCGATGGTCGAATAGAAGTAGCCCGGCTTGTCGCGCTGGTTGATGCCTTCAAGCAGCAGCGTCGTCTCCGGCGCGAGCGCCGCCGCCTTCCGCAGGTTGCCGATCAGCGTGGCGCGGCCGGCCTCCTTCCGCTCGGGCGCGACGACGCCCGCCATCACGTGGATCGCGCCGGCGCCGGCCGCCTCCGCCCATTCGAGGGCCTGCAGGAAGCCTCGCTCGAAATCCGCCTCGCGGCCGGGCACGGCGCCGAGGCCGAACTCGCCCGCGTCGACGCGGCCGAGCGGCGTGTTGATGCCGAGCAGCAGAAGGCCGTGCCGGCCGCACCGCTCGCGCACGGCTTCCGCCGACACGTCGTAGGGCCAATGCAGCTCTATCGCGCGGAAACCCGCCCGAGCGGCGGCATCGATGCGGTCGAGCAGCGGGCGGTCCGGCCAGAGGAAACCGAGGTTGGCGGAGAATTTCGGCATCGGGTCACCGCAGCTTGAAGGTGGCGTTGAGGTCGGCGACGGCGTCCTGCGACAGGTGCCTCACCGGCATGCCGCGCGTCAGGATCGCGAGCTTCGCCGCTTCCTCCAGCTCCTCGATGGCGAAGACCGCGGCGTCGAGCGTCGCGCCGCAGACGATCGGCCCGTGGTTTTCGAGAAGGGCGGCGCTGTGGCCGGCGACGATCCCGGCGATGAGCCGCTTTCCCTCCGCAGCGCCCGGCCGCGTATAGGGCACGACCGGAACGCGACCCACGCGCATCACGACATAGGGTGTGATCGGCGGCAGCGCGTCCGTCGGGTCGACGTCCGACAGGCAGGACAGCGCGGTCGCGAAGGTCGAGTGGAGATGGACGACGGCGGCGCAGCCCCGGCCCTCGTAGAAGGCGAAGTGGAGCGGGGTTTCCTTGGTCGGCGGATCGCCGGAAATATGGTTGCCGGCGGCATCGAGCTTCGACAGGCGGTCAGCGTCGAGGAAGCCGAGGCAGGAATTCGTCGGCGTCGCGATGAAGCCGTCGTCGACCCGCGCGGTGATGTTGCCGGACGAGCCGGCGGTGAGGCCGCGGTCGAACAGCGACTTGCCCCATCGGACGATGTTCGCGCGGACGGCGGCCTCGCTCATGGTGCACCCACTTGGCGAAGCGCCTTCTCGAAGAAGTCCTCCGCGCCGAAGTTTCCGCTCTTGAGGGCTAGGCCGAGCGGGCCGTCGCGCTCGCCGACGAGCACCGGCACGCCGGGATCGATCTCGCGGCCGACATGCATGCTCGACAGTTCGAGCGCCTCGACGATCGCCCCCGAGGTCTCGCCGCCGCCGACGACGATGCGGCGCGTGCCGGTGTCGGCAAGGCGGCGGGCGAGCGCGGCGAAGAAATCCTCGAACCGTGCCGCGACCGCCGCCCTGCCGAAGCGCGCCTGCGCGTCGGCGACGGCCTCCGGCGCTGCCGTCGAATAGACGATCGGTGTTCGCCGTCCCTGCCGCGCGATCCAGTCCGCGACGCCGTCGACGGAAATTTCGCCCTCCATCAGCGCCGCAGGATCGACGGCGAGGGCAGGGTGGCTCGCGGCGTAGAGCGCCACCTGCCGCTGCGAGGCGGTGGAGCAGGAGCCGCAGAGAACCACGCCCGGGCCGGTCACGGCCGGCACGGCCGCCGCATCCGCGGGGCCGCCGAGCCGTGCCCGAAAATTCCGGGGAAGGCCCTGGGCGATGCCCGATCCGCCCGTGACCAGCCGATGATCCGCCACGGCGGCGCCGATCGTCATCAGGTCCTCGTCCGCGATGGCATCGGCCACGACGAGGCGCCGCCCGGCCGCGGCCTCGGCGGCGAAGGCGGCGCGGACCGCCTCCGGACCGGCGCGGACGGTGTCGAGGAGGATGCTGCCCACGTCTCCCGCCGTCTGGAGCGCCAGCCAGCGCCGGATGTCGGGATCGGTCATCGGCGTCAGGGGATGGTGCCGCATGCCGGTCTCCGACAGGAGGCGGTCGCCGACGAAGAGATGCCCCATGAAGAGCCGCCGGCCCGCGCCCGGGAAGGCCGGGCAGACGACCGCGACCTCGGCGCCCAGCAGGTCGAGCAGCGCCTCGGCGACGGGGCCGATGTTGCCCTGGGGGGTGGAGTCGAAGGTGGAGCAATATTTGAAGACGAGCTGCTCGCAGCCCTGGTCGAGCAGCCAGCGTGCGGCGGCAAGCGACTGGGCGACCGCGTCCCCGACGGGGGCGGAGCGCGTCTTCAGCGCGACGACGCCCGCCTCGCAGTCCGGCGCCGTGCCGCCGAAGCCGGAAAACTGCACCGTCGACATGCCGCCCTTGGCGAGCGTGTTGGCGAGGTCGCTTGCGCCCGTGAAGTCGTCCGCGATGGCACCCAGCAGCATGTCAGGCGTGCTCCCGGACGCGGTTTTCCAGCTCGTCCTCGATATGGACCCGGATGATCTCCTCGAAGGACGTCTCGCCGCGGAAGCCGAGCGCCTCGGCGCGCCGGGCGTCGAAGCTCTGCGGCCAGCCGGCGATGATGGCGGCGATCATCTCGTCGGGCTCGCGGCGGATGAGCTTCGTCGCGGCGTCTCCGGCGACGCGGCGCAGCGCCTCGATCTGGTCGCCCACCGTCGCCGAAAGGCCGGGCATGGTGAGCGTGCGCAACTGGCCGAGCGAGCCGGTGTCGAGCGTCGCGGCGTGCAGCAGGAAGCGGGTCGCGGCGCGCGGGCTTGCGAACCAGTGGCGCACGGTCTCGCTGACGGGGAGGATCGCCTCCTCGCCGATCAGGGGCTCGCGCAGGATTGACGAGAAGAAGCCGGATGCGGCCTTGTTGGGCTTGCCCGGCCGGATCGAGATGGTCGGCAGGCGGATGCCGATGCCGTCGAAGAAGCCCTTGCGCGAATAGTCCGCAAGGAGAAGCTCGCCGATCGCCTTTTGCGTGCCGTAGCTCGTGAGCGGCGTGAGGCAATGGGTGTCGCTGATGACGGGGGGGAGGGGCTCGCCGAAGACCACGATCGAAGAGGTGAAGACGATCCGCGGCGTATAGCTGCGCTTGGCGCCGGCAAGGCGGACGGCCTCGAACAGCGAGCGGGTGCCGTCGAGATTGACGCGGTAGCCCTTCTCGAAGTCCGCCTCCGCCTCGCCGGAGACGATGGCGGCCAGGTGGAATATGACGTCCGGCCGCGAGGCGACGAGGCTGGCGGCAGCGTCGGCGCTGGAGAGGTCGATCGCCATCGCCTCGATCTCGCCGTCGAAGTCGGGCCTTTCCGGCACGACAATGTCGGCGAGCGTCATCCGCCGTATCGGCCGGCCGCCCAGCCTGCCGGCCTCGGCGAGCGCGCAGGAGAGCTTGCGGCCGATCATGCCGGCCGCTCCGATGATCAGAATGTTCATATCGGCCGACTCCTTACTTTCTGCCGGCAGGGACGAAGGGCACGGCCTCGGCGGGCTTCCTGCCCGCTTGTGCGAGGCCGCCTTCATCGACGGCGCGGGATGTGTCGTGAATTCTCAGGATATGTTCGGAAAACGCCGCGGCGACCGCGTCCGGGTTGCGCATCTTCAGCGCCCGCACGATGAAGCGGTGGTCCTCCAGGCTCTTCTCGATCGCACCCGGCTGGCCCATGGCGATGCGGCGATGGTCGAGCATGTAGGTGTAGAGGTCGACGACGAAGTCGGCCAGCAGCCGGTTCGTCGAGGCGTAGTAGATCGTCAGATGGAACTCGCGGTCGCAGATCAGGAAGCGGATCGGGTCGTCGAGCGCCTGCTCCTGCGCGGCGATCGAATCCTCCAGGCGGCGGATGTCGTCCGCGTCGAGGTTGCGCGCCGCGTCGGCGGCGACGGCGGTCTCGACGAGCAGCCGCGCGGCGTGCACCGCCTCGAGGCTGTAGCCGTTGATGGAGGTGGGATTGGTGACGCCGATGCGCTGGGTGCTGATCGTCACGTCGGCCCGGGCGACGCGCGTCCGCGCGCCCTGGGAGACCTGGACGACGCCCTCGCCGGCGAGCAGCTGGATCGCGCCGCGCACCGTCTCCCGGCTGACCGCCAGCATGGTCGAGAGCTCCCGCTCGCTCGGAAGCTCGTCGCCTAGCTGCAGGATGCCCGACGCGATCATGGAGACGATCTTGTCGCGGATCATCTCCTTGGCGGTCTGCTTGTGGATCGTCTCGTGCAGAGGCGATAGCGGAAGGCTGGGCATTGGCTCACCACGACTGGACTGATGTATAGTCCAGTTAAACTATTCGTAGCCGGCTGTCACCTCCCCGGTGTCAAAAAAAAGGCCGCGGCGCGCCGGAGCAAGCGGACGACTGGCGGCCCACGTTGCGCAATGCTGGGCCGAGCATGTATAAAATTGCTTTGATATCATGTGAATAGCAGCTTGTCTCCGTCGTCTTCCGCCGCTGGGCCTGCCGGGGACGGTGACCGGTCGTCGGGTCGCCGCCCGGAATCGGGTCTAAAGACCCGCCCGGCGCGGCTGGCTGCCGGAACACAAAAAACAACTGGTCTGGTGCCTCGACCAGTTGACAAGTTGGGATGCCGCCTCTAGCGTGAAGACCGTCAGCAGCGAAGCCCCGGTTTCGCGACGGGTCCGCTTGAGGAGCGGTACGCCCTGGCAAGGGAGGATCGGAAATGGTTCGGGTTGAGCGCGGCCGGCATCGTACGGCAGGAGACCGGTCGTGAGCGCGGTGGAGGCGCCGGCCGCCGCCCAGCCGGCGGCCGGCGAGCGGCGCGAGATCCTGGTGGCGCGCGGCGTCACCAAGTCCTTCCCGGGCGTCCTTGCCCTCGACAACGTGGATTTCGACGTCCGCTCCGGCGAGGTGACGGCCCTTCTCGGCGAGAACGGCGCCGGCAAGTCGACGCTCATCAAGCTGATGGCCGGCTTCTATACGCCGGATCGCGGCGAGATCACCGTGGACGGCGTGCCGCTGCATGCGGACCCGGCCGCCGCGCACCGCATCGGCGTCGCGACGATCCATCAGGACGCCCATCTCGTGCCCGCCATGTCGGTGGCGGAGAACATCATGCTCGGGCGCTGGCCCGGGCGCTACGGCTGGCTGTCGATGCGCCGGCAGAAGGAGAAGGCGCGCGCGGCGGTCGCCCGGGTGGCGCCGCATCTCAACATCGCGACGCCGGCCGGACGCCTGTCCCCCGCCGACCAGCAGCTCGTCGAGATCGCCCGCGCGATCTCCGAGGATTCGAAGATTCTCGTCATGGACGAGCCGACGACGTCGCTCTCGCCGCCGGAGATCGAGCGGCTCTTCCGCGTGGTGGAGGATCTCAAGGCGAACGGCCTCGGCATCGTCTTCGTATCGCACTGGCTGGAGGAGGTCTTCGCCATCTCCGACCGCGTGACCGTGCTTCGCGACGGCCGGCTTGTCGGGACGAAGCCGATCGGCGAGCTCGACCACGACAAGGTGATCCGCATGATGGTCGGCCGCGAGGTGCGCGAGACGGAACACAAGCCGCGGCCGATCGGCGACGTGGTCATGCGCGTCAGCAACCTGACGCGCGAGGGCCTGCTCGACGACATTTCCTTCGAGGTGCGCGCCGGCGAGATCGTCGGCATGGCGGGCCTGGTCGGCGCGGGGCGCAGCGAGACGGCCTCCTGCGTCTTCGGCATCGATCCCTATGACAGCGGGACGGTGGAGATCGCCGGCCGCCGCGTGCGGCCGAACGATCCGAAGGCGGCGATCGACGCCGGCATCGGCCTCGTGCCCGAGGACCGCCGCCGGCAGGCGCTGGTCGGCCTGATGAGCGTGCGCAGCAACATGACGCTCAGCCTGTTCGACCAGATCTCCCGGCACGGCTTCCTGTCGAGCGCGCTGGAGGAGGAGATCGCCGCGCGCGAGATCCGCAGCCTGGCGGTCAAGACGCCGTCGTCCAAGGTGCGGGTCTCCACGCTGTCGGGCGGCAACCAGCAGAAGGTCGTGCTCGGACGCTGGCTCGCGCGACGGCCGAAGGTGCTGATCCTCGACGAGCCGACGAAGGGCATCGACGTCGGCGCCAAGTCGGAGATCAGCGAGCTGATCCTGCGGCTGGCCGAAAGCGGCATGGCGATCCTGCTGATCAGCTCGGAGCTGCCGGAGATCCTGTCGCTGTCGGACCGCGTGCTGGTGATGCGGTCGGGCCGGATATCCGCCGCGCTCAGCCGGGCGGAGGCGACCAGCGAGACGATCATGAGCTATGCGACGACGGGTTGACGTCGGGGAGAGATTTGAATGGCACTGGAGAACACACCGATGAGCGACGTCGCCCCCGCAGGACACGGCAAGCTGCCCGGACTTCGCGGCCGCATATCGTTCATCGACCTGATGCAGAGCGTCGGCCTTCTGGCGGTCATCCTGCTCGGCGGCGGCATCATGAGCATTTTGAGCCCGGTCTTCGCGACCGTGCGCAACATCGAGAACGTGCTGCAGTCGGCGACGATCATCGCGGTCGTGGCGATCGGCCAGACCTTCGTCATCCTCGTCGCCGGCATCGACCTGTCGGTCGCGTCCGTCCTGGTGCTCTCGTCGGTCCTTTCGGTAGGGCTTGTCCAGTTCCAGGGCTTCTCGCCGGAGATCGGCGTGGCGGTGGCGCTGCTCGCGGGGCTCGGCATCGGGCTGGTCAACGGGCTCGCGGTGACCAAGCTGCGCATTCCCGCGCTGATCGCCACCCTTGCGACGATGACGATCGGCCGCGGCCTCGCCTACATCTATTCCGGCGGCACCAACATCGCGCCGGTGCCGCAGTTCTTCGTCGATCTCCAGGCGGCGCGCATCTTCGGCATTCCGGCGGTGATCGTGCTGACCCTGGTGCTGGCCCTGATCGCGCAGATCGTCCTTTCGCGCACCTCCTTCGGGCGCTCCGTCTATGCGACCGGCGGCAATCCGCTCGCCGCGCGCCTCGCCGGCATCAACACCGAGCGCGTCGTCATCATCGCCTTCATGATCTCCGGCCTGATGTCCGCGATCGCCGGCCTGCTGATCACGGCGCGCTTCGAGGCGGGCGCGGCGACGGCGGCCCAGGGGCTCGAACTTGCCGTCATCGCGGCGGTGGTCATCGGCGGCGTCAGCCTGTTCGGCGGCGAGGGCAACATGGGAAGCATGCTGCTCGGGGTGCTGCTGCTCGGCCTCGTCCAGAACGCGGTCAACCTGCTCAACGTGCCGCCGAACTGGGATTCGGTCGTCTCGGGCCTGGTGATCGCCGCGGCCGCCGCCCTCGACGTCTATCGCCGCAGCTATCTGGAGGCGGGAATGCGCAAGAAGGTGATCGCGACCAAATCGTCGAGATCGCAGAAGAGCTGAACGTTCCGGCGGGGCGCCCGCGTCCCGCCGCACAAGCAAGCCGACGCAAGCGGATGAGACATGCGCCCTTCGGGGCGAACGGGATCGCTTTGCCCGAAGACCGGCGAAGCGGGAATGGCAATACCACCCGGCACGGGTGGCTCACGGGTCCAATTGGGAGGAAACAGGATGGACGCCAAGACCAGAATGCCAACGACACGCCGTACACTCCTGCAGCTTGCGGCCGGTGCCGCCCTGCTGCTGACGGGTACCGCCGCCCTGCCGGGGACGGCCCTTGCCGAGGACAGCGCGCTCAAGGGCAAGAACCTCGCCTATATCGCCTTCGGCCTGCAGTACGAATACCAGGTCACGCTCGTCGACCACGTGAAGAAGCTCGCGGCCGAGAAGGGCATGAACATCTCCGTCTACGACGGCAAGGGCGATCCCTCGACGCAGACGACGCAGATGCTCGACGTGCTGTCCAAGTCGCCGGACATCATCCTGCTCAACCCGGTCGACGCGAAGCTGCTGCAGGGCGGCGTGCGCAAGGCGAACGAGGCGGGCATCCCGCTCTTCATGCTGGAGAACCTGCCGCCGGAAGGCGAATGGATCGCCTACAACACCTTCGACGACGTCGCCGGCGGCCGCGCGGCGGCCGACGCGGTGGCGAAGCTGACCGGCGGCAAGGGCCGCGTCCTGGAGGTCCGCGGCGCGATCGGCTCCGGCCAGTCCGAGAAGCGCTACCAGGGCTTCCACGAGCAGATGGAGGCGAAATATCCCGACATCACGATCGAGACGCTGAAGGCGGAATGGACCGCGGACAACGCCCAGACCCTGACCGTCGACGCCTTCACGCGTGACCCGAACGTCGCGGCGATCTGGGCGCACAACGACGAGATGATCCGCGGCGTCGTCTCGGCGCTGCGCCAGATCGACCGGCTGAAGCTCGCCGGCGAGGAGGGCCACATTCCGGTGATCGGCTTCGACGGCACGCCGCTCGGCCTCCAGCGCATCCGCGAGGGAACGCAGACGGCCGACGTCGGCCAGAACCCGTTCTCGATGGGCACCTCCATCGTCGAGGAGATGGAGAACCATTTCAGCGGCAAGCCGGTGAACAAGACGACGCTCATCCAGCCCGTGATGATCTGGAAGGAGAACGTCGACAGCGAGGAGAACTGGGGCAACATGGTCAAGGGCTGACCTTTTACCCGGAACGGGCAGGGCGCGCCGCGGTGCGCCCTGCCGCATGACGAACGACGACACGAACGGATTGACGCATGACGACAGACATCATGAAACCCGATCACGCCCGCAACATGCGGCTCGTCGGCCATTGCGACCAGGGCGGCCGGCGCGACGGCATCCAGGTGATGGTGGAGGACGGGTTCGCCTATGTCGGGCACCTGTTCAGCCAGGGCTTCTCGATCGTCGACGTGCGCGATCCGGCGAACCCGAGGCCGGCCGGCTACGTCCCGGCGCCGGCCAACACCTGGAACGTGCACCTGCAGGCCGCCGACGGCCTGCTGCTCGTCATCCACGGCAAGGACGTCTTCGCCGACGCCGCCTTCGCCGACGAGGCGGCCTACTACAAGGCCGCCGCCGGCACCGCGCTCGGGACGGCCGCGCCGAAGGCAGAGCGCAACTGGGACGCCGGGCTTGCGGTCTACGACATCGCAAGCAGGCCGGGCGAGCCGCGCCGCATCGGCTTCATGCCGGTCTCCGGCGGCATCCACCGTATCTGGTGGACCGGCGGCCGGTGGGCCTATGTCTCGGCCCTGCTCGACGGCTACACCGACTTCATCTTCATGACCGTCGACATGTCCGACCCGGCCAATCCGCGCGAGGCCGGCCGCTATGCGCTGCCCGGCATGCACCAGGCGGCCGGCGAGACGCCGGCATGGCCGGCGAACGCGAAGTTCGGCCTGCACCATGCCATCGTCGACGGCGACATCGCCTGGGGCGCCTGGCGCGACGCCGGCCTGGTGGTGATGGACGTCTCCGACCGGACCAGGCCGTCGCTGATCCGCCACACCAACTGGTCGCCGCCGTTCCAGGGCGGCACCCACAACTGCCTGCCGATCGCCGGGCGCGACCTGCTCGTCGTCGTCGACGAGGCGGTGCTCGACGATTTCGAGGACGGGCTGAAGAACATCTGGATCTTCGACGTGAAGAACCCCGCCAATCCCGTGCCGATCGCCACCATGCCGCCGCCGTCGGACCAGGATTATACGCACAAGGGCGCCCATTACGGGCCGCACAACATCCATGAGAACCGGCCGGGCAGCTTCCAGAGCACGTCGCTGATCTTCTCGACCTGGCAGAACGCCGGCGTGCGCGTCTACGACATCTCCAACGCCTACCAGCCGAAAGAGGTCGGCGCGCTGGTGCCGCCGCCGCCCGCGGGCCTCATGGACAGGCGCCCCGGCAAGAAGCCGATCATCCAGTCCTGCGACATCTTCGTCGACAGGGCGGGCCTCGCCTACGTGACCGACTACAATGCCGGTCTCTACATCATGGAATATACCGGCTGACCGCGCGGGCCGGATCGACGCTGTCTCGAAAGGAATGACTGATGAACCTGTTCGGCTCTTATGACGTGGTGGTGACCGGCGCCGGCTCCTCCGGCATCGTCGCGGCCATCCGCGCCGCGCGCGAGGGGGCGAGCGTGCTGCTCCTCGAAGGCACCGGCTTCCTCGGCGGCCTCATCACCGGCGGCCGGCTGACCAAGCCGACGGGCCTCATCAACTCGAAGATCTTCGAGGAGATGCTGGACCGCTGCGTCGGCTATCGCGGCGCCGACGGGCGCGTGCGCGAATCCTACTGGGGCAAGTACACCGGCACCTTCGATGCGGAGGTGATGCAGCGCGTCATCATCGAGATGGTGGAGGAATCGGGCATCGAGGTGCTGCTGCGCGCCAACGTCGTGCAGACGGTGATGAAGGACGGCGCCGTGCACGGGCTTCTCATCCGCACCAAGTCCGGCGAGAGCCTGGTGCTGGCGAAGGCCTTCGTCGACGCCTCCGGCGACGGCGACGTCGCCGCGCTCGCCGGAGCGGACTTCATGCTCGGCCGGGAGGGGGACGGGCTGACCCAGCCGATCACCTCCTATTTCCGCGTGCTGAACGTCGACGTGCCGGCTCTGATCGCCGATTGCGAGGAGAACCGCGCCGACATGTGGGAGGTGGTCTATCCGAAGGAGGCGGGCAGCCGCAACGAGGACTACGCCATGGCCGTGCTCCTCACCGGCTTCCAGCAGCGTATCAAGGACAAGGTGGCCGAAGGGTTCGACTGGATCATCCCCAAGGACCACATCACCATGAAGACCGGCCTGATCCCCGGCGAGATCAGCGTCAACGTCACCCGCTTCCAGGGCAACGGCCTCGACGACCGCGACCTCAGCTGCGCCGAGATCGAGATCCGCAAGCAGGCCTATTGTGCCTTCGACTTCCTGCAGCGCTATGTGAAGGGCTTCGAGCAGGCGATCTTCCTCGAGGTCGCGCCCAAGCTCGGGGTGCGGGAGACGCGCCGCGTCACCGGCCCCTACGTGCTGACGGAGGCCGACGTGCGCGGCAACCGCCGCTTCGAGGATGCGATCGGCCTGTGCAACTCGCCGGTCGACGTGCACGAGCCCGGCGGCAGCCGCGCCATCATGGACCATGTCGGCATCGGCTACGGCATTCCCTATCGCTGCCTCGTGCCGCTGAAGGTCGACAACCTGCTTCTGGCCGGGCGCTGCATCTCCGTCGACGAGATCGCCTTCGGCTCGACGCGCAACGTCCCGGCCTGCACCATGACGGGCGAGGCGGCGGCGATCGCCGCCGCCCTGGCCGCGAAGCGCGGCGTGCCGACCTCGCGAATACCGGTGGCCGACGTGCAGGCGCGCCTGCGCGCGCTCGGCGTCTGGCTCGGCACGCCGGAGGAGGCGGTGCCCGACGTGCTGCGGCAGACGGGCTGACGGGGAGGGGAGGCGGACATGTCCAGGGCGGCGGCCATTGCGGCGGGCGAAGCGGTCTCGGGGTACCCCCATCTCCTGAGCCCGTTCTCGATCGGCCGCGTTTGCCTGCGCAACCGGGTGGTGTTCCAGCCCCATTTCACCGCCCTCGGCCATCTCGACGGCATGCCCTCCGACGACCACGTCGCCTATCACGAGGAGAGGGCGCGGGGCGGCGTCGGGCTGATCATCCTCGAAAGCATGGCCGTCCATCCGACCGGCAAGATGTCGCGGCGCTTCGTCAATGCCTGGGACCCCGCGGTGGTGCCGGGCCTGGCGCGGATCGCCGATGCCGTCCACCGCCACGGCGCCAGGCTGTTCGGCCAGCTCACCCATGGCGGCCACACCTCGCTGGAGAAGCCGCCGCACATCATGTGGGCGCCGACCCAGATGCCCGAGCCGTCGAGCCACCACTCGACCAAGGCCATGGACGAGGACGACATCCGCGCGGTAATCGACGGCTTCGCGCAGAGCGCGCGCAACCTCGTCGACGCCGGCCTCGACGGCATCGAGATCAAGATCGCCCATGACGGCCTGCTGCGCTCCTTCGCCTCGCCCTTCTTCAACCGCCGCACGGACCGCTACGGCGGCTCGTTCGAGAACCGCATGCGGCTTTCCCTCGAGGTGATCGAGGCGATCAAGGCGGCGACGGGGCCGGACGTCCCGCTCGGCGTGCGCATCTGCGTCAACGAGTTCACGCCCTTCGGCTACGACACGGACTACGGCCTCGACATGGTCCGCGCGCTGGAAGCGACCGGCAGGGTCGACTATTTCAACGCCGACGCCGGGTCGTTTTCGAGCTACTGGATGGAGATCCCGCCGGCGGCGGTGGCGGCGTCGGACTTCCGGCGCATCAACGCCGCGCTGAAGGGCGCGACGTCGCTGCCGGTGATCGGCTTCGGGCGCCTGTCGCCGCAGGGGGGCGAGGCGCTGCTGGCGGCGGGCGAGGCGGACCTCGTCGGCATGGCACGCCAGCTCATCGCCGATCCGGAGACGGTCAACAAGGTCGCCGCCGGGCGCGGCGATCTCGTGCGGCTCTGCATTTCCTGCAACGACGGCTGCATCTACCAGGTCGGCCAGGAGAAGGGCGTGCGCTGCGTCCACAATCCCGGCGCCGGGCAGGAGCGGCGGATGAGCGAGCGGCTGGTCGGCAGGGCCGCGGCGGTGCGCCACGTCGTTATCGCCGGCGGCGGCCCGGCCGGGCTGAAGGCCGCCGAGATCGCCGCGCGCCGGGGCCACCGCGTGACGCTCATCGAACGGGCACGCGCCCTCGGCGGGCAGGTCAACCTCGCCGCCCTGCAGCCCGAGCACGCCAGCATCGGCGAGGTCACGGCCTATCTGGAGGCGGCGATCGCCGACCTCGGTGTCGCCGTCCAGCTCGGCACGCCTGCCACGGCGGAGGCGATCGCGGCGCTGGAACCCGACGTGGTCGTCGTCGCCACCGGCTCGGAGCCGAACCTGCCCGCGGGACCGGGCGACGCGACGCGGATGTCGCGGGCGCTCGGGCGGCAGGTGCTGCCGGACATCGAGGGGCTCGACCGGGATTTCGTCGTCTCGGGCGATCAGGTGCTTTCCGGCGAACGCTGTCTTTCCGGCCACGTGGTCGTCGTCGACAACAACGGCCACTGGGAGGCCGCCGGCACGGCGGAGTTCCTGGCGGACGCGCAGTGTCGCGTCACCGTGATCGCCTCGCACGGCATGGTGGGCGAGGACATCGAGGCAGGCACGCGCACGCTCTTCCAGCGCCGGGCGGCGATCAAGGGCATCACGCTCCTGCCGGGCATGTCGCTTGCCGCGATCGAGCCGGGGCGGGTGTGCATCGCGCCGGTCTTCTCGGACGCGGATGCGATCGGCTGGGCGAAATACATCCTGATGCCCGGCGAGGAGCGGATCATCGAGGACGTGGACTGGGTGGTGCCGGTGATCGGCCGCCGCTCGCGCGAGGACCTCTACCTGGCGCTCAAGGCCGATCCGGGCCTGCGGCATGTCGAGATCGTCCGGATCGGCGACTGCGTCGCGCCCCGCCTGATCCAGAGCACGATCCTCGAGGCCTTCGAGGTGGCGCGCAATCTCTAGAGCATTTCCGGTGAACGCTGGCTCACCGGAAATGCTCTAGCTTTTTGTTTTTGCCGCATTATCCGACGCCGAAGCGATCCCGCTTCGGCTGGAAATGCTCTAGGACGGGGGAAAACCGATGAAACTTGCATTCAACACCTGGGTCTATTCGAGCTTTCCCGTCTGGGTCCCGGCCTATCCGCTGTCGGAGGTGATCGAGCGGATCGCCCGGATCGGCTACGACGGCATCGAGATCGGTGCGGCGAGCCCGCACGCCTTTCCCGACTATCTCGGGCCGGCGCGCCGACGCGAGATCCGCGGTATGCTCGAGGCGAACGTCCTGGCGCTCGCCAGCATGCTGCCGGCGCCGGGCGGCGGGCCGGGCTACAATGTCGCCTCGCCCCTTGCGGAGGAGCGTGCGGCGGCGATCGAGCAGTACAGGAAGGTCGCCGATCTCTGCGCCGATCTCGGCGGCTCGACCCTGCTCTACGTCGCCGGCTGGCAGGTCTTCGGCACGGACCGGCGGCAGGCATGGGACTGGAGCCGGGCGGCCCTGGAAGCCGTGGCCGACCATGCCGCCGGGCGCGGCGTCACGGTCGTCATCGAGCCGACCTCGGCCGACAGCAACCTCATCGATTCCTGCGACGATGCCATCGGCCTCAAGGCCGAGGTCGGCCGGGCGAATGTGAAGCTGATGTTCGACACCTATCACGTCATCTACCGCAACGAGGCGTCGAGCGACTACATCCGGCGCATGGGCGCGGACCTGCATCACATCCATCTCGCGGACGCCAACCGGGCCGCACCCTCGGACGCCGGAAAGGCGGACTATCGCGCGATCGTCCGCGACCTCAAGGAACTGGATTTCGGCGGCTACGTCACGATGGAGATCGGCTTCGACCGCCGCGCGGTCGAGGCGGACCGCATGGCGCGGGATGCGTTCGACTATATCAGGTCGCTGCTGTGAGGTTCGACACCCTTCCTTCTTCCGCTGCTTCCCAGCCGTTGACCAGGATGTGTACGGCCGTGGGCTGGTAGCTGTCCTCGGCATTCGCCCTGATGTGGTCGGCCATCATCTGCGCGACCTCCTCGGCCGAGCCGTTGAGGATGGCGTGGAACAGCTCGCGATGGGTCTCCGCCTCGCGCACGAGCCGGCCGGAGGCATAGACGTTCTTCAGCCCGTAGAGCCGGGTCTGGTCGCGGAGTTGGCCGATGATGTCGTTGAGATACTCGTTCTCGAGGACCTCGATGATCGCGAGGTGGAATTTCCGGTCGGCGGCGAGATAGCCGACGAAGTCGCCCTTCTCGGCGCAGGCCTCGATCTCGGCCAGGAAATCCTCGATCTCGTCCCTTTTCGCCGCGATCCGGTCGCGCACGCCCAGCACCTTCACCACGGTGGGGACCTCGAGCATCAGCCGGATCTCGATGATCTTGCGGCGGGATGCCTCGTCGAACTCGACGACGCGAAAGCCCCTGTTGCGGACCGCCTCCATGAGGCCGAGGTCGACGAGCGACAGCAGAGCCTCCCGGATCGGGCTGTTCGAGACGCCCAGTTCCTGGGCGATCGCGGTGGAGGAGTAGATTTCCCCGGCCTTGAAGTCCCCCATCAGGACCCGCGTCTTCAGGATATGGAGTGCCTGCCCCCTCAGGCTTTCGTGCATCAGAATCTGGGCGTTTGCCATTCGGTGTCTCCTGTGTGCGCTCCGGGCGCAAATGCCGTCCCGTCGCCTCATCGCTAAATCGCATTGACAGAGAAAGCAATCACGTGTCACTCTGTACGTGTCACGTGTAATATATTACACGCCACATGTGGCGTATAGCACAATATGGAAGCCCAATATGAACCTGCGCACCGCCTTCTCCGCCCCCCTGCGAAACAAGTCGACGGTCCTTGGGACCTGGATGCAGATTCCCGACACCTACGTGGCCGAGATCATGGCCCAGGCCGGGTTCGATTTCGTGCTCGTCGACGGCGAGCATGCGCCGGTCACCCCGGAAGACCTGCGCGTGCTGCTTCCCGCCTTCGAGAAGAACGGCACCCCGGTTCTCTACCGCGTGCGCAAGAACGCGTCCGACGCCATCAAGGCCGCCTTGGACCAGGGCATCCCGGCGCTCATGGTTCCCATGGTCAATTCCGCCGAGGAGGCCCGCGAGGTCGTGGCCGCGGCCAAGTATCCCCCGGCCGGCGTGCGCGGCATGGGGCCCCTGCGCGCGTCGAACTTCTACATGAACGAGGCCGCATACGTCGCCGCCGCCAATGCCGAGACGGCCGTCGTCGTGCAGATCGAGACGCGCGGCGGCCTGGAAGCCGTCGAGGAAATCGCCGCCGTTCCCGGCATCGACTGCCTCTATGTCGGCCCCGCTGACCTCGCCATGTCGCTGGGCATCAAGGTCGGCGTGCTGTCGGAGGAGCTGAAGGCAGCCTGCGCCCGCGTGTGCGCGGCGGCGGCCGGCAACGGGATCGCCGCGGGCATCGACGTGGCCTCGCTCGATTTCATCCCCGCCTATCGCGAGCTCGGCTTCACGCTTTTCACCCACGGTCTCGACACCGGCTACCTCGCCGACGGCGGCCGCCAGACCTCCGCAAAACTCCGGGAGCTGTGTTCCTAAGAGCCTGCCCCGGCCGTCCGAGCTCAACCATCGAAAAGGGAGATATTCGATGCAACTCACACGTCGTGCATTACTCGGAAGTACAGCGGCACTGGGCCTTGCCAGCGCTTTCTCAGGCCTCCTGGGCGCCGGCCGTGCGCTGGCGCAATCCGGCAGCGTCACCATCGCCACCTCCGGCGGCGCGTTCGAGGAGGCGCTGCGGGCTGCGTTCTTCACGCCCTATCAGGAGGCGAACCCGTCGCTGGTCATGCGCTTCGACACGCCCGACGATCCGTCGCGCCTGAAAGCCATGGTCGAGGCCGGCAACGTCACCGTCGACCTGTGGACGACCGGCGACTATTTCGGCTTCGACAGCGATGCCGAATGGCTCGAGGAGATCGACTATTCGGTCGTCGACGGCGACGCCCTCCTGCCGGGGCGGGCGATGAAATATCGCGTCGGCCTCGATATCGAGCAGACCCTGATCACCTACCGCACCGACGCCTTCCCCAACGGCGGCCCGCAGACGCTCGCCGACTTCTTCGACGTCGAGAAGTTCCCCGGCATGCGCGCCTGCTGGAAGTGGGTCGCCGGCGGCATCTTCGAGGCTGCCCTGCTTGCCGACGGCGTGAAGAAGGAGGACCTCTATCCGCTCGACATCGAGCGGGCGCTCGCCAAGCTGGAGACCATCCGCGACTCGATCATCTGGTGGGACACCGGCGCCCAGTCGCAGCAGCTGCTCACCAGCGGCGAGGCGGCGATGGGCATCCTGTGGGGGTCGCGCGCCTTCCCGGCGATGGAGGCCGCTCCGATCGGCGTGGCGTGGGGCGAATGGTTCTCGGCGGGAACCTGGTGCATGGTGCCGAAGGGTGCCGCGAACAAAGAGGAGGCCTTCAAGGTCATCGCCTTCGCTGTGTCGACGGAGCCCCAGATCAAGCTCACCTCGCTGCTGCCCTACGGCCCGACCAATGCCGAAGCGGCTAAGCGGGTGGACGAGCGCTACAAGGGCAATCTGCCGACCGATCACCTCGACACCCAGATCGCGATCGACAACACCTGGTGGATCGCCAACCAGGCCGCCGTCGACACGCGCTTCCAGGAATGGCTCCTGGGCTGAGCCCGCAGTCCCCGCTCTTGCGGGCGGGGACCCCTTTTCCTCCTGAAGGCAGACGATGACTATCGCAGCAAACCCGGAAACGGCTGGAGAGCGCGGCGGGCTGCTCCGCAGGATGGCACGGGCCAACTGGCTCCTGCTCGCCCTGCCGGCGCTTGCCTTCTTCAGCATCTTCTTCGTCTATCCGCTGATCGACATCGCGATGCGCAGCCTGCAGGGCGGCGTCGTCAACTACGAGCGCATCTTCGGCACGACGCTCTACGTGCGCGTCGTGATGACGACCTTCGAGATGGCGCTGATCGTGACGGTCTGCTGCCTCGTGATCGGCTACGCCTACGCCTATGCGCTGTCGGCCACCGGCGGATATCTGCAGGTGTTCCTCACGCTGGCGCTGCTCCTGCCCTTCTGGGTCAGCGTGCTGCTGCGGACCTTCGCCTGGCTCGTCCTGTTGCAGAACACCGGCCTGATCAACCAGGGCCTTCTCGCCCTCGGGCTGATCGATGCGCCGTTCCAGCTCGTGCGCAACAAGTTCGGCATCGCGGTGGGCATGGTCAACATCCTCCTTCCCTACATGGTGCTGCCGATCCTCTCGGTGATGAAGGGGATCGATCCGAAGCTGATGCTGGCGGCCCGCATTTCCGGCGCCTCCTATCTGCGCTGCTTCTTCCGAGTCTACCTGCCGCTGACGCTGCCCGGGATCATATCGGGCTGCGTGCTCGTGATGACGCTGTCGCTGGGCTTCTACATCGTTCCGGCCGTCCTCGGCGGCGGGCGCGACACGATGATCGCGCAGCTGATCGCCGACCAGATCACCCGGCAGGTCAATTTCAGTTTCTCGAGCGCGCTGGCGGTGACGCTGATGCTGTTCACCGGCATCGTCTTCGCGCTGTTCGCCCTGTCGCTGCGCCTTGCGAAGAAACGGCTGGGTGGCTGAGATGGATCGTTTCATCCAGACCTTCGGCAAGGGCCTCTACGTCGTCTTCATGGCGCTCGTCGTCGTCTATCTCGTCTTCCCGGTCCTCGTCATGATCCCGATCTCGTTCAACGAGATCAACGATCTGCGCTTTCCTCCGGTGGGCTTCTCCTTCCGCTGGTACGAGGCCTTCGCGAACGACCCGGTATGGGTGCATGCCCTCTTCACCAGCACCAAGGTCGCCTTCGGCACGGTCGCGGTGTCCGCCACGCTCGGCACGCTGGCGGCGATGGGCCTGTTCCAGTGCCGCAGCCTGATGCGCGCGCCGTTGCAGGGCTACATGCTGTCGCCGATCGTGACGCCGGTCGTGGTGCTGGCGATCGGCGTCTTCATGGTGTTCTCGCGCTGGGGCATCGCCGGCACGATCCCCGGCCTCATCATCGCGCACAGCGTGCTGGCCATCCCGGTCGTCATCGTCGCCGTGCTGACCGCGCTGCAGACCATGCCGCCGAACGTCGTCCCGGCCGCCACGGGCCTGGGCGGCAGCCGCCTGCGCGTCTTCTTCCGCATCGAGCTGCCGCTGCTGCGGCCCGGCATCTTCAGCGGCGCGGTCTTCGCCTTCATCACCTCCTGGGACGAGGCCGTCATCTCGACGTTCCTCACCGCCCCCGCCACCAAGACGCTGCCGGTCCTCATCTGGGGCGGCGTGCAGACCGGCCTCAGCCCGATCATCGCCGCCGTCGGCAGCATCATGGTCACGTTGACCGCCCTGGCTTTCGTCGTCGTCTGGATCTTCCGGACCCGAAAAGCCGCCTGAACCCTGGGACCCGCTCGATGACCTACGCGCTTCAGCTTGAGGCTATCTGGAAAAGCTTTGGGAGCCACGTCGTTCTCAAGGATGTCTCCCTCGATCTCAGGAAGGGGGAGTTCATGACGATGCTCGGGCCGTCGGGCTCGGGCAAGTCGACGACACTCAACATCATCGCTGGCTTCTACTACCCGGACCGCGGCAATCTCTATCTCCACGGCAAGGAGATCGCGCATGTGGCGCCGAACCGGCGCAACATCGGCATGGTGTTCCAGGACTATGCGCTGTTTCCGCACATGACGATCCTCGACAACGTCGCCTTCCCGCTCGAGGCGAGGGGGATCGCGCGGCGCGCGCGGCGGGACAAGGCCGCCGAGATGCTCGGGGTGGTGGGGCTCGCCGAATATGTCGACCGCAGCCCCTGGCAGCTTTCCGGCGGCCAGAGGCAGCGCGTGGCGCTGGCACGGGCGCTGGTGTTCAATCCGGACATCGTGCTGCTGGACGAGCCGCTCGGCGCGCTCGACAAGAAGCTGCGCACCGAGATGCAGATCGAGATCCTGCGCATCACCCGCCAGCTCGGCGCCACCGTCATCTCGGTGACCCACGACCAGGAGGAGGCGCTGATCATGTCCGACCGCATCGCCCTGTTCAGGAAGGGCGAACTCGCCCAGGTCGGGCTGCCGCGCGAGCTCTATGCGGAGCCGAACAGCGTCTTCACCGCGGATTTCCTCGGCGAATCCAACTTCCTCAACGCGACGCTGTCCCGCGGCGGCGGGCAGGCCGTCCTGCAGGGCGACGGGTGGCGCTATGCCGTCCCGAGCGACCGCATCGGCCCGAATGTGGCGGACGGTCCCGTCAAGGTCATGCTGCGCCCCGAGCAGATGACGCGGCTTGCCGGCGCGGACGCCGCCGCGGACAGGGCGTTCGTGCGGGCGGTGATCCGCGACGCGGTGTACCTCGGCTCCGGGATCCGCGTGTTCGCCGTGACGCGCGACGGCACCGAGGTCCAGATAACCCATCCCGTCGACGCCGACGCCCGATCGCTGGAGCGCGGCTGCGAAATCCTGCTCGGCTGGAAGAGCACCGTCGGCACGGTGCTGCAAGGCTGACACCAACTCTCGAGAATGGAGACGATCATGAATGTTCAAGGCGGGACGGCGGAGAACGCCGTGCGTAACTACCGGTTGTTCATCGACGGAGACCATGCGGCCTCCGAAAGCGGCCGGGTGATCGAGCGGCACAATCCCGCGACCGGCGCCCTGGTGGCGACCTGGCCCGCCGGCACCGCGAAGGATGCCGAGCGCGCGATCGCCGCGGCGCGCGCCGCCTTCGCCGATCGCCGCTGGTGCGGCCTCAGCGTCGCGGAGCGTTCCGCCGTCCTGTTTGCCGTCGCCGACCGCATCCGCGACAACGCGGCCGAGCTTGCCCGCATCGAGAGCCTGGAGTCCGGCAAGACGCTGGCGCAGGCGACCGACGAGGTGCTCTGGGCCGCGGATATCTGGCGCTACGCCGCAGGCCAGGCGCGCGCGCAGCACGGCGACAGCCACGGCAATCTCGGCGACGGCAAGCTGGCCCTGGTCCTGCGCGAGCCCGCCGGCGTCGTCGGCATGATCACGCCCTGGAACTTCCCGCTCGTCATCCTCTCGCAGAAGCTGCCGTTCGCGCTCGCCGCCGGCTGCTCCGTCGTCATCAAGCCGAGCGAGCTGACCTCGGGCACCACCCTCATCGTCGCATCCTACCTCTCCGACGCCGGCCTGCCGGCCGGCGTCTTCAACGTCGTCACCGGCTACGGCAAGGACGTCGGCGCGGTCCTGTCGGCGCATCCGGCGGTCGACGTGATCACCTTCACCGGCTCCACCGCGACCGGGCAGGCGATCATCGCGGCGGCGGCTCCGACGATGAAGAAGACCGTCCTCGAGCTCGGCGGCAAGAGCCCGAACATCGTCTTCGCCGACGCGGATATCGACGCCGCCGTCGACGCGGCGATCAAGGGCGTCGTCCTGAACCAGGGGGCCGAATGCTGCGCGGGCAGCCGCGTCCTCGTCCAGTACTCGATCCTCGAGGACTTCAAGGCGCGGCTCCTGGAGAAGGTGCGCCGCGTCACGGTGGGCGACCCTCTCTCGCCCGACAGTACCATCGGTGCGATCGTCAACGAGACGCAGTTCGAAAAGATAAAGGCCTACATCGCCAAGGGCAGGGCGCAGAACACGCTGCTCTGCGGCGGCGAACCCGTCGCCGGCCTGCCGGGCTACTTCCTGCAGCCGACGATCTTCTGCGACGTCAGGCCGGGCGACGCGATCGCCACCGACGAGATCTTCGGGCCGGTCATGGCGCTGATCGGCTTCGACACGCCCGAGGAGGCGGCCATAATCGCGAACGACACCGCGTACGGCCTCGCGTCGGGGATATGGACCTCCAGCGTCGACAACGCCATCTGGATGGCGCGCGCAATCCGCGCCGGCATCGTCTGGGTCAACACCTATCTCGACCTGCCGACGGAGGTCCCCATCGGCGGCATCAAGCAGTCGGGCTACGGCCGCGAGAACGGGCGCTTCGCGATCGAAGAGTTCCAGGTCCTCAAGACCGTGGTGATCCAGGACAGCCGTGCCTACGGCAAGTACCTGGGCTGACCGGCATGCGATCGCTTCTTTCGATCAATGTCGTCGGGTGCCATGCCGAAGGCGAGGTGGGGGATGTCATCGTCGGGGGCGTCCTGCCTCCGGCGGGCGGCACGATGATGGAGCGCATGATCAGCATGGAGCGCGACCACGACCACATCCGCCGGATGCTGATCTGCGAGCCGCGCGGCTCCGTCGCGCGGCACGTCAACCTGATCGTCCCGGCGGTCAATCCGGACTGCGTGGCGGGCGCCATCATCATGGAGCCCACCGAATATGTGCCGATGTCCGGCTCCAACACCATCTGCATCGCCACCGTGCTGCTCGAGACGGGCATGGTGCCCATGCGGGAGCCGGTCGCCCGGTTCAAGCTCGACATGCCCGGCGGGGTGATCGAGGTGACCGCGCACTGCGACAACGGGAAATGCCGCTCCGTCACCTTCCGCAACGCGCCCGCCTTCGCGGCCGTTCTCGGCGGCGCGCTCGAGGTCGAGGGCCACGGAACCATTCCGCTCGACATCGCCTATGGCGGCATGTTCTTCGGCATCGTCGACGCGAAGGCGCTCGGCTTCGACGTGAAACCGGACGAGGCACGCGATCTGGCGCTGCTCGGCGAGAAGATCCGCAGGGCGGCGCGCGAGCAGTTCGACGTCGTGCATCCGGACTTCCCGAACGTGCGCGGCGTCTCGATCGTGCAGTTCGCGATGCCGTTCGAGGGCAGCGGCAAGGTCACGCGCAATACCTGCATCGTCTCGCCGGGCCGCTCCGACCGCAGCCCGACCGGCACGGGCACCTCGGCACGGATGGCCGTCCTGCAGGCGCGCGGGCTGATGAAGAAGGGGGATGTCCTCATCCATTCGTCCATCATCGGCTCCGAATTCCGCGGCGAGATCCTCGACGTGCGGGAGCGCAACGGCCGCACCGAGATCATCCCCCAGATCACCGGGCGCGCCTGGATCACCGGTACCCACACCTACCAGCTCGATCCGGACGACCCCTGGCAGGCCGGCTACGTCCTGTCCGACACCTGGGGCGTCACCCCCTCGCTGAAGCAGTAACGGCCCGCCGAGGCGAGCCGCGGAGAAACGTCATGACCGAACTCCTGGATGCCGTGATCATAGGCGGCGGTCCTGCCGGAATGAGCGCTGCCTGGGAGCTTCGGGATCGGCGGATCCGGCTGCTCGAAGCCGGAGACAGGCTCGGCGGGCGGATGCATTCCGAGCCGCGCGGCGACGTCTGGATGAATTTCGGGGCGCATCTCTTTCCCGGCCCCGGGTCGCGCATCCAGTCGATGCTCGCCGACCTCGGCCTCCGCACGATCGAAATTCCCGGCAACAAGTTCGCCGTCTGGAGCGACGGAAGGCTGGTCGCGCCGCGCTCGGTCGCCATGATGCCGTTCCTCCTCGATTTCTCGCTGCGCGAGCGGATCGCGCTGTGCATTGCCGGGCTGCGCATAATGCGCGAGGTCGCGCGGTTCAAGCGGTTCCAGGCGCAAGGTGCCACACTTCCCGTCACCGAGCGTCGCCAGAAGGTCGCGTCCTATCGCGGCAACCGCTCCTTCGAACAGTTCCTCGGCCGGCTGCCGGCCCGCGTGCGCGCCCTTTTCGCGGCCTCCGGCCGCCGCGCCTCCGTCGAGATCGACGAGCAGGGCGCGGGCGTCGGCATCTCGCTTTTCGCCTCGGTCTGGGCGGGCAAGGCGAGCTCGATGGCGCTGAACCTGGACGGCGGGACGGGCGCCCTGCCGCGGGCCGTCGAGGCCGCCCTGGGAAGCGCCGTCTCCTGCGGGGCGACCGTCCTGCGGGTCGTCGGGGCGGACGGCGGCGTTGCGGTCACGTTCGAGCGCGGCGGCGTGGTCGAGACCGTTCATGCACGGCGTGCCGTCGTGGCCGTTCCGGCCACCGCCGCGGCCGCCGTCTGCGACGTGCCGGAAGCCGTGCGGAGCGCGCTCCTTGAGGTGCAATACGGGCCCTTCGTGTCGCTCGGCGTGCTGACCGACGAGAAGGACGCGCCGGACTGGAACGATATCTACGCGATCACGGCCCTCGACGCGCCGTTCGACATGGTGTTCAACCACACCAACGCGATCCGGGCCGCCCGGCCCGGCGTCCGTCACGGCAGCTACATGATGTATGCCGGCGGACGGCAGGCGAAATCGCTGCTCGGCCGCAGCGAGGAGGAGATCACGGCCCTTTACCTCGCGGCGTTTTTGCGCATCTTTCCTGCGCTGAGGGACAAGGTCGTCGAGACCAAGCTGTTCAAATGGTCGCCCGGCAACGCCTGCCGCGCGGTCGGCGCCGACTTCTCGCCGGTTGTCGATCACACGGGCAGGGCCGTCCAGGCGATCCGTTTCTGCGGAGACTATTTCGCGGAGATCGGAAACATGGAGATCGCGGCCTCGACGGGACTTGAGGCGGCGCGGCTGGTCCGCGCGGAGCTGGATGCAAATCGGAAGGACGACCCATGCCCATCGTCAGAATAGAACTGTTCCCCGGTCGCCCGACCGAGGTGAAGCACGAACTCGCGCGCGAGATCACGGCGACGCTGGAACGCGTCGCCGGCATCAAGCCGTCCGCGACGACCGTCGTCTTCATCGAGGTGGAGCCGACGGACTGGATCGTGGGCGGCGAACCCTTCGCACGCCAGCGGTAGCCGAATACGGGACCGGGCCGGGTCATTTCACCAGCTTCGGCGTGTCGGCCTGCTGGCCCCATTCGTGCCGGGAGCCGTCGCAGAGGCGCCAGCCGTCAGCTGTCCTCCACGCCGCACCAGTCCGCCGCGAACAGGGCGAGGGTCTTGGTGACGCGCCGCAGCGAGGAGAGGCTGACCCGTTCGTCGATGCCGTGGATGTTCTCGGCGACCGGACCGTAGACGAGGGCGGGAATGCCGCCGTGGACGGAGAAGACGGCGGCGTCGAGATAACAGGCCATCACGTACGCTCTCAGGTCTTCTCCGGCATGGGTGTCCGCGTGCGCGGCGCGCAGGCAGGTCTCGGCCTCGCCGCCTTCGGGCAGTTCGTAGCCGGCATGCATCACCCCGACCCAGTCGAGGCCGACGAGGCGTTCGCCGGCGAAGGCCGGATCCTCCGCCTGGATCCGCTCGACGAAAGCCTCGAATTCGGCGGCGCGGGCCTTCGGGTCCTCGCCGGGGTAGAAGCCGATCCGGCCTTCGACGGCGCAGTCGCTCGGGATCGATGCGATCCAGTCGCCGCCGGCGATCGTGCCGATCGTCAGCGCGACGGGATTGGCAAGGTCCCCGAACAGGCGCTTGTCCTGCCTTTCGGCGATCCACCTCGCTTCCAGGGTCCTGAGATGGCCGATCAGGCGGATCATGAGGTCGATGGCGCTCTGTCCCGATTCCGGCTCGCGGGGATGGGCCGGGCGCCCCTTCGTCTCCAGCCGGAACTTCAGGACGCCGGCATTGGCGCGCACGAGCTGCTCGTCCGTCGGCTCCGGGCTCAGGACGGCATCGGCCGTGAAGCCGAGCGTGAAGGCCGTCGCCGCGCCGTTGCCGGTGATCTCCTCCTCCACGACCGACTGCACCTGCACGTCGCCGCGCAGCGACAGTCCCGCCCCGGCGATGGCGTCGAGCGCGAAGATCGACGCGACGAGGCCCGCCTTCATGTCGCCCGCGCCGCGGCCGTAGAGCCAGTCGCCGTCGCGCACGGGCTCGAAGGGCGGCGAGGTCCAGCGATGGGGGCTTCCCGCCGGCACGACATCGACATGGGAGTTGAAGGCGAGCGATCGTCCGCCGCTTCCCGCGGCGGGCTTGCGGCCCACGACGTTCCAGCTTTCCGCGTAGTCCACCGTGGCGGGGGAGAAGGCCGGATGCTCCCCGATCCTGGACGCGTCGGTGCGGAAGCGGCTGACCGCGAAGCCGCGCGCTCTCAGCGCCGCCTCGATGAAATCCTGCGCCGCCGCCTCCTCGTTGCGCAGCGACGGGAACCGGACCAATGTCTCCAGGAACCGGACCTGGTCGTCGAAGAGCCGGTCGACGGCCTTGAGGATGCGATCGTTCCTGGAGTCCATGGGAAGCCTGACGTGAGGTTGCGCGGGTGCGGTTGCGGCAGCCTAGCCGCTCCCCCGCCCTTTGCAAGCCGGATCAGGGATGGCTTCTCCGCTCCCAGCCCGGGAAGGGGTCGGCCAGATCGCGCCAGAGGTGCGGGCTGAAGCCGTCGCCGTCGACCAGACAGGCGTCGAGTCCGGCGCGGATCTCCGCCTCGTCCATCGGGTCCGCGCCGATGAAGACGATCTCCTGCCGGCGGTCGCCCCAGGCCGGATCGAGATGGGGTTTCATCATGGCGAGGAAGCCGGGGTCCTGCGGCCATCGCTCCCTCGGCACGGACGACCACCACAGGCCCATCCGCCCGGTGCGCACCAGCGCGCCCGCCTGGCTGATCTCGCCGACGTGGTGCGGCCGCGTCGCCAGCCAGAAGAAGCCCTTGGCGCGCACGACGCCGGGCCAGGGCCGGTCGATGAAGGCCTTGAAGCGCGTCGGGTCGAAGGGCCTTCTCGCGCGGTAGACGAAGGAGCGGATGCCGTATTCCTCCGTTTCCGGCACATGGTCCTTGAAGCCGTGCAGTTCCTTGAACCAGAGCGGATGCGTCTCGGCCCTGGCGAAATCGAAGCGGCCGGTGCCGAGCACCTCCTTCAGATCGACCCTGCCGAAATCCGTCTCGATCAGCCTGGCGTCGGGATTGAGCGCGACGACGATCTTGCGCGCGGCGTCGCGCTCCTGCGGCGACGCCGTGCCGACCTTGTTGAGCACGATCACGTCCGCGAACTCGATCTGCTCGACCAGCAGGTCGACCAGCGTGCGCTCGTCGCCGTCGCCGGCGGTCTCGCCGCGGTCGGACAGGAAGTCGGAGGAGGCATAGTCCTTCAGCAGATTGGCGGCGTCCACGACCGTGACCATCGTGTCGAGCCGGGCGACGTCGGACAGGCTCCGGCCGTCCTCGTCGCGGAAGTCGAAGGTGGCGGCGACCGGCAGGGGCTCGGCAATGCCGGTCGATTCGATCAGGAGATAGTCGAAGCGGCCTTGCCCGGCGAGCGCACGGACCTCCTGCAGGAGGTCGTCGCGCAGGGTGCAACAGATGCAGCCGTTGGTCATCTCGACCAGCTGTTCCTGCGTGCGGGAGAGGTTCGCGCCGCCGTCGCGCACCAGCGCGGCATCGATGTTGACCTCGCTCATGTCGTTGACGATGAGCGCCACGCGCAGACCCTCGCGATTGGCGAGGACATGGTTGAGCAGCGTCGTCTTGCCGGCGCCGAGGAAGCCGGACAGGACGGTGACGGGGAGTTTCGCGGCCATTTGCTGTCTTTCGTCGTTAGGGATCGCTTTGATGCCGGCGATCCGGGGCCGTCGAGCGGCGGCCCCGGACCGAGATTGATGTCCGTCAGTGGGATGCGCCCGAACCGCCGGCGACGACGATGGCGAAGGGCTGGCCCTCGACCGGGATCGTCCCGATCTCCTTCAGCGTCGCGGGGTCGACCAGGCGGACGAGCGAGTGGCGCGGATCGGTGATGGCGATCTTCCCGTCGGCGACGGCCAGACGCGGACGCGGGTCGCGCCAGTGGCCGTCCTTGCTGTAGGGCTCCGTCACAGTCCCCTTGCGGACGATCGCGCCGTCGATCACGTCGAGGACATGCAGGTCGCCGTCCTCGGTGAGGATGTAGGCGTTGCGCAGATCGGCCGGATCGAGGACGAAATCCAGGCGGCGCGTCGGCAGGTCCACGAGCCGGTAGGGTGTGTCGCCGTCGGGATCGATCAGGACGACCCGGTCTTCGCCGTAATTGCCGAGGAAGAACTGCATGGCCTTGCCGCCGAGCAGCGTGCCGGTATGCGCCTTCGGGAAGTCGGCGGGGTAGGGGAGCATTTCCAGCCTCGGTCCGCCCATCCCGCCGGGACGTGCGATCAGCACGCCCTCCTTGCAGCCGAAGGCGACGAGCCGGGCGGAGGTCGCCTCGCCGTGCAGGTCGGTGCAGGGCGCCGTGTCGCCGACCTGCCGGCCGTCTTCGTCGAGCGCCTTGAGGCCGATGCGCGGCGGCAGCTGGTCCGGCTTTACCTCGACGTCCGTATCCGGCACCGATACCAGGTCGAACTTGCCCATCGTCACCACGACGCCGTGGTGGGGTGCGGTGGCGTCGACCACGCGGGACTCCGCCTCGCCTTCGAGGAGCGCGTCCTCGTCGACGATCGCCGCCTTGCCCTCCCCGTCGAAGAACAGGGCGACATGCTCGCCGTGCGGAACGGCATGGACCGGCCGCTTGCCCTCGAACGTCACCGGCGACAGGGCAGGGTCCTTCACCTCGACGTCGCGGTGGTCGCCATGGTCGGAGAAGGCGATGCCGGTCGCGATGGCGTGGACGATGTCGGCTTCCGTCTGGACGGCGAAGACCGTCCGGCCGGACGCGCTGGCCGTCAGTGCGGCGTAGCCCTTGATGTCGTATCGGCCGAGCTCCTTGCCGCTTTCGAGATCGATGGCGCGCACGACGGGCTGCGTATGGTCGGCGACGAACAGCCGCCACGCTTCCTTCGATTCGTGATCCTCGTCGGCGAAAGCCCCCTGCGCGGCGAAGACGAGCCCCGCCGCGGCGGCCATCATCAGCCGGTTGCGGATGACGTTCATTCCCATGGTCTCATTCCCTTCTCTCGAAATGTGCTAACGTTACAGTTGGTGGCGACGATCGCCGGTTCGTGCCGGTATTTCCCTCGTTCCGGCCTCAGGTGCCCCAGCCGATGGCGGCTGGCATGAGGATTGATATGTTATTACGTTACTCGTGCTGGCGAGCGTAATAACATTACTTCCGCACCGGCTGTCAACCCGGTGCGCGGGACGATCTGCATTTTACCTGAAGGTTGGAAATCCGGCGCCTCACTGCGGGCCTATCCGGCGGGCGGGTCCGACGCCAGAAATTCCTCGGTCGTCATCAGCTCGACCTGTGCCGAGAACCGGCTGCCGAGCAATTTCAGCGATGCGTCATGGGTCTCGTCGGTGCCGGAGCACACCGCATCCTTCAGCACGACGACGCGATAGCCGAGATCGATGCCGCCGAGCGCGGTGCCGAGGACGCAGACGTCTGTCTCCCCGCCGGTTATCACCAGGGTCTCCACCGCCTCCCGGGAAAGCCAGGCGTGGAGGCGGCCGTCCATCCAGGGCGAGTAGGTCCGCTTGTCGAAGACGAGCGCCGGCGGGCAATATGGTGCAAGCTCCGGAACGAGGCCCAGCAGCTCGGCCGGCAGATGCTCCTGCGTCATCATCCACCATTTCTCGTAATAGGCGCGCCACATGCCCGGGGCGTCGGCGGGGCGTGCCGGCGGGCAGAAGCGCGTGAAGATCGTGCGGCGGCTGAATCTCGCGGCGACGTCGACGACCTGCGGGGAGACGAGGTCCATCCAGGACACTTTCCAGGGGGTGTCCTCGGCGAACATCCGTTGCATGTCGACGCAGATGTGCCGCCAGTTGCCGATCATGAGACCTCACCCCCGTCCGCTCTCTCCGCGGCAGAGCTGCCGGAGCGCGGTGATCGCGTCGGCCGTCGACGCGAAGGTGGCGCGGAAGGCGACCGGCCGGCGCAGGGCGACCTGGACGAGGCTCGGGCTGTGGTAGCGCACCATGCCGAAGCCGGGAAAGCGTCCGTTGCCGGGGCGGCGGTTGTTCCAGCGGTTCGGGCTGCCTTGCCGCCACGGACGGAAGTCATGCCTGGCGCCGAGCAGCGCAGCGCACTCCCGGTAGAATTCTTCCTTGCTCGTCGGTTCCGCGTTCATTTGCGGCCAGAACCCGCGGGCGCCGCAGATGTTCCCGCCGCACGGAACCATCGGCGCGTCGAAAGGTTCGGCCGGCGGAAGGAACCGACCGAAAGGAGACGACCATGGCCATGAGCCTCATCAGCCCGGTATTTGCCGAGGGCGAGCGCATGCCGGAGAAATTCACGCGGCTCGGCGAGAACCTGATGCCCCCGCTCAAGTGGACCGGGGTCCCGGAGGGGACGAAGAGCCTCGCCCTGGTGATCGAGGACCCCGATGCGCCGTCGGGCCTGTTCCGCCATTGCGGCGTCTTCAACATCCCGGCGGATTGGACGGAGCTCGCGCAAAGCGCCGACACGGCGCCCGGCGGCGGCCCGCGGTTCTCGCGCAACGATTTCGGCAATGCCCGTTATGACGGCCCGCAGCCGCCGAAGGGGCACGGCGTCCATCGCTACGTCATCCGCCTCGCGGCGCTGGACGTCCCGAGCCTCCCCGTGCCGGAAGCCGCGGGTATCGAGGCGATGTGGGATGCCGCACGCGGGCACACGCTCTCGGAAGCCCGGCTGACGGCCACCTACGAGGTGCGCTGAGGGCCTCCTGCCCGGCTCGCGGAACATTGTGCGGCCGTTCCGGTTCGGTGCGCATCGTCGTCGCTGGAGAATGGCCGATGCCCGCTCTCGTCCGCTACGTGCTTGCCCGCCTCTCGATCGGCTTCGCTCTGGGAAGCGCAAGCGCGATCGGGATATTGCTCGTCAACCCGGCCGTCGTGGGCGGGTCGGCGGGGTTCCTGGAAATCCTGCTCGTCGTCTATGCGCTGGGCTCGGCGTTCGCGCTCGGCTATCTCGCCACCGCTCTCGGCATCGAATGAGACAACGGCAGGTGCGGATTTGTTTGTGTGGGAACAAAGACCGCGCGCCCGTCTGCTGCGTTATTGACGGCGAACGGCAGAACGGGGAGAGCGAATGAAAAGGGAAACGAGGGAGGCCCGCAGTCCGGGCGAGGCCTTGCACGAGTGCCCGGCCGATTGGGATCCGCGCAGCCAGGAGGTCCTGTCCGACCAGATCGGCGCCTACGACCGGATGCGCGAAAGGTGTCCGGTCGCCCGCAGCGACTATCTCGGCTGGTCTCTCTTCCGCCATCAGGACGTCCTGCGGGTCATCACCGATCACGAGACCTTCAGCAACGTCGTCTCGCGCCATCCTTCGGTTCCGAACGGCATGGATCCGCCGGAGCACACGCTCTATCGACGGATGATAGAGCCCTATTTCGCGCCGGAGCGCATCGCGGCGTTCGAGCCCGTCTTCCGCGGGATCGCCCGCGACCTGGTGGACGCGCTCGGCCGGGATCTTCCGTGCGACGTCATACGGCACTTCGCCGAGCCATATGCTGTGCGCATCCAGTGCGCCTTCCTCGGCTGGCCTGAAAGCCTGCGCGCGCCCCTGCTGCAATGGGTCTACAGGAATCGCGCGGCGACGCTCGCCCGCGACACGGAGGCCATGGCGTCCGTCGCCCTCGAATTCGACGGCCATATCCGGTCGCAGCTGGAGGTGCGCGAGCGGGCGGGCGATGCCGCCGCCGACGACCTCACCACCTGCCTGCTGCGCCAGAGCGTCGACGGCCACCGGCTGCAGCATTCCGAGATCGTCAGCATCCTGCGCAACTGGACCGTCGGCGAGCTCGGGACCATCGCTGCCTGCGTTGGCATCATCCTTCACTTCCTCGCCGAGCGCCCCGACGTCCAGGACCTGCTTCGCCGCGACCGGACCCGGCTTGCGCAGGCGATCGAGGAGATCCTGCGGCTGCACGGGCCGCTGGTCTCCAACCGGCGCGTCGCCACCAGGGAGGTGATCGTGGGCGGCAGGACGTTCGCGGCGGGGGACCGGATAACGGTGATGTGGGTATCTGCGAACCGCGACGGCGAGGCTTTCGAGGATGCCGGGCAGTTCCGTCTCGAGCGGGACCAGTCGCAGAACCTGCTCTACGGCGCCGGCATCCACGTCTGCCCGGGCGCGGCGCTTGCGCGGATGCAGCTGAACACCGTCATCGACGAGGTGCTCGACGGTCTCGAACCGTTCTCGCTGGCGCCGGGGACCGGGCCCGTTCGCGCGATCTATCCGGCAAGCGGGTTCTCCTCCCTCGTCCTGAAGGCGGCGTGATGCGGATCGCCGTTGTCACGATATCGGATCGCGCCAGTCGCGGAGCGTACGAGGATCTGAGCGGCCCGGCCGTCGAGGAATGGCTGCGGACGACGATCGTGACGCCGTTCGAGATCGTCCGGCGGATCATTCCGGACGGCATCGCTTCGGTGCGCGACACGCTTCTGACGCTGTGCGACGAGCAGCATGTCGACCTGGTCCTCACGACCGGCGGGACCGGGCCTGCGCCGCGCGACGAGACGCCCGAGGCCATGCGCGAGGTCCTGGTCAAGGAACTGCCGGGCTTCGGCGAGCAGCTCAGGCGGGCGAGCCTGGACCAGACGCCGACCGCCATCCTCTCCCGGCAGACGGCGGGCACCCGCGGCAGGACGCTGATCGTCAACCTGCCCGGAAAGCCGGATTCGATCCGCCTCAGCCTCGATGCCGTCTTTGCCGCCGTGCCCTATTGCCTCGACCTCATCGGCGCAGGCAGGATCGAGACAGATCCCGCCCGCATCCAGGCCTTCCGGCCGACCCCGCCGTCCTCAAGCTGAGCGTCTTGCGGGCGCCCTCGGAGAAACGGCACGAGGAGGATCGACCGCCGCAGCCGGCGGCGGTCGCCGGGGCCGGTCCCGGGCGGCGCCCGATGCTCGCCTTCCACCCGGCGGGCGTGCTCTTCGCGCTCGCCGCGATCATGGCGGCCGCGCTTCCATGGCTCTGGCTCCTCCCGCTCGAGGACCCGCGGCTGGCACATGTCCGGCTGGGGATATTCGGCTTCGGCGGTGCGGCCGTCTGCGGCTATGTCATGACGGCGCAGAAGGCCTGGACGGGGCGCCGGGTCCCGGTCCCGGCGCTTGGCGCCGGGTTGCTGGTGCTCGGCGGACGATCGGCATGCCTCTGCCTGCCGGAGGCTCTCTGGCCGGTCCTCCTGCCGGCGCTGCCGGTCGCCCTCGCGATCCTGTGGCCGCTCGTGCCGGCGCGACGCTGGGACAAGGCGCCCTTGGCCACGGTGCCGCTGCTGCTCGTCGCGGCGGAAGCGATGCTTCTCCGCCATCGAGACCTCGCCGGGGTCCTTCCCGTCGCGATGGCGGTCCTCGTCTTCGTCGTCGGCGGGCGGCTCGTTCCTTCCTTCCTGGACGAGGCGCGCCGCCGCCGCGGCCTCGATGCACCGCCGCGGCCGCCGCTGTGGCTCGCGGTGGCCGCACTGGGCGTCGGCCTTCTTGACGGCGGATGGATCGGAACGGGGGCACTTCTTGCCGCCGTGCTCTGGGTCGCCTCCATCGGCCTCGACGGGCTCCGGCTGGGCCCGGCCAACCGCATGCTGTGCCTCGGCTATGCCGGTCTCGTCCCCGGGCTGCTCGGCATCGCGGCCGCCCGGTCGGGGCTGATGCCGCATCTGGTGACGGTGCACGTCCTGACCATGGCGACCATGGGTCCGATGATCATCGCCATCGCCGCGCGCGTGTCGATGCGCCGTCCGGCGGGAGCGGAACTTCTGCCGCTCCGGCGACACTGGGCGGCCTTCGTGCTTGCGTTCGCTGCCGCCGCCGCGCGCGGGCTGGCGGAACTGCCCGGGCCGGCATTTCCGTGGCTCGCCGTCGCGGGGACCGCCTGGTCGGCCGCCTGGCTCATGTTCCTGTCGGCCCACGTGCCGGCGCTGGCGAGGCCTGCTCCGTTTCCCCTGCTGAGCGCCGTGCGGTCTTCCCGCCGCTCCGGCGCCGCATCTCAGTGATGCCGCGCGTCCGACTGGGAATGCGCGCCTCCGGGGCGCGAGATCGCCGCCAGCGCCTCGCCGGTGCCTTCCCCGCGCGCCTCGACCGCGATGTCGCCCAGCGACAGGATGCCGACGAGCCGCTTGTCGCGGTCGAGGACCGGAAGCCGGCGGACCTGCTGGTCGCCGAGATTGCCGCAGACGTCATCGAGGTCCTCGTCCTCGAAGCAGTATTTCACCTCGGCCGACATGACCTCGTCGACCCTCGTCTCCGGTCCCTTGCCGGCGGCCACGGCCCGCACGGCGATGTCCCGGTCGGTCAGCATGCCCACCAGCCGGCCATCGCTTGCCACCGGCACGATGCCGGCGTCGATCTCCGTCATGATGCGGGCGGCGTCCCGAATGGTTTCCTCCCGATTGATGACGCGGACGTTGCGCGTCATGACCTCGCTGACTTTCATTGCCGTAACTCCTCTCGATCGGATGTACGCTCCTTCAAACCGGCGACGGCGCCGAGGGTTCCGGCCAATGTGCCCGGACGGACGAGGGGCAGGCGGTCGCCGGCGAGGTAGATGTGGTGGAAGGCGTCGGCACGGCCGTCGACGAGGCAGACGTCGTCGCGCCGCCACCGCCAGGGCAGCGCCGCCAGCCTGTCCTCGAATTCCGCCGAGACGGTCGCGGACCAGAAGGCGGCGATGCCGCCCGGCGCGAGGCGGCGGTGCACCGATCTCAGCCCGCATTCGCTGTAGATCGCGTCATTGGTCTCGCGCACGGTGACGTCGGGGCCGTTGTCGGTGTCCATGAGGATGATATCGTAGGCGTCGCCCCGCTGCCGCAGGACATGCTGCACGTCGTCGATATGGAGCACGACCCGGGGGTCGCGGAGCGGGTGGTCCGCCAGATGGCCGATATGCCGGAGGTTCCAGTCGGCGATCTCGGGCACGAGCTCGCAGACGGTCACTTCGGCCTCGCGTTCGATCCAGTCGAGCGCCGTGCGCAGCGTGAAGCCCATGCCGAGCCCGCCGATCAGCACGCGCCGCACCGAACGGCCGTGAAGCCGCAGGCTCCGCTCGGCGAGGATCGTCTCCGAGCGGTGGTTGAGATTGGACATCAGCTCCAGCCCGTTGAAGCGGATCTCGTAGATGCCGTCCCTCCTGCGCAGGACGATGTCGTCGCCCGCCGCGTTGCTGGCCCGCGCCAGCTCCGTCCACAATGTCATGTCGTCTTCCCGAATGTTCCGGCCGGCGCCCGCGGCAGCCGGCAAACCCCTGTCTTGCGGTGGATGGTCCTGGCGGGTTGCCGCAGCGCTCACGGTTGCGGCAACCCGACGGCATCGCCTGCCGTGGGGCCGTGCGGCAGGCCCGCAAGCCCGGCGGCGCGGGCGCGGGTGTGGAGGAGGCTGCGGATGCGATCGGGCGCGCTCATGCTTCTGATCGACGGCAGGACGCCGGGATCGAGCAGGATGCGGTTGACGAGGGAGGAGAACCTGACGAAGTCCTGCACCCTGCTCTGCGGCCAGATCAGCGCCAGCACCACGTCGACGGCGGTATCGTCCGGTGCGTCGAAGTCGACGGGGGCCGCCAGCCGGATGAGTGCGCCGGCGGGGCGCCGGCATTGCCGGGCGATCGCATGCGGCATGGCCACGCCGCGCCCGAGCGCGGTCGACCCGAGCGCTTCCCTGGCCGCAAGCGCAGCCTTGACCTCCTCGTATGCCATGCCGGCGCCATCGGCCAGGCGGTCGGCGGCGAGCGCGATGGCGGCCTCCCTGTGCGGCACGATGGCCGCGAGCGACACATCCATGGCAAGAAGCAGTGCGATATTGTCCAAGTCGATCTCCAGCAGACATCCGGTGCATGCCGGTCCGGTTCCCGCCCATAAGCGGCCGCACGCCCGGAAACGGGCGCGGCGCGGCGGATGGCTTGGGGAAATCCGGACGGCGGACGAAAGCGATCCCTGGCGCGGCTTCCGCAGGCGCGGAATGCCGGCCAGGGCTAGGAGCCCGTGATGAGGCGCGACGTGGCTTCGTGGCAGGTGCCGTGCTTGTTCATGCGGGCCACTATCGGCCAGGAAGCACGGAAAGTCAAATAACTGAAAAAAAAGAAAAAATGCCTCCGCCCGAGGCCTTGAATCGCCCGGCGCGGCCGCCTAGATTGGGGCCATGTGCATGGAAACGTTCATCAAGATGTCGAGGCTCGCCGGCGAAGCACGTTCTTCGTCCCGGAGCGGCATCCTTTGACCTCCGATCGCCGCACGTAGCACGCTCCGGGAATTCCAAGATTGCGGTTCGTTTCGGCGACGCGGATGCGTCGCGTGATGGAGCGTATCCATGAGACATCCCCATGCCCTGCAAGTCTGCCTCTCCTGCAATCGTCCCCTGCCGCGCGCCGCCCGCCGCTGCCCTTGGTGCAAGCGGCTGAGCGTCATGCGTGCCGAGGCGGCCGCCGCGCCGATGCGGCGGGCCGCCTCGGCCGGAGAGCGCTCGTGAGCGCCGCCGCCCCGGCGGCGGCCGGCGATGCGTTGCTCCAATATGGGGCGATCCCGTGGCGGAAGGACCGGCGCGGCCGCATGCGCGTGCTGCTCGTGACGTCGCGGGGGCGCGGTCGCTGGATCGTGCCGAAGGGATGGCCGGCCGCAGACAGGCCGCCGTATCTCTCCGCCGCGATGGAGGCCTTCGAGGAGGCCGGCGTGATCGGCGATATCATGACGCATCCGCTCGCCGGCTACCACTACGTCAAGGAGGCGGCGGACGGCTCGCTGCAGCAACGCCACGTGACGCTGTACGGGCTGCGGGTGCGCGGCACGCTGACGAACTGGCCGGAGCGCGCGGAGCGACGGCGACGCTGGTTCGACCCGGAGGAGGCGGCCGGCGCCGTCGACAACGCGCAGCTCGCGCAGGCCATCCGCACCATTGCCGCATGAACCGGCGATGGCGCGGCCGCTTTTCGCCTGGGGCGCACCGCCTTCCGTAGGCTTGATCATCATCAATTTTGATGTCCCCGTCGCCACGTCGGCCTGCGCTCATCGGATCACTATCGGGTAAATCACTGATATATATAATAATTTCTTTGCCTGACGGACGCTCGGTCAAGACACACGTCAGGCTTGCATGCCCGTTGACTCTTTCCGGGACAGGACGATCTATAAGCAAAAGCAGGAATACCGTTCCCGGAAGATGCGATGATCGAGCTGGCAGGGTATTTGGGTTTCGTGGCGGACATGTTCGAGGCGGCCCTGTCGGACGAGGGATGGCGCAACGCCGCCTCGCTGGTCGCCCGGGCCCTCGGGGTCGACCAGGCCGCCATCGTGGTCAACCGCCACGGCGGCATGCCGGACGTTTCCGTGACGGCGAGCATCCTGGAGTTCAAGGACCGCTACGATCTGCGCTACCAGCAGCTCGATCCCTGGGCGGAGCGGCGCCGGCTTCTCAAGGTGCGGGGCGTGTTCCTCGCCAGCGAGATCTTTCCGGAAGAGCAGTTCGTCAAGACCGAATTCTACAACGACTATGCCCGCCATATCGGCATGTTCCGCCCGATGACGGCCGATCTCGTCACGCAGGCCGGCCATACGCTGGAAATCGGTGCGGAGCAGCCCTTCTCGCGCCTGCGCTTCGAGGCGCCGGACAAGGCGCGCCTCGACGTCCTCGCGCCCTACATCGCCCGCGCCGTCGACCTGCGCCAGTCGCTGCGCCTCGCGCGGCTGAACGAGGCGCTTGGAGGCTCGCTCCTCGAAACCTGGACGATGCCCGCCGTGGTCTGCGACGGCGACGGCCGGATCCTGATCGCCAACGCCGGTGCCGAGGCCCTGGAGCGCTCGGGTTTCTTCGGGCTTGCGGGCGGGCAGCTGCGCCTGCCGGCCTTGCATCCGGCACTTGCGGCGAGAGCCCGCGCGATGATCGCCGGCGCCGGCACGACGGGGCTCGGCGGCGCGTTCTCGGTGCGCGATCCGCGCACGAACACGCTCCGGATGGTGCTGGTCTCGCCGCTGCCGGCGAGCCTTGCGGAAGGGCGCTCGCTGGTGCTGGTGACGGTCGGCGACAGCTCCTCGCGGCCCGTCGCGCCCGCGACGCTGCGCGCCATGTTCAACCTCTCGCCCGCACAGGTGGAGCTGGCGCTCGCCCTCTATGACGGCGTCTCGCTCGAGGAATACGCCCTTCGCCGGAACGTGCGGATCAGCACGCTGCGCACCCAGCTTTCGCAACTGTTCGAGCGGGTCGGCGTCAAGAGCCAGAAGGATCTCGTCGCCGTCCTCGCGCGCATCCCGCAGATTGGCGCCCGGTAGGCCATTCCGTGTGAAAAAATCGACATGAACCGCCCCGGTTATCCTCCATTTGAAGGATACTCGTGCGCCTGCACCTCGGTTAACACTTTGCATCAGAAAGATTTTACCGGGGGTGTCGGAGATGGTTTCCTTCAGCGGGACGGCAGGCCAGACGAGCGCGGGGTGGGTCTGGACGACGGTCGACGTCAGGATCGAGGACGACGACATCATCCTCGAGGCAACCCAGTTCGGTACGGACTTTCCCGTCGCCGGCACCGACGTGACGATCGAGGGCTACAATGTCGTCGTCTCGACGCTGAGCTACGATTATTTTCCCGCCTTCACGGCCGGCGCCGGGCTGCTGACGATCGCGGCCAATGGCAGCCTCACCCAGACGACGGGGGGCTTCCGCGTCACCGAGGGGCTCGCGGTGGACGGGCGGATGACCGTCTCCGGCGGCTACCTGCTTCTCGGCGACGGTGCCGGCAGCTTCTCGCTCACGGGCAGCGGCGAGATGCGGCTGGAGAACGGTTTCGTCACCGGCCACGGCGGGAGCGGAGCCGTCACGGAGTTCCACAACCAGGCCCACATCACCGGCTACGGCCTCATCGGGGCGGAATTCGGCGCGGCGCGCTACCCGCTTGATGGTGGCTATCTAGAGATCCACAACGACTACGGCGGGACCATCGACGCGAACGTCGCCGGCAAGGCGCTGGCGCTGCAGACCGGCATGGGCCCGGACAACCCCATCGAAAATGCGGGGATCCTGCGGGCGAGCAACGGCGGGACGCTCCAGATCGTCGGTTCCTTTCCCCATCCGGAAAACAGCGGCCATCTTTCCACCTGGCTCACCCAATCGCCGACGGGCCGGCTGGAGGCTCTGGAAGGCTCGACGGTGCTGCTCTACAGCGCCATCGTCACGGGCGGCACCCTCCACACGGAATCCACCGGCGTCATCCGCACCGAGGGCTTCCAGACGCGGCTCATCGACGTCCACCTGACGGAGACGGCCCGGGTGGACGTCACCAGCGTCACCCGGCTGCAGGGCGACATCGACAACGAGGGCGAGATTTTCATTTCCAACGGGCTCGCCACGCTCAACATCGCCACGCAGGGGGTGACGCTCACGGGCGGCGGCTCCATCAAGCTGATCGGCGGCTACTACGATCCCGGCATCGCCGGCGACGGCCCCGGCGCGGTGCTGACCAATGTCGACAACACGATCCACGGCGTGGGATGGATCGGCAGCGACCGGGGGCTGGTCGGCGGCGCCACGCTCACGCTCGTCAACGAGGGCACCATTTCCGCCGACGGCACCACGAACGAGGTCGGGCACCGCACCCTCGGCATCGAACATCTCGTCTCCTTCACCAATACAGGCATTCTCGAGGCCGCGGACGGCGGGGTGCTCAGGATCGCCAATATCGAAAGCGGCATGGTCGAGAACGACGGCGGCCTCATCCGCGCGGGCGGCAGCGGGTCGGTCGTCGAGATCGGAACGGTCATCGACGGCGGAACGATCCGCACGGCGGCCGGCGGGCTCATCACCTCCATCGGGGGCACGTTCGACGGGTCGTCCCATGCCGTGACGCTCGATGCGGACATCAAGGTGAGCTACAGCACCTTCCTCGGCCTGAAGGGAGCCATCGCCAACGAAGGCAATATCGATCTCGTCAGCCGCAACACGCTGGCGATCCTCGCCGACACGGTGCTGAGCGGCGGCGGGACCATCACGCTCGACCGCGGCGGTTTCGAAGCCTCCGCCATCGTCGCCGGCTCCGGCGGGGCCAAGCTGACCAATATCGACAACACCGTGTCGGGTTCGGGCCTGATCGGCATCACGGACTACTACGGCGACCAGGCCGGCCTGCAGTTCGTCAACGGTGCGAACGGCAAGGTGATCGCCAACGTCGACGGCCAGGAACTGGTGATCGACACGGGCCGGACCGTGACCAACAACGGCGTGCTGCGCGCGGACGACGGCGGCATCCTCGTGATCGAGGACAGGGTCGTCGGCAGCGGCAGCCTCGAAATCACCGGCGGCAGCACGCTCAGGATCAGCGACGAGGTCGACTTCGACGTCACCTTCGTCGGCAATTCGCACGATACGCTCGATCTCACCGACAACGCAGCAACGCCGACTACGATTTCGACATCTACGGCATGGGCGTCGGCGACCGCATCCTGATCCGCTCCGGCGGTTCCGTTCTCGATTTCGAGGAAACGGCCGGCGGTGCGCGCATGCGCGCCTTCACCTACGATAACCTGTCCTGGCTGAACCTCAAGGGCGACTATTCCATCGGCCAGTTCGTGTTCGGAGAGCTTCCGAGCGGCGTGCGCTACTTCGAGCGCGTCGTGACCCGGGACGGCAACGACAACGACAATACCATGATCGCCGCCGCCTCGGGCGAGCGGCTGATCGGCCTCGGCGGCGACGACAAGCTGATCAGCGGCGCGGGCGACGACGTCCTGGACGGCAGCAAGGGGAACGACACCGCCGGCTATTGCAACGCGACGGGCGGCGTGACCGTCAGCCTCGCGCTGTCGGACTGGCAGGATGTGGGCGGCGGCCAGGGTACCGACCGGCTGTTCGGCATCGAGAACCTCACCGGATCGAGCTTCGCCGACACGCTGACGGGCGATGCCGGCGACAACATCCTCAAGGGCCGCGGCGGCAACGACCTGCTGCGCGGCGGCAATGGCACGGACATCCTCGTCGGCGGCAGCGGCGCGGACACCTTCATCCTGCCGGCTTACGGGGACTTCGCCGCGACGGTGACGGATTTCACGCTCGGTACCGACAAGATCGGCACGGAGGACCGGCCCGCCATCCAGACGCTTGCCGACATCGCCGCGCTGGTCGGCAACAAATCGAACACCACCGATGCCGTCCTCACCTTCGGCGACGGCCAGACGATGACGCTGCTCGGCATCGACTGGCGAGATCTCACGGTGAGCGACTTCACACGCATCGGCAATACCGGGCCGGATGCATCCGGCACAGAATACACGGTCGAGGAGAACTCCGACACCGCGACGACGACGGCCGCCCTCATCTCGGCCTGGGACGCGCAGAACGACCGGCTTTCCTTCACCCTTTCCGGCGACGACGCGGCCTTCTTCACCATCGACGACGAAGGAAGGATCCGTTTCAAGAACAGCCCCGATTTCGAGGCGAAAGCCGACAAGAACCACGACAACGTCTATGCCATCAAGGTCATCGTCTCGGACGGTGACCTTTCCACCTCGGTGGACGTGGACGTGCGGGTGGAGGACGTCAACGAGCGGCCGGTGTTGGCCGGCCCCTCGACGGTCAACCTGTCGGTGGAGGAGGGAACGCGCGACGCCTTCTACAGGGTCGTCGCCTCGGACCCCGACAACGACCATCTCAGCTATTCCTTCAGCAGCGCCGACGGCTTCTTCTTCTTCGACATCGACCAGCAGGGCAATCTCTCCTTCGAGAGCCCGCCGGACTTCGACAATCCGGGAGACATCGACAACGACGGCACCTTCGACGTGAATGTCGTCGTCTCCGACGGTGCGTTGAGCGTCACCCAGACCCTTCACATCCGGCTCACCGACGTCAACAACGCCCCGGTCATCGCGACCGACGGCGGCGGGACGACGGCAAGCCGGACGTTCAAGGAGAACAGCACGCATCCGGCCGCGTTTCTCGGCGCCTCGGATGCGGACAGGGACACGCTTTCCTGGTCCATCGTCGGCGGGGCCGACAAGGCGCGGTTCAAGATCAACGCCAATACGGGCGTGCTGGAATTCGTCGCGGCGCCGGACTTCGAGAAGCCGGCGGATACCAACAGGGACAATGTCTACCAGGTCGCGGTCAGAGTATCGGACGGCTTCCTGTCCGATACCCAGACGCTCTCGATCCACGTGCAGAACGTGAACGAGGCGCCCCTGATCACCTCCAACGGCGGCGGTGCCACGGCCTCGCTCACGATCAAGGAGAACACCAGGACCGCCGCCAAGGTTGCGGCGCGGGACGCCGATCCGGGCACGCATCTCAAATACTCGATCGCCGACGGCGCCGACAAGGCGAAGTTCACCATCGACGCGGCGACCGGCGTGCTGAGCTTCAAGAGCGCGCCGGACTTCGAGAAGCCGGGCGACGCCAACAGGGACAACGTCTATACCGTCAAGGTCAAGGTGTCGGACGGCACGCTCTTCGACACGCAGGTCCTCAACGTCAAGGTGAGCGACGCTCTCGGCATCACGAAGACCGGCACGTCGCGGGGCGAGACCATCCGCGGCACGGGCGAGCAGGACAAGCTGAACGGCAAGGGCGGCAGCGACAAGCTGATCGGCGGCGCCGGCGCCGATACCTTCGTCTTCGATACGAAGCTCGGGCGCGGCAATGTCGACCGGATCGACGACTTCGAGGTCAAGCACGACCGGATCTGGCTCGACAACGACATCTTCACCCGGGCGGGCAAGATCGGCGACCTCGCCGGCTCCGCCTTCTGGACCGGCAAGTCGGCGCACGACAAGAGCGACCGCATCGTCTACGACAAGGGCACGGGCAAGCTCTTCTACGATGCCGACGGCAAGGGCGGCGTGAGCGCCGTCCATTTCGCGACGCTGGACAAGGGGCTCGCCCTTTCCGCCGGGCATTTCGACATCATCGGCTGACGGCACGCGCTTCTTGCGGCCAGTCAATGCCCGCATAGCCGCACCGGGCGTCCGCCGCCGCGCCGGCGGTCCGTTGCCGCATGGTCGCCATGTGCCGGACCGCGACGGCCGGAGGCAGAGCTTGCGGCGCCGTCTCCGCCTCTCCCGCTATGGTCCCCGCAAAAAGCGCCCGCCGGCGCCTGCATCCGAATTGCAACCAGGAATAAGTAACGTAACGTTAACCACTGGCAATGCACGATACCGTACGTACGATATCGTTCATTGGCTTTCGGTGGGGAAGATGATGTCCAGGGACGGCATGGCGCGCGGGGAGCGGCGCGAGCGACACGATTTCATCAGGCCTGGAATGGCCGGGCGGAAGGAGATGGGGGCGCCGGGCCGCTTCGATCCCTGCGGGAAGGCCGTCCTCCTGCCGGCGGCGGCGGCATGAAGAGTGTCCGTGGCAGAAGCGGGAATGCCGCGACGCCTGTGAGCGCCGTCGCGGGGCCGGCCTCACAGCGAGGCGCGGCGGATGCGCTCGTAGCATTCGCAGGCCCGCGCGTGCAGCACCTTGCGGCTCGTCACGCGCAGCGAGCCGCGGTGATAGGAGATCGCGCCGGCGTTCATGAGGTCGGTACAGATGGCGTTGACCGTCGCCCGGCGCAGCGCGAGCAGCTTGGCGATCGCCTCCTGCGTCAGGTAGTAGGTGTCGCCCTCGACCCGGTCGTGCGCATGCAGCAGCCAGCGGGCGACGCGCTGCTCGGCGGTGTGCAGGCTGTTGCAGGCGACCGATTCCATGAGCTGGACCGTGTGCGACTTGGCGTAGCGGAGCATGATCTCGCGCACGCACTGGAATTCGTCGAGCGCGATGTCGAGATCGGCGATCGCCACCCAGGAGGCGAGGCCCGGAACCTGCACGACGGACCGGCCGAACGAGGTGCCGCCGCCCATGATCAGGCTGAAGCCGAGGAAGCCTTCGGGGCCGATGGAGGACTTCTCGACGCTGCGCCCGCCGTTCATCTCCGCGATGATCGACACGACGCCCTCGTGCGGGAAGACGGCATGGGTGACGGGCGCGCCGTCCTCGAAGATGACGTCGCCGGTGTTCAACGGTCTTGCTTCGGCGTGCTTGCGAAAGAAGTCCTGTGCGGCCGGGCGGATGGAGGCGAGAATCCTGTTGCGCAGCAGCCCGATGGAATTGTCGCTCTCTTTCAAAGGGTCAGCCCCCGAATTTCAACTGTCCGATTATCTTGATAGCCCCGTAACGTAAATCAATCCCTAACCATATGCACGGCGCCGTACTGCCACGAAGTGCGGTCCGTTCGCTGCCGGAGCCGCCAATGGAAGACCTGCTACTGCATCCGTCGCCGGGGGACATGCCGCCGTCCGCTCCGTTCGGCTATCCCTCCGGTTCCGAGGGCCGAATGCGGGGCAGCGTGATCGTCGACATGCTGCGGCAGAACGGCCGCGCCGGCCGCCAGGGCATCGAGCTGACGGAGCTGCTGGACGCCTACCAGACGGCGCTCGACCGGCACGCCATCGTCGCCGTCACCGACCGGCGAAGCCGCATCCTCTTCGTCAACAGCCAGTTCTGCGCGGTGAGCGGCTACCGGGAGGAGGAGCTCGTCGGCCGGCCGCACAGCCTCGTCAATTCGGGACATCACCCGAAGGACTTCTTCAAGGCGATGTGGGCGACGATCGCCGCCGGCCATGTCTGGCACGGCGAGATCTGCAACAGGGCGAAGGGCGGCACCCTCTACTGGGTCGACACGACCATCGTTCCGCTGATCGGCGCCGATGGGCGCGTGGAGGCCTATATCTCCATCCGCTACGACATCACCAAGCGCAAGGCGGCCGAGCAGGCCCTGCAGGCGGAGGTCGAGCGGCGGCGCGACGCCGAGGCGCTGCTCGTCGACGTCATCGAGACGGTGCCGGACGGCATCGCCGCCTTCGACGCGGAGGACCGCCTCGTCCTCTACAACCGGTCCTACGCGAACCTTCACACCCGCTCGCCGGAGGCGATCCGGATCGGCGCGACCTTCGAATCCATCCTGCGCCAAGGGTTGGAGAACGGCCAGTACGTCCTGCCGCGCAAGACGGAGGAGGCGCGCCGGTCCTGGCTCCGCGCCCGCCTGCGGGCGCACCGCAATCCCGGCCGCAGCACCGTGCAGGAGCTCTCCGACGGCCGCTGGATACAGATCCGCGAGCGCCGCTCCGCCTCCGGCCACATCGTCGGCACGCGCACCGACATCACCGAACTGAAGCGCTCGGAGTCGGCGATCAAGTTCCTCGCCGAGCACGATCCCCTGACCGGGCTGCTGAACCGCTCCGTGCTGTCACAGCGGCTCGACGAGGCGGTGGCGGCCTGCCGGCGCAACGGCACCGGCGGCCTGCTGATGGTCATGGACCTCGACGGCTTCAAGCAGATCAACGACAACATGGGCCATGCGGCGGGCGACGCGCTGCTCAACACCGTCGCGCGACGGCTGACGGAGACGCTGCGCCGCTCGGACACGGTCGTCCGGCTCGGCGGCGACGAGTTCGCGGTGGTCGTGCCGCAGCTCGGCCGGCGCGACGACATCGACGCGTTCGCCCGCCGGCTGCTTGCGGCGATCCAGTGTCCGGCGACCGTCCAGCGGCGCAGCCTGACGCCGCGGCTCAGCCTCGGCATCGCCCGCTTCCCGCAGGACGGCCACGCGCTGGAGGTACTGCTGCGCAAGGCCGACATGGCGCTCTACCGGGCCAAGGCCGAAGGGCGCGGCACCTACCGCGTCTTCTCGCGCGCCATGCGCGCCCATGCCGAGCAGCGCGGCCGGCTCGCCACGGCGCTTGCCGCCGCCGTCTCGCGCGGGACGATCGACGTCGCCCTGCAGCCGCAGTTCACGATCGGCGGCCGCGCGCTCACCGGCTTCGAGGCGCTGGCGCGCTGGCGCCACGAGGGGCGGCCGGTGAGCCCGGCCGACTTTATCCCGATCGCCGAGGAGAACGGCCTGATCGCCGACCTCGGGAGCCAGGTGCTGGACAAGGCCCTGGACGCGATCGGCGGCCTGCGGCGGAAGGGCTTTTCGACAGGCACGCTCGCCGTCAACATCGCCTCGGCGCAGATCCGTCACGCGGGCTTCGCCGCCATGCTGCAGGCGGCCGTGCACCGGCATGGCCTGACGCCGGCCGACGTCGAGATCGAGCTCACCGAGAACATCCTGCTCGACGAGGCCGGCGACGAGATCGCCTGCACGCTGAAGACGCTGCGCGCCGCCGGATTCTCGATCGCGCTCGACGATTTCGGAACCGGCTACGCCTCGCTTTCCCATCTCGGCCGCTTTCCCATCGACCGGATCAAGATCGACCGCGGCTTCGTATCCCGGATGTGCGGCGGGCAGGATACCTGCACCATCGTCCGCGCGATCATCGGCCTCGCCCATGCGCTCGGCATGACGGTGGTGGCCGAGGGCATAGAAACGCCGGAGCAACTGGCGCAGTTGCAGGCCTTCGGCTGCGATTTCGGCCAGGGCTACCTGTTCTCGCAGCCGCTCGCCCAGGACGAGGTGGCGGCCCGCCTGCGCTCCGGGAGCGTTCCGTAAACCATATATTCAAGAGATCGGCGCATTGTCCGGGCCAGGAGACGGGTAATGGCGAAGGCTAAGGGCAGGCGGAAGAAACGGGTGGCGGCAAAGCGGCCGCCGGCGGCGCGGCGCGGCGGGATGACGCCGTGGTACGTCACCGGCGTGGCCGTGGTCGCGGCGGCGGTCTATTTCGGCGATGCCGGCGGCAGGCCGGAGACGCCGGCCGCGGCGATCCGCACGGCATCGATCGAGCGCGGCGAAAAGGTGCGGACAAGGCAGGCGGTGCTGCCGCGTCCGAAGCAGCGGCCGGCGGAAACCGTCGAGGAAAAGCTGCCGCCCTTCGCGGGGAAGTGGTTCATCTGCACGACGCAGACCGATTATTGCGTGCTCGACGGCAATACGATCCTCTATGCCGGGCGCAAGGTGCGGCTCGCCGACATCGACGCGCCGGCGATCGCCGAGGCGCGCTGCGACGCCGAGCGGCTGAAGGGCGGCGACGCCAAGCTCAGGCTGCGCGAGATCCTCAACGAGGGCGGCGTGACCCTTGCGGCGGTGAAAGGCGCCGGCGCGCGCACTGGCGCCGCGCCGCATCTCGTCCTCGGCAACGGCCGGTCGGTCGGCGCGCGCCTCGTCGGCGAGGGGCTCGCACGGCCCTGGACCGGCAGGCACCAGTCCTGGTGCGGCTGAAACAGCTTGCGTGGCGCGTCCCGTTCCGGCACAAGGCCGGCGCAAGCAAGCCGTCCTATCCTTCGCGATACCGGGATGGTGCCGGCTGCAAGGGGACAATGACATGTCGAACGATATCGAGCATTACAGCGATCCGGACAACACGGCGGTCGCGCTCTATCTTCTCGAAAACGATTCCGACGAACTGACCGACATTCTCGTCGCGGCGCTCGACGAGGCTTTCCGCATCCTCGAGGACGAGATCGGGTCCGCGACCGTCCACTGACGGCGCAGAAAAAAGGGGGCCGTCGGCCCCCTTTTAAGTGTTTCAGGCCGTCGCGGCGACGAGCTGGCGCTGCGTGCCGAGGCCTTCGATGGAGACCTCCATGCGGTCGCCGGGCTTCAGGTAGCGCGGCGGCTTCATGCCCATGCCGACGCCGGGGGGCGTGCCCGTGGTGATGACGTCGCCGGGCTCCAGGATCATGAACTGCGAGATGTAGTGCACGAGGTGCGGCACCTTGAAGACCATGGTGCCCGTCGAGCCGTTCTGCACCGTCTCGCCGTTGAGCTTCAGCGTCATCGCGAGGTTCGCGGTGTCGATCTCGTCCGGCGTCACCAGCCAGGGGCCGAGCGGGCCGAAGGTCGGGCAGCCCTTGCCCTTCATCCACTGGCCGGTCCCCTCGATCTGGTAGGCGCGTTCGGAAACGTCGTTGCAGACGCAGAAGCCGGCGACGTAGTCGAGGGCGTCGGCCTCCGAGACATAGGAGGCGCGTTCGCCGATCACCACGGCAAGCTCCACTTCCCAGTCCGTCTTCTGCGATCCGCGCGGGATCAGCACCGTATCGTCCGGGCCGACGATGCATGACGGCGCCTTGTTGAACAGCACCGGCTCGGCCGGCACCGCCATGCCGCTCTCGGCGGCGTGGTCGGCATAGTTGAGGCCGACGGCGATGAAGTTGCCGACGCTGCCGACGCAGGCGCCGAGGCGGCTGTCCTGCGGCGCGAGCGGCAGGCTTGCCGGGTCGAGCGCCTTGAGGCGGGCGAGGCCGTCGCGGCCGAGCACGGCGCCGGCGATGTCCGGCACGACGCCCGACAGGTCGCGGACCTTGCCGTCCGCATCGATCAGTCCGGGCTTTTCCGCGCCCGCCGCGCCAAAGCGCACCAGTTTCATGCTTGTCCTCCGAGGTTGGATTTCCGTTGCGTTCCACCTTCCACGGGTTCTACATGGAGTCAACGATTTTCGAAAATCCATCCGATTTTGTACACGAGGCGACCATGGACGAGAAGCGCACGGGCGGGAAGACGCTTGCCGGCGATGCCTATGCGGCGATCCGGCAGAAGATCCGCTCCGGCGAATTCCGGCCGGGCGAGCGGCTGCGCTTCGCCGATCTCCAGGCGCTGTGCGGCATGAGCGTGACGCCGGTGCGCGAGGCCCTGGCGCGGCTGACGGCGGAGGGGTTTACCACGGTGGACGACCACCGCGGCTACAGCGTCGCGAGCCTCTCGCTCGAGGAACTGCGCGACGTCACGGCGGCCCGCCAGCTCTGCGAGGGGGAGGCGCTGCGGCTTTCGGTCTCCAGGGGGGATGCGGCGTGGGAGGGCAGGGTGCTTGCGACCCACCACATGCTCGCGCTGATCCCGCAGGGGCGCGACGACCTGCCCTCCGTCATGCGCGAGGACTGGGAGGAGCGGCATGCGGCCTTTCACGCCGCCCTCATCTCGGCCTGCGGCTCGCCGGTCCTGCTCGAGATCTGCGAGAAGCTCTTCTCGCGCGCCGACCGCTACCGGCGCCTGTCCGTCAGTCTCGACGGGGCCGCCCGCGACGTGGCGGGCGAGCACCGCATGCTGATGGAGCGCGCGCTCGCGCGCGATGCGGAAGGGGCGGCCGCCGCGCTCCGCGAGCACTACGGCCGCACGGCTGCGGCGCTGGAAGCCTTCTTCGCGGCCTGAGCGCTTTCAGAATACCCGAGGTTTTCCGCTCCTCGCTTCGTCGCCGAGCCTTGAAGCATCGACCGCAGCCGGGCTCTTGGCGCGGAACGAAAATCCCACGCCAATCCTCTGCTTGGAGGTTTTGTCAGGCCTTACTGGCTTGCGGCCGGCGCCCCGATCTCCGCGCCGCCGCCGATCGCCACGTTGAGGGCGACGTAGTCGCGGGCGAGCTGGCGGATCGCCGCGGCGAGCGACAGGCGCGCCGTCGCCACGTTGCGCTCGGCGTCGAGCACGTCGAGGATGGTGCTCGCGCCGCCGCGATAGCTTTCGCGCGCGAGGTTCAGCGTCTGCTCGTAGGACTGCACGACCTTGCGCAGGGCCGCGACCGTCTGGCCGTCGCGGATCAGCGCGGTCTGGGCGTTCTCGACTTCCTCCACGGCCTGCAGCACGGTCTGCTTCCAGGCGAGATACTGCTGCTCGGCCTGCGAGCGGGCGACCTCGACGCGGGCCTTGAGCGCGCCGCCGTTGAAGATCGGCAGCACGAGCGAGGGGCCGAAGGACCAGCTCGTCAGGTTGCCCGTCGCCGCGTTGGTGAAGTTGCGCGTGGCGCCGATCGAGCCGCCGAGCTCGATGCTCGGATAGAGGTCGGCCTCCGCCACGCCGATCGAGGCGGTCGCCGCCTGCAGGCGGCGTTCGGCGGCGCGGATGTCCGGCCGGTTGCGGATGAGGTCGGCCGGGATGCCCACCTTCGTGGAATAGCGCGGCATCGGCTGGGCGGCGCCCTTCGTGAGGCTGCCGGTGATCGTGCTCGCCGGAACGCCGAGCAGCGTGGCGATGTGGTTCGCCGCCTGATGGAAGCCGGTCTCGAGGCCGGGCAGGTCGGCGAGCGTCTGGTTGACGAGGCCTTCGACCTGCAGCACGTCGAGGCTGGAGGCGGCGCCCGCCTCCTTGATCTCGTTGGTGAGCTTCAGCGTCTCGCGGCGCGATTCGAGGTTCTTGCGGCTGAGCGCCAGCGCTTCCTGATAGTAGCGGGCGTTGATGTAGGACGACACGAGGTCGGAGAGGTAGGCAAGCCGGGCGACGTTGACGTCGTCGTAGGCGGCGTCGAGCGAGGCGTGCGCCGCTTCCTTCGCCCGCTGGTACTGGCCGAAGAAGTCGAGCAGCCAGGAGGCGCTCGCGCCGGCGTTCAGCGACTTCGACGAGGACGAATCCCGGCCGGACGTGCGCCGCAGGTAGCTGCCGTCCTGGCCGCTCGCCGTCGCGGCGGCCGAAGCGTTGATGCTCGGCAGCGCGCCCGCGCCGGCGATGATGACGTCCGCCTCGGCCGCGGTGATGCGCTCCAGCGCCTGCAGCACCGTCAGGTTCTCGCCCATGCCCTGGTGGACGAGATCGTTGAGACGCCGGTCGCGGAAGGACTCCCACCACGGATTGAGCGTCACCTTGCCCGCGCTTACGGCCTTGCTCTCCGAGAACTTGGCCGGCAGCGCGGCCTCCGGCGTGGCATAATCGGGGCCGACGACGCAGCCTGAAAGGAGGAGCATGCTCAGCGGAAGAAGCGTCCTGGCGAATCTCATGGTCATTCCCTGCGGGCCGTCATGGCGTGCTGACTGAATAAAAAGGCGATTCACTCTTTATTCATGTTTGGCCGGAAGATCGAGCCTCCACCCGAAAAAAGAATGGTACCACAACGATTATCCCCAGCTCGTGAGGCGGCGAGGACACAGGTGTTCCGCGGGCAATTGCCCTTATCGCGGCGTGTTTGCTCGCAAACGGCGCGATTCCGCACCGCCGCTCGCCGTCAGATTGCGTCACGCCATTTCCTTAAAGATTTCGTCCTCGCGACATATTTTTCCGGATGATGCTGCGTGTGCGAAGAATATTCCTCGAATCGAATTATCACACAAATTAGCCGGTAATTTTTTCCAATGGAGTGCCGAATCCATTGACAAGAAAAGGAGTGAGGCTTATGTGTTGGATCACCCGCATGAGGACCGCATGCGTCTTTTCCCGGTCCAGACCCGAAGGCCCATTTCGACCTTCGGCGCCAACGAGAGGGAGTGTCTATGTTCTATAGAAAAAACTGCACTTCCGTGTGCGTGGCGTTCTCCTGTCGTGAAACGATGATGGGGAAACCGTGTTCGGCCCTTTGCCGAATGTGACGCGGCCCCCGCGAATCGATTGAAACGCAACATTGGAATTTGGCTGTGCCTTCCGGCACGGCAGGAGTAGTCATGCACAAGCAGGTTATCGAAATCGGTGGCGAGGCGGTCGGTGTCGTCGTACCCGACGAGGATCGGCTGAAGTTCGTCGCCGTCAAATATTCGGTCTGGGATCTCGATTCCCAGCGTTTTTCCTCCGCCGACGAGGCGCGCGCCGCGATCCGCCGCCTCCTGAGCGACCCGTCCGCCCGGCCGGCCATGCCGCCGGCCAATATCGCGGCGGCCTGACCCGTTCCGTGAACCGCACCCGGCGTTCCCGCGCCGGGTGCGGTCGGTCGCTTTTCAGAGACGATCCATTCACCAGCCGCGGTCTGGCGCCCCTGCCGAAAAGCTGGTTCTGTACCTCCGAAAGGAGGTGCCTCCATGACAAGCGGCATCCATCACGTCACGGCGATCACGCGGAAGATCCAGGCGAACGTCGATTTCTACGCCGGCTTCCTCGGCCTCCGGCTCGTCAAGCGCACGGCGGGCTTCGAGGACGCGGGCCAGCTCCATCTCTTCTACGGCGACGCCGCCGGCAGTCCCGGTTCGCTCGTCACCTTCCTCGCCTGGGAGGACGGCTCGCCCGGCCGCGTCGGCGTCGGCCAGCCGTCCGAGATCGCGCTCGCCATCCGTCCCGAGGCGATCGGCTTCTGGCTGACGCGCGCGCTCACGCGGAACGTGCCGATGACCGGCCCCGCGCAGGAGTTCGGCGAGCCGGTGCTGCGCCTGAAGGACCCGGACGGCATCATCGTCAAGCTGGTGGGCGAGGCGGGCGTCGCCGGCCCCGCGCCGCATGCTGTGCCGGGCATCGCGCCGGACGACGCGGTCCAGCGCATCCGCGGCGTGACGATCCTCTCCGGGCATCCGGCGGAGACGGCGGGCTTCATCGGCCGGCATTTCGGTTTCCGTCCCGTCGCGGAGGCGGACGGCATCGTCCGGCTCGCCGGAGAGGGGGGTGATGTCCTCGACATCCGTGACGCGCACGGCTTCTGGACGGCGGCGCCCGGCACCGGGACGATCGACCACGTCGCGCTGCGCGCGCCGGACCGGGCCGCGGTCGATGCGGCCGCCGCGCGTCTCGCCGCGGAGGACGCCGGCGGCACCAACAGGCACGACCGGACCTATTTCTACTCGCTCTACGTCCGCGAGCCGGGCGGCGCGCTCCTCGAATATGCGACGGACGGTCCCGGCATGACGGTGGACGAGCCGCTGGAAGCGCTGGGGCGGACCCTGTTCGTGCCCGGCCATTTCAACGCCGACCCGGAGGACATCCGGGCGCGGCTTCCGCAATTTTCGCTGCCAGGAGAAGAAAGAATGACGGAAAGGGACCTGCCCTTCATCCACCGGGTGCATCGCCCGGACGACCCGGACGGCACGGCGGTCGTGCTCCTGCACGGCACCGGCGGCAACGAGACGAGCCTGCTGCCGCTCGGCGTGCGCATCGCGCCGCGCTCGCTGGTGCTGAGCCCGCGCGGGCGCAGCGTCGAGGAGGGGCATCCGCGCTTCTTCCGCCGGCTGAGCGCCACCGTCTTCGACCAGAAGGACATCGTCGCCGAGGCCGAGGCCTTCGCCGCCTTCATGGAGGGAGCGAATGCGGCCTACGGCATCGATCCGGAAAGGACCGTGTTCATCGGCTATTCCAACGGGGCGAACATGATCGCGGCGGTGATGTTCCTGCATCCGGGCGTCGTGCCCAACGCGGTGCTGCTGCGCGGCATGAACGTCCTGGAGACCGTGCCCGCGGCCGATCTTTCCGGCGTGAACGTGCTGATGCTGACCGGCCGCAGCGATCCCTACGGCCCCTATGCCGCCGACCTCGAAGCCCGGCTCTCCGCGGCGGGTGCGGCCGTCGAGAACCGCCTCCTGCCCGCCGGCCACGACATCGGCGTCGCCGACTTCGAGGCGGCGCGGGATTTCAAGCGGGGTGTGGTCGGCTGAGGTGTCCTGGCTCCTCCTCGACGGGGAGGTCGCCGCGGCGCGGCGGGTGGGAGCGAGCCGCCGGCATTTGCGTATGCCGCGTCACCCCTACCCGAGCCTGCGGCCCGCCTTATCGAGAGGAGCGTAACCTGTCTCACCGTTTTCCTTCCGCGACGAAGGCGGCGAAGCCGGCGATGAAATCGGCGAGCTTCTTTTCGGTCGCCGTATCGACGAGCCGGCCGTCCTCGAAGGCGGAGCCGGCCTTCGATACCATCAGCTTGGCACCGAACCAGGGCCGGGTGCCGAGCGTGCGCATCACCGGCAGCCAGGCCTCCTGCGACAGCACCGTGCCGAAATTGCCCGGCGAGGCGCCGGTGATGGCGAAGGGCTTCCCGCCGAAGACGCGCGGGATGTCGGAAGCCGGGCGGGTCATCCAGTCGATCGCGTTCTTGAAGGGGCCGGGGATGGAATTGTTGTATTCGGGCGTGAACAGGACCACGCCGTCGGCTTCCGCGACAAGGTCCTTCAGGCGGGTGGCGGCCTCGGGGACGCCGTGCTCGGCCTCCAGGTCGCCGTCATAGAGCGGAATGCCGTGGATCGAGGCCTCGACGATCTCCACGCCGTCCGGCGTAAGCCCGACGGCGGCGCGCAGCAGCGCGGTGTTGAACGACGCCTTGCGCAGGCTGCCCGAAAGTCCCACCAGTCTTGTCATGCGGCTCTCCTGGAAAATGTAAAAAGCAAAACCCCGGCGGAGCCATCGGGTTCCGCCGGGGCCGGTCCACGGGTTTACCGGAGCGGCTTCAGCCGGGCCTCGATCTGCGCGCGGCGCGGCTCGAGGAAGGGCGGCAGCGACAGGCTCTCGCCGAGGCTCTCCAGCGGCTCGTCGACGGCGAAGCCCGGACCGTCGGTGGCGATCTCGAACAGGATGCCGTTCGGCTCGCGGAAATAGAGCGAGCGGAAATAGTAGCGCTCCACTTCGCCCGAGGACGGCAGGCGGAAGCCGCGCAGCCGTTCCGTCCAGGCATTGAGCGCCGCGACGTCCGGAGCGCGGAAGGCGACGTGGTGCACGGCGCCGGCACCCTGGTGGGCGACGGGCAGGTCCGGCTCGACGGCGACGTGCAGCTCCGCCGCCGGCCCGCCGCCGCCCATCGAGAAGACATGGACCTCGCCCGTGCCCTCCGGCGCGGGATAGGTCGACGTCTTCGTCATGTTCATGACATGGAGCAGCACGGCCTCGGTATTGGCGAGGTCCGGCACGCTGAGCGTGATCGGCCCGAGACCCTTGATCTGGTGCTCTGCCGCCACCGGGCTCTTCTCCCAGGGATGGGACGGCGCGCCGCTCTCGTCGACGACGAGGCGGAAGCGCTGGCCCTCGCCGTCCTCGAAATCGAGCGAGGCGCGGCCGCCGATCTCGCGGATCTCGCCGGCCTTCACCCTGTGATCGCTGAAGCGCGCCTTCCACCAGACGAGCGTCGCGCGGCTTGCGACGCGCAGTCCGGTGCGGGAGATGCTGTGCGTGCCGCGCCGCTCGTGGCCGACGGGCCAGTCGAAGAAGGTGAGGTCGGTGCCCGGCGAGGCGAGCCCGTCGGCATAGAAGAGGTGGTAGGCGCTGGTATCGTCCTGGTTGACGGTCTTCTTGACGAGCCTGAGCCCGAGGACCCTCGTATAGAAACGCAGGTTCTCCGGCGCGTTGGCGGTGATGGCCGTCAGGTGGTGAATGCCCGTGAGATGGAGGGTCATGATGCGGTCTCCTTGGCGCCGACGTCGGGGCCTTTCCTTGGGCGTCAATATCGCCTCTGAGGCACCCGGCGGAAAGGCCGGGAGCGGCGAACGGATCGTTCAGCTTTGTCGAACGGCCGGAATTGCCCGGTTTTGCAACAAATCCCGCTCACTTTTTAGTGAATCATAAACCGCCGCCTGCCAACCTTCCTTCGTCGCGAAATGACTTCGTCCGTATTGCGCCGGTTTCCGGCATGTCCCCATTCGTTCATGAACTTGGCCGGCGCGGAGCCTTCCGCCCGACCGCGAGGAGATGTTTCATGCTACCGAAGACTGCGACTGCCCGGAATATGCTTGCGATCGTGGCGGCCGGCGTTGCCACCACCGTCGCGACGGCGGGCGTGCTGCTCTGGCTGTCCTACCGGGCCGTGGAAGAGCGGTCCCTCTCGGAAATGGTGAACGCCGCCGAGGCGAGCGCCGCCAGGGTCGAGACCTATTTCGCCCGCATCAAGGCGCTGAGCTGGAACATGCGCTCCATGCTCTATGCGGAGAAGGCGACGGAGGCACCCAGCCGCGAGAGGATGAACATCGCCTTCAACCGCCTGATGGCGGACAATCCCTTCGCGCTCGGCGTCAGCACCGGCTGGGAGCCGAACGCCTTCGACGGCAGGGACGAGGAATACCGCAACGCGCCGGCGCACGACGACACCGGCCGCTACATCCCCTATTTCGTGCGCTCCGAGGGCAAGGTCGGCATGGAGGCGCTGGTCGACTACGAGACGCCCGGCGCCGGCGACTACTACCAGGTGCCGAAGGCGACGGGCAAGGACCTGCTGACGGAGCCCTACAGCTATGTCATCAACGGCAAGACCGTGCTGATGACCTCCTTCATGGTGCCGCTGCTCTATGACGGCGTGTTCAGGGGCGAGACCGGCGTCGACGTCGCGCTCGATTCCCTTGCGGCCGACATGGCCGAGATCAGGCCGCTCGGCGAGGGCTATGTCGCGCTGCTCAGCAAGGAGCACAGCATCGTCAGCCATCCCGATACCGATGCGCTCGGCAAGCCGCTGAAGGATTCCGGCCTCGACGTCGCCGCCTGGGAGGGGCTTCTTGCCAATCCGGCGAAGGCGTCCGAGATCACGGATGCGGCCGGCGTCGCGCATATCGCGGTCGCCATGCCGGTCCGGCTGCTGGAGGACACGACCTGGTACACGGTCGTCTCCGTGCCGAAATCGGTGCTGTTCGCAAAGCTCACCTCGCTCGCGCTCATTTCCATCATCGTGATCGCGATCGCGGCGGGGCTGATGGTGGCGATCGGCTGGCTGCTCGCCGCCCGTTTCCGCAAGCGTCTCGAGACCGTCATCACGGCCACCAGCGAGATCGCGCGCGGCCGCACTGACATCGACCTCAGCGAATCCGAGCGCAAGGACGAGATCGGCGAGATGGCCCGCTCGCTCGCCGTGCTGCGCGATGCCACGCTCGCCAAGATCCGTCTCGAAGGCGAGGCCGAGCAGAGCCGTGCCCTTTCCGAGGAGGAGCGGCGCCAGCGCGCCGAGGAGACCGCCGAGCGCGAGCACCAGACGCGCGTCGCCGTCGAGGCGCTGGCCGAAGGCCTGCAGAAGCTTGCCGACGGCGACATGACGCACCGCATCGAGGTCGCCTTCGCCGGCTCGCTCGACCAGACCCGCCACGACTTCAACGCGGCCGTCGAGAAGCTGCAGGCGGCGCTCAAGGCCGTCGGCGGCAATGCCCAGGCGATCCAGGCCGGGTCGGCGGAAATCCGCTCGGCCTCGGACGACCTTGCCAAGCGCACCGAGCAGCAGGCCGCCTCCGTCGAGGAGACGGCGGCAGCGCTGGAGGAGATCACCACCTCGCTCAAGGACGCGACCCGCCGGGCCGAGGATGCCGGCCAGCTCGTCGAGCGCACCCGCGCCGGCGCGGAGAAGTCGGGCGAGGTCGTCCGCCGCGCCGTCACTGCCATGAGCGGCATCGAGAGCTCCTCGCGCGAGATCTCCAACATCATCGGCGTCATCGACGACATCGCCTTCCAGACGAACCTGCTGGCGCTGAACGCCGGCGTCGAGGCCGCGCGGGCCGGGGAAGCCGGCAAGGGCTTCGCGGTCGTCGCCCAGGAAGTCCGCGAGCTCGCGCAACGCTCGGCCAATGCCGCCAAGGAGATCAAGGCGCTCATCACCAAGTCCGGCGAGCAGGTCCATACCGGCGTCACGCTGGTCGGCGAAACGGGCTCGTCGCTGTCGGAAATCGTCAACCAGGTGCAGGAGATCGACCAGCACGTCGCCGCCATCGTGCGCTCGGCGCGCGAGCAGTCGACCGGCCTCAACGAGATCAGCTCGGCGGTGAACGCCATCGACCAGGGCACGCAGAAGAATGCAGCGATGGTCGAGGAGCAGACGGCGGCGAGCCATTCGCTGGCGAACGAGGCAACGGCGCTCAACACCCTGATCGCCCAGTTCCGCCTCGGCGACGGCTCGACCTCCGCGCGTCCGGCGCCGGTCGCCGCGGCGCCCGAGCCGCGCCCGGTCGTCTCCGGCGCGCGTGCCCTCGGCAGCAAGCTCGCCCGCGCCTTCGGCGGGGGAGGGCAGACGGCAACCGCCGCTGCCGCCGCGCAGGATTGGGAAGAGTTCTGATCCGGATTTCCGCAAACCGGAGCAGGACGGCGGTCCGCGGAAGCGGGCCGCCTTCCCGTTGGCGCCGACGAAGGCGGAATGTGGCGCACGATTTTGCGGCCTGCCCAGGAAAGCGTCATCGTGTCGCGCCGCCGGCAGGGGCGACGCGGGCGCGGACATGCCCGGGGGCTTGATATCGCTTCGTTATTCGCGGCGCCTCTGAACTGGCACGCATTCTGCTTTCTGAAAAACGGGTCCAGAGGGGATCCAGATAGAAGCGTCCAACGAATGACGCTCCGGCAAGGCCGCCGGCCGGCATGACGGAACCGAGCGAGGTTCGATGCCGGCGGCGGCTTTCCTGTTTTCGCGGCGCCCCGTCGGCTGATTCGTGGAAGAAGGGCCCGTCCGGCGGCGGCGCGGCGGCGGTCTGCCGCCCGGGACTGCGGTTTTTATGCCGCAGCGCACGGAAAAAGAATCGTGGAAAAGTTTGATTCTAAAGGATGAAGAGCGATACGTCTTTTCAGCTCCTAACGAATGTGCAAGACCTTTGCGCCAAGGTGCTGGCGAGGCCACGGGGAAACGCCGCGCGGGACGGGATTCTACTGGATGCGACTTGACGGGACGTTCGATCTTGTTGCCTATGCCATGTCGCGGCGACGGGCAGTCGCCGGGGTACCCGCCCTCGCAGGGGAGCGGCCAAAGGGAAATGCATTGTGATGACCGGAATGGATAACCTGGGCGGGGCGCTCAAGGGCTTGGGTTCTTTCGCGCGCGTTCTGTCGATCGGGGTCGTGCTGACGCTTGCAGGCTGCGTGGTGCCGAGCGACGGCCCGCTGACGCAGGAGGTCATCTCGGCCGGTGCCGACGGTCGGGCCTATGAAATTCCGAAGACGAAGATCGTCTTCGACGTCGTGGACATCGACCAGCGGGTTGCCAACAACGTGACGGCCTTCGGCCAGCCGAGCCTCGCCAGGACCTTCGGCTTCGGCGGCGGCAGCGGCACGCCGGTCATCGGCATCGGCGACAAGCTTCAGGTGACGATCTTCGAAGCGGGGCCGGACGGCCTTTTCTCGACCGCCGATCACAAGTCGACGACCATTCCGGTCGTCGTGCAGCCCGACGGGCACGGCCAGATCCCCTATGTCGGCTCCGTCCGTTTCGCCGGCATGACGCTCGACGCCGCGCGCGCGACGATCGTCGATGCGCTGAAGGCGAAGGCCGTGGAGCCCGACGTCATCGTCTCGATGGCCGAGAATGCGTCGCGCACCGTTTCCGTGCTCGGCGACGTGCGTAATGCATCCGTCGTGCCGCTCGGGCTCAGCGCCCAGCACCTGACCGAGGTCCTGGCGCTTGCCGGCGGGCCGGCGAAGCCGCCGTACGACACCTATGTCACGCTCAAGCGCAACGGCCGCTCGGGGACCGTGCTGCTGCAGTCGCTGGTGGACAATCCCAAGGAAGACGTCATCATCAAGCCGGATGACCAGCTCTTCGTGACCTACGATCCGCAGACCTTCTCGGCGCTCGGCCAGACACAGGTGAGCGGCAAGATTCCGTTCAAGGCTGCCAGCCTGAGCCTCGTCGAGGCGGCGGCGCTCGCCGGCGGCGGCAACCTGGCGACGGCGGATCCCAAGGGCTATTTCGTCTTCCGCTACGAGTATGAGGACGTCTATCGCAGCGTCGTCGGCGACGATCGCTTCCGCGATCTCATCGCCCGCGGCATGAGCGCCGACCGCGAAGGCCGCTATCCGATCGTCTACAGGCTCAACCTGGCCGAGACGCAGAGCTATATCGTCGCGCAGACCTTCCCGGTCCGCAACAAGGACGTCATCTATCTCGCCCGCCACTTCGCGACGGACTTCGCCAAGTTCCTGAACCTGGTATCCGGCTCGTCGTCCGTGGCTTATAACGTGAAACGGATCAGCCAATAAGTGTGACGGCGGCCGGGCGCGGCCGCCCTCCGCGGGTTCGATCGGTCGAGGGCGGCATGGCTGAGGAAGGCCGGAAAACCTACGCGGTCGTTTCGCACGGCCTCTGGCGCCAGCGTGCGGATATCGCGCGCGTGCTCGATGCCGAGATCGTCGCCTGGCCGTTCTTCCGGCCGGGACGGGTCGACGGGTTCGTCGGCTGGGGCCGGCGTCCGTCGGGCCTGCGGGCGCTTCGTCTCGCGGCGACGCGAGGCAGGGAGGCCGTGACGCTCGAGGACGGTTTCCTGCGCGGCTTCGCCCCCGGCCGCTCCGATCCGCCTCATTCCTTCGTCGTCGACCGGCTGGGCATCTATTTCGATGCGGCGCGGCCGAGCGGGCTGGAACGCCTGCTGGACGATCCGGTGCGGGACGAGGCCGCGCTCGCCCGCGCGCGTCGCCTCATCGATCTGCTGCGCGGCGAGCGCCTGTCCAAATACAACAATAGCCCGCTGCTTTCCTGCGAGCAGGCAGGCCTGCCGGAGGGGCGGCCGTTCGTGCTGCTCGTCGACCAGGTGGCCGGCGACGCCTCCATCGCCGGTGCGGGGGCGGGGCCGGAACGCTTCCGCGAGATGCTTGTCCATGCCGCGGAAACCTATCCCGGCCGGATGCTTGCGGTGCGGACCCATCCGGCGGCGGGCGAGCGCAGCCTGCTGCGCCGCGCGGCCGCCGAGCTCGGCCTCGACATCGTCGTGCCGCCGCGCATGAACCCATGGCCGCTCCTGGAGGCGGCGGAAAGCGTCTACACGGTTTCCAGCCAGCTCGGCTTCGAGGCGCTGATGGCGGGACGGACGGTCCACTGCTTCGGCACGACCTACTATTCCGGCCGCGGCCTCACCCTCGATCATGCGGCATCGCCTCCCGGCCGGAGACCGGCATCGCTGGAGCAGGTCTTCCATGCGGCATTCCTGGACTATTCCCACTATCTCGACCTGCACACGCGCGAGCGCTGCAACCTGGAGCGGGCCATCGAGCAGGCGGTGACGGTGCGCGACCAGCGCTGCCGCCTCGACAGGCCGGTCTTCTCGGCAGGCCTGTCCTCCTGGAAACGCAGGGCGATGACGCCGTTCCTGACGGGGCTCGGCGGCCCGCCGGTTCATCACCGGTCGCTGCGCGCCGCCGTCCGTGCGGCGCGGGCGGGCGACGGCATCGTCGCCGTCTGGGGCTCCGACAGGCCGCTGCCGGAGAGTGTCGCCGCCATGCGCATCGAGGACGGGTTCATCCGGTCGCGCGGGCTGGGCGTGACGCTGACGGTGCCGTCCTCCATCGCCGTCGACGGGCCGCATATCTACTACGACGCCCGCGGGGAAAGCCGGCTCGAGGCAATCATCGCGCACGGGGACTTCGACGAGGTGCTGAAGGCGCGCGCCCGCCGGCTCGCGCACCTGCTCGTCCGGCGCGGCGTCTCCAAGTACAATCTCGGCACGGCAGCGGACCTGCCGGCGGTCGCCGATGGCCGCCTGCGGATCCTCGTGCCCGGACAGGTGGAGAAGGATGCCTCCATCCGCTTCGGATCGCCGGCCGTGCGCTCGAACGCCGCGCTGGTGCGGGCCGTCCGGGCGCTCTATCCGGACGCGTTCATCGCCTACAAGGAGCATCCCGACGTCGTGTCGGGCATGCGCAGCGGCGGCTCCGTTCCCGACGCGGCGGACGTGGTCGCGCGGTCCGGCGATATCCTGCACTGGATCGCCTGGGCGGACCGGATCGAAACGATGACCTCGCTTGCGGGCTTCGAGGCGTTGCTGCGCGGCAAGCCGGTGGGTACGCACGGGGCGCCGTTCTACGCGGGCTGGGGGCTGACGGACGATCGCCTGGCCATTCCGCGGCGCCGGCGGCGGATCGACCTTGACACGCTGGTCGCCGCGAGCCTGATCCTCTATCCCTTCTACGTCCATCCGCTGAGCCGTCTGCCCTGCCGGCCGGAGGACCTGGTGGAGGAGATCGCCGCAAGTCCCGCCGCCCGCCGTCAGTCGCTGGTCGGGGCGGCATGGCGCGGCGTGGTGCAGGAGGTCACTCGCGTCGAGGTTCGCCTGCGCGACTGGCGGCGCTAGGAAGGCGGCTCAGGCCCGCCTGCGCGCCTCGGATATGCGCAGCAGGTCCTCGTGCACCCCGATCGCTTCCTCGATGTCGTTGTAGAAGGTGAGCTGCCCGTTGTGAAGGACGCCGCCGATGTCGCAGAAGGATCGCAGCAGTCCGGAGGAGTGCGAGACGAGAAGCAGGGTCGCGTTCTCGCGGCGCTGCTCGAACACCGCCTTGCACTTCTTCTTGAAGGTGGCATCGCCGACGGCGATCACTTCGTCGATCAGGTAATATTCGAACTCGATCGCCATGCAGATGCCGAAGGCGAGGCGTGCCCGCATGCCGGCGGAATAGGTGCGCACGGGCATGTCGAGATAAGGGCCGAGCTCGGAAAACTCGGCGACGAAGTCCAGGACCCTGTTGCGGTTCTTGCCGTAGATGTCGGCGATGAAGCGGGTGTTCTGCGCGCCGGTCAGCTTGCCGTGCACGCCGCCCCTGAAGCCGAGCGGCCAGGAGATCTTGCCCTCGCGCAGGATGCGGCCGGAATCCGGCAGGTCGCCGCCGGAGATGAGATTCATCAGCGTGGTCTTGCCCGCGCCGTTTCGGCCGAGGATGCCGATATTGACGCCGGGGCGGAAGGCGGCGGTGAAGCGGTCCAGGATGACCTTCTTCCCGCCGTCCGGCCTCGGGAATGCCTTGCTGACGTTGTCGAAGATGATCATGCGTTGATGATCCTGTTGCGCAGAAGGCGCTCGAGCGTGAGGCCGACCGTCAGCAGAATGGTCGAAACGGCGAGCAGGTAGCTCTTGTCGAGAACGGGATGATAGTCGAGATAGGTCGCCATGCGGAACCATTCGACGCAGTGGAGAAACGGGTTCCAGGAAATGTACCACTGGAGTTCCGGCGGGAAGCTTGACGGCAGGAAGAACACCCCGGAGATGAACATCAACGGCATGTTGAGCATGTTGACGAACATCATGTAGCGCGGGACCAGCGCGCCGACCGTCGCGTTGAACGTCGCGGTGGCGAAGGCGAAGAAGAAGATCGCGAGCAGGCAGGTCGTCAGTTCACCCGGATAGGCGATGATGGTGCGGTCGAGCGCGTAGGACAGGCCGAGGATGAACAGGGCGCAGATGATCAGCCAGATCGTCGCCTCGAGCAGGAAGGCCGAGACGATGGTGTCCATCGGGCGGACGAGCGGGTAGGTCAGCAGCGGAAGGTTGTGGGCGATCGCGGTCTCGGCCTTGCGTGCCACGCCCCGGCTCATGCGGAAGCCGAAGATGCCGGCGAGAATGAACAGGACCGCGCTGTCGCCGAACGGCATGCTGGCCCTCATCACGGTATGCGCCATGATGTAGACGCCGATATAGAACGCCGGCTCGAGGAGAATCCACACGAAACCGAAGCGGCTTTCGCCGAAGCGCGAGATGGCGCTGCGAACCACCAGGGCCGATACGACCCTCATGTTCTCCCGCAAGGCATAGTTGAGCGGCTTGTCTGCGACCAGCGCCATATCCTGTCCTATCCGTGCGAATTCAGATCGCGTGATCCTTGACCGACCGGAATGCGAAGTAACCGATGAGCCACAGGCAGCTCGATCCGAGCAGGACGATGAACGTGTTCATGACGGAGAGAGGATAAAGCGCCACCTCCGGCTCGCGCGGCGCAACGAAGACGCCGAAGTAGAGATCCTGCTTGCGGGCCTCCACCATCGCGGCTTCGAGCGAGGCAAGCGAGGCGGTATAGGCCTTCACGGCGAACTCCTGGTCGACGCCGAGTTCCGAGAAACGGCTGATGAGCTCGGGAAGGGCGCGGCCGGTCTTCTCGCCGCTGCGCGAGGTCTTCTCGTTCGGATCCGCCACGGTATTGCCGCTCATGCGGCCGCGCTGTTCGGCAAGCTGCGCCTCGAGCGCGGTGATCTGGCGCTCCATGACCTTTGCGGACGGTGCATCGCGGCTGATCGTGTCGACCAGGGCCTTGTAGCGCGTCTTGAGGGAGGCGAGCTCCTTCTCCAGGCCGCCGATGATGGCGGATTCCGTCGCCGCGACCTCGGCCGGGTCGACGGCCTGTTCGCTGCGGCGCAACTCGGCCATCTGGTTGCGGACGTTGCGCAGGCGCTCCTCCGCCTGTGCGACCTGCTCTTCGGCGACGCTGATGAACCGCTGGCGCGACCGCTCGGACAGCGAGTTCACAAGATGCTCGGAAACGGTCAGGATGGCATCCGTGATCAGCTTGGCATCCGACGAGGTGAACGCGAAGACGCGCAACGTGACGTTGCCGGTCGTGGAGTTGTAGCTGACGTTGACCATGCTGCGCCAGTAGTCGCGGAATTCGTCCAGCGGCTCGTTGGCATCGCGGCGATAGAGGAAGTCGATGTCGGACTGCGAATAGATATCGCGGATGTCGACGCCCGTCTGTTCCTTGATGTCCGTCAGGATCTGCCCGGAATGGATGTAGTCGGTGACGACGTAGGAATCGCCCGACTGGGCCGTCGAGCTGACGAGGGCGGCAAGCCCCAGCGCGCTCAGCGAGTTCTGCGCGACGCCGCGCACGGCGAACTGCGATTCCACCACGTATTGCGGGCTGGCAATGAAGGCGTAGTAGAGCGCGGCAAGGACGGTCGGCACGACCGCTGCCAGGAAGAACGAGATGATGCCCCAGGGCCGGGAACGCTGTTCCTTCGGCAGTTCCGGCAGCCGGAGAACGGTGTTGACGATGTCGATTTCCCTGGCGGGCCTGGCGCGCACGCCCAGGTTTTCCTCGTCGTCGTCGATGTCGGACGGCACCGACCGCCCGGTCGCCTGGCGGATCAGCCTGATCTTCTGGCGCTCGGCCCGGCGCATGGCCCGTTCCTTGGCGATGTCGAGCAGGTTGCTCGTCCGGGATTCTGCTCTGGACGGGTTGTCGGATGCGGCGGTCGCGGTCTCGTCTTGCACTAGCGTCACTCTTTCAACAGCGGGCGGGATCGGGCCGGCCCTGTACTCGTTCGCAGGATAGTTGAATTTGCGTCTGTTTTCAAACCGTAATGCACGCGGCCCGGGAGAAGGCCGGATGCAGCCATGGATGCCGATTCTGGTTATTCTATGGTGTCGTGCTGGCCGGCGGCGACCTTCGCGCGCCAGCCGGGGCCTGCGGCGATGAAATCGGGGTTGGCGAAATCGGCCTCAGCGGGCCGGTTGCGCTTTCCATAGACAAGCGGACGGCCGTCGAGCGTCCAGGTCTCGCCGCCCGCCGCGCGCAGCACCGCGTCGCCCGCCGCGGTGTCCCACTCCATCGTCCTGCTGAAGCGCGGATAGATGTCGGCGCTTCCCTCGGCGACGAGGCAGAATTTCAGGGAGGAACCGATCGCCTGAGAGCTCGCGACACCGTTGCGTGCGAGGAAGCGGGCGGTCTCCGGCGTGTCGTGCGAGCGGCTGGCGACGGCGACGACCTGTGCGCCCGCGCTGCGGCAGCCGACCGGGCGGCGGGCGCGCACCGCAAAGCCCGCGCCGGTCTCGAACCGCTCCGCGCCGCCCTCTCCGCCGAGGTAGCCGAGGCCGCGGGCGGGCGCGTAGACGATCCCCGCGCGCGGAACGCCGTCGGTCACGAACGCGATGTTGACGGTGAACTCGTCGCGTCCGCCGATGAACTCGCGCGTGCCGTCGAGCGGGTCGACGAGGAAGAAGCGGCCGCTGGAAATGTCCGGCACGCATCCGGCCGCCACCGCCTCCTCGGCGACGACGGGAATGTCGGGATAGGCGCGCGAAAGGGCGGCGAGGATGAGGACCTCGGCCTGCCGGTCGGCCTCGGTGACGGGCGACCGGTCGGCCTTGAACGACACGTGGGCGCCGGCGCGGAAGACCTCCATGATCGCCCGTCCGGCCGCAAGCGCCGCGGTCTCGAAGAGGTGCAACATGGGCTGGCCGGTCTCAGGCATGGCGTTCTTCCGGTGCGGATGGTCCTGGCTTAGACGCGCCGGTGCCCGAAAGCAACTGCCGCCCTCCGCCGGGGCCTGCGGCAATCCGGCCCGCTTTTCGGGCATTCTGCCGCCGTTCCGGCTTGCCTGCCGACAAAAGCGCCATTTAACGTTACCCGCTAAAGAAATTGTCGATGCAGGCTTTTTGGGCTTCCCTTTTGTATCGAAAGCGGTATGGAATCCGCATCGTCTAACAGCCCGGAAAGGGCGAAAGAACAAGAGATGCGGCCGTCCAGGAACCGCATCCGGGGGATAGGCAATGGAATATTTCATCCAGCAGCTCGTCAACGGGCTGACGCTTGGATCCATTTATGGTCTGATAGCCATCGGCTACACCATGGTTTACGGCATCATCGGCATGATCAACTTCGCCCACGGCGATATCTTCATGCTGGGCGGATTTGCCGCTCTCATCATCTTCCTCGTCATCACCAGCATCTTCGTCGGCCTGCCGGTCGTCATCCTGCTGCTGATCATGATGGCGGCGGCGATGCTGACCGCGGCCCTGTGGAACTGGACGATCGAGAAGGTCGCCTACCGGCCGCTGCGCGGCTCGTTCCGGCTGGCGCCGCTGATCACCGCCATCGGCATGTCGATCACGCTGTCGAACTTCATCCAGGTCACGCAGGGCCCGCGCAACAAGCCGATCCCGCCGCTCGTGTCCTCGGTCTACAACGTCTTCGGCATCTCGATCGCGCTCAAGCAGATCATCATCGTGCTCCTGACCGTCATCCTGCTCACCGTCTTCTGGTACATCGTCAACAAGACGTCGCTCGGCCGCGCCCAGCGCGCCACCGAACAGGACCGCAAGATGGCGGCGCTGCTCGGCATCGACGTCGACCGCACGATCTCGATCACCTTCATCATGGGCGCGGGCCTCGCCGCCGTCGCCGGCACGATGTACCTCATGTACTACGGCGTCGCCGTGTTCTCGGACGGCTTCATCCCGGGCGTCAAGGCCTTCACCGCGGCGGTTCTCGGCGGCATCGGCTCGCTTCCGGGCGCGGTGATCGGCGGCCTGCTGATCGGCCTCATCGAGAGCCTGTGGTCCGCCTACTTCACCATCGACTACAAGGACGTCGCGACCTTCTCCATCCTCGCCATCGTCCTGATCTTCAAGCCGTCCGGCATCCTCGGACGACCGGAAGTCGAGAAGGTTTGATCTCTATGGCCAACATCACCACCAACCCTGAGAGCGCCGGCGGGTCCCTGACGGCGCGGGCTCTGCGCGAGGGCTTTTATGCCGGCATCGTCTCGCTCGGCCTGTTCGTCCTCTTCGTCGGCCTCGAGACCACGCAGAACATCCGCAACGAGCTGGTGCTGCGCCAGCGCTGGGGCCTGCTGCTCACCTTCGTGCTCGTCGCCGCGGTCGGGCGCTTCCTGACCGTCGCCTATGTCCGTCCCTGGGTGGCCGCGCGCAAGGCGGCGGCCGTCGCCAGGGTGCGCGACGAATCCGCGCCGGACAGCTTCTTCAAGCGCAATTTCAACGCGATCGCCATCGTCGCGCTGATCCTCTACCCGATCCTCGCCATGCTGATCTTCGGCGTGCAGGGCTCGCTGAAGTGGGTCGACAATTTCGGCATCCAGATCCTCATCTACGTGATGCTCGCCTGGGGCCTCAACATCGTCGTCGGCCTCGCCGGCCTGCTCGACCTCGGCTACGTCGCCTTCTATGCGGTCGGTGCGTATTCCTACGCGTTGCTGTCGCAGCATTTCGGCTTCTCGTTCTGGGTCCTGTTGCCGCTTGCCGGCATCCTTGCCGCCTTCTGGGGCATGATCCTCGGCTTCCCGGTGCTGCGGCTCAAGGGCGACTACCTCGCCATCGTCACGCTCGCCTTCGGCGAGATCATCCGCCTCGTCCTCATCAACTGGACCGAGGTGACGCGCGGCACGTTCGGCATCTCGTCGATCCCCAAGGCCTCGGTCTTCGGCATCTGGTCGTTCGACGTCGGCGCGGCGAACAATTTCGCCAAGGTCTTCGGCCTGCCGATGTCGTCGGCCTACTACAAGGTCTTCCTGTTCTACCTCATCCTGGCGCTGGCGCTGCTCACCGCCTACGTGACGATCCGGCTGCGCCGCATGCCGGTCGGCCGTGCCTGGGAGGCGCTGCGCGAGGACGAGATCGCCTGCCGCTCGCTCGGCATCAACACGGTGACGACGAAGCTCACGGCCTTCTCCATCGGCGCGATGTTCGGCGGCTTCGCCGGCTCCTTCTTCGCCGTGCGCCAGGGCTTCGTCTCGCCGGAGAGCTTCGTCTTCCTCGAATCGGCGATCATCCTGTCGATCGTCGTCCTCGGCGGCATGGGCTCGCTCGTCGGCATCGCGGTCGCCGCGGCGGTGATGGTCGGCGGCACGGAGCTGTTGCGCGAGATGCAGTTCCTCAAGCAGATCTTCGGACCCGACTTCACGCCCGAACTCTACCGCATGCTGATCTTCGGCCTCGCCATGGTGATCGTCATGGTGTGGAAACCCCGCGGCTTCGTCGGCAGCCGTGAGCCGACCGCATTCCTCAAGGAACGCAAGGCGGTCTCCGGCAGCTTCACCAAGGAAGGGCACGGCTGATGGCGCCCGAGACGAACACCGCGACGGATACGATGACGAACGATCCCATCCTCAAGGTCGAGCATCTGTCGATGCGCTTCGGCGGCCTGATGGCCATCAACGACCTGTCCTTCGAAGCGCAGCGCGGCGAGATCACGGCGCTGATCGGCCCGAACGGCGCCGGCAAGACGACCGTGTTCAACTGCGTGACCGGCTTCTACAAGCCCACCATGGGCATGATCTCGATGCGCCAGGCCTCGGGCAAGACCTTCCTGCTCGAGCGCATGCCCGACTTCGAGATCACGCGCGACGCCAAGGTCGCCCGCACGTTCCAGAACATCCGGCTCTTCACCGGCCTGACCGTGCTGGAAAACCTGCTGGTCGCCCAGCACAACACGCTGATGAAGGCATCCGGCTACACGATCCTCGGCCTGCTCGGGCTGCCGGCCTACAAGAACGCCTCGGCCGCATCCATCGAGCTTGCCAAGCACTGGCTGGAGAAGGCGCACCTGATCGAGCGGGCCGACGACCCGGCGGGCGACCTGCCCTATGGCGCGCAGCGCCGCCTGGAGATCGCCCGCGCCATGTGCACGGGGCCGGAGTTCCTCTGCCTCGACGAGCCCGCCGCCGGCCTCAACCCGCGCGAGTCGCTGGCGCTCAACGAGCTGCTCACCGGCATCCGCCGCGACACCGGCACGTCGATCCTGCTCATCGAGCACGACATGTCGGTGGTCATGGAGATCTCCGACCACGTGGTCGTGCTGGAATACGGGCAGAAGATTTCGGACGGAACGCCGGATCACGTGAAGAACGATCCGAAGGTCATCGCGGCCTATCTGGGCGTCGAGGACGAAGAGGTCGAGGAAGTGATCGAAGAGATCGAGGAAATCGAAGAAGGAGGGAAGCACTGATGAGCGATACCCTCCTCAGCGTTCAGGGCGTCGAAACCTATTACGGCAATATCCGCGCGCTCGCCGGCGTCGACGTCGAGGTGAAGAAGGGCGAGATCGCCTGCCTGATCGGCGCCAACGGCGCGGGTAAGTCGACGCTCATGATGACGATCTGCGGCAGCCCGCAGGCGCGCACCGGCTCCGTCATCTTCGAGGGCCGCGACATCACGCGCATGCCGACCCACGAGATCGCCCGGCTGCGCATCGCCCAGTCGCCCGAAGGCCGGCGCATCTTCCCGCGCATGACGGTCTACGAAAACCTGCAGATGGGCGCGAGCCTCGACAACCTGAAATATTTCAACGAGGACGTGGAGAAGATCTATACGCTCTTCCCGCGCCTCAAGGAACGCCAGGCGCAGCGCGGCGGCACGCTTTCGGGCGGCGAGCAGCAGATGCTCTCCATCGGCCGCGCGCTGATGGCGCGCCCGAAGCTGCTGCTCCTCGACGAGCCGTCGCTCGGCCTCGCGCCGCTGATCGTCAAGCAGATCTTCGACGCCATCAAGGTGCTGAACCAGGAGCAGGGGCTCACCGTCTTCCTCGTCGAGCAGAACGCCTTCGCGGCGCTGAAACTCTCCGACCGTGCCTATGTGATGGTCAACGGCAAGGTGACGATGCGCGGCACGGGCAAGGAGCTTCTGGCCAATCCGGAAGTGCGCGCGGCCTATCTCGAAGGCGGACGGCACTGAGGCGGCCGAGAGGGAGTATGTGACATGCAGGGAATCCTCTACGAAGAACCGTCGATCTGGCAGTTCCTGTTCATCACCGTCATCATGGGCGGCTGGACCGCCTGGCGCACGGGCAAGAGCTGCGCGGAGAACTGGCAGAGCATGGCGACGCTGCTGCTCTACGTCCTGCTGCTCGGCGGCGCGATCCGCTTCATCCACCATGCGCTGTTCCACGGCACCATGCTGACGGTGCAATACTATGTCGTGGACACCGTCGTGCTTTTGTTGTTTGCTGTCGCCGGCTATCGTTTCTACCGGACGAAGCAGATGACGAGGATGTACTACTGGCTCTACGAGAAGGCTTCGCCTTTTTCCTGGAAGGCCAGGTAAAGAGGGAACTCCGCGGTCCGGCGCGACCGCGGCATAACAAAGCCGGCGCGACGGAGGTGGGTGTCGTGACCGGTTCAAACCGACCCGCCGGAAACTTGGGAGTAACAAGATGAAGAAGTCTCTATTGTCGGCTGTTGCGGTCGCGGCGATGGTCGCTTTCAGCGGCACTGCATGGGCCGAGATCCTGATCGGCGTCGGCGGCCCGATCACCGGCCCGAACGCGGCTTTCGGCGCGCAGCTCCAGAAGGGGGCCGAGCAGGCCGCTGCCGACCTCAATGCGGCCGGCGGCATCAACGGCGAGCAGGTCAGGATCGTGCTCGGCGACGACGTCTCCGACCCGAAGCAGGGCGTTTCGGTCGCCAACAAGTTCGTCGCCGACGGCGTGAAGTTCGTGGTGGGCCACTTCAACTCCGGCGTGTCCATCCCGGCTTCGGAAATCTATGCCGAGAACGGCATCCTGCAGGTTTCGCCCGCCTCGACCAACCCGACCTACACCGAGCGCGGCCTGTGGAACACGTTCCGCACCTGCGGCCGTGACGACCAGCAGGGCGGCGTAGCCGGCGCCTTCATCGCCGCCAACTACAAGGACGCCAAGGTCGCGGTCCTGCACGACAAGACCCCGTATGGCCAGGGCCTTGCCGACGAGACCAAGAAGGCGATGAACGAAGCCGGCGTCACCGAAGCCGTCTACGAAGGCGTCAATGTCGGCGACAAGGACTTCTCGGCGCTGATCGCCAAGATGAAGGAAGCCGGCGTGTCGGTCGTCTACTGGGGCGGCCTGCACACGGAATTCGGCCTCATCGAGCGCCAGTCCGCCGACCAGGGCCTGAAGGCGCAGTTCATCTCGGGCGACGGCATCGTCTCCAACGAGCTGGCCTCGATCGCCGGCGACGCCGTGGACGGCACGCTGATGACCTTCGCGCCCGACCCGCGCAAGAACGAAGCCGCCAAGGAACTCGTCGAGAAGTTCCGCGCCGCCGGCTTCGAGCCGGAAGCCTACACGCTCTATGCCTACGCGGCCGTCCAGGTCATCGCGGAAGCGGCGAAGGCTGTCGGCGGCACCGACCCGCAGGCCGTGGCCGAGGCCATCAAGTCCAAGGGTCCGTTCCAGACCGCGATCGGCGAGCTCGGCTTCGACGAGAAGGGCGACATCACCCGCCCGGACTACGTCCTCTACACCTGGAAGAAGGGCGAGGACGGCAAGTACACCTACGTCGAGAACGAGTAATCGTCCCGGGGACACGGGCGGCCGACGCGCCGCCCGGCCTTTCCGATCCTGCCCGGCCTCGCGCCGGGCTTTTTCGTTGCCGACGCGGAGCGACCGGAGAAGCGCCGCCATGGACGCGCCCATCGAGACGGAGAATGCCCGCCCGCAGCGGGCGCGCGGTACCGGCCGGCTCGCCACGAAGGCGGGGCCGGGGGGCACGCGCCTCGACGTGCTGTTCCAGGAGGGCTGCGCGAAGATCCGGCTGCCGCACGGCAGCGACGGGGCGATGGAGGCGGTGCTGATCAACACGGCCGGCGGGCTGACGGGGGGCGACCGGCTCGACTGGAGCCTTGCGGCGGCGGCCGGCACGCGGCTGACGGCGACGACGCAGGCCTGCGAGCGCATCTACAAGGCGGCCGGCGGAACCGCCGCCGCCGTCGAGACGCGGATTTCCGTCGGCGCGGGGGCGCGGACGGACTGGCTGCCGCAGGAGACGATCCTGTTCGACCGGTCCGCGCTCGAGCGCCGGCTGGAGGTGGAGCTTGCCGCCGACGCCACCTTGCTCGCCGTCGAGGCCGTGCTGCTCGGCCGCAAGGCGATGGGCGAGACGATGAACGCAGGCCTTTTGCGCGACCGCTGGCGCATCCGCCGCGAAGGGCGGCTGATCCATGCCGAGGAGGTGCATCTTGCCGGCGACGTCGCCGCGCTGGCGGGCCGTCGCGCGGTGCTCGCCGGCGCGCGGGCCTTCGCGACCGTGCTCTTCTGCGGTGCGGCCGCCGAGGGTCATCTGGCGCCGCTCAGCCGCCTGCTTGCGGGCGCCCACGGCGGCGCCAGCCACTGGCGCGGCAAGCTCCTCGTGCGGCTCGTCGCCGAGGACGGCTTCGCGCTCAGAAAAACGCTGGTCCCGATCATTTCGCACTTGCACAATCCGGCCTCTATGCCGAAAGTCTGGAGTCTCTAGTCCCGCACGAAGGAGCGTCCATGAACCTGACCCCGCGCGAGAAGGACAAGCTGCTGATCGCCATGGCGGCCATGGTCGCCCGCAGGCGGCTGGAGCGCGGCGTCAAGCTCAACCATCCCGAGGCCGTCGCGCTCATCACCGATTTCGTCGTCGAGGGCGCGCGCGACGGCCGCTCCGTCGCCGAGCTGATGGAGGCGGGTGCGCATGTGCTTTCGCGCGACCAGGTGATGGAGGGGATCGCCGAGATGATCCATGACATCCAGGTCGAGGCGACCTTTCCCGACGGCACGAAGCTCGTGACCGTCCACGAACCGATCCGCTGAGGAGGCCGCCATGATCCCGGGCGAAATCATCGCCGCTGCCGGCGACATCGAACTCAACGCGGGCCTGCCGGTCACCGAGCTCATCGTCGCCAACACCGGCGACCGCCCGGTGCAGGTCGGCAGCCATTATCATTTCTACGAGAGCAATCCCGGCCTCTCCTTCGACCGCGAGAAGGCGCGGGGCTTGCGCCTCGACATTCCCGCCGGCACGGCGGTGCGCTTCGAGCCGGGGCAGACGCGCACGGTCCGCCTCGTGCCGCTTGTGGGCGCGCGAAAGGTCTACGGCTTCCGCCAGGCAGTGATGGGGAGCCTCTGAGATGGTCCGCGCCGCCCGCCTGCTGCCCGCCGCCGCCGTCCTCCTTCTCTCCCTGCCGTCGCTCGCGCAGGAGGAGCCGGAGGTCGACTGCGGGAATGCGATGGCGCAGATCGAGCTCAACATCTGCGCCGACCGCGACTACCAGGCGGCCGACGCGGAGCTGAACGCCGCCTACGGGCAAGCCATGGCTGCCGCCCGGGAGATGGACGATTCCGTGCGCGACATGGGCGAGCAATATGTCGGTGCGGCCGATGCGCTGACGCGGGCGCAGCGCGCCTGGATCGGCTATCGCGACGGCCAATGCGAGCTTGCGGGCTTCGAGGCGCGCGGCGGCTCGATGGAACCGATGCTGGTGTCCGGCTGCCTCGCCGACCTCACCCGCAAGCGCACCGCCGAGCTCAAGGCGCTCTTCACGGAAGAAGACTGAGGGGAGGGGGATCGGGTGGCACGCCGCATCGTCATCGTCGGCAACGGCGACATCCCGGAGGGGGTGGCGGAGGCGATCGACGGCGCGGACCTGGTGATCCGCTTCAACGCGTGCCGTTCCGCCGGACGCGGCGGGCTGAGGACGGACGTGGTCGCCGTCTGCAACACCGGCCGCCCGGCGCTCGCCATGCTCGGCGGCGGCTGGCAGTCGCTGGAGACGGTACGGCAGGCGCGCGCGATCTGGTGCGTGCGCGCGCCGGAGAAATTCGCGGCCCTGCGCGGGCCGCTGTCCGAGCGGCATCCCGACCTCGACGACTTCTGCGACGACCATACGCTCGGCTTTACGACCTTCGCGCAGCTCACCGGCCGCGCGCTCCGGATCGTGCCGCCGGCCGTGCACGACCGGCTCGACGCGGCGCTCTCGGCGCACGCGCCGCCGGCCTATGTCGTGCCGAGCAGCGGCCTCGTCGTCATCGCCGACGTGCTGGACAACCTCGCCGCGGACGGCGACGACGTCACGCTCGCCGGCTTCGGCCACCAGGGCTGGCCGGGCCATCCCTTCGCCGCCGAGCGGCTCTGGGTCGAGGCCCGCATCGCCGAGGGGCGCCTTCGCCGCCTCCATCCCGACAACCGGCCATCCGCCTCCGGAGGACGCTGACCATGCCCCACACGATGTCCCGCGCCGCCTATGCCCGGATGTTCGGCCCCACCGTCGGCGACAGGGTGCGCCTTGCCGACACGGAGCTCTTTGCCGAGGTGGAGAAGGATTTCACCAGCTACGGCGACGAGGTGAAGTTCGGCGGCGGCAAGGTGATCCGCGACGGCATGGGCCAGAGCCAGGCGACGCGGGCCGAAGGCGCCGTCGACACCGTCGTCACCAATGCGCTGATCATCGACCACTGGGGCATCGTCAAGGCCGATATCGGCCTGAAGGACGGGCGCATCGCGGCGATCGGCAAGGCCGGCAACCCGGACACGCAGCCGGGCGTCACCATCGTCGTCGGCCCGGGCACCGAGGTGATCGCCGGCGAGGGCCGGATCGTCACGGCCGGCGGCATGGACGCCCACATCCACTTCATCTGCCCGCAGCAGATCGAGGAGGCGCTGACGAGCGGGATCACCTGCATGCTCGGCGGCGGCACCGGTCCCGCGCACGGCACGCTCGCCACCACCTGCACGCCCGGCCCCTGGCATATCGCCCGGATGATCGAGGCGGCCGACGCCTTCCCGATGAACCTCGCCTTCGCCGGCAAGGGCAACGCCTCGCTGCCGGGCGCACTGGAGGAGATGATCCGCGCCGGCGCCTCGTCGCTGAAGCTGCACGAGGACTGGGGCACGACGCCGGCGGCCATCGACTGCTGCCTTTCGGTCGCCGACGATTACGACGTGCAGGTGATGATCCACACCGACACGCTGAACGAGAGCGGCTTCGTCGAGGACACGATCGCCGCCATCCGGGGCCGCACGATCCATGCCTTCCACACGGAAGGGGCGGGCGGCGGGCATGCGCCGGACATCATCAAGATCTGCGGCCAGCCGAACGTCATCCCGTCCTCGACCAATCCGACCCGGCCCTACACGGTCAACACCATCGCCGAGCATCTCGACATGCTGATGGTCTGCCACCACCTCTCCGCCTCGATCCCGGAGGACATCGCCTTCGCCGAGAGCCGCATCCGCAGGGAGACGATCGCGGCGGAGGACATCCTGCACGACATCGGCGCCTTCTCGATCGTCTCCTCCGACAGCCAGGCGATGGGCCGGGTCGGCGAGGTGGCGATCCGCACCTGGCAGACGGCCGACAAGATGAAGCGCCAGCGCGGCCGGCTCTCCGGCGAGACGGGCGACAACGACAACCTGCGCATCCGCCGCTACATCGCCAAGTACACGATCAATCCGGCGATCGCCCACGGGCTTTCCCACGAGATCGGCTCGGTCGAGGTCGGCAAGCGGGCGGACCTCGTCCTGTGGAACCCCGCCTTCTTCGGCGTGAAGCCGGAGATGGTGCTGCTCGGCGGCACCATCGCGGCCGCGCCGATGGGCGATCCCAATGCCTCGATCCCGACGCCGCAGCCGGTGCATTACCGGCCGATGTTCGGCGCCTTCGGCAAGAGCCGCACGAATTCCTCCGTCACCTTCGTCTCGCAGGCGGCCATCGACCTCGGCCTCAGGGAGCGCCTCGGCGTCGCCAAGCAACTCTTGCCGGTCAGGAACACGCGCGGCGGCATCTCCAAGGCCTCGATGGTGCTGAACGACCTGACGCCCGAGATCGAGGTCGATCCGGAAACCTACGAGGTGTGGGCCGACGGCGAGTTGCTGACCTGCGAGCCGGCAACGGTGCTGCCGATGGCGCAGCGTTACTTCCTTTTCTGACCGGTAAACTTCTACCATTTGTATTAGCTGGGCCTGTAAGAAATGCTGCTAGGCTTTTTCCGCGATTATGGAGAAAGCGATGCTTCGCAGGCTGGCCCTTTGGATGCGGGCCCGGATGGATGTCGGCACCTTCGAGACGAAGGCCGACATCTCGACCTTCGTGCTGCACACCGTGCTGGTGGCGACGGTGATGGCGACCGCGATCTACCTGACGGTGGCGGCCGTCCTCGCGCATTTCGATCTCCTGCCCTATCCCTTCGCCGCGGCGCTGCGCTTCGGCGGCACGACGACGATCCTGATCGCTTCCAGCGTCACGGCGCTGCTCGCCTGGCTGATCGGCTCGGCGGCGCACGAGCTTGCGATCTCGCGGGCGGAATTCGAGCGGCTGAGCAGGACCGACATGCTGTCCGGCCTCCTCAACCGGCGCGCCTTCACGGAGGAGATGGCGGCGGGCGGCGGCGAGGGCTCGCTCGCGCTCTTCGACGTCGACCGCCTCAAGGCCGTCAACGACCGCCACGGCCATGCCGTCGGCGATGCGGTGATCGTCGCCGTCTCGGAGGAGCTGCTGCGCGTCTTTCCGCCGCCGCATGCGGTCGGCCGCTTCGGCGGCGAGGAATTCGCGGTCCTGGTCCGCAGCGAGGACCGCGACGACTGTCGGCTGATGGTGGAGGAGGCGCGCCGCTCGGTCGCCTCGCATCCGGTGGAGTGGGCGGAGGGCACGGTGTTCGTGACCCTTTCGGCCGGCATCGCCGACCGGGCCGGCCGGCCGCTCGAAAGCGTGTTCGAGGCTGCCGACCGGGCGCTCTATCTCGCCAAGTCCGTCGGTCGCGACCGGGCGGTGCACGAGGACGAGGCGACGGAGCTTCTGGCGCCGCGCCGCCGGGCGGCGGGAGGCCGCGGGCGCTGATCCCGCGAGGCGGGAGTTCCCTCGCCGGCGCAAACGTGCTTTTCTCGGCCCGACGATCGCTGACACGCCGAGGCTGCCCCTTGCCCTATCGCTCGACCGAAATCCTGCCGCGCGGAACCGGCGGCGACCGCCGGCCCATCGATGTCGTGGTGCTCTCCCACGACCAGCGCCACGTGCGCCGCAAGCTCCTGCACATGCAGCACGACGACGTGGTGATGCTCGACCTCAAGGAGCCCGTCCAGCTCGCCCATGGCGACCGGCTGCTGCTCGATACCGGCGACTGCGTCGAGATCGTCGCGGCGGAGGAGGCGCTCTACGCGGTGACGCCGCGCGACGGGCTGCACCTCGTCGAGCTCGCCTGGCATCTCGGCAACCGCCATCTGCCGGCGCAGGTGGAGGAAGCGCGCATCCTCATCCTGCGTGATCACGTGATCCGGGATATGCTCGTGGGCCTGGGGGCGACCGTGCGGGAGGTGTCCGAGCCGTTCCATCCGCTGCGCGGCGCCTACCATCACCATCATGCCCATGGCTGAGGCGGTGGCGCCGGCGGCGCTGGTAAGGCTGATGACCTGGCTGTCGCCCGCCTTCCCGGTCGGGGCCTTCGCCTATTCCGGCGGGCTGGAGCAGGCCGCGGGCGACGGCGACGTGCGCGACGGCGGAACGCTTCGCGACTGGCTCGACGCGCTGCTCGCCAATGGTACGCTCTGGAACGACGCGGTGCTTTTGGCGGAGGCCTACCGGTCGGCGGAGGACGCGGCGCGCCTCGCCGCCGTCGCCGAGCTCGCCGAGGCGCTTGCCGGCTCCGCCGAGCGCCACCGCGAGACCATGCTGCTCGGCGAGGCCTTCCTCGCCGCGGCCGCCGGCTGGCCGCATCCGCTGCTGGAGCGGCTTTCGCCGGGTGCCGCCTATCCGGTGGCGGTGGGGGCGGTCGCGGGCGCCCACGGCGTCGGGCTTGCGGCGGCACTTGCGGCCTGGCTGCACGCGGCGCTCTCCAATCTCGTCTCGGTCGCGATCCGCTGCGGCGTGATCGGCCAGCGCGACGGCGTGGCGGTCCTGGCCGGGCTGGAGGCGCATGTGCTGGAACGGGCCGAAGCGGCGGCGTGCTCGACGCTCGACGATCTGGGCGGTGCGGTCATCCGCGCCGATATCGCAAGCCTGCGGCACGAGACGCTCCGGACGCGGCTATTCCGCTCGTAGACAAGAGGTTGGAGGTTCCCATGGCATCGAAGAACGGTCCCCTGCGCGTCGGCATCGGCGGTCCGGTCGGCTCGGGCAAGACGGCGCTGACGGAGAAGCTCTGCAAGGCGATGCGCGAGGACTGGTCCATCGCCGTCGTCACCAACGACATCTACACGACGGAGGATGCCGAGGCGCTGGTGCGCATGCAGGCGCTGCCGTCGGAGCGCATCGTCGGCGTGGAGACGGGCGGCTGCCCGCACACGGCGATCCGCGAGGACGCCTCGATCAACCTGCAGGCCATCGCCGATCTCAACCGGCGCATCCCCGACCTCGACGTCGTCTTCATCGAATCGGGCGGCGACAATCTCGCCGCCACCTTCTCGCCGGACCTCGCGGACTTGACGATCTATGTGATCTCGGTCTGCCAGGGCGAGGAGATCCCGCGCAAGGGCGGGCCGGGCATCACCCGGTCGGACCTGCTGGTGATCAACAAGAAGGACCTCGCGCCCCACGTCGGCGCCGACCTTTCGGTGATGGAGCGGGATGCCGGGCGCATGCGCGCGAGCCGCCCCTTCGTCTTCACCGACATGAAGCGCGGCGAGGGCGTGGAGCGGATCGTCGATTTCCTGAGGGTGAACGGCGGGCTCGCCTGAGCCGCCCGCCCGTCAGATGCGCCGGAGCGCCTCCGGATCCTCGACCTGCACGAAGCGGCCGCGCACGTTGACGCCGTGGCCGCGCAGCATGGAGAAGGCGCGCGACAGGGCTTCCGGCGCGAGCCCCAGCTTTCCGGCGAGCAGGCTCTTCTGGTAGGGCAGGCGGAAGCTGGCCGCCTTGCCGTCATGCGCGCAATTGTCGAGCAGGTAGCGCGCGACGCGCTGCGGCGCCGTGTGCAGCCGGTCGTTGGCGAGGTTGGAATAGGCGCTGGCAAGCTGCTCGGAGAGCGCGTTCATCAGCACGAGCGCCAGGTCGGGCCGGCGGCCGGCGATCTCGCGTACGCGCTTCAGGTCGAAGCGGGCGAGCGTCGAGGGTTCGGCCGCCTGGGCCGTCGCCGTGTAGCGGCCGCCGTCGAAGACGAGGCTGACGCCGATCAGGTCGCCGGGGCCGTAGAGCTCCACGTCGGCTTCCCGTCCGTCCGGGTCGAGCTTGTAGACGCGGATATAGCCGGAGAGCACGCAGAAGAGCGTGTCGGCGGCCTCGCCCTCGCGGAAGAGAATCTGCCGGGCCGGCAACGTGCCGATCGCGGCGATCTCCATCATGGCCGCGGCGCTCTCGACGCCAAGTTGCGACAAAAGGCGGGAGCTCAGCAAGGTTTCCCTTTCCCGTACGCCGGGTCTCAACAGCCTGTTCATCGATTTCACTCCACGCTCCCGCAAGCGTTGTTGGTCTTCTTCCGATGCAAGAACGATAAACCAGTGACGGATAGTCGGGTTTGATCTCGATCAAAGAAGAAAACGAACGGCCGGCCCGCCTTTCGACGGACCGGCCGCTCTGTTCCTGCGGTGCGCGGCGTTACTCGGCGGCCAGTGCCGAGTGGTGGACGACGCTGAAGGGCTTGCGCTCGGCGGTCTTCTTCTCGAGCGTCTCGATGCGCTTTTCGAGCTCGGAGACGTTCTGCGCGGTATTGTCGGCAAGCCGCGTCAGTTCTTCCGGGTCGAGCGCCAGGCGCTCCTCGTCCTTCTTGCCAACGAAGCGGCCGAAGGCCCAGGCGAAGAAGCGCGAGACGTCGTCCATGATCAGGAAGAAGGACGGCACGACGACGAGCGACAGCACGGTCGAGACGATGATGCCGCCGATCACGGCGATCGCCATCGGTGAGCGGAACGAGCCGCCTTCGCCGACGCCGAGGGCCGAGGGCAGCATGCCCGCCGACATGGCGATGGAGGTCATGACGATGGGGCGTGCGCGCTTGCGGCCCGCCTCGATCATCGCCGCCACCCGCTCCATGCCGTGGCGGCGCATCTCGATGGCGAAGTCGACGAGCAGGATCGCGTTCTTGGTGACGATGCCCATCAGCATCAGGATGCCGATCAGCACGGGCATGGAGAGCGAGTTCTGCGTGAGGATCAGGCCCGCTGCCACGCCGCCGATGGCGAGCGGCAGCGAGAGCAGGATCGTGAAGGGCTGGATCACGTCCTTGAACAGCAGGATCAGCACCATCAGCACCAGCAGCAGGCCGAGCAGCATGGCGTTGCCGAAGGACTGCTGCATCTCGGCCTGGATCTCCGCGTCGCCGCTTTCGGCGAACTGGACGGAGGGCGGCATGTCGATGCTGGAGGCGATCTCCTTGAAGCGGGCGCTCGCCGTATCGAGCGCGACGCCCTGCCGGAGGTCCGAGCCGACGGAGACGACGCGGTTGCGGTTGTGGCGCTTCACCGCGCTCGGGCCTTCCGAATAGTCGATGTCGGCGACGGTCGACAGCGGCACGAGCGTGCCGCTCGCCGTCTGGATCTTCAGGTTGCGGATGGCGGCGAGGTCGGTGCGGAAGGTCCGGTCGACCTGCACGCGGATCGGGATCAGCCGCCCGTCGAGCGAGATCTTGGAAAGCGCGGCGTCGATGTCGCCGATGGTGGCGACGCGCACGACCTCGGAGATCTGCGCCGTGGTGACGCCGAGGCGGGCCATCTGGTCGTCGCGCGGACGGATCTGCAGCTCGGGGCGCGGCAGCGAGCCTTCCGAGCTGACATTGGCGAGCAGCGGATCGGCGCGCAGCTTCGCCTCCAGCTTCGCCACGGTGTCGTTCAGCGCCTCCTCGTCGTTGGAGAGCAGGTTGAAGGAGAGGTCGCGCTCGCCGCGGTCGTTGAGCTTGATGACGCGCACGTCCGGGATGTCGCGCACGGCCGCGAAGATGTCCTTCTCGATCTCCCATTGCGGGCGGATGCGGCCCTTCGGTTCCAGCTTCGGCAGGTGGGCGCCGATCACCGGCAGGCGGCCGATCACGTCGTTGACGAGGCGGTTGACGAGCGAATGGTCGAGCTTGTCGAGGTTGATTGTCACCGAGGCGCGGCGCAGCTCCAGGTCACCCTTGGGCGAGGAGCCGCCGAGCACGAAGACGTTGGAAACGCCGTCGATGTCCTTCACCCGCTCGTAGATGCGGCTCGTCGTGCGGTCGGTGTCCTCCAGCATGGCGTCCGGCGGCAGCTCGACGGAGAGCACGAGGCGCGAGGCGTCCTCCGGCGGCATGAAGCTGCCGGGCACGGTCGACAGCAGCGCGACGGAACCGACGAGGAAGGCGATCGCCGCGAGCAGCGTGGCGTAGCGGCCGTACCAGCGGCGCGTCGTCGTGCTGACGAGCCAGGTGTAGCCGCGCATGAAGGCGCCTTCCTTCTGCTCGCCGTGCCCGTCCGCGTCGCCCGATTTCATCAGGTAGGCCGCCATGACCGGCGTGATCAGGCGGGCGACCGCCAGCGAGAAGAACACGGCGACCGCGACCGTCAGGCCGAACTGGATGAAATACTGGCCGGGAATGCCGGGCATGAAGGAGACCGGCACGAAGACGGCGATGATCGTGAAGGTCGTGGCGATGACGGCAAGCCCGATCTCGTCGGCCGCCTCGATCGCCGCGCGGTACGGCGTCTTGCCCATGCGGATGTGGCGGGCGATATTCTCGATCTCGACGATGGCGTCGTCGACGAGGATGCCGGTGGCGAGCGTCAGCGCGAGGAAGGAGACGAGGTTCAGCGAGAAGCCGAGCAGGTCCATCACGAAGAAGGTGGGGATCGCCGAGAGCGGCAGGGCCACCGCCGAGATCAGCGTCGCCCGCCAGTTGCGCAGGAAGAGGAGCACGACGACGACGGCGAGCAGCGCGCCCTCCATCAGCGTGTGGAGTGCTGCCTCGTAATTGCCGTAGGTGAAGTAGACGGCGTCGTCCACCTGCTCGATGGCGACGTCCGGATATTGCGCGCGCACCGTGGCAAGCGCCTTCTCGACGGATTCCGACACCGTCACCTCGCTTGCGCCCTTCGAGCGGAAGACGGCGAAGGTGACGACCGGGTTGCCGTTGAAGCGCGAGAAGGAGCGCGGCTCCTCGTAGGTGTCGGTGACCGTGCCGAGGTCGGAAAGGCGCACGAAGCGGCCGTTCGGCAGCGCGATGGTGGTGGCGGCGAGCTTCTCGACGGAGCGGGCGTCGCCGAGCGTGCGGATCGCCTGCTCGCTGCCGGCGAGCTGGCCGCGGCCGGAGCCGACGTCGGCGTTCATGCTGCGAAGCTGGCGGTTCACGTCGGCGGCGGAGATGCCGAAGGAGGAAAGCTTGTCCGGGTTGAGGTCGATGCGCACCTCGCGGTCGGCGCCGCCGAAGCGGTCGACCTTGCCGATGCCGGTCTGGCCCTGCAGCGCGCGCTTGACCTTGTCGTCGACGAACCAGGAGAGTTCCTCCAGCGTCATGTTGGGCGAGGAGACGGCGAAGGTCTGGATCGCCTGGCCCTCGACGTCGATCTTCGAGACGACGGGCTCCTCGACGGAGGCGGGCAGGTCGTTGCGGATGCGGTCGATCGCATCCTTCACGTCCTGCAGCGCCTGGTTCGTCGGCACCTCGATCTCGAAGAGCACGGAGGTTATGGAGCTGCCGTCGGTGACGGTGGACATGATGTCGTCGACGCCGGCGATGCCGGCGACCGCGTCCTCGATCTCCTTCGTCACCTGCACTTCGAGCTCGGCCGGGGCCGCGCCGCTCTGGCTCACCGAGACGGCGATGATCGGCACGTCGATGTTCGGGAAGCGCGTGATCGGCAGCGTGTAGAAGGACTGGATGCCGACATAGATCAGCAGGAAGAAGGCGAGCAGCGGCGCAATCGGGTTGCGGATCGACCAGGCTGAAAAGTTCATGTCCCTAAAGTCCTGTTCCTGTGTGCCTTGCGGGCGCTGTCGTTCGTCGGGCGTCAGTCGGCGGCGGCCTGCTCGGCATGGACCGGGTTGACGCGGTCGCCGTCGCGCACATAGGCGCCGGCCTTCGCCACCACCTCCTCGCCGACGGCAAGGCCGCTGACGATCTCGATCACCTGGCCGTCCTGGATGCCGGTCTCGACGGGCACGAGCCGCACCACGCCGTCCTCCACCTTGCGCACGACGGTCTCGCCGCGGGCCGTCGTAACGGCGGAAAGCGGCAGCACAATGCCTTCCTTCTCCTCGGTGACGATCTCGGCGCTCGCGAACATGCCGGCGCGTGCGCGCTCCGGCTGGTCGAAACCGATATAGACGCGGCCGAGGCGGCTCTGCGCATCGAGCGTCGGCTCGACGAGGCGGATCGTCCCGGAAAGCTTCGCCGCGCCGCCGGCGAGCGTCACCGTCGCCTTCTGGCCGGGGGCGAGCTTGAGGATGTCGTCCTCCGCCACGTCCGCCTTGAGCTCGATTTTGCCGTCGCGGATGACGGTGAAGAGGGGCGTGGCGGCGCCGGTCGCGATCGCGCCGATCTTGGCCGAGCGCGCGGAGACGACGCCGGCGACGGGCGACTTGACGGCGGTGCGGGCGAGCTTGAGGTCGATGTCGGCGATCTGCGCCTCGGCGAGCTTGATGTCCGCCTCGGAGACCGCGATCGCCTGTTCGGCGGATTCGACGCGGGCAAGCGCGCTTTCCGCGGCGGCCACGGCCTGGTCGGCGGCGGCCTGCGACTGCGTGCCGGCCTTCGAGAGCCGGAGGGCCCGGTCTCGGGCGCGCACCGCCTCGTCGGCGGTGGCCCTGGCCTCGGTGCGCTGCGCCTTGATCTGGGCGAGGCCGGCGCGGGCCTTGGCGAGGCCGGCTTCGAGCTGGCTCTTCTGGAGGACGAGCGTGTCGTCGTTGAGGGTGGCGAGCGTGCCGTCCGCCTCGACCCGGTCGCCGACGTCGGCCTCGAGCGTGCGGATCGACAGGCCCTCGACCAGCGGCGCGACATAGACCTCCTCGACCGCCTGCACCGTGCCGGAGGCGATCACGCGGTCGCGGATCTGGCGCGTCTCCGCGGCGGTGACGACGATGGAGGGAAGGTTCTGCTCGGCCTGGGCTTCCGCCTCATTCGTCGCCGCGTCGGCGGCGAGGGCCGCGACGGGGCTGAGCGCCAGCAGGACGGCGACGGAAAAAGAGAGTGCTTTCCTGGGTCCACAAGCCATGGGCCGAACTTTCCAATGCATGCATGACGTTTCGGTGTCCGGGCCCCGCCGCCATTGCCGGCCGACCCCCTCGTTCTCTGACAATCCGGCGGACGCGGAACGGCGCGTGGCCACCCCTGGCTCAAATTGTCCGACGTATGTAATCGGCGTTCCCAGCCCTTACAAGGGGGAACAGAATGGTGCCTCAATATTTTATGCCTTTGGCGATTCCAAGGCAGCGAGGCTGCGCCGAAGCGGGACTGTTGCCCCTCATCCCGCTACCGCGACCTTCTCCCCGCAAGCGGGGAGAAGGGACATGCCGTGCGGGTTTCCTGAAAACGGGAAGCCTTAGCTTCTTTCTTCCTTCTCCCCGCTTGCGGGGAGAAGGTGGCCGGCAGGCCGGATGAGGGGCGTCTTCAGCCCCGCCTACTTCAGCGCTTCGTCGGTGATCGCGTGGGTCCAGGCGCCTTCCGGCTCCTTGGAGATGACCGGGTCGGAGCCGCCGCCGAGGAGCGTGGCCACCGTGCGCTTGTAGTCGGCCTCGTCCAGCGCGCCGTTCGAGCCGGCGGTGAGCTTGGCGACCTCGCCCATCATGCGCTTCTGGTGCTTCTCGGTCTGCGCGCCGGTGGAATCGTTCTCCAGCACGATCTCGGCCGCCTCGTCCGGGTTCTCCTCGGCATATTTCCAGCCCTTCATCGAGGCGCGGACGAATTTCACCATCCTCTCCTTGAAGGCGGGATCGGCGAGCTTGTCCTCCAGCACGTAGAGCCCGTCCTCCAGCGTCGCCACGCCCTGGTCCTCGTACTTGAAGGTGACGAGGTCCTCCGGCGTGATGCCGGCGTCGATGACCTGCCAGTATTCGTTGTAGGTCATGGTGGAGATGCAGGCCGCCTGCTTCTGGATCAGCGGGTCGACGTTGAAGCCCTGCTTCAGCACGGTCACGCCGTCCGCGCCGCCGTCGGTCTTGATGCCGAGGTGGTTCATCCAGGAGAGGAAGGGATATTCGTTGCCGAAGAACCAGACGCCGAGCGTCTTGCCCTTGAAGTCGTCGGGGGAGGTGACGCCGGTCTCCTTGAGACAGGTGAGCATCATGCCGGAGGACTTGAAGGGCTGGGCGATGTTGACGAGCGGCACGCCCTTCTCGCGGGTGGCGAGCGCCGAAGGCATCCAGTCGACGATGACGTCGGCGCCGCCGCCGGCGATCACCTGGGCGGGGGCGATGTCCGGGCCGCCCGGCTTGATCTCGACGTCGAGGCCCTCTTCTTCGTAGAAGCCCTTGTCCTTGGCGACGTAGTAGCCGCCGAACTGGGCCTGCGTCACCCATTTGAGCTGCAGCGTCACCTTGTCGGCCGCCTCCGCCTGGAAGGCGGCTAGCGAGAACGTGCCCGCCAGCAGAACCGATGCGATTGTCGTCTTCATGTGCAGTTCCCTCTTTATCGTTAGGCCTGTCCACCGCGGACAGACGGATGCCAGAACGTGACGATCCGCTCGACGAGCGCCACCGCCCCGTAGAAGGCGGAGCCAGCCACCGCGGCGACCGCGATTTCGGCCCAGACCATGTCGACATTCATGCGGCCCACTTCCGTGGAGATCCGGAAGCCCATGCCGACAATGGGCGTTCCGAAGAATTCGGCGACGATGGCGCCGATCAGCGCCAGGGTGGAGTTGATCTTGAGCGCGTTGAAGATGAAGGGCCAGGCGGCGGGCAGGCGCAGCTTTATGAGCGTCTGCCACCAGTCGGCCGCGTAGGTGCGCATCAGGTCGCGCTCCATGTGGCTGGTGGCGGCAAGGCCGGAGACCGTGTTCACCAGCATCGGGAAGAAGGTCATGATGACGACGACGGCGACCTTCGACTGCCAGTCGAAGCCGAACCACATGACCATGATCGGCGCCACCCCGATCACCGGCAGCGCCGAGACGAAGTTGCCGAGCGGCAGAAGCCCCTTCTGCAGGAAGGGCGAGCGGTCGATGAGGATCGCCACCACGAAGCCGAGGCCGCAGCCGAGCGCGTAGCCGGTCAGCACCGATTTGAGGAAGGTCTGGCGGAAGTCGGCCCAGAGCGTCGGCAGCGAGCCCGTCAGGCGGGCCCAGATCATGCTCGGCGGCGGCAGCAGCACGGAGGGGATGGAGAAGCCCCGCACGGTGCCTTCCCAGAGCACGAGGATCGTCACGCCGAAGAGCAGCGGCACGGCGATGCGCGCGGCGCGCTCGGCGGCGGGGCTCGCGAAACGGCGGCGCACCAGCCATTCGTTGAAGGCCCAGGCGGCGAGCCAGAAGAGGACGGCGGCGAGGAGGACGGCAAGCTTCATGCCCGGGCTCCCATGCGCTTGAGGACGAGGCCGTGGGCGACGCCGACCGCGGCGACGAGGAGGGCCGCCACGCCCGCCGCCATGAACAGCGCCGCCCAGATCTGCACCGTCTGGCCGTAGTAGGAGCCGGCGAGCAGCCGCGCGCCGAGGCCGGCGACCGCGCCGGTCGGCAGCTCGCCGACGATGGCGCCGACGAGCGAGATGGCGACGGCCACCTTCAGCGAGGTGAAGAGATAGGGCATCGAGGCCGGCCAGCGCAGCTTCCGGAAGGTCTGCGCGGGGGAGGCGTTGTAGGTGTGCATCAGGTCGAGCTGGATCTGCTCGGGGCTGCGCAGTCCCTTCACCATGCCGACGACGACCGGGAAGAAGGAGAGGTAGGTGGAGATCAGCGCCTTGGGCATCAGGCCTGAGATGCCGACGGCGTTCAAGACGACGATGATCATCGGCGCGATGGCGAGGATGGGGATCGTCTGGCTGGCGATGACCCAGGGCATCAGCGAGCGGTCCATCGCCCGGTTGTGGACGATGCCGATGGCGAGCAGGATGCCGAGCACCGCGCCCATGGCGAAGCCGAGCAGCGTCGCCGACAGCGTGATCCAGGCATGATAGACGAGGCTGCGCTTCGAGGTGATCGCCTTGTTGACCGTCGTGTCCCACAGTTCTGCGAAGACCTGGTGCGGCGCCGGCAGCACGGGGCGCTCCTGCGCCATCGTCTTCGGCAGGATCTCGGAGAAGGTGATCGTCTCGCCGGCGCGCGCGGCCGTGTCGCGCTCGAAGGGCGCGTTGAGGATCACCGCGAAGACGTACCAGAGCGCGACCAGAGCCAGAAGGACGGTGCCGATCGGCAGCAGGCGGTCCCGGAGGAAGGTTTCCCGCTCCATCGCGTCAGCTCCGCGCCGTGGCGGGCGTCAGCATCAGGCCCATCGACAGGACGCCGAGCGCCACGCCGGCAAGCTGGGCGCCGCTCAGCCGCTCGCCGAAGAACAGGAAGGCGACGCCGTTGATCAGCACGAGCTGCGTGACGGCGGAGAGCGAGATGGCGATCCCGAGCCCGCCGTCGCGCATCAGCTTCAGCATCATCAGGTTGCCGGCGAGGTAGAGCGTCATGGAAAGCACGACGAGGGCGACGTTGCCGGTCGCGACATAGGCGCGCGACAGGCTCGCGGCGACGATGAAGACGGCCGTCGTCGAAAACAGCCAGAGCACGTAGGAGAGCTTCATCAGACGTGCTCCTCGTAGCTGTGGCCGGCGCGCAGGCCCTCGCGGACGCGGTGGGCGATCTCGAGGAATTCCGGCGTCTCGCGGATGCCGAGCGGGCGTTCCTTCGGCAGCGTCGATTCGATGACGTCGGTGACGCGGCCGGGGCGCGGGCTCATGACGACGATCCTCGTGGAGAGATAGACGGCCTCGGGGATCGAATGGGTGACGAAGCAGATCGTCTTGTTCGTCCGCGCCCAGAGCTTCAGGAGCTGTTCGTTGAGATGGTCGCGGACGATCTCGTCGAGCGCGCCGAAGGGCTCGTCCATCAGGAGCAGATCGGCGTCGAAGGCGAGCGCGCGGGCGATCGAGGCGCGCTGCTGCATGCCGCCCGAAAGCTGCCAGGGATATTTCTTGCCGAAGCCCGCGAGGTTGACGAGGTCGAGCGTGCGCTCGACGCGCGCCTTCTGTTCGGCCTTCGTGTGGCCCATGATCTCCAGCGGCAGGGCGATGTTCTTCTCGATCGTCCGCCAGGGATAGAGGGCCGCCGCCTGGAAGACGTAGCCGTAGGCGCGGCGCTTGCGCGCCTCCTCGGGCGTCATGCCGTTGACGGTGATGGTCCCTGCAGTCGGCTTCTCGAGATCGGCGATGACGCGCAGGAACGTGGTCTTACCGCAGCCGGAAGGGCCGATGAAGGAGACGAAATCGCCCTTGCCGACGGTGAGGTCGACGCCCGTCAGCGCGTTGACCGGGCCGTCGGCGGTCTCGAAGGTGAGGCCGAGGCCGGCGGCGGAGACGACAGCGGTAGCGGGCTTGATGTCGGACATGGCGTTCATCCCTTCGCACCGCCTTGCGGACGGTGCGAGGCAGGTTGCCCGTCCCTCTCTTGCATTGCAATCGGCATTGTCTTCATGATCGGTTCTGGCACGGAATTCTCACGACTGGAGGCGGGACGATGACGGGGACGGTGAAGCCGGAATGCCGGGTGGTGCGCCCGGGCGGCACCTATGCGGGCAAGCAGGGGTTCGACTATTTCGAGGGCATCGCCCGCGAGACGACGGGAGCGAGCGCGATCTGCATGCACCTCCTGACGATCCCGCCGGGCGGCCGCGCCAAGGCGCACATGCACGAGAGCCACGAGACGGCGATCTACATGCTCTCCGGCGAGGCGCATACCTGGTACGGCGAGCGGCTGGAGCACCATGTCGTCGTCAAGGCGGGGGAGATGTTCTACATCCCGGCCGGCGTGCCGCACCTGCCCGCCAACCTCTCCGACGCCCCGGCCTCCGCCGTGATCGCCCGCACCGACCCGCACGAACAGGAGAGCGTCGTGCTGCTGCCGCATCTGGAGGCGCTGGTTCCGGGGTGAGGGACGGCGAAGGCGGCTATCCCTCCCTGTCCTGCCGGGGCGATCGCATATGCGGCTTTGCCCCTCATCCGGCCTGCCGGCCACCTTCTCCCCGCAAGCGGGGAGAAGGAAATTTGCCGTGCCGGCTTCCCGAGCCATTGTCGTTTCGTGGGGCGGGCTCCCTCTCCCCGCTTGCGGGGAGAGGGCTCGGGTGAGGGGCAAAGCCGCATATGCGGTTGCCCCAACGGGACAGAGAGGCGTGAGCACACCCGCCATCCTCACGGCCCGCACCGCATCAGCGGCCCCCAGCGCGTGCCGTCGGCGAAGCTCACGATATAGCCGCCCCCCTCCGGCGTGAGCGTCAGCTCGTGGCGCTCCGCCTCCGTCGTGCCTTCCTCGTGACAGTCGGCGGCGATCATCGTCGCGCCGCCCTCCGTCCGCCCTTCGCCCGTGAAGGCGCAGCGGGAGACGGCGGTCGTCACGCCTTCCCGGTCGAGCAGGAAGAAGAAATCGGCGCCCGAGGAGTCCCCGGTCGTGGCGTAGAGACAGCCGTCCCGGTCGCCGTAGCTGCCGTCGATGCCGGCCGCCGCTCCCGCCGGGCCGGCGAGCGCGAGGCCGAGGAGGAGGGCGGCAGGGCGGATCATACGCCGCTTGCCGGTATGCCGCTGCGCTCCACCTTGCGCGGGGCGGTGATCTCCTTCCAGGTGGAGAGCGCCTTGTTGACCGCCGCGAAGGGCTCGCGGGAAACGAACTTGCCGTGGCCCTCGCGGGTCTTGACCGCGCCCTCCTCGATGGCGACGACGCCCCGCGTCAGCGTGAAGCGCGGCAGGCCCGTGACCTCCTTGCCCTCGAAGACGTTGTAGTCGATCGACGATTGCTGGCTCTTCGCCGAGATGGTCTTCGTCCGCTTCGGGTCCCAGACGACGATGTCGGCATCCGCGCCGACGAGGATCGCGCCCTTTCTCGGATAGACGTTGAGGATTTTTGCGATGTTGGTCGAGGTGACGGCGACGAATTCGTTCATCGTCAGCCGGCCGGTGACGACGCCGTGGGTCCACAGCAGCGGCATGCGGTCTTCGAGGCCGCCGGTGCCGTTCGGGATCTTGCGGAAATCGCCGAGGCCGGTGCGCTTCTGCTGGGTGGTGAAGGCGCAATGGTCGGTCGCCACCACCTGCAGCGAGCCGGCGGCAAGCCCGGCCCAGAGCGAATCCTGGTGCTTCCTGTCGCGGAAGGGCGGGCTCATCACGCGGCGGGCGGCGTGGTCCCAGTCCTTGTTGGCATATTCGCTCTCGTCGAGGATCAGGTGCTGGATCAGCGGCTCGCCGTAGACGCGCATGCCGTTCTGCCGTGCGCGGCGGATCGCCTCGTGCGCCTGCTCGCAGGAAGTGTGCACGACATAGAGCGGCGCGCCCGCCATGTCGGCGATGATGATGGCGCGGTTGGTCGCCTCGCCCTCGACGGAGGCGGGGCGCGAATAGGCGTGGCCCTCCGGCCCGTTGTTGCCTTCGTCCATCAGCTTGGCCTGCATGGCGGCGACGACGTCGCCGTTCTCGGCATGGACGAGCGGCAGCGCGCCGAGCGCGGCGCAGCGCTGGAAGGAGGCGAACATCTCGTCGTCGTTCACCATCAGCGCGCCCTTGTAGGCCATGAAGTGCTTGAAGGTGTTGATGCCCTTCTCCTCGACCACCGTCTTCATCTCGTTAAAGACCTGCTCGCCCCACCAGGTGACGGACATGTGGAAGGAATAGTCGCAGTTCGCCCGCGTCGACTTGTTGTCCCAGCGCTTCAGCGCGTCCAGCAGCGACTGGCCGGGATCGGGAAGACAGAAATCCACCACCATCGTCGTGCCGCCGGCAAGCCCCGCGCGCGTGCCGCTCTCGAAGTCGTCGGCCGAATAGGTGCCCATGAAGGGCATTTCGAGATGGACATGCGGGTCGATGCCGCCCGGCATGACGTAGCAGCCCGCGGCATCCAGCACCTCGTCGCCGGAAAGGTCCGGCCCGATCTCGACGATCCTGCCGCCTTCGATCTTGACGTCGGCCTTATAGGTGAGGTCCGCGGTGACGACGGTTCCATCCTTGATGACTGTGCTCATGGTTGCTCCCCTGTTTTTTCAGGAATGGCCGGATAGAAGCGCGTGGCGTGACAGCGTTCGGTGATCTGTCCGGTCAAGGCTGCAAGGATCGTGTCGAGAACGGCGCGCCGCTCCCGGGTGACTTCGTGATTCCAGAAGCGCAGAAGGGAATAGCCGCGGCTATTCAACCAGATGGTCCGCGTTTCGTCCGGTTGGCTTGCGGCATGATGAAAGCCGTCGATTTCGACGATGAGGTGTTGGTCACGACAGAGAAAATCGACGATATAGGTGCCCAAAGGCATTTGCCGGGAGAATTTGAAACCATTCAAGCGACGGTCGCGAAGATCGCTCCAGAGAAGGCGCTCTTCTTCCGTTTCGATTTTTCGCAATCTTCGGGCCTGGCCGGTTTTGCCGATGCGTCGTTTGATGATGTCGCTTGCGTTCGGCATGCCCCCCTCATCCGGCCCTTCGGGCCACCTTCTCCCTGCCGGGGAGAAGGGAATATCTGCGGAACTGCTTTCTTCTTTTCTCCAGTTCAGCGCCTGCGGCGCCGAAGCATGGACAGTCGTTGCAGCATGTTTTCCCTTCTCCCCGGCGGGGAGAAGGTGGCCCGAAGGGCCGGATGAGGGGGTATCCACCGACACTGTCATCCGCTCACTCCGCAATCCCCGCCGTCCCGATCACCGCGTGCAGCAGCACGTCGGCCCCCGCGGCGGCCCATTCCTTCGAGATGTCCTCGGCCTCGTTGTGCGAGAGGCCGCCGACGCAGGGGCACATGATCATCGTCGCGGGCGCGACCTTCGCCGCCCAGCAGGCGTCGTGGCCGGCGCCGGAGACGATGTTCATGTGGCTGTAGCCGAGGTCCCCGGCGGCCTTGCGCACGGTCGCGACCAGCGCCGGGTCGAAGGTGACGGGGTCGAAATGGCCGACCGCCTCGACGGAACAGCCCACACCCAGCGCCTCGCAGATCCTCGGCGCTTCCGCCTCGATGCGGGCGCGCATGCCGTCGAGCTTCGCCTGGTCGGGCGAGCGGATGTCGACGGTGAAGACGACCTTGCCCGGCAGCACGTTGCGGGAATTCGGCGAGAAGAACACCTGGCCGACGCCGCCGACGGCGCCCGGCTGGTTCTCCATGGCGACCGCCTGCACCATTTCGAGGATGCGGGCCATGGCGAGGCCGGCATTGACGCGCATCGCCATCGGCGTCGAGCCGGTGTGCGCCTCGCGCCCGGTCAGCGTGAATTCCAGCCACCACAGGCCCTGACAGTGGGTGACGACGCCGATCTGCTTCTCTTCCGCCTCGAGGATCGGCCCCTGCTCGATATGGTACTCGAAATAGGCGTGCATCTTGCGCGCGCCGACCTCCTCGTCGCCGACCCAGCCGATGCGCGCGAGCTCCTCGCCGAAGGTCTTGCCCTCCGGGTCCCTGCGGGCATAGGCGTAGTCCTGCGTGTGGATGCCGGCGAAGACGCCGGAGGCGAGCATGGCGGGGGCGAAGCGCGCGCCTTCCTCGTTCGTCCAGTTGGTGACGACGATCGGATGCTTCGTCCTGATGCCGAGGTCGTTCAGCGAGCGCACGACCTCCAGGCCCGCGAGCACGCCGAGTACGCCGTCGTATTTGCCGCCGGTCGGCTGGGTGTCGAGATGCGAGCCGACATAGACGGGGAGCGCCTCGGGGTCCGTGCCCTCGCGCGTCATGAACATGTTGCCCATCGTGTCGACGCCCATGGAAAGGCCCGCCGCCTCGCACCAGCGCTGGAAGAGTTTCCGGCCCTCCGCGTCGGCGTCGGTCAGCGTCTGGCGGTTGTTGCCGCCGGCGACACCGGGGCCGATCTTCGCCATCTCCATGAGGGAATCCCACAGGCGGTCCGCGTTGACACGCATGTTCTCGCCGGGTGCGGCCATGATTCTGCTCCCATATCCTTCGGCCTTCGCGGCCCTTTTCGTTCCCACCGGCTGGCGGCGCTTTTGATTTTTTCTGCGCCTTCCGATCAGCGGTTGCCTTTGCCTGGCAAGTGGCTGATAATTTGACCGGTTGGTAAACATTACAGCTTCCATTGCGGCACTCAAGCCGAAAAACCAAAAAGCTTCGGGCTGTGCCCGAAAAAATGGCGCTGTAAAAACTGGTGAATTTGGCGGCACTTTACCGCACGGGCGGGGGACGCATGGCACTACCGAGGGCAGCCAGGACGCAGCGGCGCACGCGCATCCAGGAGGAGAAGGAAGAGCAGATCCTGGAGGCCGCGCTGGAGGTGTTTTCGCTGCACGGCTTCCGCGGCGCCACCGTCGACCAGATCGCCGAGGTGGCCGGCATGTCGAAGCCCAACCTCCTCTACTATTTCCGCACCAAGGAGGCGATGCACCGGGCGCTGATCACCCGCGTGCTCGACACCTGGCTCGATCCGCTGCGCGAGTTCGACGCCGAGGGCAACCCGGTCGCCGAGATCCGCAGCTACATCCGCCGCAAGCTGGAGATGGCGCGGGATTTCCCGCGGGAGAGCCGGCTCTTCGCCAACGAGATCCTGCAGGGCGCGCCGAACATCGAGGACGAGCTGAAGGGGCCGCTCAAGGAACTGGTGGACGAGAAGGCCGCCGTCATCCGCGCCTGGGCCAAGGCCGGCAAGATCGCCAAGTGCGATCCCTATCACCTGATCTTCTCGATCTGGTCGACGACGCAGCACTATGCCGACTTCGACGTGCAGGTGCGCGCGGTGCTGGGGCAGGAGAACGCCGGCGACGGGCGCTTCGAAGACGCGGCGCGCTTCCTGGAGCAGCTCTTCCTCGGCGGGCTCAATGTCAGCGAGCAGCCGGCGTCGACTTCGCCTTGACGGCTTCCGGCTTCGGCTGGCCGAACAGGCGGGCGGCGAGCGCCTCGCGCTCGCGCCACAGCGCCGGCAGGGCAAGCAGCGCGATGCAGACGACGGCGATCGTCGTCTTGGTGAGCTGCGAGAGCTCCGGCGTGCGCCCATCGGCATAGTAGACCGCATAGACGATGGCGACGTGCCAGACATAGACCTGCAGCGAATGGCGGCCGAGGAGCCGGAGGAAGCGCAGCGTGAAGACGCCGGTGACGACGCGGGCGAGGCCGCGCACCCAGGCAGCACGGTGCTTCGGGCCGGCGATCAGCAGCCAGGCGAGGCCGAGGGCGACGGCCGCGAAGTTCAGGAGGTAGACCGGGCCGAAGTCGGCGCGGATCTCCATCGTCGCGAATTTCTCCAGCACCGGCGGCGGCAGCAGGCCCCAGGCGGTGGCGATGCGCAGCGGCATGAAGAACAGGCAGATCGCGAGCGCGACCTTCGGCAGCAGCGTCCTTTCCGGCGAGAAGATGCGGTTCCAGTCGACCTTGTCCTGCGCGGTGAGGACGCCGATCACCATGGCCGGGAAGAAGACGATCTGCCAGCCGAGCATGTTGAAGGAGGCACGGATGCCCTGGTCGTCCGAACCGGTGACGAGCGCGTTCAGCGGCTCGGTGACGACGCGCTGCAGGCCGAGCTGCGCCGCCATCCAGACGATCAGCGAGCCGGCGAGCACATGCATCCATTTTCCGCGCAGGCATAGCCAGACGAGCGGCGGGGCGAAGAGCATGTAGACGATGTATTGCGGCAGGATGTCCATGAAGGTCGGCTGGAACAGGAAGGCGGCGATCGCCGCGAGCCGCAGCGGCTCGTCGAAATTCGTGGTGCCGAGCCAGTTGTACCAGAGCCGGTAGGCGTCCGGCAGCAGCATCTGCACCACCAGCACGGCCATCACCGTGCCCATGGCGTAGCGATAGAGCTCGAACGCGCGGCTGCGGATGAGCTGGCGGCCGGTCCTGTAGCCGTATTTCAGCATCTTGCGGGCATAGACCATGCCGATGAGCAGGCCCGACAGGAAGACGAAGCCCTGCGCGTCCTCGACGAAGGCGAACTGGCGGTGGTTGACTTCCACCATCCAGTAGCCGCCGACGAAGATGAGGTGGTTGATGAGCATGAAGACGAGGAAATAGCCCCGCATGCCGTCGATGATCTCAAACCGCTTCAAGACAGGCTCCGTGGCTTTCGGCATACGTCCCGACAAGGCCGCAACGCACAGGGGGACGGATCGTTCCGACAGGAATCCGACCAAATTTAGTCCGGCAGCAGCGCCATCAGTAAAAGCCCGCAGGCCGTCACCAGCGCGCCGGCCGCGACCTGCGGGCTCGTCCAGCCGTGGCCGATCAGGCCTTCGAGCAGGATGATGAAGCTCGGCGTCAGGTAGCCGTAGCCCAGCACTTTCGAGGCCGGCAGGCGCATCGAGGCATATTGCAGGAGCAGGAAGGAGATGGCGGTCGTCACCACCGCGAGGTAGGCGACGGCGGCGTGGACGGAGAGCGGCAGGGCGGAGAAATCCGTGGCCGCAAGCTCGCGGATGCCGACCGGCAGGAGCCAGGCGGTCGCGGCGACCGTGACCCAGAAGCCGAAGACGACCGGGTGCTCGCCGCGGTCGAAGCGGCGGATGAGCGGCACATAGAGCGCATGGCAGATGACGCCGCCGAAGAAGATCATCTCGCCGGTGCCGACATCGAAGGTGAGGATGGCGTCGAGGTCACCGCGGAAGATCACCCAGACGGCGCCCGCGGCGGCAATCACGAGGCCGGCGAGCACGCCCGGCTTCGTCCGCTGGCCGAGGACCGGCAGCGCGAAGGCGGCGCTCAGCAGCGGCATCAGCGTGAAGACGGCGCCGGTCGAGACGGGGCTCGTGAATTCGAGTGCGACGAACATCGTCAGCATGTAGAGCGCGATCAGGCCGCCGAGCACGGCGAATCGCCAGGGCTCGCGCGGCCGGGCGAAGGGCGCGCGGAACAGGCCGAAGGCGAGGACGGCCATGACGACAGTCGTCAGCAGGTAGCGCCAGAGCATCAGGGGGGCGGCCGGCACGTGCTGCGCGGCGAGCCCGCCGAAGGAGAAGGAGCCGGCGATCAGCATGGCGAAGAGGAACATCGCCAGATGGCCGCCGAGCTTCTCGCGGCCCGACGCCTGTGTGCTGAGCGCGGCGGAGACGGGCATACGCTTCGTCAAGAAAAAGATCCTATTGTCTGGCAGGCGTCGCGGTCATAGACCGTTGGCCACGATGGAGAAGGAACACCGCATGACCGCCGCCATAGGCTTCAAGGACACGACACGCAAGACGAGCGAGCTTCTGGAGGACGTGATCGGCTCGATCCGCGGCGAGCACATCACGCTGCGCGACCTGCTGTCGACCATGGGCGAGAACGGGCTGCTGCTGCTCTGCGGCTTCCTGTCGCTGCCCTTCCTGTTCCCCGTCTCGATCCCGGGGGTCTCGACGGTCTTCGGCGCGGGGATCGTGCTGATCGCGATCGCGATCACGCTCAACACGCTGCCGTGGCTGCCGGGCAAGGTCGCCGACCGGCGGCTGGAGAGCGTGAAGCTCGTGCCGGTGCTCGAACGCGGCGTGCGCTTCCTGAAGAGGATCGACCGGTTCTTCCGGCCGCGCCTGCCGTTCCTCACCGCCGGCGCGGTGATGAACCGGTTGAACGGGCTGGCGCTGATGGGTGCGGGCGTGCTCCTCATGCTGCCGCTCAGCATCATCCCCTTCTCGAACACGCTTCCCGCCGTCGCCGTCCTGCTGCTGTCGGCCGGCATCTCGCAGCGCGACGGCCTGGTCGTGGCGGCCGGCTATGCGATGATCGCCCTGACGGTCGTCTATTTCGGCGCCATCGCCTTTGCCGCCTACAGCGCGGGGCAGAATTTCCACCTGTTCGGGTGAGGCGAGGCGTCGCCCCTCATCCCGCTGCCGCGACCTTCTCCCCGCTTGCGGGGAGAAGGGGTTGCCGCGCCGTCTTCCTGATTCACCATGGTGCGTAGAACAAGTTCCCTCTCCCCGCTTGCGGGGAGAGGGTTAGGGTAGGGGCAAAGCCGCCTTTTTACTCCGCCGCCTGCCGCGCCATCGGGTTGTTCGGGTGCGTCGTCCAGTTGGCGTAGGTCGGGTCGACCGGCTTGCCGGTGCGCTGGTCCAGCGTGCCGGCTTCCAGCCCCACCATGGTGATGCAGTTCTCCACCGGGCAGACGTTGACGCAGAGGTTGCAGCCGACGCACTCGTCCTCCATCACCTCGAAATGCCGGACCCCGTCGACGAACTGGGTGATCGCCTGGTGCGAGGTGTCCTCGCAGGCGATGTGGCAGCGGCCGCACTTGATGCAGGCGTCCTGGTCGATGCGGGCCTTGGCGATGTAGTTGAGGTTGAGATACTGCCAGTCGGTGACGTTCGGCACGGCGCGGGCGACGATGTCGTCGAGCGTGCGGTGGCCCTTGGCATCCATCCAGTTCGACAGGCCGGTGATCATCTCCTGGACGATCTTGAAGCCGTAGGTCATGGCGGCGGTGCAGACCTGCACGTTGCCGGCGCCGAGCGCCATGAACTCGGCGGCGTCGCGCCAGGTGGTGATGCCGCCGATGCCGGAGATCGGCAGGCCGTAGGTCTCCGGATCGCGGGCGATCTCGGCCACCATGTTGAGCGCGATCGGCTTCACCGCCGGGCCGCAATAGCCGCCATGCGTGCCCTTGCCGCCGACCGTCGGGTTCGGCGCGAAATTGTCGAGGTCGACGGAGACGATCGAGTTGATCGTGTTGATCAGCGACACGGCGTCGGTGCCGCCGGCCTTGGCGGCGCGGGCGGGCTTGCGGATGTCGGTGATGTTCGGCGTCAGCTTGGTGATGACGGGCATGCGGGTGTACTGCTTGCACCAGCGCACGACCATCTCGATATATTCCGGCACCTGGCCGACGGCCGCACCCATGCCGCGCTCCGACATGCCGTGCGGACAGCCGAAGTTGAGCTCGATGCCGTCGGCGCCGGTCTCCTCGACGAGCGGCAGGATCGCCTTCCAGCTCTCCTCCTCGCAGGGCACCATGATCGAGGCGACGAGCGCCCGATCCGGCCAGTTCATCTTCACCTGCTTCATCTCGCGCAGATTCACGTATAGGTCGCGGTCGGTGATGAGCTCGATGTTGTTGAGGCCGAGGAGGCGCCGGTCGGCGCCCCAGATCGCGCCGTAGCGCGGCCCGTTGACGTTGACGACCGGCGGGCCTTCCTCGCCCAGCGTCTTCCAGACGACGCCGCCCCAGCCGGCCTTGAAGGCGCGCTCGACGTTGTAGGCCTTGTCGGTCGGCGGCGCGGAGGCGAGCCAGAACGGGTTGGGCGACTTGATGCCGACGAAGTCGTTGCGAAGATCAGCCATGTCCCATCCTCCTTCAGGCGACGGCCGCGGCGGGCTGCACGGCGGCAGCGAGCGCCCGGTGGATCGATTCGGCCGCGTCGCGGCCCTGGGCGACCGAGGTGACCGTCAGGTCCTCGCCCGCCTTCACGCAGTCGCCGCCCGCCCAAATGCCGGGAACAGAGGTGCGGCCTTCGGCATCGACGGCGATGCGGCCGCCGGTAATCGAAAGCGCGCCGAGGCCGGAAGCCTCGAAGGTCTGGCCGATCGCCTTGAAGATCTGGTCGGCGGCGAGCACGCCGGTCTCGCCGGTGCCGGCGAGCCTGCCGTCGACGAGCTCGGTATATTCGACCTCGATGCCGGCGACGTGGCCGTCCCGGGCGATCACCCGCTTCGGCTGCAGCCAGTGGCGGATCATCACGCCCTTGGAGGCGGCGAGGTCCTGCTCGAAGGGCGAGGCGTTCATGTGCTCCTTGCCGCGGCGGTAGCAGATCGTCACCTCCTCGGCGCCCAGGAGCTTCGCCTGCACGGCGGCGTCGATCGCCGTCATGCCGCCGCCGATGACGACGACGCGGCGGCCGACCGGCACCTCGGCCTTGTCCTTCGCCTGGCGCAGGCGGGCGATGAAGTCGACGGCGTCGACCACGCCGGGAAGATGCTCGCCCTCGACGCCGAGCCCGTTGACGCCGGCAAGCCCCATGCCGAGGAAGACGGCGTCGAAATTGGCGGTGAGGTCGGCAAGCGTGAAGTCGCGGCCGAGCTTGACGCCGTGCTTGACCTCGATGCCGCCGACGGAGAGCACGTAGTCGACCTCGCGCTGCGCGAAGTCGTCCACCGCCTTGTAGGTGGCGATGCCGTATTCGTTGAGGCCGCCGGATTTCTCGCGCGCCTCCAGGATCACCACGTCGTGGCCCATGACGGCGAGCCGGTGGGCGCAGGCGAGCCCCGCCGGCCCCGCGCCGACGACGGCGACCGCCTTGCCGGTGCGCTCGGCGCGCGCGTAGAATTGGTGGTTGCCGGCGATCGCGACGTCGGTCGCGTAGCGCTGCAGGCGGCCGATCTCGACCGGGCGGTGCTCGGCGGTGTTGCGCACGCAGGCCTCTTCGCACAGCGTCTCGGTGGGACAGACGCGGGCGCACATGCCGCCGAGGATGTTCTGGTCGAAGATGGTCTTCGCCGAGCCGATCGGGTTGCCCGTCGAGATCTGGCGGATGAACATCGGAATGTCGATCGTGGTCGGACAGGCCGTCATGCACGGCGCGTCGTGACAGAAATAGCAGCGGTCCGCCGCCACCAGCGCCTCGTGATCGTCGAGGCGGGGGTGCAGATCGGAAAAGTTCCGCTCGTAGTCGGACGGCGAAAGCCGCCCGCCGTGGATCCCGGATTGCGTCGTTCCCATTATCGTCTCCCATTCGCGTGGGCTTCTCGAATGTGGAAACGGTAACCCAGGTTTATTTTTTTATCAAACGGTAAAATTTCAAAAGAATCCCGGTTTCTCAGGCGTTGCAGCGCAGCATAACCTGACTTCCGCGGTTATGTTTTCGTCATCGGCTGTTCCATCCGCGCCATCGGGCGGCGTTTGACAGGCGGGGCGAAATGATGGCAGCACTGAAAAGACGAAGGCGGGGAGAGACGATGGCGAAGCGACCGGAGACCGGCGGGAGACTGGACGACGCGGCAAGGGCGGGCTGGCTCTACTACGTCGCCGGCCGCACTCAGGACGAGATCGCCACCGCGATGGGCATCTCGCGCCAGTCGGCACAACGCCTGGTTTCGCTCGCGGTCGCCGAGCGGCTGATCAAGGTCCGCCTCGACCATCCCATCGCCGAGTGCCTGGAGCTCGGCGAGCAGCTCCGCCGCAAGTTCGGCCTCGTCCATGTCGACGTCGTGCCGGCCGATCCGGGCTCGTCCTCGACCACCATCGGCATCGCCGAGGCGGGGGCGGCGGAGATCGAGCGCTGGCTGAAGAAGCCGGAGCCCATTGTTCTTGCGGTCGGCACGGGCCGCACGCTGAAGGCGGCGATCGACCAGCTTCCGGCGATGGAATGCCCGCAGCACCGCATCCTCTCGCTGACGGGCAATATCGGCCCGGACGGCTCGGCCGCCTATTACAACGTCATCTTCTCGATGGCCGATGCGGTCAAGGCGCGGCACTTCCCGATGCCGCTGCCGGTGCTCGTCTCCTCCCCGGAGGAGCGCGACCTGCTGCACCGGCAGAGCCTCGTGCAGTCGACGCTGCAACTCGGGCGCGAGGCGGACGTCGCCTTCGTCGGCATCGGCGAGCTCGGCGCGGACGCGCCGCTCTGCCTCGACGGCTTCCTCGACCCGCAAGAGATGGCGCGGCTGATGGAGGAGGGGGCGGCCGGCGAGATCTGCGGCTGGATGTTCGACCGCGAGGGCAGGCTGCTCGAGGGCAGCATCAACGAGCGCGTCGCCTCCGTGCCCCTGCCGCCGCGCGAGACCACGACGGTCATCGGCCTCGCAAAGGGCAAGCGCAAGTATCTGGCGCTGCTCTCCGCGCTGCGCGGTGGCATGATCAACGGCCTCATCACCGACGAAACGACGGCCAGATACCTGCTTTCGGCCTGATCCCGACGCCGTTTTCGGCTCCTATCAACAGCTTGGACATTCCTTTCTGCGGTGCAGCAAAGAATCGCCGTTGACTTCTCGCGAGAAAATGTGAGTAATTGCCCATGAGCGAAGCAAATGCTCATAACCTTCTGGGAGGAAGACGATGAATGTGAGAACCCTTCTGCTGGGCACCTGCTCGGCTGCTCTCCTGTGCGGATATGCCAATGCCGAGACGCTGACCATCGCGACGGTCAACAACGGCGACATGATCCGCATGCAGGGGCTGACGGAAGATTTCACGACCAAGAACCCCGACATCCAGCTCGAATGGGTCACCTTGGAAGAGAACGTGCTGCGCGAGCGCGTCACGACCGACATCGCGACGAAGGGCGGCCAGTACGACATCATGACGATCGGCACCTACGAGGTTCCGATCTGGGCGAAGCAGGGCTGGCTCCTGCCGCTCGACAACCTCGGCGCCGACTACGACGTCGACGACCTGCTGCCGGCGATCCGCTCGGGTCTGACCGGCGACGACGGCAAGCTCTATGCCGCGCCGTTCTACGGCGAAAGCTCCATGGTCATGTATCGCAAGGACCTGATGGAGAAGGCGGGGCTCACCATGCCCGACGCGCCGACCTGGGAGTTCATCGCCGACGCGGCGCGCAAGATGACCAATCGTGACGAAGGCATCAACGGCATCTGCCTGCGCGGCAAGGCCGGCTGGGGCGAGAACATGGCCTTCCTGACGGCGACCTCGAACGCCTTCGGCGCGCGCTGGTTCGACGAGAACTGGAAGCCGCAGTTCGACCAGCCGGAATGGAAGAACACGCTCGACTTCTACATCAAGCTGATGAACGACGCCGGCCCGCAGGGCGCGTCCTCCAACGGCTTCAACGAGAACCTAGCGCTGTTCCAGCAGGGCAAGTGCGGCATGTGGATCGACGCCACGGTGGCGGCCTCCTTCGTGTCGAACCCGGCCGAATCGACGGTCGCCGACAAGGTCGGCTACGCGCTCGCCCCCGACACGGGGCTGGGCAAGCGCGGCAACTGGCTGTGGGCCTGGAACCTCGCCATCCCGGCGGGCACGCAGAAGGCGGAAGCGGCCGAGAAGTTCATCGCCTGGGCGACCGGCAAGGACTATCTGAAGCTCGTCGCCGACAAGGAAGGCTGGGCCAACGTTCCCCCGGGCACGCGCACCTCGCTCTACGAGAACGCCGAGTACCAGAAGGCGGCGCCCTTCGCGAAGATGACGCTCGACTCGATCAACGCGGCCGACCCGAAGAACCCGACGGTCAAGCCGGTGCCCTATGTCGGCGTGCAGTTCGTGGCGATCCCGGAATTCCAGGGTCTCGGCACGACGGTCGGCCAGCTCTTCTCGGCGGCGCTCGCCGGCCAGATGTCGGTCGACGACGCGCTCGCCCAGGCCCAGCAGGTCTCCGAGCGCGAGATGACCCGCGCCGGCTACATCAAGTAAGCTACCTCCCCAAGGACGGGCTGCCCGGATGCGCTCCGGGCAGCCCCGGACGAGATGACGCCTGCGCGTTTCTCATCCCCTGCCGGAATATTCTCCCGAGCGGGGAGAAGGGTAAAGCGGCAAGGCATGAGTTCCTTGCCCCGCTTGCGGGGAGAGGATGCCGGCAGGCAGGTGAGGGGCGGCTCCGCCCTTTAGGACGATGCGACGATACAGGCCGGCTTCCACCGGCCTTCGGGAGGAGGAACCCATGGCAACCGAGAACACGCGCGGCCTGGCGCGGCTGATGCTTGCGCCGTCTGTTGCGCTTCTGCTCATCTGGATGATCGTGCCGCTGGCGATGACGCTGTGGTTCTCGTTCCAGAACTACAATCTCCTGAACCCGGCGAACGTCAGCTGGACGGGCCTGTTCAACTACAAGTACTTCTACACCGACCCGGCCTTCTTCCAGTCGATCTGGAACACGCTGTTGATCGTCGGCGGCGTGCTGGTGATCACGGTGGTGGGCGGGATCGCCATCGCGCTGCTCCTCGACCAGCCGATGTGGGGGCAGGGGATCGTGCGCATCATGATCATCTCGCCCTTCTTCGTCATGCCGCCGGTGGCCGCGCTCGTCTGGAAGAACATGATCATGCACCCGGGCTACGGCGTGCTCGCCGACATCAACCGGGCGCTGGGCTTCCAGCCGGTCGACTGGTTCGCGCAATATCCGCTGTTCTCGATCATCATCATCGTCGCCTGGCAATGGCTGCCCTTCGCGACCCTCATCCTGCTCACCGCGCTGCAATCGCTCGACGGCGAGCAGAAGGAGGCCGCCGAGATGGACGGCGCCGGCTTCGTCTCCCGCTTCGTCTACCTGACGCTGCCGCATCTCGCCCGCGCCATCACGGTCGTCATCCTGATCCAGACGATCTTCCTGCTCGGCGTCTATGCCGAGATCCTCGTCACCACCAACGGCGGGCCGGGCTATGCGTCCACCAACCTCGCCTTCCTGATCTACCGCACGGCGCTTCTCGGCTACGACGTCGGCGGCGCATCGGCCGGCGGCATCATTGCCGTCATCCTCGCCAACGTCGTCGCCATCTTCCTGATGCGCGCCGTCGGCAAGAACTTGGACCGCTAGAGAGGAGGACCGGACATGGCACGCGCAGTCTCAACCCGACGCATGGCGGTCGCCACGATCGCCGCCTGGATCGTCGCCCTCATCATCTTCTTCCCGATCCTCTACACCATCATCACCTCGCTGAAGAGCGAGCCGGAGGCGATCCAGGGCTTCAACCTGATCCCGTCCTTCACGCTGGAAAGCTACGTGACGGTGCAGACGCAGCGGGACTACTTCAAGCCCTTCATGAACTCGGTCGTGCTGTCGGTCGGCTCGACGCTGCTCGCACTCCTCGTCGCGGTGCCCGCAGCCTGGTCGATGGCCTTCTCGCCGACCAACCGCACCAAGGACATCCTGATGTGGATGCTCTCGACGAAGATGATGCCGGCCGTCGCCGTGCTGGTGCCGATCTACCTGATCTTCCGCGACACCGGGCTTCTCGACACGCGGCTGGGGCTGACGATCATGCTGACGCTGATCAACCTGCCGATCGTCGTGTGGATGCTCTACACCTACTTCCGCGAGATCCCGGGCGAGATCCTCGAAGCCGCGCGCATGGACGGGGCGACGCTTTGGGGGGAGATCGTCTACGTGCTCGCGCCGATGGCGGTGCCGGGGATCGCCTCCACCATGCTGCTCAACATCATTCTCGCCTGGAACGAGGCCTTCTGGACGATCCGGCTGACGACGACCAACGCCGCGCCGCTGACCGCCTTCATCGCCTCGTTCTCCAGCCCCCAGGGCCTGTTCTGGGCGAAACTGTCGGCGGCCTCCACGCTCGCCATCGCCCCCATCCTGATCATGGGATGGTTTTCGCAGAAGCAGCTTGTCCGCGGCCTCACCTTCGGCGCCGTGAAGTAAGACGAACAAGGACCGGGGAGGAAAATCCATGGGCAAGATCATTCTCAGGAACGTCAACAAGAGCTTCGGCGCGACGCAGGTCATTCCGGGCATCGACCTCACCATCGAGGACGGCGAGTTCGTGGTCTTCGTCGGCCCGTCGGGCTGCGGCAAGTCCACGCTCCTGCGCCTGATCGCCGGGCTGGAGGACACCACGAGCGGCACCATCGAGATCGACGGGCGGGACGTTACCAAGGCCGCACCCGCCAAGCGCGGGCTCGCCATGGTGTTCCAGTCCTACGCGCTCTACCCGCACATGACGGTGAAGAACAACATCGCCTTCCCGCTGAAGATGGCGAAGGTGAGCCCGGACGTGATCGAGAAGAAGGTGACGGAGGCCGCGCGCGTGCTGAACCTCACCAACTACCTGGAGCGGCGGCCGGGTCAACTGTCCGGCGGTCAGCGCCAGCGCGTGGCCATCGGCCGCGCGATCGTGCGCGAACCGTCGGCCTTTCTTTTCGACGAGCCGCTGTCGAACCTCGACGCGGCGCTCAGGGGCACGATGCGGCTCGAGATCAGCGAGCTGCACCAGCAGCTCAAGACGACGATGATCTACGTCACCCACGACCAGGTCGAGGCGATGACCATGGCCGACAAGATCGTCGTGCTCAACGCCGGCAACATCGAGCAGGTCGGCTCGCCGCTCGACCTCTACAACAAGCCGGACAACCTGTTCGTCGCCGGCTTCATCGGCTCGCCGCGGATGAACTTCGTCAAGGGCAAGGCGGCCGAGCCCTACCGCGCGCCGACCGTCGGCATCCGTCCCGAGCACCTCCGGCTCTCGACCGAAAGCGGCACGTGGAGGGGCGTGGTCGGCGTCGCCGAGCATCTCGGCTCCGACACGTTCCTGCACGTCAACGTCGAGGACGTCGGCATGGTGACGGTGCGCGCCGGCGGCGACTTCGCCGTCACCCACGGCGACACCGTCTACCTCACCCCGGACGAAAACCGCATCCACAGGTTCGACGACAAGGGACTCGCTATCCGATGAAACGGCTGGAGGGAAAGAGCGCGCTCATCACGGGCGCGGCGCGCGGCATAGGAAAGGCGTTCGCCGAGGCCTATGTGCGCGAGGGCGCGCGCGTCGCCATCGCCGACATCAACATCGAGCGGGCGCGAGCGACGGCGGGCGGGATCGGCCCCGCGGCCTATGCGGTGGAGATGGACGTGACGCGGCAGGCGTCCATCGACGCGGCGGTCGCGGCCTGCGTGGCGGAAGCCGGCGGCATCGACATCCTCGTCAACAATGCCGCCCTCTTCGACCTCGCGCCGATCGTCGAGATCACCCGCGAGAGCTACGAGACGCTGTTTGCCATCAACGTCTCCGGCACGCTCTTCACGCTGCAGGCAGTGGCCAGGCAGATGATCGCCCAAGGCCGCGGCGGCAAGATCATCAACATGGCGAGCCAGGCCGGGCGGCGCGGCGAGGCGCTCGTCGCCGTCTACTGCGCCACCAAGGCGGCCGTCATCAGCCTCACCCAGTCGGCCGGGCTGGACCTCATCCAGCACCGCATCAACGTCAACGCCATCGCCCCCGGCGTGGTCGACGGCGAGCACTGGGAGGGGGTCGATGCGCTCTTCGCCCGGTACGAGAACCGTCCGCGCGGCGAGAAGAAGCGCCTCGTCGGCGAGGCCGTGCCCTACGGCCGCATGGGAACGGCCGAGGACCTGACCGGCATGGCGGTCTTCCTCGCCTCGGCGGAAAGCGACTACGTCGTCGCCCAGACCTACAATGTCGACGGCGGCAACTGGATGAGCTGAGGCCCGCGCGGGCCGGCATGAGTGAGAGACCGGAGGCCAGCCCGCCTCCATCCGGAAGGACAAGATGATGACCACGAAACTGTCGCTCGCCACCCTGAAAGAGGTCGCAAGGACCGCAAGCGTGCCGGCCTACGACCGCTCCGCCCTCAAGGCCGGCATCGTCCACTTCGGCGTCGGCAATTTCCACCGGGCGCACCAGGCGGTCTATCTCGACGACCTGTTCAACCTCGGCGAGGACCACGACTGGGCGATCGTCGGCGCGGGCGTGCTGCCCTCCGACGAGGCGATGCGGGAAAAGCTCGCCGGGCAGGATTTCCTGACGACCGTCGTCGAGCAGGACAACAACCGTTCGGACGCGCGCGTCACCGGCGCGATGATCGGTTATCTGAGGCCCGGCGATGTGGCGGCGACGGTGGCCCGGCTCGCCGACCCGGCGATCCGCATCGTCTCGCTGACGATCACCGAGGGCGGCTATTTCATCAATCCCGCCTCCGGCGTCTTCGATCCGGCGCATCCGGCGATCGCGGCGGACGGGAGAAATCCCGGCGCGCCGAAGACCGTCTTCGGCCTCATCATCGCCGGCCTCAAGGCGCGGCGCGACAGGGGCATCGCCCCCTTCACCGTCATGTCCTGCGACAACATCCCCGGCAACGGCGAGGTGACGCATGCGGCCGTCTCGGGGCTCGCGCGCCTCTCCGACCCGGCGCTCGCCGACTGGATCGACGCGAACGTCGCCTTCCCGAACGGCATGGTCGACCGCATTACGCCCGCGACCGGCCCGCGCGAGATCGGCATCGTCGCCTCCGAATACGACATCGACGACCAGTGGCCGGTGTTCTGCGAGGAGTTCAAGCAGTGGGTGCTGGAGGATCGTTTCCCTGAAGGGCGTCCGGCGCTGGAGAAGGTCGGCGTGCAGTTCGTGCCGGACGTGGCGCCCTACGAGCACATGAAGATCCGCATCCTCAACGGCGGGCATGCGGCGATCGCCTATCCGGCGGCCCTCCTCGACATCCATTTCGTGCACGAGGCGATGGAGGACGCCGATATCCGCGCCTTCCTCGCCAAGCTGGAGAAGGAGGAGATCATCCCCGTCATCCCGCCGGTGCCGGACACCGACCTCGACGACTATTTCGACCTGATCGAGCGGCGCTTCTCCAACCCGAAGATCGGCGACACGATCCCGCGGCTCGCCCAGGACGGTTCCAACCGCCAGCCGAAGTTCATCCTGCCGTCGACCGCCGACCGGCTCCGGCGCGGCGAGGATGTCGTCGGCCTGTCGCTCGTCTCCGCGCTCTGGTGCCGCTATCTCGCCGGAACGTCGGACAGCGGCAAGGCGATCGCCTTCAACGACCCGAACATCGACCGCATCCATGCCGCGGCCAAGGCGGCGAAGGGCGATCCCGCGGCGTTCCTCGAGCTGAAGGACATCTTCGGCGAGGTCGCCGGTTCCGACCTGTTCCGCCGCCGCTTCGCCCATGCGCTGAGGACGCTGCAGGAGAAGGGAACGCGGGCGACGCTCCGGCTCTATCTGGACGGCAAGCTCGCGGCATAGTAGGCGATCGGCCGGAAACGGAGCGAAAGCCATGGCAGCGACGCCGACCGAACTGGTGATCTTCGATTGCGACGGCGTGCTGGTCGACAGCGAGCCGATCTCGCTCTCGGTGCTGGTCGAGGCGCTGGCCGCCGCCGGCGTCGCCATGAGCGAGGCGGAGGCGCACGAGCGCTTCCTCGGCCGCAGCCTGAAGAGCATGTCGGAAATGCTGCGCGACGAGCACGGGCTCGCCGTCGACGGGCCGTTCCTCGACGCCATGCGCCAGGCGCTCTACGCCCGCTTCCGCGAAGAGCTGCAGCCGATCGCCGGCATCGCCGAGGCGGTCGACGCGCTCGGCATCGCCCATTGCGTCGCCTCCTCCTCGCAGCCCGAGCGCATCCGCCTGTCGCTGACGGTCACCGGCCTCATCGACCGTTTCGAGCCGAACATCTTCAGCGCCAGCATGGTCGCGCACGGCAAGCCGGCGCCCGATCTCTTCCTGCATGCGAGCGCGGCGATGGGGGTCCGCCCCGAGCGCTGCGTCGTCGTGGAGGACAGCCCGGCGGGCGTCGTGGCGGCGAAGGCCGCCGGCATGCGCGTCTTCGCCTTCACCGGCGGCTCGCACGCCCGCAGCGAAAGCCACCGGGCGGCCCTTCTCGGTCTCGGCCCCGACCGCCTGTTTGACGACATGCGGGAATTGGGACAGTTTGTCCGCGCGGAAGAGGTCGACGGGAAAGTATCTTGATGCGCGATCTGATCGTTGCGGTGGACATCGGGACCGGCAGTGCGCGTGCCGGTGTGTTCGACCGGAGCGGCGATATGCTGGCGCGCGCCGACCATCCGATCGCCATGCTGCGACCGCGCGAGAACCATGCCGAGCACGATTCGGAGGATATCTGGCGCGCCGTCTGCATCGCCGTGCGCGGCGCCCGCGCGGCGGCGAAGGTCGAGGCCGGCCGCATCGCCGCCATCGGCTTCGACGCGACCTGCTCGCTCGTCGTGCGCGACCGGCAGGGCCGGCCGCTCGCCGTCTCCGGCGAGGATCCGCGCTGGGACACCATCGTCTGGCTCGACCACCGTGCGATCGCCGAGGCCGATTTCTGCACGGCGACGGACCATCCCGTGCTTGTCCATTCCGGCCGCGCCATGTCGCCGGAAATGCAGATGCCGAAGCTGATGTGGCTGAAGCGCAACCGGCCGGAGCAATGGGACGAGGCCGGCTACTTCTTCGACCTCGCCGATTTCATGACCTGGCGGGCGACGGGCTCGCCCGCCCGCTCGCGCTGCACCACGACCTCGAAATGGAACTACCTCGCCCACGAGGCGGCGCCGTGGAACGACAGCTTCCTTTCCGCAATCGGCCTGGAGGATCTGCGCGCGCGCGGCCTGCTGCCGGAGACGACGCTGGCCGTGGGAGCAGCGGTCGGGCCGCTGACGCCGGCGGCCGCCGCCGATCTCGGCCTCGACACCGGCTGTGTGGCGTCCGCCGGCCTCGTCGACGCCTATGCCGGGGCCTTCGGCGTGCTCGGCGCCTTCGCCGGCGAGCCGGAGGCGCTGGAGCGCCGGCTGGCGCTGATCGGCGGCACGTCGAGCTGCATCGTCGCCTTCTCGCGCGAGAAGAGGTTCGGCTTCGGCATGTGGGGACCGTACTACGAGGCGGTTCTGCCGGGCTGGTGGCTGGTCGAGGGCGGGCAGTCGGCGGCCGGCGCGCTGCTCGACCACGTCGTGCGCAGCCACAGCGCGGGCGGCGAGCCGTCGGCCGCCGTCCACGCCGCTATTGTCGCGCGCATCCGTGCGCTGCGGGAGGCGGAGGGCGAGGCTTTCGGCGCACGGCTGCACGTGCTGCCCGATTTCCACGGCAACCGCACGCCGCTGGCCGATCCGCACGCGCTCGGCGTCATCAGCGGGCTGTCGCTCGACGCGTCCTTCGACGGCCTCTGCCGGCTCTATTGGCGCAGCTGCGTGGGGATCGCGCTCGGCATACGCCATATCCTCGAGACGCTCGGCGGCTGCGGCTACGTCGTCGACGCGCTGCATGTGGCGGGAGGGCACCTGCGCAACCCGCTGCTGATGGAGCTCTACCGCGACGTCACCGGCTGCCGCCTCGTCGTGGCGGAGACGAGCGACGCCGTGCTGCTCGGCACGGCGATGACGGCGGCCGTCGCGGGCGGCCTCCATCCCGACCTTCCGGCCGCCGGCCGCGGCATGTATCCGGGCGCGCAGGACCTGCTGCCGGATGCCGGCCGCAAGGCCGTCTACGACCGGAATTACCGCCGCTTCCTCGCGCTCCAGCGCCACCGTGCGGAACTCGACGCGATCGCCTGACGGGCGCCCTAAAAAAATTTTCGGAGCCGCCGGAACCAAAAGCGCGGCCGTGGGTTTTCCAGTCGTCGCCGGCACGCGCATATCTCCCCCGATGCGAGGCCCCCCGCCGGCGACATGACCACGACACCGTATCCCCCTCCGGTCCGTGGGACTTGCAAGCAGCCAGCGCCTCCCCGGCGCTGGCTGCTTTTTCGTATCGGTCCGGCCGTGTCCGGACGTGCCAAGGCGGCGGTGGGCGTGCCGTCCCACCGCCGCCGGCCGCGTCGCCGCTGCGGCCCTCCGGGGAGCTGCGGTCAGGCCGCTGCGCGTGTACGCGGCGTGAACAGGAGTGCCTGGTTGATCAGCACCTTGACCTGTTCGGGGTCGAACGGCTTGGACACGAGGAAGGCGGGCTCGGGCCGTTCACCGGTCAGGAGCCGCTCGGGATAGGCGGTGATGAAGATGACCGGGATCTTGCTGGTGGAGAGGATGGTATTGACGGCGTCGATGCCGGAGCTGCCGTCGGCGAGCTTCACGTCGGCAAGCACCAGGCCGGGGCGGCTGTCGCTCCAAAGCGCCTCGGCCTCCGCCCGCGTGCGGGCGATGCCGGCGACGCGGTGGCCCATGCCGTTGACCATGTGGGCGAGGTCGAGCGCGATCAGCGGCTCGTCCTCGATGATCATGATGCCGGTCTCCGCCTGGGCGGCGATCTCGGCGAAGGCGGTGTCGAGCAGCGCGCGGATCGCGGCGTCCTGCGCCTGCAGGATGCGGGCGGCGTCCTCCACGGAGAAGCCCTCGACGGTCGTCAGCAGCAGCGCCTGCCGGCCGAGTGGCGGCACGGCGGAAAGGTCGAAGGGCGCCTCGGCGCCCGGTGCGGGAACGCCGGCGTTGCGGCCCATCGAGATCGGGAAGGAGGCGATGATGCGGCTGAGCAGGCCGAAGAGCGCCGTCTTGTCGTCCTCCTCGCCCGAAAGCACGGAAGGATCGGCAAGGATCGTTTCCAGCGTGGCGGCGACATAGGCGTCGCCCGAGGACTGGGTTCCCGTCAGGGCGCGCGCGTAGCGGCGCAGCGCCGGGAGGTTCGGCCCGATACGATCGGAAATGGCCATGGTTGTTCCCCTGTTCTTCGGTTTGCGGGACTTGCGTTCGACGCTCCAACGCGCGCGGCAAATTTTGGTTCCGTGCAGGGAACCTTTTTTGCGGCGCTGCATTTCCACGGCGAAACGGATCCGGATCGGACAAGACACAGTGAGAGTGGCCGAAGTGAAAAGTATGAACAGCAAGCCCGTAGGGAGGCTCACTCCCGCGAAGTCGGCTCTTGTGCCGGACAATCCCAATGCGCAGATTGCGTTGAAGCTCAGGAATTTCTATCAATCCGTACAGGACGAGGCTCTTCCCCAGCGCTTTCTGGATCTCCTGGAAAGACTGGATGCCGCTGAAGGCAGCGTACAACGAGCCGAGTGAGGGGAGCGATGGAACAGGGGCAGACCACTTTCAAGCGTGAACTCCTCGCGGTTCTTCCGAGCCTGCGTGCTTTCGCCATCTCGCTGATCGGCCGCCACGACCAGGCCGACGATCTCGTGCAGGACACGATCATGAAGGCCTGGGCCAAGCAGGAGCAGTTCGAGATGGGCACGAACATGAAGGCATGGCTCTTCACGATCCTGCGCAACGAACTCTACAGCAAGCTGCGCAAGCGCGGCCGCGAGGTGCAGGACAGCGACGGCATCTTCACCGAGAACCTCGCCCAGCACCCGTCGCAATACGGCTCGCTGGACATGCAGGACTTCAAGCGGGCGCTGGAGAAATTGCCGGACGAGCAGCGCGAGGCGATCATCCTCGTCGGCGCCTCTGGCTTCTCCTACGAGGAGGCGGCGGAGATCTGCGGCTGCGCGCTCGGCACGATCAAGAGCCGCGTCAACCGCGCGCGCCAGCGCCTGCAGGTCCTCCTTCAGGTCGACGGCGAGAGCGACTACGGGCCGGACGCCGTTTCGGCGCCGATCACCTCGCGGGCGTTCGCGTCTTGAGGGCAGATGGTTGTATCGGCTTGCGGACATACGGTTTTGCTGGTCATCTGACAGGACGGGCCGTGACGCACAGCCGGGCCGCGTGAAGACGGCCGAAGAACGCCGAACCGGGGGCTCATGAAAGACAGGACCCAGGCCTTGCCGCCCGATGTCGCCGAAGCGCTCGGCGCGCCCCAGCGCATCGCCGCGCTGGAGGCGGCCGTGCCCGTCTTTCCGGGGCCGGATCCGGATTTCGACGACATCGCGGCCCTGGCGTCGGCGCTGTTTGCCGCGCCCATCGCGCTGGTGACCGTCCTTGGCCGGGTCGACCAGTGGTTCTTCGCCCGCCAGGGCACGAGCGACATCCGCGCCCCGTCCGACGCCTCGTTCTGTGCCCGCATGATCGCCGGGCCTGCGGGCTCGCCGCTGATCGTGCGGGATGCGCGCAACGACGTCCGCTTCGCCGGCCTGCCGACCGTGACGGGTGCGCCGCACCTGCGCTTCTATGCCGGTGCGCCGATCATGATCGACGGCCAGGCGATCGGCACGGTTTGCGTCTTCGACGTCGAGCCGCACGAGACTGTCGCCTCCGACGCGGCGGCGCGGCTGGCGCGGCTCGCCTCGCTCGCCGGCTCCGTCTTCAAGCTCAAGGAGGAGACGCGGCGCCGCACGCTTGCCGCGGAAGCCTCCTCGCGCGAGGAGCGCCGGCATGCGATGGCCCTCGACGCGGCCAATGTCGCAAGCTGGGTCTGGGACCTGAAGACCGGGTTCGTCTCCGGCAACGAGACCTTCTACCGCATGCTCGGCATTGCGCCCGCCCGGCCGATGCGTGCGCGCACCTTCTTCAAGGCCGTGCATTCGGCCAACCGCAAGGCGACGGTCGAGCGGCTGCGCGAGGCGCTGGCCGGCGGGCAGGAATACGACGAGGTGTTTCGCGCGCGCCAGTCGGGGCGCTGGCTGCTCGGGCGCGGGCGCGTGCACGAGCGGGACGCGGAAGGCCGGCCGACGCTCTTCGTCGGCGTGAACGTCGACGTGACGGATGCGCAGCTCGCCTCCGAGCGCACGCGCCTCCTGCTGCGCGAGCTCAACCACCGGGTCAAGAACACGCTCGCCATGCTGCAGTCGCTGGCGCGCCAGACGCTGCGCCAGACGAGCGATCCGGTCGAGTTCATGGATGCCTTCGCCGGCCGGCTGCAGTCGCTGTCGGATGCGCATGCGCTCCTCAGCGACCACGAATGGGGCGTGATCCACCTCAACATGCTGCTGCAGAAGCAGCTCGTGCCCTATACGCTCGACTACGAGAGCCAGGTGGAGATCCACAAGGACGAGGTGGAGCTCGGGCCGGACCAGGCCGTGGGCCTCGGCCTCGTGCTGCACGAGCTGGCGACCAACGCGCGCAAGTACGGCGCGCTGTCGGTGCGCAGCGGCAAGGTGGTCATCACCGCGCGCGTCGTCCTCGAGGAGGGCCAGCGCGTGCTCAACATGACCTGGCACGAGGTCGGCGGCCCGCCGGTCTCGCCGCCGAGCCATCGCGGCTTCGGCTCGATCCTGATCGAGCGCAGCCTGGACAAGGTGCTCGGCAGCAGCGTGCACGTCGAGTACCTGCCGCAGGGCGTCACCGCGCTGGTGCGCATGCCGCTCTGACGGTCAGTCGCGGCGGCGGCGGGATTTCGGGGCGAACAGGTAGCCGAGGGCGAGCGCGATGCCGGTCGCGGCGAACGGCCTCCTGACGGCGAGCGCGGCGGCGGCGGCCATCAGGTCGCGCCGGGCGGCGAGCTGCTCGCGGCGGATGCGGCGAAGCTCCCGTTCGCGGCGGTTCCTCACGACGAGGATCGCGAGCACGATCAGCGCGGCGAGCAGGAAGCCGCCGGCAAGGCCGAACAGCGCCGGCACCGCGCCGTAGCGCCCGGCAAGCAGGATCGCGGTCGCGACGACGGCGAGCACATAGGCGGTGCCCGCGAGAAGCCCGATCGCGAGGCCGGCGATCGCCGTGCGCTTGGCGGTCGAGACCTCTTCGCCGACGCGATCCTCGACCCGGGTGTAGACATTCTGTGCGAGGATGGCGACGAGGGAAAGCATGCCGTTGCGATCCCCGCCTCAGCGCCGCATCAGCGCGGCGATGACGAAGCCCGCGGCCGCGGCGAGGCCGAGGGCGGCGAGCGGATGCTCGTGCACGCTCCTGCGGATCTCCTTGCCCGACTGGCGGTAGCGGTCCTGGAGGGAGGCGAGGATATCCTCGCCGGCGGCGATCATGTCGTGCAGGTCGCTTTCGGCGCGCTCCTTCAGGTCCCCGGCCAGGTCCTGAGCGGCGGCACCCGCCTTCCTGCGTGCCTTGCGGGCGTCGCCCGCGAGCGAGCCGGCGAGCGCGGCGATTTCCGCGCGCAGCTCGGCGATCTGCTCCTCCACCGCTTGCGCCTCTTCCCGAAGCCCGCTGCGAAGGGTCTTGCTGCGCGACGAAAACAGTCCGTTGGCCATGCCGGTTCTCCTTTTTGCGACCGTCCGCGCGACAGGCGGAACGGTGTTCGCGGCGGACAACGCGCAATCGCGCGAAAAGTTCCGCCCGGGAACCGGAGATTCACGTCGACGCGGTGTGCGGCAGCACGAAGGGAATGCCGGGCGCCGGAACGGTGTTGATGCGCATGCGGCAGCCGAAGACGGTCTCCATCGCATCGTCCGTCATCACCTCGGCCGGCGGGCCGGCAAGCTCGATGCGGCCGCCGCGCATCATCACCATGTGGTCGGCGAACATGGCGGTGAGGTTCAGGTCGTGCATCACGGCGACGACGCCGCCGCCGCCTGCGCAATAGCGCCGCGCGAGCTGCATGATGGTGAGCTGGTGGCGGATGTCGAGCGCCGAGACCGGTTCGTCGAGCATCAGGAAGCAGGGCTCGCCGTCGAGCACAGGCTCCCAGATCTGCGACAGCACGCGGGCGAGCTGCACGCGCTGCTGCTCGCCGCCGGAAAGCTCCTGGTAGAGCCGGCCGGCGAAGCCCGCGAGGTCGACGGCGGCGAGCGCCTCGGCGGTAATGGCGTCGATGCGTTCGGCATGGCGGTTCGGGCCGACCGAAAGGCCGAGGCGGACGATCTCGCGCACGGTGAAGGGAAAGGCGATGGTGGCGGCCTGCGGCAGCACCGCGCGCTTGACGGCGAGCTGCCACGGCTCCAGCCGGCGCACGTCGTGGCCGTTGATGGCGATCTCGCCGGTGCTCGAAAGCTCGCCGGCGAGCGCCTTCATCGTCGTCGTCTTGCCGGAGCCGTTAGGGCCGACGATGGCGGTGAGCGCGCCCGCCTTCGCCTCCAGCGACACGCCGTGCACGATGGTCTTGCCGGACAGGCTGACTGTGAGGTTCCTTGCGCGGATCATGATATGCTCACCAGCCGTTGCGCCCGCGGTCGCGCAGGAGCACCCAGAGGAAGAAGGGTGCGCCGGCGAGCGCCGTGATGATGCCGATCGGCAGCTCGGCGGGGGCGACGACGGTGCGCGCCAGCATGTCGGCGCCGAGCAGCAGCACGCCGCCGAAGAGCGCCGAGGCCGGCAGCAGGTAGCGGTGGTCCGGGCCGATGACGAGGCGCAGCAGGTGCGGCACGACGATGCCGACGAAGCCGATGCCGCCGCTGACGGCGACCGAGGCGCCGACGGCGCCGGCGACCGCCACGACGGCGGTGTATTTCAGCCGCTGCACCTTCACGCCCATGTGGAAGGCGGCGGCCTCGCCGAGCGTGATGGCGTTGAGCCCGCGCGACAGGAAGGGCACGACGAGCAGCGCCAGCAGGATGACGGGGCCGGCGGCGAGAAGCTTCGTCCAGGTCATGCCGGCGAGCGAGCCGAGGTTCCAGAAGGTGATGTCGCGCAGCTGCTTGTCGTCGGCCATGTAGATGAGGATGCCGGTGACGGCGCCGGCAAGTGCGGCGATGGCGATGCCGGCGAGCAGCATGGTGGCGACCGAGGTCTGGCCGCCGCGCGTGGCGATGCGGTAGAGGACGAGCGTCGTGATCAGGCCGCCGACGAAGGCGGCGAGCGGCAGCGCGAAAGCGCCGAGCGTCGCCATCACCGCGGGCGGCAGGCCGGCGCCCAGCACGATCATCAGCACGGCGCCGAGCGCCGAGCCGGAGGAGATGCCGACGAGGCCGGGATCGGCAAGGGGATTGCGGAACAGGCCCTGCATCACCGCGCCGGACATGGCGAGCGCGGCGCCGATCAGGAAGCCGAGGAGCGCGCGCGGCATGCGGATGTCGAAGACGATGATGCGGTCGCGCAGGCTGAGCGCCGTCTCGTCGGCGCCGGTGACGAGCGCCCTGATGACGTTGACCGCGGAGGCGTCGGAGGCGCCGGTCGCGACCGAGAGCGCCAGGGACACGACAGCGAGGACCGCAAGCAGCAGGATCGCCAGGCGCGCGGCCTGCGTGCGGTCGCCGCTCGCCCGCGCCGCGGACGGCGAGGTCACGGCGGGACCGCGCGCGAAACGGCCGCGCATGGCGTCACTGAGAGACATGGCCCTTGCCGTAGAGTTCGCCGTTCAGGTCGCGGATGGCGGAGGCCGTGCGCGGGCCGAAGCCGAGGAGGTGCAGGCTGTTCATGCGCAGCACCGCCTTGTTGGCGGCCGCCGGGGTGACGGAGATCGCCGGATGGGCCAGCAGTTCCTCGTCGCCGGCGTCGGAGCCCGGACGGCTCATCACCATGATGACGTCGGGCTTCGCCTTGACGATCGCCTCGTCGGAGAGCGGCTTGTAGCCCTCGAAGGCGCCTTCCGTGGCGTTGATCGCGCCGGCGAGGCCGATGATGCCGTCGGCGGCCGTGTGGCCGCCCGCCGCCATGATCTTCCCGTTCTGGAAGGACAGGATGAAGAGCACGCGCTTGCGCTCCGCCTCCGGCCGCTTGGCGGCGTCGGCGATGGCCGCGTCGAGGTCGGCGGCGACCTGGTCCTCCAGGGCCTTGGCCTTTTCCGGCACGCCGAGCACGTCGCCGACGACGGCGATCTTCCTCAGGATCGCCGCGCGGTCGTAGCCTTCCGGCACGGTCTCGAAGGGGATGCCGGCGCTCTTCAGCACGGCGAGCGCGTCCGGCGGACCGGCGCCCTCGATGGAGAGGATCGCCGTCGGGTTCATGGCGATCACGCCTTCCGGCGAGAGCGCGCGCATGTAGCCGACGTCGGGCAGCGCGTTGGCGGCCTCAGGAAAGGTGCTGGTGGAATCGCGGGCGACGAGGCGGCCTTCCTCGCCGAGCGCATAGACGATCTCCGTCACGGCGCCGCCGATGGCGACGAGCCGCGACGTGTCGATCTTCTGCATCTCCTGGGCGACCGCCCGGGAGACGAAGCTGTCCGTGCCGGGGGCGGCGAACGGCGCCAGGAGCGGCGCCGACAGGGCGAACACGGTAAGGGCCACTTCCCAGGGGCGGGCGCGGCGGAAATCGAAGCTCTTGCTCATTGTCTTGATCCTTCGCGGGGTCGTGATCCTACGCGGTTGTCTCTGTCTCTGCGCAATTCCGGACGCAAGGCCGCCGGAACGGCTCCGGTTCTCAGGCGGCGACGCTGTCGGGGCGCGGCAGGCCGTCGAGGATTTCGCGCCATTCGGGACGCTCGGCGATGCCTTCCTTGCGCGGGCCGAAGAACTGGATGATCATCTCGCCCTTGGCGTCATAGGCCTCCAGCGAGGTGACGTGGCCGTCGGCCGTCGGCTTGCGCACCACCCAGCACTCGACGATGTGGTCCATGCGCAGGTGCAGGTGGAAGGTCGGGTCCATGACGTTGAGCCACGGCCCCATCGGCTGGATGTTCTTCACCGGGCCGGTGTGGATCTGGATGCAGCCGTCGTTGCCAACGAAGCACATGATCGGCGTGTCGTTCTCGGCGGCGCTGCGCATCATGTCGCCCACGGCGTCGGCGCGCACCTGCCAGGCGAAATCCTCGCCGACGCTGCGCACGGCGTCCTGCCGGGCGATCTTCAGCTTGCGCAGCATGCCGAAGAACTGGTGGGTGTCGGTCATCGCGCTCCATTCGGCGCGCAGCGCCGCCACGTCGACGGGGCCTGTGTCGTTCACCTTCTCGGTGACGACCTCGACGAAGTCCTGCGACTGGTCGTCGAGGCGGAAGTCGGCGACGATCGCCTCGTAGGCCTCGAGATCGGAAGCCGGGCGCAGGTGCACCTTGTGCACGGCGTTGCCGGCCTTGTCGAAGAACTGCAGGCTGCGGCGGACGGTCTCGCCGTCGGTCTTCGTCACGGCGAAGCCGTGCGCCCAGCGGGTGGGAAAGATGCGCAGGTCGACGTTCTCGCCGAGCACGATCGAGGCGTGCTTGCCGGTCTCGATCTTCTCGAAGACGCCGATCTTCTCGTGCACGGCGCTCTCGTTGCGCGTGAGCACCATGACCTCGCCGAGCGCCTCGGCGCGCTCCAGGAAGCGGTTCGCGCCGCCGTCGATGCGCACGGCCGTGAGGCCCACTTCGGCGGCGACGAGGGCGGCTTCGGAAATGCCGAGCTGGGCGGCGATGTCGCGCTCGCGCATCTTCGGGTTTTCGGCACGGAAGGCGCGGATCTCGGCGGGCGTCGGGCGGGGCGTGTTTGACATGGCGTGACCTTGAATGAAACTGGACCTGCCGCCGCATTCCCGGGCCGCACTTTTCCGTCAACGAATTTTGTTTTCGGAACAGGGGGTTGCCGGGAATTTGGGGCGTACTATCTTGACTTCCTTACTCATATTTACCTATGCACGCAATACCGGCGCGGTAAACTCGTGTTAATTCTCTGCGGGGACGGCCGGCCCGGATGGACATTTGAGACAGGCGAACCCATGACCCCACGCACGCTTCTGCTTACCGCCATGTTCTGCATTGCCGCCGCCGGCGGTGCCCCGGCGCAGGAGGCGTCGGCGGCCAAGGGGCTCGAAATCGAGCTCAATGCCCTCGAATCGTCGCAGAAGGGGTGCAAGTTCACCTTCGTCGCGGGCAACAGGCTGGCCGAGGGCGTGTCGAAGGTCTCCTTCGAGTTCGTGATCTTCAACGACAAGGGCACGGTGGAGCGCCTAGCGCTGCTCGACTTCCGCGACCTGCCGGCCGGCAAGTCCAAGGTGCGCCAGTTCGACGTGCCGGGGATCGCCTGCGAGAACGTGAAGAACCTTCTGATCAACGACGCCCCGGTCTGCGAGGGCGAGGGGATCGACAAGGGCCGTTGCATGGACGGCATCGTGACGCGGTCGAAGGCGACCGCCGGCCTCGAAGGCTGAGTGAACGGCGCGCGCATGAGGCGCGTGCCCCGGAAATGGAATGACGGGTGACGTGATGGCTGGAAGCAAGTGGCTCTGGGGCGGTGCGGTCGTGATCTCGCTGCTGGCGCATGCAGGAGCTGCCGCGATCCTGACGATGTCGCCGCCGCCGCAGGAAGACGAGGCGCTGATCGCCGGCGGCGTGGTAGCGGAAGTGGCCATGCTCGGCAACAGCGCCTTCGAGGCGGTCGAGGCCGGCAATCCCGAGGACACGATCACGCCCGAGGTGGTCGAGCCCGACGTCACCCAGCCGACCCCGCAGGAAGTGGCGGAGATCCGGCCGGACGAGGTCGAGCCCGAGCCGGTCGAGACCGTGACGCCGACGGACGTCGAGCCGCTCGTCTCCGAGCCCGTCGAGGAGGTCGTCGTGCCGTCGGCCGAGGTGGAGATCGCCGCGATCCCGATTCCCGAGATCAAGCCGGAGATCATGCCGGAGGAGGAGATCAAGCCGGTTCCCGAGGTGAAGAAGGAAGAGCCGGTCAAGAAGGCCGAGAAGCCCGAGCCGAAGAAAAAGAAGAAGCCGGTGAGGAAGGCCGGCGAGAAGGGCCAGTCGAAGCAGACCGCCTCCAGGGGGCAGGTCGACGGCTCCGCCGACGTCAAGACCGCCTCGCTCGGCGGCCAGAAGAAGGGCAATTCGTCCACCGCCGGCAATGCCGCCGTCAGCAATTATCCGGGCAAGGTCCGCAACAAGATCAACCGCGCCAAGCGGCGCGTCTCCGGCGGCGGGCGCGGCAGCGTGGTCGTGAGCTTCGTCGTCGGCGCGGGCGGGGATGCGAGCGGCATCCGCGTCGCCCGCAGCTCCGGCCAGCCCGAGCTCGACAAGGCCGCGCTCGATTCGGTGCGCCGCGCCGCGCCCTTCGCGAAGATCCCCGAGGGGGCCGGGCGCTCGTCCTGGGCCTTCAGCGTGCCGATCGTCTTCAACTGAAAGAACGAACCCGGCCGGAGCGCACCGCGGTTTCGCGCCCGCAATCGCGTCAGGACATCTTTTCCCGCCGTGCCGTCGCCCGGCGGGATTTTTTGCCGATAAATATGACTGGGATAGTCATGTTTATACTTTACTCTGAAAATCAAGTTTTGTAGGTTGCAGCCGAACTGAGGCTCCGCACGCATCGCGGAGTGCCAAGGGGGATGCTGCATGAATGGAATGACTGCAGGCCGCATGGAAGCGGTCTTGAAGGCGGCGATCGCCGAGCGCGACAGGCGCATCGCGGACCTCGAGCGCCAGGTGGTCGCGCTGAAGCGCCAGCTTCAGGGCGGCGTGCCGGCAGCCCCGGCCGCCATCGCGGCCCGGCCGGAGGCGCGGGCGCCGCAGGAGCCGCGCAGCGTGGAAGTCACGAGGATCAAGCGCCGGACCGGCGAAGCGGAGAGGAAGGCGATGCGCGAGAAGCACAGGCAGCAGCAGGCGAGGGAACGCGACGCGGCCCAGACGCCGGAAAGCAAGGCGGCGCTCGAGGGGCGCAGCTTCCTCTATGTCGGCGGGCGCGATTGCCAGGTGGCGCACCTGCGCCAGATCGCCAGCGCCTACGGCGCCAACCTCATCCACCACGACGGCGGTCTGCGCGAGGCGGTCTCGCGCATCGACAACGTGCTCCCCTCGGTCGACTGCGTCTTCTGCCCGATCGACTGTATTAGCCATGATGCCTGCATCCGCGTGAAGACGGGCTGCAAGAAGTGGGAGAAGGCCTTCGTGCCGCTGCGCAACGGCAGCAAGTCCTCCTTCGAGCGCGCCCTGCAGACACTCAGCCAGGGAGATCCCCTCCAGTGAATGACGAAAGACCCGAGGCCTTCATGATGATCGGCCTGCACAAGCTCGCCCAGCAGAACGGCGACGGCCTCGTGCCGGAGCTCTACGCCCTGCTGACGCGCCGTGCGGCGATGATGGAGGCACCCAACGTGACGGAGTTTCCGGTGCGGCATGTCCGCCCGCCGGCCCGCACGCCCGCCTTCGAAACGGAAACGCCTCTTGAAGCGCGCAACGACAATGTCGTAGCTTTCCCTCTGGCCGCGCCGCACCGCGCGCGGCGGGAATCGCGCTGACAGATCGAGGTCTTTCCATGTTTATCGCCATGAACCGTTTCCACGTCGCCGTCGGCCAGGAAGAGGCCTTCGAGGATGTCTGGAAGAACAGGGACACGAGCCTTGCCGAGATGCCGGGCTTCCAGTCCTTCCATCTCCTGCGCGGGGAAACGGTGGCGGACGAGGGTTACACGCTGTTCGCCTCCCACACGGTCTGGGCGCGCAAGGAGGACTTCGTCAACTGGACGACCTCGGAGAATTTCCGCCAGGCGCACCGCAGCGCCGGCGACCGCAAGCCCATGTATGTCGGCCATCCGAAGTTCGAGGGCTTCAGCGTCGTCGAGGGCGCATGACGGCGGCGTGGGACGATCCCGACCGCATCGAGGTCCTGCCCGTCCTGCCGTCGCTCGACCTCGGCGAGACGCTTGCGTTCTACACCGAAAAGCTCGGCTTCGCGGAGATCGTGCACCGGGACGAAGCCTATCTCATCCTCCGGCGCACGGCCGGCATGGAACCGCATTTCTGGCTGACCGACGACCGCCGGCTCTGCGAGGCGACGTCGGTCTATCTGCGCGGCGGCGGCATCGGCGCGCTCCACGCGGAATTTTCCACGCGCGGCATCGCCCGCCTGTCGCCGATGACCGTGCGGCCCTGGAACATGGAGGAATTCTATGTCCACGATCCGCACGGCAACCTCCTGCGCTTCGGCAGGATTCCGCAGGGCTGACCCGCTCTGCCGGCTGGCTCAGAGCGCCGCGCGTCCAGATGGGTGCCCGCAGGAGGCTCTAGCCGCGCCGCAGGAAGGCGCCCGCCGCCACCGCCAGCCATCCGAGCATCGTCGTGACGCCGCCGGTCGGCGCGGACATGGGGAAGAACCCGTGGCCGCTCCAGTGGCGGAAGACGAGGTCGCCGGCGAAGAGCGCCGTTCCGAGCGTGAGCAGCAGGGCGGCGGCCGGCGCCGTGCGCATCGTCGGCCAGGCGGCGTAGAGCGCCACCAGGGCCGGCGCATGCGCCAGGCACATGGCGGAGGCGCCGGCCATCAGCCGCGGATCGGCGCCGTGCGAGGCGGCGGCCGCGGTGGCCACGCCGGCAAAGCCCATCAGGCCGGCGGCAAGGAGCGTCAGCGAGCGCGTCGAAGAGGTCATGGGGTCTGTTCCTGGTTCTGCATGTGATGGGCGAGCCGCGTCACCGGCTCGAGGATGATCCTGCGCAGGCCCTCGCTCGCGACCGTCTCCTCCAGGGCGCGGGTGAAGCAGAGCAGCCACTCGTCGCGTTCGGCCGGGCCGATGGGGGCCGCGAAATGGCGGCGGCGCAGCATCGGATGGCCGCGCTTCTCGGTGTAGAGCGGCGGGCCGCCGAGCCAGCCGGTGAGATATTCGTAGAGCTTCTCCTCGCTGCCGGAAAGGTCCGGCGGATGGACGGCGCGGCAGCGCGCGGCCTCCGGCAGGCTGTCCATCAGCTCGTAGAAACGCCGCGTCAATGCGCGTACGGCGGGATCGCCGCCGATCGCCTCGTAGAGCGTGGTCGTCTTCTCGCCGTCGTCGCCGGACATCGCCCCTCGTCCCCGTTCCTTCGGGTCTTAGCGCCCGGCGCGGCCGGCCGCAACGGGGCGCGCGCCGCTGCGACGAAGCGTCTCCGGGCCGAGGCCGCGATTGACGACAAACCGTCCGGACGGTATGTTTCGGCATGAGCAACAGCCGCAACCGCAGGAAGCATCCGGAAGCCGTCCGCCGCGAGGTGCTGGCGGAGACGGCGCGGCTGCTTCTGGAAAAGGGGCCGGCGGGCGTGACGCTCGACGCGGTCTCGCAGGCGGCCGGTGTCAGCAAGGGCGGGCTGCTCCACCATTTCCCCAACAAGCTGGCGCTGCTCGACGGCCTGTTCGACGATCTCGCCCACCGGTTCGACCAGGCGCTTGCCGAGCGGATGGCGGCCGACCCCGTCGAGAAGGGCCGCTTCACCCGCGCCTATATCGCCGTCTGCTTCCCGGCCGGCGGCGTGGCGGAGGGGGAGGAGGGCTGGAAGGCGCTCACGGTCGCGATGATTTCCGAGCCGCATCTGCGCGAGCGCCTGCGCTCCTGGGTCGACGGCCGCGCCGAGGTGCGGGCCGAGGCCCCCCTCGACGCGTTGCTGGTGCGCTATGCCGTCGACGGCATCTGGCTCTCCGACCTCCTCGGCGCGCCGTCGATGACCCCGGCGCAGCGCGCGGCGATGATGGAGCGGCTGATCGCGCTCTCGCCGTCCTGACATCCTCTTCCACCCTTGCGCGCGGCCGCGCCGGAGACCCCCATGAACCTCGCCCTCGTCTATTCCGTCCTTGTCGTCGCCATCGTCTTCGAGGTGCTCGGCACCTCGGCGATGCAGGCCGCGCAGCATTTCTCCCGGCCCGGTCCGACCGCCCTGATGGTGGTCTGCTATGCGGTCGCCTTCTTCTTCCTGTCCTGGAGTCTGCGCTACGTGCCCGTCGGCATCGCCTATGCGATCTGGAGCGGGCTCGGCATCGTGCTGATCTCGCTCGTCGGCTTCTTCGTCTTCGGCCAGAAGCTCGACGCCGCCGCCATCGCCGGCCTCGCGCTCATCGTCGCGGGCGTGATCGTGTTGAACCTCTTCTCGAAATCCACGTTCCATTGAAATCGGCGGAAAGCGCCATAGATCGGCTTGTCAAAAGGCCGGTCCGGCCTTATCCGTCGTGGGCAATTGAAAGCGATTTCAAATCTCGGCTCCGGCGGCTTCACGACCGGAGTGCGAACCTCAAGGACAAGGCATCATGGCGATACGCACCATTGTATGGGGTGAGAACATCCACGAGCAGACCAATGCGGTCGTGCGCGGGATCTACCCGGACGGCATGCACAACACGATCGCGGCCGCGCTCAACCGCGATCCCGCGATTCGCGCCGAAACCGCGACCCTGCAGGAGCCCGAGCACGGGCTTTCCGAGGCGCGGCTTGCCGAGACCGACGTGCTCCTCTGGTGGGGCCACACGGACCACGGCGCGGTGGAGGACGCAATCGTCGAGCGCGTCGCCCGGCGCGTGTGGGAAGGCATGGGCCTCCTCGTGCTCCATTCCGGGCATTTCTCGAAGATCTTCAAGCGGCTGATGGGCACGCCCTGCGCGCTGAAATGGCGCGAGGCCGGCGAGCGCGAGCGCGTCTGGGTCGTCAACCCGCGCCATCCGATCGCCGACGGGATCGGCGAGAACTTCGTGCTGGAGAACGAGGAGATGTACGGCGAGCCCTTCTCCGTGCCGGAACCGCTGGAAACGGTCTTCATCTCGTGGTTCGCCGGCGGCGAGGTGTTCCGCTCGGGGCTGACCTGGCGGCGCGGCGCGGGCAACATCTTCTATTTCCGCCCCGGCCACGAGACCTATCCGACCTACCACGACGCGACGGTGCAGAAGGTGCTCGTCAACGGCGTGAAATGGGCCTTCAACCCGCAGGGCGCCTACAAGGCGGTCCACGACGCGCCGAACGTGCCGGTCGAACAGGCGCCCGAGCCCATCGTCGAGCGCGGGCCGAGGCTGCACGAAGCCGGTGAAGCCGGCTACCGCTGAGGAAAACCATGCGTCTTCTCATCCTCGGAACCGGCGGCATGGCGAACACCCATGCCACCCATTTCTCCGCCGTCGAGGGCGTCGAGCTGGTCGGCGCCGTCGACGTCGACCCGTCGCGCGCGGAAGCCTTCGCAACGAAGCACGGCATTCCCAACATCTTCACCTCGCTCGAGGATGCGATCGCCTGGAACGGCTTCGATGCCGCCACCAACGTGACGCCCGACCGGGCGCATCATCCGACGACGCTGGCCCTGATCGCCGCCGGCAAGCATGTGCTGTGCGAGAAGCCGCTCGCCGAGAACTACGCCAAGGCGGACGAGATGGCGCTGGCGGCCGAGGCCTCCGGCCTCGTCACCATGGTCAACCTCACCTACCGCAACGTCGCGCCGCTGCAGGTGGCGCGCGCCATGGTGCTTTCCGGCGAGATCGGCAAGGTGCGCCATGTCGAGGCCTCCTACCTGCAGAGCTGGCTGGTCTCGAAGGCCTGGGGCGACTGGGCGACGGAGAGCCAGTGGCTCTGGCGGCTTTCCACCCGGCACGGCTCGAACGGCGTGCTCGGCGACGTCGGCATCCACATCCTCGATTTCGCGAGCTACGGCACCGGCAGCGACGTGGAGCACGTCTTCGCCCGGATGAAGGCCTTCGACAAGGCGCCGGACAACCGCATCGGCGAATACCAGCTCGATGCCAACGACAGCTTCACCATGACGGTCGACTTCTCCAACGGTGCGCTCGGCGTGATCCACGCCAGCCGCTGGGCGACGGGGCATCTCAACGAACTGCGCCTGCGCATCCACGGCGACAAGGGCGCGCTGGAGGTGACGCATTCGACGGAGGGGTCGAGGCTCGCCGGCTGTCTCGGCGACGACGTCGAGCGGGCCGTCTGGCGCGAGATCGACGCCGGCAGGGTGCCGACCAACTACCAGCGCTTCGCCGCCGCCGTCATGGCGGGCGAGGCCGTGGAGCCGGGCTTCCGCCACGCCGCCGAGCTGCAGCGGGTCCTCGACCTCGCCATGGAGACCGAGCGGGAGCGGCGCGAACTGGCCGTCTAGCGTTCCAGCCGAAAGTGCGCGGGGGTTTCGCGCCCGGCATTGCGGAAATGTTTTAGGCCTGTGCCGGTCCCGTCGAGCCGCGGATGACGAGGTCGACGGGCCAGACCTCCTGCAGGCTTTCGACCGGCTCGCCCTGCAGCAGCCGCAGGGCCATGTCGCCGATCCGCCCGCCCGCCGCGCGGATCGGCGATTGCGTCGTGGTGAGCGGCGGCACGAGGTTTTCCGGGCTGAGATAGGGGAAGACGTCGTCATGGGCGACAAGCGAGATGTCGTTGCCCACGCCGAGCCCGGCGACGCGGATCGCCCGCATCGCGCCCAGCGCCGACATCATCGAGCCGGCGATCACCGCCGTCGGCGGTGCGGGGAGCGCGAGGAAGGCCTGCATCAGGCGGAAGCCGGTCTCGTCGGTGAATTCGCCGTGGCCGAGGAGTGCCGGATCGGCGGCGATGCCGCGCTCGGCGAGCACGGCGTGGTAGCCGCGGTCGCGGTCGCGCGCATAGGTGCTGACGGTGTCGCCGTTGATCAGCGCGATGCGGCGGTGGCCGAGGTCGGCGAGGTGGCGCGTGGCGGCGGCGATGGCGCCGCGGTTGTCGATGTCGAGATAGGCGAAGGGGAGGGCCGTGTCGCTGCGCCCGTGCACGACGAAGGGGAGCCCGAGCGTCCGCAGCAGCGGGATGCGCGCGTCCTCGCAGGCCGGCGAATGCAGGACGACGGCGTCGACGCGCTTGCTGCCGGCGAGCCGCCGGTAGGCGGCCTCCTCGTCGCCGGCGCCCTCCACGGTGGAGACGAGGATGTCGATGCCGTCCTCCTGCAGCCGGGTGGAGAGGCCGCCCATGAACTCGCTCGAATGTGGGCCGAAGCGGCCGCCGCCGCGGAAGACGATGCCGATCGCGCCCGCCCGGCCGGTGGCGAGCCGCTGGGCGCTGACGTTCGGCCGGTAGCCGAAGCGCTCGGCCGCCGCCAGCACGCGTTCTCGCGTCTCCTGCTTCACCTCCGGATAGCCGCTCAGCGCGCGGCTCACCGTCGTCTGCGACAGGCCGATGCGGGCGGAAAATTCCTTGAGGTTCATGTCCGGTTCCGGCTGCGTTGGTGATCGCGCAATCTTATGGACCGGGTGGGCGGCAAGGGCAAGGAAAGGGGCGGCGGGCCGGGCCCTCATCCGCCCTTCGGGCACCTTCTCCCCGAGGGGAGAAGGGACTGCGGCGTTGGCGTTCTTCCCCTTCTCCCCATCGGGGAGAAGGTGCCCGAAGGGCGGATGAGGGGGGCTTGTGCTCCGCCTCTCCGCCTCTCACGCCACCTGCATCGCCCCCGGCCCGGGGATCGCCTTCGGCGGCACCTTGCCGAGGATGATCATGCCGAGCACCTCGTCCTTGGTGACGTCCTCGGTGCGGGCGTGGCCGACGACCTGGCCGTTCTTCATCACCGATACGCGGTCGGCGAGGTCGAAGACGTCGTGGATGTCGTGGCTGATCAGGAAGATGCCGATGCCCTCCTTCTTGAGCTGCTTGATGAGCTCGCCGACCTGCGCCGTCTCCTGCGGCCCGAGCGCCGCCGTCGGCTCGTCCATGATCAGGATGCGGGCGTCGAAGAGGATGGCGCGTGCGATCGCCACCGACTGGCGCTGGCCGCCCGACAGCGCCTTCACCGGCTCCTTGAAGCGCTGGAAGTTTGGGTTCAACCTTCCCATCACCTCGCGGGCCTTGGCCTCCATCGCCACGTCGTCGAGCGTGCCCCAAGGGGTCCTGAGCTCGCGGCCGAGATAGAGGTTGGCGGCGGCGTCGACATTGTCGGCGACGGCGAGCGTCTGGTAGATCGTCTCGATGCCGTATTTCTTGGCGTCGCGCGGGTTGTTGATCTCGGCCGGCTCGCCGTTGATCAGGATCTCGCCGCCGTCGCGCTTGTAGGCGCCGGAGAGGATCTTGATCAGCGTCGACTTGCCGGCGCCGTTGTGGCCGAGCAGCGCCACCACCTCGCCGGGATAGAGATCGACCGAGGCGTTGTCGACGGCGTGGATGCCGCCGAAGGAGATGGAAATGTTCTTCATTTCCACGAGCGGCGTACGGGTTTCCGTCATGAGCGTGAACTCCTCTTACTTGGCGCGCGCGCGGTAGATCGTGTCGAGCCAGACGGCGACGACGAGGACCACACCGACGACGATGCGCTGGAACGGGGTGTCGATGCCGACCAGCACCATGCCCGACTGCAGCGACTGCATGACGAGCGCGCCGAGCATGGCGCCGGCGATCGTGCCCATGCCGCCCGACAGCGACGTGCCGCCGATGACCGCCGCGGCGATCGTGTAGAGCTCGTCGAGCTCGCCCTGGGCGTTGGTGGCGGCGTTGAGGCGGGCGGTGGAGATCGCCGCGGCGACGGCGCAGAGCATGCCCATCAGCGCGAAGATCTTGACCGTGACCCAGCGCGTCTTGATGCCGGCGAGCTCGGCGGCCTCCGGGTTGCCGCCGATCGCGAAGACGTAGCGGCCGAAGCGCAGCCGGGTGGAGATGAAGCTCATGATGATGCCGACGACGATGGCGATCAGCACGGGAATGGCGATGCCGTGGGCGATGAACAGGCCGCCTTCCGGCCATTCGATGCCGTTGGCGTCGGCGTAGCGGCGGGCGATGGCCACGGGCCAGGGATAGGAATTGACGATGGCGACGGCGCCGAGCACCAGCGCGCAGCCGACCGCCGCCAGGAAATACTCCGCCCACATCGGGCGCTGCGGGAAGCCGAAGCGCTTGCGCTGTTTGCGCGAGTTGATGATGGTCGCGACGATGGCGACGCAGGCGATCAGCCCGACGATCCAGCTCGCCGTGAAGCCGATCGAGCCTTCCGTCCCGCCGCCCATCAGGCGGAAGGTGGCGTCCATCGGCGCGACCGTGCGACCGCTCGTGACGAACCAGGTCGCGCCGCGCCAGACGAGCAGGCCGCCGAGCGTGACGATGAAGGAGGGCACGTTCAGGAATGCGATGATGGTGCCGTGCAGCGCGCCGATCGCCGCGCCAAGGAGAAGGCCGGCGAGCAGCGTGACGATCCAGGTCGCCGGATGGTTGAAGCCGAGCAGCTGCGGCAGGAGCTCGGCCTGCAGCACGCCCATGATCATGCCGACGAAGCCGAGGATCGAGCCGACCGAGAGGTCGATGTTGCGCGTGACGATGACGAGCACCATGCCCGTCGCCATCACGGCGACCGAGGCGGTCTGCACCGACAGGTTCCAGAGGTTGCGCGGCGTCAGGAACAGGCCGCCGGACATGATGTTGAAGCCGATCCAGATGATCAGCATGGCGCCCACCATGCCGAGCAGGCGCGTATCGATCTCGGTCGCGCGGAAGAAGCGCTTCACCGGGTTCTCGCTCGCCGCCCGTGCACGATTGGCATGTGCGGTATTGGTGATGTCGGCCATGGCCTTGCCGTCCCCCCGTTGTTGTTGAACGTGTCTTGCCGGGCGATCGTGCGGATGGGTCGCCGCATTCATCCTCCGCCCGCGGTCCATCTTGCGCAAGCGCCGCAACGCGAACGTTGCGGCGCCTGGAGACGGGCCTCAGGTCGATCCCGGACGGGGTCTCAGTCGCAGGCCGCGACCGAGCCGGCGGCAACGCCCTGGCAGGCGGTTTCCTTCGGAATCCAGCCGGCCTCGATGACGACGTTCAGGTTGTCCTTGGTGATCGGCAGCGGAGCGAGGAAGACCGACTTCATCTCGACGCCCTTCGGGCCGCCGTTGAAGGTGGTGACGCCCTCGATCTCGTCCATGGTCTTGCCGCCGGCGAGTTCCGCCGCGATCTCGGCGGCGCGCTTGCCGAGCTCGCGCGAGTCCTTCCAGACCGAGACGGTCTGCGTGCCGAGGGCGACGCGGTTCAACGCCGCATGGTCGGCGTCCTGGCCGGAGACCGGGACGGAGCCGGCAAGGCCCTGGGCGGCGAGGGCCGCGATCGCGCCGCCGGCCGTGCCGTCGTTCGAGGCGACGACCGCGTCGACCTTGTTGTCGTTCGCCGTCAGGAACTGCTCCATGTTCTTCTGAGCGTTTTCCGGCTTCCAGCCGTCGGTATAGGCCTCGCCGACGTTCTTGATCTTGCCGGCGTCGATCGCTTCCTTCAGCACTTCCTGCTGGCCTGCGAAGAGGAAGTCCGCGTTCGGGTCGGCCGAGTTGCCCTTGATGAAGACGTAGTTGCCTTCCGGCTTCACCTTGAAGACCTCGCGGGCCTGCATGCGGCCGACTTCCTTGTTGTCGAAGGTGATGTAGAAGGCGGCCGGGTTCTCGATCAGGCGGTCGTAGCCGACGACCGGGATGCCTTCCGCCGCAGCCTTCTCGATCGCCGGGCCGATGGCTTCCGAATCCTGGGCGAGCACGATCAGCGCGTTGGCGCCCTGGGCGATCAGCGATTCCACGTCGGTCAGCTGCTTGGCGGCGGAAGACTGGGCGTCGGCCGAGATGTACTTGTCGCCGGAAGCCTCGAGCGCTGCCTTGATGGCGGCTTCGTCGGTTTTCCAGCGCTCCTCCTGGAAGTTCGACCAGGATACGCCGATCACCAGGTCCTTGGCCTGGACCGCGGAATGCATGGAAACGACGATGGCGACCCCCGCCATCAATTTCAGAACGGACTTCATGTTAACCTCCCGAGTGAATACGGCCGCCCGGGCGAACCTCCCGCCCGGCAAACGGCCATCACGAATTCACGTTTGCACTTTTGCGTTGCGAGTCACTGTCTCGATGCCCCCTCCCGACAGGTCGGGAATTTTTTCTCGACAGTCGAGAAAATAGATGTCAGAACTTTTCCGGGCTGTCAACAAGGCTTGCGGGCTCTTGAACGGCGGCGCGGCAGATGCTTTGGGAGGAGCATGTGTTGCAGGACGGGAAGGCGCGCGGAAAAGGGTCATGCTGACGAAGTCGAGCACCGAGCTGGTCCGTCAGCAGAACAGCGCCCTCGTGCTGGCCGCGCTCCGGCGCCACGGCCCGCTTTCGCACACCGACATCGCGCGCCATACCGGCCTCGCGTCGGCGACCGTCTCGGCGATCACCGCCGAGCTGGAGCGCGCCGACGTGCTGGAACGGCTCGACCAGCCGGCCGCCGCCACGCGCGGGCGGCCGCGCGTCATCTTCGCGCCGCGGCGGAGGGCGGGCTATGCCGCGGCCGTGCGCATCTCCTCCGACGTGGTGCAATATTCGCTGGCCGACTATGCCGGCACGCTGATCGACCGGTTCGAGGAGGGGCGCGACCATGCCGGCGGGCCGGTCGCGCTCTTCGCCGAGGCGCTGCTTGCAGGGCTCGACAAGCTCGCCGCGCGCTCGCGGCTCGACCGGACGCAGATGCTCGTCATCTCGGTGTCGAGCAAGGGGCTCGTCGATCCGGCGACGGCGCGGCTCGTCTGGTCGCCGGTGCTGGGCGGGCAGCAGATCGACTTCGCCGCGCTCTTCGCCGGACGCTGGCGGGCGAAGGTCTTCCTCAGCAACGAGACGCTGCTGGTCGCCCATGCGCTCGCCACGCGCATGGAGCGGTCCGGCGGGGAGGGCGTGCCGGCGCTCGCGGCGCTCTCCCTCGGCCACAGCATCGGCCTCGGCATCGCCCGGCGCGAGCGCACGGGCGAGCTCGCCGTCACCGCCCCGAACTTCGGCCACATGCTGAACTCGGCCGACGGCAAGCTCTGCCGCTGCGGCGCGCAGGGCTGCATCGAGGCGTCGGCCGGCTTCTACGGCATCCTGCGCACCGCCTTCGAGGTGCCGCCGGACACGATCCCGGCGAAATTCGTGCCGCTTTCGGAAATGGACAAGATCGCGCTGCGCGCCCGCCAGGGCCACCGCATGTCGGAATATGCCTTCCGCCAGGCGGGGCTGGCGCTCGGCCACGGGCTGTCGCGCATGGTGAGCCTCTACGGGAACATGCCGGTCGCCGTCACCGGGCCGGGCACGCGCTATTTCGACCTGATGCAGCGCGGGCTGGAGGAGGGGCTTTCCCAGTCGCTCGAGGTGCGCCTGTTCGGCGCGCCGCCGATCTCGGTCGTGCCGGAGGAGGCGACCCTCGTGCTCGAAGGCCATCTCGACCGGGCGCTCGCGGCGATGGACCGCGACATCCTCGCCGCCGGCGACCCGTGATCTCACGAAAGACGGTTTTCCCGCGCGGCAAAACCGCCTATTGAGGCGGAAAGAGGCGCGAGGAGACGTTCATGAAGTTCATCGATCCCGACCATCCGTTCTACCGCCCGCTCTGGGTGCGGCTTCTCCTGGTCGGGCTCTGCGCGGGCTGGACGGCGCTCGAATTCTACAACGGCGCGGAGGGATGGGGGATGATCTTCCTCGCCGTCACCGCCTACGCCTTCGCCCAGCTCATCCTGTTCTTCAAGCCGTCCGATCCGGCCGCCCGGCCGCCGGAGGACGGCGGGAAGCCCTGAGCCGATTACGCTTCTAGCGCTTCAGTCCGAGGCGTCGCTCCGTCTCGATCCGCCGGATCGTCTCGTCGATCAGCATGTTGGCGATCTTCATGCGCAGCGTCGCGTTGGCGCGGAGCTCCGCCGGTGCCCGGTCGGGGTGGTTCTCCCGCGCGAAACCGCGCCGCCGCGCGAGCAGCGCCTCCACGCTCTCGCGCCCGTCGAGCGCGAGATCGGCCGCGACCTCCTCCGGCGAAACGCGCAGCAGATGCGGCGGGGGAGGCGGCGGAGCGGGTGGGGGCGGCGGATCGGCGGGCGGCGGCGGTTCGGACGGCTCCGCGCCGAGGTCGAGATAGGCGGCGGCCGCCTGCGCGCCCGAGGCGAAGGTGGCGCCCGAGCCGAGCCCGGCGAAGCCCGCGGGCAGGCCGCGCACGTCGCGGGGGCCGTCGTCGACGGGGGCCTCGCCGGCCTCCTCCTCCGCCTGGCGCGCCTCGGCCTTCAGCCTTTCCAGCACGGATTCGAATACGGTCAGGCCGAACATGGTCTCTCCGATGGCGCCGGGGCGCCGCTTCAGTCCGCCGCGAGCATCCGGCTGCGCTGCAGGATCAGATCATAGAGCAGATTGGCGCTCGGCGGGAGCGCCCTGCCTTTCACGGAGATAAGGCTGTAGGGCTTGATGTCGATATCGAAGTCCGTGTTGAGGATGCTGATCGCGCCGGCCTGCGCGCCGTTGTCGGCAATGAAGACCGCCATGTCGCGCGCCACCGGCGCGATCGCGTTCGAGCCGCAGACGATGGCCGTGGTGAGCAGGATCGACGAGGTGTTGACGACGGTGGAGGGCAGCGCCACGCCCGCAGCGAGGAACAGCTCCTCGATCCGGCGCCGGAGCAGCGTGCCGGCCGGCTGGAAGACCCAGTCGTAGCCCGGCAGGTCGGAGAGCGAGACCACCGGCTTTTCCATCAGCGGGTGCCCCTTGCGCACGATCAGGCAGGCCTTCTCGACGCCGATCTCGGTGACGTTGAAGAGGCGCGGGTTGAGGTCGTCCGGCACGCGGGCGATGATGAAGTCCTGCCGGGCGGCGAGCAGCTCGCGGGCGAGCACGTTGCTCGTCTCGACGCGGACGTTCACCTCGATGCCGGGATAGGCGGCGCTGACCTGCTGGATCGCCGGCACGGCGAGGCTGATCGCCGGCGCCGTCACCGAGCCAAGATAGACCGAGCCGCCGGTGCCGGATTTCAGCGCCGAGAGCTCGCGGTCGACCTCGCGCAGTTCGAGCAGGATGGTGCGCGCGCGCCGCGCGAAGGCGCGGCCGAAGGGCGTGAGCGCCACGCCGCGGGAGACCCGCTCGCACAGCGGGGCCTTGAGGATCGTCTCCATTTCCGACAGCATGCGCGAGGCGGCCGGCTGCGAGATGGAAAGCGCGTCGGCGGCGGCGCTCACCTGCTTCAGCTCCTCGATGGCGACGATCATGCGCAGGTGGCTGAGCTTCAGCCCGCTGCGCAGCAGGCTGATGCCCTGCAGGCTGTCGTCGACCTCGTCGAGCGGCGGCGGGCCGGCATTGGTGTCGTCGAGGCGCACGGTTCTCTCCGTCAAAAATAATATATATCGATCATTCTATATCAATTCTGATATCGAATTAGAAGATTATTGCATTTGACAGTTATGGCAATTCATACGAGTTTGCGCCCATGTGCGCCGGGATCCTGGGAGAGGGGGCCGGCGGGTCCCCATGTCCCGCCAGCCGAGACCGTCGTCTGCGAACGATCCCGTCCGCGCACAGATCACGCCTGGCCGCTATCCCGGCCAGTGCAGCAAAAGGGAGAGACCTTTCAATGAAAATGATCACTTCGCTTCTCGCCGCCGCTGCCATCAGCGTCGCGTCGTTCGTGGCGCCGTCCTTCGCCCAGGACAAGGGCATGGTCGGGATCTCGATGCCGACCAAGACCTCGACCCGCTGGATCTCGGACGGCGAGACGATGGAAAAGCTGTTCCAGGAAGCCGGCTACACGCCGGACCTGCAGTTCGCCGACGACGACATCCCGAACCAGCTCGCGCAGATCGAGAACATGGTCACGAAGGGCGCCAAGGTCCTCGTCATCGGCGCGATCGACGGCACGACGCTCTCCGACATCCTGCAGAAGGCCGCCGATTCGGGCGTGAAGGTCATCGCCTACGACCGTCTCATCCGCGATTCCGGCAATGTCGACTACTACGCCACCTTCGACAACTTCCAGGTCGGCGTGCTGCAGGCGACCAGCCTCGTCGACGGCCTCAAGGCGAAGTTCCCCGACACCAAGCCGTGGAACGTCGAGCTGTTCGGCGGCTCGCCGGACGACAACAACGCCTTCTTCTTCTACGACGGCGCGATGTCGGTGCTGCAACCGCTGATCGACAGCGGCGACGTCGTCATCAAGTCCGGCCAGACCGGCATGGAGACCGTCGGCACGCTGCGCTGGGACGGTGCGGTCGCCCAGGCGCGCATGGAGAACCTGCTCTCCTCGACCTACACGGACGGTCGCGTGGACGGTGTGCTGTCGCCCTATGACGGCTTGTCCATCGGCATCCTGTCGGCGCTGAAGGGCGTCGGCTACGGCTCGGGCGACATGGCGATGCCGGTCGTCACCGGCCAGGACGCGGAGCTGCCCTCGGTCAAGTCGATCCTCGCCGACGAGCAGCACTCGACGGTCTTCAAGGACACCCGCGAACTGGCGAAGGTTGCCGTCAACATGGTCGAGGCGATCCTCGCGGGCAAGGAGCCGGAGATCAACGACACCAAGACCTACGACAACGGCGTCAAGGTCGTGCCGTCCTACCTGCTGAAGCCCGTCGCCGTGGACAAGTCCAACGCCAAGGAGATCCTCGTCGGCGCCGGCTACTACACGGAAGACCAGATCGACAATTGATCGGTTCCGTCAACCTGCGGGGTTCGCGCCACGGCGCGGACCCCCTTTCATCTCGATCGCCGAGCGAATAGGCTCGGTGCATCCGATAGAACGGCCGGAGACGGCCCACTGGAAGCTGTTAGATGAGCAAGACTCTTCTCGAAATGCGGGGCATCACGAAGACGTTTCCGGGCGTGAAGGCGCTCAACAACGTCAACCTGAAGGTCCGCGAAGGCGAGATCCATGCGCTCGTCGGCGAGAACGGTGCCGGCAAGTCCACGCTCATGAAGGTGCTCTCCGGCGTCTATCCGGCCGGCTCCTATGACGGCGAGATCCATTTCGACGGCGAGGTGCGCCGCTTCTCCACCATCTCCGACAGCGAGCACCTCGGCATCATCATCATCCACCAGGAACTGGCGCTGGTGCCGCTGCTCTCGATCGCGGAAAACATCTTCCTCGGCAACGAAGTGGCCAGCAACGGCGTCATCGACTGGCAGAAGACCTTCCGCCGCACCCAGGAGCTGCTCGACAAGGTCGGCCTCAAGGAGCCGCCCTCGACGCTGATCACCGACATCGGCGTCGGCAAGCAGCAGCTCGTGGAGATCGCCAAGGCGCTGTCGAAGAAGGTGCGCCTGCTGATCCTCGACGAGCCGACCGCCTCGCTCAACGAACGGGATTCCGACGCGCTCCTGAAGCTGCTCATGGAATTCCGCGCCCAGGGGCTCACCTCGATCATCATCTCGCACAAGCTGAACGAGATCAAGAAGGTCGCCGACCAGATCACCATCCTGCGCGACGGAAGCACGGTCGAGACGCTGGACTGTCACGGCGAGGAGATCTCCGAGGACCGCATCATCAAGGGCATGGTCGGCCGCGAGATGGAGGACCGCTATCCGCCGCGCGAGCCGAAGATCGGCGAGGTCCTGCTGGAGGTGAAGAACTGGAACGTCTTCCACCAGCAGCACCGCGACCGCCAGTTCCTGCACGACGTCTCCTTCAACGTGCGCGCCGGCGAGGTCGTCGGCATCGCCGGCCTGATGGGGGCGGGCCGCACCGAGACGGCGATGAGCCTGTTCGGCAAGAGCTGGGGCCACAAGATCACCGGCGAGGTGACGATGCGCGGCAAGCCAGTCGACGTCTCCACCATCGAGAAGGCGATCAAGGCGGGGCTCGCCTACGTCACCGAGGACCGCAAGCAGCTCGGCCTCGTGCTGATCAACAACATCATGCACAACACGACGCTCGCCAACCTCAAGGGCGTCTCCAACGGTACCGTCATCGACGACCGCCAGGAGGCGAAGGTCGCCTCCGACTACCGCGCCAAGCTTCGCATCCGCTCGCATTCGATCTACCAGGAGGCCGTCAACCTCTCGGGCGGCAACCAGCAGAAGGTGGTGCTGTCGAAATGGCTGTTCACCAGCCCGGAGGTGCTGATCCTCGACGAGCCGACGCGCGGCATCGACATCGGCGCGAAATACGAAATCTACACCATCATCAACCAGCTTGCCGCTGAGGGGAAGGGCATCCTGATGATCTCTTCGGAGATGCCGGAACTGCTCGGGACCTGCGATCGCATCTATGTCATGAACGAGGGACGCATCGTGGCCGAGCTTTCCAAGGTGGACGCAAGCCAGGAATCGATCATGCGCGCCATCATGCGCTCGGGGGAGAAACATTAATGGCCACCGACACGACGCTCCAGAAAAACCAGCCTTCGGTCGGAGATTACCTCAGGAAGAACATCCGCGAGTACGGCCTTCTGGTCGCGCTCGTGGTGATCATGGTCTTCTTCCAGATCATCACCAACGGCGTGCTGTTCCGGCCGGTCAACATCACCAACCTCGTGCTGCAGAACTCGTTCATCGTCATCATGGCGCTGGGCATGCTGCTGATCATCGTCGCCGGGCACATCGACCTGTCGGTCGGCTCGATCGTCGCCTTCATCGGCGCGATCTCGGCGATTATGCTGGTGAAATGGGGGCTGCCGGCGATCGTCGTCGTGCCGGCCTGCATCCTCGTCGGCGCGGCAATGGGGGCCGCGCAGGGCTACTGGGTGGCCTACCAGAAGATACCGTCCTTCATCGTCACGCTCGCCGGCATGCTCGTCTTCCGCGGCATGACCTACGTGGTGCTCGGCGGCCGCCCGGTCGGTCCGTTCCCGAAGGAATTCCAGGTGCTCTCCACCGGCTTCATCCCGGATTTCCTGTCCTTCACCGATCCCGCGACCAGCGTCGTCAAGAACTACGTCGCGCTCGTCGCCGTGCTGCTGCTCGTCGGCTACGCGGTCTATGCGGGCCTGCGCGAGCGCCGGCTCAACACGCTGCACGAGACCGAGAACGAGCCCTTCGGCTTCTTCGTCGTGCAGATGGGCGTCATCGGCGCGGTGGCGATCTTCCTCGGCTTCCAGCTCTCGACCTATCGCGGCCTGCCGAACGTGCTCGTCGTCATGGGCCTCTTGATCGCGCTCTACACCTTCGTGACGACGCGCACGACGATCGGCCGGCGCATCTACGCCATGGGCGGCAATGAAAAGGCGGCGAAGCTGTCCGGCATCAACACCGAGCGGCTCACCTTCTACACCTTCGTCAACATGGGGGCGCTCGCCGCGCTCGCCGGCATGATCATCGCCGCCCGCCTCAACTCGGCGACGCCGAAGGCCGGCGTCGGCTTCGAGCTCGACGTCATCGCCGCCTGTTTCATCGGCGGCGCCTCGGCGTCCGGCGGCGTCGGCAAGATCACCGGCGCGGTGATCGGCGCCTTCATCATGGGCGTCATGAACAACGGCATGTCGATCATGGGCATCGGCATCGACTATCAGCAGCTCATCAAGGGTCTGGTGCTGCTCGCCGCCGTGTTCTTCGACGTCTACAACAAGAACAAGGGCTGACCGGCAGACGGCCGGCCCACAGGGACTGCAATTCAACGCGACTGGCCGCCGGGCGGCCGGCGCTGTGACGGGGTGCGTCACGGCAAGGGCGGAGCTTGGCCACCGGCCGGGCCCGCAGGAAGGAAACGGGGATGCTGATTTCGCAGATAGGCAACGAGGACGGCTCGATCACGGTGGCGGTGCGCGAGGAGGGCGGCCCGGCACGCGCCGTCAGGGGGGCGGGAAGCGTCCACGCGCTCGCCCTGGAGGCGGCGAACAGCGGCCGCTCGCTTGCGGCCGTCATCGAGGAGAAGGGTCTTGGCGACGAGATCGATCTGCAGGCCGCCTATGCCGCCGGCCGGCTGCTTGCGCCGATCATCCATCCCGATCCCGCCCACCTGCACCTGACCGGCACGGGCCTCACCCATCTCGGCTCCGCCGCCACCCGCGATTCCATGCACAGGAAGACGACGGAAGCGGCGGAAGAGACGCTCACCGATTCCATGAAGATGTTCCGCATGGGTCTGGAGAACGGCAAGCCGAAGCCCGGCGAGACCGGCGTGCAGCCGGAATGGTTCTACAAGGGCAACGGCACCCAGGCGGTCGC
>NZ_JANFDG010000070.1 GCF_024609765.1 Shinella pollutisoli
CGGGGAGAGCGACTGTCTTAGCCGTCAAGCGTTTTGCCATGGTTTTCCGTCTCGGATGATTGCGTTGAGAATGGTGAGGAGCTTTCGCATGGTTGCGACGATGGCGACGATCTTTGGCTTGCCTTGCGCCACCAGCCTGTCGCGGAAGGCCTTGAGTTGGGGGTTATGACGGCTGGCGACGAGCGCTGCCATGAACAGGGCCGCGCGTACGCTGCTCCTGCCGCCACCGATAAAGCTCTTGCCTCTCCACTTGCCGGACTGGCGCGTCCACGGCGCAAGTCCGGCAAGGGCTGCAATCTGGCGCCGGTCGAGCGTGCCCAGTTCCGGCATCTGGGCCAGCAGCGTGCGCGCCACCGTCGATCCCACGCCCGGCACCGAGATCAAGAGCTTCTCGCGCACCCGCCACAGCGGTGACTTGCGGATCTGGTCGTCCATGTCCTCGTCGAGGCTTTTCAGTTCACGCCGCAGTGCCGACAGGATACGCCTGATACTCTTGCAGGCGGGGGTCGAGACGGCCATGTGCGCGCGGTTCTCCTCCGCCACGATCATCTGCACGATCTGGCGCCGGCGTGCCACCAACTCACCGAAAGCCCGGGCCGCCGGGTCCTTCAAAGGCCGCACCTGGGGCCTTGCCGCCGATACGAAGGCCGCAATCACCGCCGCATCGATCGGGTCGGTCTTGGCGTGCTTGCCCAAAGCGTTCGCGTAGGCGCGAACCTGCGTTGGATTGACGACGACCACCGCAAGCCCAGCCGCCGAGAGCGTGGCAACCGCAACATGCTCGTAGCCTCCCGTCGCTTCCAGCGCCACCAGGTCGGGATGAAGCGCAGACAGCCGGGCGGCAAGACCGTCCACCCCCGCATGGTCGTTGCCAACCCGGAAATGCTCTCCTGACGGCAGGGCATGCACGTCGAGCCAATCCTTCGAAACATCGATCCCGATAACAACCTTGTCCATCCCATCCCATCCTTGCCTAAGCGGGCTTCGCACTGTGGAGCGGCCCTGGCGACTGTTCGGGTTCGATGGAACGGCGGACGGATACCCAAGCTCTCCCACGGGCTTCCAGGCCCAAAGGTCATGCGGGTTTCCATCCGCCACCGCAAAGGGAAATACAGACCCTTTCGCGGTGAAAGGGAAGTTACAA
>NZ_JANFDG010000071.1 GCF_024609765.1 Shinella pollutisoli
AGCTCGCCCTGCCCCTGGACGAAGCCGGAGAAGCCGTCACTGCCGACGATCGAGCGCTGGAACTGCAGGGGTTGCGCCAGCGCACCGGAGAACGGCTGGTCGGCCGGGATATCGTCGGAGCCGGTGATCCATTCCTCCGTCGCCGCGTAGATGCGGTATTCGGTCGAGATCGTGAACTCCAGCGCGCCGATGAAGACGGTGGGCCAGTCGGCCGGATCGGGGCATGCGCCGAAGGAGAGGTTGCCGAAGGGACGGACGCCGAACATGGATCAGCCCCTCCCGATCCGCCAGGGCCGGATGATCGCGCCATAGGCGATGGCGCCATAGCCCGCCTCGAGGAGGTCGATCACCGGATTGCGGCCTGCGACGGACAATTCGAGCATGCCCTCGAACTCGACCACGCCCTGAAGCAGCACCACGGGCCATTCGGACCATGCGAGGAACGGTTGCGCCGCCGTCGCCATGGCCGGCCGGAACCGCACGGGCTCCGAGAGCGGCTGCATGAAGGCATCGACATGCGGCCGCTCGGCGAAAGGCGCGAAGTCCTGGAACGCAAGGAACTGCTGATCGTGAGCCGGCAGAGCGCGTGGGAAGCGCGTCGGCTCCGACAAGGGCGGCACCCACTTGTCCGCGCCGATCACCTCGCCGAACGGCGCGAAAGGCACATAGGCGAGGAACTGCTGACCGTAGGCCGGCAGCGAGCGGGCGAAGCGCACCGGCTCGCAGAGCGGCTGCACCCACCGCTCGGCCGTCACCTGCTCACGGAACGGGGCGAAGCCCTGGTAGGCAAGGAACTGCTGGTCCGCGACGGGAAGCGCCAGCAGGGGCCGCACGGGCTCGGAAAGCTCCCTCTGGAA
>NZ_JANFDG010000072.1 GCF_024609765.1 Shinella pollutisoli
TAGGTCCTGTTGACAAAGTATGGCAGCCATATCTTTGCGGCTGCCAGGGCGAGGAATGCCGAGAAGGATTTTCGTGTCTTGTCGTATCGGGTCGCGACGCGCCGGAACTGCTTGAGACGGTTGAACATCCGCTCGATGCGGTTTCGATCTTTGTAAACCCGAAAGTCGCAGGCAGGCGGGTTCTTTCGGTTGGCTTTTGGCGGAATGACCGGCCTGATACCGTGGATCAGGAGTTCTTCACGCAGGAAGTCACCGTCGTAGCCTTTGTCGGCGAGGAACAACCTCGGCTTGCCGACCGGTATCGCCAGCAAGTCAGGAACGGCGTTGTAGTCCGAAGCCTCGCCGCCTGTCAGGACGAAGCCAAGAGGGCGGCCCTGACCGTCTGCTCGGGCGTGGATTTTCGTCGTAAAGCCGCCGCGTGATCGACCAAAAGCCTCCTGATAAGTCCCCCTTTTGCGCCCGCCGCCTGCGAATGGCCGCGAACAGTGGTGCTGTCGATCATGTGCTGCCAGTCATCCGTCAGCCCCAGTTCGACGAGGGTCTCAAGCAGGGCGTCCCAAACGCCTTGTTCGGCCCAACGGCGGAAGCGCACATAGACCGAATTCCACTTTCCGTATCGCTCATGCATGTCGCGCCACGGGCATCCGACCCGAAGGACATGCAGCATACCGTTCAGATATTGCCGATTATCGTGCGACGGTCGGGACTTCCTGCCGCGTTCGGTGGGCAACAACCCCTCGATGATCCGCCATTCCATATCTGTCAGGTCGCCGCGAGCCAAAACTGCCTCCTAAAAAGCAGTCTTGAATCACGCTTCTGCTGATTTGGGAATCCACTTTGTCAACAGGACCTAG
>NZ_JANFDG010000073.1 GCF_024609765.1 Shinella pollutisoli
TAAAAAGCAGTCTTGAATCACGCTTCTGCTGATTTGGGAATCCACTTTGTCAACAGGACCTAGTTCGATGAAATTTCTATGAGAGGCATGGCATGACGGAGGCCCATGTTCTCGACAAGAAAGTCGCCAAATGCGCGGATCAAGTAAGATGTGAACCTCGCCGATTATGGGCGGGAGCTTCATAAGCTAGACATCATCAGCCGTCTTCGCGACCGGTGCGCCGGCTAACTTGCAACGCTTGAGACACGCGGCAGCGGGATGTCGGTGGCGGCTAGCAAGAGAGGCTGCATCGGCAGCCTCTCCCGTTTGCAATAATTCTTATGCGGACAGGCGCCCGCCACCGGAGCGCGACCGGATCATCCACGGCATGACACCTGGAGATTTCACCAGAATGCCCTTCTTCTCTCCAAAAGAGCGAATTGCATTGCGTCCAGTCTTTACGGGTTTATGACCGTCGAAGGCCATGTAGCAGGTTTTCAATGCCGCGTCGTGAACGATGTCACGATCTCTTTCAGGCCATTCTTCCAAAAAATCGATGGCGTCTTCCAGGCACGTTATCTCTCGGATCAGTTCCCTGCGTTCCCTCAGATATACGGGTCTATCAAATACCTTCGAGTTCATCTCTACCTCACTGAAAACGTTGGTGATCAACAAGGGTGGTGTCGGGATCGAGCACCGAGCGAAGATGTATTTTTGCAGGTTTTCAGTTTCAAGATCTGAACCGGCCCGGCTTTTCCGGAGACCGTTTGGTTTAAGTTATGCGGCCAATGCTGGCGCGTC
>NZ_JANFDG010000074.1 GCF_024609765.1 Shinella pollutisoli
CCTGCCACCAAAACTGATGCTGGCCCAGTGAAATGCGAGATTCCCCTACCCACAAGGAGCAGAGGGCACAAAACACCATGTCTGATCAAATGCCCTTCCCTTTCAACAATTTCACGTACTTTTTCACTCTCTTTTCAAAGTTCTTTTCATCTTTCCATCACTGTACTTGTTCGCTATCGGTCTCTCGCCAATATTTAGCTTTAGATGGAATTTACCACCCACTTAGAGCTGCATTCCCAAACAACTCGACTCTTCGAAGGCACTTTACAAAGAACCGCACTCCTCGCCACACGGGATTCTCACCCTCTATGACGTCCTGTTCCAAGGAACATAGACAAGGAACGGCCCCAAAGTTGCCCTCTCCAAATTACAACTCGGGCACCGAAGGTACCAGATTTCAAATTTGAGCTTTTGCCGCTTCACTCGCCGTTACTAAGGCAATCCCGGTTGGTTTCTTTTCCTCCGCTTATTGATATGCTTAAGTTCAGCGGGTACTCCTACCTGATTTGAGGTCAAACTTTAAGAACATTGTTCGCCTAGACGCTCTCTTCTTATCGATAACGTTCCAATACGCTCAGTATAAAAAAAGATTAGCCGCAGTTGGTAAAACCTAAAACGACCGTACTTGCATTATACCTCAAGCACGCAGAGAAACCTCTCTTTGGAAAAAAAACATCCAATGAAAAGGCCAGCAATTTCAAGTTAACTCCAAAGAGTATCACTCACT
>NZ_JANFDG010000075.1 GCF_024609765.1 Shinella pollutisoli
GCGAGGTTGCACATGTGGATCACCTCCTTCGGCAGCACGCAGCCGATGCCGGTGATGGCGCCGGTCGCCCCGCAGTTGACGAAGCCGTGGAACACGCAGGTGTCGACGCCGATCATCAGCGAGACCTCGTCGTCGCGGCTGGTGATGTTCTCCGCCGCATAGCGCATGTCGGCCGCACCGCCGAACTCCTTGAAGCCGACGAGGTTCGCATGCTCGGCGCGCAGCGCGAAGAACAGGTCGGCGCGCGTGGCGAAGCCGTAGTACGGGCTGTTGTAGATGACGGCCGGAAGATCCGGGGCCGCCGACAGGATCGCCTTGAAGTGGTTCTTCTGCGCGGCGACGACGGTGCCGCGCGAGAGCACGCGCGGGATGACCATCAGGCCCCTGGCGCCGACCTTCTGGGCATGGGCGGCATGCGCCACGGCAGACGCCGTGTTGACGGCGCCGGTGCCGACGATGACGGGCACGCCGGCCTTGACGAGGCGCTCGACGCCTTCCATGCGCTGCTCGTCGGAAAGCAGAGGCCAGTCGCCCATGGAGCCGCAGTAGACGACGGCGGACATGCCCTTTTCGATCAGCTCCCTGCCCTTGCGGACGAGCGCGTCAAAGTCGGGGGTGCGGTCATCCTTGCACGGGGTCATGAGGGCGGGGATGACGCCGGAGAAGATCTGGGCTGGCAT
>NZ_JANFDG010000076.1 GCF_024609765.1 Shinella pollutisoli
CCTGCGAATAAATTATACCATTTTTATATGTTTTTCGCACTTCGGTGCCTAGAATGAGCCAGAATCACCCCGCAAGGGTGAGCCGATCGATCTCCCGAGGACGACGGGTCGAAAACCGCCGGACGCGGCGGGCGCTTGCGCCGCCGGCGCGTCCGGCCCTGTTGCACACATGCCGATGAAAGCAGGCCGAAATGCTGACGAAGAAGGGTAAGTACGGATTGAAGGCGCTGGTCGACCTGGCGCGGCTTGGACCCGGGCAGACGGCCTTCGTCAGCGAGATCGCGCTCCGCAACAACATCCCGAAGAAGTTCCTCGACACGATCCTGCTGGAATTGAGGAACGCCGGGATGCTGCGTTCGAAGAAGGGACCGGGCGGCGGCTACTCGCTGTCGCATCCGGCCTCGGAGATCCGCATCGGCCATGCGATCCGCGTCCTGGACGGGCCGCTGGCGCCGATCCGCTGTGCGAGCCGGACGGCCTACGAGGCGTGCGAGGACTGCGCCGATCCGCAAACCTGCCAGGTGCGCCGGGCGATGACGGAGGTGCGCGACGCGATCGCCTCGATCCTCGACACGATGACGCTGGAGCAGTTCGTGGCCGTGCCCGGCGCGGCCGAGATGATCGAG
>NZ_JANFDG010000077.1 GCF_024609765.1 Shinella pollutisoli
AGTACCGATTGAATGGCTTAGTGAGGCCTCAGGATCTGCTTAGAGAAGGGGGCAACTCCATCTCAGAGCGGAGTATTTGGACAAACTTGGTCATTTAGAGGAACTAAAAGTCGTAACAAGGTTTCCGTAGGTGAACCTGCGGAAGGATCATTAAAGAAATTTAATAATTTTGAAAATGGATTTTTTTGTTTTGGCAAGAGCATGAGAGCTTTTACTGGGCAAGAAGACAAGAGATGGAGAGTCCAGCCGGGCCTGCGCTTAAGTGCGCGGTCTTGCTAGGCTTGTAAGTTTCTTTCTTGCTATTCCAAACGGTGAGAGATTTCTGTGCTTTTGTTATAGGACAATTAAAACCGTTTCAATACAACACACTGTGGAGTTTTCATATCTTTGCAACTTTTTCTTTGGGCATTCGAGCAATCGGGGCCCAGAGGTAACAAACACAAACAATTTTATCTATTCATTAAATTTTTGTCAAAAACAAGAATTTTCGTAACTGGAAATTTTAAAATATTAAAAACTTTCAACAACGGATCTCT
>NZ_JANFDG010000078.1 GCF_024609765.1 Shinella pollutisoli
TCGGCGCCGATCTCGAACACGTCGCCCGCCTCGGTGCGCACGCCGTCGCCGAAGGACAGCGTCGCCGTGCCGAACATGTGGACATGCACGTCGCCCGGCATCCGGAACAGGCTGTACTTGAAATGGTGATATTCCAGATTGGCGAAAGTGTGCGACATGTTCGCCTCCCCCGACACGAACGGCTTCTCCCACAGAACCTCGCCGCCGCGCAGGATGCGCGAGAAGCCGCGGATGTCGTCCGGCGCCGCCCCCACGCGGATCTCCGGCCCGAAGCTCGCCTGACGCAGCTTGGAATGGGCGAGGTAGAGATAGTTGATGCGCTCCGTCACGTGGTCGGAGAACTCGTTGGCGACGGCAAAGCCGATGCGGAACGGCGTGCCGTCCCCGGCGATCACGTAGATGCCGGCCATCTCCGGCTCCTCGCCGCCGTCGAGCGCGAAGGAGGGCGAAACGAGCGCATCGCCGGGGGCGACCGCCTGGGTGCCGTTGCCCTTGTAGAACCATTCCGGCTGCACGCCGGTCTCGCCGGGC
>NZ_JANFDG010000079.1 GCF_024609765.1 Shinella pollutisoli
AAGTCGGAAGCTTTGTCGGCCTTTTCCTGATTACGGATATAACGTCTGACGACCTGCTGATCATAGCCAGCCGTGGACACGAAGTACCCACGCGCCCAAAAGTGATAGCCTTTGTAGCGCCGTTTGCGGGCATACTTGTTGGCAACATAAAGCGCTGTCTTGCCCTTCAAGAAGCCGACAATGTGCGAAACTGAATATTTCGGCGGGATCGAGATCAGCATATGCACATGGTCGGGCACCAAGTGCCCTTCCTGGATTTCGCATTCCTTTTGTCGAGCAAGCCTGTGCAAAAGCTCACCCAATTCCCGTCGTACGTCCCCGTAAAGGCGTTTCGTCCGGTACTTGCTCGCGAAGACCACATGGTATTTGCAGTCCCACGTCGCATGTGATTGCGATCGTTCGTCCATAAAACCTCCGTTCTATGTCTCGGCCAGTCTAACGGTCCAAGCGCGGAGGTCTCTCGACCACGATGTAGAACTCGTCCAGTCCTCCACCGGAGGTGGAGGTTTACTTTGGTTACAA
>NZ_JANFDG010000008.1 GCF_024609765.1 Shinella pollutisoli
CTTCGCCTTCATGATGTTCGGAAGCGACGCATAGCGCGGCTCGTTGAGGCGCAGGTCGGTGGTGACCACCGCCGGAAGCTTGACCGAGATCGTCTGCAGGCCGCCGTCGACCTCGCGCGTCACGTTCGCCGAGCCGTCGCCGATCTCGACCTTGGAGGCGAAGGTCGCCTGCGCCCAGCCGAGCAGCGCAGACAGCATCTGGCCGGTCTGGTTCGAATCGTCGTCGATCGCCTGCTTGCCGACGATGACCAGCCCCGGCTGCTCGGCTTCCGCCACGCCCTTCAGGATCTTGGCGACCGCCAGCGGCTCTACCGCGTCGTCCGTCTCCACCAGCACCGCCCGGTCGGCGCCCATGGCGAGCGCCGTCCTCAGCGTCTCCTCCGCCTTCGCAGGACCGATCGACACCACCACCACCTCAGACGCCTTGCCGGCCTCCTTCAGCCGCAGCCCCTCCTCGACCGAGATCTCGTCGAACGGGTTCATCGACATCTTCACGTTCGCAAGCTCCACTCCCGTGCCGTCCGCCCTAACACGGATCTTCACGTTGTAGTCCACGACGCGTTTCACTGGCACGAGAATCTTCATGAGTTCCTTCCTTCGAATGCCCGCGGGGAGGATGCGCCTTCCGGGAGCGCCCTGTTTGCCGATGGGCGACATCGATACGCATTTTTTCCCCAAATACAATGTTCCATGCGCGACACGGCGGGGAAAACCCGGCGGCGGTTCAGCGTCCCCAGTGGGTCGGCGGGACGGAGCCGCGCGCGCCTCCCTCCTCGGTCGCCGCCGGCCCGGCGTCGGCATGGCGCACCGCTTCGGGCGTGACGATGACCCGGTCGAAAAGCGGCACGCCGCGCCGGCGCATCACCATGACCAGCGCCGCCCCCGCCAGGATGCCGCCGACATGGGCGCCCCAGGAGATGCCGTGCTCGCCGTCGACGGCCAGCATGTAGAACTGCTGGGCGATCCACAGCGCGATCGGCACGGCGGCGGGAAGGCGCAGCGGCACGCGGAACAGCACCAGCACCCAGACGCGGATCTTCGGATGCAGCAGCAGATAGGCCGCGACCACCCCCGACACGGCGCCCGAGGCGCCGATCAGCGGCGCCTCCGATTGCGGCTCGAGGAGGCCGTGGGCGAGCGCGCCCGCCGCCGCGCAGGCGAGGTAGAACAGCAGGAAGCGGAAATGCCCGAGCGCGTCCTCGACATTGTCGCCGAACACCCAGAGGAACAGCATGTTCGAGGCGAGATGCATGAAATCGCCGTGCAGGAAGGCATAGGTGACGTAGGTCGCGTCCTCCGGCACGAGGACGAGCGCCGGCTCCAGGTCGGCGAAGTCGAAGGCGACGGCGGGGATGTAGCCGAGCCCGACCACCGCGGCGTCGGCGACGTCCTGCGTCGAGGCGAGCCCCGTCACCAGCCAGACCGCGACGTTCACCGCGATCAGCCCGATCGTGACATATTGCACCTTGATGTATTTCAGGGAGTTCGCGTCGTGCAGCGGTATGAACATCTATCCCCCGAGCGCCCGGTGCCTTGGGATGCGAGCTTACCTGTTCTTGCCCGGCACCCACAATATGTCGCTGCGTCCCCGGTCGTTGATCCAGCGCGCGGCGACGAAGAGGAAGTCCGACAGCCGGTTGATGTAGGCGAGCGCCACGTCGGAGACCGTCTCGCCCTCCTGGTCGCGCAGCGCGACGATGCGCCGCTCGGCCCGGCGCGCCACGGTGCGGGCGAGATGCAGGGCGGCGGCCGCCGGCGTGCCGCCCGGCAGCACGAAGGAGCGCAGCGGCTCGAGATCGGCGTTGAGGAGGTCGATCTCGCCCTCCAGCCGGTCGACCTGGGACTGGACGATGCGCAGCGGCTCGTAGTCGAGCGGCTTGCCGGTCTCCGGGTTGGCGAGGTCGGCGCCGAGGTCGAACAGGTCGTTCTGGATGCGCATCAGCATGGCGTCGAGCGCGGGCTCGGCGGAAAGATGCTGGCGGGCGAGGCCGACGCAGCAATTGGTCTCGTCCACCTCGCCGTAGGAGGCGACGCGCAGGTCGTGCTTCTTGCGCCGCGGGCCGGCGACGAGCCCGGTCGTGCCCTTGTCGCCGGTGCGGGTGTAGATCCTGTTGATCCTGACCATCAGCGTCCGCCTCCGGTGATCCACAGCGTCAGCATGATCAGCACGATGGCGATCGCCTGCAGGAGCACGCGCAACTGCATCAGCTTGTTGGACGTGTTGCCGCTGCCGCCCCTCGCCATGTTGACGAGGCCGCGCACCAGCACGAGGGCGACGAGCCCCATCACGAGCAGGGTCAGGAAGGTGAAGAAGGAGGACATGTCCGAACGATCCGGGTTTGATTCATGCAAGTGCCGAAGCGCGAGCGCTGCGCACTTGCCGGGTTTGCTCTAGCAGATAGGGCGCCTGCCGCAAATAGCACGCGGTTTCCGGTTTCGTCCCCTCAGCTCAGTTTTCCGACCAGCCGGTAGAACAGCGCCGCCGGCAGCAGGCGCTTGAGCAGCACGCCCTCCTTCGCCGGCCGCGTGACGACGTAATGCGGCTTCGGCGCCTTCGCCGTCAGCGCGTGCCGCAGCGCCTTGCAGACCGCCTCCGGCCCGAGCTTGCCGCGCGCCGGCCTGCCCTCGCCCCTGAGCCGCCGGAGCTGGCCGCGATAGGCGCGCGCATGCACGGAGTTCTCGACGTCGATGTGCCGCTCGATCGCCGCGAGCGCATTGGCCGTGAAGCGCGATTCGATCGGCCCCGGCTCGATCAGGCTGACATGCACGCCGGAGCCGGCAAGCTCCATGCGCAGCGTCAGCGACAGGCCTTCGAGCGCGAATTTCGAGGCGTTGTAGGCCCCGCGCCAGCGATAGGGCACCAGCCCGAGGATCGACGAGCACTGCACGATCCGCCCGTGCCCCTGGCGCCGCATCACCGGCACCAGGCGGCGCGTGAGATCGTGCCAGCCGAAGACGTTGGTCTCGAACTGCTCGCGCAGCGCCTCGACGGGCAGGTCCTCGACCGCCCCGCCCTGCCCGTAGGCGCCGTTGTTGAAGAGCGCGTCGAGCCGGCCGCCGGTCAGCGCCAGCACGTCGTCGACCAGTGCGGCGATCGTCTCCCCCTTCGTGTAGTCCATCAGGAAGGTCTCGATGCCGTCGGCGTCGAGCGACGCCCGGTCCGCCTCGCGCCGCACCGTGGCGAAGACCCGCCAGCCGTCCTTCTTCAGCGCGCGGGCGCAATGGGCGCCGATGCCGGAGGAGCAGCCGGTGATCAGGATGCTCGGCGAAGTTCTGTCATCGGGTTGAGACGGCATGGCGCTTTCCTGTACATCTTCGCACGGTTTCCCATATTCATCGGGGACTGACAATTGCCGGCGCGATTCCGGCGAACCTGCGCAGCGGCCTTGCTCGCCGCCGATTGCGCAAGACGGATCTGAAGACGCCCGCCCCGGGCCGAAGAATGAACGGACGCTTGCCGATGCCGACTGCCATCCGCCTTCTCTACAAGGTCGTCTTCGACGCCATCTGGCACTTTTCCGAGGATGACGGCTGGGCGATGGCGAGCCATGTCGCGTTGTCGACGCTCCTGGCGCTCTTCCCCTTCCTGATCTTCGGCACCGCGCTCGGCTCCTTCCTCGGCGCCGACCAGTTCGCCGACACGGCCGTGCATCTCATCTTCGACACCTGGCCGGAATCGATCGCCGAGCCGATCTCGCGCGAGGTCGTCGCCGTCCTCACCATCCCGCGCGGCGGACTGCTGACGATCTCGGTGCTCGCCGCCGCCTATTTCGCCTCGAACGGGGTGGAGGCGCTGCGCGTCTCGCTCAACCGCGCCTACCGGGTCGCCGAGACGCGCTACTGGTACACGACGCGGCTCGCGAGCCTCGGCTTCGTCGTCGTCGGCGTGCTGATCCTCGCCGTCATCAGCATCGCGCTGGTCGCCGCCCCGCTCGCCGTGCGCAAGACGGACGACTGGATGCCCTGGCTGTCCCACCTCTATGCCACGGTCGCGGACTGGGCGTTGGTCGGCACCATCGGCGTGCTCTTCCTCGGCCTCCTCGCCTCGCACCTGCTGCTTCCCGCCGGCCGCCGCAAGATCGCCGACGTGCTGCCGGGCATCTGCCTGACGCTCCTGCTCTGGGGCATCGGCGCCTATGCCTTCGCCTCCTACCTCGCGACCTTCGCCAACTACGTCTCCACCTATGCGGGGCTGGCCTCGATCATGATCGCGCTGGTCTTCCTCTACATCATCGGCGCGATCTTCATCATCGGCGCGGAGATCAACGCGGCGCTGATGAAATACCGCGTCAAGCACCTGATCCTCGACCGCATCCGCGGCGTGCGCAAGGCGGCCGTGGAGGAGGCCTCAATGGAGGACGAAGCCATAGCCCGCGAGCAGGGCGCGGATGTCCGCCGGTGAGGCGCCCCTTTCCCGGTAGGCGGAGATCCCCGTGTCCCGGTTGCTCTTCGAAAGCTTCTTCCCGTCCGGCCCCGGCACCAGCCCGTGATGCCGGTAGCGCGGCGCGGGCAGGCCGAGCAGCGCCTGCAGGAGCCGGTGCACGGCCGTCGCATGGAAGAGGTCCTGCCCGCGCACCACGTCGGTGATCCCCTGCGCCGCATCGTCCAGCACAACGGCGAGGTGGTAGCTTACCGGCGCGTCGGGCCGCGACAGCATGACGTCGCCCCAGCGCTCCGGCCGCGCCGCCACCGCGCCCGTCTCGCCGTCCGGCCCCTCCCCCTCCTCGCGCCAGTCGAGCGGTCCCGGCATCAGCGCCAGCGCCTTGTCCATGTCGAGCCGCCAGGCGTGCTGCGCGCCGGCGGCGATCCGCGCCAGCGCCGCCTGCCGGTCGAGATCGCGCTCCTCCGTCGGATAGAGCGGCGCGCCGTCCGGGTCGCGCGGCCACGCGCCGCCCGCCGCCTCGCGCGCGGCGGCCCGGGCGCGCACCTCCGCCCGGCTGAGGAAGCCCGGATAGACGAGCCCGCGCGCCTTCAGCCCCTCCAGCGCCTCGGCATAGAAGCCGAGATGCTCCGACTGCCGCCGCACCGGCGTCTCCCAGTCGAGCCCGAGCCAGGCGAGGTCCCGGTAGATCGCCGCCTCGAATTCCGGCCGCGAGCGGGCGGGGTCGACGTCCTCGATGCGCAGCAGGAAGCGCCCGCCGCAGGCGGCGGCGAGATCGTGGTTGAGGATCGCCGACAGGGCATGGCCGAGGTGGAGCAGCCCGTTCGGGCTCGGCGCGAAGCGAAAGACGCGTTTCTTTGACAAAGCGGTTTCCATGCGGTCTTCTGGCACGGGAGCGATTGCGGGAAAAGCGTCAAGCGTCTTCCCAGGCGGGTCGGAGCCCGTGAACGCATGCAGTTGCACAGGATCGTGACGGAAGCGGATGTCGCGGCGGGTCTCGTCGACCTCGCCCTCCTCGACGCGCGCCTCTTCTCCGTCATCGACAAGGCCGGCCCCGTGCCGCTGCGCCGCCTCCCGCCCGGCTATCGCGGCCTCGCCGGCATCGTCGTGGCGCAGATGGTCTCGCGCGCGAGCGCCGACGCGATCTGGCGCCGGCTGGAGGAGATCGCCGGCGAGATCACGCCGCACCGCATCCTCGGCCTCACCGATGCCGACTGCCGCACCGCCGGCCTCTCGCGCGCCAAGGCGGAGACGCTGCGCCGCGCGGCCGAGGCCGTCGACCGCGGCGCGCTCGACCTCGACGCGCTCTGCCGGATGGAGCCGGAGACGGCGATCCGCCTCCTGACGGCGGTGAAGGGCGTCGGCCGCTGGACGGCGGAGGTCTACCTGCTCTTCTGCGGCGGCTATCCCGACATCTTCCCGTCCGGCGACGTGGCGTTGCAGAACGCCGTCGCCCACGGGCTCGGCCTCCCCACCCGCCCGACGCCGTCCGAGCTCGACCGGATCGCCGCCGCCTGGTCGCCCTGGCGCGGCGTTTCCGCCCGGCTGTTCTGGGCCTATTACGCCCGGCAGATGCGGCGCGAAACCGTGCCGGTCCTCGAGGGCTGACCGATGGCCGGCGAGGCGGAAACTTGTGTTTTGCCTTTTCTTTCCGGCTTCACAATGCTGTAACAACGGACCTAATATACAGGGGCAGATGCTGAATCGCTCAGGAGACGCCCTTGACGATTTCTGTTTCACCGCAGGCCCTGCCGGCGCTCGTGCTGAACGCCGACTACCGGCCGCTGAGTTATTATCCCTTGTCGCTTTGGTCCTGGCAGGACGCGATCAAGGCCGTGTTTCTCGACCGCGTAAACATCATCGCCGAATACGACCATTCGGTCTCGTCCCCCAGCTTCACGATGCGCCTGCCGAGCGTCGTGAGCCTCAAGACCTACGTGCAGCCCTCGCGCCACCCGGCCTTCACCCGGTTCAACGTGTTCCTGCGCGACCGGTTCGAATGCCAGTATTGCGGGTCGCCGGACGACCTCACCTTCGACCACGTCATCCCGCGCGCCCACGGCGGCGAGACGACCTGGCAGAACGTGGTCGCCGCCTGCTCCCCCTGCAACCTGAGGAAAGGCAGCAAGCTGCCGCGACAGGCGGGCATGTTCCCGCAGCAGAAGCCCTATCAACCGACGGTTCAGGATCTGCACAACAACGGGCGACTGTTTCCACCCAACTATCTGCACGAGAGCTGGATGGACTACCTCTACTGGAACGTCGAGCTCCAGCCCTGACCGGGCTCCGGCTTTTCAGGCCTTGGCCGACCGCACGCCCGCAAAGGCGATCGCGGCGAGGATGAGGCTCGCGATCACGTTCCAGCCGGCGAAGGAGAGGCCGAGGACGCGCAGCGACGCCTCCGTGCAGGACGGCCCGTGCTTGGCGTTGAGGTCGGCGAGGAGGTCGCCGGCATCCTGCGTGACGGCCTGGGCCGTCGTCGCGCAGGTGGCCGGGCCTTCCCAGAAGCCCCATTCGACGCCGGCGTGATAGACGCCCATGCCCGCACCGACGAGCATCGTGATGCCGACGATCGCAAGAAGCCCGCGCGTCAGCCAGGCCGGCCCGCCGAGGGCGGCCGAAAGGGCGGCGGCGACGGCGACCGGGATGCCGTAATAATAGGGATCGCGCTGCAGCAGGCAGAGCGCGCAGGGGATGTAGCCGCCGACATGCTCGAAGGCGAGCGCGCCGCCGACGGTCGCGGCCATGCCGAGCGCAAGGAGGACGGCGCTGGTCTTGCGGGAAAGGGTAAGCGATGCGGTCATGGGAGCCTTCCGGATCGGCCGGCCGATGCCGTGGCCGGACGGCGGGCAGTTCTATCAGGTGCGGCGCCGTTGTAAATCACCGCACGGACATGTGATCGTCGCACCCCGCGCCGCATTTGCCCGTTGCCGCCTGCCCGGCCTTCGTGTAAACGGCAATCGCTGCCGCACCGTGCCCCATTGGCGGAACTGGTAGACGCGCTCGACTCAAAATCGAGTTCCGAAAGGAGTGCTGGTTCGATTCCGGCATGGGGCACCATTTCCTTGTTGAAATATGATTTAAATCAATATGCTGGCCGGATTCTATTCCGCTCGTTCCACCTCTGCGTCCACCTTTCCGCTGGAAGGAAACTAGTAGCAGTTCCATAAGTGCGCAAAGGTCGATGGCCCCAATTCAGGCAGACGGGGTGCCTACAGTGCCTACTAAGCTTGCCTGACAAAAATCGCCGGCGCTCACATGATCGAAATATCAATTTTTCACCCGTTCTTGCCTCGCAACGAGACAGCGAAGCATGTCTCTTAAATCGACAGAAAGGCCGCGAGCGAATGAGAGTGGCGCGGCCGGCTGGCTTCATAGAAAAGACTCGGATTGCCACTCAGCCGAGGTATTTTAATGTCTGAGCTTGATGACCTTCTCCGCCAAAAAGCTGAAATAGAAGCACGGATTGTCGAGGTTCGGGCAAGCGAGATTGAAAGGCTAAAGCTCGACTTTGCGCATCTGGCCTACAAGCTGAGGGAGTTGAATGGCCTTCCCAGGGCGGTGGTGGATGTATTTACCGACAAGTCGGGGACGTTTAATTCCTATCGGGTTATGAAGGTCAAGAAGCCGTAACGGCCTAAAGCAGGCTTTATCAATGGATTTTACCCACCTTGCCCGTAATGTGGCGTCGGCAGAGCGCGCCCGCGCCAGGATGCTGCGAACCGGTTTCTCCATAAGCGGACATCGGCTATGGGCCGAGGAAGAGGATTTGATCTGCCGGTTGTTTCATCCCGACTACTTCGCCCTCTATCAGATTCTCAATGGCCGTTCCCGCATTGCCATTCAGGCTCGTTGTCGAAAGCTCGGGCTGGTTAAGCCCCGTCAATCATGGGAATGGCCGGCCCGCCAGAAGCTGAGAAAACTCTACCCCGAGGCGTCGAAAGAGATAATCTGCCGGGAATTTCCGGGGGTGGATTGGCGCAATATCCAGGCGGCCGCCCGATACTACGGATACCATCGAAAGAAGAAGCCCTATAAAATCACGGGCGTCCCCGCACTCGATCAGTTTCGTTGCCGCTGCTACGACGTGAACTGGACGATGCGTGATGCGGATGAAGAGGCTGGCACCAAACGCTACTTTCAGACGCGCGGGTATCGCACCAAATCTCCGAATTTCAGGGCCATCAGCCGTGGCGTCTTGGCCCTTGGCGGGCACCTCGAGGTAAAATGGAATGAATGACGGTCGGCATCGGTCGGGGACCTGATGCTAGCAAAATCTGCTTGCGCATATACCGCAAAGACTTATATTGCTAGCATGAACAGCAAGCAGAAGAAGACCCTGGCGGCCGTATTCAGGAGCCCGGCTTCGGGAACGATCGAATGGGCCGACATCGAGAGCCTTCTTGTCGCTGCTGGCTGCGAAGTCGTTAAAGGTAACGGCCCCCATGTTCGGTTTGTGAAGGACGGCAACGTCGCCGGCTTCCACCACCCTCATCCGGACAAGGAAGCCAAATGTTACCAGGTCAAGGACGCTCGCGAATTCCTCACCCTCATAGGAGTGACGCCATGACCAACGTCATGACTTACAATGGCTATAGCGCTCGCATCGAATTCGACAGCGAGGATGAAATCTTCTTCGGCCGGATCGCCGGCATCGATGATGTGGTCGGCTTCCATTCCGATACCGTCGCAGGGCTGAAGGAGGCTTTCCGCGAGGCCGTGGACGATTATCTCGAAGCCTGCGCCACGGCCGGCAAGGAGCCTCGGAAGCCCTATTCCGGCAAGATGATGTTTCGGGTCAGCCCCGATGTTCACCGCCGGGCGGCCATCGCGGCCGAGCTCTCCGGAAAGAGCCTCAACCAATGGGCGGAAGAAGCGCTTGCCCGGGCGGCCGGCTAGGCCAGGCCCTTCTTCCCCGGCTGTCATGCCTCCCCGGCGCGCTACAGCAGGAAGTCGGCCTTCGTCAGATTGAGAGAACCGTCGACCTTGATGGAGAAGTCCGCGGTCCCGTCGCCGTCGATATCGCCGTGGACGAAGGTGTCGCCGCCCTTCTTCTCGTAGCGCAGCTCGCCCGCCTTCCCGTCGAACTTCTGCGCGCCGATGAAGGTGAAGGCCTGGTCGCCGCCGGCCTTGGCGTTCGCGTCGATCGCGCCGAGGTCGATCCTGTCGCCCTGCTTGCGCGAGAAGTCGTGGATCGTGTCGCGGCCGGAAGCCGACACCGTCGAATCCTTGACCGACCTGAAGACGAACGTGTCCGCACCCGTTCCGCCGTAGAGCGTGTCCGCGCCCGCGCCGCCGACCAGACTGTCCCTGCCGGTGCCGCCCTTCAGCGTGTCGTTGCCCCTGCCGCCGTCGAGGACGTCCCTGCCGGCGCCGCCGGAGAGCCGGTTGGCGCCGCCGTTGCCGATCAGCACGTTGTCGAGGCCGTTGCCGGTGCCGTCGAGGCCGGCGCTGCCGAGGAGGACGAGCTTCTCGATATTCGCCCCGAGCCTGTAGCTGACGGCGGACTGGACGGTGTCGCTGCCCTGCCCCGCCCTTTCGACGAGGGCGAGCTTCGCATCGGCGACGAGATAGGTGTCGTTGCCCTTGCCGCCGGCGACGGAGCCCGTCACCTTGCCGCCGCGCGTGTCGAAGACGTCGTTGCCGGCGCCGAGATCGACCTTGCCGCGGATCGTGCCGTTGTTGGTCACGGTCTCCGCACCGCCGCCGCCCTTGAAGGCGAGCCCCTCGGCCTTGAGCGTGCCGTTGTTGGAAAACACGTTCCGGCCCGGACCGGCCAGCGCCACGGCGATGCCCTTGGCGGCGGTCGCCGTCACCGTGCCGTTGTTCACCAGCACCGCGGCGGCGCCGTCGACCAGCACGCCGGACGCGCCCTTCATCGTGCCGTTGTTGGTGATGCGCGCGGCGGAGGCGGAGACGTCCAGCGCCTCGCCCGCCGTCGAGGCGAGGGTCTTGTGGTTGGCGAAGGTCACCCCCGCCCCGTCGAGGCGCACGGCGTCCTTCTGCGCGGAGATCGTGCCGTTGTTCGAGAGGACCGCCTTCGCGCCGGTGACGACGAGGCCCTCGTCCGCGCGCGAGACGATCCTGCCGTTGTTGGTGATCGTCGCGCCGCTTCCCGTCACGGCCAGCGCGTCCAGCCGCGCGTCGACCGTGCCGCTGTTGGTGACGATCGCCTTCGTGCCGGCGCTCGCAATGCCGTCGCCGGCGGTGGAGCGGATATCGCCGTAATTGGTGAGGATCGCGCCCTTGCCCTTCACGGAGAGCGCATCGCCGACGCTGCGCAGGAGGCCGTGATTGGTGACGAGCGCGTCGTTGCCGCTCGCGGTCACGCCGAGGCCGGCGGAGAGGAGCGAGCCGCGATTGGTGAGGTTCAGGCCCGCGCCCGAGAGGCCGGCGCCGAGCGTGCCGCCCGACAGCGTGCCCTCGTTGTGGACGACGAGGCCGGCGCCGGCGGCGACGAGGCCCGCGAGCTTGCCGGAAACGACGCCGTCGGCCTTGATCGAGACGAGGCCGGCCCTGGCGGCGATCGAGCCGTGGCCGAAGAGCACGGCGTCGCCGCCCGTCGAGGCCACCGTGCCGTCGATGACGAGCGAGCGGTCGGCGGCCGTGCCCCCGGCGTCGACCGCCGTCGCGGCGGTGCGGACCGAGACGGCGGGCATGACGATCCACTGGTCGCCCGCGGTGCGGGCGAGAAGCGTGGATGTCATGGAGAGGGAGATCGTGTGTTTCGTCATGCCTGTCGCGTCGTCGCCCGGCCGGGCGGAGAATGGATACCGTCTCCTCGCCGGCAAATCCGCCGCGAAGATGGCGGGGCGGCGCGTTCTTTTGCCACAGGGTTAACGGCGAAGGAAGGCCCCCGGCGGCCGGCACCCGCCCGGACGGAGATCGAAGAGGACCGACGGCGGCGGATCGGTGCCGGGCCGGACGTATCGGCTTCCTCCGCCGCCCGGAGGCGCGGCCGCGTCACCTGGTCTCTCCGTAGGCGAACCGGTCGCGGGACCCGGCGACCATGCCGCTCGCCTCCGCCGCCGAGACGAGCCCGCTCTGCGGCTGGCCCTCGCGAATGCCGGACGCGAGCAGGAGGTGGCCGGCGGCGTCTTCGGGGATGCCGTCGGCGCTGACGGAGAGGCCGAGGCCGTGTCCCAGGCCGGCGAGGGCGCGCACCATCCGCGCGGCGTCGTCCTCGACCATGTTCTCGACGAAGCGCCGGTCGATCTTGACCTTGTCGATGCCGAATTCCTGCATGTGGTAGAGGTTGGAATAGCCCGTCCCGAAATTGTCGAGGGCGATCCTGACGCCCGCCGCCCTCAGCGGGGCGAGCGTTCGCTTGGCCGCGTTCAGGTCCTGCACGACGAGGTTCTCCGACACGTCCACCTCTAGGCGCTCCGGCGCGAAGCCGGCGTCGTCCAGCGTGCGCAGGATGCTGGCGCTGAGGTCCTGGTCCTTCAGCTGGGAGGGCAGGATGTCGATCGACAGCGCGACCTCCTGCGGCCAGCATGCGGCGGCCTCGCAGGAGGCCTTCAGGATGTCGGCGGCTATGCGGTGGCCGAGCCCCGTTTCCTCGGCGATCGGCAGAAACCGCTCCGGCGGGATCTCTTCCTCGGTCGCCGTCCTCCAGCTCGGCACGGCCTCGAACCCGACGATGCGGCCCGATTTCAGGTCGATCGACGGGCGGAAGCGCGGTTGTATCCGGCTTTCCTCCAGCGCCTGCCGCAGGTCCCGCTCGATGCGGTCGCGCTCGCGCATGAGCCGGTCCATGTCCTCCTCGAAGAACCGGAACGTCGACCGCCGCTCCGCCTTCGCCCGATAGAGGGCGAGATCCGCCTTGCGGATGGCTTCGTCCGCCGTCGATGCGTCGTCCGGCAGCAGCGCCACGCCGATGCCGGCGCCGACCTGGTGCCGGACCGTGCCGGCCGCGACCGGCTCGGAAAGCCCCTGGATGATCCGCAGCGCGATGCTGGCGGCATCGTCCGGCCCCAGCAGGTGCCTCGCCAGCACGATGAATTCGTCGCCGCCGAGCCGCGCCACCAGATCGTTCTCGCGCACGTCGCGCAGCAGCCGCTGCGCGACGACGATCAGCACCTCGTCGCCGGCGCCGTGCCCGTAGGTGTCGTTGATCTGCTTGAAGCCGTTGAGGTCGAGGAGGAGGACGGCATGGACATGGCCGGCCGCCGGCGGCGAGCCCGCCGCCTGCCGGAGCGCCTCCTCGAACTGCCGGCGGTTGGCCAGCCCCGTCAGGGGATCCTGGTAGGCGAGCTGCCGGGCGGTCTGCTCGGCCGCGACGCGGCGCGCCACCTCCCGTTTCAGGGCCGCATACCGCCGCCACGCGAAGAGCAGCAGCCCCACGGACAGGACGGTGCTGAAGACCAGGACCTCGTGCAGGGCGAAGCTCTGCTCCTCGAACGTGTCGGTGTCCGCGTCCATCAGGACGCGCAGCTCGAACACGAGATAGGCGGCGACGAGGACGGCGGCGAGCAGCAGGCCCAGATCGCGGATTGCGAAGCGATTGCGCACCAGAAATCTCCACAGACGCGATGAGAAGGACGGGGAGGGCGTCGAGGCTGTTGCCATGGCTTTTCCTATGCGGCCGCCGGCGTTGCCGTTCCCAGCAGCATCCGGCGGAACGCGTGCCTGTCGACCGGCTTGCCGAAGAGATATCCTTGCGCTTCCCTGCAGCCGAGTTTCTCGAGGACGGCGACCTGGGTCTCCGATTCCATGCCTTCCGCGATGACGTTGAGGTCGAGGGCGTTCGCCATGGCGAGGACGGCCTTGATGATGGCGACGTCGCTCGGGTCGCTTTCGAGATTCTGGACGAACTCCCGGTCGATCTTCAGTCGCGTCAGCGGATAGCGCTTCAGCAGGCTAAGCGACGCATAGCCGGTCCCGTAGTCGTCGAAGGCGATGCCCACGCCCATCGCGCGCAGCTGCCGCAGCGGGCCGATCATCTCGCCGTCGAGGCCCAGGACGGTGGTCTCGGTGATCTCGAGCTCGAGCAGATGCGCCGGAAGGGCGCTCGCCGCCAGGCTGCGGGTGACGACGTCCGCCAGCTTGCCGTCGCGAAGCTGGGTGCCGAACAGGTTGACCCCGATGCGCAGCGGCTTGCCGGCGTGCATGAGCTCCGCCGCGAAGGCGCACCCTTCGGCGATCACCCATCCGCCGACCGGGCCGGCGAGCTCGCTCGCCTCCAGGACGTGCAGGAAGCTCGTCGGGGAGAGCAGCCCGCGCACCGGATGGCGCCAGCGGATGAGCGCCTCGGCCCCGACGATGCGCCGGTCGCGCAGCCTCACCTGCGGCTGATAGAGGAGCTCGAACTCGCGGCGGGCGAAGGCCTCGTGGAGTTCCTCCTCCACCTTGCGGCGCTCGATCATCTCCTCGCCATGCTGCGGGCGAAACAGCGCCATCCGCCGTCCCCCCGCCTTCTTCGCCTCGTGGAGGGCCAGCAGCCCGCTCTTCAGCGCGGCGTCCGCGGTGTCGAAGCGCGCCAGCGCCGGCGAGAGCACGACGCCCATGCTGGCTCCGACATGACAGCTCGTCCCTTCCACGTCGAAAGGCTGCGTCAGCACCGACAGGACGTATTCGCCGACGGTCCGCGCCCGCATCGGGTCATCGCTGCCCGACCACAGGACACCGAACTCGTCCGCCCCGAGCCGCGCGACGAAGGCGTCCGGTCCCACGGCCTCGGCGATGCGCTCGCCGGCGCGGCGCAGGAGCGCGTCCCCCGCCGCAAGCCCCAGCGAGGCGTTGATCTCCTTGAACCGGTCGAGCCCGAGCTTCAGGATCGTGAAGGCGCGGCCTCCCCGCAGCTCCTCCTCGATCCGCTCCAGAAAGCGCGTGCGGTTGGGCAGGCCGGTGAGCTGGTCGAAATGGGTGAGATAGCGAAGCCTCTCGCGATCGGAATCGCGCCGCGTCACGTCGCGCACGATGACGCCGAACCGGTCCCCTTCATCCTCGCGCCATACGGCGAGCGACATCTCGGCGGGAAACGTCTCTCCTCCTCCCCGGCAGGCCTCCACCCGGAGCACGCGCCCCTTCCAGCGAGGGTTCTCCCTCGCCTTCGCCAGCTCGCCCGCGACCGCCGACCATGACCGCGCCGTCAGCAGGGACGAAAAGAGACGGCCCGCCGCGCCCGCGCCGTCCATCCCGAACATCTCCTCCGCCGCGCGGTTCCGGAAGCGGATGCGCCCGTCCGCATCCATGGCCAGCATCGCATCCGGTGTTTTCTCCGCGAGCGCGACCGCCGCCCTTCCAAGCCTTCCGAGCTGATGCCTTTCCAACTGGTCCATCGCCATCCCTGCCGATCCCGCCCGCTGCGGCCAGACAATCCTGCTACGGAAAATCGGTCAGGAGACGAGATGTTCCGCGCCACGCCGAATCGCGGTTAACGCTTAATTTGCGCGGCTGCTAAAATGATCGATCGACGCCACGCCGCGCCGAAGCGCTTCCGGCGTCGGTCTCCCTCCGGAACGTGCGGCAGGAGGGATCGAAGGGCGTTCGGTGCCGGGAAGTTTCGCGGACCGCCGCCCGCACCGCTGCACGCCCCGCGGACGGTGCTGGAAGGCCGAAACGTGCTCAGGACAGGGAAGACGCGGCGGACAAGGCGTCCACCGCGCCTTCCGGCATCGAAGCCGCCGCGGCATCCGGCCGCGGCGATCCGGCCTTGGCGGCCGCGGCCGTCACCGGCCTTGAATGACCCGGATGAAGCGCGGGCTTTGCGTTCTGAAGTCGTCATAGGTGATGCGTCCGCTCGCAACACCGTTGAACGCCCGCTGGCAATAGATGCGCGCGACGTCGCGGCGGGGGCTGACGTTCATGATCTTCGCCATCTCGGCCTTGCGGGCGGGAGACGCCCTGCGGGCGCCGGCATAGCACTTGTTCACGCCGTCCCGTTTCGCCGCCGGGCTTCCGCGCACGATCTCCTGCGCGCGATTGTAGCTGGTTTCCGATACGCAGCCGGCTGCGAATACGGCGACCGAGACAACGGCAATGATGGACATCAGCCGCATGGCCTTCTCCTCCTTTTGGTTCCAACGGGATGAAAGATAGCCGACACGACCGGGACAGCAAGCAAATTCAGGGGCTTGTTGCCATGAAGCGCCGGCCGGCCGGCGGAATGCGGGGTGAGTGCGATGGCATCATGGAGGTCCGACCAACCACGCCGGGAGAAGAAGGACGACGGCACTTCGTCCACGGCGACGGCAAGACGCGCCTCCCCGTCAATTCCGACGCCTTGCTGAAGGCTGATTTCCTGCCGGAACTTTCGAGCGCGCCGCGCATTCGACATCCCGCACGGGGAGGGCGGGAAATGCAGACGGCAGAAGACGGCGAAGCTGATTCCGGCGAAGCGGGCAGTGACGCAGCGGCACCTGGCGGGTCCCCCTTGTGCCATCTCGCAGACATCGTGCGCGGACTGACGGAGCTCGCGCAGGCGGCCGCCGAGCTGGCGAAGAAGCCGCTGGAGCCGTTGCCGCCGTCTCAGCCCGGCGAAGCTGAAGGGTAGGAGGCTGCCGAGGGCGACCGCTCGCCCCGGCATAGCTTCGGCCCGCACCCCGCGAGCCCGCCTAGAACGCGTCCACTGCCAGGTAGAACAGCGCCGAGATCGCGGCGGCGGAGGGCAGGGTCACGATCCAGGCGATGACGATGTTGCCGGCGATGCCCCAGCGCACGGCGGAGACGCGGCGGGCGGCGCCGACGCCGATGATCGCGCCGGTGATCGTGTGCGTGGTGGAGACCGGGATGCCGAGCCAGGTCGCGCCGAACAGCGTGATCGCCCCGCCCGTCTCGGCGCAGAAGCCCTGCATCGGCGTGAGCCGGGTGATCTTCGAGCCCATCGTGTGGACGATGCGCCAGCCGCCCATCAGCGTGCCGAGCGCCATCGCCGCCTGGCAGGTGATGACCACCCAGAAGGGCACGTGGAACTCGTCGCCGAGATAGCCCTGCGAGAACAGCAGGACGGCGATGATGCCCATCGTCTTCTGCGCGTCGTTGCCGCCGTGGCCGAGCGAATAGAGCGAGGCGGAGACGAACTGCATGACGCGAAAGGTGCGGTCGACCGCGAAGGGCGTCTGCCGCACGAAGATCCACGAGACGATGAGGATCAGCACGAGCGCCAGCAGGAAGCCGATGGCGGGCGACATGAAGATGGCGCTCGCGGTCTTGAGCAGGCCCGTCCACACGACGGAATCGAAGCCGGTCTTGGCGAGGCCCGCGCCGACGAGGCCGCCGATCAGCGCGTGCGACGAGCTCGACGGGATGCCGAACACCCAGGTGACGATGTTCCAGATGATCGCGCCCATCAGCGCCGAGAAGATGACGAGCGGCGTGACGATGCCCGGGTCGATGATGCCGGTGCCGAGCGTCTCGGCGACGTGCAGGCCGAAGAACAGGAAGGCGATGAAATTGAAGAAGGCCGCCCAGAACACGGCATATTGCGGGCGCAGCACGCGCGTCGAGACGATGGTGGCGATCGAGTTCGCCGCGTCGTGAAGGCCGTTCAGGAAATCGAAGAAGAGGGCGACGCCGATCAGGCCGGCAAGCAACGGAAGGGCGAGCGTGGCGTCCATCAGACGTTCTCGATCACGATGCCGCTTATTTCGTTCGCCACGTCCTCGAAGCGGTCGACCACCTTCTCCAGCTCGCCGTAGATCTCGCGGCCGATCACGTAGGCCATCGGGTCCGTCCTGCCGTAGCTCCGGAAGAGGCCCTTCAGGCCCTCGTCGTGCAGCTCGTCGGACCGGCCCTCGACCTTGGTGATCTCCTCGGTGATGGCGCTGAGGCGGCCGGCGTGCTGGCCGATGCGGTCGAGCAGCGGGATGGCCTCGGCGATGAGGTGGGCCGCCTTGACGACCACGGCGCCCATCTCCTGCATGCCCGGCTCGAAGCTCGTCTTCTCGTAGAGCCGGATGGTCTTCACCGTCTTGTGCATCATGTCGATGGCGTCGTCCATCGACTGGATGAGGTCCTTGATGTCGCCGCGGTCGAAGGGGGTGATGAAGCTGCGGCGCACGGCGAGCAGCACCTCGCGGGTGATGTCGTCCGCCTCGTCCTCCAGCGCGACGATGCGCTCGCAATGCCGTTCCATGTCCGGACCGCCGGCGAGCAGCGCCTGCAGCGATTCGGCCGCGCCGACGACCGTGCGGGAATGCTGTTCGAAGAGATCGAAGAAACGGTCTTCGCGCGGCATCAGTTTGCGGAACAGCGAAAGCATGGGCGTCTCTTACTTGCCTCGGGTTGTCATCGGCCCGTCATAATTGACTGTGCACGTCATGGTAAGAGCGTTTCTGCACCGGCCGCGACTTTTTACCGGGATTCCCGCTCAGCTCCGGCGGAACACGTAGTCCGTCTCCTGGCGCAGGGTCCCGCCGGGACGCAGGATCGCGTCGGGGAAGGACGGGTGGTTGACCGCGTCGGGCCAGAGCTGCGTCTCCAGGCAGAAGCCGGCGAAGGCGGAATAGCGCCGGCCCTCTATCCCGGGCACCGGCACGTCGACCTTGCTGCCGGTGTAGAGCTGCACGCCGGGCTCGGTGGTCGAAACCTCGAGCGACACGCCCGAGGCGGGGCTGCGCACTTCCGCGACGCTGCGTTTGGCGGTGCGGCCGGGCGAGAGGCAGAAATTGTGGTCGAAGGCGACGCCGCCCGGCTCCACCTGCCGGCGCATCGGCGTGAAGCGGGTGAGGTCGAAGGCCGTGCCGGCGACGGGACGGACCTCGCCGGTCGGGATCAGGTGTTCATCGACCGGCAGGTAGCTTTCCGCCGCGATGCGGATCTCGTGGCCGAGCGCGTCCGCTCCGTCGTCGAGGATGAAGTAGCTGTGCTGGCAGAGGTTGACGGGCGTCGGCGCGTCGGCCGTCGCCGTGTAGGAGACCGAAAGGACGCCGTCGCCGTGCAGGCGATAGGTGCAGGTGATCTCGCACGTCCCCGGATAGCCGGCGCGCCCGGCGGGATCGGTGATGGCGAGCACGACGTGGTCCGGCCCCTCGCCCGCGATGCGCCAGTTGCGGCGGCCGATGCCGTCGCTGCCGCCGTGCAGGTGGTTGACGCCGCCCTCGTTGCGCTCGAGCGGGAACGCCTTACCGTCGATGACGAGCCGGCCGCCGTCGATGCGGTTGGCGCAGCGGCCCGGCGTCGCGCCGAAATAGGGGGAGTGAGCCGGGTAATGGGCGAAATCCTCGAAGCCGAGCACGAGCGGCGGCCGGTGGCCCGCAAGCCGCAGGTCCTGGATGACCGCGCCCCAGGTCAGCACCTTCGCCGTCAGCCCGCCGCCGGCGATCGTGACGCGCCGCACCTCTTCGCCGGTCTGCAGGCGGCCGAAAATCTCGTTGTCTGCCAAGTCCGTCTCCTGTGCCGGCATCCGTTCGGTTCGACGCAATTCCGGGCGCGGAACCGCCGCGCCTTTGCCGGAATTGCTACAGGCCGGCAAACTGCTGCAAATCCCGCCGGCCCGCAATTAAAAAATCATACTTTTCGGAGGCGACGCCGGCCTCAGGCGCCCGTCCCGATCTTCTCCAGGTCGTAGGGCGTGGTCTGGTAGATCTCGTTGATCCAGTTGCCGAAGAGCAGGTGGGCGTGGCTGCGCCAGCGGTTCTGCGGCGGAAGCGTCGGATCGTTGTGGGGAAAGTAGTTCTTCGGCAGCTTGATCGGCACGCCGGCGTCGACGTCGCGGAAATACTCGTCGGCAAGCGAGGTCGAGTCGTATTCGACGTGGTTGAAGATGTAGAGCCGGTTGCCCGCCTTCTCCTGCACGAGGCAGACGCCGGTCTCGTCGGAATCCATCAGGATGTCGAGCTCCGGCACCCTGCGGATGTCCTCGATGCGCACCTCGGTCCAGCGCGAGACGGGGATCTGGAAGTCGTCGGAGAAGCCGCTGAGATAGACCGAGGAGGGCTTGCGGTTGTGGTGGCGGTAGACGCCGAAGGCCTTTTCGGCGAGCGTGTGCTTGGGCACGCCGTGGAAATGGTAGATCGCCGCCATCGCGCCCCAGCAGACGTTGAGCGTCGAATGCACGTTGGTCTCGGTCCAGTCGAAGATGCGCTTCATCTCGTCCCAGTAGGTGACGTCCTCGTAGTCGAGCGTCTCCACCGGCGCGCCGGTGATGATGAAGCCGTCGAACTTGCGGTGGCGGATCTCCTCCCACGTGTCGTAGAAGGCGAGCAGGTGCTCCTCGGAGGTGTTCTTCGGCCGGTGGCCGCCGACGCGCACCAGCGACAGCTCCACCTGCAGCGGCGTCGCGCCGACGAGGCGCGCCATCTGCACCTCGGTCTTGATCTTGTTCGGCATGAGATTGAGGAGCCCGATCTGCAGCGGGCGGATATCCTGCCGGATCGCCACGGTCTCGGTCATCACCCGCACGCCTTCCCCGACGAGGGTTTCGAAGGCGGGCAACGTATCGGGAATCTTGATGGGCATCTCTCTACTCGATCGCAAACAAAAAACCGGCCGCAACGTCGTCGCAACCGGTCCACGGAAGGCTTGTCCTCGCGCGGCCCTTTAGCGACTTGTTTAACGTGGCTGCAAGCCGGCCGGCCAAATCACCACGAGCGTTTTAAATAGACCCGTGCCGGCCGGGAATCAATCCACGCCGTTGATGATAGGGGCGGCGGCGGGGGGTGGGGAAGATTTCGGGAGCCTTCCATATGGAATGATGGGAGCGCCGCTTGCCCCTTCTCCCCGGCGGGGAGAAGGTCGCGGCAGCGGGATGAGGGGGACGCCGTAGGCGAAATCATGATTGCTCCACCGTGCTTCACCCCCTCATCCGGCCCTTCGGGCCACCTTCTCCCCGCCGGGGAGAAGGGGATCGGCTACGCCGCATTCCCTATGAAACCTTACCCCTCCAGCTCCTCGCGCAGCATCTCCAGCTCCAGCCACTCCTCCTCCATCCTCGAAAGCCCGGCCCGCAACGTCTCCAGCTCGGCGGCGAGCCTGTTGAAGGCGGCAGGGTCCTTCGAGAAGAGGGCAGGATCGGCCATCCTCTCCTCGCGCGCGGCGATCTCCTTCTGCGTCTTCTCCATCTCCTTCGGCAGGTTTTCGAGCGCGAACTTCTGCTTGTAGGAGAGCTTGCCCTTCGCCTTGCCCTCGGCGGGCTGGGCGGCGGCGGGCTTCGTCCTCTCCGCCTTCTCCGTCCTGCGCTTCTCCTCGATCGCGCCGCGGCGCTGCGCCATCATGTCGGTATAGCCGCCGGCATATTCGATCCAGCGGCCGTCCGGGTTCTCCGGGTCGGCGGGCGCGATGGTCGAGGTGACGGTGCGGTCGAGGAAGTCGCGGTCGTGGCTGACGAGGAGCACGGTGCCGGGAAAGCCGGAGACGATCTCCTGCAGGAGATCGAGCGTCTCGATGTCGAGGTCGTTGGTCGGCTCGTCGAGAATCAGCAGGTTGACCGGCCGCGACAGGATGCGCGCCAGCATCAGCCGGGCGCGCTCGCCGCCCGACAGGTTGCGGATCGGCGTGCGGGCCTGCTCGGGCTGGAACAGGAATTCCTTCATGTAGCCCGTCACGTGACGCTGCTCGCCGTTGACGAGAAGCGTCTCGCCGCGCCCGTCGGTGAGGTAGTGGGCGAGCGTGTCGTCGAGGTTCAGGTCCTCGCGGCGCTGGTCGAGCGTGGCGATCTCCAGATTGGTGCCGAGCTTCACCGTGCCGCCGTCGGGTTCGAGCTGGCCGGTCAAAAGCTTCAGCAGCGTCGTCTTGCCGGCGCCGTTCGGGCCGACGAGGCCGATGCAGTCGCCGCGATGCACGCGGATCGAGAAGGGCGCGACGATTACGCGCCCGCCGAAACTCTTGGCGACCCTCTCCGCCTCGATCACCAGCTTGCCGGACTCCTGCGCCTCGGAGACGCCCGCCTGCACGCTGCCCTGCGGGCCCCGGTGGCCGCGGTGGCGGGCGCGCATCTCGTGCAATTGGCCGAGGCGGCGCATGTTGCGCTTGCGCCGCGCCGTGACGCCGTAGCGCAGCCAGTGCTCCTCGCGCTCGATCGCCTTGCCGAGCTTGTGCTGCTCCAGTTCCTCCGCCTCCAGCACCTCGTCGCGCCAGGCCTCGAAATGGCCGAAGCCCCGGTTCAGACGGCGCGACTGGCCGCGGTCGAGCCAGACGGTGGCGTTCGAGACCTTCTCGAGGAAGCGGCGGTCGTGCGAGATGACGACGAGGGCCGAGCGGGTCGACTGCAGCTCGCCTTCCAGCCATTCGATGGTCGGCAGGTCGAGGTGGTTGGTCGGCTCGTCGAGGAGCAGGATGTCGGGCTCGGGCGCCAGCACCCGGGCGAGCGCCGCGCGCCGCGCCTCGCCGCCCGACAGCGACGCCGGATCCTCGGCGCCGGTGAGGCCGAGGTGCTCCAGCAGGTAGGTGACGCGATAGGGATCGTCGCCCGGGCCGAGGCCGGCCTCCGCATAGGCGGCGACCGTGTCGAAGCCGTCGAAATCGGGCGCCTGGTGCAGGTAGCGGATCGTCGCGGAGGGATGGCGGAAGACCTCGCCCGACTGCGGCTCGACGAGGCCGGCGGCGATCTTCATCAGCGTCGACTTGCCCGAGCCGTTGCGGCCGACGAGCGAGATGCGGTCGCCCGGCTCCACCTGCAGGCCGGCGCCGGCGAGCAGCGGCGTGCCGCCGAAGCTCAGGGTGATGTCGTCGAGTTTGAGGATGGGCGGTGCCAAGGCTCAGGCTCCCGAAAGATCGTAGGGCCGGGCGATGAGGACCGCGCGGCCGGCGGCAAGCGACAGGCTGACCGGCCCTTCCGCCACGTTGGAGACGGTGCGCGACGAGCCGAAGGGCAGCGAGAAATCCTCAAGCGGATAGCGCACGTTCCGAAGGTCGAGGCCGGCGAGCGGCTGGAGGCCGAGGATCGAGAAGAGGCTGCCCCTGGGCAGGTCGATCGCCCGCGTCCCCGGCAGGAGCGGCCAGGCCTCCTCCTCGCCGGAGGTGAGCTTGACGGAGAAGCCCCGCTCGGCGAGCGACACGGCGTGGATGAGGTGCATCAGCGCGTGGTCGGAGCGCTCGCCGCCGAGCGCGCCGGCAAGCAGGATCCGCCGCGCCCCGCGCTCGGCCGCCGCGGCGACCGCGATGGCGCCGTCCGTCTCGTTCTTGGCGGCGGGATAGGGCTGGCGCTCGACCTCCGGCCAGGCGGCGACGAGCTCGGGCGGCGTCGAATCGAAGTCGCCGACCCACAGCTCCGGCGTGACGCCGAGCGCCGCCGCATGGCGCATGCCGCCGTCGGCGGCGACGAAGCGGGCGCCGCTGAGGTCCGCCCGCAGCCGCGGCGTCGCCTCGAGCGTGCCGCCGAGAAGGATGACGAAGGTCTGGTCTGTGGATGCCGGCATGGTCATGGGCAAGCCCTTAGCGCATGTTCTGCGGAAAGGGAAAGATTTTGGCGGATACGCCTGCGGCCACGCGCGGGATCCGCCGTGGTTTCGAGGATCTGTCGGACGGGGCGCCGGAGGCTGCCGCATCTGAATGTATGAAACGTGACACCCTCCGGCATCCCGTTCGGCGGTTTGTGCCCGCGACTTCGGCCTCTCTGCGACAGCGGGCTTTGTGGGAACGGTGGCGTGCCCCTCCGCAGAAGGGGTCATGCACGCCCTCAGGCCTACGATGCCGCAGCCATGACCGCCGGTCGGCACCGTCTTCCACCTGCGCCGGGCGAACCGGGTTCGTCGAACCCCCGGACGCCGCCCGGCGCAAATCCACCGTCTTGTGTGCCACACAGGCACGCCCGGCGACTTGACCAGAGGAGACGAGGGGGAGGTCCGCCGCCCCGCCGCCGCCCCCGGTTCGCCAGAGGGAGACCATTTTCCGCGGACCCGGTCCGTGAGGCCTTGCGTCCTTTCCCCACGGCCCGCGCCGGTCCCGCCTCACTGCCACGCCTGGCAGCGTATCCGAGGGCGGAACGGGACGATTGTAGGCACGGGTCCGGCGGGCGGGGAAAACGGCGCGCGCGAAAAATCCCGCGGGCACGCGCAAAGGCCCGGACGCAGGGACATCCGGGCCTCGTCGGGAGGTCGGGGATGGCCGTTACCTGCAGACCCTGATCTTCTTGACGACGCGGTTGCCGTAATGGTCGTAGGACGCCACCTTCTTGACGAAGCAGGCGGGCTTGTAGCCGTAGCCGTAGTCGCCGGCCTCGGACGGGGCGGCGAAGGAGATGGCGGCGACGGCGGCGATGGCGGCGGAAACGACGATCTTGCGCATGTGGGTCTCTCCCGATCTCTCTGGAAGGACGAGCCTCTCTCGTCCGGTGACCGGACCGTCCCACATCGCCCGGTCCGCCGCTGTTTCGCGCGGAACAGGGCGAAAAGAGGCGCCCGCCCTTGCGCCCCGCCCGAAGCCGGATTATCCCTTGCCTTGCTCTAACGGGGTGCCTGCGGATTTCCGATCCGCCGGCTGAGAGGCGTTCCGCCAACCCGAAGAACCTGATCCGGCTCGTACCGGCGGAGGGATTAGACGGCACGGACCAGCGCCCTATTCCCGTTCATGGACAGAAGGAGGCGCTGATGCGCAAGACCATTGTTTCCCCGATCGCGGCGCTCGCCGCATCCCTCGCCCTGCCGGCGCTCGCGCAGGAGAGGACGCTCACCGTCTACACCTACGAGAGCTTCGTCGCCGACTGGGGTCCCGGCCCCAAGGTCGCCGAGGCCTTCGAGGCGACCTGCGCCTGCAAGGTGACCTGGGTCGGCGTGGCCGACGGCGTCGAGCTCCTCACCCGCCTGAGGCTCGAAGGCGCGGGCACGCGGGCCGACGTCGTGCTCGGCCTCGACACCAACCTGATCGCCGAGGCGAAGGCGACGGGCCTCTTCGAGCCGCACGGGCTTTCCCCCGAGGGCCTGACGGTGCCCGGCGGCTTCTCCGACGACACGTTCCTGCCCTACGACTACGGCCATTTCGCCGTCGTCTACGACAGCGAGACGCTGAAGGACCCGCCGGCGAGCATGAAGGAACTCGTCGAGGGGAACCCGGACGAGAAGATCGTCATCGAGGACCCGCGCACCTCGACGCCCGGCCTGGGACTGCTGCTCTGGGTGAAATCCGTCTACGGCGACGAGGCGGGGGCGGCCTGGGAGAAGCTCAAGGACCGCGTGCTGACGGTGACGCCCGGCTGGTCGGAGGCCTACGGCCTCTTCACCAAGGGCGAGGCGCCGATGGTGCTCTCCTACACGACCTCGCCCGCCTATCACATGATCGCCGAGAACACGGAGCGCTACAAGGCGGCCGCCTTCGCCGAGGGCCACTACGTGCAGATCGAGGTCGCCGGCCTGACCAAGGCGGGCAAGGACAAGGCGCTCGCCCGCGACTTCCTCGCCTTCATGACCGGCCCCGACTTCCAGTCGATCATCCCCGAGACCAACTGGATGATGCCCGCCGCCGCCACGCGCGACCCGCTGCCGGAGGCCTTCGACCGGCTGGTGAAGCCGGAGAAGACCTTCCTCTACTCGCCCGAGGCCGTCGCGGAGAACCGCAAGGCCTGGATCGACGAGTGGCTTTCCGTCATGAGCGCGCGATGATCTTCGCCCGCGCCGAACGCAGGGCCTTGCGCGCCGCCGGGGGCATCGCCCTCGGCTTCGTGCTCGCCTTCGTCGGCGTGGCGACCGTCGTGCTGCTTTCCCATGCCGACGGCGCGGGCGCGCCGCTGCTCGACGCCTATACCTGGCGCGTCGCCCGCTTCACGCTGCTGCAGGCGACGCTGTCGACGGTCCTGTCGATCCTGCTGGCGATCCCCGTCGCCCGGGCGCTCGCCCGCCAGCGCGCCTTTCCCGGCCGGGTCTGGCTGCTGCGCCTCTCCGCCGTGCCGCTCGGCCTGCCGGCGCTGGTGGCCGCACTCGGCATCGTCGAGATCTGGGGGCGGCAGGGCGTCGTCAACGATCTCCTGCGGCTTGCGGGGCTTGCAAGCCCCGTCAGCGTCTACGGCCTGACGGGCATCCTGATCGCCCATGTCTTCTTCAACATGCCGCTCGCCGCGCGGCTGATGCTCGCCGCCCTCGACCGCATCCCGGCGGAATACTGGCTGACGGCGGCGAACCTCGGCATGGGCGGCGGCGCCACATTCCGGCTGATCGAATGGCCGGTGATCCGCCGCGTCATCCCCGGCATCGCCGGCCTCGTCTTCATGCTCTGCGCGGCGAGCTTCACCATCGTGCTGACGCTCGGCGGCGGGCCGGCGGCAACGACGATCGAGGTGGCGATCTACCAGGCGCTGCGCTTCGACTTCGACCCGCCGCGCGCCGTGCTCCTCGCCTTCCTGCAGATCGCCGTCACCGCGAGCCTGCTGTCGCTCGGCACCCTCCTCGGCCGGCCGCCGGAGGAGGGCATGACGGCCGGGCGCGCCATCCGCCGCTTCGACGGGAGAAGGCGCAGGCCCGCCGACGCGCTGGTGCTCGTCCTCTTCACGCTCTTCACCGCCGCACCGCTCGCCGCCACCGTCGCCTCGGGGCTCGCCGCCGATTTCGGCCGGCTGGCGCTCGACCCGCTCCTGCACCGGGCGCTCGTGACGAGCCTCGCCATCTCGTTTTCCTCGGCGAGCCTGTCGCTCGCCATCGCGCTGCCGATCGTGCTGGTGCCGCCGCTCGCCGGCGCCGCGGATTCCGGGACGGCGACGCGGCTGATGGCCCGCGCGCTGCCGGCGATGGGCTCGCTGATCCTGCTGGTGCCGCCCGTGGTGGTGGCGACCGGCTGGTTCCTGGTGCTCAGGCCCTTCGGCGAGACCGGGCGCTTCGCGCCGGCGGTGATCACCGTCATCAACGCGATGATGGCGCTGCCCTTCGTCGTGCGCGTGCTGGAGCCCGCCTACCGCACCCACCTCGCCCGCACGGCGCGGCTGGCGCTCTCGCTCGGCGTCACCGGACGGCACCGGCTGCGCTGGATCGACCTGCCGGCGCTGAGGAAGCCGTTCCTGACCGCCTTCGCCTTCGCCATGGCGCTGTCGCTCGGCGATCTCGGCGCCGTGGCGATCTTCGGCGCCGAGGGCTTCGTCACCCTGCCCTGGCTGCTCTTCTCCCGCATGGCGAGCTACCGCACGGCGGACGCCGCCGGCATCGCGCTGGTGCTCGGCGTGCTCTGCCTCCTCCTCACGCTCCCCTCGACCGCCGCCGACCGCCGGCGCCAAGGACCCGCCGATGCCTGATATCGCCATCCGCCTCAGCGGCGTGACCGTGCGCTTCGCCGAAAAGCAGCTTTCCTTCGACTGCGCGATCCCCGAGGGCGCGGCCGTCGCCGTGGCGGGTCCGTCGGGGGCGGGCAAGTCGACGCTCTTCAACGTCATCGCCGGCTTCGAGACGCCGGCGACCGGCAGCGTCACGCTCCTCGGCAAGGACATGGCGGGCCGCGACCCGGCCGACCGGCCCGTCTCGATCGTCTTCCAGGACAACAACCTCTTCGCCCATCTTTCCGTCGCCGACAATGTCGGCCTCGGCATCGACCCTTCGCTCCGGCTCGACGCGGCGGCGCGCCAGCGGGTCTTCGCCGCGCTTTCCCGCGTCGGCCTCGGCGGCCACGAGCGGCGCCTGCCGGGGCCGCTCTCCGGCGGCGAGCGGCAGCGCGTGGCGCTCGCCCGCGCGCTGGTGCGCCGCCGGCCGATCCTGCTGCTCGACGAGCCCTTCGCCGCGCTCGACCCGGCCATGCGCGCCGAGATGGCGAAGCTGCTCTCGGAGCTCACCGCCGAGACGGGCAGCACGATGCTCTTCATCACCCACCAGCCGGAGGATATCCGCCGGCTCGCCGAGCGGGTGATCTTCCTGGAGGACGGCGCCATCGTCCTCGACGAGCCGGCGGAGGATTTCCTGTCGCGCCGCGCGCCGCCGGCCGTCGCCCGCTTCCTCGGCCACGGCCCCGTCTGATGCTGCGCCGCCACAATTTGGACGCCCCCCTGTGTCACCGGAGCCACAAGGAAAATCCTTTGTCGACTGGGAGTTGCCGGCCGGGTACGGCGCGTCTATCTCATGAGGTCGAGGGGTGTGGGCAAGCACGATGGCGCAACCGACAGAGACTGCGGCAAACCGATCCGGACGCGGGGCCTTGCGGCCGCTTGCCGCGCTGACGCTGCTTGCCGCGCTGACGCTCGCCGGCTGCCAGTCGCTGATCGAGCAGAGCTACGAGCCGACGGTCTCGCCCTCCTCCAACCCGCAGATCGTCGACGAGGTGCAGAAGAACGACCCGCGCGCGCAGATGGGCGCGCGCGAGCATCCGCGCATCGTCGCAAGCTACGGCGGCGAGTACAAGGACGCCAAGACCGAGCGGCTGGTCGCGCGCATCGCCGGCGCGCTGACGCTGGTTTCGGAGAACCCGAACCAGTCCTACCGCATCACCATCCTCAATTCCCCGGCGATCAACGCCTTCGCGCTGCCGGGCGGCTATCTCTACGTCACGCGCGGGCTGCTCGCGCTCGCCAACGACGCCTCGGAAGTGGCCGCCGTGCTCTCGCACGAGATGGCGCACGTGACGGCCAACCACGGCATCCAGCGGCAGAAGATGGAGGAGGCCGAGGTCATCGCCAGCCGCGTGGTGGCCGAGGTGCTGTCCTCCAACATCGCCGGCAAGCAGGCGCTCGCGCGCGGCAAGCTGCGCCTCGCCGCCTTCTCGCGCAACCAGGAGCTCCAGGCCGACGTGATCGGCGTGCGCATGCTGGGCGAGGCCGGCTACGACCCTTACGCGGCGGCGCGCTTCCTCGATTCGATGGCCGCCTACAGCCATTTCACCTCCGTCGACCCCGAGGCCGACCAGAGCCTCGACTTCCTGTCGAGCCACCCGAACGCGCCGCAGCGCGTCGAGCTCGCGCGCCGGCACGCGCGCGCCTTCGGGGCGGAGGGCACGGTCGGCGACCGCGGCCGCGACTACTATCTCGCCGGCATCGACGGCCTGCTCTACGGCGACGCGCCGGAGGAGGGCTACGTGCGCGGCCAGACCTTCCTGCACGGCAAGCTCGGCATCCGCTTCGACGTGCCGGCCGGCTTCCAGATCGACAACAAGGCCGACGCGGTGCTGGCGACCGGCCCGGGCGACATCGCCATCCGCTTCGACGGCGTGGCCGACAGCCGCCGGCAGAACCTCGTCAACTACATTTCCAGCGGCTGGGTGACGGGGCTGCGTCCCGAGACGATCCGCGCGATCACCGTCAACGGGCTGGAGGCCGCGACCGCGAGGGCCGCCGCCGACCGCTGGGACTTCGACGTGACGGTGGTGAGGATCGACAACCAAATCTACCGCTTCCTGACGGCGGTGCCGCAGGGCTCGGCGGCGCTCGCGCCGACCGCCTCCGTGCTGAGATCCTCCTTCCGCAAGCTGAGCGCGGAGGAGGCGGCCTCGCTGAAGCCGCTGCGCGTGCGCGTCGTCACCGCCCGGCCGGGCGACACCGTCGCCTCGCTGTCGGCGCGCATGATGGGCACCGACCGCAAGCTCGACCTGTTCCGGATGATCAACGCGCTCTCGGCGACGAGCAGCATCCGGCCCGGCGACAGGGTGAAGATCATCAGCGAGTGAGGGTATAGGCGGCGCGTTGCGCCGCACCCCCCTCTGGCCTGCCGGCCAGAGGGGGTGGCGTCATGCGGCGAGGTTATTTCCGTCAGGCGTAGGCGAATTCGGGGGTCTTGCTGACGAGCAGGACCTTCAGCTTCTCGAGCGCGCGGTTCTCGATCTGGCGCACGCGTTCCTTGGAGATGCCGAGCATCACGCCGAGCTCCTCCAGCGTCGCCGAGGTCTCGGCGAGCCGGCGGGCGCGGATGATCTTCATCTCGCGCTCGTTGAGCTGGCCGAGCGCGGAGCGCAGCCAGTCGCGCCGGCGCTCGCCGTCGATCGAGCCCTCCGCCTGCTCGTCGGGAAGCGGCGCGTCGCTGGCGAGGAAGGCGATGCGGTCGGCCCCGTCGGCATCGCCGCCGGAGAGCGGCGCCTGCAGCGAGACGTCGGAGGAGGAGAGGCGCGCGTCCATGGTGCGCACGTCGGCGGTGCTGACGCCGAGTGCGGCGGCGATCTCGCGGTGCACCGCCTCGCTCGTCAGGTGCGTGTCGCCGCGGGCGAGCCGCGCGCGCAGGCGCCGGAGGTTGAAGAACAGCGCCTTCTGCGCCGAGCTGGTGCCGCCGCGCACGATCGACCAGTTGCGCAGCACGTAGTCCTGGATCGAGGCGCGGATCCACCAGGTCGCGTAGGTGGAGAAGCGCACCTGGCGGTCGGGCTCGAAGCGGGCGGCGGCCTCCAGCAGGCCGATATAGCCCTCCTGCACGAGGTCGGCGAGCGGCAGGCCGAAGGCGCGGAACTTGCCGGCCATGGAGACGACGAGGCGCATGTGCGCGGTGGCGATGCGGTTCCTCGCTTCCTGGTCGGCGTTCTCCTTCCAGGCGAGCGCCAGTGCCTGCTCCTCCTCGCGGCCGAGATAGGGAGCGGACATCGCGAACTTGATCATCCGGCGGTCTGCGGTGGTCGTCGTCATGGCCCTTCTCTCCACGCCATCCACCCTCCTGCACGAGGAGGTTGCTTGAGCCGACGAACGCCGGCGCGGGAAAAAGGTTCCAACAAAAAGCGGGTGGGCAGCCCCCTCATCCGGCCCTTCGGGCCACCTTCTCCCCGCCGGGGAGAAGGAGAAGGATCGCGGCGTCTCGTTTTACCCTTCTCCCCGGCGGGGAGAAGGTGCCGGCAGGCGGATGAGGAGGGCCGGCAACAAAAAACCCGGCCGTTTCGGGCCGGGCTCCTTGAGAAGGCGGGAAGGATGGGGCCTGTCAGGCGGCCTCGTCCTGGGATTCGTCCTCTTCCACGGCCTTGCCGCGCTTCGGGCCCTTCGAGAGGTTGGTCTCGACGAGGCGGACGGCCTCGGTCTCCGACATCTTGTTGACGGCGGCGATCTCGCGGGCCATGCGGTCGAGGGCGGCCTCGTAGAGCTGGCGCTCGGAATAGGACTGCTCCGGCTGGTTCTCGGCGCGGTAGAGGTCGCGGACCACCTCGGCGATCGAGATGAGGTCGCCGGAATTGATCTTGGCGTCGTATTCCTGGGCGCGGCGCGACCACATGGTCCGCTTCACGCGGGCCTTGCCCTGGACAACCTTCAGCGCACGCTCGACGAAGTCCGTCTCGGACAGCTTGCGCATGCCGATCGTGACGGCTTTCGCCACCGGCACCTTCAGGCGCATCTTGTCCTTGTCGAAATCGATGACAAAAAGCTCGAGCTTCATACCCGCGACTTCCTGCTCCTCGATGGCGACGATCTGCCCGACGCCGTGGGCGGGATAGACGATCGATTCACCGGTCTTGAAGCCCTGGCGCGTGGAAGATTTCTTCTGCTGAGTCGTCATTCTGTTCACTTACTCCCTGTTACGCTCCCGGCGGGGGCCGGGTTGGGTCCGAGGACCCGGGAAAGACGGGGGCACCGTCGGGGTGACCACTCTGGTCCGACCAGCCATGCGCAAAGAGGCCTGCGACGCGTTCACATGTGAGCAACGCGAGGTTGCCTATGGGAGGTGAGCGACGTTGAAGGGATCGTTTGCTTTCGTGGTGGTGCTCGGGCATACGAATGCCGCGATTTGGATCAGTATCCGGACCCTATCACAAAAAAGTGTCGGAATCAATAATTTGCTTCGCATGGGTCATCAAGCCTGCCCTATCGCCTCGCGGCGGGAGCAGACCCGTTTTCCCCAGCTTCGGCCGCAGGCGGGCGGCTCTCAGTCCCCCTCGCCGGGGTTCGGCGAGAAATACTTCTCGTACTTGCCCTCCACGCCGTCCATCTCCTTGGCTTCCGGCATGGCGTCGCGCTTGACCGTGATGTTCGGCCAGACCTGGGCATATTCGGCATTGACCTTCAGCCACATGTCGAGCCCCGGCTCGGTATCCGGCTTGATCGCCTCGGCGGGACATTCCGGCTCGCAGACGCCGCAGTCGATGCACTCGTCCGGATGGATGACGAGGAAGTTCTCGCCCTCGTAGAAGCAGTCGACAGGGCACACCTCGACGCAGTCCGTGTACTTGCAGCGGATGCAGTTGTCGGTCACGACATAGGTCATGCGTCACTCCAGAATCGTCGGCGGCAGGGCGGGTCCGCACGCAACCCGCAGGCCTGTTCCGGTGGGTGAGGTAAAGGCTTTGCCGGCGCTTTGCAAGGACAAAGCATGCGTCTTGCCGCCGCGGAAAGGCATGAAATTCTACTCGTCCGCGTCGCCGGAAAAATCCTGCAGGCGGTCGGTCTCCCGGCGTTCGCGCTTGGTCGGGCGGCCGCTGCCGCGCTCGCGCGTCGCCTGGGCGAAGAGGGTCCGCTCCCCGCGCGGCGGGGGCGGCGGCGTCATGTCCTCGTAGAGGCGGCGGGCCTCCTCGTAGGGGCCGCGCCGCGCGCCGGAAGCGAGCACCTTCACCGTGACGTCGTGGCGGTCGAGCGCCAGCACGACGAGATCGCCCGGCCGCACCGCATGCGACGGCTGGCGGACCGCGACGCCGTTGACGCGGACGTCGCCCGCCTCCACGGACCTGGCGGCGAGCGAACGCGACTTGCGCAGCCGCGCGAAGAACAGCCACTTGTCGATGCGCTGGCGCGCCGGACCGCCGGGCTGTTCCTCGTCGTCCGCCATCGCCTACTTCTTCAGCTGCTCCTTGAGCGCGGCGAGCTTGGCGAAGGGCGAATCCGGATCGATCGGCTTCTCCTTGCGCGGCGGACGCGCCTCGAACTTGGCCGGCTGCTGCGGCTTGCCGTGACGGTCGTGGCGATCCTGCCGGTCGCCGCGCTCCGGGCGGTTGCCGCCCTGCGGCTTTCCGTCGCGGCCCCTGCCCTGCCCCTGTCCCTGTCCTTGGCCCTGCCCCTGGCCCTGGCCCTGATCCGGCCGGCTGCCGCGGCCCTCGCGCCGGTCGCCCTGCGGGCCGCGATTGCGCTCGCCGCGCCGCTCGCCGCGACCCTCGCGTTCGCCGTGGCGGTGGCCCTGGCGCTGGTTGTCGTGGCGCGAGCCGGGGCGCCACAGGAGCACCGGCTTCACCTCGACGGACTCGCCCTCGGCCGCGGCCTCCTCGGCGGCGGGTGCCTCTGCGGCAACGGCGTCCTCGGCCGCCGGGGCTTCCGCCGCGGCAGCGGCCGGCGTCTCGCCGGCAACGGTTTCCTCGGCCGCCGGGGCTTCCGCCGCGGCGGGGGCCGGCGTCTCGCCGGCAGCGGCTTCCTCGGCCGCCACGGCAGGGGCGTCCCCGGCTGCGGGGACCTCTTCGGCGGCGGGCGCGGAAACCTCCTCCGCGCCGGCGGCGGCCGGTGCCTCGCCTTCCGGCTCGGCGGCATCGGCGTCGTGCTCGTCGGCGGTCTCGGCGGGCGCGGCCTCCGCGGTCGGCTCGGCCGGCGCCTGCGCGGCGAGGAAGGCCTGCACCTCCTCCGCCTTGAGGCTGTCCGCACGGTAGCCGAGGCCCTTCAGGATCTCCTCCATGTCGTCCGGCGTCGCGCCGAGGATCGACAGCATGGCCGTCGTCGTCATGAAGCGGCGGCCGTCATAGGCGCCGTCCGGGCGCGGCGTGCCGGGCTTCCACTGCAGGAGCGGCCGGATGAGGTCGGCGAGGCGCTCCAGGATGTCGATGCGCACGGCGCGCTTGCCGAGGAAGCGGAAGCCCGCGAGCTTGTAGAAGGTGCGCTCGAAGCCCGGGTCGGTGACGACCGAGGTGCGGCCGGCGGCGAGCACCGGGATGAGGTCGCCGTAGCCGGGCTTGTCGAGCCCGTCGTTCTTCAAGGCCCAGAGCAGCGTGATCAGCTCGGCCGGGGCGGGCTTGAGCAGCGCCGGCATGAAGATGTGGTAGGCGCCGAAGCGTATGCCGTGCTTGCGGATCGAGGCGCGCGCCTCCTGGTCGAGCGCCTTGACGTCGTCGGCGACGTCGCGGCGGAACAGCACGCCGAGGTTTTCCACGAGCTGGAAGGCGAGGCCCTTGGCGAGCCCCTGCAGGTCCTCCGCGCGCGACAGGTCGTCGAGCGGCTTCAGGACCGTGGCGACATGATGGTTGACGAAGCGCTCGATGCGCGCGGCGACGTGGTCGCGGGCGTTGCCGGTCAACTGCTCGTCGGCAAGCAGGATGACGCGCGGGCGCATGACGTGGTCGCTCGCCGCAAGCCGGGCGACGGGATCGCCGAGCCAGCGCACCGTGCCGTCGGAGCCGAGCGCGAGATCGGCGTTGCCGGCGGCGTGCAGGCGCGCGGCGCGCGCCTCGAACTCCAGCGCGAGCGCCTTCTGCGCGGCCGCCTGCACGGCCTTGGCGTCCGGGCCCTCCGCGCCCGAGGCGAGCGTGAACCGGAATCCGGCCAACTGCCCGACATGATGTCCTTCCACGAAGACATCGCCATTCACACTGATTTCAGCTTCCAGCATCGCATTCTCTCTCAGGCGCTTCATGAGCACAGATGTCCTGCGATCAACGAAGCGTTTCGTCAACCGTTCATGCAGCGCATCGGACAATCGGTCCTCGATTTCCCGCGTCTTTTCCTGCCAGTGTGTCGGATCGGCCAGCCAGCCGGGACGATTCGACACATAGGTCCATGTCCTTATCTGCGCGATTCGCGCCGAAAGCGTGTCGATCTCGCCGTCGGTGCGGTCGGCGCGGCGGACCTGGTCGGCCAGGAAATCCTCGTTGACCGTGCCGCGCGTGACGAGGTCGGCATAGAGCGTCGAGATCAGGTCGGCGTGCTGGGCCGGCGTGATGCGGCGGTAGTCCGGCAGCGCGCAGGCCTCCCACAGCTTCTCGACCCGCTCGGGGCTCGTCGCAAGGTCGCGGATGTCGGGATAGCGGGAGAGATGGTCGAGCGCCTGCTGGTCGACGGCCGGCAGCGCGCGGGTGAGGCCGCCGACAGGCGGGGCGGCGTCGAGCGAGTAGCGCAGGCCCGCAAGCGAGGAGAAGTCGAAGCGCACCGTGCGCCATTGCAGCACGCGGACGGGATCGAACTGGTGCGTCTCGATGCGCTTCACCAGCTCCTCGTCGAACGGGTCGACGCGGCCCGTCACCCCGAAGGTGCCGTCGCGCATGTGGCGGCCGGCGCGCCCGGCGATCTGGGCGAGCTCGGCCGGGTTGAGGTTGCGGAACTGGTAGCCGTCGAACTTGCGGTCCTGGGCGAAGGCGACGTGGTCGACGTCGAGGTTGAGGCCCATGCCGATCGCGTCGGTGGCGACGAGATACTCGACGTCGCCCTCCTGGTAGAGCGCGACCTGGGCGTTGCGGGTGCGTGGGCTAAGCGCGCCGAGCACCACGGCCGCCCCGCCGCGCTGGCGGCGGATGAGCTCGGCGATGGCATAGACCTCGTCGGCCGAAAACGCGACGATCGCCGTGCGCTGCGGCAGGCGGGTGATCTTCTTCGAGCCGGCATAGAAGAGCTGCGACAGGCGCGGCCGCTCGACGACGGAGATGCCGGGGAGGAGCTGCTCGAGGATCGGCTTCATCGTCGCCGCGCCGAGCAGCAGCGTCTCGTCGCGGCCGCGCAGGTGCAGCACCCGGTCGGTGAAGATGTGGCCGCGCTCCAGGTCGCCGGCGAGCTGCACCTCGTCGATGGCGACGAAGGAGGCGCGCGTCTCGCGCGGCATCGCCTCGACGGTGCAGACCGAGTAGCGCGCCATCGCCGGCGTGATCTTCTCCTCGCCGGTGACGAGCGCCACGTTGTGGTGGCCGACCCTTTCCACCAGGCGCGTGTAGACCTCGCGCGCCAACAGCCTCAGCGGCAGGCCGATCACGCCTGTCTCGTGGGCCACCATGCGTTCGATTGCGTAGTGGGTCTTGCCCGTGTTGGTCGGGCCGAGCACCGCGGTGACGCCGCGGCCGCTCAGGATCATGGGTGCTTGCGACAAGACATGCCCCGGCAGGTTTCCATTCCGGCCCACAGATGCCCATCGGGGCGGGCAAAGACAAGGGGGCGGGGCGAAAGCGCCCGCGATTCTACAGGCAGCTGACCGGCCCGGCCGCCGTGTAGGCAGCGTAGGAACAGGCGAAGAGGCCCGCCATGACGATCACCCCGTGCCACGCGAGGAGGATGGCGGGACGGCCGCGCAGCGACGGACAGAAGAAGGACATCAGCACGGCGACGGGGCTGACGACCGCGATCGCGACGAGCAGGATCTGCGCGGGCGGGATGTAGATCGGGATGAGGTGCCAGCAATTCGCGAACCTGTAGGGTCCCGCCGTCGAATAGGCGGCGACGGCGAGCGCCGCCCAGACGAGGACGTGGAGGGACAGCAGCGGCCATTTCCAGAACCGTTTCACGGGGCATCCCTCCCCGCCGACCGCACCCCGCACGGCAGGGGAGAACGCGCGGCGGGCCGGGGACCTGCCTCGAACGGGCGGGACCGCCTCAAAGCGGATGGTCGTGCAGTGCCGCACCCTCGCGGCCGGGCGCGGCCTCGTAGAGCGGGAACACCTCCTCCGTGATGTAGGGCCCGCCGCCGACCGATTCCTTCGAGGACATCAGCACGAAGCGGTTCACGGTGAAGGGCGCGGTGTGGAAGTTGCCGCGGCCGGAGAGATAGTGGGCGACGTCCTCGGTGCGGGCGTTGCGCAGCCGGGCGAGCGTCACGTGCGGGGTGAACTTGCGCGGATCGGCGGGCAGGCCGAGGCGCTGACAGATGCGCTCGATCTCCGCCTGCAGCGCATACATCTCCGGCGCGGGCGTGACGCCGGCGAAGACCGAATGCGGCTTCTTCGAGCCGAAGGAGCCCATGCCGGAAAGCGCGAGCTGGAATTCCGGCCGCTCGATGCGGTCGAGCCGGTCGACCACCTCGTCGGCGGTGCGCCCGTCGATGTCGCCGATGAAGCGCAGGGTTATGTGGAAGTTCTCGACATCGATCCAGCGGGCTCCGGGCAGGCCCCCTCTCAGGAGCGAGAGGCTGAGGGCCGCGCTCTGCGGCACTTCGAGGGCGACGAACAGTCTCGGCATGGCGAGTTCCCCCTGTGGCTATGGCTGCAGCGAATCACGCATCGCCCTTCGGCGCAACCCCTATTTCGCACCCGCGAAAATTGTTCACGGGGTATCTTCGAGCGACGCCAGGAACGCCTCGACGGCAGGCAGCATGGCGCGCACCATGACGGCCACGCCCTCGGCGTTCGGATGCATGCCGTCCTCCAGCTGCAGCTCCGCCTTCGTCACCACGCCGTCCAGGAAGAAGGGATAGAGCGCGGCGCCGTGCTTGCCGGCGAGCCGCGCATAGATGCCGTTGAAGCGCTCGGCATAGTCCGGCCCCATGTTGGGCGGCGCCAGCATGCCGACGAGGAGGACGGCGATGCCGCGCTCCTTCAGCCGCGCCAGCATGGCGTCGAGGTTCTTCTCCGTCTCCGCCGGCGGGATGCCGCGCAGCGCGTCGTTGGCGCCGAGCTCGAGGATGACGCCCTGCGTGCCGTCCGGGATCGACCAGTCGAGCCGGGCGAGCCCGCCCGAGGTCGTGTCGCCCGACACGCCGGCATTGGCGATCTCCACGTCGTGGCCCTTCTCGCGCAGGGCCGCCTCCAGCCGCACCGGGAAGGCGTCGTTCGCCGGCAGCTGGTAGCCCGCCATCAGGCTGTCGCCGAAGCCGACGAGGCGCACGGGCGCCGCGCGCGCGGCACCCGCGGATAACAAAGCTGTGATCGCAAGGGCGGCGAAAAATCCGACGGCGGCTTTAAACGGCATGTGGCTGATCCTAGATTGCGGGCGTTCCAGTCTTCCGTGATATATAGGGCAGAATTCCTTGGCCAAAACCCTCATCGACCTCACCGACGCCGACCTGACGCTGGGCCGCGCCGCCGCGGCCGTGCATGTGCTGAAGGGCGTCTCGCTGTCGATTTCCGCCGGCGAATCGGTCGGCATCGTCGGCCCCTCCGGCTCGGGCAAGTCGACGCTGCTCATGGTGCTCGCGGGCCTGGAACGGCTGGACGGCGGCAGGATCGTCATCGACGGGGTCGACCTCACGCATCTCGACGAGGACCGGGTCGCCGATTTCCGCGGCCGCAACATCGGCATCGTCTTCCAGTCCTTCCACCTCATCCCCAACATGACGGCGCTGGAGAACGTCGCCGTGCCGCTGGAGCTCGCCAACGTGCGCGGCGCCTTCGACATCGCCAGGCGGGAGCTCGAGGCCGTCGGCCTCGGCGAGCGGCTGACCCACTATCCCGGCCAGCTTTCCGGCGGCGAGCAGCAGCGCGTGGCGATCGCCCGGGCGCTCGCGCCCTCGCCGAAACTGCTGATCGCCGACGAGCCGACCGGCAACCTCGACACCGAGACCGGCCGGCAGATCGCCGACCTCCTCTTCTCCAAGCAGGCCGAGCGCGGCATGACGCTGGTGCTCGTCACCCACGACCCGGCGCTCGCCGCCCGCTGCGGCCGGGAGCTGCGCATGCGCTCCGGCGAGATCGCCGGCGACGCCGCGCCCGCCGCCGCCGAGGCGGTGCCGGCATGAGCCTTCGCCGCCTTCCGCTCGCCCTCCGCCTGGCGCTGCGCGAGATGCGCGGCGGGCTCAGGGGCTTCTACATCTTCCTCGCCTGCATCGCGCTCGGCACCGGGGCGATCGCCGCCGTCAACTCGGTCTCCAGCGCCGTCACCCGCGCCATCGCCACGCAGGGCCAGGCGCTGCTTGCCGCCGACGTGCGCTTCGAGCTCAACAACCGCGCCGCGACGGCGGACGAGAAGGCCTGGCTCGACGGCCTCGGCACCGTCGCCGTCTCCACCCGCCTGCGCTCGATGGCCCGCCTGCCGGACGGCTCCGACCAGACGCTGGTCGAGCTGAAGGCCGTCGACGGCCTCTACCCGCTCTACGGCGCGCTCGAGACCGAGCCGCAGCGGCCCGCGGCCGAGCTGCTTGCCGAGGACGGCAGCGTCCACGGCGCCATCGTCGCGCCGCTGCTCCTCGACCGGCTCGGCGTCTCCGTCGGCGACGAGGTGCTGATCGGCACCGCGCGGCTGAGGATCGCGGCGATGCTGACGCGCGAGCCGGACGCCGTCTCGGAAGGCTTCGGCTTCGCCCCGCGCCTCCTCGTCTCGGAGGCGGCACTCGCCGCAAGCGGCCTCGTGCAGACCGGAAGCCTCGTCGAGCACGCCTACAAGATCCGCCTCGCCGATCCCGACGCCGTGCTGCCGGCGATCCGCGAGCGCGCCAACGAGGCCTTCCCCGCCGCCGGCTGGTCGGTGCGCACCTCCGGCAACGCCGCCCCCGCCCTCACCAGCAACATCACCCGCTTCTCGCAGTTCCTGACGCTCGTCGGCCTCACCGCGCTGATCGTCGGCGGCGTCGGCGTGGCCAACGCCGTGCGCGCCTATCTCGACGGCAAGCGGCCGGTGATCGCCACATTCAAGTGCCTCGGCGCGCCGGCCTTCCTGGTGACGGCGATCTATCTCGCGCAGATCGTGCTGATCGCCGCCGTCGGCATCGCGATCGGCCTCGTCCTTGGCGCGCTGACGCCGATGGTCGCCATGCGCTTCCTCGCCGAATTCCTGCCGGTGCCCGCCGAGGCGGCGATCTACCCGTCGGCGCTGCTGCTCGCCGCCGTCTTCGGCATCCTGACGGCGCTCGCCTTCGCCGTGCTGCCGCTCGGCCGCGCCCGCGAGGTGCCGGCGACCGCGCTCTTCCGCGAGCAGGGCTTCGAGCCCTCCGGCCTGCCCGGCTGGCCCTATCTCCTCGGCGCGGCCGTCTTCCTGGCGGCGCTCGCGGGGCTGGCGATCCTGACGGCCTACGACCGCTTCATCGCCGTCACCTTCCTCGCCGCGATCGCCTTCGCCTTCGTCGTGCTGCGCCTCGTCGCCTGGGGCGTGACGGCGCTCGCCCGCAGGAGCCCGCGCGTCAACTCGCCGGCGCTGAGGCTCGCCATCGGCAACATCCACCGGCCGGGCGCGCTCACCTCCTCCGTCGTGCTGTCGCTCGGCCTCGGTCTCGCGCTCCTCGTCACGCTGGCGCTGATCGACGGCAACCTGCGCCGCGAGCTCACCGGCAACCTGCCGGAGCGCGCGCCGAACTTCTTCTTCGTCGACGTGCAGGGCGCCGACCTCGACGGCTTCCGCGACGTCCTGAAGGCGAACATGCCGGACGGCAAGATCGTCGAGGTGCCGATGCTGCGCGGGCGAATCACCGCCTTCAACGGCGAGGACGTGACGGCGCGCAACGTGCCGCCGAAGGGCCAATGGGTGCTGCGCGGCGACCGCGGCATCACCTATGCCAGGCGCGTGCCGGAGAATTCCACGCTGTCGGCGGGAAGCTGGTGGCCGGAGGACTACGACGGCGAGCCGCTCGTCTCCTTCTCCGCGGAGGAGGCGGGCGACCTCGGCCTGAAGCTCGGCGACACGGTGACCGTCAACGTGCTCGGCCGCAACATCACCGCGCGGATCGCCAATTTCCGCACGGTCGAGTGGGAATCGCTGTCGATCAACTTCGTCATGGTCTTCTCGCCCAACACGTTTGCCGGCGCGCCGCATGCGTGGCTGGCGACGATGATCGATCCCTCCGCGACGCCTGAGCAGGAGGCGGCGACGCTGAAGGCCGTCACCAACGCCTATCCGACGATCACCAGCGTGCGGGTCAAGGACGCGCTCGACGTCGTCAACGAGCTGGTCGGCCAGCTCGCGGTCGCCATCCGCGCGGCCGCGGCCGTCGCGCTGGTCGCCTCCGTGCTGGTGCTCGCCGGCGCGCTCGCGGCCGGCAACCGGGCCCGCGTGCACGACGCCGTCGTGCTGAAGACGCTGGGGGCGACGCGGCGCACGCTGATCACCGCCTTCAGCTACGAATACATGATGCTGGGGCTCGCCACCGCCGTCTTCGCGCTGTTCTCCGGGGGCGTGGCGGCCTGGTACGTGGTCGCCCGCATCATGAACCTGCCGTCGGCCTTCCTGCCGGACGTGGCGGCGCTGACGGTCGTGACCGCGCTGGTCGTGACGGTCGGCATCGGCCTTGCCGGCACGTGGCGCATCCTCGGGCAGAAGGCGGCGCCCGTGCTCAAGGAATTGTGATCGGTGCTTCAAGGCCTTGTGCGCGGCGCATTTCATCCTCATATTTGCGTCAGGCAAGCTGGAGCCCCGCAGCGGCGCCTGGGCCTCCCGCATGGTGCAGGCCCGACACCGTAAAAGGACACGGGACTTTATGAGAGGAAAACATGGCTGAACTCCGCAACTACCAGACCCGAACGGCGCATGCCGGCACCCAGGCCGGCGCCGTCATCGACCAGGGCCTGCGCGCATACATGCTGCGGGTCTACAACCTCATGGCGCTGGGGCTGGGCATCACCGGCGTCGTCGCCTATTTCGCATCCGAGGCCGCCTTCTCCGGCGGCCAGCTGACCGCCTTCGGTCAGGCGATCTACGTGAGCCCGCTGAAGTGGGTGGTGATGCTGGCTCCGCTGGCGCTCGTCTTCTTCATGAGCTTCCGCATCCACACGATGAGCGTCGCCGCCGCGCAGACGACCTTCTGGGTCTATGCCGGCCTGATGGGCCTGTCGCTGTCGTCGATCTTCCTGATCTACACCGGCGCGAGCATCGCCCAGACCTTCTTCGTCTCGGCCGCCGCCTTCGGCGCGCTGTCGCTCTACGGCTACACGACGAAGCGGGATCTCTCCGCGATGGGCTCGTTCATGGTGATGGGCCTGTTCGGCCTGATCATCGCCTCGCTGGTCAACCTGTTCCTGCAGTCCTCCGCGCTCGACTTCGCGATCTCCGCGATCGGCGTGCTGGTCTTCGCCGGCCTGACCGCCTGGGACACCCAGAAGATCAAGGAAATGTACTTCGAGGCCGATGACGACGTCGTGGCCGGCCGCAAGGCCATCATGGGCGCGCTGACGCTCTACCTCGACTTCATCAACCTGTTCCTGTTCCTGCTGCGCTTCCTCGGCAACCGCGAGTAAGCCGGCCGGCAACGGACGGAACGACGGACCCCGCCGGAGACGGCGGGGTTTTTCGTTTGCGCGGCCCCGCCGGGCACGATTGACGTTTCTGCCGGTTTGTGCGCATTGTCGCCCGATCATGCATGATCTGGTGCAAAGGTGACGGGACAGGACCTTCTTCTCGGCGAACGGCAGGATCTCATCCGCCGGAGGCTCGACCTCTCGGGGCGGGTGATCGCGGCCGAGCTGGCGCAGGAGCTCGGCGTGTCGGAAGACACGATCCGCCGGGACCTGCGCGAGATGGCCGCCTCCGGCCTCTGCCGGCGCGTCTACGGCGGGGCGCTGCGCGTCTCGCCCGCCGCGGGCCCGATCACGGAGCGCATCGCGGCCGGCGGCGAGCGCAAGGCCGCGCTCGCCGAGGCCGCGGCCGCCCTCATCCCGCCGGGCTCGGCCGTCTTCCTCGACGCCGGCAGCACCAACCTCGCCATCGCCCGGGCCCTTTCGCCCGCAAGCGGCCTCACGGTCGCCACCAACGCGCCGGCGATCGCCGCCGCCCTCCTCGAGCGCGGCGTCGCGACGATCCAGATCGGCGGGCTGATCGACCCGCGCGCCGGCGGGGCGATCGGCGCCAGCGCCATGCGCGATGCCGAATGCTTCCGCCCCGACGTCCTCGTGCTCGGCGTCTGCGGCATCGACCGCGAGGCGGGCGTGACCGCGGAAAGCTTCGAGGAGGCGGAATACAAGCGCTTCCTCGCCGCGAAGAGCCGCGCCCTGCTCGTCGCCGTGACCAACGAGAAGCTCTCCACCGCCGCCCCCTATTCGGTCGTGCCGCTCGCGCGCGTGGCGCACGCCGTGATCGAGGCGGACGCCGAGGAGGCCGAGGCGGCAGCGCTTGCCGCCGCCGGCATCGAGACCGTCCGCGCAAAACAGCCATCCGCACACAGAGACCTCCCGCGATGACCCCCGAAACCACCGCCCCCGGCAAGCCGCTCACCGGCGCCCTCTTCCCTTCGACCCGGCTCGCCGTGTCCGGCCTGTTCCTGCTCAACGGCACCTTCGCCGGCGCCTGGGCGCCGAAGATCCCCGAATTCGCGAGCCGCCTCTCGCTCGGCGAATCGGCGCTCGGCCTGATGATCATGTGCTTCGGCATCGGCTCGCTGGTGCTGATGCCGATCGCCGGCGTGCTGATCGCCCGCTTCGGCACGACGCGCACGGTCAAGGGCGCGACGATCCTGTTCCTGTCGACCATGCTGCTTCTCTCGCTCGCCCCGACGGTGCCGACCGGCGCGCTCGCCATCTTCTTCTTCGGCGGCCTGATGGGGGCGATGGACGTCGCCATGAACGGCAATGCCGTCGAGGTCGAGAAGACGATGCGCCGGGCGATCATGTCCTCCTGCCACGCCTTCTGGAGCCTCGGCGCCTTCATCGGCGCGGCGACCGGCGGCTTCCTGATCGAGGCCATCGGCGTCATCGGCCATGCGGCCCTGCTCACCGCGATCGGCTTCGCCGCGCTCGCCGTCATCTGGCCGGCGATCCTGCCGGACACGCCGCATCCGAGCGAGGAGCGCCAGAAGGCGCGCCTGCCGATGACGCCGCTGCCCTACCTGATGGGGCTGATGGCGCTGTTCTCGATGATCCCCGAGGGCGCGATCCTCGACTGGGGCGCGCTCTACCTGCGCGACGAGCTCGGCGCCTCGATCGCGCTCTCCGGCTTCGCCTTCGGCGCCTTCTCGCTCACCATGGCCGTGATGCGCTTTGCCGGCGACCACGTGCGCGACCGCTTCGGCGCGGTGAGGACCCTGCGCTTCTGCACCGTCTTTGCGACCGTCGGCATGGTCGTCGCCGGCCTCGCGCCGAACGCCTGGGTCGCCATGGTCGGCTTCGCGCTCTGCGGCGTCGGCATCTCCAACATGGTGCCGATCGCGTTTTCGGCGGCCGGCAACCTGCCGGGCTTCGCCCAGGGCGTGGCGCTCTCCGTCACCACCGTCATGGGCTATTCCGGCGCGCTCTTCGCCCCGTCGGTGATCGGCTTCATCGCCGAGCACACCGGCTTCGCCATCGTCTTCGCCCTGCTGCCGGTGCTCTTCGTCGTGGTGCTGCTGCTCTCGCACCACGCCGTTCACGCGGACGTGCGCGGCGGGCATTGAGGCGGGGAGTTGACAAGCCCCCGTTCCTGATCCACCTGAGGGCAAAGGCCGCGCCCTGCAGGCCGCGGCCGCCGCTTTCAACGAAGAGGCCCCCGATGTCCTTCTCCTTCGATTTCGAGCCGAAGCCGCGGCGCGTCTCCGTCGGCGTCGACGTCGGCGGCGTCCTGGTGGGCGGCGGCGCGCCGGTCGTCGTGCAGTCGATGACCAACACGGACACGGCCGACGTCGACGCCACGGTGGCGCAGGTCGCCGCCCTCTTCCGCGCCGGTTCCGAGATCGTCCGCATCACCGTCGACCGCGACGAGAGCGCCGCCGCCGTGCCGAGGATCCGCGAGCGGCTGCTCAGGCTCGGCATGGACGTGCCGCTCGTCGGCGACTTCCACTATATCGGCCACAAGCTGCTCGCCGACCATCCGGCCTGCGCCGAGGCGCTGGCGAAATACCGCATCAACCCCGGCAATGTCGGCTTCAAGGACAAGAAGGACAAGCAGTTCGCCGCCATCGTCGAGACGGCGATCCGCCACGACAAGCCGGTCCGGATCGGCGTCAACTGGGGCTCGCTCGACCAGGAGCTGCTGACGCGGCTGATGGACGAGAACCAGGAGAAGGGCTTCCCGCTCACCGCCCAGCAGGTGATGCGCGAGGCGATCTGCCAGTCGGCGCTGCTCTCCGCCGAGCTCGCCGAGGAGATCGGCCTGCCGCGAAGCCGCATCATCCTCTCGGCGAAGGTCTCCGCCGTGCAGGACCTGATCGCCGTCTATGCGATGCTGTCGGCGCGCTCGGACCACGCGCTGCATCTCGGCCTCACCGAGGCCGGCATGGGCACCAAGGGCATCGTCGCCTCCTCCGCCTCGCTCGGCATCCTGATGCAGCAGGGCATCGGCGACACGATCCGCATCTCGCTCACCCCGGAGCCCGGCGGCGACCGCACCCGCGAGGTGCAGGTGGCGCAGGAGCTCCTGCAGGTGATGGGCTTCCGCCAGTTCCTGCCGGTCGTCGCCGCCTGTCCGGGCTGCGGCCGCACGACCTCCACCGTGTTCCAGGAGCTCGCGCAGAAAATCCAGGACGACATCCGCAAGAACATGCCGGTCTGGCGGGAGAAGTATCCGGGCGTCGAGGCGCTGAAGGTCGCGGTGATGGGCTGCATCGTCAACGGCCCCGGCGAGAGCAAGCATGCCGACATCGGCATCTCGCTGCCCGGCACCGGCGAGCTGCCGGCCGCCCCCGTCTACATCGACGGCAAGAAGGCGATGACGCTGCGCGGCACCAACATCGCCGGCGACTTCGAGGCGCTCGTCAACGACTATATCGAGAAGCGCTACGGCGCGGGCCGGGCGGCGGCGGAGTAGATCGCCTCTTCGCCCCTCATCCGACCTGCCGGCCACCTTCTCCCCGTAAACGGGGAGAAGGAAATATGCCGTGCCGGCTTCCCGCATCTCCTACAATTCGCAGGGCAGGTCCCCTCTCCCCGCTTGCGGGGAGAGGGTTAGGGTGAGGGGCAAGCCGCATCCGATTTGTCTTCCTTCAGACGATCTCCTCCAGCGCCGCGACCAGCCGGTCGCATTCCTCCGGCGTGCCGATGGTGATGCGCAGGAAATCGGCGATGCGCGGCTTGGCGAAGTGGCGGACGAGGACGGCCCGCTCGCGCAGGGCCCCGGCCAGCGCCGCGCCCTCGTGGTCCGGATGGCGGGCGAAGACGAAGTTCGCCTGCGAGGGCAGGACCTCGAAGCCGCGCTGGCGAAGCGCGCCCGTAAGCCGCCCGCGCGTCTCGATCACCCGGCCGCGCGTCTCGTCGAACCATTCGGCGTCGTCGATGGCGGCCGCGGCCCCCGCCTGCGCGACCCGGTCGAGCGGGTAGGAGTTGAAGCTGTCCTTCACCCGCTCCAGCGCCTCGATCAGCGGCCGCTGGCCGATGGCGTAGCCGACGCGCAGGCCGGCGAGCGAGCGCGACTTCGACAGCGTATGGACGACGAGCAGGTTGTCGTGTCCGCGCGTCAGCGGCACGGCGCTCTCGCCGCCGAAGTCGACATAGGCCTCGTCGATCACCACCGGCTGGTCGGGATGCCCCGCCAGCAACGCCTCGATCGCGGCGAGCGGCAGGCCGATGCCGGTCGGCGCGTTGGGATTCGGCAGGATGATCGCCCCGCACGGACGGTCGTAATCGGCGAGGTCGACGGTGAAATCGTCCCGGAGCGGGATCTCCTCCGCCGCAATGCCGAACAGCCGGCAATAGGTCGGGTAGAAGCTGTAGGTGATGTCCGGGTGGAGGAGCGGACGGTCGTGCTTCAGGAGTGCCGCGAAGGCGTGCGCCAGCACCTCGTCCGAACCGTTGCCGACGAAGACCTCGTCCGGCGCGACGCCGTGGCGGCGGGCGATCGCCTGGCGCAGCGCGAGCGCCGTCGGGTCCGGGTAGAGCTTCAGGCTGTCGGCGACGGCGGCGCGCATGGCGGCGAGCGCCTTCGGCGAGGGGCCGTAGGGGTTCTCGTTGGTGTTGAGCTTGACGAGGTCGTCGATGCGCGGCTGCTCGCCGGCCACGTAGGGCGAGAGCGTCGCCACGATGGGGGACCAGAACCTGCTCATGGCGGTCAGCTCCTGCGGTTCGCGATGAAACGGGCCGTCTCGGCCAGGATCTCGGCGCGCGCGCCGAAGGGGGCGAGCAGCGTCCCGGCCTCGGCGACGAGCGCGCGCAGCCGGTCCTCGGCCCAGGCCTGGCCGCGGCGGGCGACGAGCGTCGCCTTGCCGCGCCCGGCGTCCTTGCCGGTCGCCTTGCCGAGCGTGGCAGCGTCGGCGGTGAGGTCGAGCAGGTCGTCGGCGATCTGGAAGGCGAGCCCGACCGTCTCGCCGTAGCGCCGCAGCGTCAGCCGGTCGCCGTCGGAGGCGCCGGCGAGGATCGCCCCCGCCTCGCAGGCGAAGCGGATGAGCGCGCCGGTCTTCATCGCCTGCAACGTGACGATGCCGGCCTCCTCCGGCCGATCGGTCTCGGCCGCGAGGTCCAGCGTCTGCCCGCCCACCATGCCGCCGATGCCGGCCGCGCGCGACAGCGCCAGCACGAGCGCCACCTTGGTCGCATCGTCGAGCCGGGTCTCGGGCGCGGCGATGGTGTCGAAGGCGAGCGTCAGCAGGCTGTCGCCGGCGAGGATCGCCGCCGCCTCGTCGAAGGCGACGTGCACGGTCGGCTGGCCGCGGCGCAGATCGTCGTCGTCCATCGCCGGCAGGTCGTCGTGCACGAGGGAATAGCAGTGGATGCATTCGAGCGCAGCGCCGACGCGCAGCGCCGCGGCCGGCTCGGCCGCCGGGAACAGCGCCGCCGTCTCCACCACGAGGAAGGGCCGCAGCCGCTTGCCGCCGTTCAGCACCCCGTGCCGCATCGCCGCGAGCAGGCGCGCCGGCCGGGCGATCTCTTCCGGCCGGCAGTCGCCGGAAAGAAGATCGGCGAGCACGGCCTCCACCGCCTGCGCGTTGGCCCTCAGCCGGTTCAGGAACTCGTCTTGTCGTTCGCTCATGGCCGCTCTTTGGCACGGGCGTCCGCACGAGGCAACGCCATGCCGCCGTCGTCCCGCAAAGATTCGCGCCGGAGGCTGGTTTTCGCCGGGTCTTGGCGGTATGAAGGCGCAACCATGGAAGGACGGGCGCCCGCTCTTGGAAATCGTTCCGGAAACACGCGCAGACACGGGGACCGAGACCGGTGAGGATGGCGGTTTGATCGGGCGGCTGCGCCGCGGCTGGAAGCGCCTGGTGCTCCTCGTGCTGGCGCTCGCGGCGCTTCCCTACTTGCTGATCCTCCTCTACACGCTCGAATTCGTCCGCCCCGTCTCCACGCTGATGCTGCGCGACCTCGTGCTGCTGCGCGGCTACGACCGGCAATGGGTGGAGTTCGACGACATCTCGCCCAACCTGGTGCGCTCCGTGATGATGTCGGAGGACGGGCAGTTCTGCAGCCACGCCGGCGTCGACTGGCGCGAGATGCACGCCGTCGTCCAGGACGCGCTCGCCGGCGAGCCGACGCGCGGCGCGAGCACCATCCCGATGCAGGCGGCTAAGAACCTCTTCCTCTGGAACGGCCGCTCCTTCCTGCGCAAGGCGATGGAGCTGCCGCTCGCCGTCGTCGCCGACTTCGTCTGGAGCAAGCGCCGGCTGATGGAGATCTACCTCAACATCGTCGAATGGGGGCCGGGCGTCTACGGCATCGAGGCCGCCGCCCGCCACCATTTCAACGTGCCGGCGTCGAAACTCTCGCGCCGCCAGGCGGCCCTTCTCGCCGTCTCGCTGCCGAACCCGATCGAGCGCAACGCCGGCAAGCCGGGCCGCGGCCTGCAGCGGCTCGCCACCCTCAACGAGCGGCGCGCCAGCCGCTCGGGCGACTACATCAAATGCCTTTATGAGTGAGGTCAGGCCTTTTCATTGGCCTGCCCGCGCCCGGCATCCTAAAGTCGTCCCGATCGCAAGGAGCTGCCATGCCGGACCTCGTCCTCCACATCGGTAACAAGAACTACTCCTCCTGGTCCTTCCGGCCCTGGATCGCGCTGGAGGCGGCCGGCATCCCCTTCACGGAGCATCTCGTCCCCTTCGATTTCCCGGCCGGCAACCCGGCCTTCCGCGATCTCTCGCCGACGGGCCGCGTGCCGGTGCTGCACCACGGCGACGTGCGCGTGTGGGAATCGCTGGCGATCATCGAATATGTCGCCGACCTCTTCCCCGGGGCCGGCCTCTGGCCGAGGGACATCGCCCGGCGGGCGACGGCGCGGGCGATCTCGATGGAGATGCTCTCCGGCTTCCGGGCGCTGCGCGGCGCCTGCCCGATGAACATCCGCCGCCCGCGCCGGGAGATCGACCTGCCGGACGGGGTGGCGGACGACGTCGCGCGCATCACGGCGATCTGGAGGGAGGCGCTCGCCCGCTCCGGCGGCCCCTTCCTGTTCGGCGCGTTCTCGGCCGCCGACGCCATGTACGCGCCGGTCGTCAACCGCTTCGAGACCTACGGCCTGACGGCGGACGAGACGGCGCTCGCCTATATGGAACGGATGAAGGCCCATCCCGCCTGGCGCAAATGGGAGGCCGCCGCACGCGCCGAGCCGTGGATCGTGCCCGAGGACGAGGCGTGACGCGCAAGACGAAAAAAACGGCGCGGGGACTGGTCAAGCGGGGTTTTGCCATGTATAAGCCCGCCGACTTTCCGAGATGAAGACATGTCTTTTCCGGCCGTTCCAAGGCCTCCCGGACATGTTCGCCCGATACCGTGGAGTAAGTGAAATGGCTGTACCGAAAAGAAAAACGAGCCCGTCCAAGCGCGGTATGCGCCGTTCCGCCGACGCTCTCAAGGCTCCGTCCTACATCGAGGACAAGAACTCCGGCGAACTGCGCCGCCCGCACCACATCGACCTGAAGACCGGCATGTACCGCGGCCGCCAGGTTCTGACGCCGAAGGAAAACGCATAAGCGCGTTCCGGCATCAGCCAGGGATCGGGGCCGGCTTGACCGGCCCTTTTCTTTTCCGGCGCCGCGGGCGACAGTCTGCCGGACGCGGCCGATTCCCCGGCCGGACGGCATTCACAGGGATACGCCGCTCATGCTTCTCGCCATACCGCTGCTGATCATTCCGTTCGCCCTCTACAATCTCGCGATGACCGGGCTTTTCGGCGAGGGCGGCATCGCCGTGCTCGACAGCGACGTGATGGCGATGAACATGCTGTCCGGCACGACATGGACCATGTCCTTCGGCGACCTGCTGATCGTCATCGCGCTGGCGCTGCTGTTCCTGGAGATCCTGAAGGCGACGCGGCCGGGCTCGCGCGCGCTCCTCGACCACATGCTGTCGATGGTGCTCTTCGTCGTCTTCCTGGTCGAGTTCCTGCTCGTGCGCGGCGCGGCGACGCAGATCTTCTTCATCCTGATGACGATCTGCTTCATCGACGTCATCGCCGGCTTCGCCGTCTCCATCCGCACGGCGAGCCGGGACTTGTCTATCGGGCTCTAGCCCTCAGTTTTCGCGATTCCGGACGCAAAGCCGCTTCGCGCTTTTGCCGGAACCGCTTCAGCCCAGGTTATCGAGCCGCGTCTGCAGCGCGCGCAGCTGCTCCTTCAATTCGTCGATGTCCTTGGCCTCGGCCTTCTTCGTCTCCTTCGGCTGCGGCGCGTTGACGAAGGGCGAGAACATCTGCATCGCCTGCTGGAACAGCTCGGTGTTGCGGCGCACCTGCTCCTCGACCATCTGGATCGGCACCTGCAGGTTCTTGCCGAGCGGCGTGTCGCCGAAGGCCTTGTTGATCTGCTCGCGCATCTGCGCCTGCTGCTCGGCGAAGGCCTGCATGGAATGCTCCAGATAGCTCGGCACCACCATCTGCATCTGGTCGCCGTAATAGGAGATGAGCTGGCGCAGGAACGAGATCGGCAGCAGCGTGTTGCCGGTCTTGGATTCCTGCTCGAAGATGATCTGGGTCAGCACGGAATGGGTGATGTCCTCGCCGGACTTCGCATCCTGCACGACGAAGTCCTCGCCCTTCTTGACCATGACCGCCAGGTCGTCGAGCGTGACATAGGTGCTGGTCCCGGTGTTGTAGAGCCGGCGATTGGCGTATTTCTTGATGACGATCTGCCCGTCGTTCCTGGCCATCTGGGTCTCCTCGTTCCCCGTATTCCAATGTTTTTTCTCGGTTTCCCGAGTATCCGCAAAAAAGGGCGCCTGACAATCGAATTGTGCGCTGCGGCGGGGCCGGCGTCCTTCACGATCGCCTCATTAAACTTTCGCGTTAGTGCCGATTACGCGTTTGACTCTCCCCGGCAGCTTTGCCAGTTTCGATCCAAGGGTATCGGCCGGTTGCGCCTGTTGCGCCGCCGGCCCAACAAGAGGAAGCAACCATGAGCACTCCGTCCATCGTCATCGCCAGCGCTGCCCGCACGGCAGTCGGCTCCTTCAACGGAGCCTTCGCCAACACGCCCGCCCACGAACTGGGCGCGGCGGCCATCTCGGCGGCCCTGGAGCGCGCGGGGGTTTCCGCAAGCGAGGTGGACGAGGTGATCCTCGGCCAGGTGCTGCCGGCCGGCGAAGGCCAGAACCCCGCCCGCCAGGCGGCGATGAAGGCGGGCGTGCCGCAGGAGGCGACCGCCTGGGGCATGAACCAGCTCTGCGGCTCGGGGCTTCGCGCCGTGGCGCTCGGCATGCAGCAGATCGCCACCGGCGACGCCAGGATCATCGTCGCCGGCGGCATGGAATCCATGTCGATGGCGCCGCACTGCGCGCACCTGCGCGCCGGCGTGAAGATGGGCGACTACAAGCTGATCGACACGATGATCAAGGACGGCCTGACGGACGCCTTCCACGGCTACCACATGGGCACCACGGCGGAAAACATCGCCCGCCAGTGGCAGCTCTCGCGCGACGAGCAGGACGCCTTCGCCGTCGCCTCGCAGAACAAGGCCGAGGCCGCCCAGAAGGAAGGCCGTTTCAGGGACGAGATCGTCCCCTTCGTCGTCAAGACCCGCAAGGGCGACGTGACCGTCGACGCCGACGAGTACATCCGCCACGGTGCCACCATCGACGCCATGGCCAAGCTGAAGCCCGCCTTCGACAAGGAGGGCACGGTGACGGCGGCGAACGCGTCGGGCATCAACGACGGCGCGGCCGCGGCCCTGCTGATGACCGAGGCGGAGGCCGCGCGCCGCGGCATCGCGCCGCTCGCCCGCATCGTCTCCTGGGCGACGGCCGGCGTCGACCCGAAGATCATGGGCACCGGGCCGATCCCGGCCTCGCGCAAGGCGCTGGAGAAGGCCGGCTGGTCGGTCGGCGACCTCGACCTCGTCGAGGCCAACGAGGCCTTCGCCGCCCAGGCCTGCGCCGTCAACAAGGACCTCGGCTGGGATCCCTCGATCGTCAACGTCAACGGCGGCGCCATCGCCATCGGCCATCCGATCGGCGCGTCCGGCGCCCGCATCCTCAACACGCTGCTCTTCGAGATGAAGCGGCGCGGCGCCGGCAAGGGGCTTGCGACGCTGTGCATCGGCGGCGGCATGGGCATCGCGCTCTGCGTCGAGCGCCTCTGAGCGGAGGCCCGCCCTTCGCTTGTGCCAGGGCCCGTCGCCGCAGGGCGCCGGGCCGAACAAAAACGACGACAGGGGAGTGAAGCACATGAGCAGGGTAGCATTGGTGACGGGCGGCTCGCGGGGGATCGGCGCCGCCATTTCGGTGGCGCTGAAGGCGGCCGGCTACAGGGTGGCGGCGAACTATGCCGGCAACGACGAGGCGGCCAACGCCTTCAAGGCGGAGACCGGCATCCCGGTCTACAAGTGGGACGTGTCGAGCTACGAGAGCTGCGTGGAGGGCATCGGCCGGGTGGAGGCCGACCTCGGCCCCGTCGAGGTCCTCGTCAACAATGCCGGCATCACCCGCGACGCCATGTTCCACAAGATGACGCCGGACCAGTGGACCGCCGTCGTCAACACCAACCTCACCGGCCTCTTCAACATGACCCATCCGATCTGGTCTGGCATGCGCGACCGCGGCTTCGGCCGGGTCGTCAACATCTCCTCGATCAACGGCCAGAAGGGCCAGATGGGCCAGGCGAACTATTCCGCCGCCAAGGCCGGCGACCTCGGCTTCACCAAGGCGCTCGCCCAGGAGGGCGCCGCCAAGGGCATCACCGTCAACGCCATCTGCCCCGGCTATATCGGCACCGAGATGGTGCGCGCGATCCCGGAGAAGGTGCTGAACGAGCGTATCATCCCGCTGATCCCCGTCGGCCGCCTCGGCGAGCCGGAGGAGATCGCCCGCATCGTCGTCTTCCTCGCCTCCGACGACGCCGGCTTCATCACCGGCTCGACGATCTCGGCGAACGGCGGCCAGTTCTTCGTGTGAGGGCGGAAGATCGCCCCTCATCCTCCTGTCGGGGAGAAGGGAACAAGAGGCCGCGGTTTCCCTTGATACGGAAACCGGTACGGCATCTCCTTCTCCCCGCTTGAGGGGAGAAGGTGGCGGCAGCCGGATGAGGGGCAACCCGACAGGAGAAGGACGATGAAACAGGAACGACTGGACGAGGACGCGATTCGTGCGGCGCTGGAGCCCCTATCGGGATGGACGCTCTCCGACGACGGGATTTCCATCACCAGGACCTACCGGTTCAAGACCTTCCGCGAGGCCTTCGGCTTCATGACCGAGGCCGCGCTCGCGGCGGAGAAGTTCAACCACCATCCCGAATGGTTCAACGTCTACAACCGCGTCGACGTGCGCCTCACCAACCACGACGCCGGCGGGCTGACGGAGCTCGACGTCAAGCTCGCCGCGGCGATGGACAAGGCCGCCGCCGCCCGTGCGGCCGGTTGACGCGGGGACCGGCGCTTCCCATATGCAGCCTGCCGGCACGAGCCGGCGGCGCCATCCCAAGGAGGCACGCATGGACGAGGTGAAGATCGGCGAAATTCTCCTGCCCGGCGACGAGGCGGAGCAGGGCCGCCAGAGCGAACGCGTGCGCCGCCGGTTCTGGCCGGTCCTGAAGCGCGCCATGCGGCAGGTCCCCTTTTCCCGCGACCTAGTCGCCGCCTATTACTGCGCGCTCGATCCGGCGACGCCGACCAGGGTGCGCGGCATCCTGCTCGCCGCGCTCGCCTATTTCGTCCTGCCGCTCGACGGCATCCCCGACGTCTTCGCCCTCGTCGGCTTCTCCGACGACGTGGCGGTGCTGACGGCGGCCTTCGCCGCCATCCGCGGCCACATTCGCGAAGACCACTACCGCGCCGCCGACATCGCCATGACGGACGAGCCGGAGACCCGCGCGGCGCGCTGATCGCCGCCCCGTCACGGCTCCTGTCGCGGATCGGGTCAAACTCTTGCCCGATTCTTTCCGCCTTAGTCGCCGGACGGGTTGCCTTCGGACCATCGAGGGACTTGGGGGCGCATGCGCAGAAGGGCGGGGGGAGCCGCCGGTTGCGAGGCATGCCAGTCTCTTCGCGGCGCGCAGGCTCCGGCGAATTGAGCCTCTGTTGACGGTTTGGTAACCTGAATTAAGTCAAAATAAATCAAATCGTGATCATGCATGGCCCGGCTCTTCCTTCAATCGGGCAATTCACTGGCAAGACAACCGGCAGGAAAACATGTACGTAAGAAAGCTCGCAACCGCACTCGCCCTGGTTCTCGCGACAGCCGGCGTGGCTTCGGCGCAGACGCCGACGCGCATTCAGCAGTTCAATGCCTGGGGCGCCTATTCGTACCAGGCCGGCAACGGCAAGGTCTGCTACGTGCTCTCCGTGCCGAAGGAGAAGGCTCCCGCCGGCGTCGACCACGGCGACATCTTCTTCCTCGTCTCGCAGCGCCCGGGCCAGAACATCAGCTACGAGCCGCAGGCGATGATGGGCTATCCGCTGCAGGAGAACTCCAAGGTCAACGTGACGATCGACGGCCGCAACTTCGTGATGTTCACGAAGGGCAACTCCGCCTGGGTCGAGAACGCGGCGGAAGAGCCGGCGCTGGTCGCCGCCATGAAGGGCGGCCGCGACATGACCGTGAAGGCGACCTCGCGGCGCGGCACCGGCACCTCCTATTCCTACTCGCTCTCCGGCATCTCGGCGGCGCTGAAGCAGATCGAGAGCTGCCGCTGAGCCGTCCGGCGGACATCCGCATGCGCACGGGCCGGCGGGCGACGCCGGCCCGTGCGCTTTTTCGGGGTCCCGGCAAAACAGGTGACTCGGCCCCCGAACAATGCTAAAGGCCGGCGATACGGGCGCGCCGCAGGACCGGCGATACGGCCCGACGCCCGCATTCCAGATCGAGCATGATCTTTACCCCGGATGCCGCTCGCGGCCTGCCGGAGCAGGACGAACGATGACGAGCATGGACTTTCTCGATACGGCCGCGCCGGTGAAGGCGCCGGCCGCCCGCCACATCCCCGCCGCCGAGAAGCCCTCGCTGATCGGGCTTTCGCGCGAGGAGATGGGCCGCGCGCTCGCCGAGAGGGGCGTGGCCGAGCGGCAGGTGAAGATGCGCGTCAGCCAGCTCTGGCACTGGCTCTACGTGCGCGGCGTCTCCGACTTCGACCACATGACCAACGTGTCGAAGGACATGCGCGAGATGCTGAAGAAGCATTTCACCATCGCCCGTCCCGAGATCGTCGAGGAGCAGGTCTCCGCCGACGGCACGCGCAAGTGGCTGCTGCGCTTCCCCCCGCGCGGCGCCGGCCGGCCGGTCGAGATCGAGACCGTCTACATCCCCGAGGAAGGCCGCGGCACGCTCTGCATCTCCAGCCAGGTCGGCTGCACGCTCACCTGTTCCTTCTGCCACACCGGCACGCAGAAGCTGGTGCGCAACCTGACGGCGGAGGAAATCCTCGCCCAGCTGCTGCTCGCCCGCGACCGGCTCGGCGACTTCCCCGACCGCGACACGCCGGCCGGCGCCATCGTGCCGGCGGAGGGCCGCAAGGTCTCCAACATTGTCATGATGGGCATGGGCGAGCCGCTCTACAATTTCGAGAACGTCAAGCAGGCGCTCCTGATCGCCACCGACGGCGACGGGCTGTCGCTGTCGAAGCGCCGGGTGACACTGTCGACCTCGGGCATCGTGCCGGAGATCTACCGCACCGGTTCGGAGATCGGCGTGATGCTGGCGATCTCGCTGCACGCCGTGCGCGACGAGCTGCGCGACATGCTGGTGCCGATCAATAAAAAATATCCGCTGAAGGAGCTGCTCGACGCCTGCCGCGCCTATCCCTCTCTGTCGAACGCGCGCCGCATCACCTTCGAATACGTGATGCTGAAGGACGTCAACGACACGCTGGAGGACGCCAAGCTGCTGGTGAAGCTGCTGAAGGGCATCCCGGCGAAGATCAACCTTATCCCCTTCAATCCCTGGCCCGGCACCAACTACCAGTGTTCGGACTGGGAGCAGATCGAGCGCTTCGCCGACTTCATAAACCAGGCCGGCTACGCCTCGCCGATCCGCACGCCGCGCGGCCGCGACATCCTCGCCGCCTGCGGCCAGCTGAAGTCGGAATCCGAGCGCATGCGCAAGGTCGACCGCATGGCCTTCGAGGCGATGATGATCATCGGCCACGGCGAGGACGACTGAGGATACCCCTCATCCGGCCCTTCGGGCCACCTTCTCCCCGGCGGGGAGAAGGGAACTGCGGCGCCGATGATTTTCCCCTTCTCCCCTTCGGAAGAAGGTGCCGGCAGGCGGATTGGGGGCCATGCCGCCTACTCCCATCAGAAAATGTGATCGGTGAAGCGGCTTCCGCCAATTGATCCGGGCGGCGGTTTTGCCTAGAGATTGCCCGAAATCAGTCCAGGGAGAACCATTCATGCGCTCACTTCTGCTCGCTTTCGCGGCAACGCTCGCGATCTCGCTGCCCGCGCAGGCCGACGACGTCACCGTCGCCGTCACCGCCATCGTCGAGCACCCGGCCCTCGATGCCGCCCGCGACGGCGTCAAGGAGGCGCTCGCCGAGGCCGGCTACAAGGAAGGCGAGAACCTGACCTTCCTCTACGAGTCCGCCCAGGGCAACCCGGCGACCGCCGCCCAGATCGCCCGCCAGTTCGCCGGCGAGGGCCCGAGCGTGATCGTGCCGATCTCCACGCCCTCCGCCCAGGCCGTCGTCTCGGCGACGAAGGACATCCCGGTCGTCTTCACCGCCGTCTCCGACCCGCTCGGCGCGCAGCTCGTGAGCGACATGGACAAGCCCGGCGGCAACGTCACCGGCCTCTCCGACATGTCGCCGGTCGCCGAGCACATCGCGCTGATCCGGGAGATCCTGCCCGAGGCGAAGACCATCGGCTATCTCTACAACTCCGGCGAGGCCAACTCCGTCTCGCTGCTGGAAGTGCTGAAGGCCGAGGCCGACAAGGCGGGCCTGACAATCGTCGAATCCGCCGCCACCAAGTCGGCCGAGGTGCAGGGTGCGGCCCGCGCGCTGGTCGGCCGCGCCGACGCCATCTACGTGCCGACGGACAACACGATCGTCTCGGCGCTCGAAGGCGCGATCGCCGTCGCCGAGGAAGGCAAGCTGCCGCTCTTCACCGCCGACACGGACTCCGTCTCGCGCGGCGCGCTCGCCGCACTCGGCTTCAACTATTTCGACGTCGGCAAGCAGACGGGCGAGGTCGTCGTGCGCATCCTCAAGGGCGAGAACCCGGGCGACATCGCCGTGAAGGTTGCCGCCGGCACGGACCTCGTCGTCAACAAGGCCGCCGCCGCCAAGATGGGCGTCACGGTGCCCGAGAGCGTGCTTACCCGCGCCACCCGCGTGATCGAATAAGCGTTCCCGCGACGATCGACGGAACAGCGATCAGCCGCCGCCGGCTTGCCCGGCGGCGGCTGATCCGTTAAAGCCCCTGCCATTCTTCTCACCGCAGGAACGAGAGAAAGCCGAAACCGTGAGCCTGATTGCCTTCTGGGGTGCCGTCGAACTGGGGCTGGTCTTCGCCTTCGTGGCGATCGGCGTCTATCTGACCTTCCGCGTTCTCGACTTTCCCGACCTCACCGTGGACGGGTCCTTTCCGCTGGGGGCCGCGGTCGCGGCCGTGCTGATCATCGCCGGCCTCAACCCGTGGCTGGCCTCGGCCGTCGCCATGGTGGCGGGCGCCGTCGCCGGGCTGGTGACGGCGATGCTCAACGTGCGCTTCCGCATCCTCCACCTGCTCGCCTCGATCCTGACGATGATCGCCCTCTTCTCGGTCAACCTGCGCGTCATGGGCAAGCCGAACGTCGCGCTGATCAATGCCGAGACGATGATCAGCCCCTTCTTCGGCCTGGGCCTGCGCGACTTCTACGTCCGCCCGCTCTTCGTCGGCGTGCTGGTCGTCGTCGCCGTCGTCGTCGTCTGGCGCTTCCTCGAAAGCGACGCGGGCCTGTCGATGCGCGCGACCGGGGCGAACCCGCGCATGGCACGCGCGCAGGGGGTGAGCACCGACCGGCAGATCTACCTCGGCATCGCCCTTTCCAACGCGCTCGTGGCGCTGGGCGGCGCGCTCTTCGCCCAGACGAACGGCTTCGCCGACGTCACCTCCGGCGTCGGCACCATCGTCGTCGGCCTCGCCGCCGTCATCATCGGCGAGACGCTGTTCGGCGCGCGCGGCATCCTCATGGCGCTGATCGGCTGCGTGCTCGGCTCGATTTTCTACCGCATCGCCATCCAGCTCGCGCTCTCCTCCGACGTGCTCGGGCTGAAGGCCTCCGACCTCAACTTCGTGACGGCGCTGCTCGTCACCGTGGCGCTCGTGCTGCCGCGCCTTCGCCGCGGGGGAGCCGCCCGATGATCTCCGTCTCCGACATCAAGGTCGTCTTCGGCAGGGGCACGCCGCTGGAAAAGAAGGCGCTGAACGGCGTCAGCCTGACGATCGCCGAGGGCGAGTTCGTCACCGTCATCGGCTCGAACGGCGCCGGCAAGTCGACGCTGCTCGGCGTGCTCGCCGGCGACGTCATCGCCACCGAGGGCCGGGTGACGATCGGCACCGTCGACGTGACGCGGCAGGGCACCGCCCAGCGCGCCGGCCGCGTCGCCCGCGTCTTCCAGGACCCGCTGACGGGAAGCTGCGGCGCGCTCTCCATCGAGGAGAACCTGGCGCTCGCCGCCCGCCGCGGCGAGCGGCGCGGCCTCGCGCCGGCGCTCGGCCCGAGCCGCCGCGCCCGCTTCCGCGAGCGCATCGCCGAGTTGAACCTCGGCCTCGAAAACCGCATGGGCGACCGCATGGACCTGCTTTCCGGCGGCCAGCGCCAGGCCGTCTCGCTGGTGATGGCGACGCTCGCCGGCTCCGACGTGCTGCTCCTCGACGAGCACACCGCCGCCCTCGATCCGGGCATGGCCGAATTCGTCATGACGCTGACAGAGAAGATCGTCTCCGAACGCAAGCTGACGACGCTGATGGTGACGCATTCGATGCGCCAGGCGCTCGACTACGGCCACCGCACGGTGATGCTGCACGGCGGCGAGATCGTGCTCGACGTCACCGGCGACAGCCGCAAGACGCTCCAGGTCGAGGACCTGATCGCCATGTTCCGCAAGATGCGCGGCCAGACGCTCGACGACGACGCATTGCTGATCGGCTGACACAAAAACGCCGACTGCAAAAAAACTGTAGCAATCCGCGATTACCCTCCGCCCGTTTTGGAGCATATCGGCAGCGCCCCCGCGCCGCCGCAGAGAGGACTGATCGTGATCGCCACCGCTGCACTGGAGGTTGGAAAGACACTCTACCGGTACGGCCGCATTCCATTGGACAGGATCCGACCCCACGAGGAGCCGATGCGGGCCTTCTTCGTGCGCAAGGCCCCGAAAGAAGTGCTGCTGCAATATTTCCCCGGCGAACGCGTGCGCGCCTGCAACGGCGCGCCGTCGCGGCTGGAGTTCTACATCAAGTGGATGCCGTGGCTGCTCTCCGACGCCCGCGCGCGCGTCTACCACGCCGGCAACCGGCTGCCGGACTTCATCCGCCGCTTCTGCACCCGCCACCGCATCCCCGTCGAGGACCTGAACCTGACGCGGCCGGACATCCCGGCAAGCTTCCTCACCACGCCGCCCGCCGGCACCAGCGGCGCCACGCAGGGCGAGCGCGCGATCCCCGCCTGGTTCCAGTCGCGCCCGACGGCGCAGACCAAGGCGGCCCTCGCCTCCGGCAAGCCGGTCTTCCTCTACGTGCCGTGGATCGCCGAGCACGGCGACGCGCTCATCAGCCGCATCGAGAGCGACAGCTACGAGCTGCTCCCCTTCGACATGATGAAGGACGTCGACAACAACGACACCCGCCGCACCATCCTGCGCTTCGCCCGCGCCAATCCCGACCTCTATCGCCAGATGGTCATCCGCCGCCTGGTGCCGATCCGCGCGACGATCGCCGGCGTCATCGTCACCTTCGACTGGGCGCCGGTGATGCGCATCATCGTCGGCGTCTGCAAGGAGCTCGGCATCCCGACGATCCTCATCCCGCACGAGTCGGTGTTCGTCGACCGCGACAAGTACTACTGGGACCCGACCAGCCAGGCCTCCATACCCGTGTCCGACGTGACGCTCGGCTGGGGCGGCCTGCAGAAGGACATCTTCGTCGAGCGCGGCTATCCGGCCGAGCGCTTCACCGCGGTCGGCGCGCCGAAGTTCGACACCTATCACGACTACAGGCCGCTGCTGACGCGCAAGCAGTTCTGCACGCTGTTCGGCCTCGATCCGGAGCGCAAGATCATCCTCTTCGCCTCCCAGCCGCTCGACTCGCAGCTCGACACGACGGTCGCGCGCAACTCGCAGCGCGCCGCCATCGCCGACCTCATCGCCTATTGCGAGGACAACGACGCGCAGCTCATCGTCCGCCTGCCGCCCTCCAAGGACGACATCCTCGGCCTGGTGCTGCGCAACACGCTCTTGCGCTCGGCGCACGGGGCCTATGACGACGCGACCTGCTACCTCGTCGGCCCCGAGGAGGCGCTGTACCACTGCGACGTCGTCACGTCGGTCAACAGCACGATGCTGTTCGAGGGCCTGCTGCTCGGCCGCTACGCGCTGTCGATGAAATATGTCGAGTTCGAGCAGTTCTGGGAGCGCGCCGGCATACCGGCCGCCCGCTCGGCGGACGAGGCGCGGCCGATCCTCGACGCGATGCTCGCCGGCACCTGGGCCCACGACGAGGAGGGCATGCGCTGGGCGGCCGGCCTCTTCGGCGTCGGCGCCTTCGACGGCAGGGCGGCCGACCGCATCCGCGCCTACCTGACGGAGGTGGCGACCGGGAAGGCGGCGGTGGCGACCGCGCCGTCGGCGGTCGAGCGGCTCGTCGCCGGCGAGGCGCTCGACGTCGTCGCCATCGACTGCGACGAGGAGGCGCTGGGGACCACCCGCTACTTCCTGCCGAAGCTCCTGAACATCCGCACGCTGAGAAGCAGCCTGTCGACCTCGCTCGCCGAGGTCGCCTCGGTCGACGTCTTCCTGCACTGGGGCGCCGGCGAGAACGGCGCCGGCGACAACCAGCGCTCCGTCGCCCGGCTGCTCGGCCGGCCCGTCGCCGTGGTCGAGGACGGCTTCATCCGCTCCGTCAAGATCGGCCTGTCCGGAGAGCCGAGCCTCTCCGTCATCGTCGACGACACGACCGCCCATTACGACGCGACCCGGCCCTCGGGGCTGGAACGGCTGCTGCAGGGCGGGCGCGAGCTCACCAACATGGAGCGCCGGCGCGCGCTCGGCGCGATCCGCCAGATCGTCGGGGCGCGGGTATCGAAATACAACCACGCGCCCGACGAGACGGTCGCCGCCGGCCGGCCGGGGCGGCCGAAGGTGCTCGTCGTCGACCAGCGCCGCGGCGACCTGTCGATCTCAGGCAGCCTGGCGGACGAGGACAGCTTCGAGCGGATGCTCCTCGACGCCGTCACCGGCCATCCCGACCACGACATCCTCATCAAGGCGCATCCCGACGCGATCGGCGGCGGCGCGGCGGGCTATTTCACGAAGACCCTGCCGCAGCTTCCCGACCACGAGCGCGAGCGGGTCTTCTTCGTCGACCGGGACGTCAACCCCTACGCGCTGATCGAGCCTGCCGACGCGGTCTTCACCGTCTCCTCGCTCATGGGCTTCGAGGCGCTGATGGCGGGCAAGGCGGTGCACTGCTACGGCGCGCCCTTCTATTCGGGCTGGGGCGTCACCGTCGACCACAGGCCGGTGCCGCGGCGCACGCGCCGGCGCAGCGTCGAGGAGATCTTCCACTTCGCCTATATCGAGGCGTCGCGCTACGTGAACCCCGAGACGCACCAGCGCGTCGAGATCGAGGAGCTCGTCACCTTCATCGGCCGGAAGAAGGCGGAGCTCGTCGCAGCCAGCCGGACGCTGCCGCTCGACCGCCGGGCCGAACGGGCGAAGGCCGCCTATGGGGTGTGAAGCAATTCGAGCAAAGCGTGAAGCGGTTTTGCGTCCGGAATTGCATGAAAAAACGGTTCAGCGCGACTGCGTGAGGAAGATCTTCACCGCGAAGACGGAGAAGACGCCGGCGAAGGTGTAGTCCATGCCGCGCAGCACCCTGCGGTTCGCCTGCAGCCAGGTCGACAGCCGGTCGGCGGCCAGCACGACGACGGCGTTCACCGGCATGCCGATCAGGATGAAGAAGAAGCCGAGGAAGACCAGCTTGCCGGTGACGTCCGGGTCGCCGGCGCTGACGAACTGCGGCAGGAAGGTCATGAAGAAGATGATGACCTTCGGGTTCAGCAGGTTGACCCAGAAGCCCGTCGAGACGTTGGCGAGCACCGTGCCGCGCGGCCCGGTCGCCGCCTTCACGGAGAAGTTGGAGCCGTGGCGGATCGCCTGGACGGCGAGCCAGAGCAAATAGGCCGCACCCCCGGTCTTGAGGATCGTGAACGCCGCCGGCGAGGCGGTGATCAGCGCCGAGATGCCGAAGGCGACGAGCAGCGTGTGCACGACGATGCCGAGGCTGGTGCCGAGCACCACGTAGAGCGCGGCCCCGCGGCCCTGCGACAGCGCCCGGCTGATCGACAGCGTCATGTCCGGACCCGGGGTCGCGGCGAGCAGCAGGCTTGCGGCGGTGAAGGCGAGAAGCGTCGGCAGGCTGGGCAGGAAGTCCATTTCGGCAAGGCTCCGATGGCGCGGTATCCGCCGGAAATACATCCGCCGCCGTTTTTTTGAAAGCGGAATCGAATAGACGCCGGGGCGGCGCTTGTGTCGCGCGGCGTTCTGGCTAAAGTGCGCGCCAATCCAACCAGACGGACAGACATCATGGCATCGCACAAGCAAGTGAAGAAGGTCGTCCTCGCCTATTCCGGCGGGCTCGACACCTCGATCATCCTGAAATGGCTCCAGACCGAACTCGGCGCCGAAGTCGTCACCTTCACCGCCGACCTCGGCCAGGGCGAGGAGCTGGAGCCGGCGCGCAGGAAGGCCGAGATGCTGGGCATCAAGGAGATCTTCGTCGAGGACGTGCGCGAGGAATTCGTGCGCGACTTCGTCTTCCCGATGTTCCGCGCCAATGCCGTCTACGAGGGCGTCTACCTGCTCGGCACCTCGATCGCCCGGCCGCTGATCTCCAAGCACCTGATCGAGATCGCGGCGAAGACCGGCGCCGACGCCATCGCCCACGGCGCCACCGGCAAGGGCAACGACCAGGTCCGCTTCGAGCTTTCCGCCTATGCGCTGAACCCCGACATCAAGATCATCGCGCCGTGGCGCGACTGGGCCTTCAAGAGCCGCACGCAGCTGCTCGAATTCGCCGAGCAGCACCAGATCCCCGTCGCCAAGGACAAGAAGGGCGAGGCCCCCTTCTCCGTCGACGCGAACCTGCTGCACTCCTCCTCCGAGGGCAAGGTGCTGGAGGACCCGGCCGTCGAGGCGCCGGAATACGTGCACATGCGCACGATCTCGCCGGAAAACGCCCCGGACAAGGCGACGACCATCACCATCGGCTTCGAGCGCGGCGACGCCGTCTCGATCAACGGCGTGCGCATGACGCCGGCCACCCTGCTCGCGACCCTCAACAATTACGGCCGCGACAACGGCATCGGCCGCATCGACCTCGTCGAGAACCGTTTCGTCGGCATGAAGTCGCGCGGCGTCTACGAGACGCCCGGCGGCACGATCCTGCTTGTCGCACACCGCGCGATCGAGAGCATCACGCTCGACCGCGGCGCGGCGCATCTCAAGGACGAGCTGATGCCGCGCTATGCGGAGCTGATCTATTACGGCTTCTGGTTCTCGCCGGAGCGCGAGATGCTGCAGGCGGCGATCGACCGCAGCCAGGAGCATGTCGAGGGCACGGTGACGCTGAAGCTCTACAAGGGCAACGTCATGGTCATCGGCCGCGAGAGCGACAAGTCGCTCTATTCCGACAAGCTCGTCACCTTCGAGGACGACCAGGGCGCCTACGACCAGAAGGACGCCGCCGGCTTCATCAAGCTCAACGCGCTGCGCCTGCGCACGCTTGCCGCGCGCAACCGCCGCGGCTGAAAATCCGCAAGGCCCGCCGGCCGGTTCCGGCGGCGGGCCTTTCTCATTCGCCCGGCTGCGGCGCGAGCGCCCCGGCGCGCGGCAGCGTCGTGCGGTACCAGGCGTAGCTTGCGACCGACATCAGGCCCATCAGCGGGATGACCGTGCCGAAGGCGATAAGCGGCACGCCCATCGCCGCGGCGACGACGCCGGCGAGGAAGCCGGACCCCATCTGCACGAAACCCATCATGGCCGAGGCCGAGCCGGCGATCTCCGGGAACGGCTCCATCGCCGCCGTCATCATGTGCGGCATGACGAAGGCGATGCCGAAGGCATAGAGCCCGACCGGACCCATGACGGTGAGGAAGGTCGGCGTGACGAAATGCGAGGCGAGCGCGATGAGCACGCTGCCCGCCGCGATGAAGCCGAGCCCGGGCGCGACGAGGGCGGCGGGCGAGGCCCGCCTGAGGAGCAGCCGGAAGCCCACCGTGCCGGCGAAGAAGAAGCCGGACTGCATCAGCATGCCGACGCCGAACTCGGTCGGCGTCAGCCCGACCCGGTCGATCAGCACGAAGGGCAGGATCGTCGCCTGGCCGTAGAGCGCGCCGACCGCGCCGGCGATGACCAGCGTGGCGGAGACGAAGCGGGCGCTGCCGAGAAGCCGGCCGTAACCTTTCAGGATCGGCCCGATGCGGCCCTTGGCCGGATCCGGCACCGTCGTCTCGGCCATGAACACCAGCACGGTGAAGCAGGCGAGAAGCGCGAAGCCCACCATCAGGAAGAAGATCGACTGCCAGCCGGAGAGGCCGAGCGCGAGGCCGCCGAGCGTCGGCGAGACGGCGGGGCCGACGGCGAGCATCATGCCGACCATGTTCATGATCCGGGCCGACTGCGTGCCGGTGAACTGGTCGCGGACGATGGCGCGCGACACCGTCATGCCGACCGAGGCGCCGATGCCCTGCACGAGCCGGCCGGCAAGCAGCCAGCCGACGGAAGGGGCGAAGGCCGCCATCAGGCTGCCGGCGAGATAGACGGCCATGAAGAGGAGCGTCGTCTTCCGCCGGCCGAGCACGTCGGACATGGTGCCGGAGACGAGCTGCGCCAGCGCGAAGCCGGCGAAATAGAGCGAGAGCGTCAGCTTGATCGCCGCGTCCGTCGAGGCGAAGGCTTTCACGAGCTCCGGCATGGCCGGCGTGTAGAGCGCCATGGAGACGGGGCCGAGCGCGACCAGGAAGGCGGCGATGATGCTCGTGCGCCGCTCGCTCATCCGCGGCGCCGTCATCGGCCGGCCTCCTTCGCGAGCGGCAGGGCCTGCTGGTCCTCCTCGATGGCGCGCAGGTTGGCGCGCATGCGCTTCAGGCTCTCGCGCACCAGCTCGCGGTCCTCGGGCGTGATCCCCGCCGTCACCTGCGTCATCAGCTCGACCTGCTCGACGCGCACGTCGCGGATCAGCGCGTCGGCCGCGGGCGTGGTGAAGATCAGCCGGGCGCGGCGGTCGGCGGGATCCGGCCGGCGCTCGATGAAGCCGAGGCTCTGCAGCCGGTCGAGATAGGTCGACAGCGTCATCGGCTCGATGCCCATGCGCTGGGCGATGTCGAGCTGGCGGCTGCCGTCCAGCGCGGCGGCATGGACGAGCGTGCGCGCCTCGCCCGGCGTGATGCCGAGGCCGGCGCCGGCGATGCGGCGCTCGAAGGCGGCGCGCAGCAGGCGCGCGGCGTCGATGAGGACGAAGCCGAGGGCGTCGGGATCGGGTCGCGGCGTCATGGGGTCCTTTCCGGGTTTATGATAAGCTTCCCTTATTATAAGCCGCATCGTGCCGCAAGCGCGGCGGCGCATGGCTGCCCTGCGAAAAGCCGATGCCCCCTTGACGAAAACCTGTGGGCCCGCTTGGAATGCGCGGACGTTTCCGGGGACCTTCGCATGACCGCTTCGATGCTTGCCGGCGCCTTCCTGGCCGCCCTCCTCTATGTGCTGATCCCGGGGCCGGCCTTCCTCGCCCTGCTCGGCATCGGCGCCGGGCAGGGGCGCAGGGCCGGCGCGCTGTTCCTCGGCGGGCATCTCGCCGGCGACCTGCTCTGGGCGACGCTCGCCATCGTCGCCATCATCGGCGCGCGCACGATCGGCACGACGGTCTTCGACGTGCTCGGCCTCGTCTGCGGCGCCTATCTCGCCTGGATCGGCTGGTCGGCGCTGACGGCGAGGAAGCGCAGCGACGGCGGCGCGGTGATGACCGTGGAGCGGCCGCTGCGCCGCGGCCTCGTCTTCGGGCTGACCAATCCCAAGGGCTATCCGGTGGCGCTCGCCACCTTCACCGCACTGCTCGCCGGCTCGGCCAACGCGCTCGACTTCGCCGTCCTGCCGATGCTGCTCGGCGTCTCCTTCCTCGGCTTCCTGATCGCCGACGTCATCCTCGTCACGATCATCGGCGCGGGGCTGGTGCGCCGCTTCTACCGCCGCCATGAGCTCGCGATCGTGCGGCTGTCCGGCCTGCTCTTCGTCGGCTTCGCCGTGCAGGCCGTCTGGCATGCCGCGCCGGGCCTGCTCGGCTGGCGCCGGGCCTGAATCCGAGCAACAGAGACGGCCGGCCTGCGCGCCCTGCATGGCAGGGCTGAGTTTGCCCGCCTTGTCCTTCGCTCCCGAAAGGGGCATGAACGGATCGTTCAAGATGCAAAAGAGAGCAATCCGATGACCACGCTTCGCAATTCCTTCGCGCTCGGCTTCTTCGGCCGGGCCTTCGCCGTGTTGAGCGCAGCGAGCGCTGCCGCCGCGGCTGCCGAAGGCCGCCGCCGTCCCTACGGCCGCGAGGAGCATTTTTCGCGCGGCTGACGCGCAGATCCGTTCCACGGAAAAGGCCCGCCGGTCTCGCGACCGGCGGGCCTTTTCGTTTCGGGTTAATCAGCCGCGCTCGGCGAGTGCCTCCGCCTGCTGTTCGCGGCGGTTGTAGCGGATCGACGACCAGAGCGAGATGCCGATCAGGCCCGCGCCGCCGAGGCCCGTGATGACCTCCGGGATGTGCACCAGCGTCTGGCAGTACATGATCACCGACAGGATCAGGATCGCGTAGAAGGCGCCGTGCTCCAGGTAGCGGTATTCGGCAAGCGTCCCCTTGTCGACCAGCATGATCGTCATCGAGCGCACGTACATGGCGCCGATGCCCAGCCCGATGGCGATGACGAAGAGGTTCTGCGTCAGCGCGAAGGCGCCGATCACGCCGTCGAAGGAGAAGCTCGCGTCGAGCACCTCGAGATAGATGAAGGCGCCGAGGCCGCCCTTGGCCGCCTCCGACATCGCCCTCTGCGAGGCGTCGAGCAGGCCGCCGATCACCTCGACGGCGAGGAAGGTCAGGAGGCCGTAGATCGCCGAATAGACGAAGGTGTCCGCCGCCTCCCCCTCGAGCAGGTTCGAGAAGACGAGGATCAGGATCAGCACGAAGGCGATCTCGATGCCCTTGACCGTCGCCGAGCGCGCCATGTGCTTCTCGATGAAGACGATCCAGTGCACGTCCTTCTCGTGGTTGAAGAAGTAGGTGAGGCCGACCATCATCAGGAAGGTGCCGCCGAAGGCGGCGATCGGCAGGTGCGCCTCGTGCATGATGCGCGCATATTCCGCCGGCTCGCGCGCGGCGAGCAGCAGCGCCTCGAACGGGCCGATGCCGGCCGCGATGACCACGATCAGCAGCGGGAAGACGATGCGCATGCCGAAGACGGCGATGACGATGCCCCAGGTCAGGAAGCGGTGCTGCCAGACCGGCGTCATGTCCTTGAGCTTATTGGCGTTGACGATGGCGTTGTCGAAGGAGAGCGAGATCTCCAAGACCGCGAGCACGGCGCAGATGAAGAAGACGGTCGCCATGCCGGAGAGCGTCCCGGTCGTCTGCCAGCCGAGCCACGCGCCGAGCACGAGGCCGACGCCGGTGAAGATGAACGCCCACTTGAGGTAGGAGAGGGTCGATTTTTCCGCGCCCTTGCCGATCATGACCGCACCTCCGCGAGGCGCCTGGAATCGGAAACGGAAGAACGCATGCCAAGGCGGGCATGCGGATGAGGCATGGTGAGGATTTTCATGTGCTTGAATCCGCCGGCTCGATTGCTGGCGGTACCGACATCACGAGAGCGCCGTAAAACTCTCGCCAGAGGGGCCCGGCACCAAAGTTGCCCGCAGCGACCGATGTCGAAAAGCTGCGGGGTAGGTCTCTTTTCCCCGAACTTGGTTTTCGCGTCAAGAGGCCGCGGCAGCGCAGGAAAGCGCCCCGGCCCCTCGCATTGGCCGCTGCAGTTTCTATATTCGCGGGGCACACCGATTCGTCAAAGGACCCGGACCCCATGACCGCAACGCGCATCGACCCCGCCCTCGTCGACTGGACCGGCCTCAACGGACTGCCGCACTTCGACCGCGTGCGCGACGAGGCCTTCGCGCAGGCCTTCGACGCCGCGCTCGCCGCGCACGAGGCGGAGATCGAGGCGATCGTGCAGAGCGTCACGACGCCGACCTTCGACAACACCGTCACCGCGCTCGAGACGGCGGGCGACACGCTCTCGCGCGTCTCGGCGCTGTTCTGGAGCCGGGCGGGCGCCGACACCAACGACACGATCCAGGCGCTGGAGCGCGAGATCGCGCCGAAGATGTCGCGCCACTATTCGAGGATCGGCACGAACCCGGCGCTCTTCGCCCGCATCGACGCGCTCTGGCAGAACCGCGCCGTCCTCAAGCTCGACCTCGAACAGACCCGCGTGCTGGAACGGCACTGGAAGGGCTTCGTGCGGGCGGGCGCGAAGCTCGCCAAGCCCGAGCAGGAACGGCTTGCCGAGATCAACGAGACGCTCGCCGGCCTCGGCGCCCGGTTCGGCCAGAACGTGCTCGCCGACGAGAAGGCCTGGTCGCTCCTCCTCGACGCCGGCGACGACCTCGACGGGCTGCCCGATTTCCTCAAGGACGCGATGGCGGCGGCGGCAGCCGAGCGCGGTGCCGACGGCCGCTACGCCGTCACGCTGTCGCGCTCGATCATCGAGCCCTTCCTGACCTTCTCCGCCCGCCGCGACCTGCGCGAGCAGGCGTTCAGGGCCTGGGTGGCGCGCGGCGCGAACGGCGGGCAGACCGACAACCGCGAGATCGTCAGGCAGACGCTGGCGCTGCGCGCGGAGAAGGCGAAGCTGCTCGGCTACGCGAATTTCGCCGCCTTCAAGCTCGACGACACGATGGCGAAGACCCCGGAGGCGGTGAACGGCCTGTTGATGCAGGTCTGGGAGAAGGCCGTCGCCCGCGCCCGCGCCGAGGAGGCGGAGCTTGCCGCTCTCGTCGCGGAAGAAGGCGGCAACCATGCCGTCATGCCCTGGGACTGGCGCTACTACGCCGAAAGGCTGCGGGCGAAGAAGTTCAGCTTCTCCGAGGCCGAGCTGAAGCCCTATCTCCAGCTCGAGAACATCATCGCCGCCTGCTTCGACGTCGCCGGACGGCTGTTCGGCATCCGCGCGGTCGAGAAGACGGGCGTGCCGGTCTATCATCCGGACGTGCGCGTCTTCGAGATCCGCGACGCCGACGACAGGCTGGTGGCGATGTTCCTCGGCGACTATTTCGCGCGGTCCTCCAAGCGCTCCGGCGCCTGGATGAGCGCCTACCAGAGCCAGCACCGCCTGCCGCTGCCGAACGGGGCGAAGGGGGAGATCCCGATCGTCTACAACGTCTGCAACTTCGCCAGGCCGGCGCAAGGCCAGCCCGCACTGCTCTCGCTCGACGACGCGCGCACGCTGTTCCACGAGTTCGGCCACGCGCTGCACGGCATGCTGTCCGACGTCACCTATCCTTCCGTCTCCGGCACCGGCGTGGCGCGCGACTTCGTGGAACTGCCCTCGCAGCTCTACGAGCACTGGCTGACCGTGCCGGAGATCCTCACCCGCTACGCCGTGCACTACCGGACGGGCGAGGCCATGCCGCAGGCGCTGCTCGACAAGGTGCTCGCCGCCCGCACCTTCAATGCCGGCTTCGCCACCGTCGAGTTCACCGCCTCCGCGCTGGTCGACATGGCCTTCCACACGAACGGCCCCGTAGGGGACCCGATGGCGGTGCAGGCGGAGGTGCTGGAGCGGATCGGCCTGCCGCAATCCATCGTCATGCGCCACGCCACGCCGCATTTCCAGCACGTCTTTGCCGGCGACGGCTATTCGGCCGGCTACTATTCCTACATGTGGTCTGAGGTGCTCGACGCCGACGCCTTCTCCGCCTTCACCGAGACGGGCGACGCCTTCGATGCGGACACGGCGCGCCGCCTGAAGGCGCACATCTATTCCGTCGGCGGCTCGGTCGACCCGGAGGAGGCCTACAAGGCCTTCCGCGGCAAGCTGCCGAGCCCCGAGGCGATGCTCGCCAAGAAGGGCCTTGTCGTGTTCGAGGAGCTGAGCGGCAGCGACGGCTGAGACGACGATTGCCGATAAAACCATGAGGGTGCGTCGTGCCCCCTTCTCCCCGCCGGGGAGAAGGTCGCGGCAACGGGATGAGGGGGAGGCCGCAGGCGAAATGCGGTGCGTTCCACCCCCTCCGGGCCACCTTCTCCCCGGCGGGGAGAAGGGAAGCGGCAACGTCGCGTTCCTATGCCATAGCTGCGTGGCTGAGGCGCCCCCTTTCGCATTTGCGGAAAAACATGTATGAGCGCGCCATTGACGACGGCGCCCTCCCTTTTTGCGCGCGCCCTTGAACCTCAGAGATAGAACCCAATGTCCATCCGCAACATCGCGATCATCGCGCACGTCGACCATGGCAAGACCACGCTCGTCGACGAACTCCTGAAGCAATCCGGCTCGTTCCGCGAGAACCAGCGCGTCGCCGAACGCGTGATGGATTCCAACGACATCGAGAAGGAGCGCGGCATCACCATCCTAGCCAAGGCCACTTCGGTCGAGTGGAAGGGAACCCGCATCAACATCGTCGACACGCCCGGCCACGCCGACTTCGGCGGCGAGGTGGAGCGCATCCTCTCGATGGTGGACGGCGCCATCGTGCTGGTCGACTCGTCCGAAGGGCCGATGCCGCAGACCAAGTTCGTCGTCGGCAAGGCGCTCAAGGTCGGACTGAAGCCGATCGTCGCCATCAACAAGATCGACCGCCCGGACGGCCGCCACGAGGAGGTGCTGAACGAGGTCTTCGACCTCTTCGCCGCGCTGGACGCCACCGACGAGCAGCTCGACTTCCCGATCCTCTACGGCTCGGGCCGCAACGGCTGGATGAACGTCAACCCGGAAGGCCCGCAGGACGAAGGCATGGCGCCGCTGCTCGACCTCGTTCTGAAGCACGTGCCGGAGCCGAAGGTCGAGGAAGGCCCGTTCCGCATGATCGGCACGATCCTCGAAGCCAACCCCTTCCTCGGCCGCATCATCACCGGCCGCATCCATTCCGGCGTCATCAAGCCGAACCAGGCCGTCAAGGTGCTCGGCCAGGACGGCAAGCTGATCGAGCAGGGCCGCATCTCGAAGATCCTCGCCTTCCGCGGCATCGAGCGCCAGCCGATCGAGGAGGCCCATGCCGGCGACATCGTCGCCATCGCAGGCCTCGCCAGGGGCACCGTCGCCGACACCTTCTGCGACCCGTCCGTCTCAGAGCCGATGAAGGCGCAGCCGATCGACCCGCCGACCGTCACCATGACCTTCCTCGTCAACGACTCACCGCTCGCCGGCACCGAGGGCGACAAGGTGACGAGCCGCGTCATCCGCGACCGCCTGTTCAAGGAAGCCGAAGGCAACGTCGCGCTGAAGATCGAGGAATCGGCCGACAAGGACTCCTTCTTCGTCTCCGGCCGCGGCGAACTGCAGCTCGCCGTCCTGATCGAGACCATGCGCCGCGAGGGCTTCGAGCTCGCCGTGTCGCGTCCGCGCGTCGTCATGCACAAGGACGAGAGCGGCCAGCTGCTCGAGCCGATCGAGGAAGTGGTGATCGACGTTGACGAGGAGCATTCCGGCATCGTCGTGCAGAAGATGTCGGAGCGCAAGGCCGAGATGGTGGAGCTTCGCCCCTCCGGCGGCAACCGCGTGCGCCTCGTCTTCTTCGCCCCGACGCGCGGCCTCATCGGCTACCAGTCGGAGCTGCTCACCGACACGCGCGGCACGGCGATCATGAACCGCCTGTTCCACGACTACCAGCCCTACAAGGGCGAGATCGGCGGGCGCGTCAACGGCGTGCTGCTCTCCAACGAATCCGGCGAGGCCGTCGCCTATGCGCTGTTCAACCTGGAGGACCGCGGCCCGATGATCATCGAGCCGGGCGAGAAGGTCTACGAGGGCATGATCATCGGCATCCACTCGCGCGACAACGACCTCGACGTCAACGTGCTCAAGGGCAAGAAGCTCACCAACATCCGCGCCGCCGGCAAGGACGAGGCGGTGAAGCTCACCCCGCCGATCCGCATGACGCTGGAGCGCGCGCTCTCCTGGATCCAGGACGACGAGCTGGTCGAGGTGACGCCGAAGTCGATCCGCCTGCGCAAGCTCTATCTCGACCCGAACGAGCGCAAGCGATTCGAGAAGAGCCGCGCCGCCGGCGCGGCCTGAGGCGGCACCCGTTCCGGAAAGGGACAATCGCGAACCCCGGCCCCGCGCCGGGGTTTTTCATGTGTACCGTTGTTTTACGGCTTGTGACATTCGTTAAAAAGGCGTTAACTTTTCGCGGTGCTGCGACGAACTTGCCTGTGGGCAAGGGGAGCCTGCCGGGTCGGCGGGATTCCTGCGGCGCCGGTGGGCGAATAGAAGTCTGTGTTATGAAGACACTGTCGATCGATGTGCGGCGCGCCGAGCCGCAGGACGCGAGGGCGATCTCCGAGACCCACCGGATCGCCTGGCTGCAGGCCTATGGCGGCCTCATCCCGCACAAGCCGCTTCTCCAGATGGTCGACCGCCGCGACGAGACCTGGTGGCGCCGGGCGACGCGCGGACCCGCCACGCTGCTCGTGCTCGACGTCGCCGGCACGATCGCGGGCTATGCCACCCTCGGCCTCAACCGCGCCCGGGCGCTGCCGCAGGAAGGCGAGGTCTACGAGATCTATCTCCGGCCCGAATACCAGGGCATCGGCCTCGGCCGGCTGCTGTTCGGCGAGGCGCGGCGGCTCCTGAAGTCGCTCGGCTGCAACGGCCTCATCGTCTGGTGCCTGGAGGACAGCGAGCACGCCGACCGCTTCTTCCGCTCCGCCGGCGGCCTCGACATCGCCGAGGGCATGGAGAATTTCGGCGACAAGGAACTGACGAAGATCGGCTTCATCTGGACCTGACGGGCGTTATTCGACGGCCGCCGGCAGCCACCGCGTCGGTTCGCCGGCGAGCGCGCCGCGCTTGCCGTGCCACTGCGGCTCGTTGAGGCCGCAGGCGAAATCGCCGGCCTCGTCGTCCGCCACCCGCCGCGCCAGAACGTTCGCATCCGGGTTCGCCAGCGCATCGACATAGCCGACGGCGCAGCTCGTCGGATTTTCCGCCGTCGCCACCGTTGCGACGACGAGGACCTGGCCGTAGCGCTGGTCGTCCTCGCCCGTCGTCTCCGGATCGGCGACGAACCAGCGCACGATGGTGGCGAAGGCCTTGCCCGCCCCGTCGAGGCGCCATTCGATGCGGGCGTTGCTGTGGTTGAACGGGCCGAAGCTTTCGAAGGCGTCCTTGAGCCAGGCGTCGCCGATCGGGCCGTAGGCCTGGCTCTGGCGCAGGTCGCTCTCCTTGAAATAGACCGGCAGGTCGCCGAGACCCGCGCATTTCAGCGTCACGCTCGGCCCCTCGCCCGTCTCCTCGACGGTCTCGCAGGCGTCGAGATCGCGCTCGCTGTAGGCGCTCTCGTTCGCCGCGGCGGCAGCCCCGGCGAGAAGGGCGGACGAGAAGAGGAGGAGGGCGGTCGGGCGCATCGGTTTCTCCTGTTGTTTACCGGCAGACGGCGGATCGCCGCGCTCTATTCGCCGGACGGGCGCGATTTCCGGCTTCGGCGAAAGTCATGTTGCACCGCGGCGGGATTCGCATTAGGAAGCCGCGACCCGAAAACCCGCATCCCGAGGGAGCCTCCATGCGCATCGATGCTATTTCCATCGGCAAGAACCCGCCGGACGACATCAACGTCATCGTCGAGGTCCCGGTCGGCGGCCATCCGATCAAGTACGAGATGGACAAGGAGGCCGGCGCCCTCGTCGTCGACCGTTTCCTCTACACGCCGATGACCTATCCCGGCAACTACGGCTTCGTGCCGCACACGCTGTCGGAAGACGGCGACCCGATCGACGTGCTGATTGCCAACACCCGCCCGCTCGTCCCCGGCTGCGTCATCAACGTGCGGCCGATCGGCGTAATGGTGATGGAGGACGACGGCGGCAAGGACGAGAAGATCCTCGCCGTGCCGGCGCAGAAGCTGACCCGTCGCTACGACAAGGTCGAGAACTACACCGACCTGCCGGAGATCACGCTGAAGCAGATCGAGCACTTCTTCGAGCACTACAAGGACCTGGAGCCCGGCAAGTGGGTGAAGATCGCCGGCTGGCAGGACGTGAACGTCGCCAAGACGCTGATCGTCGAGGCGATCGAGCGCTACAAGGCGCAGAAGTAGGCTTTTTTTCTACGCAATTCCGGACGCAAAACCGCTTCGCACTTTTGCTGGAATTGCTTTAACCCGCAAAGGCCGCTTCCAGCCTCGCAAGGATATCCTCCGGGTCGCCGTCGATCCGGAGGATTTTCTTTCTCTGGGTGTCGCCGGACAGGAGCGAGACGGCCGACTTCGCGACACCCGCCCGCTTGGCGACCAGCGCGACGAGCGCCTTGTTCGCCCTGCCCTTCTCCGGAACCGCGCTGACGCGCGCCTTGAGATAGCTTTCGCCGTCGGCGCCGGTCTCCAGGCCGTCGAAGGCGTCGCGCCCGCCGTTGGGCGTCAGCCGCACGGTCAGGCGCACGTGGTCGCCGTGGCGCGTGGCGGCGCCGGCCGCCATCAGCCGAGCAGCGCGGGGGCGAGCACAGTGCGCACGATCTGCTCCAGGAAGAACAGGATCACCAGGACCACGAGCGGCGACAGGTCGACGCCGCCGAAATTCGGCAGCACGCGGCGGATCGGCCGGTAGATCGGCTCGGTGAGCTGGTAGAGCGAGCGGCCGATGGTGGCGATCACCTGGTTGTTCGTGTTGATGACGTTGAAGGCGTAGAGCCAGGAGAAGATCGCCGAGGCGATCACCAGGAACCACGCGATGCTGATGATGAACAACAGGGTGTTGATGACCGCGATCATTGTCGTCTCCGTTTCCGTGCGTGCTGACATGTAGCCATTGCGGCCGCCGCCAGCAAGGGCAGGCCCCCGGCGTGCGTCAACATGTTTAACGGGGAAGGCCCGGGAATCAGGCCTCGTGGAAGATGCGGCCGAGGAAGGAGAAGAGCCAGGCGCGCAGCGCCGCGTCGTGGACGAGGCGGCCGTCGAGATGGTCGCGTCCGACCTGCGCACCCGGCAGCACGAAGCGGTGCGCGCCGCGCACCACCCAGCGGTGCATCATCGCCAGCGTCAGCTCGCCGTGGAACTGGATGCCCCAGGCGTTGGCGCCGTAGCGGAAGGCCTGGTTCTCGTAGTGGTGGCCGGTGGCGAGCAGGGTCGCGCCCGACGGCAGGTCGAAGCCCTCGCGGTGGAACTGGTAGACCATGCCGGGCCAGGGCATGAGCTGGCTGCCGGCCGGCGTCGGGTTCAGCGGATACCAGCCGATCTCGGCCCAGCCCTCGGCGTGGCCCGCGACCGTGCCGCCGAGCTGCTTCACCAGCATCTGCGCGCCGAGGCAGATGCCGAGGAACGGCCGGTTCTCGGCAAGCGGCACCGCCAGCCAGTCGATCTCGGCGCAGACGAAGGGTTCCGGGTCGTTGGCGCTCATCGGCCCGCCGAAGACGACGGCGCCGGCATGGTCCGAAAGCGTCGCCGGCAGCGGGTCGCCGAGCACCGGGCGGCGGATGTCGAGCGGATGGCCCATGGCCTGCAGCATCTGCCCGACCCGGCCGGGGCTCGACGTCTCCTGGTGCAGGACGACGAGGATGGGGCGCTTGCGGCGGAATTTCTGCGGCACGTCGAGCATGGCTCAGCCTTCGTCCGGTTCTCCCTGCGCCTCGGCGGCGCCGGCCCGCCCGGCCGCCTCCTGCCGCTTCATGATGCGCTCGCGCCCGGAGACCCCGAGCAGGTCGGCGATGCGCCAGATCGCGTGGTCCTCCATCTCGCTGCGCTCGCCGTCGGCATAGACGATCTCCCAGAGCAGCCCGATCAGCGCGATGCGCTGCTCCTCGGAGAGCTGGCGCTTCAATTCGGAGGTGAAGCGGAAGAAGTCGATCGCCTCGCTCTCGGCGTCGGCGCCCGCGGCGACCAGCGCGTCGAGCTCGGCCTCCTCGAGGCCGTAGAGCGCCTTGAAGCGGCTGCGCAGCGTCGCCTTCTCGACGTCGAGCACCTTTCCGTCGGCCTCCATGACCTGGATGCAGAGCGCCATGACGGCGACCCGCGGATCGTCGGCGGCGAAGGCGGGCCTGGCGTCGCCGCTGGTGAGGCTCGCGAGGAACTGCTGCAGGCGTTCGAACATGGAGGCCCTCAGAACAGGCGGAACGTGCCGGAGGCGGCGCGTTTCGCCGGCTCCCCCTTGACGCCCGGATCGTCGGGCAGGCCGAAGAAGGGCCGCGCCTCTTCCTCATCCTCCTCCGCGGTCTCCGGAACCCTGGCGGGCACGGGCTTCTCCTTCAGCGCCGCCACGGCCTCCTCCCTGGCCGGAACGTCAACGGCCTCCGGCCCGGCCACGGCCGGCTCGTCCCTGCGGGCTTCCGCCGGCTTCGTCTCGATGGCGAGCGGCGGCAGCGTGCGGATCGCCTCGTCGACGCTGTTGACCGAGCCCTCCTCCAGCGGCCCCGCGATCGGGCTCACCGGCGTCTTCCACTCGAAGGCGTCGAGGCGGCCGGTGACGGGCGAGACCACGCGCCATTCGGCCGACGTGATGCCGTCCGCCGTCCAGGCCGGATCGCGCGGCGCCTTCAGCGCCTGGTTCATCCAGTGGCGGATGCGGCCCTGGTCGCCGGTCTCGGCATCCTCGATGTCGGCGAGCAGCAGGAAGGCGCTTTCGCGCGGGGAAAGCCGCGCGGAGGCCTCCGCCTTGGCGCGGGCGCGGTCGAAGTCGCGCATCTCCAGCGCGGCCTCGGCGACGACGTAGAGCGCCTCGGCATTGTTCGGCCGCATCGCCTCCAGCTTCTCCGCCCGCTTCATCCGGTCGGCCGCCGAATCGCCGCTGCGGGCGCGCACGTAGAGTTTTGCGACGTCGGGATGGGCCGTCGCCTTCCAGAGCCTCTCCAGCAGATGCGCCGCCTTGCGCACGTTGTCCTCGCGCAGCCACGCCTTCGCGGCGATGAGGCCGGCCGGCACGAAATCCTCGACGAGCTTCAGCGCCTGCGCGGCATCGTCGCGCGCGCCCTTCGGATCGGCATCGAATTTCTCGGCCGCGCGGGCGGTGAGCAGCACCGCCTTGCGGCGGGCATGGGCCTTCTTCTCCTCCGGCGAGCCGGCGGGGCGGTCGCCGAGCAGCTTCAGCGCCTCGTCCCAGTCGCCGGCCTGCGAACGGTATTCGAGCGTGGCCTCGGCCGCCCAGGGCAGGCCGGGCGCCGTCTCGGCGGCGCGCTCGGCATATTGGCGCGCCGCCTCGCCGGCGCCGAGCCGGCGGGCCTCCAGATAGAGGCCGCGCAGGCCGAGCTCGCGGGTCTCCGGATCGTCGACCATGCGCTCGAAGGTCTGCCGCGCCTCGTCGTAGCGGCCCTCGATCATCGCCGCCTGGGCCTCGAGCAGATGGATCAGCGGCTCCTGGTCGGCGCGCAGCAGGCCCTTGGTGCGGGCATGCATTTTGCGCGCGGTCGCCGCGTCCCCGGCACCGGCGGCGATCAGCCCGGTCGAGAGCGCCTGGTAGCCGCGGTCGCGCTTGCGGGCGCGGAAATAGCGCTGCACCGTGTGCGGCGAGGTCAGCACCACGCGGACGATCCACCAGGCAAGCATGATCGCCGCGACGAGCGAGACGACGAGGGTCGCGGCGACCATCAGGCTCATGTCGGCGCGCTGGCCCTGCCAGACGACCGACAGTTCGCCGGGCCGGTCGGCGAGCCAGGCGAAGCCGCCGGCGAGTGCCAGGACGAAGAGCGCGAATACCAGAAGACGAATCATGAAGCCCCTCTTTCCCTCAACCCTGGTTGCCGCCGGCAAGCGCGCCGGAGACGACGCCGCCGATCAACTCCTCGACCGCCACGCGCTGGTCGAGCGCGCGCTTGTAGTCCGCCGCCGCCGCCTGGCCCTTCTCCGGCAGGGTCTGCCATTCGATCTGCGCGCCCTTGAAGTCGCCGTTCTGCAGCTTGGTTTCGATGCGCGCGACGATCGCCTCCGGCGTGTCGCCCTCGACGCTGCCGACGGGGCGCACCCGGATTGCCGAGGCCGCGCTCGCCATCAGGCGGTTGAGGATGCCCTGCTCGCCCTCGGGCTGGTGCACGGCGTCGAGGATCCGGTCGGCGGTCCCGTTGAAATCGTGCACGAGATCGGAGCGCGATGCGACGCCGACGGCGGCATGCTCGCGCAGGCCGGCGATCGCCGGATCGTCGGGGGCGACGGAGGCGAGCGCCTCCAGCTCGGCGAGATAGGGGCCGCCGCGGTCGATCGCCGTCTTCAGCGCGCTCGCGGCCACGGCGCGCGCCATCTCGATGTCGCCGCGCGGCTCCTCCAGCTTCTCCTCGGCGGCGGCGATGCGGCCGGAAAGCTGGCTCTCGGTCGCGCTCACCGCCTCCGTCGTGCGGGCGATCGCCTCGCGCAGCGCCGCAAGGTCGGTGGAAAGCCGGCCCACCTCGCCTTCGAGCCGCGTGACGGATTCCGGATCGGCCGCGGCCGCCTCGGCGGGCTTTGCCTCCTCCAGCGCGGCGAGGCGCGCTTCGAGCGGCTGCAGGTCGACGGCGGGCGGGGTGGAGACCTCGGAGACGCGCGTCTTCAGCGCCGCCACCTCGTTGGAAAGCGTCGCGACCGCGCCGCCGTCGCCGCGCTCGGGCGCGAGCGAGGGAAGATAGCCGCCATATTGCAGGCTGCCGGCGCCGAGAAGCGCGATCAGGCCGCCGAGGATGCCGGCGGCGAGCGCACCGGTATTGCCCCTCTGCGGCGGCACGACGGGCTCGGCGCGCGCCGGCTCCGCCTCGCGGGCGACGGGCTCGGGCTCGTCGTTCGTCCCGGCAGCGGGCTCCGCGTCGGCGCCAGCGGCGACGGTCTCCTCATCTGCCGGCGCCTCCGGCGCGACGTCGGCCTCCGCCTTGTCTTCCACGGCCAGGCCTTCCGGGACCGCGTCTTCCGGAGACGCGTCCTCCGGGGCGTTCCCGCGGACCGCTTCGAGGTCGATCGTCACCGGCTCCTCGCCGGACGGCTTGCGACGGGACGGGGTTTCCGGGTCCATGGCGGTCTCCTCGCGATCATGTGCATTGCACACAAGGTAGACAGGGAAGCCGGTCAGGGAAAGACCCTTGCGGCAATTTACTCCGGCGCGGCCGGGACTTGCAGCAGCGCAAGCAGGCTTTCCTCGTCCGGCGACGCGGCGACCGCCACCCCCGCGGCGAAACGGGCGGGCACGGCGGCGGCGACGTTGCGGCTCATGCAGAGCATGCGGGCCGCGGGAAAACGCTCCGGCACCAGCGCGAAGAAGCGGGCGGCGGTCTCGCGCGAATAGAGGATGACCGCATCGGGCGGCGGGGAAAGAAGCGCCCGCCCGATCTCCGCCGCCGCCGGCACAAGCGGCTCCATGCGGTAGCATTCGACGGTGCGAAACGGCACGCCCGCCTCCCTCAACCGGCTTTCGAAGCCCGGCGCACGCGGATCGCCGGCGAGATAGAGGAGCGGCCCGGCGGAGAAATCCGGCTTTTCGCGGAGGATGAGGCCGGCGAGGTCGCGTCCGTCGCCGCCGGCCGTCGCGACGCGGCCGAAGCCCGCCGCCCGCACCGCATCGGCCGAGGCATGGCCGACCGCGTAGACGGGGATGTCCGCGCGCTGCCGCGCGCCCGGCGGCGCATCGCCGAGCAGGCCGGCCGCCTCGGCGCTGGTGACGGCGATGGCCGAGAACGGTTCGCAGAGCGCCGCCGCGGCGGCCGCGCGGTCGTGGACGGCGCGCGACAGCGGCAGGAGCACCGGTTCGTGCCCGAGCGCTGCGAGCTTCGCGGCGGTCCTCGCCGCGGCCTGCTGCGGTCGGGTGACGAGGACGCGCATCGCGTCAGGCCCAGCTCTCGAAGAAGCCCGGCCCCGCCTTCTCGCGGATCGCGCGACCGGCCGCCTCGCCGAGCGCCGCGGCCTCCGCGGCGCGGCCCGTCGTCTCGATCTCGTGACACTGGCTGCCGTCGGGCGTCAGGATCATGCCGCGGAAGCTGAGCTCGCCGCCCGCCACGGTCGCATGGCCGGCGATCGGCGTGCGGCAGGAGCCGTCGAGGGCGGCGAGGAAGCCGCGCTCGCAGGCGACCGCCGCGCGCGTCGCCGCGTCGTCGATGGCGGCAAGCAGGTCGCCGGTGCGGGCGTCGCCGATCCGGCTCTCGATGCAGATCGCGCCCTGCGCCGGCGCCGGCGGGAAGACGGCCGGATCGAGGATCTCCGTCGGCACGTCGAGCTTGCCGAGCCGCTTCAGCCCGGCATAGGCGAGCAGCGTCGCGTCCGCCTCGCCGGAGGCGAGCTTGGCGAGCCGCGTGTCGACCTGGCCGCGGAAGACGATGACGTTGAGGTCGGGCCGCAGCCTGCGGATCAGCGCCTGCCGGCGCAGCGAGGCCGAGCCGACCGTCGCGCCCTCCGGCAGGTCGAGGAGGCGGGGCACGGCGCGGCCGATGAAGGCGTCGCGCACGTCCTCGCGCGGCAGGAAGGCGGACAGATGCAGGCCGTCCGGCAGCCTCGTCGGCATGTCCTTCGACGAATGGACGGCGAAGTCGAGATCGCCGGAGGAAAGCTGCGCCTCGATCTCCTCGGTGAACAGGCCCTTGCCGCCGATCAGGGCCAGCGAACGGTCGGTGATGCGGTCCCCCTTGGTCGAGAGCACGACGACCTCGAACATCTCCTCCGGCAGGCCGTGGGCCGCCATCAGCCGCGCCCGGGTCTCGTGCGCCTGGGCGAGCGCCAGCGGGCTGCCGCGCGTGCCGATCCTGAAAGGTTTTGTTTGCATCCGCCTTGATCCGTTGTTACCGGGAGGTGTCGTAACCGGCTTTACCGCCGTCCGCAATCAACCCGCGTGCTTCATGTCGTCCCATCTCACCATCCTCGGCATCGAAACGAGCTGCGACGAGACGGCCGCCGCCGTCGTCGCGCGCGATGCCGCAGGCCGGGGCGAGATCCTCGGCGAGGTCGTGCTGAGCCAGCTCGACGAGCACAGCGCCTATGGCGGCGTCGTCCCGGAGATCGCCGCGCGCGCCCATGTCGAGGCGCTGGACAGCCTGATCGCCGAGGCGCTGGCGCGGGCCGGCCGCACGCTGGAATCCGTCGACGCCATTGCCGCGACCAGCGGGCCGGGCCTGATCGGCGGGCTGATCGTCGGGCTGATGACCGGCAAGGCGATCGCGCGCGCCACCGGCAAGCCGCTCTACGCCGTCAACCATCTCGAAGGCCATGCGCTCACCGCCCGGCTGACCGACGGGCTCTCCTTTCCCTACCTGATGCTGCTCGTCTCCGGCGGCCATACCCAGCTGGTGCTGATCAAGGGCGTCGACGACTACGAGCGCTGGGGCACCACCATCGACGACGCGCTGGGCGAGGCCTTCGACAAGACGGCGAAGCTGCTCGGCCTCTCCTATCCCGGCGGCCCGGCGGTGGAGCGCATGGCGAAGAATGGCGATCCCAAGCGTTTCGCCTTCCCGCGCCCGCTCGTCGGCGAGGCGCGGCTCGACTTCTCCTTCTCCGGCCTGAAGACGGCGGTGCGGCAGGCGGCCGAGTCGATCGCGCCCGTCACCGAGCAGGACGTCGCCGACATCTGCGCCTCCTTCCAGCGCGCCGTCTCGCGCACGCTGAAGGACCGCATCGGCCGCGGGCTCGACCGGTTCCGGTCGCTCCATCCCGGGATCGCGACCCCGGCGCTGGTCGTCGCCGGCGGCGTGGCGGCCAATGCGGAGCTGCGCGCGACGCTGCAGGCGCTCTGCGACGCGCACCGCTTCCGCTTCGTCGCGCCGCCCCTCAACCTGTGCACGGACAATGCGGCGATGATCGCCTGGGCGGGGCTGGAGCGGATGGCCGCCGGCCTGCCAGCGGACGACCTTGCCGTCGCGCCGCGCTCGCGCTGGCCGCTCGACCGGCAGGCAGCGACCCTTCTCGGCTCGGGCAAACGGGGAGCGAAGGCATGAACGGCAGGAAAGCGAAGATCGCCGTCGTCGGCGCCGGCGCGTTCGGAACGGCGCTGGCGAACGTCGCGGCGGCCGGCGGCGGCGACGTCACCCTCATCGGCCGCAACGGCGACGCGATGGCCGAGATGCAGCGCACGCGGCGAAACGAGAAGGCGCTGCCCGGCATCCCGCTCGCCCCGACGCTCGCCTGCACGGCGGACGTGGAGGCCGTGCGCGACGCCGGCATCGTGCTCTTCGTCATGCCCTCGCAGGCGCAGCGGGAATCGGCCCGCTTCCTCGCCGAGAGGCTTGCGCCCGACGCGGCCGTGATCGTCTGCGCCAAGGGCATGGAGAAGACGACCGGCCGGCTCCTGACCGACGTGGTGGAGGAGGAGCTGCCCGGCCACGAGATCGCCGTGCTCTCCGGTCCCGGCTTCGCCGCCGACATCGCCCGCGGGCTGCCGACGGCGATGGTGCTGGCGGCGCGTACGGCGGGAATCGCCGCACGGCTCGCCCAGGCGCTCTCCGGCCCGACCTTCCGCCTCTATCCCTCCACCGACCGCATCGGCGTGCAGCTCGGCGGCGCGCTCAAGAACGTGCTCGCCATCGCCTGCGGCATCGTCGAGGGGGCGGGGCTCGGCGATTCGGCCCGCGCGGCGCTGATCTCGCGCGGGCTCGCCGAGCTCGGCCGCTTCGTCGCCGCCCATGGCGGGGACGCCGCCACCGTCGCCGGCCTCTCCGGCCTCGGCGACCTCGTGCTCACCGCCACCAGCCACCAGTCGCGCAACCTGCGCTTCGGCATCACGCTCGGCCGCGACGGCACCGCGAACGGATCGGGCGACCTCGTGGAAGGCGCCTTCGCCGCCTCGGTCGCCGCGCGCGTGGCGGCGGAGAAGGGCATCGACATGCCGATCACCGACGCGGTCGCCCGCATCATCGACGGCACGCTCGACGTGAAGACCGCGATCGGCTGGCTTATGACGCGCCCGATCACCCAGGAATGACAGAAAGGGACCGCACGATGTACTTCGCCTTCCTCTGCGCCGACAAGCCGGGCGCGCTGCAGATCCGCCTCGACACGAGGCCCGAGCACCTCGCCTATCTGGACGCGCTCAATGCGGAAGGCCGGCTCGGCTTCGCCGGCCCCTTCCTCGGCGACGACGGCAAGCCGAACGGCAGCCTCGTCGTGGTGAAGGCCGAGACGATCGAGGAGGCGCGCGCGATCGCCGGAAACGACCCCTATGCCAGGGCCGGCCTCTTCGCCGACGTCCAGGTGAAGCCCTGGAACTGGGTCTTCAACAAGCCGGAGGCGTGAGACCCATGGCCTACTGGCTCTACAAGTCCGAACCCTTCAAGTTCTCCTGGGAGATGCTGAAAGCGCGGGGCGAGGCCGGCGAACAATGGGACGGCGTGCGCAACTACCAGGCGCGCAACAACATGCGGGCGATGAAGCTCGGCGACCTGGGTTTCTTCTACCACTCCAACGAGGGGCTGGAGATCGTCGGCATCACCGAGGTCTGCGCGCTCGCGCACCCCGACACCACGGCCGGCGAGGACCCGCGCTGGGACTGCGTCGACATCCGCGCGGTGCGCGACATGCCGAGGCCGGTCTCGCTGAAGGACGTCAAGGCCAATCCGAAGCTCTCCAACATGTCGCTCGTCACCTCGATGCGGCTCTCCGTGCAGCCGGTGACGGAGGCGGAATGGCTGGAGGTCTGCCGCATGGGCGGCCTCGACGACCCGCCGAAGAGCCCGTGAAGACGGATCCCGAGGCCTTCATCCGCGCCAATACCGGCGTCGTCGCCCCGCCGCACGTGCCGGAGATCCGCCTGCGGCTCGCCACCGAGGCGCATGAGCTCTGGCTGAAGACCGAGGAGGAGCTGGAGGAGATCGGCCTGCCGCCACCCTTCTGGGCCTTCGCCTGGGCCGGCGGCCAGGGGCTCGCCCGCCACGTCCTCGACCATCCGGAGCTCGTTTCCGGGAAATCCGTGCTCGACGTCGCCAGCGGCTCCGGCCTCGTCGGCATCGCCGCGCGCATGGCCGGCGCCGCGACCGTGCTTTGCGCCGACATCGACCCCTGGAGCGGAACGGCGATCCGCCTCAATGCCGCGCTGAACGGCGTCGCGCTCGACCACACGGCGGAGGACCTCGTCGGCCGCGACGGGGGCTGGGACGTGGTGCTGGCGGGCGACGTCTTCTACGACCGCGCCTTCGCCGATGCGCTCGTGCCGTGGTTCTCCGCGCTCGCCGCGCGGGGTGCGGCGGTGCTCGTCGGCGATCCCGGCCGGGCCTATTGCCCGCGCGATCGCATGGCGGCGCTCGCCACCTACAGCGTGCCCGTCACGCGCGCGCTGGAGGACAGCGAGGTCAAGCGCACGACCGTCTGGCGCTTCGTCTCCTGACGCTCAGGGACGGACCACGCAGACGCCGGCCTCCCAGGAGCAGCCGTTGCTGCCCGGCACCACCTCGATGACCTTCGCCCGCTGCCTGCGGCGGTCGAACACGCCGTCGACCCGGCCGGACACGTCGCCGTTGTCGAAATAGAAATAGACGCCGTTGCCCGGATCGCGCCAGGCCGTGACGGCCCCGCCGTAGAAGTTGCCGCCCTTGTGCCAGTGGTGCCGGCGGTGGCGCTCCGCGTGCCGGCGATCGCCGCGGCGGTCGCGCCGCCAGTCGCGGTCGTCGTGGCGGTGCCGCTTCCAGGCGGGAACGTGAATGCCGCGGAACTCGGTGACGCCGCGTTCGCCTCCGCCCGCCGCCGCGGGAGCGATGGAACCGAGACAAAGGGCGGCGACGAGCGCTAGAACTTTGGTCGCATGGGTCGGTGAAAACAGAGTCATTCTGTCCTGCCCTCCGGATGACGCTTAACAAATCCTTAACGTCAATCTGGCGCAGGGAGCCCTGAAAGTCACGGATTCCGCCCGGATTTCTGCGTTTATCGTTAACCCGTGCGGAGCCGTCCGCGGACCGTCGGCCCTCCCGAAAGGGCTAATCGATTAAATTCGTTTTGCACTGCAATGAGGCTTGTGGTTCCGCTTTCCGGTGATTAAACGTCGCAATCACTGCATTGTGCACAACATACTGCAATTCCGGAGAAAATTCGTCCAGTTTTTGGCTCTCCGGAGTTCCGTGAGGTTCAGATGGCGAATGTCACTCGAAGCCGGCCGCTCTCGCCGCATCTCCAAGTCTACAAGCCGATCCCGACGATGGTGATGTCCATCGTGCACCGCATCACCGGGGCCGCGCTCTATTTCGGCACCGTCCTCGTCGCCTGGTGGCTGATCGCCGCCGCCTCGGGTGCCGCCTATTACGACTGGGTGAGCTGGTTCTTCGGCACGCTCGTCGGCCGCCTGATCCTGTTCGGCTATACCTGGGCGCTGATGCACCACATGCTCGGGGGCCTGCGCCACTTCATGTGGGACATGGGCCACGGCTACGAGAAGCATTTTTCCACCAGACTTGCCGTCATCACCCCGGTCGTCTCCGTCGCCCTGACGGTCGCGATCTGGATCGTCGGCACGCTTGCCCGCTGAGGAGACCCCGATGGACATGCGCACTCCCCTCGGCAAGGTACGCGGCCTCGGCTCGGCGAAGGACGGCACGGAGCATTTCTGGCGCCAGCGGCTGACGGCCGTCTCCAACGTGCCGCTGCTCCTCTTCTTCGTCGGCTTCCTCGTCTGTCACAGCGGCAGCTCGCATGCGCAGGTGACGGCGGCGCTCTCGAACCCGATCGTCGCCGTCCTCATGGGCCTCGTCGTCATCTCCGGCCTCTACCACATGAAGCTCGGCATGCAGGTGATCATCGAGGACTACGTGCATGCGGAAGGCGTGAAGATCGCGCTCCTCATGCTCAACACCTTCTTCGCGATCCTGGTGGGCGGCCTCTGTCTCTTCGCCGTCCTCAAAATCGCCTTCGCAGGATAACCCATCATGGCAGCGATCTCCCCTCCGGCGGCCAACGGCAAGGCCTATCAGTACGTGGACCACTCCTTCGACGTGATCGTCGTCGGCGCCGGCGGCGCGGGGCTGCGCGCCACGCTCGGCATGGCCGAGCAGGGCCTCAAGACGGCCTGCATCACCAAGGTCTTCCCGACCCGCTCGCACACCGTCGCCGCCCAGGGCGGCATCGCCGCCTCGCTGCAGAACATGACGCCGGACTGCTGGCAGTGGCACCTCTACGACACCGTCAAGGGCTCCGACTGGCTCGGCGACGTCGACGCCATGCAGTACCTCGCCATGGAGGCGCCGAAGGCCGTCTACGAGCTGGAGCACTACGGCGTGCCCTTCTCGCGCAACGAGGAGGGCAAGATCTACCAGCGTCCCTTCGGCGGCCACATGCAGAACTACGGCGAAGGGCCGCCGGTGCAGCGCACCTGTGCGGCCGCCGACCGCACCGGCCACGCCATCCTGCACACGCTCTACGGCCAGTCGCTGAGGAACAACGCCGAGTTCTTCATCGAATATTTCGCGCTCGACCTGATCATGTCGGCCGACGGCCGCTGCACCGGCGTCGTCGCCTGGAACCTCGACGACGGCACGATCCACCGCTTCGCCGCCAAGATGGTGGTGCTGGCGACCGGCGGCTACGGCCGCGCCTATTTCTCCGCCACCTCCGCGCATACGTGCACCGGCGACGGCGGCGGCATGATCGCGCGCGCCGGCCTGCCGCTCCAGGACATGGAGTTCGTGCAGTTCCACCCGACCGGCATCTACGGCGCCGGCTGCCTCATCACCGAGGGCGCGCGCGGCGAGGGCGGCTATCTCGTCAATTCCGAGGGCGAGCGCTTCATGGAGCGCTATGCGCCGTCGGCCAAGGACCTTGCCTCCCGCGACGTCGTCTCGCGCTGCATGACGCTGGAGATTCGCGAGGGCCGCGGCGTCGGCAGGAACAAGGACCACATCTACCTGCATCTCGACCATCTCGATCCGGCCGTGCTGCACGAGCGCCTGCCCGGCATCTCCGAGAGCGCCAAGATCTTCGCCGGCGTCGACGTCACGCGCGAGCCGATCCCTGTCCTGCCGACGGTGCACTACAACATGGGCGGCATCCCGACCAACTACTGGGGCGAGGTGCTGAACGCGAACGGCGAGAACCCGGAGCGCCTCGCGCCCGGCCTGATGGCCGTCGGCGAGGCGGGCTGCGCCTCGGTGCACGGCGCCAACCGCCTCGGCTCCAACTCGCTGATCGACCTCGTCGTCTTCGGCCGCGCCGCGGCGATCCGCGCCGGCCAGGTGATCGACCGCAACGAGGCGGTCCCCGCGCTCGACCTTGCGTCCTGCGAAAAGATCATGGATCGCTTCGACAGGCTCCGCCACGCGAACGGCGGCACGCCGACGGCGGTGCTGCGCGACAAGATGCAGCGCACCATGCAGGAGGACGCCGCCGTGTTCCGCACCCAGGAATCGCTCGAAAGCGGCTGCCGCCGCATGACGGCGATCTGGAAGGAGCTGCCGGACATCAAGGTCACCGACCGCTCGATGATCTGGAACTCCGACCTCGTCGAGACGCTGGAGCTGGAGAACCTGATGGCGAACGCCATCACCACGGTCTACGGCGCCGAGGCGCGCAAGGAGAGCCGCGGCTCGCATGCCCGCGAGGACTACGCGACCGGCCCGCTCGGCGGCCGCGACGACGTCAACTGGCGCAAGCACACGCTCGCTTGGGTGAACGAGGCGGGCGACGTGACGCTCGACTACCGCCCGGTCCACACCGACCTCATCGCCGACGGGATCGATCCCAAGAAGATCGAGCCCAAGGCAAGGGTTTACTGATATGAAACTTGAGTGGCGCAACGTCAATATAGAGATTGAATCATCAAGAGGTAATATACCCTCTATAGATGAATTTCTTTATATGAAGGAAAGATATGTTTATGTAATTGAAACACCTAGAGAGTTACCGATTGGCTACAAGAATGGCACATCGAATGTTTGCTATATCGACTCCTCAGGACGATCAAGTGAACGGAAATCGAGAATAAGCAACCATGCCCTCGGATGGATATCAAAATTTTTGATACTTACTCCAAGCCTAAAAAGCTTCAAGATTTCCTATTGTTACCCCCGGAGGAAAAATTTTCCTAACGCATACAAGGATATCGAAGCTTTTCTAATCAATGAGTTTCACGAGACATTCGGTTCGACTCCATTATTTAATAAGCGGACTGAAAGAGAACTCGGTGACTACGACATTGAATTGAATTGCTCCTTCCTTAATAAATCGCGAGCTGAGGCGAAGATCACTGCCTTTGGGCTCGCGGATGATGTGGCGATAGAGGAGTAGAAACATGGTTGAACTCGCTCTCCCGAAGAACTCGCAGATCACCGAAGGCAAGGTCTGGCCGAAGCCGGAAGGCGCCGCCAACACGCGGGAACTGCGCATCTACCGCTGGAACCCGGACGACGGGAAGAACCCCTCGGTCGACACCTTCTACATCGACGTCGACGACTGCGGCCCGATGGTGCTCGACGCGCTGCTCTACATCAAGAACAGGATCGACCCGACGCTGACGCTGCGCCGCTCCTGCCGCGAGGGCATCTGCGGCTCCTGCGCCATGAACATCGACGGCACCAACACGCTCGCCTGCACCAAGGGCATGGACGAGGTGGACGGCACGATCCGCGTCTATCCGCTGCCGCACATGCCAGTGGTGAAGGACCTCGTGCCGGACCTCACCAACTTCTACGCCCAGCACCGCTCGATCGAGCCCTGGCTCAAGACGGTCTCGCCGACGCCCGCCAAGGAATGGAAGCAGAGCCACGGGGACCGCCTCAAGCTCGACGGCCTCTACGAGTGCATCCTGTGCGCCTGCTGCTCGACCTCCTGTCCGAGCTACTGGTGGAACGGCGACCGCTATCTCGGCCCCGCCGTGCTGCTGCAGGCCTACCGCTGGCTGATCGACAGCCGCGACGAGGCCAAGGGCGAGCGGCTCGACAACCTCGAAGATCCGTTCCGCCTCTACCGTTGCCACACGATCATGAACTGCGCCCAGGCCTGCCCGAAGGGGCTCAACCCGGCCAAGGCGATCGGCGAGATCAAGAAGATGATGGTCGAGCGCCAGCTCTGACCCGACGTGATGGGCATTCACGAAACGTGAGGGGCGCGGCCGGCAAATCTGGCCGCGTCGTCTTGATTCGGGTAGACGATTCACGTTAATTCGACAAGAATTGCTGCACGGCAGCAGTATCCGGCAGGAGATCAGGAGTTTCGGCATGCGGATTGTACATGTGGCGGGCGGATTGATGGTTGCGCTTGCTCTGGCCGGCTGCCAGCGAACCTCGATGAGCGGCATCAGTACACAGCAGACCGTGACGCCGCTGGAAGCCCAGCCGATCGGCACCGTCTCCTCCAGCCAGCTTCCCGACCCGACGACCGACACCTCGCAGTTCCCGGAGAAGCCCGCGACCGACATGGCGGCCGCGACGCCGACGGACGGCGCCGCCGACGCGGCCGCCGCCGGCGCGCTGGACGTGACCAAGGAGTCGATGGTCGGCAACTGGCGCGTCTCGAACGGCCCCTCCTCCTGCGACATGTTCCTGACGCTCACCAACCTCGGCAGCGGCTCGCGCGGCGGCACCCGCGGCTGCGCCGGCGAGCTGACGACGATGGGCTCGTGGGAAGTGGCCGGCAAGCAGGTCGTGCTGAAGGACCGCGGCGGCAACCCGATCGCCCGCCTCTACAAGACGGCCGACTCGCGCTTCGACGGCTCGACCAATTCGGGCCAGCCCGTCAGCCTCTCGCGCTGATCATTCTTCTCCAGGAAAACGGTAGCCTCCGCCCATGGGCAAGGACTGGGACAGGGTCTCGACGTATCCCGACCATGGCGTTTCGGACCGGCTCGAGGCCCTCGTCGCCGGCGGCGAGCTGAAGCCCGACGCCGCGCAGAAGGCGATCGCGCTGCGCTTCGACCGGCTGCTCGCCGAGGTCCACGCCCAGCGCCCGGCGCGCAAGTCGAGCGCGCTCGGCTGGCTCTTCGCCTCCCGCAAGCCGGCGACCGCCAGCGCCCCGCGGGGGCTCTACATCCACGGCGGCGTCGGGCGCGGCAAGACGATGCTGATGGACATGTTCTTCGAGCTCGCACCCGTCCGGCGCAAGCGCCGCGCCCATTTCCACGAGTTCATGGCCGACGTCCACGAGCGCATCCACAAGCACCGCCAGGCGCTGAAGGCGGGCGAGACGCGGCAGGCCGATCCCGTGCCGCCGGTCGCCGCAAGCCTCGTCGAGGAGGCGCGGCTCCTCTGCTTCGACGAGTTCTCCGTGACCGACATCGCCGACGCGATGATCCTGTCGCGCCTCTTCGGCGAGCTTTTCGCCCGCGGCTGCATTCTCGTGGCGACCTCCAACGTGGAGCCGGACGATCTCTACCGGGACGGGCTCAACCGCGGCCTGTTCCTGCCCTTCGTGTCCCTGCTGAAGCAGCATGTCGAGATCGTCGCCCTCGATTCCCTCACCGACTACCGGATGGAGAAGGACGCCGGCCTGCCCGTCTTCCGCCACCCGCTCGGCCCGGAGGCCGACATGGCGATGGACGCCGCCTGGATGCGCGCGACGGCCGGGAGACCGGCGGGTCCGGACACCATCTCCTTCCGCGGCCGCAGCATTCCCGTGCCGATGGCGGCGGGCCGGGCGGCGCGCTTCTCCTTCGCCGATCTCTGCGAAAAGCCGCTCGGCGCCGCCGACTACCTGGCGATCCTCTCGCGCTACGACACGCTCTTCCTCGACCGCATCCCGCCGCTCGGCGCCGACAAGCGCAACGAAACCAAGCGCTTCATCAACCTGGTCGACACGATCTACGACCAGCGCGCGCGCCTCTTCGCCTCCGCCGCGGCAGGTCCGGAGGCGCTGCTCGTCACCCGCAGGGGCACGGAGGGCTTCGAATTCGACCGAACGGTGTCGCGGCTGATGGAGATCCGCAGCACGGAATATCTCGCCGACCACCGCGCGCGATATGACGTTCCGACGACGGATCGATGACGGAAATTCTTACGTTTACGTAAGAAAAAGTACATCTAACCGATTGAAATACCTCACATCCAAAGTATTGGTTGAATTTTAAGGCATTGGGGTTTAATGGCTTGCGCCGAAAGGTCCCTCGTTTGCGACATCTTGGCACACGGTGGACCGCAGTCGGAGCAAGAGGAAACTTTCATGGCCCGCAGGAAGATCGCACTTATTGGTTCTGGAATGATCGGTGGTACGCTGGCGCATCTGGCCGGCCTGAAGGAATTGGGCGACATCGTCCTCTTCGACATCGCCGACGGCATTCCGCAGGGCAAGGGCCTCGACATCGCCCAGTCCTCGCCGGTCGAGGGCTTCAACGCCTCGCTCACCGGGGCCAGCGACTATGCGGCCATCGAAGGTGCGGACGTCTGCATCGTCACCGCCGGCGTCGCCCGCAAGCCGGGCATGAGCCGCGACGACCTGCTCGGCATCAACCTCAAGGTCATGGAACAGGTCGGCGCCGGCATCAAGAAATATGCCCCGAACGCCTTCGTCATCTGCATCACCAACCCGCTCGACGCGATGGTCTGGGCCCTGCAGAAGTTCTCCGGCCTGCCGAAGAACATGGTCGTCGGCATGGCCGGCGTGCTCGACTCCGCCCGCTTCCGCCTCTTCCTCTCGGAGGAATTCAAGGTCTCCGTCCAGGACGTCACCGCCTTCGTGCTCGGCGGCCACGGCGACACGATGGTGCCGCTCGCCCGCTACTCCACCGTCGCCGGCATCCCGCTGACCGACCTCGTCAAGATGGGCTGGGTCACCAAGGAGCGCCTGGAGGAGATCATCCAGCGCACCCGCGACGGCGGCGCCGAGATCGTCGGCCTGCTCAAGACCGGCTCGGCCTACTACGCCCCGGCGGCCTCGGCGATCGAGATGGCCGAATCCTACCTCAAGGACAAGAAGCGCGTGCTGCCCTGCGCGGCCTACCTCTCCGGCCAGTACGGCGTGAAGGACATGTATGTCGGCGTGCCCACCGTCATCGGTGCCGGCGGCGTCGAGCGCATCGTCGAGATCGACCTCAACAAGGCCGAGCAGGAAGCCTTCGACAAGTCCGTCGGCGCCGTCGCCGGCCTCTGCGAAGCCTGCATCAACATCGCCCCCGCGCTGAAGTAATAGGACCTCTCCCATGAACATCCATGAATACCAGGCCAAGGCTCTGCTGAAGAGCTTTGGCGCGCCGGTCGCCGAAGGGGTGGCCATCTTCTCCGCCGACGAGGCGGAAGCCGCCGCGAAGAAGCTTCCCGGCCCGCTCTACGTGGTCAAGAGCCAGATCCACGCCGGCGGCCGCGGCAAGGGCAAGTTCAAGGAACTCGGCCCCGAGGCGAAGGGTGGCGTGCGCCTTGCCAAGAGCATCGACGAGGTCGTCGCCAACGCGAAGGAAATGCTCGGCAACACGCTCGTCACCAAGCAGACCGGCCCCGCCGGCAAGCAGGTGAACCGCCTCTACATCGAGGACGGCGCCGACATCGACCGCGAGCTCTACCTGTCGATCCTCGTCGACCGCTCGGTCGGCCAGGTCGCCTTCGTCGTCTCCACGGAAGGCGGCATGGACATCGAGACCGTCGCCCACGACACGCCGGAGAAGATCGTCACCGTCGCGATCGACCCGGAGGCGGGCGTCACCGCCGAGAACCTCAAGGTGCTGACCGAGGCGCTGAAGCTGGACGGCGAGGCGAAGGCCGACGCGGAGAAGCTCTTCCCGATCCTCTACAAGGCCTTCGTCGAGAAGGACATGAGCCTTCTGGAAGTGAACCCGCTGATCGTCATGAAGAACGGCCGCGTGCGCGTCCTCGACGCCAAGGTCTCCTTCGACGGCAACGCGCTGTTCCGCCATGAGGACATCGTGGCCCTGCGCGACACGACCGAGGAGGACGAGAAGGAGATCGAGGCCTCCAAGTACGACCTCGCCTATGTGGCGCTCGACGGCAACATCGGCTGTATGGTCAACGGCGCCGGCCTTGCCATGGCGACCATGGACATCATCAAGCTCTACGGCGCCGAGCCCGCCAACTTCCTCGACGTCGGCGGCGGCGCCAGCAAGGAGAAGGTGACGGCGGCCTTCAAGATCATCACCGCCGACCCGGCCGTGAAGGGCATCCTCGTCAACATCTTCGGCGGCATCATGAAATGCGACGTCATCGCCGAAGGCGTGCTCGCGGCCGTCAAGGAAGTCGGCCTCAAGGTGCCGCTCGTCGTGCGCCTCGAAGGCACCAATGTCGAGCTTGGCAAGAAGATCATCAACGAATCGGGCCTCAACGTCATCTCCGCCGATGACCTCGACGACGCCGCCCAGAAGATCGTCGCCGCCGTGAAGGGAGCCTGAGAACCATGTCGATCCTCGTCAACAAAGACACCAAGGTCCTCGTCCAGGGCCTGACCGGCAAGACCGGCACCTTCCACACCGAGCAGGCGCTCGCCTATCACGGCACCAAGATGGTCGGCGGCATCCACCCCTCCAAGGGCGGCACGAACTGGACCGGCTCCAAGGGCGAGACCCTGCCGATCTTCGCTTCCGTCGCGGAAGGCAAGGAGAAGACCGGCGCGAATGCCTCGGTCATCTACGTGCCGCCGGCAGGGGCCGCCGCCGCGATCATCGAGGCGATCGAGGCGGAGATCCCGCTGATCGTCTGCATCACGGAAGGCATCCCGGTCGCCGACATGGTCAAGGTCAAGGCCAGGCTCGACCGGTCGTCCTCGCGCCTCATCGGCCCGAACTGCCCCGGCGTGCTGACGCCGAACGAATGCAAGATCGGCATCATGCCGGGCAACATCTTCAAGAAGGGCTCGGTCGGCGTCCTCTCGCGCTCGGGAACCCTGACCTATGAAGCCGTGTTCCAGACCTCGAACGAGGGCCTCGGCCAGACGACGGCCGTCGGCATCGGCGGCGACCCGGTCAAGGGCACCGAGTTCATCGATGTCCTGGAAATGTTCCTCGCCGACGACGAGACCCAGTCGATCATCATGATCGGCGAGATCGGCGGCTCGGCCGAAGAGGAAGCGGCACAGTTCCTCAAGGACGAGGCGAAGCGCGGCCGCAAGAAGCCGATGGTCGGCTTCATCGCCGGCCGCACCGCCCCTCCCGGCCGCACCATGGGCCACGCAGGCGCCGTGATCTCCGGCGGCAAGGGCGGCGCCGAGGACAAGATCGCGGCGATGGAAGAGGCGGGCATCCGCGTCTCCCCCTCGCCGGCGCGCCTCGGCAAGACGCTGGTGGAAGTGCTCAAGGGCTGACCGGCAAAGCACAGGAGCCCCCTCGTCCGGCCCCTCGGGCCACCTTCTCCCCGGCGGGGAGAAGGAGATCGGAGACCTTGGCGAGTGTCACCTCTCCCCTCGGGGAGAAGGTGCCGGCAGGCGGATGAGGGGCTGACAAGCAGGAAAGGCCGGTTAAGATCATCGGCCGATCCGTCTCTACCCGGCCTCGGCCGGGCGGCAAGCCGGGGATAATCCGGTCAACACGATCGTTCGGGAGGCGGGTCCACGCCCGCAAGACACCATGGCACGGCAAGACGCCAACGAGCAATTCCTCGCCACCTCCTTCCTCGACGGGGCGAACGCGGCCTATATCGAGCAGCTCTACGCCAGGTACGAGGCCGATCCCGCCTCGGTCGGCGCGGAGTGGCAGGCCTTCTTCAAGTCGCTGGAGGACCAGCCTTCCGATGTGGTGAAGGCCGCCCGGGGCGCCTCCTGGAAGAAGCCCAACTGGCCGATCGCCGCCAACGGCGAGCTCGTCTCCGCGCTCGACGGCAACTGGGGCGTCGCCGAGCAGGTCATCGAGAAGAAGGTGCGGGCGAAGGCGGAAGCCGCGGCCGCCCAGACCGGCGCGCCCGTCGACCAGGCGGCCGTCAACCAGGCGGCGCGCGACAGCGTGCGCGCCATCATGATGATCCGCGCCTACCGCGCCCGCGGCCACCTGCACGCCAATCTCGACCCGCTCGGCCTCGCCGACCCGGTGGAGGACTACGACGAGCTGTCGCCGAAGAGCTACGGCTTCACCGAGGCCGATCTCGACCGCAAGATCTTCATCGACAACGTGCTCGGCCTCGAATACGCGACCGTGCGCGAAATGGTCGACATCCTCACGCGCACCTACTGCTCGACCATCGGCGTCGAGTTCATGCACATCTCCAACCCCGAGGAGAAGGCCTGGATCCAGGAGCGCATCGAGGGGCCGGACAAGGGTGTCGACTTCACGCCCGAGGGCAAGAAGGCGATCCTGCAGAAGCTGATCGAGGCGGAAGGCTTCGAGCAGTTCATCGACGTCAAGTACAAGGGCACGAAGCGCTTCGGCCTCGACGGCGGCGAGTCGCTGATCCCGGCGCTGGAGCAGATCACCAAGCGCGGCGGCCAGCTCGGCCTCAAGGAGATCGTGCTCGGCATGGCCCACCGCGGCCGCCTCAATGTGCTGACCAACGTGATGGCCAAGCCTCACCGCGCCGTCTTCCACGAGTTCAAGGGCGGCTCCTACGCGCCGGACGACGTGGAGGGCTCGGGCGACGTGAAGTACCACCTCGGCGCCTCCTCGGACCGCGAGTTCGACGGCAACAAGGTGCACCTGTCGCTGACGGCCAACCCCTCGCATCTCGAGATCGTCAACCCGGTCGTCATGGGCAAGGCCCGCGCCAAGCAGGACGTGATGGCGACCGTCTTCGAGGGCGACATCATCCCGCTGCGCGAGCGCGTCAAGGTGCTGCCGCTGCTGCTCCACGGCGACGCCGCCTTCGCCGGCCAGGGCGTCGTGGCCGAGTGCCTCGGCCTTTCCGGCCTGCGCGGCCACCGGGTCGCCGGCACGCTGCATTTCATCATCAACAACCAGATCGGCTTCACCACCAATCCGGCCTTCTCGCGCTCGTCGCCCTATCCGTCCGACGTCGCCAAGATGATCGAGGCGCCGATCTTCCACGTCAACGGCGACGACCCGGAGGCGGTCGTCTATGCCGCGAAGGTGGCGACCGAGTTCCGGATGAAGTTCCACAAGCCGGTCGTCATCGACATGTTCTGCTACCGCCGGTTCGGCCACAACGAGGGCGACGAGCCGGCGTTCACGCAGCCGAAGATGTACAAGGCGATCCGCGCCCACAAGACGGTCGTGCAGCTCTACAGCGAGCGGCTGATCGCCGAGGGCCTGATCACCGAGGGCGAGTTCGAGAAGATGAAGGCCGACTGGCGCGCCAACCTCGAGCAGGAATTCGAGGCCGGCCAGTCCTACAAGCCGAACAAGGCCGACTGGCTCGACGGCGCCTGGTCCGGGCTTCGCACCGCCGACAACCAGGACGAGCAGCGCCGCGGCAAGACCTCCGTGCCGATGAAGCAGCTGAAGGAGATCGGCCGCAAGCTCTCCACCATCCCGGAGGGCTTCCACGCCCACCGCACCATCCAGCGCTTCATGGACAACCGCGCGCAGATGATCGAGACCGGCGAGGGCATCGACTGGGCGATGGCCGAGGCGCTCGCCTTCGGCACGCTCTGCGTCGAGGGCACGAAGATCCGCCTCTCCGGCCAGGACTGCGAGCGCGGCACCTTCTCGCAGCGCCACACGGTGCTCTACGACCAGGAGACCGAGGAGCGCTACATCCCGCTCGCCAACCTCTCGCCGACCCAGGCCCGCTACGAGGTCATCAACTCGATGCTCTCCGAAGAGGCCGTGCTCGGCTTCGAATACGGCTACTCGCTGGCGCGGCCGAACGCGCTGACGCTGTGGGAAGCGCAGTTCGGCGACTTCGCCAACGGCGCGCAGGTCGTCTTCGACCAGTTCATCTCGTCGGGCGAGCGCAAGTGGCTGCGCATGTCGGGCCTCGTCTGCCTCCTGCCGCACGGCTACGAGGGCCAGGGACCGGAGCACTCCTCCGCCCGCCTGGAGCGCTGGCTGCAGATGTGCGCCGAGGACAACATGCAGGTCGCCAACGTCACGACGCCGGCGAACTATTTCCACATCCTGCGCCGCCAGGTGAAGCGCGACTTCCGCAAGCCGCTGATCATGATGACGCCGAAGTCGCTGCTGCGCCACAAGCGCGCCGTCTCGTCGCTGTCGGAGATGGCGGGCGACACCTCCTTCCACCGCCTGCTCTGGGACGACGCCGAGGTCATCAAGGACGGCCCGATCAAGCTGCAGAAGGACGCGAAGATCCGCCGCGTCGTCATGTGCACCGGCAAGGTCTACTACGACCTCCTGGAGGAGCGCGAGAAGCGCGGCATCGACGACATCTACCTCCTGCGCCTGGAACAGCTCTATCCGTTCCCGGCCAAGGCGCTGATCAACGAGCTCTCCCGCTTCCGCAACGCCGAGATGGTCTGGTGCCAGGAGGAGCCCAAGAACATGGGCGCCTGGGCCTTCATCGATCCCTATCTGGAATGGGTGCTCGCCCATATCGACGCCAAGTACCAGCGCGTGCGCTACACCGGCCGCCCGGCCGCGGCGTCGCCCGCGACGGGCCTGATGTCGAAGCACCTCGCGCAGCTCGCAGCCTTCCTCGAGGACGCGCTGGGCGGCTGAGCCGCCCCGCCCTATGTAACCACGATAAAGAATCACGAACGGAACCTAACTCATGGCTACCGAAATCCGCGTCCCCACCTTGGGCGAATCCGTCAGCGAAGCGACCGTCGGCACCTGGTTCAAGAAGGTCGGCGACACGATCAAGGCCGACGAGCCGCTCTGTGAGCTCGAAACCGACAAGGTGACGATCGAGGTGCCGGCCCCCGCCTCCGGCGTGCTGTCGGAGATCACCGCCAATGCCGGCGAAACCGTCGCCCCGGGCGGCCTGCTCGGCCAGATCGCCGAGGGCGCCTCCGCCGGCGCCGCAGCACCCGCCGCCGCCGGGAAGAAGGCCGAGGCCGCGCCCGCCGCTGCGCCCGCGGCCGCCGCTTCCTCCATGCCGCCGGCGCCCGCCGCCGCCAAGATGCTCGCGGAGAACAATCTCTCCGCCGATCAGGTCGAAGGCTCCGGCAAGCGCGGCCAGGTGCTGAAGGGCGACGTCATCGCCGCCGTCACCCGCGGCGCGACCGCGGCCGCCACCCCGGCCGAGCCGGTCAAGGTCGCCGCCCGCGCGCCCTCCTCCGAGGCGGACGCGCCGCGCGAGGAACGCGTGAAGATGACGCGCCTGCGCCAGACCATCGCCCGCCGCCTCAAGGACGCGCAGAACACCGCCGCCATGCTCACCACCTACAACGAGGTGGACATGAAGGCGGTCATGGACCTCCGCAACCGCTACAAGGACCTGTTCGAGAAGAAGCACGGCGTCAAGCTCGGCTTCATGGGCTTCTTCACCAAGGCCGTGACCCACGCGCTGAAGGAGCTGCCGGCCGTCAACGCCGAGATCGACGGCACCGACATCATCTACAAGAACTACTGCCACATCGGGGTGGCCGTCGGCACCGACAAGGGTCTCGTCGTGCCGGTCGTGCGCGATGCCGACCAGATGTCGATTTCCGAGATCGAGAAGGAGATCGGCCGCCTCGGCAAGGCCGCGCGCGACGGCGAGCTTTCCATGGCCGACATGCAGGGCGGCACCTTCACCATCTCCAACGGCGGCGTCTACGGCTCGCTGATGTCCTCGCCGATCCTGAACGCCCCGCAGTCCGGCATCCTCGGCATGCACAAGATCCAGGAGCGGCCCGTCGTGGTCGGCGGCCAGATCGTCATCCGCCCGATGATGTATCTGGCGCTCTCCTACGACCACCGCATCGTCGACGGCAAGGAGGCCGTCACCTTCCTGGTGCGCGTCAAGGAAAGCCTGGAAGATCCGGAACGGCTGGTGCTCGATCTCTGAGAGGAGGCTCCCATGGAGGCGGCATCTTCGCCCCTTCTCCCGCTTCTCGCATGGAGCGTGCTGCTGCTCGTCCTCCATGTCGGGCTCCAGGGCATGCTCGCCACGAAGGAGCTCGGCGCCGAGTGGAACGCCGGCCCGCGCGACGACGCGCGCAAGCCGGCCGGCAAGCTCACCGGCCGCGCCGCGCGCGCCTCGGCGAATTTCCGCGAGACCTATCCCGCCTTCGTGGCGCTTTCGCTGGCGCTGGCGGTTTCGGGCGACCCGTCCGGATGGGGACTTGCCGGCGCATGGTTGTGGTTCGCCGCCAGGCTGGTCTATCTTCCGCTCTACCTGGCGGGCATCCCCTATGTCCGGTCGCTCGTCTGGCTCGGCGCGCTCGTCGGTCTGCTGGTCATGGCGGGGGTCCTGATCCTCTAGGGCATGTCCGGCGCACCGGGATGCTCCGGGCTTTTGTTTAACCGCATGATCCGTCGCCGAAACGATAAGGCGGCCGGGCATGCTCCGGGAGACGCAGGCATGGCATTCACCGACATCCCTCCGCTCCAGCCGCATATCTGCGTCAGGGGCGGGCTCGAGGCGATCGCCTTCTACGAGCGGGCGTTCGGTGCGGCGAACACGTTCCGCCAGCTCGCCGAGGACGGCAGGCGCGTCATGCACGCCAATCTTTCCATCTACGGCGGCGAGGTTATGCTGCACGACGAGTTCCCGGAATTCGACATGTCCGTCAGCGCCCCGCCGACGATCGGCGGCACCGCCGTCGCCGTCAGCGTCAACCTGCCGGAGCCGGCGGCCGTGGACGCGGCCTTCGCGAAGGCGGTCGAGGCGGGCGCGCAGGGCCTGATGCCGCCCTCCGACACGTTCTGGGGCGCCCGCTACGCCCGCATCGCCGATCCCTTCGGTCACGTCTGGGCCTTCAACGCCCCGCTGGAGCAGACATGAGCAGCTACCTGATCGAACTCGCCTCGCTGATGGCGATCTTCGCCTTCGCCATCGTCTCGCCCGGCGCGGACCTCGCCATGGTCATGCGCCAGTCGCTCGTGCACGGGCGCCGCGCGGCCGTCGTCACCGCCTTCGGCATCGGCACGGCGCTGATGATGCACGTCACCTACACGATCCTCGGCCTGGGGCTGATCATCTCGCAGTCGATCTACCTCTTCAACATCGTCAAATGGTGCGGCGTCGCCTATCTGGTCTATATCGGCGTCAAGGCGCTCAGGGCCGGAAAGTCCGACCTGACCGTCGCACCGGCGGAGGCCGGCGAGACGAAGGCCCGCCAGTCGGCGCTCAAGGCCTTCAGCCTCGGCTTCCTCGCCAATGCGCTGAACCCCAAGGCCGTGTTCTTCTTCCTGTCGATCTTCTCGACGGTGGTCGGCGCCCATACGCCGATCCCGGTCAAGTTCGGCTACGGCCTCGTGATGGCGACCTGCCTCATCGCCTGGTTCGTCGGCGTGGCGCTGTTCATGACGACGCCGCGCATGCGGGCGGCCTTCTCGCGCATGAGCCGGTGGATCGACCGGGCGAGCGGCCTCGTCTTCATCGCGCTCGGCATCAAGCTCGCGACCGAGAAGGCGCACTGAGCCATGCGCGCCCTCATCGTCCTTGCCGCCTCGCTCGCCGCAGGCACGGCCTGCGCCGCCGAATGCCGGCAGGAGCAGGCGGTCTATGCGGACCGCGACGGCGCCTATGAGCTCGCCTTCGAGCCCGTCGGCTCCGACGCCGCGGCGACGAGCCATCACTTCAAGCTGACGGTTCTGGCGGGCGGCACCGTCCTCGACGGCATCGTCATGCCCGGCGACGACCCGGCGCGCTCCAACGGCATGATCCTGCACGACTGCCCGGAAGGCGACGCGACGGGCGAGGAGATCGCCGCCTGCACCGTCTGGGAAGGCGTGATCTACGCGCTCGACGGCGCGAACGAGGCGGGCCTCCTGCCCGGGGAGGGCGAAGCGGCCGCCGGTCGCCTGCTTCTTTCCGGCCTCGGCCCGTCGCTGCGCTATTCCCGCCTCTGGGATCAGGGCAAGGCGACCGTCGTCCCCTGGGACGTCTTCACGCGGAAAGGATGCGACGCATGAGCGAGGCCCGGGTTCTTCTCGTCACCGGCGGCAGCCGCGGCATCGGCGCGAGCGTCTGCCGGCTTGCGGGCGCTGCCGGCTGGCAGGTCGCCGTGAACTACGTCTCCAACGCCGCGGCCGCCGAGGCCGTGGTCGACGACATCCGCGCCGGCGGCGGCTCGGCCGTCACCGTGCAGGGCGACGTCGGCAGCGAGCTCGGCCTCGCCTCGATCTTCTCCGCCGTCGACGGCACCTTCGGCAGGCTCGACGGGCTCGTCAACAATGCCGGCATCATCGGCCTGCCGCAGCGGGTGGACGAGATCTCGTCCGAGCGGCTGGAGCGGATGTTCGCCGTCAACGTCATCGGCTCGTTCCGCGCCGCCCAAGAGGCCGTGCGGCGCATGTCGACGCGCCACGGCGGGCGCGGCGGGGCGATCGTCAACATCTCCTCCATGGCGGCGCTGATCGGCGCGGCCGGCCAGTATGTCGACTATGCCGCGAGCAAGGGCGCGATCGAGAGCTTCACCGTCGGCCTCGCCCGCGAGGTCGCGGCGGAAGGCGTCCGCGTCAACCTCGTGCGCCCCGGCATCATCGACACCGACATCCATGCCTCCGGCGGCCTGCCGGACCGGGCGCGCGAGATGGCGGCGTCCATCCCCATGCAGCGCCCCGGCACCGCCGACGAGGTCGCGGACGCCATCCTCTATCTTCTCTCCGATGCGGCATCCTATGTGACGGGTGCCGCCCTCAACGTCAGCGGCGGCCGCTAGGCCCCGTCCAGGAAGGACTTGTCATGGCATATGATCTCATCGTTATCGGTTCCGGCCCCGGCGGCTATGTCTGCGCCATCAAGGCCGCCCAGCTCGGCCTCAAGGTCGCCGTCGTCGAGAAGCGCGCCACCTATGGCGGCACCTGCCTGAACGTCGGCTGCATCCCCTCCAAGGCGCTGCTGCACGCCTCCGAGACCTACGCCCACGCCGCCCACGGCATGGAGGCGCTCGGCATCGACGGCGTGAAGCCGACGCTCAATCTCGCGAAGATGATGGGCCACAAGGACGCGACGGTGAAGGCCAATGTCGACGGCGTCGCCTTCCTGTTCAAGAAGAACAAGATCGACGCCTTCCGCGGCACCGGCAAGGTGCTCGGCCAGGGCAGGGTCTCCGTCACCGGCGAGGACGGCGGCGAGCAGGTTCTCGAAACGAAGAACATCGTCATCGCCACCGGCTCCGACGTCGCCGGCATCCCGGGCGTGCCGGTCGAGATCGACGAGAAGGTCGTCATCTCCTCCACCGGCGGCATAGCGCTGGAGAAGGTGCCGGGCCATCTGGTCGTCGTCGGCGGCGGCGTCATCGGCCTGGAGCTCGGCTCCGTCTGGAGCCGGCTGGGCGCCAAGGTCACGGTGGTCGAATATCTCGACACGATCCTCGGCGGCATGGACGGCGAGGTTTCCAAGCAGTTCCAGCGCATGCTCGCCAAGCAGGGCATGGACTTCAAGCTCGGCGCCAAGGTGACGGGCGTGGAGAAGTCCGGCAAGGGCGCCAGAGTGACCTTCGAGCCGGTCAAGGGCGGCGAGGCCACCACCATCGAGGCGGACGTCGTGCTGATCGCCACCGGCCGCAAGCCCTATACCGAGGGCCTCGGCCTTGCGGAAGCGGGCGTCGTGCTCGACGGCCGCGGCCGCATCGAGATCGACAACCACTTCAAGACGAGTGTCGAGGGCATCTACGCGATCGGCGACGTGGTGCGCGGTCCGATGCTCGCCCACAAGGCGGAGGACGAGGGCGTGGCCATCGCCGAGATCATCGCCGGCCAGGCCGGCCACGTGAACTACGACGTCATCCCCGGCGTCGTCTATACCCAGCCGGAAGTCGCCTCCGTCGGCAGGACGGAGGAGGAGCTGAAGGCGGCGGGCGTCGCCTACAAGGTCGGAAAATTCCCCTTCACGGCGAACGGCCGCGCCCGCGCCATGCTCGCCACCGACGGCTTCGTCAAGGTGCTCGCCGACAAGGAGACCGACCGCGTGCTCGGCGTCCACATCGTCGGCTTCGGCGCCGGCGAGATGATCCACGAGGCCGCCGTGCTGATGGAATTCGGCGGCTCGTCGGAGGACCTCGGCCGCACCTGCCACGCGCATCCGACCATGTCGGAAGCCGTCAAGGAAGCGGCACTCGCCACCTTCGCCAAGCCGATCCACATGTGAGCAACAGGGACGCGGCCGCGCGGAAGCCGGCCGCGTCCGACGGCAAGATCCTGTCATTGCCGCGCCTGCTGCGAAAGTGCTATTGCAATGCAGCAAAACGGAGCGGACGCGATGCTTGTCGAAAAGCCGACCTACGAGGAGCTCTACCGGGATTTCCGCTGGGATATCCCGGCGCGCTTCAACATCGGCACGGCGGTTTCCGACGCCTGGGCGGCGCGCGAGCCGGAGCGGGTCTGTCTTCAGCATTTCCTGCCCGACGCCCCGCCGCTTGCCATGACCTACGGTGCGCTGGCCGCCCGGTCCGACGCCTTCGCCCGCGCGCTTGCGGCGAAGGGCGTGAAGCCCGGCGACCGGGTGGCGATCCTGCTGCCGCAGGGCTTCGAGACGGTGGTCGCGCATGTGGCGATCTACAAGCTCGGCGCCATCGCGCTACCGCTGGCGCTGCTCTTCGGCGCCGACGCGCTCGCCTTCCGCCTGAAGGATGCCGGCGCGCGCGCCGTCGTGACGAACGCCTTCGGCTGGCAGCGGCTGCAGGCGATCCGCGACGACCTCTCCGATCTCGACCTCGTCGTCGCGACGGAGCCGGTCGACGACGCAGCCGTCCTGTCCTTCCACGATCTCGTCGCCGGCCATGCCGGACCGTTCGACGCCGTCGACAGCGGACCCGACGACCCGGCGATGATGATCTACACCTCCGGCACCACCGGCCCGCCCAAGGGCGCGCTGCACGGACATCGCGTGCTGCTCGGCCACGTGCCGGGCTTCCAGATGCACCACGAGTTCCTGCCGCAGCCGGGCGACCGCATCTGGACGCCGTCGGACTGGGCCTGGGCGGGCGGCCTGCTCAACGTGCTCCTGCCGGCGCTGCTGCTCGGCGTGCCGGTCGTCTCCTCGCCGGGGCAGAAGTTCGATCCGGACATGGCCTACCGGATCATGCAGGACATGGACGTGCGCAACGCCTTCATTCCGCCGACGGCGCTGCGCCTGATGAAGGCGGTGGAGCGCCCGCGCGAGAGATACCGGCTCAACCTGCGCACCATCGGCTCGGCCGGCGAATCGCTCGGCCGCGAGACCTGGGAATGGGTGCGCGACACGCTCGGCATCACCATCAACGAGTTCTACGGCCAGACCGAGTGCAACATCGTGCTCGGCTCGATCGGCAAGCTCGGCGTCTCGCGTCCCGGCCCGATCGGCAAGCCGGTGCCCGGCCACGTGGTGGCGATCATCGACGGCGAGGGCCGCGAGCTGCCGCGGGGCAGCGTCGGCCAGGTGGCCGTCAGGCGCCCCGATCCGGTGATGTTCCTCGGCTACTGGCGAAACGAGAGGGCGACGGCGGAGAAATTCGTCGGCGACTGGATGACGACCGGCGACCTCGGCCGCATGGACGCGGAGGGCTACGTCACCTTCTTCGGCCGCGACGACGACGTCATCACCTCCTCCGGCTACCGCATCGGCCCGAGCGAGATCGAGGACTGCCTCGCCGGCCACCCGGCCGTGCAGCTCGCCGCCGCCATCGGCAAGCCCGACCCGGTCCGCACCGAGATCGTCAAGGCCTATGTGGTGCTGCGCCCGGGCTTTCCCCCCTCGCCGGCGCTGGCCGCCGAGATCCGCGACTGGGTGAAGTCGCGGCTTTCCATGCACGAATATCCGCGCGAGGTCGCCTTCGTCGACCACCTGCCGCTCACGACCTCCGGCAAGGTCATCCGCCACCTCTTGCGCAAGCAGGCTGCGGACGAGGGGCAGGAGGATCGCCGCGCGGCAGGCTGACAAGCCCCCCTCATCCGCCTGCCGGCACCTTCTCCCCCACGGGGAGAAGGGGAAAAACGAGACGCCGCCATCCCTCCCTTCTCCCCTCGGGGAGAAGGTGGCCCGTAGGACCGGATGAGGGGCTTGCCGCGCTTCCCGGAGAAATCAGCGCCGCGCGAGCGAGCGGATGCGGTCGCGCAGCATGCGCGCGACGTTGCGGGTGTTGCGGTAGAGATGGAGCTGGGCGGCGACCTGGCGCACGTCGCGGTCGCGGTTCTCCAGGAGGCCGATGACGAGCGTGCCCATATCCTCCCGCTCCTCCCAGAAGCGGCTCATCACCGGATGGTCCGGCACCGCGCAGGAATCGGAGCGGGCGATGTTGGCGTCCTCGAGGTGCCATTCGGTGAGCTCCGCCACCAGCAGCTTGCCCGGCGAATAGCGCGCGAACTCCTCGTCGTAGGCCGTCTTCCACGTATAGGCCTCGCCGCCCATGATGAAGACCACCATCGAGGCGATGGCGCGGCCGTCGAGGTCGAGCGTATGGATGCGCACGCCGTCGGTCTCGGCGAGGTTCGTCACCGCCTCGCGGGCGAAGGCGGCGCGGTAGCGGTCGTTGATCATCGCCGTGCGGGCGCGGCCCTTCCAGCCGCTCGCCTCCAGGAGCAGGAACTCCTCCATGCGCAGCCTTATGTCGGCCGGCTGGCGGGCGACGCTGTAGGTGAGCTCGCCGAGCTGGTCGAGCTTGCGCCACTGCCGGCGCAGCTCGCGGAAATGCGCCGGCGAGATGGCGCCCTGGAGATAGGCCTGGCCGTCGAGCAGGCTGTCGAGCATCGGCCGGCGATAGGTGTCCGTCACCGTCAGCGGCAGGTTCCGGCCGATCGCCACGGTGCGCATCAGCTGCGCGAAGGGGCCGCTGAGGCGCAGGTCGGGCAGGACGAGGACGGCCGGCAGCCGGAGGCTCTGCGACGCCAGCGCCTCCAGCACGTTGTCCAGCGTCTCGGCCGCCTCCTCGGCGTCGACCAGCGGCGTGCCGAGCGGGCCGAAGGGGTTCGCCCAGGCGCGGATGATGCCGGCGCCGATGGAGAAGCCCGGCTTCTCCACGGAAAAGGGCATCAGGAAGCGGATGCGGCTGCGCCCACCCGCCTCGTCGCGCAGCACCGAGAGCCGCACCGTGCGGTCCTCCAGGCGCGGCATGGCGGGGGCGAGGAACCGGCCGGAGAAGAAGACGTTCGGCTCCATCGCCCGGTTGGAGAGGAAATCCAGTTCCTGCTGCAGCTCGTAGCCGGCCGCCGCCGGATAGAGCGCGAGCGAACGGCCCGGCCGGCCGACGGCGACGCGGTTTTCCGCCGACGGCTGCGCGTCGGCCGCGGCCTGCGCGAGCGCCGCCTGCGCCCGGCCGGAGGCGATGGCGTAGTCGAAGCCGTGGCTATCGGTCATGGTGGTCCATCCCGTTGATGCGTGCGGCCTTCAGCGGATTGGCGAAGGCGAAGAGGACGATGGCGAGCTTGCGCCGCACCGCCAGATGCAGGAGCGTCGCCTCCACCACCATGGCGCCGGCGGTGGCGACGGCCGCCCCGGTGAGCCCGAAGAGCGGGATCAGCGTGACGTTGAAGGCGATGTTGGCGGCGAGCGCGGCAGCATAGACGAAGGCGCAGAGCGCCTGCTCGCCCGACATGACGAGCAGCACCTCGCCGGGCCCGACGAGCGCCTTGGCGAGGATGCCGGCGAAGAGGATCGCCATCAGCCCGTAGCCCGCCGTGAACGCGGGCCCGAAGAGCGACAGCAGGAAATGGCCGAGCGCGAGCACGCCGAGCCCGACGGCGAGCGACGGCCAGAAGCTCCAGCGCACCGTCTCGCCGGCGAAACGCGCGAGCGCTGCCCGGTCGCCCGACGAGAACAGCGCCGAGAAGCGCGGTGCGGCGGCGGCCTTCACCGAGAAGAAGACGAAATGCACGAGCGCCATCGTCTTGGCGGCGGCGAAATAGACCGCCACGCTCTGCGGGTCGAGATAGAGGCCGACGACGATGACGTCGGAATTGGTGAGCAGGAAGCTGAAGCCCTCGACGAGGAAGATCGGCAGCGCCGCCTTCATCCACAGCGAGAACTCCACCTTGCGGGGGCCGGCGACGTAGCGCCGGCCGAGGCGGCGGACGATGTTGAAGAACTGCGCGACCGTGGTGAGGTAGGTCGCCGCGAGCGCCGCGACCATTGCCGTCAGCGCCGTGTGCGGCGCGTCGAGCCCGATGGCGGCGAGCATGAAGGCGAGGATCAGGACGGGGCGGACGATATAGGTCGGGCTCAGCGCCACCAGCGCCCAGCTGTGAGCGCGGGCGGTGCCCTCCAGCACGTCGCCGAGCGCGATCATCGGCATGCAGAACAGGCCGAGATAGAGCGGCACGATGTAGTAGTGCTGCACGGAGCCGGCGAAGAGCCAGAGGCCGGCAAGGCCGGCGACGGCCAGCGCCGTCGACGAGAGCAGCGCGAAGATGCGCGCCGTGGAGGTGAGGCCGCGGATCTCCGGATAGGCGCTGCGCCCCTCGTATTCCGGCAGGAAGCGGATCACCGTCGTGTGGAAGCCGAGGCAGGAGAGGTCGCCGAGGATGACGACGAGCGCCCAGACGAAGACGAAGATGCCGTATTCGAACTCGCCCATCACGCGCGCGAGCACGATCTGCGAGACGAAGGCGATCGCCGCGCTGACGACGCGGATGGCGAAGGCGACGAGCGCCATGCGCTGGGCGAGGCTGCGCGGATCGTCGCCGGCGAGGATTACCGCAAGCGCCCGCATGAGCGGGTCCGCCTTGCCGCGCAGGCCGGAGGGCAGCAACTTCTCCGCCGACTGAATGACCGCCATCAACACTGGAACCCGTACGCAACGCGAGACTGAACGGGACAGTCTTGGCAGATCAGGGTTAACAAAGGATTGGGTCGGGGCGGCCGCAGATCAATCACATGGAAACGATGAGCCCGCCTCCTGCTCTCGTCTGAAGCCTCGAAGGCGCTTCTTCCCTACGCCTGCTCGAAGGCGCCGTGGCAATGCTTGTATTTCTTGCCCGAGCCGCAGGGGCAGGGCTCGTTGCGCGCGACGCGACCCCAGGAGGACGGGTCGTTGGGATCGCGGTTCTGCGGCTCGACGTCGACGGCCATGAAGCCGCCCTCGCCGAAATCGTCCTCGCCGGTCGTGCCGTCGATGTGATGGCCTTCCATGGACGGCAGGTCCGGCTCCGGCGCCTCGGCCGCCTGGCGCACCAGCTCGACGCGCATCAGCTGCGCCGTCACCGTCTGGCGCAGGTTGGCGAGCAGCGCCTGGAACAGCTCGAAGGCCTCGGACTTGTATTCCTGCAGCGGGTCGCGCTGGGCGTAGCCGCGGAAGCCGATCACCGAGCGCAGGTGGTCGAGGTTGACGATATGCTCGCGCCACAGATGGTCGAGCGTCTGCAGGAGGACCGAGCGCTCGACATAGGTCATGATCTCGGGACCGAAGCGCTCGGCGCGGGCGGCGGCGGCCTCGTCGGCGGCCTGCGTCAGGCGCGCGAGGATGTCCTTCTCGTCGATGCCCTCCTCGGCCGCCCAGGCTTCCACCGGCAGGTCGAGGTTGAGCTGCTCGACCACGCCCTTCTTGAGGCCGGCGACGTCCCACTGCTCGGCATAGGCGTTTTCCGGGATGTGCAGGCGCACCAGGTTCTCGATCACCTCGTGGCGCATGTCGGCGACGATCTCCGACAGGTTCTCGCCGTCCATCAGCTCGATGCGCTGCTCGAAGATCACCTTGCGCTGGTCGTTCAGCACGTCGTCGTACTTGAGCAGGTTCTTGCGGATGTCGAAGTTGCGCGCCTCGACCTTCTTCTGCGCCCGCTCCAGCGCCTTGTTGATCCAGGGATGGACGATCGCCTCGCCTTCCTTCAGGCCGAGCTTCTGCAGCATCGAATCCATGCGCTCGGAGCCGAAGATGCGCATCAGATCGTCCTGGAGCGACAGGAAGAACTTCGAGCGGCCCGGGTCGCCCTGGCGGCCGGAGCGGCCGCGCAGCTGGTTGTCGATGCGCCGGCTCTCGTGGCGCTCGGTGGCGAGCACGTAGAGGCCGCCGGCGGCGAGCGCCTGCTCCTTGAGCTTCTTCACCTCGGCGATGACGGCCTCGCGCTTCGCATCGCGCTCCGGCCCCGGCTCCATGCCGTCGAGCTCGCGCTCCAGCCGCATCTCGAGGTTGCCGCCGAGCTGGATGTCGGTGCCGCGGCCGGCCATGTTGGTGGCGATGGTGACGGCGCCCGGCACGCCGGCCTGACTGACGATATAGGCCTCCTGCTCGTGGTAGCGCGCGTTCAGCACCTGGAAGTCCTTGAGGCCGGACATCTTCAGCCGCTCGGCGAGATATTCCGACTTCTCGATCGAGGTCGTGCCGACCAGCACGGGCTGGCCCTTCTTCTGGGCCTCCTTGATCTCGGCGATGATCGCCTTGTACTTCTCCTCGGCCGTCCGGTAGACCTCGTCGTCCTCGTCGAGGCGCTGGATCGGCAGGTTGGTCGGCACCTCGACCACGTCGAGGCCGTAGATGTTGGCGAATTCCTCGGCTTCCGTCGCCGCCGTGCCCGTCATGCCGCCGAGCTTCTCGTACATGCGGAAATAGTTCTGGAAGGTGATCGAGGCGAGCGTCTGGTTCTCGGGCTGGATCGTCACCCGCTCCTTGGCTTCCAGCGCCTGGTGCTGGCCTTCCGAATAGCGCCGGCCCGGCATCATGCGGCCGGTGAACTCGTCGATGATGACGATCTCGTCGTTGCGGACGATGTAGTCCTTGTCGCGGGTGAAGAGCTTGTGGGCCTTCAGCGCGTTGTTGATGTGGTGGACGATGGCGACGTTCTCGACGTCGTAAAGCGATTCGCCCTTGAGCAGGCCCGCCTCGCGCAGGAGCTTCTCCAGCTTCTCGGTGCCGACCTCGGAGAAGTTGGCGGAGCGCTGCTTCTCGTCGATCTCGTAGTCGGCCTCCTCCAGCATCGGGATGAAGGCGTCGATCCGCGTGTAGAGGTCGGAGCGGTCGTCGAGCGGGCCGGAGATGATGAGCGGCGTGCGCGCCTCGTCGACGAGGATCGAGTCGACCTCGTCGACGATGGCGAAGAAGTGGCCGCGCTGGACCATCTGGCCGCGCTCGTACTTCATGTTGTCGCGCAGGTAGTCGAAGCCGAGCTCGTTGTTCGTGCCGTAGGTGATATCGCAGGCATAGGCCGCGCGGCGCTGCTCGTCGTCGAGCCCGTGGACGATGACGCCCGTCGTCATGCCGAGGAAGCCGTAGACCTTGCCCATCATCGTGCTGTCGCGCGTGGCGAGGTAGTCGTTGACCGTCACGACGTGGGCGCCCTTGCCGGCGAGCGCGTTGAGGTAGACGGGCAGCGTCGCCACCAGCGTCTTGCCTTCGCCGGTCTTCATCTCGGCGATCGCCCGCTCGTGCAGGATCATGCCGCCGATGAGCTGCACGTCGAAGGGCCGGAGCCCGAGGACGCGCCATGCCGCCTCGCGCACCACCGCGAAGGCGGGCACGAGGAGGTCGTCCAGCGTCTTGCCGGCGGCGAGCTGCTCGCGGAACTCCACGGTCTTGGCGGCGAGCGCCTCGTCGGAGAGCGCCTTCATCTGCGGCTCGAGCGCATTGATGGCTTCGACGCGGGGCTTGTAGGAACGGACGCGGCGCTCGTTCGAGGAGCCGAACAACTTGCGGGCTAGACCGCCGAGACTGACCATCGCGATGGTCCTTTCTATCATGGGGCTCCGGGTGCGCGCCAGGACGCGCGAAATGCGCGCAAAGCCGTGAACCGCCCGGAAACTGTTCTGGACGCGGGATTGCGTGACAGATAAGAGGGGGGTCGAATGATGTCAACGGCTGACGCGGCTCCAGAACGGCCACATTCCCGTGGTGTTGAGCCGACCGGCACCGGATATCGGCCCGATTCCGGGCCTGGATTCCGGCAAGGATTGTGAAAGGTCCCTACACCATGTTCAAGTACACGAAGCTCGCCGCTTTCGCTCTGGTCGCGCTTGCGGCCGCAGGCGCCGCCGGCGCGGAGGACGCGGCCGACCCGGTCGTGGCCAAGGTCGGCACGATCGAGGTGCGCGAATCGGAGATGAAATACGCCGTCGCCGGCCTCGATCCGCAGCTCGCCAACCTGCCCGAAGAGCAGAAGCGCGTCGCCGCCCTTTCCTCGCTGATCGACGTCAAGCTGCTCGCCGCCGACGCCGCGAAGGAAGGCCTGCAGGACGACGCCGACTTCAAGCAGCGCGTCGCCTTCCTGACCGAGCGCGAGCTGCACAACAGCTTCTTCAAGAAGCACGTCGTCGATTCCGTCACGGCCGACGAGATCAAGGCCCGCTACGACAAGGAGATCGCCGCGATCAACCCCGAGGACGAGGTGCACGCCCGCCACATCCTCGTCAAGACCGAGGAAGAGGCCAAGGCCGTCATCGCCGACCTCGATGCCGGCAAGGACTTCGTCGAGATCGCCAAGGAGAAGTCGACCGACCCGAACAAGTCCGAGGGCGGCGACCTCGGCTACTTCACCAAGGGCCGCATGGTGCCCGAGTTCGAGGCGGCCGCCTTCGCGCTGGAAAAGGGCGCCTATTCCAAGGAGCCGGTGAAGACCCAGTTCGGCTTCCACGTCATCAAGGTCGAGGACAAGCGCAAGCAGCAGCCCCCGGCGCTGGAACAGGTGGAAGGCCAGGTCCGCCAGCTCGTCATGCGCGACAAGTATCTCGACCTGCTGGAGAAGGCGAAGGCCGCCTCGCCCATCGAGATCGCCGACCCGGCGCTGAAGACCGCCTACGAGGCGATCAACAAGCCGGAAGGCGAAGACGCCGGCTCCGAAGAGCAGCAGTAACCGACAGCCGGCCCGGCGCCCGCCGGGCCCTCCCAGAGCATCCACGCATTTCCGGACGCAAGACCGCCTCGCAGCCTTGCCGGAAAGGCTCCACCTCCAGGAAACGACGATGTCCGGCTCCGTATCCCCGCTCGCCCCGAAGACCTTCGCCGAGATGCCGTCCGTGCGCGGCGTGCGCATGGCGACCGCCGCCGCCGGCATCAAGTACAAGAACCGCACGGACGTGCTGATGATGGTCTTCGACCGTCCGGCCGCCGCCGCCGGCGTCTTCACCCGCTCGAAGTGCCCTTCAGCACCCGTCGATTTCTGCCGCGCCAACCTGCCCGGCGGCAGGGCGCGCGCCGTCATCGTCAATTCCGGCAACGCCAACGCGTTCACCGGCCGCAGGGGCCGCGAGGCGACGGCGATGACGGCCGAGGCCGCCGCGAAGGCCGTCGGCTGCAGCGAGGGCGAGGTTTTCCTCGCCTCGACGGGCGTGATCGGCGAGCCGCTCGACGCGACGAAATTCTCCGGCGTGCTCGACCGCCTCGCCGCCGACGCGACGGAGGACTTCTGGTTCGAGGCCGCCAAGGCCATCATGACCACCGATACCTATCCGAAGGTCGCGACCCGCACGGCCGAGATCGGCGGCGTTTCCGTCACCATCAACGGCATCGCCAAGGGTGCGGGCATGATCGCCCCCGACATGGCGACGATGCTCTCCTTCGTCGTCACCGATGCCGACATCCCCGCACCCGTGCTGCAAGCGCTGCTTTCGGCCGGCGTCGAGCCGACCTTCAATTGCGTGACCGTCGACAGCGACACCTCCACCTCCGATACGCTGATGCTCTTTGCGACCGGCGCCGTCGAGGGCCAGCCGAAGGTCGCGGATGCGGCCGACCCGGCGCTCGAAGGCTTCCGCGCCGCGCTGAACGACCTCCTGCGCGATCTTGCGCTCCAGGTCGTGCGCGACGGCGAGGGCGCGCGCAAGATGGTGGAGATCACCGTCGAGAGCGCCGAGGACGACGCGGCGGCCAAGCGCATCGCGCTCTCGATCGCCAACTCGCCGCTGGTCAAGACGGCGGTCGCCGGCGAGGACGCCAACTGGGGCCGCATCGTCATGGCCGTCGGCAAGTCGGGCGAGAAGGCCGACCGCGACCGTCTCGCCATCTGGTTCGGCGACGTGCGCGTCGCCGTCGACGGCGAGCGCGACCCCGCCTATTCGGAAGTGGCGGTGAGCGCGGTGATGAAGCGCGAGGACATCCCGGTCCGCGTCGAGATCGGGCTCGGCAGCGGCCGGGCGACCGTCTGGACCTGCGACCTCACCAAGGAATATGTCGAGATCAATGGCGACTACCGCAGCTGAATGCCCGCTCGCGGCGCGGGGCATCCGTCCATGAGCGATCTTCCCACGGTCCGCCGGCTGGAGGCGGTCGGCTTCCGCGCCTGGCCGGCCGCCGTCACCCGCTATGACGGAAGCTGGCTCTACCGGCTGACGGCCGGCCACCCCTCGCGCCGGCTGAACTCGATCAACCCGCTCGACCCCGGCGACTGCCGCGACATCGACATCCGCCTCGAAAAGGCCGCCAAGCGCTTCGCCGACTACGGCCGGCCGCTGCTCGTGCGGCAGACGCCGCTCATCCCGCCGCAGCTCGTCGATTTCATGGACGCCGCCGGCTGGGCCGACGTCGGCCACACTGAGGTGATGATGGCCGACCTCGCCACGCTGCCGCGCGAGGAGGACGCCGTCGACCGCCTGCCGAGCCGCGACGTCGGCCGCTATGTCGACGCCCGCATCCGCGTCGCCGGAGAAGACCCGGCGCTGAAGCCGGGCCTCACCGAGATCGTCAACGCCATCAAGCCCGAGACCGGCCTGTTCATCTTCGAGGAGGCGGGCTTCGGCCCGACCGCCGTGGTGCTCGCCGTGCAGGACAACGATCTCGCCGGCCTGCTGCAGATGGCCGTGGCGCCCGAACGGCGCGGCCGCGGCATCGGCACGGCCCTGCTCCATGCGGCGCTGCGCTGGGCGAAGCTCAAGGGCGCGCGCCGGGCCTGGCTCCAGGTCGAGGCCGACAACGCGCCGGCGCGCGCGCTCTACCACCGCGCGGGCTTCCGCGAGACCTACCGCTACAGCTACCGGGGACCCGACGCCACATGACCGAGACCGTCGAAGGCCCCCGGCCGATCCTGCTCGTCGCCGCCTGCGCGCTTCTCGACGCCGACGGCCGCATCCTGCTCGCCCAGCGCCCCGCCGGCAAGAAGCTCGCCGGCCTCTGGGAATTTCCCGGCGGCAAGGTCGAGCCCGGCGAGACGCCGGAGGAAACGCTGATCCGCGAGCTCGACGAGGAGCTCGGCATCCGCACGAAAGTGGCCTGCCTAGCGCCGCTCACCTTCGCCAGCCATTCCTACGACGACTTCCACCTGCTGATGCCGCTCTACGTCTGCCGCCGCTACGAGGGAACGGCGCAGGGGCGCGAGGGCCAGGCGATCAAATGGGTCCGGCCGAAGGCCTTGCGCGACTATCCCATGCCGCCCGCCGACGAGCCGCTCATCCCCTTCCTGATGGACCTGCTCTGAACGCCGTTTCCCCCGATTTCGGCCACTCCGTTAAGCAATCGTTTATCATCCTCCGTCAAACATGGGCGTTGAACGTTGCAATGCCTGCGAGACCCTGTGATGCGTGACGAAGACTTCTGGGAAACCGTTCAGGAGAAGGACTTGACGCCGGCCGGCACAAGCCGGACCGGTGCGCTCAACCTCGCCCTCCTCTTCGGTACCGCGGCGATCGCGCTCGCCCTGGTGCTGACGCCCGTGCTCTCGTCGAAGACGGACAAGCGCATCATGGCGAACGTGCCGGACGACTTCGACATGATCTCCACGGGCTCGATCCCGCAGGAGCACGGCAAGCGCTACACCGTGCGCCGCAGCGTCCTGCAGGAGATGCCCGGCGCCGTCTGCATCGTGCGCGGCAACGGCGAGGACAACGGCTGCTGAACGCTTGATAGCCAGGCCGTACGCGGCCGACACGGGAGACGGGGAATGACGCCGAAACTGCTGAAATCGTTCCTTGCCGACCGGACCGGCGCGACCGCGGTGGAATACGGGCTGCTCGTGTCGCTGATCGCCGTCGGGCTGCTCGCCGGCCTTTCCAACTTCAGCGAGGCGCTGAAGGACATGCTCAACATGATCGCCGGCAAGGTGGAGCCGTAGGGTCCCGTCCTCAGCCGCGGCCGGACGGCGGCTTCAGCGCGTCGGCGAGCCGCATCTTCGCCGAGCCCGGCTTCAAGGGCTTCTGCTGGCTCTCGTGCGGCGCCCAGCCGGACACGTAGATGATCGAGAAGGTCGCCCGCACCCGTCCGTCCGGATCGGAGAAGCGCTCGGCATAGAGCTCGGCCGCCCGCATGAGGACGCGGCGCGGAAGCGGCCGCCGGCTGCGCCCGGCCAGCGGGTTGGCCATGCCCATGGCCCTGAGGTCCCGCATCAGCGCAAAGATCGAATCGTAGCGGACCGTATAGGTCTCGGTGTCGGCGACCGGCAGCGCGAAGCCGCCGCGCTGGAGGAGCGCGCCGATGTCGCGCACGTCGGGGAAAGGGATGACGCGCGGGCTCGCCCCGCCCGTCGCCTCGCTTTCGGCGGCGAGCAGCACCTCGCGCAGCTCCTGCAGCGTGCCGCTGCCCGGGATGGCGGCGAGGAACAGCCCGTCGGGCGCGAGGGCCCGGCGGATCTGCACGAAGACGCCCGGCGTGTCGTTGGTGAGATGCAGCATCAGCGGCGAGACGACGAGGTTCACCGACTGCGGCGCGACCGGCACCGTCTCGAGCGGCGCGACCGTCAGCGCCTCGTCCGGCGCCGAGAAGCGCGGATCGCTCTCGACCCGCTCCATCGCGTCGATCTTGCCCGTCTCCAGCAGCGCACGGGCGACGAGGCCGGTATGGCCGTGCAGCTCGACGGCGCGTGCGAAGCGGCGCTCGATGACGGCAAGGCGCTCGGCGAGCTCGCGCGCCACCAGCGAAAGCAGGAAGTCCGCCGGCTCGCCGGAAAGCGCCCGGCGCCGGTTGGCGTCGATCAGGGCGTGGTCGAAAAGCGTTTCCATCGGGCGGCATCCTCGCATCGTCACGCCATCGCTTTGGCCGCCGGAAGGGGCTATTGTCAACCGCATGAGCGATGCCGAGGCCGAGCCGCTGCCGTCCGTCCCGCTCTGGCGGAGCGCCGCGCGCAGGCTCGGGCGGCTCGCCGGGGCGGCGCTCGACGTCGTCTATCCGCCGGCCTGCGCCGGCTGCGGCGTGCTGCTCGCGGACACGCCCGGCCTCTGCCCGCGCTGCTGGTCGGCCGTGCCCTTCATCGAGCGGCCCTATTGCGAGGTGCTCGGCACGCCGTTCTCGCACGATCTCGGCCCGGGCATCCTTAGCGCCGACGCCATCGCCAACCCGCCGCCCTTCGACCGGCTGCGCTCGGCCGCCCTCTACGACGCACATGCCAAAGCGCTCGTCCATGCGCTGAAATACCGCGACCGCACCGACCTCGCGCCGCTGATGGCGCGCTGGATGGTCCGCGCGGCGGACGGCGCGGTCGAGGCGGCCGATCTCGTGATCCCCGTGCCGCTCCACCGCCTCCGCCTGCTTGCGCGCAAGTTCAACCAGTCCGCCGAGCTCGCCCGGGCGATCGGCCATGTCGCGGCAAAGCCCGTCCGCTTCGACGCCGTCAGGCGCACGCGGCGCACCCGCCGGCAGATCGGCCTCGGTCCGCGCGCCCGCGAGGAGAACGTGCGCGGCGCCTTCACCGTGACCGGGGCGGGCCGCGAGGCGCTGTTCGGCCGGCGGATCGTGCTCGTCGACGACGTCTACACGACGGGCGCCACCGTCTCGGCCGTCACCCGCGCGCTGAAACGGGCAGGCGCCGTCGACGTCACGGTTTTGACCTTTGCAAGGGCCCTGCCCGGACCTATATGACAGACAACGGTCTATCCTGTCTTGGAGCGATATTCATGGCTTCGGTCGTCATCTACACGCGTCAGTTCTGCGGCTACTGCACCGCCGCCAAGCGGCTTCTGGAAGAGAAGGGCGTCACCTACGAGGAGCACGACGCGACCCATGCGCCGGACCTGCGCGCGGAGATGATGCAGCGCTCCGGCCGCACCACCTTCCCGCAGATCTTCATCGGCGACCGGCATGTCGGCGGCTGCGACGACCTGCACGCGCTCGACCGCGCGGGCAAGCTCGACCCGCTGCTGGCGGTCTGAGGAGGACGGCCATGACGGTGACGATCGCCGCCCTGCAGATGTGCTCCGGCACCGATCCCGTCCGCAACGCCGAGACGATGCGCCGGCTCGTGCGCGAGGCGGCCGGCAAGGGTGCGCTCTACGTGCAGACGCCGGAAATGACCGGCGCCGTCCAGCGAAGCCGCGAGGGCCTTCGCGCCATCCTGAAGCCGGAGGCGGACGACCTGATCGTCCGCACCGCCGCCGCGCTTGCCGGCGAGCTCGGCATCTACCTGCATGTCGGCTCGACGGCGATCGCGCTTGCCGACGGCAAGGTCGCCAACCGCGGCTTCCTCTTCGGTCCCGACGGCGCGCGCATCTGCACCTACGACAAGATCCACATGTTCGACGTCGACCTCGACAACGGCGAGAGCTGGCGCGAGAGCGCGGTCTATTCGCCGGGCTCGGTGGCGAAGATGGCGCACCTGCCCTTCGCCCGGCTCGGCTTCGCCATCTGCTACGACGTCCGCTTTCCCGAGCTCTTCAAGAGCGAGGCGCAGGCCGGTGCCGAGATCATCTCCGTCCCCGCCGCCTTCACCCGCCAGACCGGCGAGGCGCACTGGGAGACGCTCCTGCGCGCCCGCGCCATCGAGAACGGCGTCTATGTCGTCGCCGCCGCGCAGGCCGGCGTGCACGAGGACGGCCGCGAGACCTACGGCCATTCGATGATCGTCGATCCCTGGGGCCGTGTGCTCGCCGCCGCCGGCCCCACGGGCGAGGCCGTGGTGCTCGCCGAGATCGACGTCTCCGCCGTCAAGGCCGCGCGCGACAGGATCCCGAACCTCAGGAACGGCCGCCCGTTCACCGTCGAGGAGGTGGGCGCGCCCGCGGAGGGAGGTGTCGCCGCGTGATCCGCTACGAGCTTTCCTGCGACAACGGCCACGATTTCGAGGGCTGGTTCGGTTCCGCCGGCGATTTCGACCGCCAGCAGGAGCGGGGGCTCGTCTCGTGTCCGTCCTGCGGCTCCATCCATGTCGCCAAGCAGCTGATGGCGCCGTCCGTCTCGACCGCGCGCCGGGAGGAGCGGCGGCAGGAGCTGGTGATGCAGGCCGGCCGGCGCGAGATGATGAACCGCCTGCGCGAGGTCGTCGCGGCGATCCGCGCCAATGCCGAGGACGTCGGCGACCGTTTTCCGGAAGAGGCCCGCAAGATCCACTACGGCGAGGCCGAGGAACGCGGCCTGATCGGCCGGGCGACGCCGCACGAGGTGCGCGAGCTGCTGGAGGAAGGCGTCGAGATCGCGCCGCTCCCCGTCATTCCCGACGACGCGAACTGATGCGCGGCCATCACCTCGCCGTCTACAATTTCGGCCTCCACGTCGACGACTACGAAAGCCCCCGCGTCGAAGGTTTCCGCCTGCGCGAGCCGCTGAATTTCGAGGCGGCGCGCCGGGCGGAAGGCTATCTCGGCCGTTCCGGCTATGACGGCGAGCCGGGGCCTGCAAGCTGGGGCGAGAAGGTCTATCCGCGCTTCATCCGCGGCAGCGGCTTTGACGACGCCCCCTCCTCGCTCTCGCTCTGGACCGGTCTCGAAGCCCTGATGGCCTTCACGTACAGCGGCGTGCACGCCGACGCGCTGAAACATGCCCGCAACTGGAACCGGCGCCAGGCCTGGCCGGCGCTCGTGTTCTGGTGGGTCAGGGAGGGCACGCGGCCCGTCTGGGCCGACGGCGCGGAGCGCCTGGAGCATCTGCACGACAACGGGCCGACGCCGCGCGCCTTCACCTTCAAGGCGCCGTTCTGTCCCGACGGCGATGCCATCGCCGTCGACCGGGAGAACGTGAAGGCCATGGCCGGCCGCAATGCCGCCGGGCAGGAGGACCTGCTGGCGGCCGCAAGGACGCTGAAGGCCTGATCAGGCCGCGGCGCGGCGCGCCACCAGCATGTAGTTCACGTCCATGTCCTTCGAGAGGTTCCACTGGTTGGACAGCGGGTTGAAGAACACGCCGGTGCGATCCGTCACCGTCAGTCCCGCGGCGAAGAGCGGCTTCTCGACCTCCTCCGGCCGCACCAGCTTCTCGTACTGGTGCGTGCCGCGCGGCAGCCAGCGCAGCACGTTCTCGGCCGCGAAGATCGCGAGCGCGGCCGCCTTCAGCGTGCGGTTGATCGTCGCCACGAACATCATGCCGCCCGGACGCACCATCGACGCGCAGGTGGCGAGGAAGAAGTCGACGTCGGCGACGTGCTCCACCACCTCCATGTTGAGCACGACGTCGAAGGTCTCGCCGGCTGCCGCCAGCGCCTCCGCCGTCACCGCCCGGTAGTCGACCGCGGCCCCGCTTCCCGCCGCATGCGCCTTGGCGATGCCGATGTTCTTCTCGGACGCGTCCGCTCCCAGGACGTCCGCACCCATGCGGGCGAGCGGCTCGGACAGCAGGCCGCCGCCGCAGCCGATGTCGAGCACGCGCAGGCCCTCGAGCGGCCGGTGGGCCTTCGGGTCGCGGCCGAACTGCGCGGCGACGAGATCGCGGACATAGGCGAGGCGGACCGGATTGAACTTGTGCAGCGGACGGAACTTCCCCGTCGGGTCCCACCATTCCGCCGCCATCGCGGAGAAGCGGTCGACCTCGGCCTGGTCGATGGTCGTGCGGGCTGCCTCGCTCATGGCTCGTCTCCTTCGCGTCCGGTTCCGCCCGTGAAGTCGGCCTCCGCGGCGCGGATGTCAAGAGGGGCCGAAGCGGACCTCCGGTCGCACCCGCTTGCGGGGGCAGCGCTTGTAGCCTATCTGGGGCATGAGATCGGCCGTCCCGGGACGGCCGTATCGCCACACGCACGGGCGCGGTTCGGCATGACGGAGCGGAAAGAGGGCAGATCGGGCTTGATTGTCTTCGCGCTGTTCGCTGTCCTGCTCGCCGGCGCCATCGGCGCGACCGTGCTTCTCGCCAACGACTACCGCAACCTCAACCGCCTCCTCGTCTCCTTCGGCTATCCGCCGCTGGAGACGGCGGCCGCACGGCGCGAGCCGCGGCCCTACGAGCTGCGCGGCCCCCGGCTTCCCCGGCCGAAGGGCCTCGTGTCGGAGCGGCTGATCGCGCCGGTCGCCCTGCCGCACAGCGGGCGGTTCATACGCACGATCCGCAAGGCGCCGGAGGCGCTGTGCGAGGCGCTGCGCAAGGCCGGCTTCGTCAATTCCGGCTGGAAGGCCGGCAGCTTCGACAGGGAAAGCTGGGAATGCATGTCCTATCGCGAGTTCCCGGGCGAGCGCGAAGGCCCCTGGCCGCCGTCCTCCGCCTTCCTGTCGATCAAGGGCAATGCCGAGACGCGGATCTCCTCCTTCCGCATCAAGCTCAACATCGAGGACAGCGCGACGCAGGCGGCGGTGACGGAGGCGGTGATCGCCGCCATCGACGTCTTCCTCGACGAGGTGCGCTGGGAGGAGGCACCGGAGATCTTCGCCGACATCCGCGCGCTGAAGGAGTTCGACCTCGTGCGCTTCGGCAACCGCATCCAGCTCAAGAAGGAATTCAGCGAGACGCCGCGCTACAATTTCCTGATCACGCCGGACCGCAGCCGAAATCGCGGTTCGTACCTTCCCGACTACTTCGACCGCAGCCGCTGGCTGCCGCTTCCCGACACGCTGTGACTTGATGCCGGCGCCGGGGCCCGCCATGATCGCGACGCGGGACGCGGGAGAGGCGATGGCAGGACCACGAAAAAAGGGCGCAGGCCGGCGATGCGCGATCGTTGCCGCGGCGGCGCTCGCCGTGCTGCTCGCCGCCGCGGGCGCCATGGCGGACGGCCTGCCGCCGGGCCTCGTCTCCGATGCGCCGATCTGGACCGAGAAGCCGGTCCGCATCGACCGGAAGAAGCAGACCTACGAGCGCATCGCCGTGGAGCGCCGCATCATGCCCGCGCGCATCCGCATCACGCCGCGCGTCGCCGTCTTCGACAGCAGCTCGTTTCGCGAGGGCGGGCATCTCTACGTGCTGACGGGGGCCGTCGCCGTCGATCCCAGGCGGCTCTGCCGGGGCGCGGGCGGCCGCATCGCCGCCTGCGGCCAGCAGGCCCGGCTCTACCTGAAGCGGCTGATCACCAACCGCACGCTCGCCTGCGCCGAGGACTACCGGACGGGCGCGCTTTCCTTCGTGACCTGCAGCCTGCAGGACAGGGACATCGCCGAAACGCTCGTCGGGAAGGGTGCCGCCTGGGCGGCGACGGCGGCGCTCAGGGCGAAGCAGGACGAGGCGATGCGGCGCGGCGACGGCATCTGGACGGACACCGAATGCCGCGCCGCGGGCCGTTGCCCGCCGGAGCGGCGGCGCCGGGCGCTCCGGTGATCAGAGCGCGTGCCACAGGCGGGGATTGTCGCCCGACTGGATCTTGACCCAGCTCAGGTCGGTCTGGCGCCAGGGCTTGATCGCGCCGGTGCGGTTGTCGAGCACGAGGTCGCCCCTCGACGTCTTCACGACGAGCACGGCATGGCCCTCGCCCGCGCCGGTGCGCACAACGGCGAGACGCAGCGCGCGCGGCGACCAGCCGAGCGCGATCAGCTTGCGCCGCTTGGTCAGCGCGAAATCCTCGCAGTCGCCGCTTGCGACGTCCGCCTGCCAGAGATCGCGGCCCGTGCCGTCGCCGGCGGCGCGGATCGCGCGGTTGACCGACAGGTTCACCCGGCGCAGCTCGCCCTCGCGCGCCGCATCGAGCGCGACGACCGGGGCACCGCTGCCGCGCGCGCAATCGGCCGGATTGTCCTTGCAGAACCGGACGAAGGCGAAGGGTGCGAGCGTCGCCTGACGGGCGACGATGTAGCGGATGCCTGTATTCGACTGCAGCCCGCGGGCAAAGCCGGCGGGACCGGCCGCCTCGGCCGTCTGGACGCCGAAGAGGAGCGGAAGCGCGGACGCGGCCGCAAGAATGACTTTCCTGAGCATTTCAATCCCCGTCTCGTATGCCGGCGTCGTCGCCGTGTTCACGATCGCATCCCGGCCTCGCGCCGGTCCCCGGAAGGGCTTCATGCCGCGACGGTCTGTCCACCGCCGCTCCGACGGCACATCCATACACGCACAGGTTTTTCGGGCCGTTTAAGCCGAAAGGGACAATTTTAGAGAAATTGCGGATTCCCGCCGGGCACATTGCCTGTTCACTCGCCGCGGCTTCCCGGCTATGAGACGGAACCATGAGATCGCTCCTGCGCCGCATCTTCCGCCAGCCCGACGCGCCGCAAGCGCCCGTCGCGCGCCGGCGGCGCGTGGAGATTGCGGACGGGCGGCCGATCTATGCGATCGGCGACGTGCACGGCTGCTTCGAGGCGCTGCTGGCGCTGGAGGATCGGATCGCCGCCGATGCGCGCCGCCTGGCGCTCACGCGTCCGCTCGTCGTCTATCTCGGCGACTATATCGACCGCGGGCCGGATTCCCGCGCCGTGCTCAACCACCTGGCGAGAAGCGACCATGCCGACCGCATCGAGCGCGTCGCGCTTTGCGGCAATCACGACGACACGTTCCTGCGTTTCCTCCGCAGCCCCGGGGACAACATGGGCTGGCTCGATTTCGGCGGGGACGCGACCTTGCGCTCCTACGGGATAGACCCGGCGGCCGTGCTGAAACGCAGGGCGGGCGACCTCGGCCGCATCCTGCGCGAGGCCGTGCCCGGGCACCATGTCGCGCTGCTGGAGAGCCTGCCCGTCGCGCTCGCCTGCGGCGACCTGCTCTTCGTGCATGCCGGCATCCGGCCGGGCGTCGCGCTCGAGGACCAGGACGACGAGGACCTGCTGTGGATCCGCGAGCCGTTCCTCAGCGAGGGGCCGCGCCTGCCGCTCACCGTCGTCCACGGCCACACCGCCGGCAGCGAGCCGGTCTTCGGCCGGGGACGGGTCTGCATCGACACCGGCTGCTACGCCACCGGCCGCCTGACAGCGATCCGCATCACGCCGGACGGCTCCGCGCTGCTCTAGAGCGTTTCCAGCCAAAACGGCGTCGGCGTCGGATAATGCGGAAAAAACAAGAATCTAGAGCTTTTCCGGCGAACCGGATTTCACCGGAAATGCCCTAGCCGCGGCCGAACTCGTCCTCGACGCGGATGATGTCGTCCTCGCCGAGATAGGAGCCGGTCTGCACCTCGATCAGCTCCAGCAGGATCTTGCCGGGATTGGCGAGGCGGTGCAGCTCGCCCTGCGGGATATAGACGGATTCGTTCTCGCGCAGCGGGACCGTCTTCTCGCCGATCGTCACCTCCGCCGTGCCGCGCACGACGATCCAGTGCTCGGAGCGGTGGTGGTGCTTCTGCAGCGACAGCCGCTTGCCCGGCGTCACGAACAGCCGCTTGACCTGGAAGCGCTCGCCGTTCAGCACCGACGTGTAGCCGCCCCAGGGACGATAGGCGGTCGGATGGGTCTCGGTGAGCTTCGCCGTCCGCGCCTCCGCGGCGAGCAGCTTCACCAGCCTACCGACGTTCTGGCTGTCCTCCAGCCGGCCGACATAGACGGCGTCCTCGCTGGCGATGACGGCGACGTCCTCCAGCCCCTGCACGGCGACGTGGATGTCGCGCGACAGCACGAGCGAGTTGCGCGTGTCGAAGAGCGTCGTCGAGCCGTCGGTGACGTTGCCGGCCTCGTCCCGCCGCCCGGTCTTCCAGACGGAATCCCAGCTGCCGAGATCCGACCAGCCGAAGGAGGACGGCACCACGGCGGCGATCGGCGTCTTCTCGAAGATCGCGTAGTCGACCGAGATGTCGGGCGCGCGCGCGAAGGCCTCCTCGTCGAGGCGCTCGAAGTCGAGGTCGTGCCGCGCCTTGGCGACAGCGGCGGCGGCCGCGTCCAGCACCTCCGGCGCATATTGGCGCAGCTCCCGCAGGAAGAGGCCGACGGGCAGCATGAACATGCCGGAATTCCAGAGATAGCCGCCTTCCGCCAGCATCGCCTCGGCGCGGGCGCGATCGGGCTTCTCCACGAAGCGGCGCACGGCATAGGCGCCGTTGCCGATCCCCTCGCCGGTCTCGATGTAGCCGTAGCCGGTCGCCGCCTCGTGCGGCGTGATGCCGAAGGTGACGAGCCGGCCCGCGCCGGCCGCCGCCTTCGCCCGCGAGATGCAGTCGAAATAGACGTCGCCCGCGTCGATCTCGTGGTCGGAGGCGAGCACCTGCATCACCACGTCGGCGCCGTGCAGCCGCTCGATCAGCACCGCCGCCGCCGCAAGCGCCGGGGCCGTGTTGCGGGCGACGGGCTCGAGCAGGATCGAGGCGAGCGCGATGCCGGTCGTGCGCGCCTGCTCGGCGACGAGGAAGCGGAAGTCGACGTTCGTCACGACGACGGGCGCCTCGTAGAGCGCCGTATCCGCCACGCGCTCCAGCGTCTTCTGGAACAGCGTCTTCTCGCCCAGGAACTCGAGGAACTGCTTGGGCGCGGATGCGCGCGAAAGCGGCCAGAGCCGCGTTCCCTTACCGCCGGCCATGATTACGGGTACGATCTTGCTGGTCATCCTTGCCTTCCCTGACGGCCCTTGCGCATAGAACCAACAAACGTGCCGGATTGGAACGCTTTTCTCCCCGAAACGGGAGGAGACCTCAAGGCGTGGTTAAGGCAAACGATACGAAGGCAGGCCCGCGAACGCGAACGGCCCGCCGGGGGCGGGCCGCTTCGGTCGTCGCGAAGACGCGGAAAGGATCAGGCGGGAACGACGATGCCCTGCAGCGTGGTCAGTTCGGCGAGGTAGCTTTCCAGGCCGAAGCGCTGCTCGTCGCCGGAGGCCTTCTCCAGCTCGGCGCGCGCGGCGTCGATCCGCCTGGCGATGTCGGCGCTCTTGAAGTCGTCGACATGGACGGCCGATTCGGCGAGCAGCGTGCAGCCGGTCGGCAGGATGTCCGCGAAGCCGCCGAAGACGACGTAGCGGTCGGTCTTGCCGTCGGCCGCCTTGACGGTGACGACGCCAGGCTTGATCGTCGTCATGGCCGGCGCATGGTTGGCCATGACGGTCATCTCGCCCTCGCTCGCCGGGATGACGACCTCGCTGACGCGGCCGGAAACCAGCAATTGCTCAGGGGAAACGAGTTCGAAGTTGAATTCTGTTGCCATGACCCATTTAGCGAATAGCGAATAGCGAATAGCGAATGGAATTCCTATTCGGCGTCCGCATGTCCCCTATTCGCTACTCCCTATTCCCTATTCGCTGTTAGGCAGCCTCGGCGGCCAGCTTCTTGGCCTTCTCGACGGCTTCCTCGATGGAGCCGACCATGTAGAAGGCGGCTTCCGGCAGGTGGTCGTATTCGCCGTTGACGAGGCCCTTGAAGCCCTTGATCGTGTCTTCCAGCGAGACGAGCTTGCCCGGCGAGCCGGTGAAGACTTCGGCGACGTGGAACGGCTGCGACAGGAAGCGCTCGATCTTGCGGGCGCGGGCGACGGCCAGCTTGTCTTCTTCGGACAGTTCGTCCATGCCGAGGATGGCGATGATGTCCTGGAGCGCCTTGTAGCGCTGCAGCGTGCCCTGCACCTTGCGCGCGACCTCGTAGTGCTCCTCGCCGACGACCATCGGGTCGAGCATGCGCGAGGTGGAGTCGAGCGGGTCCACGGCCGGGTAGATGCCCTTCTCGGCGATCGAGCGCGACAGAACGGTCGTCGCGTCGAGGTGGGCGAACGAGGTCGCCGGCGCCGGGTCGGTCAGGTCGTCGGCGGGAACGTAGATCGCCTGGACCGAGGTGATCGAGCCCTTGGTGGTGGTGGTGATGCGTTCCTGCAGCGCGCCCATGTCGGTGGCGAGCGTCGGCTGGTAGCCCACGGCCGAGGGGATGCGGCCGAGGAGCGCCGACACTTCCGAACCCGCCTGGGTGAAGCGGAAGATGTTGTCGACGAAGAACAGAACGTCCTGGCCCTTGTCGCGGAAGTCCTCGGCGATGGTGAGGCCGGTCAGCGCGACGCGGGCGCGCGCGCCCGGCGGCTCGTTCATCTGGCCGTAGACGAGCGCGCACTTGGAGCCGGCGGCCGAGCCGTTGTTCTCGCGCGGGTCGACGTTCACCTTGGATTCGATCATCTCGTGGTAGAGGTCGTTGCCCTCGCGGGTGCGCTCGCCCACGCCGGCGAACACGGAGTAGCCGCCGTGCGCCTTGGCGACGTTGTTGATCAGTTCCATGATGAGAACCGTCTTGCCGACGCCGGCGCCGCCGAACAGGCCGATCTTGCCGCCCTTGGCATAGGGCGCGAGCAGGTCGACGACCTTGATGCCGGTGACGAGGATCTGGGCTTCCGTCGACTGCTCGACATAGTCCGGGGCCGGCTGGTGGATGGCGCGGCGTGCCGTCGTCTCGACCGGACCGGCCTGGTCGACCGGCTCGCCGATGACGTTGATGATGCGGCCGAGCGTCTCGTCGCCGACCGGAACCGAGATCGGCGCGCCGGTGTCGCGCACGTCCTGGCCGCGCACGAGACCTTCCGTCGAGTCCATGGCAATGGTGCGGACGGTGTTCTCGCCGAGGTGCTGGGCGACCTCGAGAACGAGGCGGTTGCCGTTGTTCTCGGTTTCCAGCGCGTTCAGGATCTGCGGCAGTTCGCCTTCGAAGGCCACGTCGACGACGGCGCCGATGACCTGGGTCACCTTGCCGGTGGAAAGAGCTGCGTCAGCCATTTTCCTTAACCTCTTTGTTCTGGTTCAGAGCGCTTCGGCGCCCGAGATGATTTCGATGAGTTCCTTGGTGATCTGAGCCTGGCGCTGACGGTTGTAGCTCAGCGTCAGCTTGTTGATCATCTCACCGGCATTGCGGGTCGCGTTGTCCATGGCGCTCATCTTGGCACCCATCTCGCCGGCGACGTTCTCGAGCAGCGCCCGGAAGATCTGCACGGAGATGTTGCGCGGGATGAGGTCGCCGAGGATCGCGGCGGCGTCCGGCTCGTAGTCGTAGATCGCGGTCGCGCCTTCGACCTGCTCCACGGCGGCCGGCGCGGAGGCGGGAACGAGCTGCAGGGCCGTCGGCACCTGCGCGATGACCGACTTGAACTCGGAGTAGAACAGGGTGCAGACGTCGAACTCGCCCTTCTCGAACAGCGCGATGACCTTGCGGCCGATCTGGTCGGCGTTCTCGAAGCCGATCTTCTTGACGTCGCGCAGCTCGATGCGATCGATGATCAGCGAGGCGAAGTCGCGCCGCAGGATGTCGAAGCCCTTCTTGCCGACGCAGATGATCTTCACGGTCTTGCCGGCCGCGAGCAGCTTGCGGGTATGGTCGCGGGCGAGACGGGCGATCTGCGAGTTGAAGCCGCCGCAAAGGCCGCGCTCGGCCGTGCAGACGACGAGCAGGTGAACCTGGTCCTTGCCCGTGCCGGTCATCAGGCGGGGGGCCGAATCGTCCTGGCCGACGGCCTGGGCGATGTTGGCGAGAACGGCGCTCATGCGCTGCGAATAGGGCCGGGCGGCCTCGGCCGCTTCCTGGGCGCGCCGAAGCTTCGCCGCGGCGACCATCTTCATCGCCTTGGTGATCTTCTGCGTCGCCTTGACGGAGGCGATCCGGTTTTTCAGATCCTTAAGTGAAGGCATCCGTTTTCCGTCCTGTAACACGATCCCCGAGGATCATGCGTCAATCGAAGGTCCTGATCGGCCCGCGCGCCTCAGGCGCGCGGGCCGTCGAAGGGGTTCGCCTCAGCCGAAGCTCTTGGCGTAGCTGTCAAGCGCAGCCTTGAGCTTGCCCTTGGTGTCGTCGCTGATCGCCTTCTCGCTGCGGATCGTGTCAAGGATCGCCTTGCCTTCCGAGCGCAGGTAGCCGAGCAGGCCCTGCTCGAACTTGCCGACGTCGGAGACGGCGATCTTGTCGAGGTAGCCGTTGACGCCGGCGAAGATCACCGCGACCTGCTCTTCCGTCTTCAGCGGCGAGAACTGCGGCTGCTTCAGGAGCTCCGTCAGGCGGGCGCCGCGGTTCAGGAGGCGCTGCGTGGCGGCGTCGAGGTCCGAGCCGAACTGGGCGAAGGCGGCCATCTCGCGATACTGGGCGAGCTCGCCCTTGATCGAGCCGGCGACCTGCTTCATCGCCTTGATCTGCGCCGACGAGCCGACGCGGGAGACCGACAGGCCGACGTTCACGGCCGGGCGGATACCCTGGTAGAACAGGTCCGTCTCGAGGAAGATCTGGCCGTCGGTGATCGAGATCACGTTGGTCGGGATGAAGGCCGAGACGTCGTTGCCCTGCGTCTCGATGACCGGAAGGGCGGTCAGCGAGCCGGCGCCGTTCTCGTCGTTGAGCTTGGCGGCGCGTTCGAGCAGGCGCGAGTGCAGGTAGAAGACGTCGCCCGGATAGGCTTCGCGGCCCGGCGGGCGGCGCAGCAGCAGCGACATCTGGCGGTAGGCGACGGCCTGCTTGGACAGGTCGTCATAGCCGATGAGGGCGTGCTTGCCGTTGTCGCGGAAATATTCGCCCATCGCGCAGCCGGCGAAGGGGGCGAGGTACTGCATCGGCGCCGGGTCGGAGGCCGTGGCGGCGACGATGATCGAATACTGCAGCGCGCCGCGCTCTTCCAGAACCTTCACGAACTGGGCGACCGTCGAACGCTTCTGGCCGATGGCGACGTAGACGCAGTACAGCTTGTCGCCGTCCGGGCCGTTGTCGTGGATGGCCTTCTGGTTGAGGATCGTGTCGAGGATGATCGCGGTCTTGCCGGTCTGGCGGTCGCCGATGACGAGCTCGCGCTGGCCGCGGCCGACCGGGATCAGGGCGTCGATGGCCTTGAGGCCGGTCGACATCGGCTCGTGCACCGACTTGCGCGGGATGATGCCGGGCGCCTTGACGTCGACGCGGGCGCGCTGCGTCGCGTTGATCGGGCCCTTGCCGTCGATCGGGTTGCCGAGCGCGTCGACAACGCGGCCGAGCAGTTCCGGACCGACCGGCACGTCGACGATGGCGCCCGTGCGCTTGACCGTGTCGCCTTCCTTGATGTCGCGGTCCGAACCGAAGATGACGACGCCGACGTTGTCGCTTTCGAGGTTCAGCGCCATCCCGCGGATGCCGCCGGGGAACTCCACCATTTCGCCGGCCTGGACGTTGTCGAGGCCGTAGACGCGGGCGATGCCGTCACCGACGGAGAGCACCTGGCCGACTTCCGAGACTTCCGCCTCTTTGCCGAAGTTTTTGATCTGATCTTTGAGAATTGCGGAGATTTCCGCGGCGCGGATATCCATCAGCCGACCTCTTTCAGTGCAAGCTTAAGGGTAGAGAGTTTGGTGCGAAGGGAGGTGTCGATCTGGCGGGACCCGACCTTGACGATCAGACCACCGAGAATGGACGGGTCGACGGTGACGGCAACCGCCACGTCTTTGCCGGTGACGCCTTTCAGCGCCGCCTTCAATTCTTTTTCCTGCGCTGCGGTCAGCGCATGGGCCGAGGTGACCTCCGCCGTGATCTCGCCGCGATGACGGGCGGCGATCGTGCGGTAGGCCCTGATCATGCCGGGAACCGCGAAGAGGCGGCGATTGCCGGCCACGACCTTGAGGAAGTTGGCGACAAGGCCCGTGATGCCGGCCTTCCCGGCGATGGCGGCGACGGCCCTGGCCTGATCCTCGGCGGAGAAGACGGGGCTGGCGATCAGCCGCTTGAGATCGTCGCTCTCGTCGATCAGCGCCTGGAACCGGTCCAGGTCCGCACCCACGGCGTCGGCCGAGCCGGCTTCCAGCGCGAGGTCGAAAAGCGAGGACGCGTATCTTTCTGCGACACCGGAAACAAGCTGGGATGTGTCTGCCACGGGCTCGAGCTTCTCTGTTATCGTCCGGGGCCTTCCGGACGGCGGCGGCGCCGTCGACCAAAGCCCTGGAATCGTTGCGGTAATCCTCGGTTTTCTCAGGCTTTTTAGCCTGTTTTCCCCGAATTTCGCGGTTCGTCTAGCATAGGAACTGCGGACTCGCAACACGCCTGCCGCAGGAATGCGCCATAAGTCCGCCACACAAGCGGCAAAAATCACGCGATCGTGCGCGTGCCCTCAAAAAAGCTCGAAAACGTAGCCCAGCATGCAGCCCGCAAGCACCGCCTGGACGAGGAGGACGGCGAGGTTCCTCGCCGTGAAGGACCGATCCGACATCAGCGACAGGATGCGGCCGAAGGCGGCGAGCGCGAAGCCGCCGCCGATCGCCATGTAGATCCAGCTCTGCGCCACGAGCAGCGCGACGATCGACAGGCCCGCATGGAAGCCGCCGGCCGAGCGGACGAAGGCGAGGCCCTCGCGGGTGGCCTCGCGCAGCTGGAGCCCGGCGAGCCGGAGCGCCGTACCGGGCGCGAAGAGGGTGAAGAGGCCGAGAAGCCCGCTTGCGATCGCCGCGAGGAAGGCCAGGAGCTCGCCCGTTTCCGTCGGTATGTAGAATTCCATCGCCGCACCTCTCTCCACCAGGCCTTTTCAGACGAAATGCGGCATCGCCGCTCTCCCCTTCTCCCCGTCGTGGAGAAGGGGAGAGCCGCACCCCCGTCCGTCCATACCGTCTTCCGAACCGACTGCCCTTCTAGCGCAGGCGCGCGCGCCGCAGAAGCGGGCGGGCACCGTTCGCACAGAAGATTCTAGAGGAAGCTCTGCGGATCGATGTCGAGCTGCACCTGCAGCGAGGCCCGCTCCTTCGGCCCGTTGGCAAGCATGGTGCGGATGAAGGCCTGCATGTCGCTGCCGCGCCGGCCGTGCACGAGCAGGCGGAAGCGGTGGCGGCCGCGGATCATGGCGAGCGGCGCCTCCGCCGGGCCGAGCACGGAGATTCCCTCGACGCGGGGAGCGGCCTGCCGGAGCCCGCGCGCATGCGCCTCCGCCTCGGCGCGGCTGTCGGCCGAGACGATCACCGAGGCGAGCCGGCCGAAGGGCGGCAGCAGCGCCTTCTCGCGCTCGCCGATCTCGCGCTCGTAGAAGGCCTCCGGGTCGCCGGAGACGATCGCCTGCATGACGGGATGGAGCGGCTGGTAGGTCTGGATCAGGCCGTGGCTCTTCAGCCCAGAGCGGCCGGCGCGGCCCGTCACCTGGTAGAGCAGCTGGAAGGTGCGCTCGGCGGCACGCGGATCGCCGTTGGCAAGCCCGAGATCGGCGTCGACCACGCCCACCAGCGACATCAGCGGGAAATTGTGCCCCTTGGCGACGAGCTGCGTGCCGATGACGATGTCGGCCTCGCCGCGGGCGATCGCCTCCAGTTCCAGCCGCAGCCGCTTCACGCCCATCAGGTCGGAGGAGAGCACGATGGTGCGCGCGTCCGGAAAATGCCGCTCCACCTCCTCGGCGATGCGCTCGACGCCCGGTCCGCAGGCGGCGAGATGATCGAAGGTGCCGCATTCCGGGCAGGCTTCCGGCGTGCGCTCGGCATAGCCGCAATGATGGCACTGGATCTGCCCGCGGAACCGGTGCTCGACCAGCCAGCTCGAGCATTGCGGGCACTGGAAGCGGTGGCCGCAGACCCGGCAGAGCGTCAGCGGCGCATAGCCGCGCCGGTTGAGGAAGAGGAGCGCCTGTTCCTCCTTCTCGATGGTTTTGGCGATGCCGCGCAGCAGCACCGGCGACAGGAAGCCGCCGCGCGCCGGCGGATGGCGGCGCATGTCGACGAGATGCAGGTCCGGCAGCGCCGCGTCGCCGTAGCGCGTCGGCAGGTGCAGCTTGCGGTAGCGCCCGAGATCGGCGTTGACGCGGCTCTCGACCGAGGGCGTCGCCGAGACCAGCACGGCGGGGAAATCGCCGATGCGCGCGCGCACCACCGCCATGTCGCGGGCATTGTAGAAGACGCGGTCCTCCTGCTTGTAGGCGGGATCGTGCTCCTCGTCGACGACGATCAGGCCGAGATTCTCGAAGGGCAGGAACAGCGCGGAGCGCGCGCCGGCAACGACGCGCACCTGCCCCGTCGTCACCTGCCGCCAGACCTTTTCGCGGGTGCGCGGGGCGAGGTCGGAGTGCCATTCGGCGGGCTTGGCGCCGAAACGGTCCTGGAAGCGCTCGAGGAAGCTCGCCGTCAGCGCGATTTCCGGCAGCAGGATCAGCACCTGCCGGCCGGCCCGCAGCGTCTCGGCGATGGCCTCGAAATAGACCTCCGTCTTGCCCGAGCCGGTAATGCCCTCGAGGAGGCTGACGCCGAAGCGGCCGGCCCGCACGCCCTCGACGAGCGCCGCGGCCGTTTCCGTCTGCGGCCCTTCGAGGCGGGGCGCGGCATGGTCCGGATCGGGCGCGGCGACCACCGGCGGCGGCGGCAGGAACACCGTCTCGAAGCTGCCCTGGGCGAGAAGCCCGTCGATGACGCTCGACGAGGTACCGGCGGCATGCGCGAGCCCCGAGCGCGTCCAGGGAAGACCGTCCTCCGTCAGCGCCAGCACCCGCTCGCGCGCCGGCGTCATCCGCTCCGGCCGGTGGCCGGTCGGGCGCAGGCCCTCCACCATCGGCTCGGGATCGAAGGCGGCGGGCGCGCGCAGCGCCATGCGCACGACGAGGCCGGGCGGCGTCAGCGTGTAGCCGGCGACCCAGTCGAGGAATTCCCGCATCTCCTTCGACAGCGGCGGGCAGTCGAACACCGTGTCGATCGGCCGCAATTTCTTGCGCTCGACCTTGCCGTCGTCGCCGCCGTCCCAGACGACGCCGGCGACGAAGCGCGGCCCGAGCGGCACCTTGACGATAGACCCCGGCTCGACCGCCATGCCCTCCGGCACGGCGTAGGAATAGGGCGCCGGCGTCGGCACCGGCACCATCACGGGCACGGTACGAGCCGGGGGCCTTTCCCCGAAAAGGTCGGTCGAATCGCTTTTCATGTCCCTCTTCATGCGCGGCGACCAGCCCCAAGCGCAAGCGTTAGCGAATCCCTAACGCAATTGGCCGATGCTTTGCACGAAACGTAGCGCGTATGGAATGAGACGACGCCATTTCCCCCTTCTCCCCAGCGGGGAGAAGGTGCCGGCAGGCGGATGAGGGGGAGGCCGGAGGCAGGAACAGTCAAGGGTTTTCCTTTGCGTTCCCCCATCCGACCCTTCGGGCCACCTTCTCCCCGCTGGGGAGAAGGGGACAAGGGGCGACGCCGCACTTCACATGCGATTGCGCAGTGCAAACCGGGAATGGATCATGGACGATCTTCTTGTCATCGCCGATCCGGCGCTGATGGCGGAACGGCAGGGCTGGCTCGCGGCACTCGCCGGCGAGCGGCGGCTCTCGGCCCACACGCTCGACGCCTACGAGCGCGACACGCGCCAGTTCCTCACCTTCCTGACGGGACATCTGGCGTCGCCCGCCCGGCTCAAGGACATCGGCGCGCTCAGGCCGGCGGACCTGCGCGCCTTCCTCGCCGCCCGCCGCCGCGACGGCGCCGGTGCGCGCACCCTCGGCCGCGGCCTTGCGGGCCTGCGCTCCTTCCTGCGGCATCTCGAACGCAAGGGGCTGGCCAATGCCGCGGGCGCGGCCGCCGTGCGCTCGCCGAAACAGCCGAAATCGCTGCCGAAGCCGCTCTCCGACCGCCAGGCGATCGCCGTGGTCGACGCCGGCGAGCAGCTGGCCGAGGAAACGTGGGTGCGCGCCCGCAACGCCGCCGTACTGACGCTGCTCTACGGCTGCGGCCTGCGCATCTCCGAAGCGCTGTCGCTGACGCCCGCCGACTTCGCGGGCGCACCGGCCTCGCTGCGCATCTCCGGCAAGGGCGGCAAGACCCGCATCGTGCCGCTGATCGCGCCGGCCCGCGCCGGCGTCGAGGACTACGTGAAACTCTGCCCCTTCGCGCTCGCCGACGACGGCCCGCTCTTCCGCGGCGCGCGCGGCGGACCCTTGCTGCCGGCCATCGTCCAGCGCGAGATGCAGAAGCTGCGCGGCGCGCTCGGCCTGCCGGACAGCGCCACGCCGCATGCGCTGCGCCATTCCTTCGCCACCCACCTGCTCGCCGGCGGCGGGGACCTGCGCACCATCCAGGAGCTGCTCGGCCACGCGAGCCTGTCCACCACCCAGGTCTATACCGGCGTCGATTCCGCGAGGCTCCTCGAAATCTACGACCGGGCGCATCCGCGCGCCTGATCCGGTGAAACGTTAAGCAATTGTGAAGCCGTCGCCGCTAGGGTCGCGGCCGGATCATCAGGAGTTCGATCATGCCCGGCCCCCGAAGCCTTCCTCCCGCCGCCCGGTTGGTCGACAGACTGGCCGACGCGACGCTCTGGCTGACGGCCGCGCTCCATCTGCTCGCCGCCCTCTCCCTGCTCGCCGTGCTCGCCACCCTTTCGCCCGCCCGGGCCGAGCCTCCCGCCTGCAGCGGCCGGAACATCCTCGAACGGCTCGAACGGGACGATCCAGCCGCCTTCGCGACGCTGCGCGCCGAAGCGGACGCCGTGCCGAACGGCAAGGGCATCTTCTGGAGGATCGAGAAGCCGGGCACCGCCCCGTCCTGGCTGCTCGGCACCATGCACGTGACCGACCCCCGCGTGCTCGCCATGCCGGAGCCCGCCCGCGCGGCCTTCGCGGCGGCCGAAACCGTCATCGTCGAATCGGACGAGATCGCCGACGAGAAAAAGGCGGCGGCGGCGATCCTCGCACGCCCCGACCTCACCATGTTCACCGACGGCCGCACGATCACCGATCTCGTCGACGCGGAGGATGCCGAAACGCTCACGGAGGGCCTGAAGCGGCGCGGCCTGTCGCTTGCCGCCGTCGGCCGGATGAAGCCGTGGATGATCGCGAGCTTCGTGGCGCTGCCGCCCTGCGAGATCGCCCGCAAGACCGCCGGCGCCGCCTTCCTCGACCAGAAGCTGGCGAAGGACGCGATCGCGCAAGGCAAGGCGCTGAAGGGCCTGGAAACGCTGGTCGAGCAGATTTCCGCCCTCGATTCGCTGCCGCTCGGGCCGCAGGTTCAGGGCCTCGTCCAGACGCTCGCGCTCGGCGACGGGCTGGAGGACGTCATCGAGACGATGAGCCGTCTCTATCTTTCCGGCGACACCGGCATGATCATGCCGATGATGCGCGCCGCGGCTCCCGAGGAGGGCGACGACGCCGCGGCCTATGCCGAATTCGAGCAGCGCATCATCATCGACCGCAACCACACCATGGCCGAGCGCGCCGCCCCCCTCCTTGCCGCCGGCAACGTCTTCATGGCGGTCGGCGCCCTGCATCTTTCCGGCGAGGAAGGCCTCGTCTCGCTGCTGGCGCGGCAGGGCTTCACGGTGACGCCCGAGACCGTGAAGCCGCAATGATCCGATGCCGCCGGCGCGTCAGATGTGCGCCGCAATATAAAGATATCTTTATATGCCTTGACGAATCCCTCCCGCTACGCGATGCTTTCGCCATCGTGGTTCTCCGGACTCCCGTCCGGAGCTAAGAGGGAATCCGGCACGGCGCATCCGCGTCCATTCCGGAGCTGCCCCCGCAACTGTAGGCGGATAGCCGTCGTCCACCATGTCACTGAGGAAGACGCCTCGGGAAGACGGGCGGCGGCCATGACCCGCAAGCCAGGAGACCTGCCGCGATAGATAACGTCCACGGGCGGGGTGTCCCGGTGTGCCGCTTTTGCGACCGGCCGCCGTATGCGCCGTCCCGCCAATGCGTCCGCCATGCCTTGCCCACAACCTTCGGGGTAAGGAAATGACCATCCAGACTGCAAATCTCGGCTTTCCGAGGATCGGCCGGCATCGCGAGCTGAAATTCGCGCTCGAGGCCTATTGGTCGGGCAAGGCCGACCGGGCGTCGCTGCTCGACGCGGCGAAAAGGCTGCGGGCCGAAAACTGGCGGCTGCAGCGGGAAAAGGGGATCGACGTCATCCCCTCCAACGACTTCTCCCTCTACGACCAGGTGCTCGACACCGCGGTCATGGTCGGCGCCGTGCCCGCCGCCTACGGCTGGACGGGCGGCCCGGTCGACCTCGACACCTATTTCGCCATGGCGCGCGGCGCGACCGGCGCCGGGGCCGCCTGCGGCCATGCCCATCACGGCGGCGGCCACGGCGTGCCGGCGCTGGAGATGACGAAGTGGTTCGACACGAACTACCATTATCTCGTGCCGGAGCTCTCCGCCGACCTCACCTTCGCGCTGACGGAGAACCGGCCGCTCGAGGCCTTCCTGGAGGCAAGGGCGCTCGGCATCCACACCCGGCCGGTCCTGCTCGGCCCCGTCACCTTCCTGAAGCTCGGCAAGACGCGCGACGGCTCGGACCCGCTCGCCCTGCTCGACCGCCTGCTGCCGGTCTATGCCCGGATCCTGCGCGAGCTGTCCGAGGCCGGGGCGGACTGGGTGCAGGTCGACGAGCCGGCGCTCGTCCTCGATCTCTCCGGGGCGGAACGCGATGCGCTGAGGCGCGCCTATGCCGGCCTCGCGCAGGCGGCGCCCGGCCTGCGCCTCCTGGTCGCCACCTATTTCGGGCGGCTCGGCGACAATCTCGATACCGCGCTCTCCCTGCCCGTCGCGGGCCTGCACGTCGACCTCGTGCGCGCACCGGACGAGCTCGACGCCGTCGTCGCCAAGGCGCCCGACGGGCTGCTGCTCTCGCTCGGCGTCATCGACGGCCGCAACGTCTGGCGCGCCGATCTCGCCGCGCTGGCGCGGCGGCTCGCGCCCGCCATCGCCCGCCGCGGGGCGGGGAAGCTGCAGATCGCCCCGTCCTGCTCGCTGCTGCACGTGCCGATCGACACGGCGCTCGAAACCGCGCTCGACGACGAGCTGCGCTCCTGGCTCGCCTTCGCGACGCAGAAGCTGGAGGAGATCGCCCTGCTCGGCCGCCATGCCGGGGGCGACGGGGACGGGCTGGCGGCGGCGGACGGCGCCGTCGGGGCACGGCTCACCTCGGTGCGCGTCCACGACCCGCTCGTGCAGGGCCGTCTCGCGGCACTGGACGGCGCGGCGCAGAGGCGGCACGCGCCCTTCGCCGAGCGCCAGGCGATCCAGCACCGCCGTTTCGGCCTGCCGCTCTTCCCGACCACCACCATCGGCTCCTTCCCGCAGACGGCCGACGTCCGCAAGGCGCGCGCCATGCACCAGAGGGGCGAGCTGAGCTATGCCGACTACAAGGCGTTCCTCGAGCGCGAGACGGCCGCCACGGTGCGCTGGCAGGAGGCGATCGGCCTCGACGTGCTGGTGCACGGCGAGTTCGAGCGCAACGACATGGTGCAGTATTTCGGCGAGCAGCTCTCGGGCTTCGCCTTCACGAAGCACGCCTGGGTGCAGAGCTACGGCTCGCGCTGCGTGCGCCCGCCGGTCATCTACGGCGACGTCTCGCGGCCGAACCCGATGACTCTCGAATGGTGGGCCTACGCGCAGTCCCTGACGGAGAAGCCGGTGAAGGGCATGCTGACGGGGCCGGTGACGATCCTCAACTGGTCCTTCGTGCGCGACGACCTGCCGCGCGAGACCGCGTGCCGGCAGATCGCGCTCGCCATCCGCGACGAGGTCCTCGACCTGGAGAAGGCGGGCGCGGCGATGATCCAGATCGACGAGGCGGCGCTTCGCGAGGGCCTGCCGCTCCGCCGCGCGGACTGGCGCCGCTATCTCGACTGGGCGGTGGAGTGCTTCCGCATATGCGCGGGCGGCGTCGACGACGCGACGCAGATCCACACGCACATGTGCTACTCCGAGTTCAACGACATCATCGAGGCGATCGCCGCGATGGACGCCGACGTCATCTCCATCGAGACCTCGCGCTCGAAGATGGAGCTGCTCGACGCCTTCACGGGCCACGGCTATCCGAACGAGATCGGCCCCGGGGTCTACGACATCCATTCGCCGCGCATCCCGGAGGCCGGCGAGATGCACGCCCTCGTCCGGCTGGCGCGCGAGCGCCTGGAGGACGGCCAGCTCTGGGTGAACCCCGACTGCGGCCTCAAGACCCGCAGGTGGGAGGAGGTGAAGCCGGCGCTCGTCAACATGGTCGAGGCGGCCCGGCGGCTGCGCGGCGACGCGCTGGCCGGCACGGTGACGGCATGAAGCGGGAACAGGCATCGGAAGGGGAGCCGGCCGGCGGGCCGGCCCCCACCACGCTGATCGACATCGTCTTTCCGGGCGACACCAACCATCACGGCACGCTGTTCGGCGGCGCCGGCCTCGCCTACATGGACCGGGCGGCCTTCATCGCCGCCACGCGCCACGGCCGGGTGCCGTTCGTCACGGCGTCCTGCGAGCGCGTCGAGTTCCGCAAGCCGGCGCAGGTCGGGCAGATCGTCACCTTCGCCTCCACGCCCGTCTGGGCCGGACGGCGGTCGCTGACGGTGGAGGTCGAGATGGCCGCCGAGCAGGTCGACGGCGCGGAGCGGGTGCTGTGCACGCGGGGCATCTTCCACATGGTCGCCGTCGGCGCGGAAGGGCTCGCGCCCGACTGGAGCCTGCCGGCGCTGCCCGCGTCGCACGATCCGCTGCCGCCGGACGAGGTGCGGATGACCGACATCGTCTTCGCCGACTAGGCCAACAGCTCCGGCCGGATGTTCGGCGGAGAGGCGCTCGCCTTCATGACCAAGGCCGCCTTCGTCGCCGCCTCCCGCCGCTCGCGGCGCCTGTGCGTGCTCGCCTCGTCCGAGCGCATCGACTTCCGCCATCCCGTCGCGCTCGGCTCGATCGTCGAGGTGGTCGCCCGGGTGGCGGACGTCGGCCGCTCGTCCATGCGCATCGCGGTCGAGCTCTGGTCGGAGGAACTGCTGAGCGGCAGGCGCCGGCGCACGGCGCAGGGTGTCTTCGTCATGGTCGCCGTCGGCGCCGATCATCGCCCGGTGCCGGTTGTCCCCAGGGATATCGTGGGCAAGCCGTCATAGCTGTTGACGCAATTTTTACCTCGTCTACTATATCTTGTGTTCGAGGTTCTTCCGATTCGCAAGCGTCGGAAGCTAAGACGGGAATCCGGGGCGGCCATGACGGCCGCGACAATCCGGAGCTGCCCCCGCAACTGTAAGCGGCGAGCATTCGTCCGTTGCACCACTGAGGCGCCAATGCCTTGGGAAGGTGGACGCATGCGCCGACCCGCAAGCCAGGAGACCTGCCTCGCACGTCAACGTCCACGGGCGGGGTGTCCGGCAGGCGAGCGACGGAGTGCGGAATGACGCCGCCCCGCCGTTTCCCCGAATGTCCCGCATGAACTGCTTCGGGGTGAAGTCCATGTCGATCCTGTTTCCAGCCCATCCGCGCGAGTAGGCGGCGATACCGGCCGCCTTGCGCGGCCGCCCTTCACATCCTTCCCGTCAACGGCCATCGGCGGATGGCCGGACGATCCTTCATGCCCTCCTGCCGCAATACGAGGAAAGCCATGTCCATCACCGTCTACTCCAAGCCCGCCTGCGTCCAGTGCACCGCGACCACCCGCGCGCTCGACCGCCAGGGCATCGACTATACCGTCGTCGACGTCTCCGAGGACGCCGACGCCTTCGCGCTCGTCCGGGACCTCGGCTACCGCCAGGTCCCGGTGGTCGTCGCCGGCGAGCGGCACTGGGCCGGCTTCCGCCCCGACATGATCAGCGCGCTCGCCTGAGAGCCGGGGCGATGGGCGGGCTCGTCTATTTCTCCAGCCGGTCGGAAAACACCCGCCGCTTCGTGGAGAGGCTCGGGATCGGCGCACTGCGGCTGCCGGTCGACGCGAGCGAGGAGCCGCCCGCGGTCGGGGAACCCTTCGTGCTGGTCTCGCCCACCTATGGCGGGGGCGGACCGAAGGGCGCGGTGCCGAAGCCGGTCGTCCGCTTCCTCAACGATGCCCGCAACCGCAGCCTGATCCGCGGCGTGATCGCGGCGGGCAACACCAATTTCGGCACCGGATACGCCATCGCCGGAGACATCATCTCGGCGAAGTGCGCGGTGCCCTTCCTCTACCGTTTCGAGCTGCTCGGCACGGACGAGGACGTCGACAACGTCAGACAGGGACTGGGAAGATTTTGGACACGATGACGCTCGATCGATCCGCCAAGGCGAATGCCGCGCTGGACTACCATGCGCTGAACGCGATGCTGAACCTCTACGACGAGGAGGGCAGGATCCAGCTCGACAAGGACCGGCTGGCGGCGAGGCAGTATTTCCTCCAGCACGTCAACCAGAACACGGTGTTCTTCCATAACCTGAGGGAGAAGCTCGACTACCTGGTGAGCGAGGGCTACTACGAGCAGGAGGTGCTGGACCAGTATGCCTTCAACTTCGTGCGCGACCTCTTCGACCACGCCTATGCGAAGAAGTTCCGCTTCCCGACCTTCCTCGGCGCCTTCAAGTACTACACGTCCTACACGCTGAAGACCTTCGACGGGAAACGCTACCTGGAGCGCTACGAGGATCGCGTCTGCATGGTGGCGATGACGCTCGCGCGCGGCGACGAACAGCTCGCCCGCGATCTCGTCGACGAGATCATCTCCGGCCGCTTCCAGCCGGCGACGCCGACCTTCCTCAACGCCGGCAAGAAGCAGCGCGGCGAGCTCGTCTCCTGCTTCCTGCTGCGCATCGAGGACAACATGGAGAGCATCGGCCGGGCGATCAATTCGGCCCTGCAGCTCTCCAAGCGCGGCGGCGGCGTGGCGCTGTCGCTCACCAACCTGCGCGAGATGGGCGCGCCGATCAAGCAGATCGAGAACCAGTCCTCCGGCGTCATCCCGGTGATGAAGCTGCTCGAAGACTCGTTCTCCTACGCCAACCAGCTCGGCGCGCGGCAGGGAGCGGGCGCGGTCTATCTGCACGCCCATCACCCGGACATCATGCGCTTCCTCGACACCAAGCGCGAGAACGCCGACGAGAAGATCCGCATCAAGACGCTCTCCCTCGGCGTCGTCATCCCCGACATCACCTTCGAGCTCGCGAAGAACAACGAGGACATGTACCTCTTCTCGCCGCACGACGTGGAGCGCGTCTACGGCGTGCCCTTCACCGAGATCTCGGTGACGGAGAAGTACCGCGAGATGGTCGAGGACGGCCGCATCAGGAAGAAGAAGATCAGGGCGCGCGACTTCTTCCAGGTGATCGCCGAGATCCAGTTCGAGAGCGGCTACCCCTACATCATGTTCGAGGACACGGTGAACCGCGAAAACCCCATCGCCGGCCGCATCACCATGAGCAATCTCTGCTCGGAGATCCTGCAGGTGAGCGAGGCGAGCGAATTCAACGACGACCTCTCCTACGCGAAGATGGGCAAGGACATCTCCTGCAACCTCGGCTCGCTCAACATCGCCGCGGCGATGGACAGCCCCGATTTCGGCCGGACGATCGAGACGGCGATCCGCGCGCTGACGGCCGTCTCCGAGATGAGCCACATCTCCTCGGTCCCCTCGATCGAGAAGGGCAATGACGACAGCCACGCCATCGGTCTCGGCCAGATGAACCTGCACGGCTATCTCGCCCGCGAGCGCATCCTCTACGGCTCGGAGGAAGGCATCGACTTCACCAACATCTATTTCTACACGGTGACCTGGCACGCCATCCGTGCCTCGAACCGGCTGGCGGTGGAGAAGGGCAGGAGCTTCAAGGGCTTCGAGAATTCGAAATACGCTTCCGGCGAATACTTCGACAAATACACTGAAGCCGAATGGCTACCCGCGACCGCGACGGTGAGGGCGCTCTTCGAGGAGGCCGGCATCCATATCCCGACGCGGGAGGACTGGCTGGAATTGAAGAAGGCGGTGATGGAGGGCGGGCTCTACAACCAGAACCTCCAGGCCGTGCCGCCGACCGGCTCGATCTCCTACATCAACCACTCGACCTCCTCGATCCATCCGATCGTCTCGAAGATCGAGATCCGCAAGGAGGGCAAGATCGGCCGCGTCTACTATCCGGCCGCCTTCATGACCAACGACAACCTCGACTACTACCAGGACGCCTACGAGATCGGCCCGGAGAAGATCATCGACACCTACGCGGCGGCCACCCGGCACGTCGACCAGGGCCTGTCGCTGACGCTGTTCTTCCGCGACACGGCGACGACGCGCGACATCAACCGGGCGCAGATCTACGCCTGGAAGAAGGGCATCAAGACCATCTACTACATCCGCCTCCGCCAGATGGCGCTCGAGGGCACGGAAGTGCAGGGCTGCGTCTCCTGCGCCTTGTAAGCCCAGGTGGAAGGCCCCCTCATCCGCCTGCCGGCACCTTCTCCCCGACGGGGAGAAGAGGGATGCGGCTCCGTTCTGCCCATCTCGGCCGCAGAGAAGGGCGAAATGTCGGCCACGGGTCTCTTCTCCCCCACGGGGAGAAGGTGCCGGCAGGCGGATGAGGGGGCCCAAATGCACTCGCTTCAAAGGAAATATCGATGAACATGCAATTCAAGCCCGCAAATCGCATCCGCGCCATCAACTGGAACCGCATCGAGGACGACAAGGATCTGGAGGTCTGGAACCGGCTCACCGGCAATTTCTGGCTGCCGGAGAAGGTGCCGCTCTCCAACGACATCCCCTCCTGGGCGATGCTGAAGCCGGAGGAGCAGAGGCTGACGATCCGCGTCTTCACCGGCCTCACCCTGCTCGACACGATCCAGAACGGCGTCGGCGCGGTGAAGCTGATGGCGGATTCCGTCACGCCGCACGAGGAGGCGGTGCTCTCCAACATATCCTTCATGGAGGCGGTGCACGCGCGCTCCTATTCCTCGATCTTCTCGACGCTCTGCCTGACGCCCGACGTCGACGACGCCTATCGCTGGTCGGAGGAGAACGAGTTCCTGCAAAGGAAGTCGGCGCTGATCATGGAGCAATATGCGTCGGGCGATCCGCTGAGGAAGAAGGTCGCGAGCGTCTTCCTCGAAAGCTTCCTGTTCTATTCCGGCTTCTACCTGCCGATGTACTGGTCGAGCCGCGCCAGGCTCACCAACACCGCCGACATGATCCGCCTCATCATCCGCGACGAGGCCGTGCACGGCTACTACATCGGCTACAAGTTCCAGCGCGCCCTGGAGCGGCTGACCGAGGAAGGCCGGCGGGAGATCAAGGATTTCTCCTTCGACCTGCTATTGGAGCTCTACGACAACGAGGCGAAATACACCGAGGAGCTCTACGACGGCGTGGGGCTGACGGAGGACGTCAAGAAGTTCCTGCACTACAACGCCAACAAGGCGCTGATGAACCTCGGCTACGAGGCGCTCTTCCCGCCGGAGGCCTGCCGGGTGAACCCCGCCATCCTCTCGGCGCTGTCGCCCAACGCCGACGAGAACCACGACTTCTTCTCCGGCTCCGGCTCCTCCTACGTCATCGGCAAGGCGGTGGCGACGGAAGACGAGGACTGGGATTTCTGAGGCGGCCCGCCTCAGTCCTTGATCTCGCGCGCCTCCGAGATCAGCATGATCGGCACGCCGTCGCGGATCGGATAGGCGAGCCTCGCCTTTTCCGAGACGAGCTCGCCCGCCTCCGCGTCGTAGACGAGGCGGCCCTTCGTCAGCGGACAGACGAGAAGCTCGAGCAGCCGGGGATCGACCCGGCTCGTGTCGGCGGCCGTCGGTCCCCGCGCCGTCATTGCAGCACGGTGTCCACGTCGCCGTAGCTGCGGGCGAGCACGATCTCGGTGATCGCGATCAGCATCTCCGCCCGCGTCTTGAGGTCGGAGGCCTCCAGCAGCGCCTGCTTTTCCGCAGGCCCGTAGGGCGACATCATCGCCATGGAATTGACGAGCGTGGTGTTGCTCGCCCGCTCGACGCTCTCCCAGTCCGCCTCCAGCTTGTTGGCGTCGAGATAGGCCTTGAAGGCGGCGAGCAGCGCCTCGCGGTCGACGCTCTGCTCCTCGTCGTCGACGCCGGAGAGGTCGGCGATGAAGGGCGCGATGCGGAAGCTGCGGTAGGAGCGGTCGCCGCGCATCTCCTCGATCAGCCGGTAGCGGCAGACACCCGTCAGCGAGACGATGTAGCGCCCGTCGCCCGTTTCGGCGAAGGAGGTGATGCGGCCGATGCAGCCGACCTCGCAGAGCGCCGGCATGTCGGTCACCGGGTCGTCGGTGCGGTACTCGCCGAAGACCGGCTGCACCATGCCGATCAGCCGGTGCGAGGCGAGCGCGTCGTCGATCATGGAAAGGTAGCGCGGCTCGAAGATGTTGAGCGGGAGCTGGCTGCCCGGCAGCAGCAGGGCGCCGGTCAGCGGAAAGACCGGGATGACCTCGGGCAGGTCCTCCGACTTCAGATAGCGCGCATTTCCCACATGCATGGCATTGCCTTCCCGATATCCCGGCGGCCCCGCCGCTTCTCTCCGCAATGTGGTGCGGGCACGGCGTTTCTCAAGGGACGCCCGCGGCAGCCCTCAGGAAAAAAGGATCGACGAGAGCTTGCGCCGCGCGGCGATCGTCGCCGGATCCTTCGGTCCCCAGACCTCGAAGAACTGCAGGAGCTCGCGCCGCGCGCCGTCGTCCTCGAACGTGCGGTCGCGCTTCATGATCATCAGCAGATGATCGGCCGCCGCCTGGCGGTCGCCCTCGACATTGCGGATCTTGGCGAGCTTCATGCGGGCGGCATGGTCGTCCGGATCGAGCGCCAGCACGTGTTCGAGCGCTGCCGGATCGCCGAGCTTGCGCGCCTCCTCGATCTGGTCGAGTTTCTTTACGACGGCCGAGACGGCCGGATCGGCGGCAAGCGCCTCCGACAGGCCGGAGAGCGCCTGGCGGGCGTTCTCGGGCTGGCCGGCGGCGATCATGCATTCGGCGATGCCGGCGAGGGCTTGGGCGTTCTCCGGATCGGCCTGCAGCAGCGCGCCGTAGAGATCGGCGGCCCCCGCAAGATCCTTCGCCTCGAAGAGCGCCCCGGCCTCGGCGAGCAGCGCCTCGATCTCGGCCTGCTCGTCCGCGCCGGCGGGGCCGGCGATCTTGTCGATGAACTGGCGGATCTGGCTTTCCGGCACCGCGCCCATGAAGCCGTCCACCGGCCGACCGCCGACGAAGGCGACGACGGCGGGGATCGACTGGATGCCGAGCTGGCCCGGGATGGAGGGATGGTCGTCGATGTTGAGCTTGACGAGCTTCACGCGGCCGGCGGCCTCGCGCACCACCTTCTCGATGACGGGCTGCAGCTGCTTGCACGGTCCGCACCAGGGCGCCCAGAAATCGACGAGGACGGGCTGCTGGCGCGAGGCTTCGAGCACGTCGCGGCCGAAATTCGCCGTCGTCGTGTCCTTGACGGGATCGTCGGCCGGCGCCGCCCCGTAATTGGCCGAAACGTTCATCGCGCCGCCATAGGGCGATGCATAGGGGTTGTCGCCTGCACTCATGCTCTGCTCCCGCAGGGCGCGCTTCCGCCCCGCCTTCTGTACCGTTGCGATCTCGTCCTGAAATCGTATGTCAGGACGCGACTTTCAAGACAAGCGGCTCGTGCCCCGTCGCCGCGATGAAGGCGAGAAGGTCCTTCGCGCCGATCGAGGTGGTGGCGTCGTTGCGCAGCGGATGGGCGTTGATCACGTCGAAGCCCATCAGCGCCTCGTCGATGACGATCTTCACCCTGTGCTCCACGTCGTTGATGACGCCGAAGGCCGTCACCGCGCCCGGGATGACGCCGAGATAGTCCATCAGCTTCTCCGGCCTGCCGAAGGAGACGCGGCCCGCCGCGCCGATGACCGTGTGCACCGTCTTGAGGTCCACCGTCGCATGCTCCTCGACGGTGAGCAGGAAATAATTGTCCTTCTTGTCCTTCACGAACAGGTTCTTGGTGTGCCCGCCGGGGATCTCGTCGCGCAGCGCCACCGATTCGGCGACCGTGAAGACGGGCGCATGCTCCCTCGTGCTGTGGGCGATGCCGAGGTGATCGAGAAACTGGAAGAGATCCTTGTCCGTCTTCGGCTGCATGGCGGTCCTTCTCGTCTGCTGCAATGGCGATACCCGCTGATAGAGCCTCGCCGTCCCGCGCGCAACGCCGGCCCGATCCGCCCGCGGACAGGCCCCCGAATTTTTCTCCGGAATCCGAATTTTCCCTGTTGCATTTGCCGGAGGCTTCCGCCATATAGCGCCCGTCGCCGCAACGAAAGCGACCTTCGGCCACCGACTACCCCCGGCCGTCGACGATGAGCGGGTGTAGCTCAGGGGTAGAGCACAACCTTGCCAAGGTTGGGGTCGGGCGTTCGAATCGCCTCACCCGCTCCAAATCTCTTAAGCCCTCCAAGCCTCGGCTCTGCCCGAGGCTTTTGTGTTTTCCGGCGTGGTTATTCGAGGATGCTGCAGGCGCAATACGATTCGGAGGGGCACATGAAGAACCAATATGCCGCGGGCGCAGGCATCGCTCGTACGGGCCGGGAACAGGCTCTCCAGCCTTGATCAGGCGCGATCAAATGTGAACGATGTCAGCAGCGTGGTGACGAAATTGCTCGCCTTGTCCTTGACGAGCACTTCCGTCCATTCATCCGTCCCGCGCAGCCGCAGATCCATGTAGATGCTGTCGACGGCGGCCTCCTCGATGCGCTTGATGTTTCCGAGGAACGCAGCCTCCCCGTCCGCGTGATACATGTCGCGGATGACCATCCGCAGGATTTCCTGAATCGCGATCTGCCAGGCTGTGTTGATTGCCTGGAGCTCACCGGTGTTTTCTGTCATGGGAGGCTCCTTTCGGTGTGACGGATCTCCAGCAGCGGATCATGCCGTGCTGGTGGTTGCAGATTGCAACGAGGTCGGAAGAAACCGCATCCGCCGCACCGGTCGGCGTCGCCGCCGATCAGGCCCGCCTGGCCTTGCGGTTGGCGTAGCGCCGATCGCGCTCGGCCTTGCGGGCGGCCTCGTCCTCGAGCACCCGTGCGATGCGGTTTCTTTCCGCTGCCTCGCGCGCATCGGTTTCGGCGCGCGCTGCGGCATCCGCGGCCGCCTGCCGCTCGGCGGCCTCGGCCGCCCGGCGTTCGGCCTCGTCGCGTTTCATCCGCTCGCGTTCGAGACGCCGCTCCTCCCTGGCCGCCGCGACGGCCATGCGTTCCGCCTGTCTCGCCGATCTGGCGGGTTCGGCGGCGGCCGCTGCCGCACGATAGGCATTCAGGAGAGCGGTCTTCGCTTCCGCGGCCGCGATACGGCGATCGGAAAGGTCGTTGTTTCTGGCGTTTTTCAAATCTTTGTCCTGGAGATGGCGTTGCAACACGTCAGGCCGTCATGGCCCGTTTCGCGAGGAGAGAGGCGGCCGCCGCCTCGCGGTCCTTCAATTCCTTCGCAAGGCGGACTTCACGAAGCCGCCGGGTCTTCTCCTCGCGGGCCTGGACGAGGGAATCGAGTTCCTCGACGGCGCTGTTTCGGGCGAAGAATTGCGATTGCGCATTGGCGAAGGCGATCTCCGCCTTCTGGCGGGATTTGCTATGTGTCTGTGACATGGTCTTTTCCGGATTGGACGCCGCAGGGTGCCGCGGCAACAAAAAAGGCCAGGCAATCTGCCTGACCTTGCCGGTATCGTGCTCTCGACACTGCCGGTACATCCGTGGTCAACGGAGAGCGGATACCGGGATGGTTCAGGCGGCCTGCAGGTTGCAGGCCGACATCTTGCCCGACTTGTTGTCGCGCTCCAGGTCGTAGCCGATCTTCTGGCCTTCGACGAGCTCGCGCATTCCGGCGCGCTCGACGGCGGAGATGTGGACGAACGCATCGGCGCCGCCGTTGTCAGGCTGGATGAAGCCGAAGCCCTTGGTGGAATTGAACCATTTAACTGTGCCGGTGGTCATGACGAACCCTTTCATGGCATAGGAGAACCGCAGCGCCCGAGGCGCTGCAGACGGGATAGCGATTTTTGAAAGAAAAGGTTCGTTCAGGGCGCGGTTGCCAGATGCGCGATAACCAAAGCTCAGCAAGCAAATATCGACAGCCGGCATATAGGCCGGCACCGTCGGGTTGTCAACTTTTAGTTTTCGGGCACCGGCTTTCCTCGGTGCATGGTTGTAGTCCGAGGCCCTTCGCGAGCAGGTCGCGATTGCCGCCTTGCGGGCTTTTGGACTTCATCGTGCCGTGCGAAACCACTCAGCCATGTTCCCGCCCGACGAGGAGCGGGGCGCCTCGACCGATGATGCCGACAAGCCCTCTCAGCCCTTGGGCTACGAAGGGTTGGCCTTCTGTCTTTTCCGCGCCGCGGGCCTGATCCTGATGCGCAGCGCGCCACCCTGGGGATGGTCGATCTCGAAAGCATTCGTCTTGCGGACGAGATCGCTCAGCTTGCGGAAGCCGTAGGTCCGTGGATCGAAATCGGAGGCGAGATTGGCCAGGTGCGTACCGACCGTGCCGAGCGGAACCCAGCCGTCCTCGCTCTCCATCTGCGCGATGACTTTCCGGATGATCGGCACGGCAGCCGACGGAGGCTGCAGCGACTTCGCACTCGGGGCCGCCTCGGGCTCGTTCGCCGGCGCGGACGGCAGCAGGTTTTCCGTATAGACGAACCGCCGGCAAGCCTGCCGGAAGCTCTCGGGCGTCTTCTGCTCGCCGAAGCCGAATACATCGATGCCCTGCTCGCGGACACGCGCCGCGAGCCGGGTGAAGTCGCTGTCGGAGGAAACGAGGCAGAACCCGTCGAAGCGGCCGCTGTGCAAGAGGTCCATCGCGTCGATGACGAGCGTGATGTCCGACGCATTCTTGCCGGTCGTGTAGGCGAACTGCTGCTGGGGGATGATCGCATGCTTGGACAGCACGTCGGCCCATGCCTTCGAACGCGCACTGGAGAAGTCGCCGTAAATGCGCCGGACACTGGCCTCCCCGATCTTGGCGATTTCCTCGAACAGGCCGTCCGCGATCTTCGCGGAGGCATTGTCGGCATCGATCAGGACGGCAAGGCGGGGCGAGCGGGATTCGGACGGCATGGGGAACTCTCTATCAGGTGGACGCACGTTGCGTTTTCGACGACTTCGGATCGCCACAGGTTGCGGCCGGCAAAATCCGCCGGTCCGCGACCGGACCTCCGAGGATGGTCGAATATAGTCGCATGTCAAATCTCCAGGAGGGACATAAGGATCGATCATGCCTTGTTCGCAACTCGATTGAAGCGCACGGTTTGCCCTCGTTGATTTGGCCGATATGGCTTGTGCGGTGTCGAGACCCGCCATCTTATTCCGAATTCTCGATAGCGACCGTGTCGCGCCGGATCTGCGCGACCTTTTGCCGTCCAAGGCCGGGAGCCGCGTTTTCCCGCGCCGATGGCGGACATGCCGGCGATCGGAAGATCGGTTCCGCAATCGCCCATCAACAGGTTCCGGATTCATGAACCTCACACGTTTCGCGCGGCGCGCCGGGCAGAAAATTGTTTCAACATAAAATCTATAAAAATAATAGATTTCCTATCTTGATCGATCCTGAGCTTCTAGGGTGCCGCATCAATCGATGATCGGGACCGCTCATGACGAAAACCATACGCTTCAACGCCTTCGAGATGAACTGCGTGGGGCACCAGTCGCCGGGGCTCTGGCGTCATCCGCGCGACCGGTCCTGGCAATACAAGGATCTGGAATACTGGACGGACCTCGCCAGGCTCTTGGAAACGGGCTTCTTCGAGTCCGTCTTCATCGCCGACGTGGTCGGCTACTACGATGTCTACAAGGGCAATCTCGACAACGCGCTGCTGCAGGGCGTGCAGATCCCGGTGAACGATCCGCTGCAGCTCGCCAATCCGATCGCCCAGGCGACGCAGCATCTCGGCATCGGCATCACCGCCTCAACCAGCTTCGAGCATCCCTATACCTTCGCGCGCCGCCTTTCGACGGCCGATCACCACACCAAGGGGCGCGTCGGCTGGAACATCGTGACCTCCTATCTCGAAAGCGGCGCGAAGAATGTCGGGCAGGGCGGCCTTCGCTCGCATGACAACCGCTACGACGTGGCGACGGAATATGTGGAAGTCCTCTACAAGCTGTTCGAGGGAAGCTGGGAGGAGGGTGCGGTCATCCGCGACAAGGAGCGCGGCATCTTCGCCGACCCCTCGAAGATCCACGAGATCGGCCACAAGGGCAAGTATTTCGACGTGCCGGGCTATCACCTCAGCGAGCCCTCGCCGCAGCGCACGCCCGTGCTCTTCCAGGCGGGTGCCTCCGGCGCCGGCAAGCAGTTCGCCGCGGGACACGCGGAATGCGTCTTCATCTCGACGCCGCTGAAGGACGCAACGCGCGCCTATGTGTCGGACATCCGCCAGCGCGCGGCCGCGCAGGGACGCGACCCGAAGAAGGTGCTGATCTACGCCATGGCGACGATCATCGTCGACGAGACCGACGAGAAGGCACGGGCGAAATACGAGGAATACGTCAAATACGCCTCCTATGACGGCGCGCTGGTGCTGATGTCCGGCTGGACCGGCATCGACTTCGGCCACTACAAGCCGGCCGACACCGTCAGGAAGGTCGAGACGAACGCCATCATCTCGGCCGTCGAGCATCTTTCCGAAGGCAACAAGGTCTGGACGATCGAGGAACTGGCGAAATGGGGCGGCATCGGCGGGCTCGGGCCGCTCTTCGTCGGCTCGCCCTCGACGATCGCCGATCTCCTGCAGGAATGGGTCGAGGAAACCGATATCGACGGCTTCAACCTCGCCTATGCGCTCGCCCACGACACGTTCGCCGACGTCATCGGCTACGTGGTGCCGGAACTGCAGAAGCGCGGCGTCTATGCGACGGGATACCGGGACGGCACGCTGCGCGAGAAGCTGTTCGGCGAGGGGCCGTATCTGCCCGAAAGCCATCCGGCCCATCGCTTCAGGGATATCGAAAGGGTGAAGCGGGAGGAGGCCGCGAAAGCCGCCGGCCACGCCGCCTGACAGGAAAATGCGCCGGCCGGAGATGGCCGGCGATCCATCCGGAAAAACAGTTGCCACGCCGTGAACGACCGGTTCCGGCGAGGGCGGAGCCATGCGCTCGCACCACCGAAAGGACGGAGCCAGATGCCGATGCGTGAAGATCCGCTTCCCGCCCTCGAAGTGAGAAACGTCTCGCTGTCCTTCAAGGGCGTCAAGGCGATCTCGGACCTGACCTTCCAGGTCGAGCGGCAGGAGATCTGCGCCCTGATCGGCCCGAACGGCGCCGGCAAGAGCTCGCTGCTCAACATCCTCAACGGCGTCTATGTGCCGGATTCCGGCGAGATCGTCTTCGAGGGCGAGCATTTCCGGCGCATGCATCCGCTGGAGGCGGCGCGGCGCGGCATCGGCCGCGGCTTCCAGAACAATGCGCTCTTCTCCGGCATGAGCGTGCTCGACAACGTGATCGCCGGCCTTTCCCGCCATTCGCGCGCGACGCTGGTGGAGGAGGCCTTCCGCCTGCCGCGGGCGCGCGGCGAGGAACGGCGCTTCCGCGAGCGGGCGCATGAGGTGCTGCGGCTTTTCGACCTGGAGCGCCACGCCGCCACCCTGGTCGGCACCCTGCCGTACGGCGTGCAGAAGAAGGTGGAGATCGCGCGCGCCATCGCCGCCGAGCCGCGCCTTCTGCTGCTCGACGAGCCGCTGGCCGGCATGAACGCCGCCGAAAAGCAGGAGATCGCCGCCGTCATCGCAAGGCTCAACACGGAATTGAAGCTGACCATCGTGCTGATCGAGCACGACATCGGCATCGTGCTGAAGCTCGCCCATCACGTCGTGGTGCTCGACTACGGCCGCAAGCTCGCCGACGGCCCGCCGGAGGCGATCCGCGACGACCCCGACGTCATCGCCGCCTACCTCGGCTCCGAACACGCGGAGATCGCCGCATGAGCATGTTTGTCGAAACCCTGATCGGCGGCCTGCTCGCCGGCACCATGTATTCGCTGGTCGCCATCGGCTTCGTGCTGATCTACAAGGCCTCCGGCGTCTTCAACTATGCGCAGGGCTCGCTTCTCCTCTTCGCCGCGCTCACCTTCGTCACGCTGACGGATCAGGGCGTGCCGGCCTTCGGCGCCGTCGCGCTGACCATCGCGCTCCTGGTCGCGACCGCGATCGCCATCGAGAAGCTGCTCCTGCGCCCGCTCACCAACCGCAGCCCGATGACGCTGTTCATGGCGACGCTCGGCCTTTCCTATGTGGTGGAGGGCGCGGCGCAGGGCATCATGGGCTCGCAGGTCCGCGCGCTGAACCTCGGCATCGACGACCTGCCGATCTTTCTCGGCGACATCATGATCAGCCAGTTCGACCTGATCGCCGCCGGCGTGGCGCTGGCGCTCGTCGTGGTGCTCTCGCTGCTCTTCAATCGCACGCGCATCGGCATCCAGCTCCGCGGCGTGGCGGACGACACGCGCGCCGCGCTCTCGCTCGGCATCGACATCAACCGCATCTGGCAGATCGTCTGGACGGTCGCCGGCCTCGTCGGCCTCGTCGCGGGCCTGCTGTGGGGCGCGCGTCAGGGCGTGCAGTTCTCGCTCTCGCTCGTGGTGTTGAAGGCGCTGCCGGTGCTCATCATCGGCGGCTTCACCTCGATTGCCGGGGCCATCGTCGGCGGGCTGATCGTCGGAGCGGGGGAGAGCCTGGCCGAGACCTATGTCGGCCCGTTCCTCGGCGGCGGCATCACGTCCTGGTTCGCCTATGCGCTCGCGCTGGTCTTCCTCTTCATCCGCCCCGCCGGCCTGTTCGGCGAACGGCAAATCGAAAGGGTCTGATCCATGTCCGAGATAGACGTGCGCGCGGCGGCCGAACCGCTGGACAGCATCGGCCTCAAGGCCGTGGCGGGGGCCGCGGCCGCGGCTCTCGTGCTGGCGGCGCCCTTCCTCGCCTCCGAGTACTGGATCAACGCGATCATCGTGCCGTTCCTGATCCTCTCGCTCGCCGGCCTCGGCCTCAACCTCCTGACCGGCTACGCGGGGCAGATCTCGCTCGGTGCCGGCGCCTTCATGATGGTGGGCGCCTATGCCACCTTCTCGCTCCAGCTCCGCGTGCCGGACCTGCCTTTGCCGCTCGCGCTCGTCGTCGCCGGCATCGTCGCCGGCGCGGTGGGCCTCGCCTTCGGCATCCCCTCGACGCGCATCAAGGGCTTCTACCTGATCGTCAGCACGCTCGCCGCGCAGTTCTTCTTCGAGTGGCTGTTCCTCAAGTTCCCGTGGTTCTACAACGGCAACTCCTCCGCGACGATCTCGCTGTCGCGCGGTCTCTCGTTCTTCGGGCTCGACCTCAACCATCCGCACGGCCGCTACTATCTCACGCTCGGCATCGTCACGCTGCTGACGCTGCTGTCGTTCAACCTCGTGCGCAGCCAGACGGGGCGCAACTGGATGGCGATCCGCGACATGGACACGGCGGCGGCCGTGATCGGCGTGCCGATCGTGCGCGCCAAGCTCCAGGCCTTCGCCGTGTCGAGCTTCATCCTCGGCATCGCCGGCGCGCTCTGGGCCTTCGCCTATCTCGGCTCGGCAAGCGTCCAGAGCTTCGGGCTGACGCGCTCCTACCAGATCCTCTTCATCATCATCATCGGCGGGCTCGGCACCATCCGCGGCGCCTATCTCGGCGCGGCCTTCGTCAGCCTGCTCCCGCTCGCCCTCGACTGGCTGTTCCAATACGTCTTCAGCGGCCGCGTCGACGCCGGCCTGCTCCAGAACATCCAGAAGGCCATCTTCGGCATCCTCATCGTCTGGTTCCTCATCAAGGAACCGGAGGGGCTGTCGCGCCTGCTCGGCCTGCGGCGTGCCAATGGCGGCCGCCGCAGCCTCTTCCCGTCATCGCTCAAGGAGAATTGAACCCATGAAACGACTGCTGATCGCCGCGCTTCTCGCCGGCACCGTCTTCTCCGGCACCGCACCCGCCTCGGCGGCCGATGTCAGCCAGTACATCCCGCTGCCGACCTACCGCGTCGGCGCCTACGCCTCCTCCGGCGAACTGTGGTGGGCCGGCGAGCGCGACTATTTCCGCTACATCAACGAAGTGGAAGGCGGCGTCGAGGGCGTGAAGCTCGACTACGAGGAATTCGAGACCGAGTGGAGCCCGGACCGCACCGTCGAGGTCTACGAGCGCGTGAAGGCGGGCAAGAACGGTTCACCGCTCGCCTTCTTCTTCACCCACGGCACGCCGGCGACCTACGCGCTTCTCGAAAAGGCCGCGGCCGACAGGATCCCGCTGATCGACCCGGCCGGCGGCAAGACGGAGACGGTCGACGGAACGGTCTTCCCCTATGCCTTCCCGTTGCTCTTCAGCTACTACAGCCAGGCCTCGACCGGCATCAACTACATCGCCTCCAAGGTCGGCGGCCACGACAAGCTCAAGGGCCTGAAAATCGCCACCGTCTACCACGACAGCGCCTACGGCCGCGCCAGCCAGCCGGCCGTCGAGGTGCTGGCCGGGAAATACGGCTTCGAGAACATCCAGATCCCGGTCGCCGATCCCGGCAACGAGCAGTCGCCGCAATGGCGCCAGATCCGCGAGCAGAAACCCGACTGGATATTCCTGCGCACCTGGGGCGTCTCCACCGTCGTCGCGCTCAAGACGGCGCAGCGCTTCGGCTTTCCGGCCGACCGCATCATCGGCGACGTCTGGGCGGGTTCCGAATCCGACACCATCCCCGCCGGCGCCGCCGCGGTCGGCTATTCGGCGCTCGCGCCCTATCCGGGCGGCACCGGCTTCGAGATCCACAAGCGCCTCAAGGCCGAGATCCTCGACAAGGGCAAGTCGGATCTGCGCGACCCGAAGCTCTTCGGCGCGGTGAACTACAATATCGGCCTCGTCAACGCGGCGCTCGCCGTGGAGGCCCTGCGCACCGGCTACAAGCACTTCGGCGCCCGTCCGCTCAACGGCGAGGAAGGGCGCTGGGCCTTCGAGCACCTGACCATCGACGACAAGCGGCTCGAGGAGATCGGCTTCAAGGGCCTGCTGCAGCCGATCCGGATCACGCCCCACGACCACGAAGGCGGCGGCGCGGCGCGCATCCAGAGCTGGGACGGCGAGAAGTGGGTCCTTCAGACCGACTGGATCAAGGCCGACCACGAGCTCCTCAACCCGCTGATCAAGGCGGGCGCCGAGGCCTACGCCAAGGAACACGGCATCACGCCGCGCACGCCCGAAACCGAAACCAACTGATCGAGAACGACCGTTCACGGCCGGCTACAGGAGATATTCCATGCTCAAGACACTTCTGCGCGGCGCGATCGCCGCTGCGGCCACCACGCTGATCCTCGCCGGTACGGCGCAGGCGATCGAAACCACGCCGGGACCGGACGGCGACAAGCAGTTCTTCCCAATCGCCAGCTATCGCGTCGGCCCCTACGCCGCCTCGGGCGCCTCGATCTGGGCGGGCCGCATCGACTACTACCGCTACATCAACGAGGTCGAGGGCGGCATCAACGGCGTGCCAATCGTCTGGCAGGAATGCGAGACGGAATGGACCGCCGAAAAGGGCATCGAGTGCTACGAGCGCTTCAAGCGCGGCCTCAACGGCGCGCCGGTTTCCGCCTATTTCCCGAACGGCGCGCCGGCGGCCTATGCGCTTTCCGACCGCGCGGCGCAGGACAGGATTCCGCTGGTGACGCTCGCCTACGGCCGCACGGAAGCGACCGACGGCCGCGTGTTCCCCTATATCTTCCCCGTCATGGTGACGTTCTACAGCGAGGCCTCGGCCGTCGTGAACTACATCGCCGAGCGGGAAGGCGGCCACGACAAGCTCAAGGGCAAGAAGATCGCGACCGTCTATCACGACAGCGCCTACGGCCGCGAGACCATCGACCCGCTGGCGCTGCTGGCGGAGAAATACGGCTTCGAGAACATCCAGATCCCGGTCGCCGATCCCGGCAACGAGCAGTCGTCGCAGTGGCGGCAGGTGCGCGAGCAGAAGCCGGACTGGGTGTTCCTGCGCACCTGGGGCGTGTCGACGCCGGTCGCCATCAAGACCGCGCAGCGCTTCGGCTTCCCGGCCGACCGCATCATCGGCGACGTCTGGGCCTCCTCCGAAGAGGACGTCATCCCGGCGGGCGACGCCGCCAGGGGCTACCTGGCGCTGACGCCCTACCCGGCCGGCGCGGATTTCGAGATCCACAAGCGCCTGAAGCAGCACATCATCGACACCGGCAAGTCGGACCTGCGCGACACCAAGGCCTTCGGCAGCGTCTACTACAATTCCGGTCTCGTGGACGCGCTGATCTCCGTCGAGATCGTCCGGCAGGCGCAGGCGAAGTTCGGCAACCGGCCGGTCACCGGCGAGGAAGGCCAGTGGTCGCTCGAACAGCTCAGGCTGGACGACGCGGCACTTGAGAAGGCCGGTTTCCTCGGGCTCGTCCAGAACCTGCAGCTGACGCCCGCCGACCACGAGGGCGGCGGCGCCGTGCGCGTGCAGCAGTGGAACGGCGAGAAGTGGGAGCTCGTCAGCGACTGGGTGCAGGCCGACCGCGAAACGCTCCGCCCGCTGATCGACGCGAAATCCGAGGCCTATGCCAGAGAGCACGGCATCACGCCGCGCGACGTGAGCAATTGACCTTCATCCGGCCGGGGCGGCACACCGTCCCGGTCCTTCCCTGGAGATCGACGATGAGCACTTCGCCTGAAACCGCAGCACCGAACGTTGCCGGGCAGCCTTTGCTGGATGTGTCCGGCATCGAGGTCGTCTACGGCGGGGCGATCCTTGCCGTCGCGGACGTGTCGCTGACCATCGGCGCCGGCGAGATCGTGGCGCTGCTCGGCGCCAACGGTGCCGGCAAGAGCACGGTCCTGAAGGCGATTTCCGGGCTGGCGGCGGCGGACCGGGCGACCGTGCGCCGCGGCCATGTGCGCTTCGACGGCGAGGACATCCTGGGAACCGCCGCCAACCGCATCACCGCCCGCGGCATCGTGCACGTGCTCGAAGGCCGCCACGTCTTCCCGCACCTGACGGTCGAGGAAAACCTGCTCGCGGGCGCCTTCCTCCATCGTCCGGGGCGGCGCGACCTGCTGCGGCAGATCGAGGACATCTACGAGTGGTTTCCGCGCCTCAAGGACAAGCGGAAGGTCCAGGCCGGGCTCACCTCCGGCGGCGAGCAGCAGATGCTCGCCATCGGCCGCGCGCTGCTCACCCGCCCGCGGCTCGTCCTGCTCGACGAGCCGTCGATGGGGCTCGCGCCGCGCATCGTTCAGGAAATCTTCCGGATCATCGTCCGTCTCAACCGGGAGAAGGGCACGGCCTTCCTGCTCGCGGAGCAGAACGCGGCCCTCTCGCTCGCCCACGCCTCGCGCGCCTACATTCTCGAAACCGGGCGCATAGCGCTTCAAGGCGAGGCCGCGGACCTCGCGAAGCGCGACGACCTGCACCGCATCTATCTCGGAGACGCGGTCTGACGGCCGCACCCCCGCACACCACCGTTAGGAAACGCATGTCCATGTCACAGATTGATCTTGGTTGGGGCGAAGGCCCGTCGGAACGTTACGAAAGCCTTGCCGAAAAATTCCGTCCGATCTTCGCCGAGATTTCCGCCGGCGCGATCGACCGCGAACTTGGCCGCAAGCTGCCGGCCGCGGAAATCGTCAAGCTGCAGGAGGCCCGGTTCGGCGCGCTGCGCGTGCCGGAGGCCGAAGGCGGCTTCGGCGCGACGCTGCCCGAGCTGCTCAATCTGCTGATCGAGCTCTCGGCCGCGGATTCCAACATCACGCAGGCGCTTCGCGGTCATTTCGGCTTCACCGAGGATATCGTGAACAAGGCCGAAGGACCCGACCGCCGGCGCTGGACTGATCGTCTTGCCCGCGGCGAGATCGCCGGCAACGCCTGGACCGAGATCGGCGATGCCAGGCAGGATGCGTTCTCGACGGCGGTTTCCGAAAAGGACGGCAGGTTCGTCATCAACGGCCGGAAATATTACACGACCGGCTCCCTGTTCGCCGATTGGATCAATGTCGGCGTGACCGGCCTCGACGGGGAGAGCAGCACGGTGCAGGTGCGCCGCGACGATCCGGGCGTCGAGGTGGTCGACGACTGGGACGGGTTCGGCCAGATCTTGACCGCCAGCGGCACGACAACGTTCAGGGACGCCGCGGTCGATCCCGCCGATGTCGTCGCCGACGAAAACCAGTTCCGCTACGGCGCTGCCTTCTACCAGGCGGTCCATCTCGCCACGCTCGCCGGCATCGGCCGGGCACTTGCCGACGAGACGGCGGCGGCCGTCGCGAAGCGCGTGCGCCATTACTCCAACGCTGCAGGTCCGCGCTCCAGCCAGGACCCGCAGGTCCTGCAGGTCATCGGCCGGATCCGCAGCAATGCCTATGCGGCCGGCGCGATCGTGCTGCAGGTGGCGCGCGCCATCGAGCGGGCATACCGCGCCCATTTCGGCAGCGATGCCGAGGCTGAGGAGCGCGCCAACGCGATCGCCGAGATCGAGACCTCCCAGGCGCTAACCGTCGTCAGCGACCTCATCCTGGATGCCTCGACCATCGCCTTCGATGCGCTCGGCGCTTCCTCGACACGCAAGCCGAACGGCCTCGACCGGCACTGGCGCAACGCCCGCACGCTCGCCTCGCACAATCCACGCATCTACAAGGACCGCATCGTCGGCGACTTCGCCGTCAACGGCACGCCGCCGCCCTACCAGTGGCGCATCGGCGCGGCCGCGGGTTGACGGCGATGATCCGGCTCGAAGGCATCTCCAAGAGTTTCGCCGGCAAGGACGGGCCGGTCCCGGCGCTCGACGGCATCGATCTCTCGGTCGCCAGGGGCGAGATCTTCGGCATCATCGGCTCGTCCGGGGCGGGCAAGTCGACGCTGGTGCGGCTCATCAACCTCCTGGAACGGCCGACCGGCGGCGAAGTCTTCGTCGCCGGCGAGCGGGTGACGGACGCGAAGGGCGAGCGGCTGCGCGAGCTGCGCCGCTCGATCGGCATGGTGTTCCAGCACTTCAACCTGCTGAGCGCCCGCACGGTGGCCGGCAACGTCGCCTATCCGCTGGAGCTCACCGGCCGGTACGGCAAGGCCGAGATCGCCGCGCGGGTGGCCGCCCTTCTCGCCCGCGTCGGCCTGTCCGAGCATGCGCACAAATATCCCCGCCAGCTCTCCGGCGGCCAGAAGCAGCGCGTCGGCATCGCCCGGGCACTCGCCTGCGAGCCGCAGGTGCTGCTCTGCGACGAGGCGACGAGCGCGCTCGACCCGCAGACGACCGGCGCCGTGCTCGACCTGCTCCGCCAGATCAACCGCGACCTCGGCGTGACGATCGTGCTCATCACCCACGAGATGGACGTCATCCGCCGCACCTGCGACCGCGTCGCCGTGCTCGACCGCGGCCGCGTCGTCGAGGAGGGGCCGGTGACCGAGGTCTTCCTGCATCCGCGCCATGCCGCGACGCTACGGCTGGTGCGGGAAGCCGAGCCGGACGGCGGCTGGCTGGACGCTGCGGCCGCCGCCGATCTCGGCGGCCGCACCGTGCGGCTCACCTTCACGGGACCGGCCGCGCACAAGCCGATCCTCGGCCGCATCGCCCGCGAGAACGCCGTCGATTACGGCATCCTCGCCGGCCGCGTCGGCCATATCCGCGAGGCGCCCTATGCACAGTTCATCGTCTCGCTCGCCGGCCGCGACGTCGCCGGCGCGATCGCCGGGCTGAGGGCGAGCGGCGTCGACGTGGAGCTGCAGGGCGGCGACATTCCCGCTTCGCCCGCCCGGATCGAGGAAAGGCCGCGCCATGTCGTTTGAGAACATCCACTGGGGCGATATCGGCGCGGCACTCGGCCAGACGCTGGCCATGGTCGGCGGCGCCCTGCTGCTCACCGTCCTCGTCGGCCTGCCGCTCGGCATCCTGCTGTTCCTGACCGGCCGCCAGCAGCCCTTCCAGGCGCCCGTCGCCTATGGCGGCCTCTCCTTCGTGCTCAACATCATCCGCTCGGTGCCCTTCATCATCCTGCTGATCGTGCTGATGCCGGTCACCATCCTCGTCACCGGCACCTCGCTCGGCATCCGCGGCGTGATCTTCCCGCTCGTCGTCGGCACCTCGCCGTTCTTCGCGCGGCTGGTCGAGACGGCGCTGCGCGAGGTCGACCGCGGCATCGTCGAGGCGAGCCTCGCCATGGGGGCCTCGACCACGCAGACGATCTTCCGCGCCGTGCTGCCGGAGGCGCTGCCGAGCCTGCTCGCGGCCGTCACCGTCACCGCGATCGTGCTCGTCGACTACACCGCCATGTCCGGCGCCATCGGCGGCGGCGGGCTCGGCGACCTCGCCATCCGCTACGGCTACCACCGCTTCCAGACGGAGATCATGCTGGTCTGCGTCGCGATCCTCATCGTCTTCGTCCAGCTCATCCAGGCGAGCGGCAACCGCCTCGTCGCCCACTTCTCCCGTAAATGACCCGCGCTAAGGAGGACCACATGCGCATCCTGAAATCGCTCACCATCGCCGCCGGCCTGACGCTCGCCGCCCTCGGTGCCGCAAGGGCCGAGGACAAGCTCGTCGTCGGCGCCACCGCCATCCCGCATGCCGAGATCCTCGAATTCGTCAAGCCGATCCTCGCCAAGGACGGGCTCGACCTCGATATCCGCGTCTTCACCGACTACATCCAGCCGAACGCCCAGCTCGTTTCCGGCGAGCTCGACGCCAACTACTACCAGTACCGGCCGTTCCTCAACGACTACAACCGCCAGCGCGGCACGGACCTCGTGCCGATCGTCCCGGTGCATATCGAACCCTTCGTCGCCTATTCGACGAAGATCGACGCGGTCGACAAGCTTGCGGACGGCGCCACCGTCGCGATCCCCAACGACCCGGTCAACGGCGGCCGCGGCCTCCTCATCCTGCAGAAGCTCGGCCTCATCAAGGTCTCCGGCAAGCCGGAGCTGACCTCGCCGGACGATCCGCTGCCGACCGTCAAGGACGTCGTCGAGAATCCGAAGAACCTGAAGATCGTCGAGCTCGAATCCGCGCTGCTGCCGCGGGCGCTGGGCGAGGTCGACCTCGCCGCCCTCAACGGCAACTACGTCTTCGAGGCCAAGCTCGACATCTCCAAGGCGATCCTCGTCGACCGCGGCCAGGACGGATACAACGTCTGGAGCGAGTATCTCGTGACGCGCCCCGAGACGAAGGACGACCCGCGCGTCGCCAAGCTCGCCAAGGCGCTGAACAGCGAGGAGACCCGCAAGTTCATCGAGGAGCGCTACCAGGGACAGGTCGTCGCCGCCTTCTGAGGCTCCACCCTTCGCCGCCGGGCCGCGACGACCGCGGCCCGGCCCTTTCCCACGAGACGACGACGGCAAGGCCATGACCGCGACCACCGCAACCACCAGACTTCCCTCCTCCGATCCCGCGCCCGGCGAGCCCGGCTGGCTGCCGGCCCCGCCGGCTGCGGCCGCGCATGTCATCCGCGACGACGCGGAGGCGATCGCCGTCGCCGAGCGGCTGAAGCCGCTCTTTTCCGCCGAGGCGAAGGAGCGCGACCGCGACCGGCGGCTGCCGTTCTCGGAGGTCGACCTGTTCTCCCAGAGCGGACTGTGGGGCATCACCGTTCCCAGGGCCTATGGCGGCGCCGGCGTCTCGCAGGTCACGCTGGCGCAGGTCTTCGCGATCCTCGCCGCCGGCGATCCGTCGCTGACGCAGATCGCCCAGAACAGCTTCGAGATCATCGACGTCATCCGCCAGACCGGCAGCGAGGCGCAGAAGCGCGAGCTCTTCGCCGCCGTGCTATCCGGAAAGCGCCTCGGCAACGCCTTCTCCGAATTCGGCGGCAAGAACGTCGAGGCCTTCGAGACGCGGCTCGTGCGCAAGGACGACCATTTCGTGGTCTCCGGCCGCAAGTTCTATTCGACCGGCGCGCTGTTCGCCCATCTCGTGCCGATCGTCGCACTCGACGAGGAGGGGCACGTCGTCGTCGCCGTGGCCGACCGGGATGCCGAGGGACTCACGGTCGTCGACGACTGGTCGGCCTTCGGCCAGCGCACCACGGCGAGCGGCACGGTGATCCTCGACGCGGTGGTGATCCCGGCGGAGCGCGTGCTGCCCGCCCATATCGTCTACGAGAACCGGAGCGCCGTCGGCCCGCAGAGCCAGCTCATCCATGCCGCAATCGACGCCGGCATCGCCCGCGGCGCCATCGAGGCGACCATCGACTTCGTGCGCAACAACGCCCGCCCCTGGATCGACAGCGGCTCGGACCGCGCGGCGGACGATCCCTACACGATCGCCGCGATCGGCGACCTGGCGATCCGCCTGCATGCCGCCGAGGCCCTGCTCGACCGCGCCGGCCGGCAGCTCGACGAGACGATCGCCAATGTCAGCGACGAGACGATCGCCAAGGCGAAGATCGCCGTCGCCGAGGCCAAGGTGCTGACGACGGAGGTGGCGATCGCCGCCGCCAACAGGCTGTTCGAGCTCGCCGGCACCCGCTCGACGCTCGGCACGCACAATCTCGACCGGTTCTGGCGCGACGCCCGCACGCACACGCTGCACGACCCGGTGCGGTGGAAGTTCCACGCGGTCGGGCAGTACTACCTCAACGGCGTGCAGCCGCCGCTGCATTCCTGGATCTGACCGGAACCGCCATGGCGAGGGAAATCCGCCTCAACGCCTTCGACATGAACTGCGTCGGCCATATCAACCATGGCCTGTGGACCCACCCGCGCGACCGCTCGGACGAATACCGCCGGCTCGATTACTGGACGTCGCTGGCCGCCACGCTGGAGCGCGGCCTGTTCGACGGCCTGTTCCTGGCGGATATCGTCGGCGTCTACGACGTCTACCGGCAGTCCGTGGATCTCACGGCGCGGGAGGCGATCCAGCTTCCGGTCAACGACCCGCTGATGCTGGTCTCGGCCATGGCGGCGGTGACGAAGGGGCTCGGCTTCGGCGTCACCGTCAACGTGCAGGCCGAGGAGCCCTATCTCTTCGCCCGGCGCATGTCGACGCTCGACCACCTGACGGACGGCCGGATCGGCTGGAACATCGTCACCGGCTATCTCGACAGCGCCGCGCGCGCGACTGGCGCAGCCGCGCTCGGCGAGCACGACGCCCGCTACGACCGGGCGGACGACTGCCTCGATCTCCTCTATGCGCTCTGGGAGGGCGGCTGGGACGACGATGCGGTGCGCCGCGACCGCGCCGCCCGCGTCTACGCCGACCCCGCGCGCGTGCGAAAGATCCGGCACGACGGCCCCTATTATCGCGCCGAGGCCTATCACCTGAGCGAGCCGTCGCCGCAGCGCACGCCCGTCCTCTACCAGGCCGGAACCTCCGGGCGCGGCCGCCGCTTCGCCGCCCGCCACGCCGAATGCGTCTTCATCTCCTCGCCGGACAAGACGGTCGCCCGCGATGCCTCCCGCGCCATCCGCCGGGGCGCCGTCGCGGAAGGCAGGCGGGCGGACGACGTGCGCATCTTCGCCGGCATCACCGTCGTCGTCGACCGGACGGAAAAGGCGGCGCGCGAGAAATACGAGGACTATGCCCGCCACGCGAGCCCCGAGGCGGGCCTTGCGCATTTCTCCGCCGGCACCGGCATCGACTTCTCGCAATACGGCCTCGACGAGCCGATCGCCTACGGCAAGGGCAATTTCGTGCAGACCATGGTCGATCTCGCCCGCGAGCGCGGCTGGACGAAGCGCGACATCCTCGCCGGCATGCCGCTCGGCGGGCGCTACCCGCTGGTCGTCGGCGACCCCCACCAGGTCGCGGATGCCCTGGAGGCCTGGATCGACGAGGGCGAGGTCGACGGCTTCAACCTCGCCCGCACCGTGGCGCCGGAGAGCTACGAGGATTTCATCGATCTCGTCGTGCCGGTGCTGCAGGAGCGCGGCCGCTACAAGACCGCCTATGGCGAGGGTACCCTGCGCAGCCGCCTTTTCGGGGAAGGCGATCGCCTCCCGCGCCGCCACCCCGCCGCCGCGTTCCGCAGCGGCAACGCGGCGGTGGATTAAGGGCGGAGATGCTTGATCCGAGATCGCTCGGCCGTAAAAGACGGTCATCGGCATCGAAAATTCTGCCCGACCTTGCATGAATCGGCTCGGAATGGACCAATCCATGGACCAGGAAATCACAAATCCGAGAAAATGGTGCGGTTGATAGAAGCGTCCAGCTTGCCGTCCGGATGACGACGCAAGGCAGCCCCTGTACCGATTGGATAGACAGTCACTTCGAGACGCCAAAGGCCAGCCGCATGGGGTGGGCGTGATGTCCGACGAGACCGGAATCCGTTCCGGCTCGTGCCAAAAGCGGATGCCTCAGCCCTGCATGTCCCGCATGAACTCCCGCACTTCCTGCAGGATCCAGCTTCTGAACGCGCGGACCTTCGGGTCGTTTTGATTGCCGATCCGATAGATCAGGTCGTAGCCCCACTCCACCTCGAGCCGCGCCTGCGGAAAGAGGGATACCAGGCGGCCGGCGGCGAGGTCCTCCGCGACGAGAACGCTGCGGCCGAGCGCGACGCCCCCGCCACGGATCGCGGCCTCGATGGACATGCTTCCATGACTGTATCCGGGGCCGCGCATGCCGGAATGAGGCAGATGCATCATGGCGAACCACCGCTCCCACGTGGTGTTCATGCCGATCTCGTGGATGAGCCGGCATGTCGCCAGGTCCTCGACGGCCGTAAGCCCGCCCATCCTATCGCGATAGTCGGGCGAGCAGACGGGGGAGACCGTCTCGTTCATGATGCGCTCGGCGGCGGCAAAGGGATAAATGCCGTTCCCGTAACGCAGCGCCACGTCGACCTGGCTCGCCACGAAATCAACGGGTGCATCGGTCACCTCCAGATGGACGTCGAGGTCCGGGACGTTCGCCATCAGGCGGTGCAGGCGCTGCGTTAGCCACTTGCTCGCGAAGGAGACGCTGCAATTGACGACCAGGCGGGACGTGTCGCTTTTCCGGCGCAGCGCCTCGGACTCGCGCGACAGTTCCGAGAGCAGCCGCGTGACGGTGCTGAAGAAGGCCTGCCCCGCGTCGGTGAGTTCGATCCTGCGGGTCAGGCGGCGGAAGAGCGGCACGCCCAGGTGATCCTCGAGCGCCTTGATCTGGCGGCTCACGGCGCCGTGGGTCAGGTGAAGCTCCTGCGCCGCGAGCGTCATGCTCAAGCGCCGCCCGGTCGCCTCGAAGGCACGCAATGTCTGGAGCGGGGGAAGAGGATCGGCCATCGGCATATGCGTGATCCGGCGTCACGCATCCTGTGAGAACAAATGGTTTGTCGAGCGGATGAAGCCCGGCCTATGCATGGCATAGTCTCACGCCGGTGCCAATTCCGAAGGCTCTCGAAAATGTCGCAGAACTCCTTCGACGCGGCCGTCGCGTCCCGATCTCTCATGCCATCGGGCTCCCTCTCGATGAAGAGTGCCGGAGCCATGTTCCTGCTGGCGCTGATGTTGGGGGCTGTCGATCCCGATCACCAAGCTCGGCCTTGACAGCATTCCCCCCATGACGCTGACGGCGCTGCGCTTCATGGTCGCCGTGCCGCTCATGATATTGCTGGCGCGACGCAAGCTCCGGCTCCCCAGACGAGCGATCCCCGGCGTCATCGGGCTCGGCGTCATGGGCATCACGCTCGGCAACGTCGCCCAGTCCTATGGCGTGCAGGGCGCATCGGCCTCCGTCGCGACCATCCTTTCGGCGACCATCCCGCTGTTCATGGTCTTCCTCGCCGCCATCCGCTTCAGGCAGCCGGTGACGCCGTTGCAATGGGGCGGTCTCCTCACCGCCTTCCTCGGGATCGCCCTGGTGGCCGTCGGCAGCGGACCGGGCGTCGACGACACGTCGAGGACGACGGTTTCCGGCGTCGTCCTGATGCTCGTCTCGTCGGCCAGCATCGCGACCTATTACATCTGGAGCGCGGAGCTGACGGAGAAGTACGGCCTGATGCCCGTCGCGGCGTGGAACATGCTGGTCGGGCTCGTGACCGTCCTGCCGCTCGCGGGCTGGGAAATGACCCGGCAGCCTGTCCACATCACGACGGAAGCCCTGGCGGCCATCACCTATCTCGGCGTGATGGTCACCGTCGTCGGGCTGATCCTGTGGCTCTATCTCCTGAAGGTCGTCCCCGCCCGTGTCGCGGCCAGCGTCCAGTACCTTCAGCCCGTCTTCGGCATCGGCGCCAGCGCATTCCTGTTCGGGGACAGACTGGGGCTGCTGTTCGCCGCGGGCGTAGGACTGGTGCTCGCCGGGCTCGCGTTCGCCGCTTCGGGCAAGCGCGCCGGCTCTCGGGCCGCATGATCGTTGGACAGATGCGAGAATCCCCCCGCTTGGCCATTCGCCGAGCGGACTTGGCCCGCCCTCGTGGCGGGCCCTTATACATTGGAAGGCCGGAACATCGGTTACGATGTTCCGGCCTCTTGTCATTGTGGTGGTT
>NZ_JANFDG010000009.1 GCF_024609765.1 Shinella pollutisoli
CTCGACCACGATGTAGAACTCGTCCAGTCCTCCACCGGAGGTGGAGGTTTACTTTGGTTACAACGAAAACGCCGGGGCCCCGCCCCGGCGTTTCTCGTTGCGGGCATGCCCACCTCAGGTGCGCGAGGCGAGCCGGTCGATCGCGTTCTGGGTGGCGATGCCGAAATCGCCGTCGATCGGGCCGGTATAGTAGCCGCGCTGCTTGAGGAGTTGCTGGAATTCCTTGCGGAACTGCGGCGTGAAGTTCGCGGGCGAGCCCTTCAGCTCCTGCAGCTTGCCCTGGTCGCCGCCCTCCACGCTCGCCGCCGCCCAGCGCGCGGCCTCCTTGGCGTCGGCGCGCGTGCCGAGGCCGTGGTCGTAGAGCCGCGACAGGTTGCCCATGGCGTAGGTGTTGCCGCCGTCGGCCGCCTTGCGGTACCAGTCGATCGCCTGGACGTAGTCCTGCTTCACGCCGTTGCCGACGTCGTAGAGCCAGCCGAGCGAGGCCATCGAGTAGAAGTCGCTGAAGGCGGCCGCCTTCTCGTACCACTTGCGTGCCTCGGCATAGTCGACCGGCACGCCGAGGCCGGACTGGTAGGCGTAGCCGAGCGAGGACATGGCGTTGATGTCGCCGTTCTCCGCGCCCTTCGTGTACCAGTCGAGCGAGGCGGCGAGATCCTTCGCCACGCCGACCCCCTCGCGGTAGAACCAGCCCATGGTAGCCTGCGCGTTGCCGTAGCCCTGCTCGGCCGCCATGCGGTACCACCTGACGGCCTCGACATGGTCCTGCCGCGTGCCGTTGTAGCCCTCGCGGTAGAGCCAGCCGAGCGAGGCCTGGGCATAGGCGTTGCCGGCATTGGCCGCCTGCTCGAACATGCGCGTGCCCCTGGCCATGTCGACCGCGCCGTCCGTGCCGTAGATCGAGTACCAGGCGAGGTTCGTCAGCGCGTAGAGGTTCCCGGCGTCCGCGGCCTTCTGGTAATGCTCGCGCGCCTGCGCGTAGTTGCGCGCGGCGTCATGCGCCCGCCCGAGCATGTTGCGGATCATGTCGTCGCCCGGATTGGCCGAGAGCGCCGCCTCGCAGGCGGGGATCGCCCGGCCGTAGTCGATCTGGGCGAAGAGCTTGCCGAGGAAGCCCGGCCGGAGGTTCGGCTCGCCGGCGAGCTCGTAGCACTGGTCGGCGTCCGAGCCGCCGGAGAGCGCCGTCGACGACTGGCCGGCATCGGTGTTGGAGACCGTGCCGCCGTCGCGGCCGCCCGCCAGGCTGTCGATGGCGGCGAGGGTCGCGGCGCCGAACTCGCCGTCGGCCGCGCCGGTGTAGAGGCCGCGGTCCTTGAGGAGGTTCTGCATCTCCTTGCGGAAGGCGAGCGTGAAGTTGCCGGGGGTCTCCTTCAGCTCCTTGAGCTTGGTGGCGTCGCCGCTCTCCACGCTCGCGGCCGCCCAGCGCACGGCCTCCTTCGCGTCGGCGGGCGTGCCGAGGCCCTGGTCGTAGAGGCGCGACAGGTTGCCCATGGCGTAGGACGAGCCGGCGTTCGCCGCCTTCTCGTACCAGTAGCGGGCCTCCACGTAGTCCTGCTTGACGCCGTTGCCGACGTCGTAGAGCCAGGCGAGCGAGGCCATGGAGTAGGAATCGCCGACATTGGCGGCCTTCTCGTACCAGACCTTGGCCTCGGCATAGTCCTGCGCGGTGCCGAGCCCGTTCTGGTAGGCCCAGCCGAGCGAGGACATGGCGTTGGCGTCGCCGGCGTCGGCCGCCTTGCGGTACCAGGCGAGCGACTGGACGTAGTCCTGCGGGACGCCGAGGCCCTCGCGGTGGAACCAGCCCATCGTCGCCATGGCGTTGGCATAGCCCTGGTTGGCCGACTGCTGGTACCAGCGCACCGCCTCGTTGTAGTCCTGCCGCGTGCCGCCGTAGCCCTCGCGGTAGAGCCAGCCGAGCGAGGCCTGGGCATAGGCGTTACCCGCCGTCGCCGCCTTCTCGAACATGGAGAGGCCCTTCGGCACGTCGACGGCGCCGTCGGTGCCGTAGACCGAGAACCAGGCGAGGTTCGTCAGCGCGTACATGTTGCCGAGCTCGATCGCCTTCTCGTAGTTGCGCCGCGCCTCGACATAGTTGCGGTCGGCGTCGTGCGCGCGGCCGAGCAGGTTGACGAGCATGCCGTCGGACGGGTTCTCGTTGACGGCCTGCGCGCAGGCGGTCAGCGCCCGCTTGGCGTCGATCTTCAGGAAGGTGACGCCCATGAAGCCCGGCAGCGACTGCGGCTCGCCGGCAAGCAGGTAGCAGTCGCGGGAGGCCGGCGTCTCCTTCGAGGCGACGTCGACGCTGAGCCCCTTCTTCGGCTCCAGTGCGGCGATGAGCTCCTCGGCCTCGCCGCGGTGGTGGCTGTCGGGATAGCGCTCGATGAAGCGCTGGAGCGCCGCCGCGTCGGTCGAGCCGCGCAGCGCCTCCCAGGCGATGGCGTCGGCGTCCTGGCCCTCCTTCTGGGTGGCCTCGGCGAGGCTCGCGAGCTTCTTCTCGGCCAGCATCTTGTAGACCGGGTCGCGGCCGTGCTTGGCGATGAAGGCTTCAAGCAGGTCCTTGTCGGCGAGGTCGCGGATGTTCTGCCAGTCGGCGGCCGCTTCGGACTGACCGTTCGGCGAGACCTCCTGCGTGTTGCCGCTGTTGGTGACGTTGATGTTGACTTCCTTGATGTTGAGGAAGATCTGCGCGCCGCCGAGCGAGCCGTAGACGAAGGGCTCCTGCTCGCGGTTGGTCGCCTGCACCACCTCGTCGCGCACCTTGCCGAGCGCGATGCGCACGTCGACGCCGGGCTCGACGAGATGCTTGGCGAGCGCGGTGGCGAAGGGGCTGTTCATGCCCTCGCCGTCGAGCGCCACGGTGCCGGCCTTCGAGGCGAAGGCGATCAGCGTGTCGGCCGATTCGGGCTCGACGCGGGCGAGGCCCCGGGTGACGGCGCGCGTGCCGATCGAGCGCGTCATCGACTGGGCGAACGGGTTGTTGCGGCAGGCGTCGAGGATGAAGAGCTTCAGCTTCTTGGCGCCTTCGAGCGAGCGCTGCACGCGGTCGATCGGCACGCTCTCGTCCTCGACGTCGCGGTCGCTCTTCAGCTGCGCGTCGACCGGCAGCAGGTAGTTGATGCCGTTCATCTCCATCGCGTGGCCGGAGAAATAGACGACGGCCACCTCGGCGTCGATCGCCTCGTCCTCGAAGTCGCGCAGCGCCTTGACCATGGCGGCGCGGTCGAGGTCGAAGACGGTCTTCACCGAATCGAAGCCCGCATTCTGGAACGATTCGCGCATCAGCTCGACGTCGTTGGCGGGGTTGTTGAGCTGGGCGGTCGCTTCGTATTTCTGGTTGCCGATCAGAAGCGCGACGCGCCTGGCCTCCGCGGCCCCCGCGTGGAAGACGACGATTGCGATCGACACGAAGAATACCGGCGCCCAGCGTTTTTGCAGTCGCTTGAACATGCCCTTCCCTCCGGCATTATTGCCGAAGAGTATTACGTATGGCCCCTGCCGTTTCAATGTGGACGCGGCCGGAATTTTTCGTCCTCAGCGCCGCCAGCGGCGCGTGATGCCCCAGGTCCTGGCGATCTCGCGCGTCGAGGAAAAGCCGGCCTCCAGCATGAACGGCTCGTCCGAGACGGCGAAGCCGCCGCCCGCGCCGCGGGTGACGGGCGTGCCGTGGCCGAGGCCCTCGATCTCGGTGAGGCTGACGAGCGCCCTGCCCTCGCCGTCCGGCCAGACGCGGGTGCGCCGGCTCTTCGTGCGCTTCTCGACGAAAGCCTCCTCCGGCAGGCGGTGGAGGTCGCGCCACTGCTCGACGAGCGCCGCGGCGTTGGAGAGCGCGACGGTGTCGTCCGCCGTGCCGTGCCAGATCGAGATCGCCGGCCTGCGGCCGCCGTCGGGTACCGCCGCGCGCACGAGGTCGCCCCATTCGCGGGCGCTGCGGCCGGGGGCCTCCGCCATCGCCTCGAAGGCGCGCGTGGCGTCGCGCGCCGCGCCGAAGGGAAGCCCGGCGATGACCGCACCGCCGGCGAAGACGTCCGGATAGTTGGCGAGCGCCGCCGCCGCCATCGCGCCGCCGGCCGACAGGCCGGTGACGAAGATGCGCCCGGCGTCGCTTGCGGCGAGATCGGCGGCATGCGCCACCATCTGGCGGATCGACATCAGCTCGCCGCGGTCGCGCGTCACCTCGCTCGGCCGGAACCAGGTGAAACAGAGACCGGGATTGTTGGAGCGCTTCTGCTCGGCATAGACGACGGCGAAACCGCGCTCCTCGGCGAGCGTCGACCAGCCGGCGGCCCGGTCGTAGCTCGCCGCATCCTGCCGGCAGCCGTGCAGCACGAGCACCAGCGGCCGGCCGGCGGGCAGGCCCTCGGGGATATGGGCGAACATCGAGAGGTTGCCGGGATTGGAACCGAAATCCGCCACGGCGGCAAGCACCGGCGGCGCGGCCTGCCGCCGCCGGCGCGGGCGGGCCGGCTTCGCCGGCTCGGGGCGGGAGAAGGGCCAGAGGGAGGCGCTGTCGGGCAGGTGGCCCTGCAGGAGGCGCATGACGGATCGCCGGAATCGGTTGCGCATGCGCCTGCTCGTGAATGAATTGCTCATCGTCAGGTAAATGACGCCCGCAGCCGCCACAATCAAGGCCCGAGGCTTGCAAGTCGCGGTAAAATTGCGCGCCGCTCATTCTGCCGGCTCATGAGGGCATTCGCAAATAGGGAGAGCGGCGGCCGCCGCCGCGGGCCCGTTCGTCTTCCGGTCCGCGCCAAGCTGGTGTAGCACTTCTGCCAGTCAAAACCCGCGACAGGACCGAAACGATGAGCGAGCACCACAGCGCCACCCCGCAACAGGCCCGCGCCAGGATGGCGCCCTTCGACTGGGCGGACCCCTTCCTGATCGAGGACCAGCTCAGCGACGAGGAGCGCATGATCCGCGACACGGCACGCGCCTACTGTCAGGACAAGCTCGCCTCCCGCGTGACCGAGGCCAACCGCCACGAGGTCTTCCACCGCGAGATCATGAGCGAGATGGGCGAGCTCGGCCTGCTCGGCCCGACGATCCCGGAAGAATACGGCGGCGTCGGTGCCAACTACGTCTCCTACGGCCTCGTCGCCCGCGAGGTGGAGCGGGTCGATTCCGGCTACCGCTCGGCGATGTCCGTGCAGTCCTCGCTCGTCATGCACCCGATCTTCGCCTACGGCACGGAGGAGCAGCGCAGGAAATACCTGCCGAAGCTCGCGTCCGGCGAATGGGTCGGCTGCTTCGGCCTCACCGAGCCCGACCACGGCTCCGACCCCTCGTCGATGATCACCCGGGCCAGGAAGGTCGACGGCGGCTATCTCGTCTCCGGCGCCAAGAACTGGATCACCAATTCGCCGATCGCCGACGTCGCCGTCGTCTGGGCGAAGTCCGGCGCGCATGACAACAAGATCAAGGGTTTCGTGCTGGAACGCGGCATGAAGGGCCTGGAAACGCCGAAGATCGAGGGCAAGTTCTCGCTGCGCGCCTCCGTCACGGGCATGATCATGATGCAGGACGTCTTCGTGCCGGAGGAGAACCTGCTGCCGGAGGTCTCCGGGCTTGCCGGCCCGTTCGGCTGCCTCAACCGCGCCCGCTACGGCATCGCCTGGGGCGCCATGGGCGCCGCCGAATTCTGCTGGCACGCCGCGCGCCAGTACACGCTCGACCGCAAGCAGTTCGGCAGGCCGCTCGCCGCCACCCAGCTCGTCCAGAAGAAGCTCGCCGACATGGAGACCGAGATCGCGCTCGGCCTGCAGGGGGCGCTCCGCCTCGGCCGCCTGTTCGACGAGCACCGCGCGCCCGCCGAGCTCATCTCGCTGATGAAGCGCAACAATTGCGGCAAGGCGCTCGACATCGCCCGCGTCTCGCGCGACATGCACGGCGGCAACGGCGTCTCCGACGAATACGGCGTCATCCGCCACGTCATGAACCTCGAAGCCGTCAACACCTACGAGGGCACGCACGACATCCATGCGCTGATTCTCGGCCGTGCCCAGACGGGGCTGCAGGCCTTCCAGTAAGGGACCAGCCCCCTCATCCGCCTGCCGCACCTTCTCCCCGAGGGGGAGAAGGCGGAAAGCGAGATGGCGTGCTCCTCCCTTCTCCCCTCGGGGAGAAGGTGGCCCGAAGGGCCGGATGAGTGAGATCGCCCTTGCGGCCGTTCGTTCAAATGCGAGCGGCCGTCTTCACGCTTTCTCCATCCCGTTTCGATACAGTCCGGACAGTTCCAACGAGGAGCGGGAGGGCGCCATGCCTCTCGAACACGTCCACGAGCAGGTCCGCCTGCACAACCCCAAGCGCAGCTTCGTCCAGTATCGCGTCGACAGGCCCGGCCGCATCATTCCCGTCGGCCACCGGCTCAGCGCCACGACGGCCCATCCCTGCGTCATCAGGAGCCTGTCGAGCGCGGGCGCCGTCATCGCCATCAGCGGGACGATCGGCCTGCCGGAGAACTTCTACCTGGAGGTGGAGGGCATCCGCGACGAGATCCCCTGCACGGAGTTCAAGCGCAGCGGCGACGAGCTGGTCGTCCGCTTCAACATGTTCCTCGACCCGGATTTCCTCGACCTCGCGCTCGGGCGGGCGGGCAGGAAAACGGAGTAGGAACGGGCGGTTAAACTTTTAGTCATTTGTTTTAACAAAAGACAATATCCGCCTGCGACAGTTCGCCCATCTCTGCCGGACATGACGTCCACGAATGGGGAATGCCGCAATGAACGACGATGCCAAAAGACCGTCGGGCCTCGGCCTCTACGAGCGCAAATGGGAGCGCTTCGCCGTCAACCGGCAGGGCATGCTGCTCACCGTCAACCTCGACCTCGCCCTCCCCAAGACGCGGCCCTGCCAGCTGATCGACATCTCGCTCGGCACCGCCACCTTCACCGTCAACACGACGATCGGCCTTCCGAGCCACTACTACCTCACCATCGTCGGCATCGCCGCGCGCATCGGCTGCGCCGAGGTCTATCGCAACGATCACCGCATCGCCGTGCAGTTCATCAAGGAGATCGACGAGGAGCTCCTGCGCGCGATCGTCCGCTCCGACTACTTCACCGGCGGCATCACCGGGCGCAAGAAGGAGGCGCGCGCCTACATGGCGGGCGTCGAGAAGGCCCCGATCGGCTCGGCCGTGCGCTGATCGCTCCGCCGGCCGGCGTCGTCGGCCGGGCATCTTTTCCGCACACGGCGATTCCGCCCGCGTGCGGGATGTTCTAGGGTTGCCGCGGGACGAGTCGCTTCCTCCTCCCGCTCCCGTCTCTTCCTTTCCAGGCAGCCCCTCATGTCCGCATTCTCCCGCTTCACCGCCCTTGCCCACAGCCTGCCCGCCACCGTTCCCTTCGTCGGGCCGGAGGCGATCGAGCGCAGCCGCGGCCTCGCCGTCACCGCCCGCATCGGCGCCAACGAGAGCGGCTTCGGCCCGGCGCCCTCCGTGCTGGAGGCGATGCGGGAGAAGGCCGGCACCACCTGGATGTATGCCGATCCGGAGAACGTCGCGCTGCGCGAGGCGCTCGCCTTCCACCACGACATCTCGCGCGACAACATCGCCGTCGGCGGCGGCGTCGACGGCCTGCTCGGCGAGATCGTCCGCCTCGTCGTCGAGCCCGGCACGCCGGTCGTCACCTCGCTCGGCGGCTATCCGACCTTCAACTACCACGTCAACGGCTTCGGCGGCCGCCTCGTCACCGTGCCCTATGTCGGCGACCGCGAGGACCTCGACGGTCTCGCGCAGGCCGTGCGCCGCGAGAACGCACCGCTCGTCTATCTCGCCAATCCCGACAATCCGATGGGAAGCTGGTGGGATGCCGATAGCGTCGTCGCCTTCGCCCGCGCGCTGCCGGAGACGACGCTGCTGGTGCTGGACGAGGCCTATTGCGAGACGGCGCCCGCGGACGCGATCCCCGCGATGGAAACGCTGATCGGCCAGCCGAACGTGCTGCGCATGCGCACCTTCTCCAAGGCCTACGGGCTTGCCGGCGCGCGCGTCGGCTATGCCGTCGGCACGCTCGGCAACGCGCAGGCCTTCGACAAGATCCGCAACCATTTCGGCATGGCCCGCCTGTCGGTGGAGGCGGCACTCGCCGCGCTGAAGGACCAGGCCTATCTTGCCGTCGTCGTCGACAAGATCGCCGCCGCGCGCGAGCGCATCGCCGCGATCGCCGCGGAAAACGGCCTGAAGCCGCTCGCGTCGGCCACCAATTTCGTCACGATCGACTGCGGCCGCGACGGCGCCTACGCCCGCGCCGTCGTCGACGGGCTGATGGAGCACGGCGTCTTCATCCGCATGCCCGGCATCGCGCCCCTCAACCGCTGCATCCGCGTGAGCACCGGCCCGGAGGAGGACATGGCACTGTTTTCGGCGGTGTTGCCGAAGGTCTTGAAGCGAATAGCGAATAGCGAATAGCGAATAGCGAATAGCGAATAGCGAATAGTTGGGCGGGAAATCGTTCTCGCTGTCAAACTATTCGCTACTCGCCATTCGCCATTCGCCCCTTCAATGCATCGTCATCCATTCCCGCGCCGCGCGCAGCGCCAGCGCGAGGTCGGCCTTGGTCATCGTCTGGGCGAGATCGGCGCGGAGTTCCGCGGCGCGCTCGCAGCCCTTGATGGCGGCGATGTTCAGCCACTTGTGGGCGGCGACCAGATCGACGTCGCATCCGCGTCCGGTCGCATACATCAGACCCATGTCGCAGAAGATCTCGGCGCGGGTCTCGCCGCCCGTCATGGCGGCCGTCTCGGAGGTCTGGAAGTCAAAGCGTGCCATTTCGATTGTCCCTGTCTTATGGTTTCGCGCTTGCAGTGCCCTGTCTTACCCCGCCTCGGGCGCCCGCCGTCTTCCGCGGCTCGGGTCTTCCCTCGGCGTTTTCGGGCCGGTTCGTTCCGGCTCGTCTTATGGCTCCACTATGCCACCGGCCCTTCAATGCACGCTTAAAATGCATGCTTAATTTGCGACAAACAAAGTCCAAACGCTTGGTAAAGTTGGATTTTCGTTAAACATCGCGATCCCTCTGAATCAGCGCATTCGCCTCAAAATTTACCGATCGTTCAACCCGCGGCTTCAACCCTTCGCTAACCACGAAGCGAGCCGGCGCTTTCCTTCCGCCGCCCGAAAGGCCGTCCACGCCTTTCCTGAACGGGAGATGAACCGCCCTCTCAGGACCCGTTCAGTCCCATCGTGCGACAAGAGCCGCACGACAGGACAGACAGACAGACGGACGGACATCATGGACATCCTCGCACGCCGCCTCACGATCATCACGCTGCTTCTGGCGATCTTCGCGATCCTGCTCGCGGCCGCCGTCGAGACGGACTACCGCCGCAACCAGAAAAGCCGCCACGGCGCACTCTCGGCCTGCGCGGTGCCGACCCTCTGCCGCGCCACCCTCTGACCCGCCACACCATCGAAGGACGAAACCGAGCCATGACGAGCACCCTCTCCCGGACCGCCTCCACCGCGCTGCGCATCCTCGCGCTCTCGGCGATGATGGTCGCGCCCTTCGGCGCACTCGCCTGGAGCAGCTCGGGCGGCCTCGGCATCGGGAAGCAGGGCGCCGGCCTCGTCCTCTTCGTGACCCTGCAGCGCCAGTCGATGAGCTGAGCGGGGAGTCTCTCCCCTTCCCCTTCCCCTTCCCCTTCCCCTTCCCCCGCCGCCGTTCCGTGCTAAACCGGAGACCTCCTCCAGCCGTCCGGGACCGCGCATGAAATCCTTCCTCGTCTTCTCCGCCGCCGCGCTCGCCGAGATCGCCGGCTGCTTCGCCTTCTGGGCCTGGTGGCGGCTCGACCGGACGGCGCTCTGGCTGCTGCCGGGCATGGCGTCGCTCGCGCTCTTCGCCTGGCTGCTGGCGCAGGCCGACAGCGCCTTCGCCGGCCGCGCCTATGCGGCCTATGGCGGGGTCTACATCGCCGCCTCGCTCCTCTGGCTGTGGCTTGCCGAAGGCATGCGGCCCGACCGCTTCGATCTCGCCGGCGCCACGCTCGTGCTCGTCGGCGCCGGCATCGTGCTTGCCGCGCCGCGCTGAGGCGTCCACATTTCGGGCGGGCGGGAGGGCTTGCGGCCCACGGCAACTTGTCGTTTGCTTGTCAGCGACGGCAAACTATAGTGATTCATGAGCAAACAGACCTTTTCCCTGAAGCCTCTCCCCTTCGCCACGCCCGAGCCCTTCGAGCCGCAGTCCTTCGACGATCCGGTCGCCGCGGTCGACGCGCTCGACGCGCTCTACGAGCGCAACACCCGCTTCCTCACCGAGGCCTTCGCCTCGCTCGGCGAGAACGGCGCGCCCGACCGGCGTTTCCGCGCCTGCTATCCGCAGGTCGGCATCGAGACGACGAGCTTCGGCCTCGTCGATTCGCGCCTGTCCTACGGCTACGTCGCCTCACCCGGCCTCTACACGACGACCGTGACGCGGCCGAAGCTGTTCCGCCACTATCTCAAGGAACAGCTCGGACACCTGATGCGCAATCACGGCGTGCGCGTCACCGTCTCCGAATCGGCGACGCCGATCCCGCTGCACTTCGCCTTCGGCGAGGGTGCGCATGTCGAGGCGGCGGTGGCGGAGAACATCGACCTGCCGCTGCGCGACCTGTTCGACGCGCCCGACCTCGGCAACACCGACGACGAGATCGCCAACGGCTCCTACGAGCCGGGTCCCGGAGAACCCTCGCCGCTCGCCCCCTTCACGGCGCAGCGCATCGACTATTCGCTCGCCCGCCTCAGCCACTACACGGCGACGAGCGCCAACCACTTCCAGAACTTCGTGCTCTTCACCAACTACCAGTTCTACATCGACGAGTTCTGCGAATGGGCGCGCCAGCAGATGGCGGAGGGCGGCAACGGCTACACCGCCTTCGTCGAGCCCGGCAACATCATCACGCCGGCCGGCAGCGATCGGCCGGAGCCGAACATCTCGCCCGGCCGGCTGCCGCAGATGCCGGCCTATCACATCAAGAAGAAGGGCCACGGCGGCATCACCGTCGTCAATATCGGCGTCGGCCCCTCCAACGCCAAGACGATCACCGACCATATCGCCGTGCTGCGCCCGCATGCCTGGCTGATGCTCGGCCATTGCGCGGGGCTCAGGAACAGCCAGACGCTCGGCGACTACGTGCTCGCCCATGCCTATGTGCGCGAGGATCACGTGCTCGACGACGACCTGCCGGTCTGGGTGCCGATCCCCGCACTCGCCGAGGTGCAGGTGGCGCTCGAGAGCGCGGTCGAGGAGGTGACGGGCTTCAAGGGCTACGACCTCAAGCGCATCATGCGCACCGGCACCGTCGCCACGATCGACAACCGCAACTGGGAACTGCGCGACCAGCGCGGGCCGGTCAAGCGCCTGTCGCAGTCGCGCGCCATCGCCCTCGACATGGAATCGGCCACCATCGCCGCCAACGGCTTCCGCTTCCGCGTGCCCTACGGCACCCTGCTCTGCGTCTCCGACAAGCCGCTGCACGGCGAGCTGAAACTCCCCGGCATGGCGACCGCCTTCTACCGCACGCAGGTCAACCAGCATCTGAGGATCGGCATCCGCGCGCTGGAGAAGCTTGCCGGCATGCCGCCGGAGAAGCTGCATTCGCGCAAGCTGAGGAGCTTCTTCGAGACGGCGTTCCAGTGAGATTGTGAGCGATCGGGCTTTGGTGTATGATTTTATAAGTTCATACACACGAGGTGGCCATGCGTACCAATATCGAGCTTGACGACGCCTTGATGGCCGAAGCCATGGAACTCACGGGGCTGACGACGAAAAAGGCCATCGTGGAGAAGGCCTTGCGCGAGATGGTCGAGGAACTTCGCCGGAGAAATGCGCTGAACGAGTTGCAGGGAATGGGCTGGGAAGGCGATCTCGACGCGATGCGCCTCGGCTGGGGGCCGGACTCGGACCACGCAAAAGACGCGGCTGAATGATCGTTGTCGACAGCTCCGTCTGGATCGCGCATCTGCGCGACCTCTCGACGCCGGAAACGTCTATGCTCCAGGCAGGCCTGAAACTCAAGCAAGTCGTTCTGGGTGACGTTGTTCTGCTGGAAATCCTGCAAGGCGCACGAAACGACGGCCACGCCGCCAATCTTCACAAGCGGCTGGCCGCCTTCGGCACCGTTTCGATGCTATCTCCCGAGCTCGCGGTGAAAGCCGCCGGAAATTTCCGCCGGCTTCGCGCGAAGGGCATCACCATCCGCAAGACCACGGATCTCGTCATCGGCACCTATTGCATCGAGCACGGCCACAGCCTGCTCCACGCCGACAGGGACTTCGATCCGATGGCCGAGCATCTCGGCCTTCGGATCGCCTGAACCTCAGGCCCTCAGCACCGCCCACGCGTGATCCAGCCCCTTCTTCGTGATGTCGATCATCTCGTCCACCTCGGCGTGGCTGATGACGAGCGGCGGGGAGAAGAGCATGCGGTCGCCGGTGGCGCGCAGCACGAGGCCGTTCTCCAGGCAATGGTTGCGCACCGTGACGCCGGCCTTCTCCCTGTCCTCGAAGCGCCTGCGGCTCGCCTTGTCCTCGGCGAGCTGGATCGCCGCCATCAGGCCGACCTGCTGGATCTCGCCGACGATCGGGTGATTCACAAGCGACCCGAAGCCCTCGGCGAGATAGGGGCCGATGTCGTCGTGGACGCGCTCGACCAGCCTCTCCTCCTCGATGATGCGCAGGTTCTCCAGTGCGGCGGCGGCGCAGACGGGATGGCCGGAATAGGTGAAGCCGTGGTTGAAGTCGCCGACCTCCTCGACCAGCACGTCGCCGACGCGGTCGGAGACCATGACGCCGCCGATCGGCAGATACCCCGAGGAGAGGCCCTTGGCGATCGGTGCCAGATCCGGCTCGACGCCGAAATGCTGGTGGCCGAACCATCGGCCGGTACGGCCGAAGCCGCAGATCACCTCGTCGGCGACGAGCAGGATTTTCCGCGCCTTGCAGATGCGGGCGATCTCCGGCCAGTAGGTGGCGGGCGGCACGATGACGCCGCCGGCGCCCTGGATCGGCTCGGCGACGAAGGCGGCGACGTTGTCCTCGCCGAGCTCGTCGATCTTCTCCTCCAGCTCGCGCGCGACCTTCAGGCCGAAATCCTCCGGCGAGAGGTCGCCGTCCTCGCCGTACCAGTAGGGCTGGCCGATGTGGTGGATGCCGGCGATCGGCAGGTCCCCCTGCTCGTGCATCCACTTCATGCCGCCGAGCGAGGCGCCGGCGACGGTGGAGCCGTGATAGCCGTTGCGCCGCGCGATCACCGCCTTCTTGGTCGGCCTGCCGACGGCGGCCCAGTAGACGCGGGCCATGCGGAACCAGGTGTCGTTCGCCTCCGAGCCGGAGCCGGTGAAGAAGACGCGGTTGATGGCCGGGCCGGCATGCGAGGCGATCTTCTGCGCCAGCAGCACGGCGGGCGGCGTCGTGGTGCCGAAGAAGGTGTTGTAGTAGGGAAGCTCGTTCATCTGGCGGACGACGGCGTCGGCGATCTCCCCGCGGCCGTAGCCGATGTTGACGCACCAGAGGCCGGCGAAGCCGTCGAGATAGCGCTTGCCGTGATTGTCGAAGATGTGGCAGCCCTCGCCGCGCTCGATGATGCGCGTGCCGGTCGCATTCAGCTTCTTCATGTCCGAGAAGGGATGAAGATGATGGGCGGCATCGAGGGCACCGAGGTTCGAGACGGCTGCTGCACTGCTGGTCGACATGGGAGACATCCTTCGAGAAGCGCCCCCCGTGTTGAACGGCGGGACAGAATGGGCTAGGAAAATGCCCTTGCAACAGGCATTTGGCAAGAGATCGGCCACCCCCCGGCCGGTCTGTCCAAAGGCTTCCAGCCAGACGAAGCAGGCATCATGACAAACGACAAGACGGCGGCCGGTTCCCCGCCCGCCAATGCGCCGCCCCGTATCGAAATCCTCCTCGTCGGCATGAACGGGGACCTGCGCGGCAAGCAGGTGCCGCCGGAGGGCGAGGCGAAGATCTGGGACGGTTCCGTCCGCCTGCCCTCCTCCACCCAGTCGCTCGACATCTGGGGCGACGACAACGACGACATCACCGGCCTGTCGCTCTCCGCCGGCGATCCGGACGGCGTATGCATCCCCGACCGCCGCTCGCTCGCGCCGATGCCCTGGGCGCCGGAAGGCTCGCGGCAGGTGCTCGCCACCATGCACGAGTTCGACGGCACGCCCTCCTTCATGGACCCGCGCGCCATCCTGGCGCGCATGATCGAACGCTTCGCCGAACGCGGGCTGACGCCGGTCGTGGCGACGGAGCTCGAATTCTACGTGGTCGAGGACGACTGGCGCGAGACCGGCCGCCCGCGCCCGCCGGCGGCGCTGACGTATCACGGCGAGCCGAACGGCTTCCAGCTCTACGACATGCGCGCCACCGACGCGCTCGACGGCTACCTCCAGACCGTGCGCGCCTGGGCGAAGGCGATGGACCTGCCGGCCGACGCCACGACGGCGGAATTCGGCCCCGGCCAGTTCGAGGTGAACCTGCTGCACCGGCCGGACGCGCTGGCGGCGGCCGACGACTGCATCTATCTCAAGCGCATCGCCGAGGAAGCCGCCCGCCGCTTCGGCCTCAAATCCACCTGCATGGCCAAACCCTATGCCGAGCATGCCGGCTCCGGCCTGCACGTGCATGCGAGCATCGTCGACGGGGACGGCCGCAACATCCTCGACGCCAGGGGCGGCGAGCCGGCGCTCCTGAAATCGATCACCGCCGGCATGCTTGCGACGATGCGCGCCGCGCAGCTCGTCTTCGCGCCGTTCGCCAATTCCTACCGCCGCTTCCAGCCGGGCTCGTTTGCGCCGGTCGACCTCACCTGGGGCTTTGGCCATCGCGGCACGGCGATCCGCATCCCCGACAAGGACGGGCCGGCGGCGCGCGTCGAGCACCGCGTGGCGGGCGCCGACGTCAATCCCTACCTGCTGCTGACGGCGATCCTCGGCGGCATCCTCTCGGGCCTCGACGGCGACCTCGATCCGGGGCCGGCGACGGAGCCCGGCAAGGACGTGCCCGGGGCGACGCGGCTCACGCACGACTTCCTGACGGCGGTCGAGGAGTTCGCCGCCTCGCCCTTCATCGCCGACGCCTTCGGCGCGGCCTACCAGAAGCTCTATGCCGACACGAAGCGCAAGGAGGCGATCACCTACCTGCGCACCGTCTCGGACTTCGACTACCGGACCTATCTGCCGCGGATCTGAGGCGTCGGCCCCTCATCCGGCCTGCCGGCCGCCTTCTCCCCGCAAGCGGGGAGAAGGAGATATGCCGCATCGTTTTCCTCGACCAACGACCGTTCGCAGGGCACGTCCCCTCTCCCCGCTTGCGGGGAGAGGGTTAGGGTGGGGGGCAAATCGCATATGTCCTATCGGGCAGAAGGGGTCGCATCCTACGCCGCCGCCGTCTCGCTCGGCGCGGTGCTCTCCGCCCCCGCCTTCGGCACGATGACCTTCAGTTCGCCGGGATGGAGGCGGATCGAGACGTCGCGGCCCATCGGCAGCAGCTCGCCGTCGATGACGCAGTTGATCGACCGGTCGACGCTGGGGAAATGCAGGTCGACGGCCGTGCCGGTCATCTCCGTCACGTCGGCGTTCTCGCGCAGCCGGCCGCGCAGGATGTCGGCGGCGAGGCGCGCGACGCCCGCGGGCTTCAGCGGCGCCGTCGTGTAGAAGCCGAGATGGCCGCCGGAGATGTCGTCGGCATAGAGCAGGCCGTTCTCGCCGAAGCGGTTGTTCGACACGTTGATGGCCGAGACCTTGGTATGCGCCTCGATGCCGTCGACGGCGTATTCCACGTCGAATTCCGGCGGGTCGAGAATGACGCCGACGGCCGCACGCACGTTGGCGGCGATCTTGCCGAGGCGGGAACGGAAGGTCATGGCGTTCCTGAGGCGCACCATGCGGGCATGCAGCCCGGCGGAGAACTGGTGCACGAAGGCGCGCCCGTCCGCCGTGCCGATGTCGGCGGCGGCGACCTCGCCGGCGGCGAGCGCTTCGAGCGCCAGACGGATGTCGAGCGGGATCTTCAGCGAGCGGGCGAAGAGGTTCATCGTGCCGGCCGGGACGATGCCTAGCGGCATGCCGCTTTCCCAGGCGACGCCCGCCGCCGCCGAGATCGTCCCGTCGCCGCCGCCCGCGAGCATCGCGTCGAGGTCGGTACGGTCGGCGCAGCGGCGCAGCGCCATCTCCATGTCGGCGCCCTCGACGATGTCGCAGTCGAGATGGTGGCCCGCGTCGCCGAAGATGCGTTCCGCCTCGCGCGCATAGGCCTCCATGTCGGTCGTGCGGAACGTTCCGCCGTCCTTGTTGAAGATCGCCTGAATTCTCATCCGCATACTCCGCGTGAAGCCGGAAGCCGGGCACGTTTCCATAGATAGCCGAGAAAGCGGCGATTAGCAGGCAACGGCCTGCAAGAAATCTTGATCGGATAACCGGGCCGAGGCGAAAATTGGCAATAGGCAAGGCCGCCGGCTCTGCTATATCTGGTGGCGGCCGCGGGTGTCGGGAGAGCGCCTGGCCGGCCGGACCATTCTTCATTTCCAGACCTATTCCGGACACGGCCTTCGGCCAGACCACCGCAGAGGCAGCCGGGAGGAGCGGCCTTCGCCCAAGGGTCCGCCATCCGACCGCCGCGCCCGGACCATTCCCGCGGAGCCGCCGTGTCCGAACCTGCCCTGCCCCATGCCGCCCTCTCCTCGGGGCAGCCCTCGCTTTCCCCGCTCACCGTCAGCCTGATCATCCTGGCGCTCGCCGTCGGCAGCTTCGGCATCGGCACGGGCGAGTTCGCCATCATGGGCCTGCTGCCCGACGTCGCCCGCACCTTCGGCGTCACGACGGCCGAGGCCGGCTACGTCATCAGCGCCTATGCGTTCGGCGTCGTCGTCGGCGCGCCGGTGATCGCCGTCACCGGCGCCCGCTTCCGCCGGCGCGACCTGCTCGTCGTGCTGATGGCCGTGTTCGCGCTCGGCAATCTCGCCAGCGCCATGGCGCCGACATTCGAGAGCTTCATCCTCATGCGCTTCGTCTCCGGCCTGCCGCACGGCGCCTATTTCGGCGTCGCCGCGCTCGTCGCCGCGGCGATGGTGCCGGCGAACCGCCGCACCCAGGCGGTCGGCAAGGTGATGCTGGGGCTGACGGTCGCCACCCTGATCGGCACGCCGCTCGCCGCCTTCTTCGGCCAGGTGTTCGACTGGCAGGTGATGTTCGTCGGCGTCGGCGTCACCGGCCTGCTCACGGTCTGCCTGATCGCGATCTTCCTGCCGCGCGACAAGGCGCCGAAGGGCATCAATGCGCTGACCGAGCTCGGCGCGCTGAAGCGCAAGCAGGTCTGGCTGACGCTCGGCATCGCCGCGACCGGCTTCTGCGGCATGTTCGCGGTCTTCAGCTACATCGCGCCGATCGTCACCGAGGTCGCGGGCCTCGGCCCGTCCATGGTGCCGGTGATGATGGCGATCTTCGGCTGCGGCATGATCGTCGGCAACGTGTTCGGCGCCAAGCTCGCCGACCTGTCGCTGATGCGCACGATCGGCTGGTCGCTGGTGCTCTATTTCGGCGTGCTCGTGGCGCTGTCGCTGACGGCGCAGGACCCGGTGCTGCTCGGCCTCTGCTGTTTCCTGATCGGCTGCAGCTTCGTCGTCGGCCCGGCGCTGCAGACGCGGCTGATGGACGTCGCCGGCAATGCGCAGACGCTCGCCGCCGCCCTCAACCACTCGGCCTTCAACGTCGCCAACGCGCTCGGGGCGCTCTTCGGCGGCCTGTCGATCAGCGCCGGCTACGGCTATGCCTCCGTCGGCTTCGTCGGCGCGGCGACCGCCGTCGTCGGCCTCGGCGTCTTCCTGCTGTCGCTCACGCTCGAAAGGCTCGACCGCGAGGAGGCCTGCGCCTGCCCCGCGGAGTAAGCGGGTCCGGCACGAGCGTGCAGCGGTCTTGCGTCCGGACTGGCGTGAGAACAGGCTGTTCCCTCGGTGACAGGACGGCGCTGCGGGTCTGCTAGAGATAGTCGCAACGAACGGGGACGCCGCGTGGCGCTCCCGCAACCCTGAACCGGAGCCTATCATGTCCAGCCTCATCGAACGCCTGACCGCAACGTCCTGGTTCGGCTTTCTCGCCCGCACCATCCTCACCTTCATGTTCTGGATGAGCGGCATCGCCAAGCTCGCCGACTTCGACGGCGGCGTCGCCGAGATGGCGCATTTCGGGCTGGAGCCGCCGGCCGTCTTCGTCGTCGTCACCGCCGTCACGCAGCTCGTCGGCTCGGCGCTGATCATCGCCAACCGCTGGACCTGGCTCGGCGCCGGCATGCTCGCCGTCTTCACCGCGCTCACCATCCCGATCGCCCACGCCTTCTGGACGATGGAGGAGCCGATGCGCACCGTCGAGTTCTACGTCGTGATGGAGCACATCACCGTCATCGGCGCGCTGATGGTCGTCACCTGGAAATCCGCGAAAGCGCCTGCCGTCCCCGCGCATTGACGACAGGCCGGGCGCCGTCCGCCTCTCTCCGGGGCGGCGCCCACAGGACGGCGGCCGCCTCTCCGACCGTCCCGGGCCGCCCCGGCGCCTCTCGCCGGGGCGGCCTTCCGCGTCACAATGCCGGCAGCTTCAGCGGCCCGCCGGTCTTGATGCTGCGGATCGCGAAGTTGGAGCGGATGTCGGTGACGCCCGGCATGGCGAGCAGGGTCTCCGTGAGAAGCCGCTCATAGGCCGCGAGATCCTCCACCACCACCTCCGCCAGGAAGTCGGCGTCGCCGGAGATCAGGAAGCAGGAGACGATCTCCGGGACGGCGAGCAGCGCCTCCTGCTGGGCGACCGCGTTCTCGCGGTTGTGGTGCCCGACCTTGATCTCGACGAAGACGGTAAGCCCCAGCCCCACCTCCTTGCGGTCGATGTCGGCCCGGTAGCCGCGCAGGACGCCGGATTTCTCCAGGTTGCGGATGCGCCGGAGGCAGGGCGACGGCGAGAGGTTGACCTTCTCCGCGATCTCCACGTTCGTCGCGCGGGCGTCCTCCTGCAGCACCGTGAGGATGGCGATATCGAATTTATCGAGTTTTGGCATATCCGGGAACTTTCACAGGCATTCGTGGCAGGATCATGTGCAGGATACATGCTCCGACGCGGAACTCGCAAGGACATGCCGCAGCCTTCGGCGCTAGGATCCGTCCGTGACAGAGCCGCACGGAAAGGACACCGCCATGGCCATGATCTCGCTTCCCTCCGACGGGAAATCCAGTGCGGCCGCCGCCGGCTATGCCGGCGCGATGGTCACGGTGCTGATCTGGGCGACCTGGGTGCTGGCGACGCGCCATTCCGCCACCACGCCGCTCGGCACCGTCGACATCGGCCTCATCCGCTACGGCGTGCCGACGGTGCTGCTCGCGCCGGTCTGGCTGCGCACCGGGCTGCTGCCGAAGGGCCTGCCGGTGACGCTCCTCGCCGTGATGGTGGCGGGATCGGGCGCGCTTTTCTTCCAGGTCACGGCGGCGGCGCTGCATGCGACGCCGGCGGCCCCCGGCGGCATCCTGCTCGGCGGCGCCATGCCGCTCGCCACCGCGCTGATCGGCATCGTGCTCTTCGGCGAGCGGCCGGACCGCATGCGGCTCGCCGGCCTTGCCGCCATCGTCGCGGGCGTCGCGGTGCTGCTCGTCGCCAGCCTGCGGACGAGCGGCATGACGTCCGCCGGCTTCCTGCTGCTGCCGCTCGGCGCCGCGCTCTGGGCGGGCTTCACCCATGCCTTCCGGCGCTCGGGGCTCTCCGCGCTCGAGGGCGCCGCCCTCGTCGCCGTCTGGTCGTTCCTGATCCATCTCGCGCTGGCGGCGGTCTTCGGCACCCACCTTGACGCCGCGTCGCTGCCGGACCTCGCCCTCCAGGTCGGCAGCCAGGGCATCCTGTCCGGCCTCGTCGCCACCTTCGCCTACGGCACGGCCGTGCGGGCGCTCGGCGGCAGCCAGGCGGCGGCCTTCACCGCGATCACGCCGGTGCTGGCGACGCTCGGCGGCGCGGTCTTCCTCGGCGAGCCGTTCGGCGCGGCGGAGATCGCCGCCGCCCTCATCGTCGGCACGGGCGTGGCGCTGTCGACCGGCGCCCTGTCGCCCAGGCGCTGAAAACGGCAAGGGCGCCCGCGGCCTTCGCCGGGGCGCCCCTTCGTGCACGGAAAGGCGGGATCAGCCGTGGATGACCTCGCGGTGGCGCTGCAGGCGCTTGCCGTAGGCCTGGCTGACGCGGTCGAAGATGATGGCGATGCCGACGATGGCGAGCCCGTTGAAGATGCCGAGCGTGAAATACTGGTTCGAGATCGCCTTCAGGACCGGCTGGCCGAGGCCCTGCACGCCGATCATCGAGGCGATGACCACCATGGCGAGCGCCATCATGATCGTCTGGTTGATGCCGGCCATGATGGTCGGCAGCGCCAGCGGCATCTGCACGTTCTTGAGCTTCTGCCAGCTCGACGAGCCGAAGGCGTCGGCGGCCTCCAGCACGTCCTTGTCGACGAGGCGGATGCCGAGATTGGTGAGCCGGATCATCGGCGGGATGGCGTAGATGACGACGGCGATCAGCCCCGGCACCTTGCCGATGCCGAGCAGCATGACGACCGGGATCAGGTAGACGAAGCTCGGCATCGTCTGCATGACGTCGAGGATCGGGTTGATCGCGTTCTGCACCCGGTCGGAGCGCGACATCAGGATGCCGATCGGGATGCCGATGACGATGGAGAGCACGGTGCAGACGAAGATCATCGAGATCGTCTTCATCGTGTCGTCCCACATGTCGAAATAGCCGATCACCAGCAGCGTGGCGACGGAGCCGGCGACGATCTTCCAGTTGCGGCTCGCGAACCAGGCGACGAGCGCGATCAGGATCAGGATGATCGGCCAGGGCGTGCGCGTCATGAAGCGCTCGGACCAGATGAGGAAGTGCTGCAGCGGCTCGAAGATGCTCTCGATGCCGTCGCCATAGGCGCGGGTGAAGGCGCGGAAGCCCTCGTCGATCGCCTTCTTCAGATCGCGCAAGGACGCGTCGTTCATATGCGGAAATTTCGTGAACCATTCCATGACGATCCCCTTTTTTCGTGCTGCGGCCAGTCTTGCGCCGGCTTTCTTTCGTTTTCACGCCGATCGCGGACGCAAGGCCGCGCCGCGCCTTGCCGGGATGGCCCTGGGCAAGACGGCCGCGGCGGCGCGGTGACGCGCCGCCGCGGCGTTCATGCGGGCCGGATCAGAGCGCGGCCTTGATCTTCTCGGCGGCTTCCGGCGAGACCCATTCCGTCCACAGCGCCTCGTTCTCCTCGAGGAAGTGCTTGGCGCCATCGTCGCCGCTCGCCTGGTTGTCGGTCATCCAGGCCATCAGCTTGTTGACCGTGTCGTTCGACCAGGCGCGCTTGTTGAGATAGGCCATCACGTCCTCGCCGGCGCGTTCGGCGAAGCTCTTGGTGACGAGCGTCTGGACCTTGTCCTTCGGCCAGTCGTTCTTCTTCGGGTCCGGGCAGTCGGCGACGGTGTTGCAGCGCTTCCATTCGGCCTCGTCATAGGGCACGCCGTGGTCGAGCTTCACCATCTCGTACTTGCCGAGCAGCGCGGTCGGCGCCCAGTAGTAGCCGACCCAGCCCTGCTGGCGCTCGTAGGCCTTGGCGATCGAGCCGTCGAGGCCGGCGGCCGAGCCGGTGTCGACCAGCGTGAAGTTCGCGGCCTCGCCGCCATAGGCCTTGTAGAGCTGCGAGGTCACGACCGTGCCGCCCCAGCCCTGCGGGCCGTTGTGGACGGCGCCCTTGCTGGAATCCTCCGGATCCGGGAACAGTTCCGGATGCTTCAGCGCGTCGTCGATCGTCTTGATGTCGGGATGGGCGTCGGCGATGTATTTCGGAATCCACCAGCCCTGGACGGCGGCGTCGGAGAGGGCCACGGCCGCGCCGATCAGCTTGCCTTCCTCGATGCCGCGGTTGACGACGTCGGGCAGCAGGTCGACCCAGCCTTCCGGCGCGAGGTCCGGCTCGCCCTTCTCGATCATCGAGGTGATGGTCGGCACCGTGTCGCCGACGATGACGTCGGCATTGCAGCCGTAGCCTTCGTTGAGGATGAACTTGTCGAGCGCGGCCAGCACCTCGGCGCTCTGCCAGTTCATGCTGGCGATGGTCAGGTCGCCGCATTCGGCGCGCGCCGCGCCGGTCATGGCGAGGAGGCCGGCGACCAGGCAGGTGGATGCAAGAAGATGTTTCATGTCCGTTCCCTCATTTTCGGCGGTATCGTTACGCCCGTTGGAAGCCCGCTCCGCCGCGCCGGGCCTCTGAATTGCGAAGCGGTGGTCCCCGTGCGGAACCACGGGGCCGCATCCTCGACTTTTGCAGGTGCGGGGTCGAATGCCGGCACGAATGCGTCCGCCATTGCTCCCGATGCGTCATGGCGGCGGCAAATTTGCGCGGTCGCACTGGCCCGCCCGCCCGCTCCTTTCGCGCAATGTTATGATACGGTTCAGCTTTTTCAAAGCGCGACGGTATCAAAAAACGACGAGGGGCCGGCGAAAACCGGCCCCTCCCGTGCGATCCGCGTCGCAAATATGCGTGATCAGGCCTCGCGCCGGCCCTGGATGACGTAGACCCGGTCGCCGGTCTTGACGCGGCCGTAGAGGTCGATGACGTCCTGGTTGAGCATGCGCACGCAGCCGCTCGACATGGCCTGGCCGATCGACCAGGGCTGGTTGGTGCCGTGGATGCGGAACATCGTGTCGTTGCCGCCCTGGTAGAGATAGAGCGCGCGGGCGCCGAGCGGGTTGTTGAGGCCGCCGGGGACGCCGCCGGCATATTTCAGGTTCTTCTTCGGGTCGCGGCGGATCATGTTCGGCGTCGGCGTCCAGCTCGGCCATTCCGCCTTGCGGCCGATGGTGGCGCTGCCGGCGAGCGAATAGCCCTGGCGGCCGACGCCGATGCCGTAGCGGATCGCCCGGCCGTTGCCGAGCACGTAGTAGAGCCGGCGCGCCGGCGTGTCGACGACGACGGTGCCGGCCGCGTGCCGCGTCTCGTAAGCCACCTCCTGCCGGCGCAGCTCGGGCTTGATCTTGTCGAGCGGGATCGCCTTCAGCGGGAAGGCCTCGTCCGGACGCGCGCCGTAGTTGGCGCGGTCGCTGTTGCCGTTCGTCGCACAGCCCGCCAGCAGAGCGGATGCGCCGAGCAGGAAGCCGCGGCGGGAAATCGACATGTTCAAGCCCCTCAACACCTTGTTTACGGGGCAGAAATTATGCGGTTATGGTTAATGGCGGGTTAAACCGGCGCCTTGCGGTTGGGCATCGCCCCGCATGCCCCGCCGCGCCCCTCTTCCGAAGGCGGGCGACGGCATGTGCCGCAAATTTTCGGGATGGAGGAAAACCGCCGCCTCGCTCCCCTTCTCCCCGCCTGCGGGGAGAAGGTGCCGGCAGGCGGATGAGGGGCAGCCCCGCCGCCATCACATGTTCGGATAGACGGGTCCCTCGCCGCCCTGCGGCGGCACCCAGTTGATGTTCTGGTTGGGGTCCTTGATGTCGCAGGTCTTGCAGTGCACGCAGTTCTGCGCGTTGATCACGTAGACTTGCTCCCCGTCCCTTTCCACCCACTCGTAGACGCCCGCCGGACAGTAGCGCGTCGACGGACCGGCATAGACGTCCAGCTCCGACGTCTTCTGCAGCGCCGGGTTCTTCAACTGGAGATGGATCGGCTGGTCCTCCTCGTGGTTGGTGTTCGACAGGAACACCGAGGAGAGACGATCGAAGGTCAGGACGCCATCCGGCTTCGGATAGTCGATCTTGTTGTGCTTTTCCGCCGGTTCGAGCGACTGCGCGTCCGTCTTGCCGTGCTTGAGCGTGCCGAAGACGGAAAAGCCGAACAGCGTGTTCGTCCACATGTCGAGCCCGCCCAGAGCCACGCCCACAGCCGTGCCGAACCGCGACCACAGCGGCTTGACGTTGCGCACCTTCCTGAGATCCGAGCCGATGGCGCTCTCGCGCCAGCCGTGCTCGATCTCCACCGGCTCGTCATTGGCCCGGCCTGCCGCGATCGCATCCGCAAGCTTCTCCGCCGCGAGGATGCCCGACAGCACCGCATTGTGGCTGCCCTTGATGCGCGGCACGTTGACGAAGCCCGCCGAGCAGCCGAGCAGCGCCCCGCCCGGGAAGGACAGCTTCGGCACCGACTGCCAGCCGCCCTCGGTGATGGCGCGGGCCCCGTAGGAGAGCCGCTTGCCGCCCTCGAAGGTGCCCCTGATGGCCGGATGCGTCTTGAAGCGCTGGAACTCCTCGAAGGGATGGAGATAGGGGTTCTTGTAGTTGAGGTGCACCACGAAGCCAACGGCGACCATGTTGTCTTCGAGGTGATAGAGGAACGAGCCGCCGCCGGTCTTCATGCCGAGCGGCCAGCCGAAGGAATGCTGCACGAGGCCGGGCCTGTGGTTCTCGGGTTTCACCTGCCAGAGCTCCTTCAGGCCGATGCCGAATTTCTGGGGCTCACGCCCCTCGTCCAGCTTGAACCTCGAAATCAGCTGCTTGGCGAGCGAGCCGCGCACGCCCTCGCAGATCAGCGTGTATTTTCCGAGCAGCGCCATGCCGCGGGTGTAGTTGGGGCCGGGCTCGCCGGAGCGCTCGATGCCCATGTCGCCGGTCGCCACACCGATCACCGCGCCCTCGTCGTTGTAGAGCACCTCGGTGGCGGCGAAGCCGGGATAGATCTCGACGCCGAGCTCTTCCGCCCTGGCCGCCAGCCAGCGACAGACGAGCCCAAGCGAGACGATGTAGTTGCCGTGGTTGTTCATCAGCGGCGGCATGAAGGCGTTCGGCAGGCGCACGGAGCCGGCCGGGCCGAGGAACAGGAAGTGGTCGTCCGTCACCTCGGTCCTGAACGGATGGCTCTCGTCCTCGCGCCAGCCGGGCAGCAGGCGGTCGATGCCGATGGGATCGACCACCGCGCCCGACAGGATATGCGCGCCGACCTCCGCGCCCTTCTCCAGCACGACGACCGAAAGCTCCGGGTTCACCTGCTTCAGCCGGATCGCCGCCGACAGGCCCGCAGGCCCCGCACCGACGATCACCACGTCGAATTCCATGCTCTCCCGTTCGGGAAGGTCCATCTCTTCGCTCATCAGGTTCTCCATCCCGCCGCCCCGCGCACAGGCGGCGGCAATCCTCCGCTCCAGCCTGTCATGGCAAATGAGAGGGGGCTTGTCGAGCCGCTGTGCGACAGACCATGTCCCCTTTTGCGCATGACGTCATGACGCAGGCGCCCTCCGTTTGCTCCGGCGCGGGCGTCCTCCTATTGTCGCATCGCCCGATGATTCCCGGTGGAGGAGCCCGCCCGCATGTCCGAGATGATCCGATCGCTCCGGCGCGACCTGAACGAATTCGGCGACGCGCTCGTCCTTGCCGGCGCCGACGTGCTCGAAAGCTGCCACCCCGGCGAGCATCCGGACAATCTGCGCGCCGGCGCCATGGCCATGCCCGCCACGCCCGAGGCCGCCGCCGCCGTGGTGCGCTGGTGCGGCGCGCACGGCGTCGCCATCGTGCCGCAGGGCGGGCTGACCGGGCTCGTCGGCGGTGCCACGAGCCGGCCGGGCGAGCTCATCCTCTCCACCGCCCGGCTGACGCGGATCGAAGCGATCGACCCGCTCGCGCGCACCGCGACCGTCGAGGCCGGCGTGACGCTCGAGGTGCTGCAGGCGGCCGCCGCCGCGCACGGCCTCACGCCCGGCATCGACCTTGCCTCGCGCGGCAGCGCCACCGTCGGCGGCATGATCGCCACCAATGCCGGCGGCATCCTCGCCTTCCGCAACGGCGTGATGCGCCACCAGGTGCTCGGCATCGAGGCGGTGCTGCCGGACGGCGGCCTGTTCAGCGACATGACGGAGGTCATGAAGGTCTCCGCCGGGCCGGACGTGAAGCAGCTGCTGATCGGCTCGGAGGGCGCCTACGGCTTCGTCACCCGCGCCGTGCTGAAGCTCGAAAGCCGCAACCCGATGCGGGCGACCGCGCTCGTCGGCGTGCGCCATGCCGCCTCGGCGCTCGAAGTCGTCGGCCGTTTCCGCGCGCTGCCCGCCGTCCAGCTCGAAGGGGCCGAGCTGATGTGGCGGCGCTTCTTCGCCGACAGCGCCGCGCAGCGGGGTTTCGACACCGGCTGGCTGGAGGCGGACGCGCCGGCCGTGCTGCTCCTGGAACTTTCCGCCGCAAGCGAGGAGGAGGCGCGCACGGCGCTGGAGGACGGGCTTGCCGCGCTCTGGGAGGCGGAGGCGATCGCCGGCGGCATCGTCGCCGCCTCGCTCGACCAGGCGCGGCGCTTCTGGGCGCTGCGCGAGGAGAGCGACTTCATCTACCGGCTGCATCCGGCCGCCCCCTCCTTCGACGTCTCCGTGCCGCCGGGCAGCCTCGACGGCTATGTCGCGACGCTCAGGTCGCGGCTCGCGGCGCTTGCCGGCGGGCTAGACGCCTATGTCTACGGCCACATCGCCGACGGCAACCTCCACCTCTCGGTCTTCGGCGAGGGTGCGACGGACCCGGCGTCCAGGGACGCGATCGAGGATGCGGTCTATGACGGCGTCGCGGCGCTGGGCGGCAGCTTCTCCGCCGAGCACGGCGTCGGGCTGGAGAAGCGCCGGGCCTATCTCGCCTACGGCAATCCGGCGCGCCGCGCCGTCGCACAGGCGATCAAGGCGGCGCTCGACCCGAACAACCTCTTCAATCCCGGCAAGGTGCCCTACCGGGCGAATTGAGCACAGAAGGAGAGTTCCATGGATCTCGGCATCACCGGCAAACGCGCCCTCGTCCTCGCCGCCTCGCGCGGCCTCGGCAAGGGCATCGCCGTGGCGCTCGCGCGCGAGGGCGCCGACGTGCTGCTCTGCGGCCGCAGCGCCGAGACGCTCGCCGCCAATTGCGCGGCCATCAACGCGGAGGGCCGCGGCCGGGCGGACTGGGTGCGGGCCGACCTGGAGGACGCGGCCTTCGTCGAGACGGTGGCGCAGGCGGCCGGGGACCGCCTCGGCGGCGTCGACATCCTCGTCAACAATTCCGGCGGGCCGAAGCCGGGCGCGACGGAGGACATGGGCGCCGACGTGCTGCTCGCCTTTTTCCAGTCGATGGTGCTGCGCCAGATCACGCTTGCCAACCGGCTGCTGCCCGGCATGAAGGCGCGCGGCTGGGGCCGCATCCTGACGGTCGCCTCCTCCGGCGTGATCGAGCCGATCCCGGGGCTCGCGCTCTCCAACACGCTGCGCCCGGCGCTCGCCGGCTGGTCGAAGACGCTCGCCGCCGAGGTCGCGCGATACGGCATCACCAGCAACCTGCTCCTGCCGGGCAGCATCCTCACCGACCGGCTGGTGAGCCTCGACGCCGCGGCGGCGGAGCGCAGCGGCCGGACGGTCGAGGCGGTGCGCGCCGAATCGGAAGCGGCGATCCCCGCCGGCCGCTACGGCACCGTCGAGGAATTCGCCGCCACCGCCGCCTTCCTCTGCAGCCAGCCCGCAAGCTACGTCACCGGCAGCCTGATCCGCTGCGACGGCGGCGCGGCGCGGTCGGTGTAGGCTATAGACCGGCGATCTTGCGCAGATCGTCGTTCATCCGGCTTTGCCACCCTTTGCCGGTGGCCTTGTAGTGATCGACAAGATCGGGGTCGAGCCGGATGGTGACGGATCTTTTCGTCAGAACGGTTCTCGGCCGGCCCTTGGCCTTGCGGGCCTGTCCCAGCGCCTTGAAGAAGGCGGGCGGCAGAACCTCTTTCGCGGGGCGCAGGTTTTCGATTTCCTCTTGCGTGAGAGGAGGATTGTCACAAACGGCGTCCCAATCCTCCTTTGAATATCCGCGCCCCGGCTGAAAAGCCGCTTCGCGTCCGGGCTTATCTGCCATCGAACAGGCTCCTTTCTTCGCGTTTCGCAACGCGGAAGCTGATGATTGAGATCGCCTCGACCCCGAGCTCCGCATAGACGATGACGGTGACAAGTCCTCCGAATTCGCCGATGGCCTTCATTCGGCTGGAGTGGGTCGGAGCGATGTGCGCGGTTTCCCACCGGAAGAAAACGACATCCTCGAAATTGAGGTGATGCTTGTCGAGATTGGCGATCCGCTTCGGCTCGTCCCAGACGATCTTCATGGAATGTATGTACAATAATTGCCGCCGGACCGCAATCGATATATGTATGTACAATAATTGGCGGGCGCTCCCTGCCCCTTCCCCCCTCCCTGCCGATCCGGTAGAACGGACGCATGATCCCCGTCCGCGACCTCTCCCCGGCAGAGCTTGCCGCCCTCCTGCATTTCCATGCGGATGCGGGCGTGGAATGGCTGCTGGAGGAGGAGGCGGTCGACCGGATCGCCGAGTTCGAGGCGATGCGAGCCGCACGCGGCGCGCCGGCGGCTTCCGTCGACAGGCCGGCGCCGCCCCGGCCCGAGCCGCCGCGCCCGGTGGCCGCGGCCCCGCTGCCGGCGGTGGCGATCCCCGACGGGCAGGCGGTGGCGGAGGCGGCCTTCGCGGCCGAAAGCGCCCGCTCGCTCGAGGAGCTCCGCGTCGCGATGGAGGCCTTCAACGGCTGCAACCTGAAGACCAGCGCGCGCTGCCTCGTCTTCGCCGAGGGCAATCCCAAGCCGCGGGTGATGGTGATCGGCGCGATGCCGAATGCCGACGACGACCGCGACGGAAGGCCCTTCTCCGGCCGGCAGGGCGTCCTGCTCGACCGCATGCTCGCCGGCATCGGCCTCGACCGCGCCGGCCTGCTCGTCACCAACGTCGTGCCGTGGCGCCCGCCCGGCAACCGCCCGCCCTCGCCGCGCGAGGCGGACATCTGCCGGCCCTTCGTCGAGCGGCAGATCGCGCTCGCCGAGCCGGAGCGGCTGCTGATCCTCGGCAATTTCGCCGCCCGCTTCCTCTTCCGCGCCAGCGAGACGATCCACCAGCTGCGCGGGGAATGGCGCGAAGTGGCCGTCGCCGGGCGGTCCATCCCCGCCTTCGCCACCCTGCATCCGCAGGATCTCGTGTCGGCGCCGATCAGCAAGCGGCTCGCCTGGCAGGACCTGCTTGCGTTCCGTGCAGGCCTCACGGCCTGAATCACCCGCCAGCCGGCCGGCGAAGGAAGCATTTGCCCGACACGCCGCGATTCTGCCCAAAGTATGAACAGTTTATTTCAGAAGCCATGCGGATTGCGCATATCAGCCGGGCATTATGCCGCATTGCAAAATCGATGATGCGGCGCAATATGCGACAACGGGAGGAACAGAGTAAGGAATCGACCCATGACCGCCCGCTTTCGGCCCATCCATTCGAGCTTCGAGACGCTCCGCCATGCCGGTATCCGCGCCGGCCACGGCTTCGGCGCCATCGCCGCCCCGGCCAACGAGCAGATGACGGCGACCGGCTTCGCCCGGATCAACCGGCCGGTCCAGATCTTCTCGGAATTCATCCAGCGCTGACCGGACCTGCGCAACCGCCTTGCCCGAGGGCGCCGTCGCGGCGCCCTTTTTTGCGTCCGGTCCCCGCTCATCCCTGCGGCGTCATGTGCCGCCGCGCCGCGCGCCGGCGCAGGCCGAGCTGGTGCTCGCGCAGGATCACGAAGATGCCGGCGGCAACGACGATGGCGGTTCCCGCCAGCATCGGCGGCGTCGGCACGTCGCCGAACAGGACATAGCCGACGAGGATGCCGAGCACGATCGACGTGTATTCGAAGGGCGCGATGGTGGAGACGTCGGCGTAGCGGTAGCTCGCCGTCAGCAGGAGCTGCGCCACGCCGCCGCAGACGCCGGCCAGCGCCAGCAGCACCAGAGCCTCCAGGCCGATCGGGCTCCAGCCGAAGGGAAGCGTGGCGAGCGAGAAGACGGAGGCCGAGATCGAGAAATAGAGCACGATGGTCGGCGTGGGCTCGGTCTTCACCAGCTTGCGCACGAGCACCATGGCGCAGGCGCCGAGCGTCGCCGAGGCGAGCACCGCGAGCGCCCCCGTCGCCTCCCCGGAGCCGGCCCCGCCGTCGCGGAACAGCGTCAGCCGCGGCCAGACGATGACGATCACCCCCGACAGCCCGACGAGCACCGCCGTCCAGCGGTAGATGCCGACCGCCTCCTTGAGGAAGACGGCGGCGATGACGACGGCGATAAGCGGCATGGCGTAGCCGATGGCGATCGCCTCGGGCAGCGGCAGATGGACGAGACCGTAGAAGCCGCAGCCCATGGAGAGGATGCCGACGAAGCCGCGCGTGAGGTGCCCGATCGGATAGTCGGTGCGCCAGGCCGTGCGCAACTGCCCCTGCAGGGCGAGCATCGCCACGATCGGCAGGAGGGCGAAGGCGGAGCGCAGGAAGGTGATCTGCCCGGCGGCGATGTCCTTGCCCGCCGCCTTGATCAGCGTCGACATGCAGAGGAACACCACCACCGACGCGACCTTGAGGACAATCCCCTTCATCGGGGTGGGAGGATCGACTTGCATGCGGGGACTCGTTTGGACCGCTGCAAGTCTAGCGGGAGAACGGCACCGGAGCGATCAATTCCGCTGATGTGGCGGCGATAACTTTGATCGGTCGGCGGGCGCCGGACGGGGGCCACGAAAATGTGAACGGCGTGCGGCTGGAAATGAGATGTTAAGCCAATAAGCCTATCTATTCGTGACATTCGGGGGCACATCGTCCGGGCCCGCCGGCCGCCCATGTGCCGGAACGGGACAGGACAGACGCGAGAAGGCAGGCAGCACATGCGCACAGAGGACGGCCGGATCATTCATCTGGCAGACTATCGCCGGACCGATTTCGTTCTGGAGCGCGTCGACCTCACCTTCGAGCTGGACCCGACGGAAACCAGGGTGGAGGCCCGGCTGATCTTCCACCGCCGCGAGGGCGCCGATCCCGCCGCCCCCCTCGTGCTCGACGGCGACGAGCTCACGCTTGCCGGCCTGCTCTTCGACCAGGTGGAGATGGAGCCTTCCCGCTACGACGCGACGCCGGACAGCCTGACGATCCGCGACCTGCCGGCAAGCGAGCCCTTCGAGATCACCATCACCACCGTCATCAATCCAGAAGCCAACACGCAGCTGATGGGCCTCTACCGCACCAACGGCGTCTATTGCACGCAGTGCGAGGCCGAGGGCTTCCGCCGCATCACCTATTTCCCCGACCGGCCGGACGTGCTCGCCGTCTACACGGTCAACATCATCGCCGACAAGGCGAGCTGCCCGCTGCTGCTCTCCAACGGCAATTTCCTCGGCGGCGCGGGCTACGGCGAGGGAAAGCACTTCGCCGCCTGGTTCGACCCGCATCCGAAGCCTTCCTATCTCTTCGCGCTGGTCGCCGGCGACCTCGGCGTGGTCGAGGACACGTTCGTCACGATGTCCGGCCGCGAGGTGGCGCTGAGGATCTATGTCGAGCACGGCAAGGAGCCGCGCGCGGCCTATGCGATGGACGCGCTGAAGCGCTCGATGAGATGGGACGAGGAGGCGTTCGGCTGCGAATACGACCTCGACATCTTCATGGTCGTGGCCGTCTCCGACTTCAACATGGGCGCCATGGAGAACAAGGGGCTCAACGTCTTCAACGACAAGTACGTGCTCGCCGACCCGGAGACGGCGACCGACCAGGACTATGCCAATATCGAGGCGATCATCGCGCATGAGTATTTCCACAACTGGACCGGCAACCGCGTCACCTGCCGCGACTGGTTCCAGCTCTGCCTGAAGGAAGGCCTGACGGTCTACCGCGACCACGAGTTCTCCGCCGACCAGCGCTCGCGCGCCGTCAAGCGCATCGCCGAGGTCAGGCACCTGAAGTCGGAGCAGTTCCCGGAGGACGCCGGGCCGCTGGCCCATCCGGTGCGCCCGGTGAAATACCGCGAGATCAACAACTTCTATACGACGACCGTCTACGAGAAGGGCTCCGAGGTGACGCGGATGATCGCCACGCTCGTCGGCCGCGAGACCTTCCGCAAGGGCATGGACCTCTATTTCGAGCGGCACGACGGCGACGCCGCGACGATCGAGGACTTCGTCAAATGCTTCGAGGCGGCGAGCGGCCGCGACCTCACGCAGTTCTCGCTCTGGTACCACCAGGCGGGCACGCCGCTCGTCACCGTCTCCTCCGCCTATGACGCCGGCAAGGGCGTGCTGACGCTGTCGCTGGAGCAGACGATCCCGCCGACGCCGGGCCAGGCCGTCAAGGAGCCGATGCACATCCCGCTGCGCTTCGGCCTGCTGCTTGCCGACGGCTCGGAGGCCGTGCCCTCCGCCGTCGAGGGCGCGGAGGTGACCGGCGACGTGCTGCACCTGACCGCCCGCCGCCAGACCGTCACCTTCTCGGGCATCGCCTCGCGCCCGGTCGTGTCGCTCAACCGCGGCTTCTCCGCGCCGATCAACCTGCATTTCGAGCAGGCGCCGGCCGACCTCGCCCATATCGCCCGCAACGACAGCGACCTCTTCGCCCGCTGGCAGGCGCTGACCGACCTCGCGCTGCCGAACCTCGTCGCCGCGGCGCGGAACGCCCGCGCCGGCACGCCGGTCGAGCCGGACGCCATGCTCGCCGACACGCTGCTTGCCATCGCCGCCGACGAGACGCTGGAGCCCGCCTTCCGCGCGCAGGCGCTGGCGCTGCCGTCCGAATCCGACATCGCCCGCGAGCTCGCCAGCAACAACGATCCCGACGCGATCCGCGCCGGCCGCGAGGCGGTCTTCGCCTTCGTCGCCGGGCGCGATCCGGCGGTCTTCGCCGCCCTCACCGAACGCCACCGCACCGAAGGCCCCTTCGCGCCGGACGCCGCGAGCGCCGGCCGCCGGGCGCTGCGCAACGCGGCGCTCGCCTATCTCGCCGTCGCCGAGGGGACGCCGGCGCGCGCGGCCGGGGCCTTCGCGGCCGCCGACAACATGACGGACCTCAGCGCCGCGCTCGGCGTGCTCGCCCACCGCTTCCCCGACGCGCCGGAGACGGCGGAGGCGCTGGAGGCCTTCCGCGCCCGTTTCGCCGATAATGCGCTCGTCCTCGACAAGTGGTTCTCGATCCAGGCGACCATCCCCGGCGCCGGCGCGCTCGACCGCGTGAAGCGGCTGATGGGAAGCCCGCATTTCACCATGGCGAACCCGAACCGCGTGCGCGCCCTCGTCGGCACCTTCGCCTTCGCCAACCCGACCGGCTTCAACCGGGCGGACGGCGCCGGCTACCGCTTCCTTGCCGAGCAGATCCTCGCCATCGACCCGAAGAACCCGCAGCTCGCCGCGCGCATCCTCACCGCCATGCGCTCCTGGCGCGCGCTGGAGGAGGTCCGCGCCGACCATGCGTTGAACGCGCTGCGCTCGATCTCCAACGCAGGCAAGCTCTCCTCCGACGTGGCCGACATCGTCGAGCGGATGCTGAAGGGGTAGCGGACGCAACCGCCCCTCATCCCGCTGCCGCGACCTTCTCCCCGCAGGCGGGGAGAAGGGAGATGACGCAACGTTTTCCTCTCTTAGAGGGAAGCCGTCGCCACTTGTCTCCTTCGCCCCGCTTGCGGGGAGAAGGTGGCCGGCAGGCCGGATGAGGGGGGCATTCCACCCCGCGCAATCCCAAATTCCCAACCACAAGAATTGGTTAAGAATCCGTTAGCTTTCCCTCTGGACAAGCCGAATCACAATTGATTCATTAGGGCAGATTCGGGCGAGCGGCGCGCCGAATCGGCAAGAGACACGATTGGAAGACGAATGGCGGACGCGCAACGAGGACGCGCAGCCGGCGGTTGGTTTCGACTCAAATTTCCGGGCGTGGCGGCCTGGGAAGAGGAGTTGACGGGTCAGGCGAAGATCTTCGCCGGACCGGCCGCGCGGCACCTGACACGGGCGGAGCCCGTGCTCAAGCGATCGATACCGGTCCTGATCATCGCCTTCCTCCTGGTCGTCGCGGTCTCCCGCATCGTCGGCATCATGGTCGAGCACGACCGGATGGACGCGAACGTGCGCGAGGCGACGGCGCTGACGGCCGTCGCGGTCGAGGCGATGTTCGCCGAGAAGAAGGACAGCTTCGCGGCCGCCGACCGGCGCCAGGTCGAGGCGGTGCTCTCCGCCCGCCTGCCGCAGGACCGCATGCAGCCGGGCGGCCTCGTGCTCTTCGTCGAGGACAAGGGACGCGTCTTCGGCGCCTCGCTCGCCGGCGCCCGCTATGTCGGCCTGACGCTGGCGCGCTTCGCGCCGGAACTGGCGGCGATGCAGTATTTCGGCGATCCCGCCGGCGTCTCCGGCACGCTGATCGGCGGCGAGGACCACTATGCGGCGCTCGTCGAGATGCCCGACAAGGCCGGCTTCATCGTCGTCGCCAATCCGCTCGGCCATGTCGCGGCGCTGTGGCGCGACGAGGTGGCGCTGAACGTCACGCTGTTTTCCGGCATCTCGGCGATCCTGCTCGTCATCCTCTACGCCTATTACATCCAGGCCAAGCGCGCCCGCGACGCCGACGCGATCTTCGCCGAATCGAACCTGCGGGTGGAGACGGCGCTCGCCCGCGGCCGCTGCGGCCTGTGGGACTTCGACCTCTCGCGCCGCCGGCTGTTCTGGTCGCGCTCGCTCTACGAGATGCTCGGCATGCCAGCCAAGGACAGCGTGCTCTCCTTCGGCGACGCCGCGCGCCTGATGCATCCCGACGACGACGGCATCTACCAGGTCGCCCGCGCGGTCGCCCGCGGCGAGGCGCGCCAGGTCGACCAGGTGTTCCGCATCCGCCATGCCGAGGGGCACTATGTCTGGATGCGCGCCCGCGCCCAGCTCATCCGCATGGCGTCCGGCCGCATGCACATGATCGGCATCGCCATGGACGTGACCGAGCAGCACCGGCTCGCCCAGCGCTACCAGGAGGCCGACCAGCGGCTCGCCGACGCCATCGAATCCACCTCCGAGGCCTTCGTGCTGTGGGACAAGCACGACCGGCTGGTGCTCTGCAACGCCCACTACCAGCAGGCCTACGGCCTTCCCGACGAGGTGCTGGCGCCCGGCACCGAGCGTGCGGCGGTGCTGCGCGCGGCGGCGCGGCCGGTGATCGAGCGGCGCGTGGCGAATGCCGACGGCGGCGGCACGTCGCAGACGACCGAGGTGCAGCTCGCCGACGAGCGCTGGCTGCAGATCAACGAGCGGCGCACGCGCGACGGCGGCCTCGTCTCGGTCGGCACCGACATCACCATGATGAAGCGCCACCAGGTGCGGCTGCGCGATTCCGAGCGCCGGCTGATGGCGACGATCGGCGACCTTTCGGCCTCGCGCGCCAAGCTGGAGCGGCAGAAGGCCGAGCTTTCCGTCGCCAACGCCAACTACCAGGCGGAGAAGGAGCGCGCGGAGGCGGCGAACCGCGCCAAGTCGGAATTCCTCGCCAACATGTCGCACGAGCTGCGCACGCCGCTCAACGCCATCCTCGGCTTCTCGGAAATCCTGCAGAACCAGATGTTCGGCCCGCTCGGCTCGGACAAGTACCGGGAATATTCGCGCGACATCCACGAGAGCGGCAAGCACCTGCTCAACGTCATCAGCGACATCCTCGACATGTCGAAGATCGAGGCCGGCCACATGCGCATCAATTGCGAGGCCGTCGATCTCGCGCCGCTGATCGAGGAGACGCTGCGCCTCACCATGCTGCAGGCGGAGAAGAAGAATATCCGCGTGCGGCAGGATTGCCCCGAGGCCCTGCCGACGGTCGCCGACCGGCGGGCGATGAAGCAGATCCTGCTCAACCTCATCTCCAACGCCATGAAGTTCACCAACCAGGACGGCGAGGTGCGGGTGCGCGCCCGCAAGGTCGAGGGCGCGGTGACGCTCACCATCGCCGACACCGGCATCGGCATCCCGAAGGCGGCGCTGGAGAAGATCGGCCAGCCCTTCGAGCAGGTGCAGAGCCAGTATGCCAAGAGCAAGGGCGGCTCCGGCCTCGGGCTTGCCATCTCCCGCTCGCTCGCCCACCTCCACGGCGGCGCCATGCGCATCCATTCCGTCGAGGGCAAGGGCACGATCATCTCCGTGCGCATCCCCGACCGGGAACGGGTGGCCGCCCGGCAAAGGGCGGCGTGAGCAGAACCGGCCCTATCGCCGCGGGCTCAGGGGAAAGGCCGCGGCATCGTCCTCCCAGGGATTGAAGACGACGGCGCCGCTTTCGCACACGTCCCGCCCGTTCCGCGTCACGAGGTAGAGATCGTGGACGACGGCGGTCGCGGCCAGCAGCGTGTCGATCACCGGGGGCGCGGTGCCGGTCCTGCGCCGCGCCTCTCCCGAGACCCGGCCCCACAGCCGCACGCAACGGTCGTCGAGCGGCAGGATGCGGCTGGAGAACCGCGCCTCCAGCGCGTCGCGCGCCGCCGCGTAGCGCCAGCGCTCGGGATGGTCCCCGGCGAGATTGGCGATCCCCTTGTCGTATTCGGCGAGCGTCAGCACGCTGAGGAAGAAGCTCTCCTCGGCCTGCGCGGCCGCCCATCGCTTCACGGACGGGGCGCCGTTCGGACTGATCAGCGCGGCGATGACGTTGGTGTCGAGCAGCCAGCCGATCAAAGCTCGGCGTCCCGGCCCCGGTCGGTCTCCCGGGTGAGATCCAGACCGTCCAGATGCAGCTGCTCCATGAAGGCGACGAAGGGCTTCTCCGGCTCGCGGCGCGTCAGCCGGTCGAACTCCTCCGCACTGACGACCACCACCGCGTCGCGCCCGCGCACGGTGACGCGCTGCGGACCCTCGGCGCGGGCGCTGCGCACGACTTCGCTGAGGCGCGCCTTGGCGTCCTCCAGCTTCCAGCGTCCCTTTTGCACCGTCGTCGCCATCGCACCCATCCCGAACTGGTCAGATGGTCAGAATAGCAGGCCCGGGCCGCCTGCGCCAGTTCCGCTCACACCTTGACCGTCGCCTGGAAGATCTTGCGGACCGCCTTCGATATCCGGCGGATCTCGGCCTCCAGCGTGCGCAGGTCCGGGCAGTCGCCGGCGCGGCAGACGCGGTCGACGAGGCCGGCGGGGGCTTCCTTCGGATCGAAGCCGCCGTCGATGCAGAGGCGGACGATCTGCGAGATCTCCGTATAAAGGGTGAGCGCCTTCATGACCGTGTCGAGGTCGTTCGGGTCCATCATCGCGGGGCCGAGGACGGCGAGCGCATCGCCGGTCGGCATCGCCCCGTCCGGCTGCGCCACGCCGCGCGCGGGGGCGGCAAGCGCCAGGAACTGGGCGATGAACTCGATGTCGATCAGGCCGCCCGGGATCAGCTTCAGGTCCCAGATGTCCTTCGGCGGCTTCTCCTTGTCGATGAGCGCGCGCATCTCGGCGACGTCCTTCGCCACCTTGCCGGGGTCGCGCCGCTTGCCGAGCACCTCGCGGAAGATCGCCCCGGCCTCCGCGACGAGGCTTTCGTCGCCGCAGACGAGGCGGGCGCGGGTGAGTGCCATGTGCTCCCAGGTCCAGGCCTCCTCCGCCTGGTACTTGGCGAAGGCGTTGATGCGGGTGGCGACCGGGCCCTTGTTGCCGGAGGGCCTCAGCCGCATGTCGACCTCGTAGAGCACGCCCTCCGCCGTCGGCGCCGAAAGGGCGGCGATCAGCCGCTGGGTGATGCGGGTGAAGTAGCGCACCATGTCGAGGGGCTTCGCCCCGTCCGATTCCAGCGCGTCGCTGTCGTGGTCGTAGAGCAGGATCAGGTCGATGTCGGAGCCGGCCGTCAGCTCGAAGCTGCCGAGCTTGCCCATGCCGACGAGCGCCACCCGGCCTCCGGGGAATTTTCCGTGCGCCGCCTCGATCTCGGCGAGCACCGCGGTCAGCGCCGCCTCGACGATGAGGCCGGCGACGTGGGTGAAGGCACGCGCCGCCTGCTTTCCGGTGATCGCCCCGGTCAAGAGCCGGATGCCGATGAGGAAGCGCTGCTCGGCGGCGATGATGCGCAGCCGGTCGAGGATCTCCTCGTAATGGTGCGCGCCGGAGAGGAAGCCCTCGATGCGCTCGGAGAGATAGGCGCGCGTCGGCAGTTCCGCGAGCAGGCCCGGATCGAGCATGCCGTCGAAGACGTGGGGCTTGGCCGCGATCACCTCGGCAAGCCGCGGCGCCGAGGACATGATATCGACGATGAGGGAGAGCAGCGCCGGATTGTTGCCGAGCAGCGAGAAGAGCTGGATGCCCGCCGGCAGGCCGGAGATGAAGCTGTCGAAGCGGAGCAGCGCCTCATCCGCCCGCGTGCTCTCGCCGAAGACGCGGAGCAGCTCGGGCGTCAGCTCGGTCAGCCGCTCGCGCGCCTCCACCGACTGCGTGGCGCGGTAGCGGCCGTAATGCCAGGTGCGGATGGTGCGGGAGATGTCGGCCGGCCGCTCGAAGCCGAGACGCTTCAGCGTGTCGAGCGTATCGGGATCGTCCTTCTGGCCGGTGAAGACGAGGTTGCCGGTCTCCGTGGAAAGCTTCGCCTCCTGCTCGAACAGCGCCGCATAGCGCCGCTCGACGGTCTTCAGCACCGCGACCAGCCGGGCGGAGAAGGCGGCGGTATCCTCGAAGCCCGCCATGAAGGCGATGCGCTTCAGCTCGGCCTCGGTCTCCGGCAGCACATGGGTCTGCTCGTCGCGCACCATCTGGATGCGGTGCTCGACGTCGCGCAGGAACCAGTAGGCCTCGACGAGCTCCCCGCAGGTCGCCGCGTCGATCCAGTTGGCCTTCGCCAGCGCCTCCAGCATCGGCTCGGTCGCCTTGAGGCGCAAGGCCGGCACGCGGCCGCCGGCGATCAGCTGCTGCGTCTGCACGAAGAACTCGATCTCGCGGATGCCGCCGCGGCCGAGCTTGACGTTGTGGCCCTTGACGGCGATCTCGCCGTGGCCCTTGTGGACATGGATCTGCCGCTTGATCGAATGGATGTCGGCGATCGCCGCATAGTCGAGATATTTTCGGAAGACGAAGGGGGTGAGCTCCTTGAGGAAGGCCTCGCCCGCTTTCAGGTCGCCGGCCACGGGACGCGCCTTGATGAAGGCCGCGCGCTCCCAGTTCTGCCCCCTGCCCTCGTAATAGAGCATGGCCGAATCGACGGTGATGGCGAGCGGGGTGGCGCCCGGATCGGGCCTGAGGCGCAGGTCGGTGCGGAAGACGTAGCCGTCCGCGGTGCGCTCCTGCATGATGCGGATGAGGCGGCGCACGATGCGGGCGAAGGTGTCGACGCCCTCGCTCGGGTCGGCGAGGATGCCGGCCAGCGGATCGAAGAAGACGACGAGGTCGATGTCGGAGGAATAGTTGAGCTCGAAAGCGCCGAGCTTGCCCATGCCGAGCACGACGAGGCCGGATTTCTCCGAAGGCCGTGCCGGATCGCCAAGCTTCAGCTTGCCGCTCTCGTGCGCGGAAAGCAGCAGGTGGTCGACGGCGGCGGAGACGGCGGCCTGCGCGAGGTCGGAGAGGAGCGCCGTCGTCAGCCGCGCGTCGATGAGCCGGGCGAGGTCGGCGAGCGCCACGAGGAAGGCGACCTCGCGCTTGGCGAGACGCAGCCGCGTCATCACCTGCGCCTCGCTCGTCTCGGCGCCGTTTTCCGCCGGATCCCAGGCCGCGCGCGCGCCGGCGATCGCCGCCTCGACCGCCGGCAGCACCGGCCCTTCCAGGGCGCGGACGATCAGGCCGGGATCGATGCGGGCGGTGTCGCGCAGATAGGGCGAGAGCGAGAGCGCGGCGACGAGGAAATCCCGGACCGGCCCTTCCGAAGCGTGAAGTGCTGCGATCTCCGGATGGTCGCGGCCCCAGTCCCTGAGGTCGGCGAGGACCGACTTCGCCTCCGCCTGGCTGAGCGGCCGGATCGGCGAGGCCGAAAGATCGGAAAACCGCGTCAATTCCGTCGCACCCATGCCGCCTCCACCCGTGATCCCTGTAGGAGAGGCCGCCGCCGCCGTCCCCTTCTCCCCACCGGGGAGAAGGTGGCCCGTAGGGCCGGATGAGGGGGCTTCGCGCGCGATGTGTCCCCCCTCATCCCGCTGCCGCGACCTCTCCCCGTCGGGGAGAAGGAGCAAGGCGCACCCTCGTCATGCCATAGGCGATCGTTTCCTCTGCCGAACGATAGCGAAAGCTCTTATCAGCCCGGGCGGGCGGGGAAAACCATCCTGACCGTCAGCCCCCGATTGTTTTCCCGCTCCGGATGGGTCGCGTCGAGCTCCAGATGGCCGCCGTGCATCTCCATCACCGCCCCGGCGAGCGACAGGCCGAGCCCGGTGCCGGGCTTGGAGCGGCTCTCGTCGAGGCGCACGAAGCGCTTCACCACGTCGTCGCGCTTGTCCTCCGGCACGCCCGGCCCGCTGTCGGCGACCGACAGCACGACATCGCCGCCGTGCCGGGCAAGCGTCACACGGATGTCCGGCTCGCCGCTTCCCTCGGCATATTTGATCGCATTGTCGATGAGGTTGCCGAGCGCCTGGCCGACGAGCTCGCGGTTGCCCTTGATCTCGACGCCCGCATCGACTGTACCGGCGAGGCGCAGCCCGCAATCCTCCGCTACCGGCTCGTAGAGCTCGATGCTGTCGCGGGCGATGCCGGAGAGGTCGATGGCGCGCATCTCCGCCGGCGCCTGCCCCGCCTCGACGCGGGAGATCATCAGGAGCGCGTTGAAGGTGCGGATGAGCTGGTCGGATTCGCCGATCACCTCCTCCAGCGCCGCGCGGTAGTCGGCAGCCGCCCCGTCGCCGGCCAGCGCCGCCTCCGCCTTGTTGCGCAGCCGCGTCAGCGGCGTCTTCAGGTCGTGAGCGATGTTGTCGGAGACCTGCTTCAGCCCCTCGTCGAGCTTCTCGATGCGCCCCAGCATGGTGTTGAGCGATTCGGAGAGCCGGTCGAACTCGTCGCCGGAGCCGCTGGTCGGCAGGCGCTGCGAGAGGTCGCCGGCCATGATCGCCTGGCTCGCCCCCGACATGCGGTCCATGCGCTTGAGCGCGTTGCGGCCGATCAGGTACCAGATCGCGAGCGCCCCCGCCCCCATCACGCCGAGCGCCACCATGAGGGCCTGGCGCACCAGCACGCGAAAATGCTCCGGCTCGCCGAGGTCGCGGCCGACGAGAACGCGCAGCCCGTTCGACAGGAGGACGATCTGGGCGCGCGCCATGTGCCGGTCGCGCGCGTCCTCCTCCTGGAAGCGCTGGTAGCGGAAGGGGGTCTCGGTCCAGCCCTCGCTGTCGAGCACGCCGGGCTGGAGCGACAGCACGTTGCCGGCGAGCACCTCGCCGGTCGGGCTGGCGATGATGTAGAGGTTGGCGCCCGGCTGGCGCGAGCGGCGCTCCAGCGTGCGGAGCAGGCCGTTCATGCCGTTATTGTCGAAGACGGCCTCGATCTCGGCCGTCTCCGCCGCCACGGCGTCGCGCATCTGCTGCTCCAGCAGGCTTTCCGACATGGAGGTGACGTAGAAGACGAGGAAGGCCGCGCAGACGGCGAAGAGCAGCAGATAGAGCGCCGAGAGGCGGACCGCCGTCGTGCGGTAGAGCGCGGTCAGTCGGCCGAGGAGCCTCACCATCGATCAGCCCGCCGCCTCGTCCTTCATCATGTATCCGGCGCCGCGCACGGTGCGCAGCAGCGGCTGGTCGAAATCCTTCTCGATCTTCGAGCGCAGCCGCGAGACGTGGACGTCGATGACGTTGGTCTGCGGGTCGAAATGATAGTCCCAGACGTTTTCCAGCAGCATGGTGCGCGTCACCACCTGCCCGGCGTTCTTCATCAGGTATTCGAGCAGGCGGAACTCGCGCGGCTGCAGCAATATTTCCTTGCCGGCGCGCCTGACGGTGTGGGAGAGCCGGTCGAGCTCCAGGTCGCCGACGCGGTAGACCATGTCCTGCTCCGGCGTGCCCTTGCGCCGGCCGAGCACCTCGACGCGCGCGAGAAGCTCGCTGAAGGCATAGGGCTTCGGCAGGTAGTCGTCGCCGCCGGCGCGAAGGCCCGTGACGCGGTCGTCGACCTGCCCGAGCGCCGAGAGGATGAGGACCGGCGTGTGGATGTTGCGCCGGCGCAGTTCCGAGATCAGCGACAGGCCGTCGCGGCGCGGCAGCATGCGGTCGACCACCAGCACGTCGTAGGTGTTCTCGGTGGCGAGGAAGAGCCCGCTCTCGCCGTCGCTCGCATGGTCGAGCACGATGCCCGCCTCGCGGAACGCCTTCGCGAGATAGGCCGCGGCTTCGAGATCGTCTTCGACAATCAGTATCTTCATGGTCTCGACCCTAGCGCATGGGGGACGGACTGGAAAAGACCCCTCATCCCCCTGCCGGGACCTCTCCCCGCAAGCGGGGAGAAGGAGGAAAACGGTGAGCCCATCCTTCCTCGCCCCGTTTACGGGGAGAGGATGCCGGCAGGCAGGTGAGGGGCAAAAGCCCGAGACGCCAACGCCGCGGGATCATCAGACCCCGCGGCGCCCATTTCATATCACCGGTCAGCCCTGGTCGATCGGCAGGGCCAGGAAGCGGCTGCCGTCGTTGGTCTCGACCTGGAACAGCGCCTTGGAGCGGCCGTCCTTGCGGGCGTTGTTGATGATCTTCACCACGTCGTCGGCCGACTTGACGGCCTGGTTGTTGACCGACGTGATGCGGTCGCCGGCCTTGAGGCCGCGGTCGCTGGCGTCGGACTCGGGATCGACCTCGGCCACCGTCAGGCCGTCGTCGGAGGGCGTCACGACGATTCCGAGGTCGGCGAGCGCCTGCTCGCTGCTCTCGCTCCCGGGTGCCGCCTGCTCCTCGCCGGTCGCGGCCTGGATCTGCTCGCCCTCGAGCGTGCCGATCTCGACCTGGAGGTTCTCGGACTTGCCGTCGCGCCAGACCGAGACGTCGACCTTGGTGCCGGGCGCGATGGCGCCGACGCGGCGGGCGAGGTCGCGCGGGTCCTTGACGGGCTCGCCGTCGAGCGCGGTGATCACGTCGCCCTTCTTGATGCCGGCCTTGGCGCCGGGCGAGTCGGCCTGCGGCTCGACCACCAGGGCGCCGGCGGCATCCGCCAGGCCGAGCGAATCGGCGATGTCGCGGCTCACCGGCTGGATCTGCACGCCGAGCCAGCCGCGGTCGACCTTGCCGTCCTTCATCAGGTCGGCGACGACGCCCTTGGCGACGGAAGCCGGGATGGCGAAGGCGATGCCGACATTGCCGCCCGAGGGCGAGAAGATCGCCGTGTTGATGCCGACGACCTGGCCTTCGAGGTTGAAGGTCGGGCCGCCCGAGTTGCCGCGGTTCACGGCGGCGTCCACCTGCAGGTAGTCGTCATAGGGGCCGGAGCCGATGTCGCGGCCGCGCGCGGAGATGATGCCGGCCGTCACCGTGCCGCCGAGGCCGAACGGGTTGCCGACGGCCACCACCCAGTCGCCGACGCGGATCTTGCTGTCGTCGGCGAAGTCGACATAGGTGAACTTGCGCTCGTCCTTCTCGTCGACCTTCAGCACGGCGAGGTCGGTGCGGCTGTCCTTGCCGACGAGCTTGGCGTCAAGCTCCGTGCCGTCGTTCATGACGATGGTGAAGGCCGTGCCGTCGTTGACGACGTGGTTGTTGGTGACGATGTAGCCGTCCTCGGAGATGAAGAAGCCGGAGCCCTGCGAGGTCGGGCGCAGATGGCCCTTGCGGCCGCGCCGGTCGCCGCGATCGCCGAAGCGGCGGCCACGGTCGCGGTCGCCGTGGAATTCGTCGGGACCGCCGAACTCGCGGAAGAAGCGCTTCAGCGGATGGTCGTCCGGCAGGTCCTCGAAGCCGCGGCCGCCGAAGTTGAAGCTGAAGCCGCTCTCGTCGCGGGCGGGCTTGGCCTCGGACTGCACGCGGACGGAGACGACGGCGGGCGAGACGGCCGCCACGACGTCGGCGAAGCTCGCCACCTGCGGCGCCTGAACCGAAACGGCTTCCGCAAAACTGTCGGTCACGCGCGCGGGAATGCCGGTCGCGAGCATCACGGCCGCAAGTCCGGCGACGGTCGTCGTCTTCAATACGGTCTTGAGAGTGGGACGGAATGCTGGGTTCGTTGACATCCTTGGCACCTTTTTCGTTGCGCGATGGCCGCGTCCGGCGGCCGATGGCCAAGAGATAGGACGGCGCACCTTACCGTGCACTGTCTGCGTCATGAATTTTTGGTAATGTTGAATGCGCGAATAGCGAATAGCGAATAGTGAATGGAGGCAGCGGCATCTTTTCCCTATTCCCTATTCCCTATTCCCTATTCCCTATTCCCTATTCCCTATTCGCTATTCGCTATTCGCCCATCAATCTCTCCAGCTCCGCCTTCTCGGCGTCCGAAAGCGGCGTGCCGGTCGCCGCTCCCGCGCGGCGGCGCACGAAGAGCACCATGGCGACGGTCCCGGCCAGGAAGAGGATCGCCGGCGCGCCCCACAGCAGCAGCGTCTCGCCGCGCAGCCGCGGCTTCAGGAGCACGAACTCGCCGTAGCGCGAGACGACATAGTCGATCACCGCCTCGTCGCTGTCGCCGTTCTTCAGCCGCTCGCGCACGAGGAGGCGGAGGTCGCGGGCAAGCTCGGCGTTGGAATCGTCGATCGACTGGTTCTGGCAGACCATGCAGCGCAGCTCGGCGGAGAGCGCGCGGGCGCGCGCCTCCAGCGCCGGGTCGTCCAGCACCTCGTCCGGATTGACGGCGAAGGCGGGCGAGGCCGCCAGCACGAGGAGAAGGACGGCGACGAGGCGGCGCATCATTCGGCCGCCTCCAGCACGGGTCGCACCCGGCGCGCCTTCTGCGGCGCGCCGACGCGGAGCCTGCGGTCGAACAGCGAGATGGCGCCGCCCGCCATCATGATCAGCGCGCCGAGCCAGATGCAGAGGATCATCGGCTTCCACCAGACGCGCACGACGATGCCGCCGCCGGCGATGGGATCGCCGAGCGAGACGTAGAGCTGGCTGAGCCCGAAGGTGCGGATGCCGGCTTCCGTCGTCGGCATGCGGCGCGCGGTATAGAGCCGCTTGGAGGACCAGATATCGGTCACCACCACGCCGCCGCGCGCGACGGTGAAATGGCCGGACTCCTCGGTATAGTTCGGCCCCTGCCCCTTGCGCATGCCGTCGAAGGTGAGCGTGAAGCCGCCCGATTCCACCTGCATGGTCGGCTTCATCTCGACGACGTGCTCGGTCTCGAAGGCCGTGACGGAGACGATGCCGATCAGCGTCACGCCGATGCCGATATGGGCGAGCGCCGTGCCGAAGGCCGAGCCCGGCAGGCCGACGAAGCGGCGGAAGGCGATCGCCGGCGTCACCTTGCCGATGCCGGCGCGCAGCCAGAGATCCGTGAGCGCGCCGGCGATGAGATAGACGCCGGTGGCGATGCCGAAATAGGCCATGACCGGCCCGCCGTGCTCGATGTAGAGCGCGACCGCCCCTGCCACGAGGCCGATCCCCGCCGCCGCGAAGAGCCGCTGGCCGGCGGCGAGGATGTCGCCGCGCTTCCAGGCGAGCAGCGGCCCGAAGGGCACCGCGACGAGCAGCGGGATCATCAGCGAGCCGAAGGTGAGGTTGAAGAAGGGCGCGCCGACGGAGATCTTCTCGCCCGTCAGCGCCTCCAGCACCAGCGGATAGAGCGTGCCGGTGAGCACGGTCGCCGCCGCCGTCGTCAGGATCAGGTTGTTGAGGACGAGCGCGCCCTCGCGCGAGATCGGCGCGAACAGCCCGCCGGCCTTCAGCGTCGCCGCCCGGAAGGCGAAGAGCGAGAGCGCGCCGCCGATGAAGAAGACGAGGATGGCGAGGATGAAGACGCCGCGCGTCGGGTCGGTGGCGAAGGCATGCACGGAGGTGAGCACGCCCGAGCGCACGAGGAAGGTGCCGAGCAGCGACATCGAGAAGGTGAGGATGGCGAGCAGCACCGTCCAGACCTTCAGCGCCTCGCGCTTCTCCATGACGAGGGCGGAGTGCAGGAGCGCCGTGCCGGCGAGCCAGGGGATGAAGGAGGCGTTCTCCACCGGGTCCCAGAACCACCAGCCGCCCCAGCCGAGCTCGTAGTAGGCCCAGTAGGAGCCCATGGCGATGCCGGCGGTGAGGAAGCTCCAGGCCGCCAGCGCCCAGGGCCTCACCCAGCGCGCCCAGGCCGCGTCGATGCGCCCGTCGATCAGCGCGGCGATGGCGAAGGAGAAGCAGACGGAGAAGCCGACATAGCCGAGATAGAGCAGCGGCGGATGGATGGCCAACCCGATGTCCTGCAGCACCGGATTGAGGTCGCGCCCCTCGGCCGGCGCCGGCGCGAGCCGGACGAACGGATTGGAGGTGAGCAGGATGAACAGCGCGAAGGCCGTCGAGATCAGCCCCTGCACGGCGAGCACGTTGGCGCGCAGCCGCTCCGGCAGGTTGGCGCCGAAGGTGGCGACGAGCGCGGAGAAGAAGACGAGGATGAGGAGCCAGAGCATCATCGAGCCCTCGTGGTTCCCCCAGACGCCGGAGATCTTGTAGATCATGGGCTTCAGCGAATGCGAGTTCTCCCAGACGTTGGCGACGGAGAAGTCCGAGACTACGTAGGCGAAGGTCAGCACCGAGAAGGAGAACAGCACGAGGAGGAAGCCGGCGAGTGCCGCCGCCGGCGCCACCGCCATCAGCGAGCGGTCGCCGCGGATCGTGCCGGCGACCGGCAGCACGAACTGGACGATCGCCGTCGCCAGCGCCAGGACCAGTGCGTAGTGCCCGATTTCGATGATCATTTGATCGTTTCCTTGCCGGAAAGCTCGACGCCCTGCGCGGCCAGCCGGTCCGCCACGTCCTTGGGCATGTAGGTCTCGTCGTGCTTGGCGAGCACCGTGTCGGCGACGAAGAGCCCGCCCTCGGCGAAGGCGCCCTCGGCCACCACGCCCTGCCCCTCGCGGAAGAGGTCGGGCAGGATGCCGGTATAGGTCACGGGCACGGTGCCGATCGTGTCGGTCACGGTGAAGGTGATGGTCGAGCCCTCGCCGCGCGTGAGCGACCCCGTCTCGACCAGCCCGCCGAGGCGGATGCGCGTGCCCGGCTCGATGGTCGTCGTCTTGAGGTCCGCCGGCACGTAGAAATAGGCGATCGACTGGCTGAAGGCGAACATCACCAGCAAGACGGCCGCCACGAGGAAGGCGACGCCGCCGCCGATGACTGCCAGGCGTTTCTGTTTGCGTGTCATTGTCCGCTATCCTTGGGTCCGCCGCCCTCGGCCGAAATGGAAAGGTCCCGGGCGAGCGCCGTCAGTTGCCTGCCCCGGTCGCTGTCGGCCGGGAAGGTCTTCAGCGCCGTCCTTAGCGCCGCTTCCGCCTTCGGCCTTTGATCCAGAACAACATAGGAACGGATGATGCGCATCCATCCTTCGAAATTGTCGGGATTTTCCTGAAGCTTCGCCGCGAGCCCCTCGACCATGCCGGCGATCATCTCGCGCCGGTCGCCCTCCGCCATGTCCTCGGCCGCCGCCACGTCCTCGGCGGACGGGCCGCCGGGAGCATTGGAAAGACCGGCGATGTGGCGATCGACGAGCGGCAGCCAGGGCGCGTCGGCGGGCGATTCCTTCCTGAGCGCCTCGTAGGCGGCGCGCGCCTCGTCGCGCCGGCCCTCCTGCTCCAGCGCCAGCGCCAGATAGTATTTCGCCCGCGGATTGTCGGGCTGCAGCGTCAGCGACTGTTCGAGCTTCTCGCGCGCCTCGCGGGTGACGATGCCGTTCGCAAGCGCGATCAGCACCTCGGCCGAGCCGTCGAGCCGGTCGGTGCTGGGGCCGACGAGCCGCAGCGCCTGGGCATAGGCGTTGGCCGCGTCCTCCATCCGGCCGCTGCGGTAGTAGATCGGCGCGAGCAGGTCCCAGCCCGCCCCGTCGTCGGGGTTCTTCGCCAGATGGTTCTCGGCGCGCGCGATCAGGATGTTGATGTCGTCGCCCGGATTGGCGAGCCGTTCGGCGAGCGGCTGCGAGGGCAGGTCGGGACGCCCGGTCCCGAGATAGAGACAGAGCCCGACCGCCGGCAGGAGCACGATGACGAAGGCCTGCGCCAGCCGGTTGCGGCGTGCGACCGGGCCGGCCGCCTCCTTCTCCTCGGCCTTCTTCGCGGCGATCAGCCGGCGGGCGACCTCGGCGCGGGCGAGTTCCGCCTCGGCGGCGCCGATCAGGCCGGAGGCCTCGTCGCGGGCAAGCTCGTCGAGCTGGTCGCGATAGACCTCCGCGTCATGGCGCGCGTCTGCCTCCGCCTCCGCGGGCCGGCGCAGGAGCGGCAGGATGAGGACGGCGGCGACGGCTGCCGTCAGGACGGCGACGAGAATCCAGAAAACCATGCCGTTGAATTACTGGAACCCTGGAACGTTTCCAATTCCAAAAGGAACAATGACGCGAATTTGAGGCGTTTCGCCGCAAGCTTCCGCCGGCCCTCCTCCATTCGGGTGATGGACAGGGGAAACTGTCGGCAATACCCTTTTCCGGCCGGACATCGGAGGCACGGCGCATGGCGATATCGGCAGGCAGCGAAACGCAGGTCAATACCTACACCGCGGGCGCGCAGAAATACCAGCGCATCCTGATGCTCGCCGACGGCGGCTGGGTCGTCGTCTGGAACTCGGACGGACAGGACGGCAGCTTCAACGGCGTCTACCAGCAGCGCTACAAGGCCGACGGCACGGCGGTGGGCACCGAGACCCAGGTCAATTCCCACACGACCAACAGCCAGACGCTGACGCTGGCCGACACCGGGTCGGTCATCGCGCTTTCCAACGGCGGCTGGGTGGTGGCCTGGACCTCCTGGGATCAGGACGGCGAATATGCCGGCGTCTACCAGCAGGCCTATCGCGCCGACGGCACGCGCATCGGCTCCGAGCGGCAGGTCAACATCGCCACGGAGCTCAGCCAGCAGGACCCGCTCCTCGTGCCGCTGGCGAACGGCGGTTGGGTGGTCTACTGGATCTCGCAGGAGGAGGACGACACGTCCTTCGGCACCCATCGCCTCTATCACCGCACCTATGACGCCAATGGCGCGCCGACCTCGGGCGAGGTGCGGATCGCGCCGATCCACGAGTCGAACATCGGCGAAGCGCAGCTTCGGGTCGCGGCACTCGACGGCGGCGGCTGGGTGGCGACCTGGGTCAACGCCTACCGCAGCAACCCGCACGTCGACAACGACGTCTATTACGAGATGTTCAACGCAAGCGGCACCCGCGTCGGCTCGGGCCGCGTCAACACCGCGGCCGAAGGCAACCAGGGCAACCCTGCGGTGGCAGGGCTTGAGGGCGGCGGCTGGGTCATCGTCTGGAAGGACGGGGCCAACATGTACCAGCGGGCCTATCACGGCGGCCAGGCCGGCGCGGTGCAGACCGTCGCCACCACCGGCTTCTACGAGGCCGACGTCACCGCGCTGGAAGGCGGCGGCTGGGTCGTGACCTGGCAGACCAGCGTCAGCAACCCCGGCCTGAGCATGAGGGCCTACGATGCCACCGGCAAGAGCCTCGGCGCCAGCACGGTCGTCATGTCGGGCACCGGCACCCAGCCCTTCTTCCAGACCGTCGCGCTCAAGGGCGGCGGCTGGGTCACCGCCTGGTCGCACAAGGGCACCGGAACCGACATCGCCGCGCAGGTCTACAAGGCGGACGGCAGCAAGGACGGCAACGCGATCTTCCTGAACTCCACCCGCGGCGGGGCGCAATATTCGGTGAAGCTGGCCGCGCTGAAGGACGGCGGCTTCGTCGCCACCTGGACCTCGGACGGACAGGACGGCAGCGACGCCGGCGTGTTCCAGCGGGTGTTCCGGACGGAGGAGGCGAAGAACGCGCCGCCCGTCGCGCGGGACGACAGCGCCTCGGTCAAGCTGTACGGCAAGGCGCTCGGCAACGTGATCACGGACGCGGCCGGCAAGGACAGCGATCCGGACGGGGACGCGCTGAGCGTCGTCAAGCTCGCCGGCGGCAGCGTCGGCAAGGCGCTCGCGGGCAAGTTCGGCACCCTCACCCTGAACAGGGACGGCCGCTACACCTATGTCGCCGACCGTGCCGAACCGCTCGCCGTGGGCGAGAAGGCGAAGGACGTCTTCACCTATACCGTCTCCGACGGAAACGGCGGGACGGCCAGCGCCAAGCTCGTCGTCACCGTCACCGGCGTCGCGACCGGCACGCCCGGCAAGAACCATCTCCTCGGCACGGCGAAGGCCGATACGCTGAAAGGCCTCGGCGGCAACGACATCCTCGACGGACGCGCCGGCAACGACACGCTGGACGGCGGCGCCGGCGCCGACCGCATGATCGGCGGCAAGGGCAACGACACCTATGTCGTCGACAACAAGGCCGACAAGGCGATCGAGAGGAAGGGCGAGGGTACCGACCTCGTCAAGGCCTCCGTCTCCTTCACCCTCCCCGACCACGTCGAGAAACTGGCGCTCACCGGCTCCAGGGCCATCGACGGCACCGGCAACGGCCTTGCCAACACCGTCACCGGCAACAGCGGGAACAACCGGCTGAAGGGGCTCGGCGGCAACGACATCCTGAATGGCGGCAAAGGCAACGACACGCTCGACGGCGGCAAGGGCAACGACACGCTCGCGGGCGGCACGGGCGCCGACAAGCTCGTAGGCGGTGCGGGCGCCGACAAGCTCATAGGCGGCGCCGGCAAGGACACCTTCATCTTCAAGTCGGTGAAGGATTCCACCGTCGCCGCCTCCGGCCGCGACACGATCTACGATTTCTCGAGGAAGGACGGCGACAAGGTCGATCTCAAGGCCATCGACGCCAGCACGGCGAAAGCCGGCAACCAGGCCTTCACGTTCCTCGGCACGGAGAAATTCCACAAGAAGGCGGGCGAGCTGCGCTACGAGAAGAAGAGCGGCGACACCTTCCTGCAGGGCGACGTGAACGGCGACGGCAAGGCCGACTTCGCCATCAAGTTCGACGACTCCCTCAATTTCACGAAAGCCGACTTCATCCTGTGACGCGAGGCGGCGCCCCTCTACGAGAGCGGCGTCCAGCTTCCGTCGGCGTTGCGGCAGGCGGCACCCCGGCTGGCGATCTCGCGTCCGCCCGTCGTCACGGTGTGGCTGTACTGGCGGCAGTTCTGCGAGCCGACCTGGTAGGGCGCGGCCGCCACGACCGAGCCGGTCATGTCCTTGCCCTGCCAGGTGACGGGCTGGCCGCCGGGCGCGGCTTCGAGCGCGCGGTACTCGGCCTCGAGCGCGCGCTGCGTGTCCGCCTTGGAGAGGGACGCGCCCGGGATGCGGCCGACGAGGCCGCCCTGCAGCGCGGCGATGTAGAGGGCCGCGCCCTTCGCCTCCGCGCCGCGGCCTGTCGTGCTCGTGGAACATCCGGACGCAGCGACCGCTGCAAAAACGAGAGGGAAGAATGCGCCGCGCAAATCCGTCATCATCCGCTGGGACCGTCTCTTTCCACGCTTCCGGCCCGATGATCGCCGGCCTTTCCTTTTTGCATTGTCCGCCCCGTCAGGCAACCTCCTTTGTCACCGCCGGCAGCACCAGCCGCGCCCTGAGGCCGCCCGCGGAACCCCGCGACAATTCGAAGGTCCCCTGGTACTCCGAGGCGATCTCGCTGACGATGGAGAGGCCGAGGCCGGTGCCGGGCTTGCTCTCGTCGAGCCGCTTGCCGCGCTTCAGCGCCTCGCGGATCTCGTCCGGCTCCAGCCCCGGCCCGTCGTCCTCCACCTCGACCACCGCCCAGGCCCGGCGCGCCGGGTCGCTGCCGGCCATGCCGGCGGGCGCGGGAAAGGCGCGGACGGCGACGGTCCTGCGCGCATAGCGCGCCGCGTTCTCGAGCAGGTTGCCGACGGTCTCCTCGACGTCCTGCTGCTCCATGGCGAGCACCAGGCCGGGCGGGTCGACGGACAGCGGAAAGGCCCTGTCGGCGTTGAGGCGGCGCATCACCCGGACCAGCCGTTCGAGCGTGCCCTGCGCCTCCGTGCGGGCGAGCACGGATTCGCGCTGCGCGGCGATGCGGGCGCGGTTGAGGTAGGACTGCACCTGGCTCTGCATCGCCTCGGCCTGCGTGCGCACCAGCTCGCCCTGCGGGGCGGCGATCGTCCGCGATTCGTTGAGCAGCACCGCGATCGGCGTCTTCAGCGAATGCGCGAGGTTGCCCACCTGCATGCGGGCGCGCTCGACGATGCGGCGGTTGCTGTCGATCAGCGCGTTGATCTCGCTTGCGAGCGGCTGGATCTCGCGCGGGAAATCGCCGTCGAGCCGCTCGCTGTCGCCGGCGCGGATGCGTTCCAGCGCCTGGCGCGCGTGGTCGAGCGGCTTGAGGCCGATCAGGATCGCCACGACGTTGAGCAGCAGGCTGCCGATGCCGAAGCCGGCGAGCGCCAGGTAGAGGCTGCCGGAGAAGTCGTCGATGTCGGCCTCCAGCACGTCGCGGTTGCCGACGACGCGGAAGCGCGCCGTGCGCCCCTCGTCGTCGAGCACCACCTCGGTCTCCACCACCTCGACCGCGTTGTCGAAGGAATCGCGCGTCGTGTAGAAGCGCTCGTAGCGGGTGTCGAAGGGGATGGCGTCGGTGTCGGGGATGGGGATGACGGCGGAGCCGAGCGAGGCCGAGGTGAGCGGTTCGCTTTCGAGCGTCCCGCCGATCGGCTCGACGATCCAGTACCAGCCCGATTGCGGCTGGAAGAAGCGCAGGTCCCCGAGCTGCGGCGCGCCGGCGAGCCGCTGGCCCTCCTCCGCCGAGACGGAATTGATCACGTTGTAGAGCTGCGCGCGCAGGAGATCGCGGAAGCTCTTCTCCGCGCTCTGCCGGTAGAGCGCGGAGATGACGACGGCGATGACGACGAGGGCGACGGCCGCCCAGAGCGTGGCGAGGAAGAGGACGCGGAAGGTGAGCGAGCGCGAGCGCCCGGCGTTGGCGGCCCGCTCGCTACTGGCCATCGGCGGGCGCTTGCATCCGGTAGCCGAGGCCGCGCACGGTCTCGATCAGGTCGACGCCGATCTTCTTGCGCAGCCGGCCGACGAAGACCTCGATCGTGTTGGAATCCCGGTCGAAGTCCTGGTCGTACATGTGCTCGACCAGCTCCGTGCGCGAGACGACCTGGCCCATGTGGTGCATGAGATAGGAGAGCAGCCGGTATTCGTGCGAGGTGAGCTTCAGCGGCTCGCCGTTGACGGTCGCCTTGGAGCCCTTGGTGTCGAGCCGCACCGGGCCGCAGACGATCTCCGGGCTCGCATGCCCCGCCGCGCGGCGGATCAGCGCGCGGATGCGCGCCAGCACCTCCTCGACATGGAAGGGTTTGGCCACGTAGTCGTCGGCGCCCGCGTCGATGCCGGCGACCTTGTCGCTCCAGCGGTCGCGGGCGGTCAGGATCAGCACCGGCATGGCCTTGCCGTCGGCGCGCCATTTCTCCAGCACGGTGATGCCGTCCATCTCCGGCAGGCCGATGTCGAGGATGACGGCGTCATAGGGCTCGGCGTCGCCGAGATAGTGGCCCTCCTCGCCGTCGAAGGCCTGGTCCACCACGTAGCCGGCTTCCTTCAACGCGTCGGTGAGCTGCCGGTTCAGGTTGACGTCGTCCTCGACCACCAGAATGCGCATGCGTCCCCGTCCTTGTTCCCGTCCCCGTTTCCCGCTCCGCCCGCGCCGTCACATCGGCACGCGCACCGTCACCTTGCGCGGGCGTCCGTTGCCCTTGCCGGGCACAAGCACCGTCACCACGCAGGTGTCGCCGCGGGGCTGCGCCGAAAGCAGTTCGCCGCCGGTCTGCGCCACCACCTGCGCGGCGGCGGCGCTGCAATCGCCGGCAACCCGCACGACATCCGGACCGCCCCCGGTGTCGGGGGTGCCCGGAAGCATCAGGCTGGCCGCGAAGGCGACCGTGAGAAGGGGCGAGGCCATGAACATACTTTCAGGTGCGGATCATCTTGATGCAAGCATTAAACGATCAACACTGAACGGCAAATGAATGTCGGCCGCTAGCCCGCCCGCCGCCGCGCCGAAAGCCGCCCGAGGAGCGCCACGATGCCCCCGAGCGCGCCCGCGGCCGTCACGATCAGGTCGGCCATCTCCGCCTCCTCGGCCGCCGTGACGCCGACGCCGGCGAAATGCGCCAGCGAGGCGAGGACGGCCACCAGCGCGCCCCAGACGGTGCGCGAACGATACCAGGCGACGACGTCGTTCATGGATGTCTCCTTTGCTTGTCGTTGATGATCGCAGCGCCCCTCATCCCCCTGCCGGGACCTCTCCCCGCAAGCGGGGAGAAGGCAGATGCCGGGCTGTTTTGCTGACGGGAAACCATCGCCCCTTTCCCCTTCTCCCCGCTTGCGGGGAGAAGGTGGCGGCAGCCGGATGAGGGGCAAATCACGCCTTCACCGCCAGCACTTCCCGCGCCGGCAGGCCGCGCGATGATCTGGCGCATACGGATGACGGTTGCCGCCTACAGCATGCGGAAATCGACAACCTCGTCAGTCGCCGCATAGAGGTGCCCTGGGCGCCCCGTTTCGACGCTGCGCACCGCGCGGTCGCCGGATGAGGGGCAATCACGCCTTCATCGCCAGCACCGCCCGCGCCGGCAGGCCGAGCGGCACGGCGCGGCCGATCTGGCGCACGCGGATGGCGATCGCCGCCTGCGGCGCGCCGAAGTCGGCGATCTCGTCGGCCGCCGCATAGAGATGCCAGGGCATCCCCGTCTCGACGCTGCGCACCACGCCGTCGCCGGAGAGGATGTCGAGCCGGTAGGCCTCGGCCGGCTCGTCGAGCGGGATGTCGGCGGCAAGCCAGCCGTCCGCGTCGATCCGCCCGCGCCGCACCCAGGAAAGCCGCACGCCGCCCGTCCCGCGCCGCGCCGCAAGATGCACCGGCGCAAGCGGCGTCAGCGCCCGCTCGCCGCCGGCGAAGGCGAAGGGGCCGGCCCGTCCGCCCGCCATGCCGGCCGCCTCGGCAAGCCAGTTGGCGAGCCGCCCCGCCTCCCCGGCGCCGAGCCCCAGCGGCCGCACCGCCTCGTCGAGCAGCACGGCCTCCGCCCCCGCGGCATGGCCCGCCGCCATGGCGTCCTCCGTGCCGCCGAGCGCCCGCAGGAGCCCGGTGAGCCGGAAGCGCCGCGGAGAAATCTCGCTCGCCTCGGCAAAGCCGATCACCTCGAAGCCGCCGTCCCCGGCCCGGACCGCGATCCGGTTCGTCCCGTTCAGCAGCGCGACGGTCGCCACGCCGGCAAGCCCGCCGAAGGGCAGGTCGAGGACGAGCGCATTGCCCCGGTCGAAGCGCCCGACAGGTCCGCTCCCGAGCGCCTCCGCCAGCCGTCCGATCCGCGCCGGCCGGTCGAGCCGCACACGCGGCGAAAAGCCCTCCACCCCCGCCGAGCTCGACAGCACCACCGGCCTCCAGGGCGCGGCATAGGCCGCGACGCGGGCGAAATCCTGCACCGCCCCCTCGCCCGTGACCGGCAGGTCGAGGAAGACCACCTCCGGCATGAAGGCCTCCGAAGGTGTCGCGCCCTTCGCCGCACGGCGCGGCGTCTCCACCGGCGTCGGCGCCGGGCTGTCGCCGGAGGCGATGGCGCGCGCCTCCACCTCGCGGACGAGCCCGTCGGTGATCGCCGTGACCAGGAACCGCCCCTCCGGCCCGTCCACGAGCCGCACCACGTCGCCCGGCACGGGGCCGAGCGCCGTCGGCGGCAGGCGGAAGGTGAGCCGCCGCTGGGCCGCGCGCTGGTCGCGCAGCGCCGCCTCCGCCGAGGACGCGGCCGCCCCCGGATGCATGACCGCCGGCAGCGCCAGCCGCAGCACCCGGTCGCTGCCGGAGGCCATGCGGCGCGAGCGGGCGGTGGCGCGCGGATAGCCGCCCGCCTCCTCGAAATGGTCGAGGATCGCCTCGCCCGCGAAATCGCTCGCCTGGCCGCGGCTCTCCTCGAAGGCGGCCTCGTCCGGCCGCTCGGCGAGGACGTCGATCGCCTGCGCGGCGAGCCCCGAGCGCAGGCGCGAGCGGAAGACGAGCGTGCCGCCCGCCTCCGCCGCGTCGATCTGGAAGGCCTCCATCAGCGGTTCGAGGAGCGCGCGCGCCGACGTCTGCTCCGCCTGCACGAAGCCGGTCAGGTCGCCCGCCACGCCGGAGACGTCGAAATCGGAAAACCCGTGGTCCGTCAGCACCGCCGCGATCACGTCGGCGACGGTGCCCGCGCCGAGCCGGCCGTTCAGCCAGTGGCCGAGCTGCCAGTTGCCGCCGTCCGACCAGAGCTCCGTCTTCTCCGGGAAGGCCGGATAGGGCCGCGCGTCCCAGGTCCAGACGAAGACATGGCCGGGATCGACCATGCCGTCCTCCGACCCGCCGCCCTGCCACCAGGCATGATGCGCGTCGAGGAAGCGGCGCTGCGCCGCGTCGCTGCGCGCGCCGCCGGAATGGTAGGGCCGCGCGTCCTCCGAGCTCTTCGGGTCGGTGAAGACGTTCGGCTGGTTCGCGCCCCTGTCGACGGCCGGGCAGCCGAGCTCGGTGAACCAGACCGGCTTCGACCGAGGCACCCAGGCCGTGGGCTCGGAGACCTCCGCCCCGCCCGCGCCGCGCTCGTAATGCCGCCGCGTCCACCAGCTTCCGAGGTCCTTGTAGCGGAACACCCAGGGCTTTCCCGCCATGCCGTCGGTGATCGGCGTGCGGATGCGCGCGCGCCGGTCGGCGGCGCTCGCATAGTGCCAGTCGAAGCCCTCGCCGCCGGCGATCATCGCGCGCATCGCCAGCGCGTCCTCGGCATGGCGGAAGCCGTCCGGGTTGCCGCCCTCTGTGTCGCCGTCCTGCCAGTCGGAGATCGGCATGTAGTTGTCGATGCCGATCGCATCGATCGCCGGCGAGGCCCAGAGCGGATCGAGGTTGAAATGGACGGCGGAGGAGCCCTCCGGCCGGTAGCCGAAATATTCGCTCCAGTCCGCCGCATAGGTGATCTTCGTGCCGGCGCCCAGGATGGCGCGCACGTCGGCGGCAAGCGCCCGCAGCGCCGCCACGAAGGGAAAGCCGCCCGCCCCGTCGGAAAGCCGCGTCAGCCCGCGCATCTCCGAGCCGACGATGAAGCCGTCCACCCCGCCCGCCGCCTTGGCGAGAAGCGCGTAATGCAGGATCAGCCGGCGGAACCCCGCGTCGCCGGAGGGCCCGGCGACCGTGGTGCCGGACACCGCGAAATCGGAGGCGTCCGCGTCGCCGACGAAGGCCTCGACCTGGCTCTTCGCCGCCCCCGTGCCGTCGGCGGAGGGCGGATGGCAGGTGATGCGCCCGCGCCAGGGATAGGGCGCCTGCCCGGAGCCGCCATAGGGGTCCGGCAGGTCGTTGCCCGCCGGCACGTCCATCAGCATGAAGGGATAGAGATAGACCTCCAGCCCTCGCTTCTTGAGATCGGCGATGGCCGCGACGACGCTCTCGTCGGAGGGCGTGCCGCCATAGGCCGGCCCGCCGCCGCTGCGGCTCACCACATGCGCCGCCCCGCGCGGGATGCCCGAGACCCGCCAGGGCCGGCTCTCCGCCGTGCGCGCCGGCACCTCGACGCCCGGCACGATGCGGCAATGGCCGGCGCGCAGGTCCGTGCCGAACCAGGCGACGACGAGGCCGACGCGCTCGAGGTTCGGGCAGAGCGCCTGAAGCTCGTCGATCGAGGCCTCCCAGTCGGTGGCGGCCGTCGTCGTGTTGCGGTTGATGTTGCGCCCGGCGCCCGCGCCGGTCTTCTCCGTCACGAGCCGCGGGTCGTAGCCGTGCTCGCTCGATCCCGGGATGACGGTGACCGCGCGGATCTTTCGCTCCAGCGTGCCGACCGGCTTCAGGACCTCGAACTGCAGCACCGGGATGCGGTTGCCGAAGACGTCGAGCGGCAGCCGCTCGAAGACGGCATAGGCGAGGCCCCGATAGGCGGGCGCGTTGCCCGCCCCCTGCTTCGCCTCGATCAGCGGATCGGGCGCCTGGGATTCCGTGCCGCGATGGACGCGCATCTCGATGCCGGAAAGGTCGATCTCGCGCCCGTCCGCCCAGACGCGCCGCACCCCGGCGATCGGCCCCTCGCAGATGCCGACGGCGACATTGGCGAAATAGCGGAAGGTCTCGACGCGCGCGCCGGTCGCCTTGCCGCCCTCGCGCTCGACGGCCACCTCCTCCTCGAAGCGCGTCGCCCAGATCAGCGTGCCGCCGACGCGGGCGGTGCCGTAGACGCGGCTTACCGCCGTGCCCTCGTCGGCGCCGGGGATGCGCGCGTCGCCCATCCGCGCGCCGGTGATCGTCGCCGTGCCGGCGATCAGCGAGCGGTCGACGACGGAGCCGGCAAGCGCGCCCGCCGCCCGGCCGAGGATCGCGCCGAAGGGACCGAACAGGCCGCCGAGCGCCGCGCCCGCCGCCTGGAGAAGAAGTGTCGCCATGGCTCAGGGTTGCTCCGGAAAACGGAAGACGCCGGCGATCCGCCGCCGCCAGGAGGGGGTGAGCGGCGATTCCACCACCGCCGCCTGCTCGTAGGCATGGATGAAGCGCCCGCCGGGCGCGGCGATGCCGGCATGCTTCGCCGCCGCCCCCGCCTGCCAGCGGAAGATCACGAGATCGCCCGCCTGCAATTCGGAAACCGGCAGCGCCGCCCCGCAATGGCGCGCGGCGGCGAGAAGCAGCCGCTCCTCCCCCGCCCGCTCCGCCCAGTCCGGCGCATAGGGCCGAGGCACCTCCGGCTCGCGCCCGTAAAGCTCCCGCCACACGCCGCGGACGAGCCCCAGGCAATCGCACCCGACGCCCTTCAGCGATCCCTGGTGGCGATAGGGCGTGCCGACGAAGGTCCGGGCGATGGCGACGATGCGGGCGGCGTGATCGTCGCCTGTCCTTTTACCCCCCTCTGGCCTGCCGGCCAGAGGGGGGTGTCGCGGTACGACCGGAGCATCACTCATAAAGCACCCGCCCGTCATGCACCGTGTCCCCGTCGGCATAGCCGTAGGCGAAGTCGCTGCCCGGCATGTGCGGGAAGCCGCGGAAGTTGAGCCCGTTGCCGAATTTCGCCCTGCAGGTCGAAAACCGCTTGTCGCAGCCCGCCGTCACCCGCACCGCATCCCCGGCCTTCACGCCCGCCGGCATCTGCAGCCAGAGCGTCAGTTCCGTCGCCCCGCCCGGCCGGCGATGGTCCTCGATGTCGGCCGACAGTCCGTCGGCCGCCCCGCTCGCGAAGACCAGCACGCCGTAGCGGAAGAACCGCTCGGCAAAGCCCGCGAGCCCCGACACGCGGAGGCGCATCCCGTCGACGACCGCGCTCACCGTCCCCGTCGCGCTGTAGGCGGCGGAGGCCGTGTTCATACCGCAGCGCCGGTCGCCGAACACCGCGTCGCAGCGATGGCCGTAGATCCGGCCGCGCACCGCGTCGAGCCGGTGGGTGAGCCGCCGGAGCTCCGCCCGGAACAGCTCGCCCTCGCGCCGCACCTCGCCGAGCTCGGCGCTGCGCAGCAGGAGCCGCTCGGACGGGCTTTCCCAGTTGACGAGATAGACCTCGACGCCCGCCCCGTCGTAGCGCCCGGCGGCAAGATCCTCCGCCCGGATCGCCTCGGCGGAAAAGCCGCCCGCCACCTCGCCGCCCTCGGCCGAAAGCCCGCTGCCGTCCTCCGCCTCGCTCGCCTGGAAGCCGCTCGCCGCCGCATAGACGGTGCCGCCGAAGGAAAGGTCGTGGTCGTGGTCGGTGAAGCCGAGCACGGTGCCGTCGCGGCGCGTCACGCGCCAGGCATGGCAGAGCGTCGTCGCCCCGCCGTCGAGATGGGCGGCGAGTGCCGCCGGTATCGTCCTCATGGCCGGATCTCCACCAGCGGGATCGAGGGAATGCGCCCCGCTTCGAATTGCGACAGGTCGATGTCGATGCGGTCCGTGTCGAAGCGCACCGGCACGTCGAACTCGAAACCGGCGCGGATCGTCCCCGAGGCCGGGATCCTGCCCGCCTTGAAGGTCACGACGCCCGTCTCCGCGTCCACCGCATAGTCCGCCGCCGGCACCGCGACGCCGGCGACGGAAAGCACGACCGTCCCCGCCACCGGCTTCTCGATGGTCCGCACCGTCTCCCCGCCCGCGTCCGCATAGCGCTTGACGAGCTGGAAGGCCGCCCGCTCGCCGTCGCCGGTGCCGATCCGCTGGTCGGAGGCCGAGACCGCCGCGCCCGGCGGGCAGGACTTGTGGTCGACCGGATCGCGGAAGCGGAAGCCGTGGAACTGCCCGGCCCGCGCCTCGAAGAAGGCGAGCACCGCGTAGAGATCGTCGATCGAGCGCACGCCGGAGCCGGCGTCGTAGTGCCGCCGCGCGTCCTTCCAGCGCCGGTTGCGGTTCTCCCGCCCGTTGGAGAGCCCGACGATATCCGTCCGCCTGACCGGCCCGCCGCTCGTGCCGAGCGCCACCCGCAGCGGAAACCGAACCTCATGAAATCCCGCCATTATCGTCTCCGTGAATGCCCTGCGGGCCCCTCACCTGCCTGCCGGCATCCTCTCCCCGCAAGCGGGGCGAGGAACCGATGCCTTGCCGCTTTCCCCCTTCTCCCCGCTTGCGGGGAGAGGTCCCGGCAGGGGGATGAGGGGCACTCAACACGCCCCTCACAAACTCCGCTGCCCCCGCCCCACCGCCCGCGTCAGCATCGCCGCGATCTGCCCTTCCGACTTGCGGAAGCTCGCCGCGTCCTGCGCCGTCACGTTGAAGACGATGCGCGGGCCCCCGCCGCCCTCGGCGGCCACGCCCAGCGCCCCGTCCGGCCCGCGTTTCAGCGGCAGGATCGCCTCCGCCCCCGCCTCGCCCATCAGCCCGAGCCCGCCGCCCGTGCCGAAATAGGTCGGCGCGGCCACGACGCCGCCCTTGGCGAAGGGCGTCACCCCGCCGATCAGCCCGGACACGCCGGCCGAAAGCACGCCCTCCAGCGGCCTCAGCCCGGCGGAGAGCGCGATGTCGCTCATCCTCAGCGCCAGCCCGCGCAGCACGCTCTCCAGCCCCTTGCCGTCGGCCGCCGCCCCCTTCAGCGCCCCGGTCAGCGCCGAACCGAAGGCGCGCGAGCGCGCCTCCAGGTCCTCGAACACCGCCGTCAGGTGCTCGGCGTCGCGCATGGTGCCGGCAAGCGGCGTCTCGTCCGTCTCGGCCATCTCTCAGTCCTCCGTGTCGGGAAAGGCGCGCATCAGCGCCGCCAGCGCGCCGCGCCCCGGCGCCTCCGGCTGCGGCCGTCTCAGCCCCAGCGCATGCGCAAGCTCCACCGGCGTCATTTCCCAGAAATCCCTGGGCGCAAGCCGCATCCGGCAGAGCCCGGCGTGAAGCACCGCCTCCCAGGGGAAGGCGGGTCTCCCGCCGCTCGGGCCGGATGCGGCTGCGGAGGGTTTTCGCCGCCCTCCCCGCCGCCGAAGGTCGCCTCCAGAAGGGCCGCGACGATGCGCGCCAGCTCCGCGAGCCCGCCCGCCGCCGCCATGCCGGCCACCTCCTCGTCGGAGAAGAGGTTGCCGCCGCCGCGAAGCCCCGCGCCGAGGATGCGGATCAGGTCGTCCGCCTTCAGCCGCCCGGAGGAGAAGCGCTCCGCAAGCCCGGTGAGGCTGTCGACGGAAAAGGCCGTCTCCAGCTCGGCGAGCGCGCCGAGCGTCAGGCACAGCACCCGCCGCTCGCCGTCGAGGAAGGCCTCGATCTCGCCGCGCCGGCGGTTCGCCCGCGCGCCCATCACAGCGCCCCGAAGGCGAGCGCGCCCGCCGATTCCAGCGCGATCTCGAACAGCACCTCGCCGTCATGCGCGCCGGAATAATCCAGCGCCGCGATCTGGAACGGCCCGGTGACCGTGCCGAAATCGGGGATGACGATCTGCCAGCTCGCCACGGTGCCGGCGAAGAAGCGCGTGCGCACCAGCGCGTCGGAGGCCTGATCCTTGAAGATGCCGCTGCCGCTGACGGCCGCGCGCTGCACGCCCGCCCCGCCGAGCAGCTCGCGCCAGCGCCCCGCCGATTCCCCGTCCGTCACGTCGACGAGCTGGGCGTTGAACGACAGCCGCTTCGCCCTCAGCCCCGCGACGGTCGCGTAGCTTCCGCCGTTCTCGATCTTGAGGAGCAGGTCCCGCCCCTTCTGCGCCACCATGGCAAAATCCTTTCCGTTGGTTAGACCGAAGGTTCCGTCACCGCGCGGAAACGCATCTCCGCGCGGTGGAAGCGCGTGCCGCCGTTGCGGGCGAGCCGCGTGTCGCGGTGGAAGAGAAGGACGAGGTGATGCCCGTCGAGCGTAAGCGCCGCGTCGTGCAGCGCGCTCCGCACCGCCGCGGCGATTGCCTGCGCCTCCCGGTGCCCCGCCGCCTCGGACCACACCTCCAATGTCACGGCATGCTCCTCGCCGGCCTCGCTCGCGGTGGAGCGGTCGGTGCTGTCGATGGCGGCGATGACGACGCGCGGCCCCGCCGCGCGCGGAAGCAGCCGGTCGGCGACGCCGCCCGCGCCGACGAGCGCGGCCAGCGCCGCGTCGCCCGAGAGCCGCGAGAAGATCGCCCTCTGCAGGGCCTGCGCCGCGCTCATGGCCTTTCCTCCCTGCGGCTCATGGCCGGGTCCTCCCTGCGGCTCATGGCCGGTCCTCCTCGCAGTCGCAGAGCGTGTAGCGCCCCGTCTCGTCCGGATCGCGCGCGACGCGGATCGCGAAAAGCCGCATCCCTTTGCGGAAGCGCATGCCGCCGATAATGTCGTCCCGCCGGCGCAGCCGGATGCGGTGCGTCACGGTCGCCCGCTCCGCCCCCGCCGTCTCGCGCAGCAAGGCCGAGACCGGCTCGATGCGCGCCCAGAGCGTCGCCAGCGTCTCGAAGCCGCGAAGGACGCCGCCCTGCCCGTCCGGCGTCTCGACCGGCCGTTCGAGGATGAGCCGCGCCGTGAAGGCGCCCGGATCGATCGCCATCACAGCCTCCGCAGCCGCCAGGGCGCGACGAGCCGGTCGTAGCCCGGCGGCACCGCGCCCGGCTGGTCGTCCGGCGCGAGCACGCCGCGCAGCTCGAACATCGCCGCCACGTGCAGCAGCATCGCCCGTTTCAGCGTGTCGGGCACGTCCGTCCCGCTCTCGCCGAAGCCGGCGGAGAAATCGATCTCGATGCCGTTGATCGCCCGGCCCGCGGCCGGCCGTTCCGGCAGCATCAGCCGCGCCGGCCGCGCATGGCCGTCGAGCAGATAGCCCGCGACGTCGACATCGACGGCCAGGCCCGCCGCGTCGTAGACCGTCACGTTTTCAATGGCTTGCACCGGCCCTCTGGCAATCGGAATCACCCGCGACGCGGGCCAGTCGTCGAGATAGAGCCGGAAGCTGCGGGTGATCAGGCTGAGCCCCGTCTCCCGTTCCAGGTGCTCGCGCGCGGCGCGGATCAGCGCGGCGACGAGCGCGTCCTCGTCGACGGCGTCGAGCCTCAGATGCGCCTTCGCCTCGGCGAGCGTGATCGGCTCCGCCGGAGGCGGCGTCAGTTCGGCAATGGTCATGGTACCTCGTCCGTGGAAGAAGATGGCGGGCGCGGCCGGGAGCAAGCCGCGCCCGCCCGTCCCGGCGTCAGGGGAGGATCGCCGGGGCAAAGGAATCGGGATGCGTCGCAGTCTTTCCCCCTCAAGGGGAGATCGGCAGGAAGCGGGGCCCCCACGTCGACGGCAGCGCCGGCGACGGGCGAAACGGCGCTCCATCCGGTCTCCCCCTTGCGGGGGAGATGGCCGGCAGGCCGGAGGGGGTACCGCGCAAGCGATGGCCCCGCGCCCGCCCGCCTCAGCTCTCCGCGAACTTGACGAGCTTGATCGCCTCGAAGTTCTGCACCCCGCCGCCGACGCGCTTGGTCGTGTAGAACAGCACGTAGGGCTTGGCCGAATAGGGGTCGCGCAGCACGCGCACGCCGGTGCGGTCGACCACCAGATAGCCGGCGCGGAAGTCGCCGAAGGCGATGGCGAAGCTGTCGGCGCCGGTGTCCGGCATGTCCTCGGCCTCGGCGATGGCGAAGCCCATCAGCGAGGCGGGGTTGCCGGCGTTGGCCGGCGGGCGCCAGAGATAGTTGCCCTCGGCGTCCTTGAACTTGCGGATCGAGCCCTGCGTCTTGCGGTTCATGACGAAGGTGCCGTTCTGCCGGTGCCCCGCCTTCAGCGCATAGACGACGTCGATCAGCGTGTCGGCCGGCCCACTCGGCTTGAAGCCGCCAGCCGCGCCCGTGGCGATATAGCCGATGCTGCCCCAGCTCCAGCCGGAATCCGCGACCTTGGTGTAGTCGAGGAAGCCCTTCGGCTTGTTGGTGCCGTCGCCGGAGACGAAGGCGGTGCCCTCCTGCTCGGCGAAGACGGCGTCGACCTCCGACGAGATCCAGCTTTCCACGTCGACGGCCGCGTCCTCCAGGAGTGCGGCGGTCGCCGCCGGCATGGCGTAGAGCTCCATCGTCGGGAAGGAGAGCTCGGAGAGCTGCGCCGTGCCGGTCTGCGGCCGCGCGGCCGTCTCCGCCACCCAGCCCGCCGCCATGCCGGCGGCGGCGAAGGGCTTCTTCAGCACCGCGCCGGAGACCTGGCGCACGGTCGCGAGCGCCCGGATCGGCGAGACGGCGGAGAGCCTGCGGCCGATCTCCGTGTCGGTCTCCGGCGGCACGAGATAGCCGCCGTCGGCCGGCGTGCCGATCGACATCGCCTTCTCCTCCAGCGCGCGCAGCCCGCTCTCGTCGCCGCGGCGCAGATAGGCGGAGAAGGCCGCCTTGTGCTCGGCCGCCTCGGGGTTGTCGGCCCCGCCCGCCAGCGCCGGCCGCGCCGCCTTCAGCGCCATGTGGTCGACGATGCGCTTCTGCTCGTCGAGCGCGCGGTTGATGCGCTCCACCTTCTCCCGGGTGACGACGTCGGCCGTCATCTTCTTCTCGATCTCGCCGAGCCTGCGGTCGTTCGTCTCCTTGAAGGCCTCGAAGGCCTCCATGAAGTCGTCGAAGGCGGCGGTGATGGTCTCCGGCGCGGCCTTGATCTCGGGCGCGGTCAGTTGCGTGTCGGTCATGTTCGTCCTCTCGTTGGCTGGGATTTCGGTGTCTGGCGTTTCATGAGGCGGGCCGCCCGGCGCATGGCGCGGACGAGCTCCGTCTCCCCGTCGCGGAACCACCGCGCGTTCTTCACGTTCGAGACGCGCGCCGACGGCAGCATCGGGAAGGTGACGATGGAGATCTCCCAGAGATCCGCCTCCAGGATGCGGCGCACGCCGGTCGCCCGGTCGGTCTTCGCGCGCACCGTCTGGAAGCCGATCGAGAGCCCGTCGAGCGCGCCGGACTTCATCAGGCTCAGCACCTCGCGGGCGCGGGCCACGCCGGGCGCCAGCACGCCCTCGACATAGAGCCCGCGCGCGTCCTCGCGGATCGTGCGCCAGCGCCCGAGCGGCTCGGCCGCGTCGTGCTGGAACAGCATGCGCACGCCGGAGGCCCCGCGCCGCGCGAGCGAACGGGAAAAGGCCCCCGGCGCGATCTCGTCGCGCCCGAGGTCCACCTCGCCGAAGACGCTGGCATAGCCGGAAGACGTCCCGTCGCCGGAAACGCCCTGCAGCGTCAGATCGGCATATTTCTTCGTCCGCCAGACCGGCAGGCCGTCGGTGATCATGTCTCGCTCCGTGATTGAGCGAATAGCGAATAGCGAATAGCGAATAGGGGTCTCCCCCACGTCCGCCCCCCCCAATTCCCTATTCGCTACTCGCTATTCGCTATTCGCTATTCGCCACTCATTACTCGCTACTGCCTCATCCTCTCCGCAATCCGCGCCAGCACCCCCAGCCCCCACCAGGCCGAGAGGCTCGCGGCGGCGGCCCCCGTCAGCATCATCTCGGAGGCGCCCAGATGGCCGGCGATGCCGAGGCGCACGGCGATCCACAGGCCGGTCGGCCCGCCGAAGACAAGGCCGCAGGCGAGGCCCGTCAGGAAGCGGCAGGCCGCCTCGCGGCGGCTCTTCGGCAGGAGATAGATGAGCGAGACCGCCGCCCCCGCGAGCGCGCCCGCAAGGCGCGCCGTCCACAGCCCGCCGTCGTTTCCGAAGTCAGCCATTCGTTAAGCCTTTCAGCGTATACTGAAGTTCAGGATCGGCCCCCTTCCCGTGCGGAAGGCGGACGGATTGCCGAGTCTTTCGAATCCCTTGCGCGGGTTCGCTCGAAGATCGATTCAACGACCTCGCAAAATGATTCAGCCGTGCGGCAAGGCGATTCAGGCGCTTTCCGCAAGCCGTTGATTATCCTCGCATACCCCCCTCTGCCCTGTCGGGCATGGGGAGATCGGCAAGACGCCGGCGCCCCGCGTCAGCTGCAGCATCGGAGAGGAGCGAGACGGTGCTCCACCCGATCTCCCCCTTGTGGGGGAGATGCCCGGCAGGGCAGAGGGGGTAAGCCGAACACGCCGCCCCCTCAATACCCCACCGCCCGCCGCTTCTCCTCGTCGCTGAGGAAATCCGCCGCCCCGACCCGCGCCCAGACCTCGGAGCGCTCCGCCGCAAGCCCGCTCACCTCGTCGAGGTCGGGGGCAAGGCGCACCGCCTCGCCGGCGCCGTCGGACAGCCAGGCGGAGAAGGCGGCCGCCGTGCGGAAGACGAGCGGCAGCACGGTGAGCCGCCAGAAGGCGCGGTTCGCCTCCTGGTAGTTGGCGTAGGTCGCGTCGCCCGGGATGCCGATCAGCATCGGCGGCACGCCGAAGGCGAGCGCGATGTCGCGCGCCGCCCCGTTCTTCGCCTCGACGAAATCCATCTCGCGCGGCGAGAGCCCCATCGCCTTCCAGTCGAGCCCGCCCTCCAGCAGCATCGGCCGCCCGGCGCGCGCCGCGCCGGCATAGCCCTCCTCCAGCTCGGCCTTCAGCCGGTCGTACTGGTCGGGGGAAAGATTGCCGCCCTCCTTCGGCTGGTAGACCAGCGCGCCGGAGGGCCGGGCGGAATTGTCGAGCAGCGCCTTGTTCCAGACGGCGGCGGCGTTGGAGAGGTCGAGCGCCATGCCCGCCGCCTCCAGCGGCGCGAAGCCGAGCCGGTCGTCGAGCGGGTGGAAGAGCCGGAGGTGCAGCACCCCCTGCCCCTCCGCCGGCAGGCGCCGCACATGCGCGCCCGCCCGGTATTCGTAGGCCTCCGGCCAGCCGTCCCGCCCCTCGACGATGCGCACCCGGTCGGGCCGGAGCGGATGGAGCTCGCGCAGCGCCCCGCCGATCCGCACGCCCTCGACGAAGGCGTTGCCGGAGAGCAGCAGGTGCCCGTAGAGCGTCTCCAGGAAGTCCGTGCCGGACATGCGCCCGTTCGGCCGCGCGACGAGCGAAAGCAGCGGGTCGTCCGGCCGCTCCTCTTCGCCGGCATAGGCGAGCCAGGGCACCGAGGCGGCGGCTTCGGCGATCAGCCGCACCGCCCGGTGGGCGACGGGATTGCGCATGAAGCCCTCGCGGGCGAGCGCGGCATAGCTGCGGGAGGACCAGTGCGCCCGGCTCTCGGCGGCGAGCGCCACGAAGCCCGTCGCCTTGGTTTCGGGCACGGCGGCGGCCCCGGCACGCCGCCAGGGCAATCGGAAGGAAAACGGCATGGAAGCATCCTGTGTTGGCCGGAACGGCGGACGCCCGGCCGGGGCCGGGCTGCCGTTCCATCGTTCGTTGCGGCCGGGTTCGCGCGGCGCCGGGCGATCCGTCCGGCCGCGCGAGGTTCATTCGGTCGTGTAGCTGATCGCGCCGTAATAGGCCTTGGCGTAGCTGGCGACGAGCTCGGCCCGTTCGAGGCCGTTGATGATGCGCCGCGCCGGCTTCCACTCCTCCTTCGACGGCGAGAAGTAGTCGGCGAGCTTGCGGCCGGTGAAGCTGCCCTTGATCATGCCCGTGAACATCACGGTGACGGCGACGTCGAGCTCCATCGCCCGCTCGGGGTGGCCGAGGAGGTCGATCCCCGTCTCCCGCGCCATCGTCTCGTAGTTCGTCTTGTGGGTGAGCTGCACCAGCCCGCGCCCGAGCCAGCTCCGCCCCTCCTCGTCCTTGCGCCAGTAGGGCGTGCGCACCCAGGCGAGCCGGCCGGCGGCGAAGGCCCGCTCCAGGATGGCGATCGCCCGGTCGTCGGTCGGCGCGAAGGTCTCGCGCACCGCCTGCATCGTCCGGCCGGTCTCGTGGTGGGCGGTGCCCAGCATGTAGGCGAGCCAGCGGTCGTCCGCCCCCGGTATCGTGCCTTCCCAGCGGTCGAGGATCGCCGTCAGGCCGTCGACCTGCCCGCGCCGAAGACCGCCGTCGAACAGGCGATTGCGAACCTGGTCGAAGAAGAATTTCCTGTTGATCGCCATTTCCCCATCCTCCCGTTGGTGCCGCGGTCGTGCGGACGCAGCCGGGCGCGCGCGGCGGCGCGTCCGTCGGCAGTCGCTGAACTGTCTGCAAGGTCCGCCTTACTCAACCACAGAGCGGACGAGAATGCACGTAAAAAATGTATTTTCTCCTGAAGCACGCAGGGCGTGCTCTCACATGCCCCTCACCCGCGGCTCGCCCTGCCGGTCGAGGACGAGCGCCGTCAGCGCCCAGACGAGCGCGTCGAGCCGGTCCGGCGAGCGGCCGGCGGAAAGGCCGTCGGGGCCGAAGTCGCACATCTGGTCCTCCAGCTCCGGGAAGGCGGCGGCATGCGCCACCCGCCCCTGCTCGTAGAGGGCCGCCACCGGCTCGGCCCGCAGGAACTTCCCGCGCGTCGCCCGGACCGTCGTCACCGGCAGGTCGGCGTCGATGCTGCGGAGCATGGCCGTCACCATGTCGCCGCCCTGGTTCACCTCGGCGACGACCCGGTCGGCGTCGAAGCGGCGGAAGGCGCGCACCACGGCGCCCGCCCAGCCGGCGGGCGAGGCGCCCGTCACCGAGCAGTCGGCGAGCACCACCGCCCTGCCCGTCGCGTCGAGCCCCGCCGCGACGATGCCGCAGACGGAGGCCGCCGACGCCGTCGCCGGCGGATCGACCGCCACGACGATGCGCGAGAGCGGCCCCGGCTGGCGCAGCCGCACCGCCTCCAGCCGTGCCCGGTTCCACAGCGCGTCCTCGCGGTCGGCGATCAGCTCGCCGTCGAGCTCCTGCCGCCCGAGCCGCGTGCCGCCGTAGCGCGCCGCCATGGCGGCAAGGAAGCCCGGCGAGAGATGGCCCGCATTGTCCTCGGTGCGGATGCGCCGCACCGCCGTCGCCGGATCGGCGGCAAGCGTCCTCAGCAGCGGCACCGGCCGCGGCGTCGTCGTCACCAGCACGCGCGGATCGTCGCCGAGGCGCAGGCCGAACTGCAGCATGTCCCAGGTCTCCTGCGCGTGCTTCCATTTACCCAGCTCGTCGCACCAGGCGAGGTGGAACTGCGGCCCGCGCAGGCTCTCCGGGTCCTCGGAGGAGAAGATCTGCCCGATCGCGCCGTTCGGCCAGACGAGCCGCCGGCGCGAGGCCTCGAAGTCCGGCCGGCCGCGCCCGGCGATCCGGCAGATGCCGGAGACGCCGTCGATCATCACCTCGCGCGCGTCGCCGAGCGTCTCGGCCACCAGCGCGATGCGGATCCTCGGCCGCGCCATGGCGAGCGCATGCACCCATTCGGCGCCGGCCCGCGTCTTGCCCGAGCCGCGCCCGCCCATCAGCAGCCAGACCCGCCAGTCGCCCGGCGGCGGCCGCTGCGCGTCGCGCGCCGTGAACCGCCAGTCCCGCGCCGCCCGCCAGGAGGGAAAGGCGGGCAGGCCGCTCCCCTTCTCCCGGGGACCCGAAGCGCCGGACAAGGGGCTGGAGGGCGGCGGCGATACCGCCGTTCCGTCCGCCGCACCCCCTTCGTCCCGCCGCGGCCGTCTCTCCGCCGCGCCGGCCGCGTTGGGGGCACCCGCATCATCCGATCCGCCGAGCCCCGCCCCGACCGCGTCCGCCTCGGCCCTGAAGGCCGCGAGCCCGCGCCGTTCCCCGATCTTCCGCATCCCGCCGGCCGCCTCCGTCATGATCGCATCGGCCTTGAGGGCGAGATTCTTCACCATGCGCCGCAGCGCACGGCCCGTCTTGCCCCCCTCTGGCCTGCCGGCCATCTCCCCCTCGAGGGGGGAGATCAGGTGGAGCGCCGTCTCGCCCATCGCAAACGCTGTGGTTTGAGCAAGGTTCTCACGTCCTGCCGATCTCCCCCTTTGAGGGGGAGATGGCCGGCAGGCCAGAGGGGGGTGGACGACACAGCGGTCCCCCTGCCCATTCTTCCGCGACCGCCCCGCCTTCCCGTTCCTGCCCCTCGGCGATCCGCGCATTCATCCGCTCCGCAACCTTTTCCTCGACCAGCCGCTCGAATTCCGCCGCCAGCGCGTCGAGATCGTCCGGCCCGCCCGCCGCCTCCTCGGCGGCGATGCGTTCGGCGACGAGCGCGCGCTGCAGGCTGTCGATCTTCTCCAGCGTGCGCACGATCAGCGAGACCGCCTCGATCGCCGCCTTGGCGTCGGCCTGGGCGAGCTTGCGCGCCGCCTCGTCGCCGGCGTCCTCCGCGGCCCGCTCGGCCGAGACCTTCTGGCTCTGGAAGCGCTGGAAGCGCTCGCGCAGCTCCTTGGTCATCTCGACCAGCATGCCCTGCATGTCGCCGAGCGGATCGGCCGCGGCCTCCGCCTTGGTGTCGAGCACCGGCGCGGCGCGGTCCGCGAACACGTCCCGCCGCGCCGCAAGCCCGTCATAGCCCGCCGGCTCCGCCGCCACCCCGAAAAGCCTCAGATCGATTTCCATCGCCGCACCCGAAACGGAAAAGGCGCCCGTCCAGCCGAACGGGCGCCTGCCAAAATGTCCTGTCGGCCGGCCGGCCGCGGGCGGATATGCCCGGCCTCTCAGCCTCCGGAAGGCTCGGGGCGATCTCGCCACCCGCACCTTTCCGACCATGCCGTAACCCTAGCAAAGGACCGTCACGCCGTCAAGGACTATTTTCCTAGACCATGCGTTTTCTTCCGGCCGCCGCCGTTCCGTACTAGGTTTTCGCCATGACCTCGGAGGACCTCGCCGATATGGCGCTCGGCCTGCCCGGCGCCTGCGAGAACGCCCATTTCGGGAAGCGCGACTTCCGGGTGGGCGAGCGGATCTTCATGTCGCTGCCGCAGGCCGGCCGCGCGGTGGTGAAGCTGACGCCCGGCCAGCAGGCGATGGCGCTGGCGACGGAGCCCGGGCTCTGTGCGGCGGTGCCCGGCGGCTGGGGTGCCAGAGGCTGGACCTCGCTCTATTTCGACGGCGCGCAGGCGGACACGGTGCGCGGCCTCGTCGAGACCGCCTGGCGCAACGTCGCGCCCAAGGCCTACACCTCTTCCTTGTCGCCCACTTCCAGCGGCCAGGTCACGAGGTAGTCCTCGTAGTCCTCGATGTCGATGCCCTCCTCGCTGACGGTGCGCCCGCGCGCGGAGATGCCGGCCTGGTGCACGGTCTCGGGGTCGCCGGAGACGAGCGGATGCCACCAGTAGAGGTCGTGGCCGTCGCGGATCAGGCGATAGCCGCAGGTCGGCGGCAGCCAGGAAATCGTCTGCACGCTCTCCACCGTCAGGCGGATGCAGTCGGGCACGGTCGCCTGCCGGTTCTCGTAGTCCTTGCAGCGACAGCTTTCCCCGTCGAGCAGAATGCAGCGGACCGAGGTCCAGACGATCTCGCCCGTGTCCCAGTCCTCCAGCTTGTTGAGACAGCAGAGCCCGCAGCCGTCGCAGAGGCTCTCCCACTCCGCGTCGGACATCTCGGCGAGCGTCTTCGTCTTCCAGAACGGCAGGTCCTCGGTTTTCCGCATCGTCATGCCCGACCCCTGGACCCGTCCGCCGCAAAGGTCAAGCCCGTTCTCTATCGCCGCGAAGCCTGCTATCCTTGAAGAATACCCGGCCGTCACCGGACGTTAACCGGAAAAGGGCAGGCTCACGCCGCGCTCATCAACAGCAGGCAGACGACGTGGAAGACGAGAGCCCGAAGCCGGTCAAACCCCGCCGCCGCAAGCGGCACATCCTGCTGCGCATCGACAGCTGGATCGATTCGACCATCTGGAACGCCGGTTTCCGCGCGGCCGAGATCTGGGAGGAGATCACCATCTTCTCCCGCCGCTTCCACGCCAAGGGGTGGAAGAAGGCGGTCTTCGAGGTCGCCGGCGAGGGCATGAACCTCGGCGCGGCCGGCTTCGTGCTGCTGCTCGCGCTGGCGCTTCCCGCCTTCGAGGAGACCAAGGGCAACTGGCGCGCCCACGGCGACTTCGCCGTCACCTTCCTCGACCGCTACGGCAACGAGATCGGCCACCGCGGCATCATCCACGAGGATTCCGTGCCGATCGACGAACTGCCGGACCACCTGATCAAGGCGGTGCTGGCGACCGAGGACCGGCGCTTCTTCAGCCATTTCGGCATCGACTTCCTCGGCCTCGCCCGCGCCATGAACGAGAACGCGCGCGCCGGCGGCGTCGTGCAGGGCGGCTCCACCCTCACCCAGCAGCTCGCCAAGAACCTGTTCCTCTCCAACGAGCGCACCATCGAGCGCAAGATCAAGGAGGCGTTCCTGGCGCTGTGGCTGGAGGCGAACCTCTCCAAGAAGGAGATCCTGCGCCTCTATCTCGACCGCGCCTACATGGGCGGCGGCACCTTCGGCGTGGCGGCGGCCGCGCAGTTCTATTTCGGCAAGGCCGTCACCGACGTCAACCTCGCCGAATCCGCCATGCTCGCCGGCCTCTTCAAGGCGCCGGCCCGCTACGCGCCGCACGTCAACCTGCCGGCCGCCCGCGCGCGGGCCAACGAGGTGCTGACCAACCTCGTCCAGGGCGGGCTGATGACCGAGGGCCAGGTGATCGCCGCGCGGCGCAATCCGGCGAGCGTCATCGACCGCAACGAGAAGACTGCGCCCGACTTCTTCCTCGACTGGGCCTTCGAGGAGGTCCAGCGCATCGCCAGGCCCTTCGCCCAGCATTCGCTGGTGGTCCGCACCACCATCGACATGGGCCTGCAGGCGGCGGCCGAGGAGGCCGTCGAAAGCGGCCTTCGCCAGTACGGCGACAGCTACCGCGTCAAGCAGGGCGCGCTGGTGATGGTGGAGAACGGCGGGGCGGTGCGCGCCATGGTCGGCGGCCGCGACTACGGCGAGAGCCAGTTCAACCGCGCCACGCGGGCGCTGCGCCAGCCGGGCTCCTCCTTCAAAGTCTATACCTATTCGGCCGCGATGGAATCCGGCATGACGCCGGAGACGACGATCGTCGACGCGCCGATCAGCTGGGGCGGCTGGTCGCCGCAGAACTACGGCCGCAGCTATGCCGGCCGCATGACGCTGATGACGGCGCTCGCCAAATCGATCAACACCGTCCCCGTGCGCCTCGCCAAGGAGAAGCTCGGCACGCCGCGGATCGCCGAGATGGCGAAGGCGATGGGCGTCGAGACGCCGATCCGCACCGACAAGACCATGCCGCTCGGCACCTCCGAGGTGACCGTGCTCGACCAGGCGACCGCCTACGCGATCTTCCCCGCCGGCGGCCTCCAGTCGCGCCGCCACGGCATCAGCCAGATCATGAACTACGACGGCGACATCCTCTACGACTTCAACCGCGACGAGCCGCCGGCGAAACGCGTGCTGTCGGAGGCGGCGCTCTCCTCGATGAACCGCATCCTCGTCACCATCCCGGTGAGCGGCACGGCGCGGCGCGGCGCGCTCGACGGCGGCATCGTCTCGGGCGGCAAGACCGGCACGACCCAGGCCTATCGCGACGCCTGGTACGTCGGCTTCACCGGCAACTACACGACCGCCGTCTGGTTCGGCAACGACGACTACACCTCGACCAACAACATGACCGGCGGCTCGCTGCCGGCGATGACCTTCAAGCGGCTGATGGACTATGCCCACCAGGGCATCGAGCTCCGCGCCATCCCCGGCATCGACGATCCGCTGCCGGACGGTGCGAAGGCGACCGCCGTCGCGCACAAGGACGAGGACGGCGCGCTGCCGCGCCTCGTGCGACCGCGCTCGCTGTCGGCGGAGGTGACGAAGCTGCTGCGCGACATCGCCCGCCGCTTCAACGAGGCCAAGCCGCTCAAGGGCGACGGCCGGGTCGCCGCGCTTGACGCGGCGGACGCGAAGCGGACAGAGTGACGCCAACCTGATTCCAACGGTGGACCGCATTGTTCCGCATCCCCCTCGTCATCGCCTTGGCCCTTGCCATCGCCTTCGGTCTCGGCGTGGTCGGCTCGGTCTGGGCGCTCAGGGCGACGGTCGGCTTCGGCGCCATCGCGCTCGGCCCCTGGACGGCCTTCCCGGCCGCGCAGACGATCGACGCCGACCCCTATGCCAAGGCGCACCGCGCCCGCGACGGCCGGCTGCTTTTCGGCGGCGCCGAGGGCCTCGCCTTCACCGCCGCCACCGACAGCGACGGCCGCAACCTCGTGCGCCAGTGCCGCTACCGCATCGAGGGCATCACGCCGCCCGCGCGGCTGTGGACGCTGCACGCCGCCGACCGGGAGGGCAACGCGCTCGCGGCGGGCCGGCCGGACCTGCCCGAGGGCCTCAACGCCTGGTCGGTGCTGCGCAGGCCGGACGGCAGCTTCGTCATCGACATCGCCTCCGGCGCGGCACCTGGCAACTGGCTCGCCATCCCCGAGGGGCGCGGCGCCTTCCTCCTGGTCATGACGCTGCTCGACACGCCGACGGCCGGCAGCTCCGGCGTCATCGACCTCGCCATGCCCGGCATCGTCCGGCTGGGCTGCGCCGATGCGTAGCCTCCTCTACGCCGTCGCCGTCGGCCTCATCGGCGCGGCCCTGCTGCACATCGTCATCATCCTGTCGCTGCCGAGCTTCACCGGCCGCGACGCCTATACGCGGGTGCAGACCTTCGGCGAGACGAACCGCTTCTTCCCGCTCGCCAATTCGAGCGTCGACATCGCCCCCGTCAACGACGACCCGGCGATCCGCACGGCCGTCTGCGCCTTCTCTTTGGAAAACGGGCCGATCCGCCTCTTCGCCGAGGGCGACGTGCCCTTCTGGTCGCTCGCCGTCTACGACAGCGCCTCGAACGAGGTGTTCAGCATGAACGACCGCACCTCGGTGACGGGCGCGCTCGACACGCTGGTCGCGACCCCGATCCAGCTGATCGGCATCCGCAAGGCGGTGCCGCCGGAGCTGGAGCGGGCGATCCTCGTAGAGATGCGCGGGCTGGAGGGCTATGCGGTCCTGCGCACCTTCGTGCCGGCCGCAAGCTACCTGGAATCGGCCACCGCCTTCCTCGCCGACGCGAGCTGCGAGATCTTCGCGCCCGGCTGACCGCCGCCGTCAGGGCAGGACCGACACCGGGGAGCAATCGGAACTGTCGGCCGCCGCGGCTCGCGGCGGCATTCGACGCGCCGGCCCCGCGGGGAGCCAGCCCGGTGCGCTCCGCGCGTCGGCCGTCAGGAGCTGCGCGCCGAATCCGGCCCGCCGCGCTGTGCCGCGGCCGCCTTGGCGCGCGCGGCCAGCATCGCCGGCGTCAGACGCTCGTAGCGAACGCCGGTGAAGAGAAGAACCTGGGCCGGAGCCTCGCGGCGCACGGTCTCGCGTTGCGGGCCTCGCGCGCGCCACTCCTCCAATCGTACTACGTCTGCCATTCTCGCCTCCAAAAGAAGAATCGAGACGGATGAAGTACTCCTACAATCTCACCCTGCCCGCTTTGCGCAGGCCGGTGCATCCGGTCCGTCACCCGGCCGCGACGTGAGTTCGGTGTCACCCTGTCGCCGCGGTCGGATGGAAAACGGCGATCGGCCTCGCCCGGTTCCCGAAGGGAACGCGATGGGCGCCGTCCGGTATCCGGAACATCGCACCTTTCCCGCGGCGGAGCGGGACTTTCCCCTCCGCCGGCCCGGCCGAATCATAGCACGCCCGAAGAAGCGGACGAACCGACCGGCCTCGCGAATTTTAGCGACCATGCGGTTAACACACTGTTAAGCCTAGATGCATCCGCGCTCCGGCGCTGTTCCCGACGGCACAGGGCCTGCATGCCGCGCGCAATTTCAGCCTTTCCTCACGGACCTTCACCGTCCGTTAATCATGACGGCCCTATGCTGGCACCCGCTCCGCCCGAAAGGCGGCGGCCGGGAAGAGCGTGAAAAACGTCCTTCTTGCAAGGACATACGGGTTTCTCCTTCCCATCCATCATCACGAGGGCCGGCCTGGGGCGGCGGGTCCGGGGACGACAGGTGTTTCGTGGCGGACAGGTTTCGCGAACTGGAAAGGCCGCAATCGGGGCGGCCGAAGGATATCGTGCTGATGGCCACGGTCTCCAGCTTCGAGAGCCTGCGCTTCCCCTCACGCGCCGACCTCGGCCAGTTCGCCGAGCTGTTCGAGCCGCTCTATGCCGCCTCGACGGAGGACGCGCGCCGGCAGGCGGTCGCGGCCCTCTCGCGCTGCCCGCAGGTCCCCGAGCGGACCGCCCTCTTCATCGGCACGCAGCCGGTCGGCATCGCCGCGATCTTCCTCACCGTCTCCAGGGCCGTCAGCGACCGCACGCTGCTCGCCGTCCTCGATGCGACGGGACCTGAGCACGCGCGCGCCATCGCCGGGCGCGAGGCGCTGTCGCCCGCCGTCGTGGAGGCCCTCGTCGGCCGCCACCAGGATCACGCCAGCCGGCAGACCGGCGCGGAGCGCGAGGATGTCCGCCAGGACGCGGAGCGCACGGCGCGCGAGGAGGCCGTGCGCGACGAGCTGCGCGCGCTGGTGCGCGCCATGGGTCCCGTCCGCGACGCGGCGCCGGCGCCGCTCGCGCCGGCAAGCGAGCTCCACCGGGCGCTGCTCGTGCGCTTCGCGCGCGCCGGCGAGACCGGCATGCTCGCCGTGGCGCTCGCCGACGCGCTCGGCGCCAGCCAGTGGCTGTCGGAGCGCATCCTTCTCGACCTCTCCGGCCAGCAGCTCGCCGAGACGCTGCTGGCGCTCGGGCTCGACCGGGCGGACAGCCGCTTCGTCCTGTCGAAGGTCTATCCGCACATGACGGCGGGCGCCGCCGGGGCGCTCGTCGCCGCGCTCGATCCGGAAAGCGCCGTCGAGCGGGTGCGAAGCTGGCAGCGCGCCGACCGCTACACCAACGGCGGCGACCTGCCGGAGGCCGCCAACGGCGACGGCGCGCCGGCCACGGACGCCCGCCGCGGCCGCGCCGCCGGCTGAAACACGCCGCTCAGAGGACCGGGCGCCTGACGGCCGTGCTCCCGGCCGCCCCTTCCCGCCGCTCGGCGGCGAGCGCCGCCAGCATGGTCGCGACGAACATTCCCGAAATCAGCAGCGCAAGGGCAGGCAGCACGACGAACATGGGGGTTCTCCAGGGTTGGTCCGCGGGCCGCTCCGCCCGCGTGGCCTTCTTCTCGCATGCTGGCGTCGCGGCGGGTGTTCCCGCCGGAACAGGGACGACTTTGCTGCGCTACCCCCCTCCGGCCTGCCGGCCATCTCCCCCTCAAGGGGGGAGATTGGCAAGACGTGAAACCCTCGCTCGAATTGCACCGTCCAAGATGAGCGAAACGGCGCTCCATCCAATCTCCCGCCTTGAGGGGGAGATGCCCGGCAGGGCAGAGGGGGGTGGCGACGGCACAATCACCGCCGGAAGAACCCGTCGTCCTCCGGCTCCCCGCCCGCAAACGGGATAATATCCCCGATCTCGTCCGCCTCGACCGCCACCACCCACAGATCCCCGTCGAAGCGGCGTTCGCGGGCGATGGCCTCCGCCACCGTCGCGGCGTCCGCCCGGTCGAGCCGGGTCTCGAACAGCCGGCTGTCGCGGTCCTCCGGCGCAAGCAGGCTCTGCGGTGCGGGCGCATGCAGGCTCTCGCGCCCGTCGCGAAAGATCTGGCGCACGAAGATCGCCCCCGCCTCCTCCGCGCCCTTGACCTCGACGGCCGCGAAATCGCCGCGCGAAAAAACGCGGCGGACGAGGGCGGCGACGAAGACGGCGGAGCGGAGGCGCGTCGTCACGGGCGGCGCACGGCGCTAGAGCGCGCCGATATCCTTGAGCTTGGCGAGCACCCGCTCGTTCGGCTCGCCCGTCACCGGCAGGCGGTAGTGCTTCTCGAAATGGCGGATGGCGGTGCGGGTCTTCTCGCCGGCGAGCCCGTCGACGACGATGTCGGCATAGGCGATGTTGCTCAGGCCCTTCTGGATCTTCATGACGAGGTCGCTCGGCGCCGGGCGCGCGACGGCGGAGGTGACCGCCGGGTCGGCCTCGGCCTCGAGGATGGCGGCGGCGATCGGGTCGGCCTCCCCGCCCGCCGGCGCGCCGCGGGCGGCGACCTCGTCGAAGGGCCGCTCGGCGGGCGTGACCTCGGCCACCTCCGGCAGCTCGGCGTCCTCGTCGGCGCGCTCGATGACGAAGGTCGTCACGTCCTCGGGCTTCGGCTTGGTGGCGGTGAAGCCCAGCGAGTTGTCGCTGCCGCGGGTCTTCAGGAAGGGTGCGGGATGGCCGCCCGGCTGGTACCAGAGCGCATTGGCCGCGACGAAGGAGAAGACGACGGCGAAGGCGGTCGCCCCGCCGACGGCGGAGGGATGGCGGGCGAGGAGCCGGCCGAGCGCGAGGAGCCCGGCGAGCGCCAGGCTGGGGCGGGCGGGCGCGGCGGCCCGGCCGCGGGCGGACCGGGCGGCCGGCCGCTTCTCAGGCTGTCTTCTGGCGCGCGCGTTCATCGTGTCCGTTCCTGTCGTCTGCCGCCGTCAGCTTCGGCGGGAAATCGACCATCGCCGCCGCCGGCATGTCCGCCTCGCCGGCGATGCCCGAGCCGTCGGCGGGCACCCTGACGGCGATCACCGTGCCCTCGCCCGGCCGGCTGCGGATCGAGAAGCTGCCGCCGTGCAGCGCCACGAGGCCCTTGACCAGCGAGAGGCCGAGGCCGGTGCCCTCGTACTTGCGGGTATATTCGTTCTGCACCTGCATGAAGGGCTGGCCGATCGCGTCGAGCTTGTCGGCGGGGATGCCGATGCCGGTGTCGGAGACGACGAGCAGCAGGTCGCGGCCTTCCCGCGCCGCGTCGATGGTGACGACGCCGCCGCGGTCGGTGAACTTTATGGCGTTGCCGACGAGGTTGATGAGGATCTGCTGGATCGCCCGCTGGTCGGCCACCGCCTCGCCGACGGCGCGCGGCACGCGGCTCGTCAGCGTCACGCCCTTGTCGCGCGCCTGCAGGCCGAGCATCTGCTCGCAGGCCCTGACGCTGTCGGCGACGATGAAGGGCTCGGGCAGGAGCTCGTAGCGGCCGGCCTCGATCTTCGAGACGTCGAGCATGGTGTTGACCACCGAGAGCAGGTGGCTGCCGGAATGGTGGATCAGGGCGACGTATTCGCGCTGGCGGTCGTTCTCCAGCTTGCCGAAATACTCGCCCGAGAGGATGTCGGAGAAGCCGAGGATCGCGTTGAGCGGCGTGCGCAGCTCGTGGCTGACGGCGGCGAGGAAGCGGGTCTTGGCATCGTTGGCCGATTCGGCCTCGGCGGCGCGCAGCACCGTCTCGCTGCGCAGCCGCGCCTCCTCGGAGACGTCGCGCGACTGGGCGACGACGGAAAGAAGCGCGCCGTCGGGAGCCCTGAGCGCCGTCATGTCGACGCGCATGTGCACGAACTGCTCGGCGTCCGGCCGGGCGCGCGGCCGGTCGATGCGCACGTCCACCGTCTCGCGCTCGCCGCCCTGGCGCAGCCGGTCGATCGCCGCGAGGAACGGGATGCGGTCGGAGACGTGGATCTGGTCGAGATAGCCGCGGCCCATGGGATCGCGCATCCAGCCGGCGAGGTCGGCCCGGTCGCGCCCGTGCACGGCGGTGACGAAGCCGCGCGCGTCGTGCAGCGTCACGAGGCCGGCGAAGAGGTCGTAGGGCGAGGCGAACGCCTCCGCCGGGGCATCGGCCGTCCTTTCCGGCACGCGCGCGGGCGCGGGCGGGGCGGGGCGCCAGGCGGACGCGGCGGCGGCGAGAAGCGCGCCAGCCCCGGCGAGCGCCACGCCGGCCGGCAGCGCGGCGGAGGCGGGCATGACGGCGGAAAGGGCGAGCGGCAGGCCGGGCACGCCGGCAAGAAGGGTGAGCGCCGCCGCGCGCAGATGCGCGGCCGGGCGCGCCTCGCCCGGGCGTTCCGACGCACCGCCGGCAACGGCGCCCAGGCGGGCTGCCATTCTGTCAGCGATGGTGTTGAACTGGCGCAACGCGAAACCCTGCCGTCGATCTTTTTTGTCTTGATTTGCGGGTCCCAAAATCGCACCGGCGACTTAAGGAAAGAATAAACGCGGGCGCCCCGCAGCGCCCGCAAAGGGGCGAAAAGTCCCATTTCGGGGCAATCGGCGCGGCATTCGCCAAGCGTGGTTAATGGCCGGTAAGCGCCTCATTTTGCGGCATTTTCCTGTTCGCGTTAACCTCTTGGGCAGGCGGCCCCGCCGCCCCTTTCCGGCAAACCGGGCGCCGCCGCTTCGGCCCCCCGCCATCATCCTTAACGGCGATCGCTAAAATCCGCCTCAAATGCCGTTCAAAGGCCGATCCGACGCATTTTAATCAAATCTGGGCAAAACCCGAACGATTCCCGCAAAGGGGAATTTCCATCCGCGCCCTAGTCTCGCATCAACGGTTCGCGAAGGACCGACAGGCAGTCCCGGCGAAAGCACGAAGCGGTTCGGCGTCCGGGCCTGCGCTCAGAACAAGAGGTGGCAAGCGATGTGGTTTCTGATCAAGGGAACGTTCTGGTTCTCGCTGGTTCTGGTGCTGCTCCCCTTCATCGACGCGGATTCCTCCGCGAAGCTGGAAAAGGGCCCGAGCGTGGAGATCGGCGACACCTTCAGCGCCGCGAGCGAGGCGATCGGCTACGTGACCGCCATGTGCCTGGAAAAGCCGGACGTCTGCCAGAAGGGGGCGGAGACCTTCGTGGCGCTCGGCCACCGGGCCCGCGAGGGTGCGCGCATCGCCTACCAGTTCCTCGACACGCAATTCGCCGAAGAGGCCCCGGCGCAGACCGCCGCGCTCGACCAGCCGCTGCCGGAGGCGGCCGAGGAGGCCGACACGGTCGTCACCGGCACCGTCGCCATCCCGACCCGCCGTCCCGACCGCAAGGGATAGAGCCTCCCCTCTTCCTTCGTTCACGCCTGCCCGACTCGTTGCCCTGCAACCGCCGCCCGGACCCGTTCCCGGCGGCGTTTCTTTCTGCCGGGCGCGCGGTTTGTGGTTCAAATCGACGGGCGTCTCGCCTATATCAGGGCCGAAACGGATTGGACCGACCATGACCCCGCTTGCCCGCATCATCGACGACTTCGCCTTCCTCGACGACTGGGAGGACCGCTACCGCTACGTCATCGAGCTCGGCAAGGACCTGCCGGAGCTGCCGGAGGAGAAGCGCACGGCGGAGAACAAGGTGCAGGGCTGCGCCAGCCAGGTCTGGCTCGTCAGCCACGCCGGCGCGGGCGCCGACCCGGTGCTGACCTTCGAGGGCGATTCGGACGCGCATATCGTGCGCGGCCTCGTCGCCATCGTGCTCGCCATCTATTCCGGCAAGCCCGCCTCGGAGATCGCCGCCCTCGACGCGCTCGACACGTTCAACGCCATCGGCCTCGTCGAGCACCTCTCCTCGCAGCGCGCCAACGGCCTGCGCTCCATGGTGCGGCGCATCCGCGAGGAAGCGGCGACGCACGCGGGCGCGGCGGCGTAGCCCTCACCCGCCGCCGATGCCCGAGGCGTCCGGCCGGTAGCCCTCCGCGCCCCAGGCGTGGGCGCGCGCACGGGCGGGCGGCGGGGCGTAGTGGCGCGAAAGCGCCATCAGCGCGGCGCGCAGCATCAGCTTGGCGGAGCGGGCCGGCCACTGGCGCTCGCGCTCCACCGTCTCCAGACCCTTCATGAAGCAGCAGACGTCGAGGGCGACGCCGGAGAGCTCCGGGCCGATCGCCGCGACGGCGCGGGCGACGCGCAGCCTCGCCGCGACCGCGGTGTCGGCGATCTCGCGCGCAGCCCCCGCCTCGCCCTTCTGCCGGCCGGCAAGGCGCGGCTCCCAGCGCATCGTCAGGCGCGGCTGCAGGCCGGCGCGCATGAAATCGGCGTGCAGCCGCTCGCCGGCGGCGATCGCCTCCCCGGGCAGCCAGGCCTCGCCCGACTTCTCCTTCAGCCGCGCAAGGGCCGACAGCGGCGATTCGAGCCGGTTGACGCAGGCCCGCTCGCGGCCGCCGCCGCCCGGCAGCGCGACGTCGTCGAGCGCGCGGTGCTGGCCGGCGAAGGCGTCGCCGCCGCCGGCGAGGCGGCGCTTCAGCCAGGCGCGCGCCTCGGGCGCGGCGGCAAGGCCCGCGGCGGAGCGGCGGACGAGGCCGAGGCGGACCGCCTCGTCGAGGACCCCGGGCGCGGCCGCGTGCCGGCGGCCGTCCGCCGCGACGAGGCCGTCCGCCTCCGCGCGGACGGGATCCGTGGCCGCGAGCAGGAAGCGCAGGAGCCGTGCCGTCGCGCTCGCCTCACGCATCGCCGTCCGCCTCCGCCGGACCGAACACGGCGAGCACGACGCGCTCGATCCCGGCGACGAAGGCGTCGAAGGCCGCGTCGTCGCGCCGGTCCTCGACGACGTTGCAGGCATGGCCCGCCGTCGTGCGGTCGCGGCCGAAGGCGAGCCCGATGTCGGAGAGCGACAGGCGCAGCACGACGTGGCAGACATACATGGCGATCTGGCGGAAATGGCAGGCCTGGCGGCGGCCGTCGCGCCGGCGCGGCGGCGCCTCGGCGACGAGCGCGGCGACCTCGAGGACGATGGCGCAGGCGACGCGCGGCGGCACCGGCGGGCAGGAGAGCCGCAGCGCCGCGCGCTCGCCGGCCGCGGATTTCGTCTCCGGCGCACCGCGCACGGCCGAGAGCGGAAGAGGAATGTCGGACGGCCCGACGGGGACAAGGCGCTGGTGCATGACAGTCACTCCGTTGATAGGAATTTATTCATACACCCTACGGCAGACGCGGGGATTAGGGAAGCGCCGGCGCCGAATCCGCCGTTGGATTCGCTTGGAAAACCGCTCCCCGCATCCCCGCTTCTAGGTATATTTTCCGCAAATCGGCGGGGAGAGCGGGGACATGCGGGCGCGAAAAAGGGCCGGCGCTCCCCGAGCCCGGCCCTCGCGTCGGTCGTGCGGCGGCGCCGGGCGCCGGCGTTCCTACTTGCTCTTGCGGCGCTGGCCGAGGCCCATTTCCTTGGCGAGGCGCGAGCGGGCCTCGGCATAGGCCGGGGCGACCATCGGGTAGTCGGCCGGCAGGTCCCACTTCTCGCGGTATTCTTCCGGCGTCATGTTGTAGTGGGTCATCAGGTGGCGCTTCAGCGACTTGAACTTCTGGCCGTCCTCCAGGCAGATGATGTAGTCGTTCTGCACGGACTTCTTCACCGGCACCGGCGGCTTCGGCTTCTCGGTGACGGCCGGCGCCTCGACGGCGGCGGCGGGCTGGGTCGTGTTGTTCAGCGCGGCATGGACATCGGCGATCAGGCCCGGAAGCTCGGCGACCGGCACGACATGGTTGCCCACATAGGCGGCGACGATATCGGCGGTGAGTTCGACCAGAAGATTGGAGCCCGCAACGGCGGATGTCTCGTTCATTTTTCTACTCCTATAGGACAGGGAAGAGGCCGGAACGTCGCGTCGCCGGCCGGTTTGCGCATCATCGAGGTAAAGCCGGCCCGCCGTCGTGCATTGCCGCGAGGTCCGGCACGAAAACCGGCCCCGCGCGACGACACCGGGATTGCATGCCGGCATGGTTGCTCATGGCCGCGACTGCCGCCTTGCAGAAAAGTTCTTGCCTGGTCATGTATCACTCAACTCGGAGTTCCGCATGAGCTCAACCTTAACAAGAGAATCGCGGTGAAATAACCCGGCATCCGGACATTACTTGTATTTTGGATATCATCCTTCCAAGCAAAGTCCAATATTATTTTGCAGAAAATGCGTCACAGCTTCGAGCACGTGAAGCAACCGCACGGAAGACCGCTCGAAACTTGAGTTTTATGGACGGTACCGTAAATGAACCGTTAAGGACGATTGCGTTCCGCCCGCCGCCGCGCCTCGGCCATCTCGTCGAGCACGGTGAGGCGCGTCGGCCGGTAGCCCGCCCTGTGCGCCGCCCGGGCGACGAGGTGGGCGGCGACCGGCGCGGTCAGCAGGAAGAAGGCGACCCCCGCCACCGCCCGGGCCAGCACCGCGCCCTCGAGCGAATGCAGGCCCGCCGCCAGCAGCATCAGGCCGGAGCCGACCGTGCCCGCCTTGGAGGCGGCGTGCATGCGCGTGTAGACGTCCGGCAGGCGGACGACGCCGACGGCGGCGAGCAGCGTGAAGACGCCGCCCGTGACGACCAGGACGGCGGTGGCGAGCGCGAGGAGGACGGTCATCGCCGCGCCCTCCCCGGCCGCCGCCGCGTCGGTTCCGGCGGCGCCTCCTCCTCCTCGCCCCCGGGCAGGCCGCGGCTTGCCACGAAGCGCGCCAGCGCCGCGGTCGCGAGGAAGCCGACGAGGCCGAGCGCGATGGCGATGTCGATGTAGAGCGCGAAGCCGGTGCGGATGGCGACGACGGCGATGAAGCCGATGGCGGTCGCCACCAGCATGTCGAGCGCGACGATCCGGTCCGGCAGCGTCGGCCCGCGCACCACCCGCCAGGCCGTGAGGAAGAAGGCGGCGCACATCAGCAGGAGCGCGAGCCCGGTGGCGGCGGAGAGGATCGTCCCGGCGTCCATCAGCGGAAGGCCTCCATGATCTTCCGCTCGAAGCCCTCGGCGATGCCGCGCCGGGCGCCGGCGGGGTCGGAGCAGTCGAGGGCGTGGACGTAGAGGACGCGGCGGTCCTCCGACACGTCCACCGACAGCGTGCCGGGCGTGAGCGTGATGAGATTGGCGAGCAGCGCGATCTCGAAGTCGCTCGTCACCGTCAGCGGGAAGGCGAAGATGCCGGGCCTCAGCACCATGCGCGGGCGCGCTACCAGCACCGCCACCCGCCAAGCCGACAGCGCCAGTTCCTTCACGAAGAGCGCGAGGAGCGACAGGAGCCGGCCCGGCCGCACCGCCGCCGGCCGGGCGCCGGCGCGCGCATGGCCGCGGACGAAGAAGAGCGCGAGGGCGGCGACCGCCAGGCCGAGGACGAGGTTGGGCCAGGCGAAGCTGCCGGTGACGGCGGCCCAGGCGAGCGCCAGGACGGCGGGGGCGAGGAGACGCCGCATCTCAGTTCACCTCCGGGAAGACGGAACGGACATAGGCGGACGGATCGGCAAGCCCCTGCGCCGCCGACTGCACGGCCGACAGCAGGGCGTCCGGGAACAAGCCGAACCAGAGTGCCAGCACCGCGAGCAGGGCGAGCGGGAGAAGCGCGCCGGCCGGCATCTCCACCGCCGGCAGATCCCCCTCCGCCGGGCGCCACCAGGCGAGCAGGAAGAGGCGGGCGAAGGCGATGGTGGTGAGGAAGCCGGACGCGAGGATCGCCGCCGCCAGCCACCAGGCGCCGATGTCGAGCGCCGCCTTCGTCACCATCACCTTCGGCCAGAAGCCGGAGAAGGGCGGCAGGCCGGAGACGGCGAAGACGAGCACGAGCGACAGGCCGGAGAAAAACGCCGAACGGGCATGGAGGCCGCCGAGCCGGTTGAGGTCGAAGGTGCCGGAAAGCCGCCCCGCGAGCCCCGCCGCCATGTAGAGCGCGGTCATGACCACCATCGAATGGAGCGCATAGAAGATCGCCCCGCCGACGCCGCCGGGGCTGCCGAGCGCGAGGCCCGAGAGCATCACGCCGATGCCGGAGACCACCGTGTAGCCGAGCAGCCGGCGGATGTCGCTCTGGCCGAGCGCGCCGAGCGCGCCGACGAGCATGGTCGCGGCACCGGCAAGCGCGATGACGAAGCTCAGCTCCTCCCGCTCGACCGGAAACAGCATGACGAGCGTGCGCAGGAGCGCATAGACGCCGACCTTCGTCAGCAGGCCGGCGAACAGCGCCGAGACGGTGACGCGCGGCGTGTGGTAGGAGGCGGGCAGCCAGAAATGCACGGGGAAGGCGGCGGCCTTCATGCCGAAGGCGAGGAGATAGAGGGCGGCGAGCGTCATCGTCGGCAGGTCGGCGCGGCGCTCGGCGGCCTTCACGGCGATGTCGGCCATGTTGAGCGTGCCGAACAGGCCGTAGAGATAGCCGGTGGCGACGAGGAACAGCGTCGTGGCGACGAGGTTGAGGAAGGCGTATCTGATCGCCCCGTCGATCTGCCGCGCCTCGGAGCCGAGGACGATCAGGCCGAAGGAGGAGATCAGCAGCACCTCGAACCAGACGTAGAGGTTGAAGACGTCGCCGGTGAGGAAGGCGCCGGTGACGCCGGCCACGAGCAGCAGCAGGAAGGGATAGAAGCCGTAGCGCCGCTCGCCGTCGCCGATGTCGGCGAGCGCGTGGACGGAGCCTGCAAGCGCCACCACCGCCGCGGCGAGCGCGAAGAGCACGCCGGCAAGATCGGCGGTGAAGGCGATGCCGAAGGGCGGCAGCCAGCGGCCCATCACCATGGTCACCGGCCCGTTTCCGTGGACATGGGCGAGCAGGAGCGCGTCGAGGAGGACGACGAGCGCCAGCACGGGGACGGCGAGCGCCGCCTGCAGGCGGACGGACCTGCGCAGCATCGTCAGCACCGCGCCGGCCAGAAGCGGCAGCGCCACCGGCAGCACGACCAGCCAGTCGGCCGGCGGGACCGGCGTGAGCACGAGGGCTGCGGAGAGATCGGCTTGCGTTGCGGCCATGGTCGGAGGCATTCCCACGTCAGTAGCCGGCGGGCGGGGCCGGCTCGTCCTCCGGCTCGGCGATGCGCATCTCGTTGGCGACGTCCGTGCCGAGGTCCTGCCAGGCGCGGTAGACGAGCACCAGCAGGAAGGCGAAGAAGGAGAACGAGATGACGATCGCCGTCAGGATGAGGGCCTGCGGCAGCGGGTTGGCGGTGAGCGCGGCCGGCACGTCGCGGCCGGCCGGGATGATCGGCGGCACCGCGCGCAGCACCCGGCCGCTCGCGAAGAGAAGCAGGTTGACGGCATTGGCGAGCAGCACCGTGCCGAGAAGCATGCGCACCAGCGCCTTCGACAGCATCAGGTAGACGGCGGCGGCGAAGAAGACGGCGACGAGGAGGACGAAGAGGAGTTCCATCAGTCCCCGTCCCTTTCTTCCAGCGCCAGCGCCACCGAGGTGATCGCCCCCACGACAACGAGGTAGACGCCGGTATCGAACAGCATGACGCTCGACAGCGGCACCGTGACGCCGAGGACGGTCGGCTCGATCCACAGCCCCGTCATGAACGGCACGGCGAAAACGACCGACAGCAGGCCGGCGAGGCAGGCGAGCACGAGGCCGAAGGCCGAGACCGCCATCGGATGGAACCGCAGCGCCCTGCGCACGGCGGCCACACCGTTGGCGATGCCGTGGACGGCGAAGGCGGAGGCCGCGATCAGCCCGCCGATGAAGCCGCCGCCCGGCTCGTTGTGGCCGCGCAGCAGCACGAAGACGGAGAACAGGAGCATCAGCGCCGTGAGGAAGGGGGCGACGGTGCGCAGGATGAGGGTGCTCATGGGCGGGGCCCCGCCGTTTCCCATGCGGGCAGGATCGGCGCGAAGCGGCGGGCCGCAGCGATGCCGCGAACGGAACGGCGGCCCTGGCTTGCCCCGCTCCGGCCTGCCGGCCATCTTCCCCGCAAGCGGGGAGAGTGGACGGAGGGCCGTCCCGCCCGGCCCGGACGTCGAGCCCGGACAATGCCGCCACCTCGCGGGGGAGATGGCCGGCAGGCCGGAGGGCGGGAGCGGCAACCGGTGAGCTTCACGTCCCCCTCCCCTTGCGGATGCGGATCAGGGACAGGATCGCCAGCCCAGCGACCATGACGACGGTGATCTCGCCCAGCGTGTCGGTGCCGCGGAAATCGACGATGATGACGTTCACCACGTTGGCGCCGTGGGCGACGGTCCGGGAATAGAGGTTGAAGAAATCGGTGAGCGCCGTGTCGAAGCGGCCCTGCACGATCCTCAGCAGGTAGAGGGCGACGCCGAGGCCGCAGGCGACGGCGATGGCGGCATCGGGAAGCGCCTCGCGCAGCGGCCGGTGGTCGCGCGGCTCGAGTCTCAGCCGCGTCATCGCCAGCGCGAGGATGACGACCGACAGCGTCTCGACCATGAACTGGGTGAAGGCGAGGTCCGGCGCGCCGAACAGCAGGAAGATCACGGCGACGCAGAACCCCTGGATGCCGAGCGCGAGGATCGCGGCGAGCCGGGTCCTCGCCGAAAGCACCGCGCCGACGCCGGCGACGGCGAGCGCCATCACGGCGAGCTCGTGCAGCGGCACGCCCGCCGGCCAGAGCGGCAGCGCCGGCCATTCGCCGTAGACGGCCGGCGGCACGAGGAGCGCCAGCGCCAGCACGGCGAAGGTCGCCGTCATGTAGACCTCCAGGCGGCCCGGCTGGATGGCGCGCGTAACGGCGGTCGAGACGCGGACGAGGCCGCGCATCGCCTGGTCGAACCCCCGGTCCGGTCCCCAGCCGATGTCCTCGACGAGCCGGTCGGCGGCCCCGCGCGCGCGGCCGAGCAGCCGGTAGACGATGAGGCCGAGGGCAAGCGTGGCGGCGGAGAGCGCGAGCGGCAGGCCGGCATGCGGCACCGGCGCGGCCGTGACCGTCTCCGGCCGGCCGGCGATGGCGGAGGCGAGCGGCGACGTCAGCATCGCATGGAAGGCGCCGGAGAAGAGGCCGGCCGCAAGCCCGGCGAGCGCCAGCAGCGCCGGGCCGAGGGAAAGCAGGAGCGGCGCCTCGTGCGGCCGCCGCGGCGTCTCGACCCGCGGGCCGAGGAAGGGCTTCAGCGCGAGCGCCAGGGCGACGGCGACCATCAGGCCGTTGCCGGCGAGCGCCGCGGCGGTGAAGACGACGGCGCGCGGGCTGCCGCCCGCAAGCGCGGCATAGACCTCCTCCTTGCCGAGGAAGCCGAGGAAGGGCGGCAGGCCGGCCATGGAGGCCGCGGCGGCGAGCGTCGCGGCGAAGGTGACGGGCATGGCGGCGGCGAGCCCGCCGAGCCGCGTGAGGTCGCGCGTGCCGGTCTCGTGGTCGAGGATGCCGGCCAGCATGAAGAGCGCGCCCTTGAAGAGCGCGTGGGCGACGAGATAGAGCGCTGCCGCCGCCGCGGCCCGTTCCGAGCCGAAGCCCGTCAGGAGCACGAGCAGGCCGAGCGAGGCGACCGTCGTCTGGGCGAGCATCCGCTTGAGGTCGGTCTCGCGGATCGCCAGCACGGCGCCGACGACGAGCGTCAGCCCGCCGCAGGCCGGCAGGATCGTCTCCCAGGCCGGCGTGCCGCCCATCACCGGGCTGAGCCGCATCAAGAGGTAGACGCCGGCCTTCACCATGGTCGCCGAATGCAGGTAGGCCGAGACCGGGGTCGGCGCCTCCATGGCGTTCGGCAGCCAGACATGGAAGGGGAACTGCGCCGACTTGGTGAAGGCGCCGCCGAGGACGAGGAAGAGCATGGCGAGATAGAAGGGGCTCGCCCGCACCTCCTCGCCGAAGGACAGGAGCAGCGAGAACTGGGTGAGGCCGGTGACGTTCCAGAGGATCAGCAGGCCGGCGAGCAGGAACAGCCCGCCGCCGCCCGTCACCACCAGCGCCTGCAGCGCCGCCCGGCGTGCCGCCTCCCGGCCGTGGTCGAAGCCGATCAGCAGGAAGGAGGCGATCGAGGTCAGCTCCCAGTAGACGAAGAGCATCAGGAAGCTGTCGGCGGCGACGAGGCCGAGCATCGCCCCCATGAAGAGCAGGAGGAAGGCGAAGAACCGGCCCTGCTGCGGATGGCCCCTCAGGTAGCCGCCGGCATAGAGCACGACGAGCGCGCCGATGCCGGAGATCAGGAGCAGGAAGGTCAGCGACAGGCCGTCGAGGAACCAGGAGAAGGAGAGGTTGTAGGCCGGCACCCAGGCATAGCCGCCGGTGACGACCTCGCCGCGGGCGATCTCCGCGCCGAAGCCGAGGAAATGCAGGAAGACCGCGAGCGGCACCAGCGCCAGCGGCCAGGCGGCCCGATGCCCGAGCAGGCGCGTCAGCGCCGGGGCGGCGAGCGCGGCCAGGAACGGCAGGCAGAGGGCGGCGAACGTCAATGCCATCCCGTCAGCGCCCCGTCGCCGCATGCACCCATGCCCGTCCCTCCCGCCTGCGGGCTTCGCCCGTCCGTTTCTCTCAGTGAGCCGGTTCTACGTCGGCCGCGCCGAAATCGCCACCCTTGAAGAGCAGGCGGGCGGCTTTTTCGTGCCTAGGCCCCGGGCGCGATCAAGGCGACCTTCGGGAAGTAGGTGCGGTAGCGCTCCACGTCGCGGGTGATCAGCGTCAGGCCGGAAACGGCAGCATGGGCGCCGATGAAGAAATCCGGAAGCACCCCCGTCCGGCCGCCGCCCGACTTCCGGTAGGCCTGGAAGGCCTTGCCGGCGAGGAAGAGGGCGGGCCTGGGCGTCGGCAGGTGCAGGAGCTCGGCCGCCGCCAGCATCGCATCCAGATCGGCGATGTCGCGATAACGCACCGAAAGCTCGGCATAGACGACGTCGTTTATGGCAAGCGGGCCGTCGAACGACGCCGCTTCCAACGTCGCCTGCGACCAGTCGGCCCAGACCGGGTCTTCCGTCACGAGATCGAGGAGCACGTTCGTGTCGACGAGGAACATCTCATTCCTCGCCGCGCGTCAGCGCCATGATCTCCTCCGTCGTCATGCCGGCGCCGGCGTGGCCCCGAAGCCGGCAAAAGCGGCTTTCCGGCCGCTTGCCTTCCGCCGGCACGAGAACGACGCTGCCGTCCTGCCGCCGGCGGAACTCGACCTTGCTGCCGGGCCGAATGCCGAGAAGCTCGCGGACGGCCTTCGGGATCGTGACCTGGCCCTTGCTGGTGACCGTCGTGCGCATCGCCTGTCCGGTATTACCTCGTTTCATCACGGTATTACCTCTAGCACCGCCCGCCTCGATTGTCACGCCGCCCGCCGCATCCTATCTAAGCAGCGAACAGGAGGATGCCATGAGCGAGACATCGACGTTGAAGGTTCACAAGAGCAAGGACGAGTGGCGGGAGATCCTGACGCCCGAGCAGTTCCGCATCACCCGCGAGCACGGCACGGAGCGGGCCTTCTCCAGCCCGGACTTCGACCTTTCCAGGAAGGGCACCTATCGCTGCATCTGCTGCAACCGGCCGCTCTACCGCTCGGAGGCGAAGTACGATTCCGGCACCGGCTGGCCGAGCTTCACCCGGCCGATCGAGCCCGGCGCCGTCACCGAGCATACGGACCGTTCCTACGGCATGACGCGCACCGAGATCCGCTGTGCGGACTGCGACGCCCATCTCGGCCACGTCTTCCCGGACGGGCCGCCGCCGGCGGGCCTGCGCTACTGCATGAACGGGGTGGCGCTCAGCTTCGATCCGGACTGACCAGCTTCAGCTCCATGCAGGCGAGGTCGAGCCAGCGACCGAACTTGATGCCGACCTCCTCGAAGCGGCCGACATAACGGAAGCCCAGCGCCTCGTGCAGGCGGATCGAGGCGGCGTTCTCCGCCTCGATGCCGGCGATCATCACGTGGATGCCGCCCGCAGCGGCGCGTTCGATCAGCGCCGCCATCAGCCGGCGGCCGATCCCGAGGCCGCGCGTGTCGCCGCGCACGTAGACGGAATGCTCGACCGTGTGGCGGTAGCCGTCGAAGGCGCGCCACTCGCCGTAGGAGGCGTAGCCCAGCACCGCGTCGCCGCGCACGGCGGCGAGGACGGGAAAGCCGCGGTCGCGCCGGGCCGAAAGCCAGGCCCTGCGGTTGTCGAGGTCGACCGGCATCTCGTTCCAGATCGCCGTGGTGTTGGCGACGGCGTCGTTGTAGATGGCGAGGATGCCCGGCAGGTCGGCCTCGCCGGCGTCGCGTATCTCGATCTCCATGCCCCGGCCCCCGTTTTTCCGCCGGGCTTATAGAGCATTTCCGATGACGGTGGGAAGCGGTTTCGGCGCCGGGTCCGGCTCAGAGCCCGGCCGGCGCGGAGACGACGCTGGAGAGAACCGCCGAATAGTGGACGGCGGCGGCGGCCACGACGAAGCCGTGCCAGATCGCGTTCTGGAAGCGCAGCCGCTCCCAGACGTGGAAGACGACGCCGACCGAATAGAGCACGCCGCCGACGACGATCAGCGCCAGCGTGGCGGCCGGAAGCCTGGTGGCGAGCGGTCCCGCCGCCATCACGCCGCTCCAGCCCATGGCGAGGTAGAGGCCGATCGCCAGCCGGTCGTAGCGCCCGGGGAAGAGGAATTTCAGCGTCGCGCCCGCGCCCGCCGCGATCCAGATGCCGGCGAGCATCGCCGCCAGGAACGGATCGTCGATGCCGCGCTGCAGGAAGGGCGTGTAGGTGGCGGCGATCAGCACGTAGATCGCCGCGTGGTCGAAGCGGCGCAGGTGCCACTTCACCTTCGAGACGGGCCAGAGATTGTAGGCGAAGGAGATGCCGAGCGACAGGATGAGGCCGGTGCCGTAGACAAGGGCCGCCGCGAACTGCCCGCCGGAGGCGAAGACGGCGGCATAGAAGACGAGCGCCGTGACGCCGACGAGCGCAAGCACGACGCCGACGCCGTGCACGATGCCGTCGGCGATCAGCTCGTGCCGGTCATAGCGCCACTTGATGCCCTCGATCTCCACGCCGATGCTCCCACGCCTCATATCGCCAGGGCCTGCGTCTTGCCCCTTCTCCCCGGCGGGGGAAGGTCGCGGCAGCGGATGAGGAGGACGCCGCAGATGCCGGCTTCGCCCGCCTCATCCGGCCCTACGGGCCACCTTCTCCCCGGCGGGGAGAAGGGAACGGTGACGTCATTCCGAGCGCCCATGGTGCCGCGTTCGGCCGGCGGGGGCAAGGCCGAATGCTACTGCCCGGCGATGCATTCCGCGCAGAGCGCCGCATGCGGCACGGCCTTGAGCCGCGCCTCGGCGATCGGCTCGCCGCACTTGGCGCAGACGCCGAAGGTGCCGGCGGCGATGCGGTCGAGCGCCGCCTCGATCGCCTCCAGCTCCTTGAGGCCGGTATGGCCGAACTCCTCCAGCACCTCGTCATTCTCCCGCTCGATCGCCCGGTCGGAGCTGTCGGCGCTCTTCAGCGTGTCGAGGTCCCGGTCGATCTTGTTCAGGCGGCGGTAGAGCTCGCGCTTGCGGTCGAGCAGAATGTCCTTGTACTGCGCCGGGTCGGCCATGTCCGGGCCTCCTTTCCTGTCTCTCTTCAAAGGCGTCACGGCAAGCCTAGCGCGCGGCAGGGCCGCCGCATTGACCGAGATCAAGATTCACCACCCTGACCGTCAACGCCCTGTTGACGCTAAATCGCCGAAACACGATCTTCCGTGAACGGCGACCGTCCGCCATATTCCTCCTCGACAGAAAGGTTTCCAAGAGGAAACCGCAACGGGACAAGACGATGACGGACCTCGACAGACGGACATTCCTCGGCGCAGCCGCCGGTATCGCCGCCGCGCAGGCCCTGCCCGTCCGCGCGGAGAACAGCACCATGACCCAGCCCGCAACGCATGCCCTCGACATGCCGGCCTTCGTCGACCATTCGCACCTGACGGTCGTCGACCTGCCGATGGTCTCGGCCTTCTACCGGAAGGTCATGGGGCTCTCGGTCCTCGACGGCACCACCTCGGGCGAGACGCTCGGCGTCGCCGGCCGGCCGCTCGTCACGCTGACGACCGGAGCGAGGGCGGCGCGCGCGCCGCGCACGGCGCCGGGCCTCTTCCACACGGCCTTCCTGGTGCCGAGCCGCGCCGAGCTCGGCCGCTGGCTGGCGCACGCCGCCCACAACAACGTGCCGCTCACCGGCGCCTCGGACCATCTCGTCAGCGAGGCGATCTACCTCGACGACCCGGAGGGCAACGGCATCGAGATCTATCGCGACCGCGACCGCTCGGAATGGACCTACGCCGCCGACGGCACGGTGAAGATGGCGACGCAGCGGCTCGACCTGCAGGCGCTCTACGACGAGGCGCCGAAGGACGGCTTCTCCGCCCAAGCGGACGGCACGGCGATCGGCCACATCCACCTGCAGGTCTCCGACATCCCCGAGGCGGACGCCTTCTTTCGCGACGTGCTCGGCCTCGACCTGATGGCGCGCTATCCGGGCGCGAGCTTCTTCGCCACCGGCAAGTACCACCATCATGTCGCGGCGAACGTCTGGAACTCGCGCGGCCAGCCGAAGCGGGAAAGCGGCATGACCGGGCTTTCCGACTACACGATCCGCTTCAACGATGCCGGAAAGCTCGCAGCGGCGACAGCGAAGCTCGACGAGATGGGGATCGCGACGACCCGGACGGGCGACACCGTCTCGCTCACCGACCCGTGGGGGATCGGGCTCAGGCTTGCCGCCTGAGCCGCCGGGTCTCAATCGTAGAGATAGTGCGCCGCCCAGTCGGCGCGCGGCACCTTGCCGCCGATCCTGTACTTGAACGCCTTGACGGCGAGCCGGTCGGCGCTCGCCTCGCAGCGGTAGGAGAGCCGGTACCACTCGCCCCTGCTGCGGAACACCGCGCCCCTGGTCTTCAGCGTCGTGCCGGCGAGCTTCGGGTCGCCGAAGGCATAGGCGATGACCTTGTCCGGGCGGAAGCCGTTCTTCGCCGCGCCGATCCGGTCCATCGCCTCGATGTCGCAGCGCTGCTCCAGCCGCTCGTCCGGCGTCAGCTTCTGCAGCTGGCTGCGCACGCGCGCGTCGATCGTCCCGGCCGACGCCGCCGTCGACGCGAGAGCGAATGCTGCGAGCACCATGCAGGAATGCAATCTCAAACCGTCACCTCCTTCTCATGCCGTCCGTGACGACGTCCTGCTTCGAAGCGGGCAGACATAGGCCCATTGCAGGGGACGGGGCAAGCAATCGCGGCGGGAAAAGGCGGACATGGTGCTTTGCGGAGGGTAGGCCAGCATATGCGGCTTTGCCCCTCACCCTAACCCTCTCCCCGCAGGCGGGGAGAGGGGACGCGGCCTGCGAGACGACGATGATCTCGGAAAACGGTGCGGCAAATCTCCTTCTCCCCGCCTGCGGGGAGAAGGTGGCTGGCAGGCCGGATGAGGGGCAGCACACTCCCATCCGGTTGTCTCTGCCGCGCATGGGGACCCTTTCCCGCTTGATGCGGAGCACCGCGGTCTCTATCTCTCCTCACCACCGTCCCGATTTGCCGGAGTGATGCCTTGCCCGCCTTCCAGAACCTGCCCGCCGCCCCCGTCGCGAAGAAGAAGCCCTTCGCGGACACCCGCCACGGCATCACCCGCAGCGACGACTATGCCTGGCTGCGCGACGACAACTGGCAGGCGATGTTCAAGAACCCGTCGATCCTCGACCCGGAGATCCGCGCGCACCTTGAGGCGGAGAACGCCTACATGTCCGCCGCCATGGCCGACACGGAGGCGCTGCAGAAGGTGCTGTTTGCCGAGATGCGCGGGCGCATCAAGGAGGACGACAGCTCCGTGCCGGTGAAGGACGGTCCGCACGCCTACGGCACATCTTACGTCACCGGCGGCGAGCATCCGCGCTATTTCCGCGAGCCGCGCGAGGGGGGCGAGCGCACCGTGCTCCTCGACGGCGACAGGGAGGCGGCGGGCAAGGGCTATTTCCGCCTCGCCGGCCTCGACCACTCGCGCGACCATGCGCTCGGCATCTGGGGCTACGACGACAAGGGCTCGGAATATTTCACGCTGAAGGTGCGCGACCTTGCGACCGGCGAGGACCGGCACGACGTCGTCGTCAACACCGGCGGCGACGGGGTCTGGGCGCCGGACGCGAAGAGCTTCTTCTACACCGCGCTCGACGAGAACCACCGCCCGTCAAAAATCTTCCACCACATCCTCGGCGAGCCGCAGGAGAAGGACCGGCTCGTCTACGAGGAGAAGGACGCCGGCTTCTTCATGTCGGTCGGCGGCTCGCTGCTCGACGACTTCATCTATATCGACATCCACGACCACGAGACGAGCGAGTACCGGCTGATCCCGACCAAGGACCTCCTGGCCGACCCGGTCGTCGTCGCGCCGCGCCAGACGGGGCTCGAATATGCGATGACGGAGGGCGGCGACGTCTTCTACATCCTGACCAATGCCGACGGCGCCAAGGACTTCAAGATCATGGAGGCGCCGGTCGCCACGCCCGAGCGGGAGAACTGGCGCGAGGTCGTGCCGCACCGGCCGGGCACGCTGATCCTCAGCCACATGGCCTTCGCCCGCCATCTCGTGCGGCTGGAGCGGCACGAGGGCCTGCCGCGCATCGTCGTGCGCGAGCGGGCAAGCGGGAAGGAGCACGAGATCGCCTTTTCGGAGGAAGCCTATTCGCTCGGGCTCTCGGGGGCGGCGGAATACGACACGGACGTCATCCGCTTCTCCTATTCGTCGATGACGACGCCCTCGCAGCTCTTCGACTACGACATGGCGACGCGCGAGCGCACGCTGCTCAAGACCCAGGAAGTGCCCTCCGGCCACGATCCGGACGACTACGTCACCCGCCGCGTCTTCGCGCCTGCGCCGGACGGCGAGCGCGTGCCGGTCACCCTGCTCTACCGCAAGGACACGGCGCTCGACGGCACCGCACCCTGCCTGCTCTACGGCTACGGCGCGTACGGCATCACCATCCCCGCCTCCTTCAACACCAATTGCCTGTCGCTCGCCGACCGCGGCTTCGTCTATGCCATCGCCCATGTGCGCGGCGGCAAGGACAAGGGATTCGCCTGGTACGAGGACGGCAAGATGGCGAAGAAGACCAACACCTTCACCGACTTCATCGCCGCGGCGGACCATCTCGTCTCGGAGAAATTCACCTCCCACGACCGCATCGTCGCCGAGGGCGGCTCGGCGGGCGGCATGCTGATGGGGGCGGTCGCCAACATGGCGCCGGAGAAGTTCGGCGGCATCATCGCCGCCGTGCCCTTCGTCGACGTGCTCAGCACGATGCTGGACGACACGCTGCCTCTGACGCCGCCGGAATGGCCGGAATGGGGCAATCCGATCGAGAGCAGGGAGTTCTACGACCTGATGGCCTCCTACTCGCCCTATGACAACGTGGCGGAAAAACCCTATCCGGCGATCCTCGCGCTCTCCGGCCTCACCGACCCGCGCGTCACCTACTGGGAGCCGACGAAATGGGTGGCGAAGCTGCGCGAGAAGACGACCGGCTCGGCGCCGATCCTCCTGCGCACCAACATGGACGCCGGCCACGGCGGCGCCTCCGGCCGCTTCCAGCGGCTGGAGGAGATCGCGTTCGAGTATGCGTTCGCGATCAAGGTTGTTGGGAAGATGGGGTAAGGCCGCTTTCCCCCCTCTGCCCTGCCGGCCGTTGGAATTGCGAGGGCGCTTCCCGCCCCTTCTCCCCGGCGGGGAGAAGGTCGCGGCAGCGGGATGAGGGGGACGCCGAAGGCGCAATTGCGGTGCGTTCCACCCCCTCATCCGACCCTTCGGGCCACCTTCTCCCCGCCGGGGAGAAGGGGAAGCGGCAACGTCGCATCCATATGCGGGCCGCATCCTACCGGAACGCCGCCACGCAGGCCTGCAGGTCGCCGAGCATGGCGCTGGAGCCCTTGAGGCTCACGGTCGCGTCGCCGAGGCGCAGCCGGCTGCCGCGGCGCAGCGCGTCCACCACGGCGCGGTCGCTGCCGAGGTCGTAGGCGATCTCCTGCCGCCCGTAGGCGGTGCCGCGCACGTCGTAGGCGCGGCCGTCGTCGACCCGGTAGCGGCCGTCGACGGCGTGGCCGTCGCGGTAGTCGTAGGACGTGTCCTCGAAGCCGAAGGTCAGGCGGCCGTCGGGATACCAGCGGAAGCTCGCATGGCGGCCGCCGCCCTCGCCGCGCCGCGCCCGGCAGTTGGCAAAGCGCCGGTCGCCGGAGAAATCGGCGACGACCTCCCAGCCGCCGACCGTGCGCACCTTGCGGTAGGGATCGGCCGCCGCACCGTAGCCGTCGCCGGCGTCGTGGGCGCCGTGCGCCTCGTCGGCCGAGTAGGCGCCGTCCGCGTCGTGCGACGCCGAGGCGTGCTCGCGGACCGGGAAATCGCGCAGCACGTCGCGGTAGCGGTCGTAGAGGCCGAGGCGGCGGACGTCGACGAACTCGAACTCGTAGTCCTCGCCGGAGCGCGCGCTGCGGTCGCGGAAGCGCACGAGGCCGCGGAAGCTCAGGCAGCCCCTGCCGCAATCGACCTCGTCGACATATTCGCGGGCGCTGTCGTCCGGCGTCTTGACGGCCAGCGCAAGCCCGTGGCGGCGCTCCCCGTCGATCGCGCGGAACATCAGCGACTGGGCATGGCCGCGCCGGTCCTCGTCGAAATAGGCGTAGATGGCGCGTTCCTCGCTCGGGCTCAGGTCGTCCTCGCCGGCGACATGGATGCGGCGCTCGGGGATGCTCGCGCCGGTGATGACGTTGCGCAGCCGCTCGTGCGAATAGACGGTCGAGAAATAGGAGACGTCGTCGCAGCTTTGCGGCGGGAACCAGAAGCGGAAATCGAGGAGCACGAGCTGGCCGTCCCTGTAGCGGTCGGCAAGATGCCGGTCCTCGCCGTCGAAGGCGAGCCGTCCGCAGGGATCGTGCCGGTCGTTGGCGAAGGAGAGATAGGCGATGCTGCCGTTGTCCTCGCGCTCGCGGTCGAGGCGGCGGCCCAGCAGCGCGATCTTGCGCTCGGCGACATAGGCGAAGACGCCTTCAGGGTAGCGGGAGAGGTAGCGCTCGTAGCCCTCGCGGTTGTCGGCGAGCGCGGCGAACTCGTAGAAGGCGACCTCCGCCGCGTCGGCCTTGCCGTCCTTCGCGCCGAAGGCGAGCCCGCCGTAGTCGCCGCCGCTCTCCCAGGTCTCCTGCCGGCCGCCGCTGCGCTCCCTGACGATGTCGCGGACGCGGCGGAAGACCTCTTCCAGCGAGGCGCCGGGCACGCTGACGGCGTCGACGAAGGCCGAGGCGAAGGGGCTGACCGGCGTGCCGTCTTGGCCGCCGACCGTGCCGGGGGCGGCGGCATAGGCGTAGTGCAGGCCGTCGCCGTCCTTCGGGCGGGCGAGCCCGTCCCCGATGTCGGGCAAGAGCAGGTAGGGGTTTTCGTGCGCGGCGTCGAGGAGGACGACCTTGAGGCCGGTGCCGACCGGCCTCAGCGCCTCGGCGACCTGCGAGACCGGCAGCGAGCGGCTGCGCAGGCCGGTGCGGGTGCGCCCGGAGGCGTCGACCGGCAGCAGGTAGTTCTCGCCGTCGATCTGCACGGCATAGCCGGAATAGTAGACGAAGATGACCGGGTTCTCCGCCTTCTCGGCGAGGCGGGTGAAATTGTTGAGCGCCGAGAACATGCCGAGCTGGTCGAGGTCGTTGACGCGGGTCACGTCGAAATCGGCGCGCTCCAGCGCCTCGCCGACGAGGTCGATGTCGTTTTGCGGGTTCTCCAGCGGCTCGGCGTCCTCGTAGTCGGCATTGCCGATCAGGAGCGCATAGCGCTGCTGCCCGGCGCCGAGCGCCGGCGGCGCGAGAAGGAGAAGGACCGCGGCGACGAGCGCCCCGAACGCCTGAAAGATACGTCCCTGCACGACAGCCTCCCTGACGGCGGCGCACGGGCCATCCCGCGGCGCGTTCCGCTGAGGAAGGAACGGCGGGAGCCGCCCGCTTATTCAGCAAGTCGTGATTTTCCGTCGCCGCCGGGATTAAGAGACCTTCAACGAAACTGTACGAGTGTGCGGTGAGAGGTTGGTCCGGCCCGCCGTCCGTCGAGGACCGGCGGGATCGGGCGTGGAAAGGGTTTCTGAGAATGTCCCGCGTCGAGGCTGCACCGAAGGTCTATGTCGTGTCCCTGGCGCGCATGCCGGAGCGCAGGAAGGCCATCGCCGAGCAGCTCGCGCGCCACGGCGTCGACTTCACCATCGTCGACGCGGTGGACGCCCGGCAGGCCGATCCGCAATGGCTGCGCGAGCAGGTGGACGAGGCGGCGATCCTGCGCAATGCGGGCCGCGCCCTGTCGCCGCCGGAGATCGGCTGCGCGCTGTCGCACCGGCTGATCTACCGCGAGATCGTCGAGAAGGGCGAATGCGGCGCGCTGGTGCTGGAGGACGACGTGACGCTGCCGCCGCAATTTTCCGAGGCGCTCGCCTATTTCCGCAAGGCCGGCCCGGCGCTCGCCGACCGCTGGGCGGTCTACCAGCTCGGCTGGTCCTGGGTGACCGTGCTGATCCTGAGATTGCGCACGGCGACGCGCGTCGGCCCGCGCGTCCGCTTCGCCGAGCGCATCCGCTGGCTGTCGCCCGAGGTCTGGGGGACGTTCGGCTATTACATTACCCGCCGGGCGGCGAGCGAGATCCTCGTCTCGCCGAAGGCGGAGACCTTCGCGGACCACTGGTCGCTCTGGGAAAGGCGCGCGCAGGGAACGATCTATATCTCCTCGCCGCAGACCGTCGTCCACCCGCCGATCAGCCAAGGCAGCGAGATCCAGGATGCGCGCTCCGAGCTTGTGGATGCCACGAAGGGCATCGACGTCTGGTGGCGCCGCCTCTACGACCGCCAGAAGGGCCGCGCCATCGGCTGGAGCATGAAGCTCATCCGCCCGCTCGCCCAGCGCATCCTGTGACGCCATGACCGGCGCGCCCTCCCGCAAGCTCCCCTCCCCGCCGGTCGCAGAGGCCGGGCCGGTGCTGCGCGTGCTCGCCGACGCGGCCGCGATGGACGCCGCCGCCGCGGCCTGGCAGGCGCTGGAGCGGCGCGCCGCCGACGGGCTCGGCTACTTCCAGGGCTTCGACTGGTGCCGCAAGTGGATCGCCGCCTTCGGCGGGGAGCGCCTGCGGCCGGAGATCCGCACCGTCTGGCAGGACGGGCGGCTCGTCGCGCTCTGGCCGCTGATGCGCGAGGACGGCCGCATCCGCCGCCTCGTCCCGCTCGGCGCGCCGCACACGCAATATGCCGGCCTGCTCGTCGACCCCGCGCTCGACGCCCGGGCGCTCGATGCGGTCCGCGCCCTTCTCGGCGACGGCCTCACGGCGGGCGGCCACGACCTCGCCCTCCTCGAGAGCGTGCCGGAGGGCTCGCCGCTCGCCGCCCTGCTTGCGGCCCATCCGCCGCTTGCCGGCAAGACGGACGCGGCGGCGATGCTCGATCTGTCCGCCTTCGGCTCGGCCGACGGCTACACGGCCGCGCTCAGCAAGACGCAGCGGCGCAACCGCAACCGGCGGCGCAACCTGCTGTCGCGCACGGGAGCGCTTTCCTTCGAGGTGCTGTTTCCCGGCGATCCGGGCTTTGCGCCGGCGCTTGCCGAATGCCTGCGCCTGAAGCGCGAATGGCTGCGCGAGACGGGCCGGCTCAGCATCGGCCTCGGCCAGGCGGGCGTCGACGGCTTCCTCGCCTCGCTTACCGGCAGCCGGCAGGCGCGCGCGGGCGCCTGCCTCTCGGTGCTCTCCGCCGGCGGGCGGCTTGCGGCGGGCGAGCTCGGCTTCCTCCACCACGGCCACTACTACGCCTATCTCGGCGCCTTCGACTGGGCGCTGCGCGAGGCCTCGCCCGGCAAGGTGCAGATGGACATGACCGTCGCCTGGCTGATCGGCGAGGGCGTCTCCACCTACGACCTCCTCGGCAACGCCGCCGACTACAAGGAGGCCTGGAGCAACCGGACGCTGCGGCTCGATACCTATGCCGTGCCGGCGAACCTCACCGGCCGGGCCTATGCGGGGCTGTGGACGGCGCGGCTCAGGCCCGGGCTGAAGCGGCTCTACGAATCGATGCCGCACACGCTGCGCCGGCTCGCGCAATTCGGCCAGAGCCTCGGCCTCGTGGTGATGATCGCCTGACGCGGGCTTTTTCTTTCCGCAGGAAGACCCTATCTGAGGGAGAACGACGAGGGCTTACGCCCTACCCCCCTCTGCCCTGCCGGGCATCTCCCCCTCAAGGGGGGAGATTGGAAAGTGGCACCGCCTCGCCCCCAGCCGATCTCCCCTCTTGAGGGGGAGATGGCCGGCAGGCCAGAGGGGGTATCGCGCAAGCGATCACGCAACGGAAAGGACGGACGGCCATGGACAATGCGACGACGGACACGCGCCCTGCCGCCTTCGACAACAGCTATGCCCGGCTGCCGGCCGCCTTCTTCTCGGCCGTCGAGCCGACGCCGGTCGCCGATCCGCGCCTCGTCGCCTTCAACCGGCCGCTCGCGGAAGAGCTCGGCCTCGACGCGGACGCCTTCGAGCGGCACGGGGCGGCCTGGCTTTCCGGCAACCTGCCGCCGCCGGGCGCGCTGCCGCTCGCCATGGCCTATGCCGGCCACCAGTTCGGCCAGTTCGTGCCGCAGCTCGGCGACGGGCGGGCGATCCTCATCGGCGAGGTGATCGACCGCACGGGCCGCCGCCGCGACATCCAGCTCAAGGGCGCCGGCCAGACCCCCTATTCGCGCCGCGGCGACGGGCGCGCCGCCCTCGGCCCGGTGCTGCGCGAATATATCGTCAGCGAGGCCATGCACGCGCTCGGCATCCCGACGACGCGGGCGCTCGCCGCCGTCACCACCGGCCAGCCGGTCTACCGCGAGCGCATCCTGCCCGGCGCCGTCCTCACCCGCGTCGCCGCGAGCCACGTGCGCGTCGGCACCTTCCAGTTCTTCGCCGCCCGCGGCGACATCGAAAACCTGCGCGTGCTCGTCGACTACGTCATCGGCCGGCACTATCCGCAACTGCGGGACGCCGAGCGCCCGGCGCTCGCGCTGCTCGACGCGGTCGCGGCGCGGCAGGCGGCGCTGATCGCCAAATGGCTCGGCGTCGGCTTCATCCACGGCGTGATGAACACCGACAACATGACGATCTCCGGCGAGACCATCGACTTCGGTCCCTGCGCCTTCATGGACCGCTACGACCCGCGCACCGTCTATTCCTCGATCGACCACGGCGGGCGCTACGCCTACGGCAACCAGCCGATGATCGGGCAATGGAACATCGCCCGCCTCGCCGAGGCGCTGCTGCCGCTGATCGACGCCGACCAGGACAAGGCGGTCGACGCGGCGAACGCCAGCGTCTCCGGCTTCATGGAGCGCTTCCAGGCGGAATGGAAGGCGGTGATCCGCGCCAAGACCGGGCTCGGAGAGACCGAGGAGGAGGGCGACCAGCAGCTCGTGCGCGACCTGCTCTCCGTGCTCTTCGGGGGCAAGGCCGACTTCACCCTCGCCTTCCGCCGCCTTTCGGACGCCGCCGAAGGCGACGCGGCCGACGAGGCGCTCGAACGCCTGCTGCAGGCGCCGGCGCGCCTGGCGCCCTGGCTTGCCGCCTGGCGGGCGCGGCTTTCGCGCGAGGAAACGCCGCCCGGAGTGCGCGCGGCGGCGATGCGCAAGGTGAACCCCGCCTTCATCCCGCGCAACCACAAGGTCGAGGAGGCGCTGACGGCGGCCGCCGACCACGGCGACTTCTCGCTGTTCTTCGCGCTCAACGACGTGCTGGCGAGGCCCTACGAGGACCAGCCGGCCTTCGCCGCCCATGCCGAGCCGCCGAAGCCCGGCGAGGAGGTCACCGCGACCTTCTGCGGAACGTAAGGTTGATTGCCGCCGCCGGCGCCCTAGTTCACGGATGTCCACCCACCGAACGCAGGGCCGGCCTCCGGCGCCGTCCCCGCAAACGAGGACTGACGCATACGGACTATGAGGGTGCCGTTTCCCTTCTCCCCGCCGGGGAGAAGGTGGCCCGGAGGGTCGGATGAGGGGGTGAAACGGGCCGCGGCGATCCTGATTTCGCTTGGCACGCGTTCCCCCTCATCCCGCTGCCGCGACCTTCTCCCCGCCGGGGAGAAGGGGGGAAGACGCACCTTCATAATTTCATATGCACCGGTCCTGCCCCAGAGACGGAGACCGCCATGCTGCTCACCCTCACCGCCCTCCTCCTCGCCCTCATCGGACTGGTGCTGACGGGCGGCGGGGGATGGCTCGCGGCACTCGGCGGCAGCCTCTACTACGTCATCGCCGGCCTCGCCTTCCTCGTCACCGCGTTCCTGCTCTTCCGACGCAGCGCGGCGGCGCTGTGGCTCTACGCGCTGATCGTCGTCGGCTCGCTCGGCTGGGCGGTCTGGGAGGTCGGCTTCGACTGGTGGCAGCTCGGCCCACGCGGCGGGGTCATCGTGCTTCTCGGCCTGTGGCTGATGCTGCCCGCCATCCGCCGGCCGCTCGGCTTCACGAGCCCCACCGGCACGCACTATCCGGCGAGCCTCGTGCCGCTCGCCGTCGCCAACCTGCTGGCGATCGTCGTCGCCGGCTATGCGATGACGCAGGACCCGCACGACCTCGGCGGCACGCTGCCGACGGAGATCGTCAACGCCAGCCCCGCGCTCGGCGGCGACGTGCCGGCGGGCGAATGGCACCAGTACGGCCGCACGCCCTACGGCCAGCGCTATTCGCCGCTTGACCAGATCAACCGCGACAACGTCGCCGACCTCAAGGTCGCCTGGGAATACCACACCGGCGACGTGCGCCTGCCCGACGACGTCGGCGAGACCACCTACCAGGTGACGCCGCTCAAGGTGGGCGACACGCTCTATCTCTGCACGCCGCACAACTGGGCGATCGCCATCGACGCGGCGACGGGCAGGGAGAAGTGGAAATACGATTCCAACTCCGGCATGAACCCGGACCGCCAGCACCAGACCTGCCGCGGCGTCACCTACCATGCCGACCCGGCCGCGAGCTTCTGCCCGGCCCGCGTCTACCTGCCGACCTCCGACGCGCGGCTGATCGCGCTCGACGCGGAGACCGGCGAGGTCTGCACGGGCTTCGCCGAGAACGGCGTGCTTCGGCTCGAGACCGGCATGCCCTACAATCCCGCCGGCTACTACTATTCCACCTCGCCGCCCGTCATCGTCGACCGCAAGATCATCATCGGCGGGGCGGTCAACGACAACTATTCCACGCAGTCGCAGTCGGGCGTGATCCGCGCCTTCGACGTCGATTCGGGCGAGCTCATCTGGAACTGGGATTCCGGCAACCCGGACGTCACCACGCCGCTGCCGGAGGGCCAGACCTACACGGCCAACTCGCCGAACTCCTGGTCGGTCTTCAGCTACGACGCGGCGCTTAACCTCGTCTACATCCCGCTCGGCAACCAGGTGCCGGACCAGCTCGGCATGGGCCGCAGCGAGCATGTCGAAAAATATTCCTCGTCCATCGTCGCGCTCGACATCGCCACCGGCGCGGTGCGCTGGGTGCGCCAGACCGTGCACCACGACCTCTGGGACATGGACGTGCCGGCGCAGCCGGTGCTGGTCGACCTCACCCGCGACGGCGCGACCGTGCCGGCGCTCGTCGGCCCGACCAAGCAGGGCGACGTCTACGTGCTCGACCGGCGCACCGGCGAGCCGATCATCCCCGTGCGCGAGGAGCCGGCGCCGACCGGCGCCATCCCCGAGGACTTCACCGCGCCGACGCAGCCCGTCTCCGACCTCACCTTCCGCCCCGAGCCGCTCCAGGAGAGGAACATGTGGGGCATCACCATGTTCGACCAGCTCGCCTGCCGCATCGACTTCCGCTCGCTGAAATACGAGGGGCGCTACACGCCGCCCTCGCTCCAGGGCACGCTCGTCTATCCCGGCAATTTCGGCACTTTCAACTGGGGCTCGGTGGCGGTCGACCCGGAGCGGCAGGTGATGTTCGGCATGCCGACCTACCTCGCCTTCACCGCCCGGCTGGTGCCGCGCGAGGAGATCCCGCCGAAGGGGCAGGACGAGAAGGGCTCCGAGCAGGGGCTGAACCGCAACGAGGGCGCGCCCTACGGCGTCTACATGGGGCCGTTCCTCGGGCCGCTCGGCATTCCCTGCCAGGCGCCGCCGTGGGGCTATGTCGCCGGCGCCGACCTCGCGACCGGCAAGATAGCCTGGAAGCACAAGAACGGCACCGTCTACGACATGACGCCGCTGCCGCTGCCCTTCAAGGTGGGCGTGCCGGGCATCGGCGGGCCGATGATCACCAGGGGCGGCATCGCCTTCCTGGGGGCTGCGGTCGACAACTACCTGCGCGCCTACGACGTGACGAGCGGCCTGCAGCTCTGGGAGGCGCGCCTTCCGGCCGGCGGCCAGGCGACGCCGATGACCTATACGGCGGGCGACAGGCAATATGTGCTGATCGTCGCCGGCGGGCACGGCTCGGTCGGCACCAAGGCGGGGGATTCGGTGATCGCCTACACGCTGCCGTAAGTCCCGCAAAAGGCTGGCGTGCCAATGTCTCCCCGATGTTTTTCAGGGAGACATTTTCCATGAAGATCGACAGCGGCATGCACATGGCCTACATGCCCGGCCGCCAGGCCGCGCGGCAGGACAACAGCATCAGCGCCGGCGGCGAGGCGGATGCCCTCCCGCGCCGGGGCGCGCCGACCGTCGGTCCCTCCATGCCGATGCCCGCCGGCCTCGCCAACGCGCTCTGGCTCGCCGCCGCGCGGCGCGACGAGGAGGCGAAGGCGGCGAGCGACGGCCTCGCCGCCGAGTTCATGGAGCTTTCGCGCATGACGGCGGCCGAGCGGCTGCGCAAGGAGATGCTCGACGCGCTGGGCCTCACGGAGGAAAGCCTGGCGTCCCTGCCGCCGGACGAGCGCGCGGCCATCGAGGCGGACATCCGCCGCGCCGTCAAGGAGCAGCTCGGCATCGACGAGACGGCGGAGGCGACGCAGCAGGCGGCGGAGGCTGCCGAAGCCTGAGCGGATTTTCGCCGCACGCCCCGTTGACAAATCCGCGGATTCGGGGAATATCGCCGCCATGATCAAGAACACGCCCATCGCCGCGCAGTATTTTTGGCTGTTCCCATAGGGAGCGGCCGTTCGATCATGTCGACAAGCCGCCATCGGGCGGCTTTGTTGTTTTCGGGCACCTGATGGCGGTAAAACCCCAAGGAGCCCCCGCCATGCACAGCACCGTCCTCAAGCTCGAACCCGTCCAGCCGGCCGAACGGCCGCCGCTCGTCACCATCCGCGCCGCCCGCCCCGGCGACCTGCAGCAGATCCTCGACATGATCGCGCTGCACGCCGAATGCCATGGCGACACGGCGAGGATCTCCGCCGCCGATCTCGACCGCGACCTGTTCTCCGAGCGGCCCTGGATCACCGCGCTGGTGGCCGAGGCGGGCGGCCGGCTGATCGGCTACGCGCTGCTGGCCCCGCTGTACCGGGCGATGGAGGGCGTGCGCGGCATGGAGCTCAACCAGCTCTTCGTGCGCCGCGACCACCGCGGCCACGGCATCGGCCGCCACCTCGTCTCCCGCGCCCGCGAGCACGCCCGCCTCTCCGGCTGCGGCTACCTCTCCGTCAGCGCCGCCACCGGCAATTTCCAGGCCCACCGCTTCTACGAGACCATGAACTTCCGCGCCGGCCCGGTCACCGGCATGCGCTACGTGCAGTCGCTGGGGTAGAACAAATTTGCACGTCCATCTGGACGCGCGGCACTCTATAGGCCGGCGGCCTTGCGGAGCGCGTCGTTCATGCGCGCCTGCCAGCCCTTGCCGGTCGCCTTGAAATATTCGATCACGTCCGGGTCGAGGCGAATGGAAACCTGCCGGCGCGGGCTCTCCGCCGGCGGACGGCCGCGCTTACGGCGGACGGCCTCGCCGAAGGTCATGGGGCGACGTGCGCTTTTCTCGCTCAGTTCCTCGTCGTCGGGGTCGCCGGCGATCTGGCGCTGGATCTCCGCCTCCTCGGCATCGTCGATGTCGCGAAGGTGGCGTGGAAGCCTGCTCATAGGGTTCTCCTTTCCTTTCGCGATGCCCGGCGCATGGACACGACGGAAAGCGCTTGCGTGCCGAGCAGCTCGAAGATCACCGTGACGACGGTTCCGCGAAAGACGCCGATCGCCATCAGCCGGCCCTTCTTCGCCTCGAAGACCGTCGCCGCCTCGAAGAAATCCATGGTCAGGTCGGCCATGTCCAGGCCGCGCTCCTGCAGCGTCTTCGCGCGCTTGGGCGGATCGAAGGTGATCTTCATCGACTCATATCAGCGCATCCGTCCGCGAATGCAAGAATAAAAGTGATACAAAAAATCCTCGTACTCACCGCGCCGGGATCGCCTTGAGATAGGCGGCGATCGCCTCGCGGTCGGCGGCGGGCAGCGCCGCGAGGTTCTTCTGCACGGCGACCATCGCGCCCCCGACGCTGTCGAACTCGGGCGTGAAGCCGGTCTCGAGGTAGCTCGCGATGTCGCCTTCGCTCCAGCCGCCGAAGCCGCCCTCGCGCGGGGTGATGTTCGGCACCCTGCCCTCGCCGCCCTCCGGGTTCGGGGCACCGGCGAGCCACTGGTCGGTCTTCAGCCCGCCGAGGATGTCGCGCGGCGTGTGGCACTCGCCGCAATGGCCGGGGCCTTCCACGAGGTACTGGCCGTGGCGGACCTTCTCGTCGGCGTCGGAAAGCGTCACGCGCGGCGCCTCGTCGAGATAGAGGCGCTTCCAGCCGCCGAGCGACAGGCGGACGTTGAAGGGGAACGGCAGGTCGTGCTCCGGCGCGACGTCGGCGCTCTTCGGCAGGGTCCCCAGATAGGCGTAGAGGTCGGCGATGTCCTGCACCGTCATGCGGCTGTAGGAGGCATAGGGGAAGGACGGGTAGAGGTGCTCGCCGTCCCGGCCGGTGCCGCGCTTCATCGCGTCGCCGAACTCGGCGAGCGTCCAGGCGCCGATGCCGGCCGTCTCGTCCGGCGAGATGTTGGGCACGTGGAAGGTACCGAAGGGGCTCTTCAGCGCCAGCCCGCCGGAAAGCACCGTCTTCCGATCGTCCGGCGCGCCCGGCGCGGCGTGACAGCTCGAACAGCCGCCGGCGTGGAAGATGCGCTCGCCGTTGGCGAGGTCCGGCGCGCCGGCCGAGGCCCAGACCTCGGCGGGCAGCCGCTCCGGCGCGGTGACATAGAGGAAGGCCGCGACGGCGAGCACCGCCACCATCACCAGGCCGGTTGCGATTTTCCTGAGCGTCATGCACCCTTCTCCGTCGTGATAGAAAAAGCCGCCTGCCCGGAAAAGGCAAGCGGATACCCCCTCATCCGGCCCTTCGGGCCACCTTCTCCCCGCCGGGGAGAAGAGGAAACGAGAGGTTGGCACCCCTTTCCTTCTCCCCGGCGGGGAGAGGGTGCCGGCAGGCGGATGAGGGGGCCTGCCGGCGAACGGACATATCCGTTTCAGGGTCGGGGACGGCCTACCGCGTCACTTCTTGACGCGGTAGACCTCATGACAGCCGCCGCAGTTCTTGCCGATCGCGCCCAGCGCCGCCCCCACGCCCGCCTGGTCGGCCGGAAGGCTCGCCAGCGCCGCCTCGGCATCGGCGGCGAGCCGGTCGGCCTTCGCCTTGAAGTCGTCCGGAGCCTCCCAGATCTTCGGGCTCGCCTCGGTCTCGGCACCCGTCTCGCTGCCGGCCGGGAACTGTTCCGGGAAGGCCCGCGCGACCTCGCTCATCGTCGCCAGCGACGCCTTGACGATCTCCGCGTCATAGGGTTTCTCGCCCTTGGCGATGCCCGACAGCGCGCCCATCGCGCCGCCGACCTTCTTCATCATGTCCTGGCGCACGACCTGCGGCTCGCCCGCCGCGAGGACGGCGCCCGCGCCAAGGCCCGCAAGCGCGGCGGCGACGGCCAAAGTCTTGAATTTCATCAATTACTCCCGATTGTTTTCGGCATTCCGCCGGTTGGACGATGCGCCGGCATGATTGCACTTTGGGGGGCCGAGGGAAGTAAAATCTTCTTGAAACGGAAAACCCCGGCCGCGGGCGGCCGGGGTCGGGAATGCTGCTGTGCGAGGCGCGACGCCCTCCCCTCGACGGGAGGATCGGAGCGAAGCCCCGGGGCGGGGCGACGCGGCGAACGCGACGCCGGCGCCTTCCCATCACGGAGGAGGCGGAATGCCTTACTTCGTGGCTTCCTCGTAGCGCTCCAGCACGTAATCCCAGTTGACCAGGCTGTCGACGAAGGCTTCGAGGTACTTCGGCCGGGCGTTGCGGTAGTCGATGTAGTAGGAATGCTCCCAGACGTCGACGCCGAGGATCGGGGTGGCGCCGTGGACGAGCGGGTTCTCGCCGTTCGGGGTCTTGGAGATGGCGAGCTTGCCGTCCTTGACCGAGAGCCAGGCCCAGCCGGAGCCGAACTGCGTCGTGCCGGCGGCGATGAAGTCGGTGCGGAACTTGTCGTAGCCGCCGAGGTCGCTGTCGACGGCCTTCTGCAGGGCGCCCGGCAGGCTCTTGCCGCCGCCGCCCTTCTTCAGCCACTTCCAGAAATGGACGTGGTTGTAGTGCTGGCCGGCATTGTTGAACAGGCCCTGGTTGGTGCCGTAGGACTTCTTGACGATCTCCTCCAGCGAGAGGTCGGCAAGGCCCGCCTCCTCGGCCAGCTTGTTGCCGTTGTCGACATAGGCCTTGTGGTGCTTGTCGTGGTGATATTCGAGCGTCTCGCGCGACATGTAGGGGGCGAGCGCGTCGTAATCGTAGGGAAGCGGCGGAAGTTCGAAGGCCATGGTGCATTCTCCTCTTGGGCGGGCGGAATTTTCTCAATGAAATCCGTGAGTGGAACATAGGAGCGGCAACCGGGAGAGGCAACCGCCGCCGTTGCGAAATTTGCGTTACGGCAGGAAAATCCTTGCGCGCCCTCAGGCGTCGCCGTCCGAGCGCGCCCAGTCGAGGTAGAGGTCGCGCGCCTTGGCGCCGATCGTGCCGTGCGGCAGGTCGCGCTCCTCGAAGCGGGTCACCGGCGCGATCTTCGAATAGTTGCCGGAGGTGAAGATCTCGTCGGCGGCCGCGAAATCGGCGAGCGTCAGCACCGTCTCCACCACCTCGAAGCCGGCGGCGCGCAGCAGGCCGATGACGCGCGCGCGGGTGATGCCGGCGAGATAGGTGCCGTTCGCGGCCGGCGTGAAGACGACGCCGTCCTTGACGATGAAGACGTTGGAGGAGCCGGTCTCGGCGACGTTGCCGAGCATGTCGCGCACCAGCGCGTTGTCGAAGCCGCGGCGGCGGGCCTCAGTGAGGATGCGGGCGTTGTTGGGATAGAGGCAGCCCGCCTTGGCGTCGGTCGGCATCGATTCGACGGTCGGCCGGCGGAAGGGCGAAACGGTGAGCGAGGCGCCCGCCTCCGGATCGCCCATCGGCGCCTCGAACAGGCAGAGCGCGAAGCGGGTCGACTCCGGGTCGGCCTGCACCATGCCGGCCGTCCCGTGCTCGGCCCAGTACATCGGCTTGATGTAGAGCGCGGTGCGGCCGTCGAACTTCTCGATGCCCTCCCGGGCGAGGCCCTCGATCTCCTCGGCGGTCATCGTCGCCTTCAGCCCCAGCGCCTCGGCGGAGCGGTTGACGCGGCGGCAGTGCAGGTCGAGGTCGGGCGCGATGCCGTCGAACCAGCGCGCGCCGTCGAAGACGGTGGAGCCGAGCCACATGGCATGCGAGGTGGGGCCGATCAGCGGCGGGTTGCCGGAAAGCCATTCGCCGTCCACGAAGGTCCAGGTGGCGGTGCGCGGGGACGTGTCGACGGGCATGGCGGGGCTCCTTTTCGTTCTTCCTCTGCCTTCGGCCAGACGGGCGGGCTTGTCCATTCAAGATGTTGAATGGGTGCGTCAGGGAGCGTGATGGGTGACGGCGATCATGCCCCTCATCCGGCTGCCGCCACCTTCTCCCCGCAGGCGGGGAGAAGGGGAATGCGGCAACGGTTTCCACTTCCACCGTCTCCTTAGGAAGCCGGTCCGGCATCTCTCCTTCTCCCCGCCTGCGGGGAGAAGGTGCCCGGCAGGGCGGATGAGGGGCAGCGTCCTGTTCCCCTCTCCCGCAGCCCGTGCCATAGAACAGGCGACCAGGAGAGCACGGCCATGCGCGCGATGTATTACGAGGCCTTCGGGGCAACCCCCGAGATCCGCAACCTGCCGGACCCGGCGCCGGCCGAGGACGGGGTGGTGATCAAGGTCGAGGCGACGGGGCTCTGCCGCAGCGACTGGCACGGCTGGATGGGCCACGACCCGGACATCCGCCTGCCGCACGTGCCGGGCCACGAGCTCGCCGGCATCGTCGTGGCGGCCGGCAGGGCCGTCTCGCGCTTCCGGCAAGGCGAGCGCGTGACGGTGCCCTTCGTCTCCGGCTGCGGCCATTGCGGCGAATGCCGCTCGGGCAACCAGCAGGTCTGCGAGGCGCAGTTCCAGCCGGGCTTCACGCACTGGGGGTCGTTCGCCGAATATGTGGCGATCGACCATGCCGACCACAATCTCGTGCCCCTGCCGGAGAGCATCGACTTCGCCACCGCCGCGAGCCTCGGCTGCCGCTTCGCCACCGCGTTCCGCGCCGTCGTCGACCAGGCGAGGGTGACGGGCGGCGAGTGGGTCGCCGTCCACGGCTGCGGCGGCGTCGGCCTGTCGGCGATCATGATCGCCGCGGCGCTCGGGGCGAACCCCGTCGCCATCGACATTTCGCAGGAGAAACTGGATTTCGCGCGGAAGATGGGCGCGGTGGCGACGGTCGACGCGCGGGCGGTTGCCGACGTGGCGGAGGCGGTGCGCGAGATCACCGGCGGCGGCGCGCACGCCTCGCTCGACGCTCTGGGCTCGCCCGTCACCTGCTTCAACTCGATCCGGAACCTGCGCCGGCGCGGGCGGCACGTGCAGGTGGGGCTGATGCTCGCCGACCATGCGACGCCACAGATCCCGATGGCGCAGGTGATCGGCCACGAGCTCACAATCTACGGCAGCCACGGCATGCAGGCCTGGCGCTACGACGCGATGCTTTCGATGATGGCGGCCGGGCGGCTTGCGCCCGAGCGGCTGATCGGCCGGCACATCGGCCTCGACGAGGCGGTGCCGGCTCTGATGGCGATGGACCGCGCGGCCGACACCGGCATCAGCGTGATCACGCGGATGGGCCCGGCCGATTGACATTCCTCCGTCCTTGACCACCAATGCGCTGTTTTCGCAGCGCATTCCGAAGGATTCCCCGACCGTGTCCCATGCCGCCTATGTCTTCGACGCCTACGGCACCCTGTTCGACGTGCACGCCGCCGTGCGCCGGCACGCGGGCGACGTCGGGCCGGACTACCAGCGCGTCTCCGAGATGTGGCGGGCCAAGCAGCTCGAATATTCCTGGACGCGGGCGCTGATGGGGGCCTATGCGGACTTCTGGCAGCTCACCGAGCAGGCGCTCGACTACACGCTGGAGCGCATCGGCGGCGTCGACCCGACGCTCCGGCAGAAGCTGCTCGACGCCTACTGGAAGCTCGACTGCTACCCCGAGGTGCCGGCGGTGCTGAAGGCGCTGAAGGGGCGCGGCGCGCATGTGGCGATCCTCTCCAACGGCTCGCCGGACATGCTGCGCTCGGCCGTCGACAATGCCGCGCTCGGCACCGTCATCGACGACATCTTCTCCGTCGACGCGCTCCGGACCTACAAGACCGCGCCCGCCGTCTACGACCTCGTGACGACGGCCTACCGGCTCTATCCGGACGTCGTCTCCTTCCAGTCCTCCAACCGCTGGGACGTGGCGGGGGCGACGAGGTTCGGCTTCCGCACGGTCTGGATCAACCGCGCCGGCCTGCCGGACGAATATCCGGACCTGAAGCCCTCGCTGATCCTGCCCTCGCTCGAAAGCCTCTGACATGGCCTGGTCCGCCGCGCGCTACCTGGCCTTCGAGGACGAGCGGACGCGGCCGGCCCGCGACCTCCTCGCCCAGGTGCCGGCCGACCTCGTCGCCGGCACCGTCTACGACCTCGGCTGCGGGCCGGGCAACTCGACGGAACTGCTGGCGAAGCGCTTCCCCGGCCGCGGCGTGCGCGGCGTCGACAATGCCCCCGACATGCTGAAGGCGGCGCGGGCAAGGCTGCCCGGCATCGATTTCGTCGACTGCGACCTCGGGCGCTGGAGCCCGCACGAGCCGGCGGCGCTGCTCTTCGCCAACGCCTCGTTCCAGTGGCTGCCGGACCATATGGGCCATCTCTCGCGCATGATGGACGGCTTGCGGCCGGGCGGCGTGCTCGCCGTGCAGATGCCGGACAATCTCGCCGAGCCCTCGCACCTGCTGATGGAGGAGAGCGCCGTCGTCGGCCCGTGGCGGCAGGCTTTCGCCGACGGCACGCCGCGGCGAAAGCCGCTGCCGCCGCCGGCCGCCTATTTCGACGCGCTCGGGCCGAGGGCCGCGCGCCTCGACGTCTGGCACACGGTCTACAACCATCCGATGGCGGATGCGGCGGCGATCGTCGACTGGGTGCGCGCAACGGGGCTCCGGCCCTATCTCGACCGGATCTCGCCGGCGGTCCATGCCGATTTCCTCGCCGACTACGAAGGCCGTATCGCCGCGGCCTATCCGCCGATGGCGGACGGACGGCGGCTGTTGCGCTTCCCGCGGCTGTTCATTCTCGCCGTGAAGGGGTGATGGAGAGCGATTGCCCCTCATCCGGCCTGCCGGCCACCTTCTCCCCGCAAGCGGGGAGAAGGTGATTTGCCGCATCGCTTTCCCTCATCATGACCGTTTCGCAGGGCACGTCCCCTCTCCCCGCTTGCGGGGAGAGGGTTAGGGTGAGGGGCAAGACGACACGTCGGCTCCGCCCGCCCCTCAGATGAACTGGCTGAGGCCGGGGACGGAGTTCACCACCTCGTCCACCACCTCGTCGCCGGCGTGCTCGCGGGCGATCGCGATGGTCTGCTTGGCGAGACCGCCGATCTCGCCCATGCCGAGGCCCTGGCTCATCAGCTGCTGGCCGAGGCCCATCACGCCGCCGCCGCCGAGCGCGCCGAGGAGGCCGCCGAGCAGCCCCTCGCCCTGGCCTTCGCCGTTGTACTTGGCGACCAGCTCGGAGGCGCCGGGGATGGCCTCGATCATCTTTGCCACGGGGCCATCGGCCGCCTCGCGCTGGAGGAAGCCGAGCATCATGCCCATGGCCTTCTCCGCAAGCGCCGGCTCGATGCCGACGGCGTCGGCGACACGGGTGACGAGTTCGTTCATGGAATCCTCCTGGATATGCAGATTGACGTCACGGTAAGAAAGTTCTCCGGCCCGTTCAAGCCGGAAGAATCGAGGGGGCGGGACCGCCGGACGGATCGCCCGCAAAGCGTGTTGTTCCCGTGCCGGACTATCCTTATAACCTCACTGGGACGATTCAACGAAAACCTCGCGGGCGCGGCGATCCGTCCTGCCCGCGGGCGGACCAACAGGGACCAGGGAGTTTCAGCGTGGCGGAATCGATGCTTCAGGACGGCAAGCTCTATATCGGCACCAGCCGAAAGCCGGACGACAGCCCGAACAAGGGCGAATATCTCGACCTGAAGTTCGGCAACCGCCACGGCCTCGTCACCGGCGCCACCGGCACCGGCAAGACGGTGACGCTGCAGATCCTCGCCGAAGGCTTCTCCAACGCCGGCGTGCCGGTGTTCTGTGCCGACGTGAAGGGCGACCTCTCCGGCATCGGCGCGATGGGCGAGCCGAAGGACTTCCTCCTGAAGCGCGCGAGCGAGATCGGGCTCGAGCCCTACGACTTCCAGGAATTCCCGGTGATCTTCTGGGACCTCTACGGCGAGAAGGGCCACCGCGTGCGCACCACCATCTCCGAGATGGGGCCGCTGCTGCTCTCGCGGCTGATGAACGCCACCGACGCGCAGGAGGGCGTGATCAACATCGCCTTCAAGATCGCCGACCAGGGCGGCCTGCCGCTGCTCGACCTCAAGGACTTCCAGGCGCTGCTGACCTACATGGGCGAGAACGCCACGCAGCTCTCCAACCAGTTCGGCTTCATCTCCAAGGCCTCGGTCGGCTCGATCCAGCGCGAGCTCCTGATCCTCGAGCAGCAGGGGGCCGCGCAGTTCTTCGGCGAGCCGGCGCTGAAGATCTCCGACATCATGCGCACGACCAACGACGGGCGCGGGGCGATCTCGGTGCTCGCCGCCGACAAGCTGATGATGAACCCGCGCCTCTACGGCACCTTCCTGCTATGGATGCTGTCGGAGCTGTTCGAGGTGCTGCCGGAGGTGGGCGACCCGGAGAAGCCGAAGCTCGTCTTCTTCTTCGACGAGGCGCATCTGCTCTTCAACGACGCGCCGAAGGTGCTGATCGAGCGCGTCGAGCAGGTGGTGCGGCTCATCCGCTCCAAGGGCGTCGGCGTCTATTTCGTCACGCAGAACCCGCTCGACGTGCCGGAGACCGTGCTCGCCCAGCTCGGCAACCGCGTGCAGCACGCGCTGCGCGCCTATACGCCGCGCGAGCAGAAGGCGGTGAGGACGGCGGCCGACACGTTCCGCCCTAACCCGGATTTCGACTGCGCCACCGTCATCACCCAGCTCGGCACCGGCGAGGCGCTGGTCTCGACGCTGGAGGGCAAGGGCGCGCCGTCGATGGTGGAGCGCACGCTGGTCCGCCCGCCGTCGTCGCGGCTCGGCCCGGTAACCGATGCCGAGCGGCAGAAGATCATGGCGGTGAGCCCCGTCGCCGGCCTCTACGACGAGGATTTCGACCGCGAATCGGCCTACGAGATCCTGACGGAGCGGGCGAGGAAGGCGGCGGAAGCCGCCGAGCGGGAAAAGGCGGAAGCCGACGCCGCCGCCGACGAGCCCTCCGGCGGCAGCCGCTGGACGCTGCCCGGCTTCGGCGACGAGCCTGCCGCCAAGCCCGCGGCGAAGGCCGGCGGCCGCTCCGGCTACCAGCGCGAGACGGTGGCGGAGGCGGCGATGAAGTCCGTCGCCCGCAGCGTCGCCTCGTCGCTCGGACGGGCGCTGGTTCGGGGGATTCTGGGGAGCCTGCGGCGGTAGGCTGGCCTTCGCCCGCACCCTCCGGCCTGCCGGGCCTTCCCCCTTCACGGGCAAGGCTGTTGCAAAGGGATGCCAAGCCCCTCATCCGGCCTGCCGGCCACCTTCTCCTTGGCTGCGGGGAGAAGGAAGCGCGAGGCTCGGTTTTCCTCAATCTTCAGCGCTTGCGTGGGACAGGTCCCCTCTCCCCGCTTGCGGGGAGAGGGTTAGGGTGAGGGGCAGAAGGCGTGCTCGGAAAGCTCAGACCACCGTCGTCTTCACGTCGAGGTTGCCGCGGGTGGCGTGGCTGTAGGGGCAGACGACGTGGGCCTTCCTGACGAGGTCCTCGACCACGGCCTTGTCGACGCCGGGGACGGAAACCTCCAGCGCGGCCTCGATGCCGAAGCCGCCGCCGTCCTCGCGCGGGCCGATGCCGACGGTCGCCGTCACCTTCGCCTCGTCCGGGATCTTCACCTTCTCCTTGCCCGCGACGAACTTCAGCGCGCCGAGGAAGCAGGCGGAATAGCCGACGCCGAAAAGCTGCTCGGGATTGGTGCCGCGTGCCCCATCGCCGCCGAGTTCCTTCGGTACGGTGAGCGTCACGTCGACGGCGCCGTCCTCGCTCGCGCCGTGGCCGGCACGGCCGCCGGTGGCCGAAGCCTTGGTCCTGTAGAGAATGGGCATGATCGTTTCCTTCCTTGCTTCCGTTGACGATGGGTCATTAATAGCGCAAAATTAGATTGCGCACAATATGATTTTGCAAATTGCACGTCCGTCCGTTCCCTGCGACAATAAACCATGACCGACAGACCGCCGAACACGCATCCCGATCCCCTTCCCCCCGACGCGCTGGCGCTCGACCGGCAGCTCTGTTTCGCCGTCTATTCCGCCGCGCACGCCTTCAACCGAACCTACAAGCCGCTGCTCGACCCCTACGGCCTCACCTATCCGCAATATCTCGTACTGCTGTCGCTGTGGGAGGAGGACGGGCGTACGGTCAAGGCGCTCGGCGCGGCGCTGGGGCTCGATTCCGGCACGCTCTCGCCGCTCCTCAAGCGGCTGGAGGCGAGCGGCTACATCCGCCGCGCGCGCGACCGCGCCGACGAGCGGCAGGTCATCGTGACGCTGACGGGCAAGGGCCGCGCCATGCAGGAGGAGGCCGGCGCCATCCGCATGGAGATCGGCCGGGCCTCGGGCTGTTCGCTCGCCGCGCTGGAGGAGCTCAATTCGACGCTGCAGCGGCTCACCGCCAACCTGCGCGCCGGGCAAGAGGCGGACGCCGCGGAGGGCGCCGCATGAGCCTGTCGCCGGGCGCGCCGTGGCCGTGGCGCCGGCTGGCGACCGCCGCCGGTCTCTGGTGCATCGCCGTCGGCCTCGGCATGATGGCCGTCTGGCTCGCCGAGCCGGCGGGTCTCGCCGCGCGCCATCCCGGCTTCTTCGGCATGAAGTTCAACGCCGCGCTCGCCTTCACCGTCGTCGGCGCGGCCCTCCTGCTGATCCGGCGGGGATACCGGCGGGTGCCGGCGCTGATGATGGCGCCGGTCGTCCTCTACGGCGCGCTGGCGCTGTCGCAGCACCTCTTGCGCATCGACGTCGGCATCGACACGCTGCTGCACACGCCCTTCGTCGACATCGGCACCAGCGTGCCGGGGCGCATCGCCCCCAACACGGCGCTCTGCTTCATGCTGGTCGGCGCCGCCGTCGCCGTGCGCGCCCTTCGCGGCGAGGGCAGCCTGCCCCAGATCGCGCTCGGCTTCGCCGCCTTCACCATCGCCGCCGCCGCCCTCCTCGGCTATGCGATCGCGCTCGACTTCGCGCACGACTGGATCGCCTTCACGCGCATGTCGCCGCAGAGCGCGAGCTGCTTCGCGCTCGTCGGCGCGGCGCTGATCTTCGCCGACACGCGCGAGGCCGGCTATCCGCGCACGGCGCTCGCAGCCCTCCTCGGGGTCGCGACCTACCTGATCCTGCTCGCCATGACCTATCGCGAGCTCTACCGCTTCGAGGCGGCCTTCGGCCTCACCTTCTCCACCAGCGGGCCGCACGGCACGCTCTCCTCGCTGGTGCTGATCTCCGGCACGCTCTATTGCGCGCTCGTCGCCCATCTCTTCCATTCCGCCCGCAAGGCGCGGCGCATGGCGGCCGACCTCGCCGAGAACCGCGCGCGGCTCTCCGCCATCATCGACAACGCCGTCGACGGCATCATCACCATCGACGGACGCGGCACCATCCAGTCTGTCAATCCCGCCTGCACGCGCATCTTCGGCTACCGGCCGGACGAGATGATCGGCCGCAACGTCAAGATGCTGATGCCCGAGCCCTATCACAGCGCGCATGACGGCTATCTCGCCCATTACCGGGAGACCGGCGAGGCCCGCATCATCGGCCAGGGCCGCGAGGCGGAGGGCCGGCGCCGGGACGGCTCGGTCTTCCCGCTCGACCTCGCCGTCGCGAAGCTCGACCTCGGCCGGACGGTCGCCTATTCCGGCATCGTGCGCGACATCTCCGAGCGCAAGCGCTCCGAGACGGCGCTGCTGGAGGCCAATGCGGAGCTCGAGGAATTCGCCTACCGCACCTCGCACGACCTGCGCTCGCCGATCGCCTCCTCGCTCGGCCTCCTCACCATCGCGCGCGAGATGCTGGCCGACGGGGAGACGGCGGCGCTCGAGCAGACGCTCGGCCGGATGGAGCGCAACTTCCGCCGTCTCGACCACCTGATCCAGAACATCATCACGCTGACGCGCAACCGGCTGATGGAGGAGGACGCCGAGCCGATCGCCGTCCGCGCCGCCGTCGCCGAGGCGATCGACGCGCTCTCCCACCTCGACGACGTGCAGCACATCGCCATCGAGAATCACGTCGCGGACGAATTGACAATTGTCGCCAAGCCGTCGAAATTCCACGTCGCCATCGGCAACATGCTGTCCAACGCGGTCAAGTACCACGACCCGCAGGAGGCGCAGCCGAGGATCGACATCCGCGCCGACCGGCGGGCCGGCAAGGTGCGGATATCGGTGGAGGACAATGGCCTCGGCGTTCCGCCCGCAAGCCGCCACCTGCTCTTCCAGATGTTCAAGCGGCTGCACCCGAACCGGTCGTTCGGAAGCGGGCTCGGCCTTTACATATTGCGCAAGACCGCGGAGGGCATGGGCGGCACCGCGCTCTACGAGGCACGGGAGAAAGGCAGCCGGTTCGCCATCGAGCTGCCGGAGGGAGAGGGGCAATGACACTCGGTTCGATCCTCGTCGTGGACGACGACGAGAACGATCAGTTCATCTGCGAGTACACGATCCGCCGGTTCGATCCGGACATCCGCATCCTCAAGGCCTTCGACGGCGCCGAGGCGCTCGACATCCTGCGCGCCGAGACGCCCGACGCCATCATCCTCGACATCAACATGCCGGTGATGAACGGCTTCGAGTTCCTCGACCGCTACGCCGCCGAATTCGAGGAGCACGCCCCCGTCGTCGCCATGCTGACGAGCTCGCATCTCGGCAAGGACCGCGAGCGCGCCCTGCAATACGCCTTCGTCAAGAGCTATTTCGAGAAGCCGCTGACGGCGCAGCACCTGCGGGTGATGGCGGAGCTGCTGGACGGGTGACGGACGGCGGCGCGCACGCCAATACCCCCCTCTGCCCCGCCTCAGATCACCAGCACCGGCGCCTTGCCGGGCACGCGCTCGTAGAGGTCGATGACGTCCTGGTTGAGCAGGCGCACGCAGCCCGAGGAGACGGCCTTGCCGATCGAGCGCCATTCCGGCGTGCCGTGCAGGCGGTAGAGCGTGTCCTCGCCGTTCTGGAAGATGTAGAGCGCGCGCGCGCCGAGCGGGTTGTCGATGCCCGGCGCCATGCCGCCGTTGGCGGCGGAATATCTGACCAGCTCCGGCTGGCGGGCGACCATCGAATCGGGCGGCGTCCAGCGCGGCCAGGCCTGCTTCCACTGGATGACGCCGCGGCCGGACCAGGAGAAGCCCTGCCGGCCGATGCCGACGCCGTAGCGCATCGCCCGGCCGTTCGGCAGGATGAGGTAGAGGAAGCGGTTGCCGGTGTCGACGATGATCGTGCCCGGCCGCTCGGCGAAGGGGCTGTCGACCTCCTGGCGGTAGTAGCGCGCGTCGATCTGCTGGTAGGGCACGGCCGGGATGCGGTGGCCGCCGTCGATGCGCTCGGCATAGATCGAGGCGTAGTAGGAGGAATCCGGCAGCAGGCCCGTCGGCTGGCGGGCGAGGCCGTCGCGGTAGCGGATGTCGAGCTCCTCCGGCCGGCCCTCGATCGCCGTGTTGCGGAAATAGGGCGCCGTCTCGCGGCGGAAACGGTCTGTGTTCATCGAGGAGGTGCAGCCGGCGAGCCCCCCTGCCAGGGCGAGCCCGGACACTTGCAGGAAGCGGCGGCGGGAAAGCGCGGAAGTATCGGTCATGAACCTGTGGAACCCGGTTTTCTGGACGTCATTGTGGCGGGAGGAACTAACGAAACCGTCAATAGGTCCGTAACCCTGCCGCATTTATGACGAATGCGGCTGGTCTGTGGCTTGCGCGCCACGCCGCGGCCCCGCATCCTCCTGCCGGGACCTTCTTCCCGCGGGCGGGGCGACGGGGCGAGAGGCAAAGGTTTCCCGATATCGGCAAGCCGGTGCGGGCGGCGGCCGGACGAGGGGCAATCATCCGTCGATCAGCGCCATCAAGGTTTCCAGCCGGTCGGCGTCGGCGGGGCGCTTGTCGGCGCGCAGGCGGGCGATGCGGGGAAAGCGCATCGCCACCCCCGACTTGTGGCGGCCCGAGCGGGCGATGCCCTCGAAGGCCACCTCCAGCACGAAGCCGAAGCCGGGCTCGGCGCGTACGGCCCGCACCGGGCCGAAGCGCTCCACCGTGTTGTTGCGGACGTACCGGTCGAGCACGTCGAGCTCGGCGTCGGTGAAGCCGAAATAAGCCTTGCCGACCGGCACCAGCACCTCGCCCTCCGGTCCCTCGGTCCACACGCCGAAGGTGAAGTCGGAATAGTAGCCGGAGCGCTTGCCGTGGCCGCGCTGGGCATACATCATCACCGCGTCGATCGTATGGGGATCGCGCTTCCACTTGAACCACGGGCCCTTGAGCCTTCCCGCCTGGTAGGCGCTGTCGAGGCGCTTGATCATCACGCCCTCGATCACCGGGTCGGGCGGCTCGCAGCGCAGGCGGTCGAGCTCGCTCCACGACGCGAAGGGCACGAGCGGCGAGAGGTCGAAGCGGTCGTGCGGCGCCGCGTCGACGAGGGCGGCGAGGCGGGCGCGGCGCTCGACGAAGGTCTCCGCCCGCACGTCGCGCTCGCCGGCAAACAGCAGGTCGTAGGCGCGCACGAAGGCCGGATAGTCGGCGAGCATGCGCGGCGTCACCGTCTTGCGGTTCAGGCGCTGCTGCAGGTCGGAGAAGCTGCGCGTCGGGCTGTTGGACCGCGCCGTGCCGCCGACCAGCAGCTCGCCGTCGACGACGCCCTCGAAGGCCATCGCCGCGATCACGTCCGGGAAGGCGGCGGAGATGTCGTCGCCGGAGCGCGAATAGAGCCGCCGCGTGCCGCCGGCCGACGAAAGCTGCACGCGGATGCCGTCCCATTTCCATTCGGCCGCGAAATCGGCGGGATCGAGCGCGTCGAGATCGCCCTCGCCCACCGGATTGGCGAGCATGACGGAATGGAAGATCGCCGGCGTCGCCAGGACGGGGCGGTCGCTTCTCCCCTCCAGCCATGCGAACAGCGGCTCGTAGGGCGGCGCCAGCCCGTGCCAGAGCGTCTCGATCTCGCCGATGTCGCGGCCGAAGGCATCGGCGAGCGCCTGGCGGGCGAGCCGCGCCGAGACGCCGATGCGAAGCCCGCCGGTCGCGAGCTTGATGAAGGCGAAGCGGGCGGAGGGATCGAGCCGGTCGAGGAGATCGCGCACGGCGGCGCGCACCTCGGTGCGGCCGAGCGCGTTCATGCGGGCGACGACGGCGCCGAGGCGGGGCTCCCCGGCATCGGCCGGCAGCGCCTCGCGCTCCTGGTCCCAGACGAGCGCGATCGTCTCGGCGAGGTCGCCGACATAGTCGTAGGAATAGCGGAACAGCTCGGCGTCCATGCGCTCCAGCACGAGGTCGCGCAAGAGCGCCGGCTTGACGCTCGTGAGGTCGAGCGTGCCGGCGATGGCGGCAAGGCCGTAGCCGCGGTCGGGATCGGGGGTCGAGCGGAAATAGTCGGCGAGGAGCTTGAGCTTGCCGTTGCGCGAGGGGGTGAGGACGAGGCGGTCGAGGAGGGCGGCGAAGGGTTTCATGTAGAGGCTCTCAAACCCGGCTTGCTACTTTTAAAGCGCAAGTTTACGCTACGAATATCAGCTTGGAGTTAGGGCGATGCCATCAAATATTCAAAGTTTAGTGGGGAAATTTTTTGGTAATGTAGAGTTAGAGACCTGTCGAGATGCCAATGTTAGTCGCCCACGTGTCCGACCAATTTCGCAGTTCTCTCGTGAAACGAAAGTTGAATTTCCCAGACAATTACGCGAGATTTTCCCTATCGGCACTAAGTACATTGCAACCGTAAAAGTCTGTCAAAAACATGAAAATGGTGAAACAAAAGGCCAACCATATCTTAAAGCATACGATATCGCCGTTGTCGCATCTAGCGTGAAAGATGAAGGCCTTATGGCCCGCGTTAAAAAAGGCAGCATAAGCGGTCTTTCGTATGAGTATGTTTGGAAAACAAGGCAATAGATGGCGCATCAATCCCCCTCGTCCTCGTAGCCGACGAGGTGCAGCGGCCTTGCCGGGATGTCGTTGAGCGTGCACCAGCGCACCAGCGCCTCCTCGCGGCCGTGCGTGACCCAGACCTGCTCGGGCGCGAGCTCGCGGATCGTCGCGGTGAGCTCGGGCCAGTCGCAATGGTCGGAGATGACCAGCGGCAGCTCGACGCCGCCCTGCTTCGCCCGCTGGCGCACCATCATCCAGCCCGAGGCGAAGGCGACGAGCGGCTCGTTGAAACGGCGCGCCCAGCGGTCGGCGAAGGCCGACGGCGGGCCGACGACGACGGCGCCGCGGAAATCGGCGGGCCGCATCGTCTCCGTCGTGGCGGGGCGCAGGTCGCCGAGGCCGATGCCCTGCGAGACATAGTAGTCGCAGAGCCGCGCGAGCGAGCCGTGGATATAGACCGGCGCGTCGTAGCCGCAGTCGCGCAGGAGCCGGATCACCCGCTGCGCCTTGCCGAGCGAATAGGCGCCGACAAGGTGGCTGCGCTCGGGGAACTGCGCGAGCGAGGTGAGGAGCCTGCCCATCTCCGCCTTCGGCTCGGGATGGTGGAAGACCGGCAGGCCGAAGGTCGCCTCGGTGATGAAGACGTCGCAGGCGACCGGCTCGAAGGCGGCGGCGGTCGGGTCGGCCGCGCGCTTGTAGTCGCCGGAGACGACGATGCGCAGGCCCCCCTTCTCCACCGCGATCTGCGCCGAGCCGAGCACGTGGCCGGCCGGATGGAAGGAGACGGTGACGCCGGCAAGGTCGATGCGCTCGCCGAAGGCGGCGGCCTGCGCCGTGCCGCAGAAATCCGCGCCGTAGCGGATCGCCATGATGTCCAGCGTCTCGCGCGTCGCCAGCACCGCGCCGTGGCCGGCGCGGGCATGGTCCGAATGGCCGTGCGTGATCAGCGCTCGGGCGACGGGCCGCACCGGGTCGACATGGAAATCCCCGGCCGGGCAATAGAGCCCGGCGGGGGCGGGATGGAGGAGCTGGTCCGGCTTCATGGCGTGAAACATAGGCGTTCCGGCGCCGTCTGCCAGGGGGCTCGCGCGATCGCCTACAGCAGGAAATCGCCGCTGCCGAGGGAGTCGAACTTGATCTTGAAGGCGAAGTCGGCCTTGCCGTCGCCGTTGACGTCGCCGGAAATGGTGGTGACGCCGAAGCCGTCCGTCTCGGTGAGCAGCTCTCCCGCCTTCTTGCTGAAGGCGCTGTTGCCGATCATCTTGAACGCCTGGTCGCCGCGCTTCGTCGTGTCGGCGTCGATCGCGCGGAGGTCGATCTTGTCGCCCTGCGCGTGGCTGAAATCCAGGATGCTGTCCGGCGCCGAGGGCCTCGAATCCTTGATCGACGTGAAGATGAAGCGGTCGGCGCCGGCGCCGCCGGTCAGCTGGTCCTGCCCCGTTCCGCCGTAGAGCCTGTCGTTGCCGGAGCCGCCGTCGAGACTGTCGTTTCCGGAATCGCCGTAGAGGACGTCCTTGCCGGAATCGCCGAAGAGATAGTCGTTGCCGGCACCGCCGCGCAGGGTGTCGTTGCCCTCGCGGCCGGAGAGGTCGTCGTTGCCGGCCTCGCCCGTCAGCCGGTCGTTGCCTCTGCCGCCGTCGAGGACGTCGGCACCGGAGCCGCCGTAGAGCCTGTCGTCGCCCGAGCCGCCGTGCAGCGTGTCGGCGCCCGATCCGCCGTAGAGCTTGTCGTTGCCGGAGGCGCCGAGGACCCAGTCCTTGCCGGCGCCGCCGTAGACCGTGTCCTTCCCCTTGCCGCCGTCGAGGTAGTCGTCGCCGCGGTTGCCGTAGATCCGGTCGTTGCCGTCATAGCCGAGAATATAGTCGTTGCTCTTGGTGCTGTCGCCGCCCTTGAACGTGTCGTTTCCCTTGAACAGCGAGATCCAGACCTTGTGGTCGTCGGCCGTCGTCTTGGTCTTTTCCGCCTTCGCGAAGTCGCTCAGCTTCACCTTCAGGCCGGTGATGGTCAATCCGCCGGAGCCGCCGTCGGTCTTCTTCCAGGTGGAGACGTAATCTGTCGAATTGCTGCTCCCCTTCGCGAAGCCGTCGCTTCCGTACTTGAAGTTCTTGCCCAGGAACTCGACCTTGTAGCCGCTCTTGTAGGCGACCTTGAACTTCGTCTGCGTGCGGATATAGGATTTTCCGCCGTCGAAATAATCAAAAGTAAATGGAGAATTTGAAATGTGCCAAGTTCCCTTGGCAGTATACGTCACCATGGCAATCTCCCTCGGTTGTTCTTGGAATTGACCATATAGAACCAGCCCGCGCAAGGAGAAACTGCCGCGGCTTACCTTGCCGTCCGGCGCGGGAGGGGTCAGCCGAGCGCGCGCAGCCCGGCGCGCAGCGCCTCGATGTCGAAGGCGGCGAGGTCGGCGTCGACGGCGGCATGCGTCGCCGTCCAGACGGGAAGCGCCTCGGAAAGCAGGCGCCGGCCCTCCGCCGTCAGGCGCAGCAGGCGGCCGCGGCGGTCGCGCGGGTCGGGCTCGACGACGACGAGGCCGCGCCGTTCGAGCGGCTTCAGCGCCGCCGTCAGCGTGGTGCGGTCCATGGCGAGGACGGCGGCGACCGGCCCCATCGGCGGCGGCGCGGGCCGGTTCAGCGCCATCAGCAGCGAGAACTGGCCGTTGGTGAGGCCGAGCGGGCGCAGCGCCTCGTCGAAGCGCCGCGCGAGCGCGCGCGCCGCGCGCTGCACGTGCAGGCACAGGCAATGGTCGCGCACGAACAGCGTGGTCTCGTAGGGAATCAGGGCTTCGTCCGTCATAGTGCTACTGTTGATATCAACGTAACGATGTCAAGCGCCGCAATGCCGCAGGCGGCGCTCAGGCGCTCAAAGGGAGGGGATGCGCAGCAGCGCCTCGAGCGCCCGCGGCTCGACGGGCCGGCTCAGGTAGTAGCCCTGGATCTCGTCGCAGCCGGCCTCGCGCAGGAACTCCAGCTGCTCGCGGCTCTCGACGCCCTCGGCGATGACGCGCAGCTGCAGCGTATGGGCGAGCGAGACGATGGCGCGGGCGATCGCCGCGTCGTCCGGGTCGCCCGGCAGGTCCATCACGAAGGAACGGTCGATCTTCAGCCGGCCGACGGGGAAGCGCTTCAGCGAGGAGAGGCTCGAATAGCCGGTGCCGAAATCGTCGATGGCGAGGTGGACGCCGAGCCGTTCGAGCCGGTGCATGGTCTCGACGGCCTGCTGCACGTCCTGCATGATCAGGCTCTCGGTGAGCTCCAGCTCCAGGTAGCACGCCTCCAGCCCGCTTTCGGCGAGTGCCGCGGCCACCCGCTCCACCCAGTCCTTCTCCTGGAACTGGCGGGCCGAGACGTTGACGCTGACGACGATGGGCGAAAGCCCCGCCGCCTGCCAGGCCCTGTTCTGGCGGCAGGCGGCGCGTAGCGTCCAGTCGCCGATCGGGCCGATCAGCCCGGTCTCCTCGGCAAGCGGGATGAACTCGCCGGGCGACAGCAGGCCGCGCTCGGGGTGGAGCCAGCGCACCAGCGCCTCCGCGGCGAAGATGCGGCCGGTGCCGAGGTCCATCTGCGGCTGGTAGTGCAGCACGAACTCCTCGCGGGCGAGCGCCTGGCGCAGCTCCTCCTGGCGCTCCAGCTTCTCGTGCGCGCGCGTCGCCATCTCGGCGCAGAAGACCTGCACGGCGTCGCGGCCGATCTCCTTGGCGCGGTACATGGCGGCATCGGCGCGCGCCATCAGCTCGGTGGCGTTGCGGCCGTGGGCGGGATAGGCGGCGACCCCCATGCTGCAGGTCACCTGGAAGGAGCGGCCCTCGATCTCCACGGGGGCGGCGACGGCGTCGCGCACCGCCTTCAGCCGCGCCTCCACCGGCGGCTGCCCCTCGCCCGCGTCGGCGAGCAGCACGACGAACTCGTCGCCGCCGAGGCGCACGACGCTGTCGGCCGCAAGCAGGCAGCGCTGCATGCGCGCGGCGACGATGCGCAGGAGCTCGTCGCCGGCATGGTGGCCGAGGCTGTCGTTGACCAGCTTGAAATTGTCGAGGTCGAGGAAGGCGAGCGTCATCGTGCCGCCGGCATCGTCCGCCGCCTCGATGGCGGACGCCACGCGCTCGTCCAGCATCGCGCGGTTGGGAAGGCCGGTCAGCACGTCGTGATGGGCGATGAACTGGATGTGGTCCTCGGCCTGCTTGCGCTCGATGGCGATGCCGGCGATGTGGGTCGCCATGCCGACGAGCTTGCGGCATTCGGCCGACGGCTCGCCGGGCGTGCAGGAATAGAGCGCGAAGGAGCCGAGCACCTTGCCCTGGTAGGAGCGGATCGGCGCCGACCAGCAGGCGCGGTAGCCGTAGGGGACGACGCACTCGCGGATGCCCTCCCAGAGCGGGTCGGTCTGGATGTCGGAGACGATGACCGGCTCGCCGCGCCACATGGCGGTGCCGCAGGAGCCGACGCAGGGACCGATCTCGACCCCGTCGATCAGCCGGCTGTAGGCCGGGTCGAGGTTGGGCGCCGCGCCGTTGACGATATGGCGGCCGTCGGCGGCAAGCAGCAGGATCGAGCCGAAGACGCCCGGGATGTGCGCCTCGATCATCAGGATCAGCGCGGTGAAGACCTCCGTCAGCGGCTCGCCGAGCGCGATCATCTTCAGGAGCCTGGCCTGGCCGACATGCAGGCTCTCGGAGCGCTTGCGCTCGGTGATGTCGCGGGCGATCCCGACGATGCCGATCACCGTGCCGTCCTCGCCGCGGATCGGCAGCTTGGAGGTGAGCATCCACTTCATGTTGCCGCGGCAATCGCGGATCTGCTCCTCCATGTCGATCATCGGCACGCCGGTGCGCATGATCTCCTGCTCGGTCTCGTAGAAGCCGCGCGCCACCGCCTCCGGGTGCATGTCGAAATCGGTCCGGCCCTCCAGGCTCTCCAGCCCCTCGCGGCGGTTGTCCTCGGTGATCGCCCGGTTGGCGACGACGAAGCGGCTGTCGCGGTCCTTGAAGTAGAGGTAGTCCGGCACCTCGTTGATCATCGCCTCGAGGCGCAGCGCCCGCTCGTTCCCGGCGGCGGCCAGCGGCAGCAGGCGGGCGGCCTCCTCGGCCAGCCGCCGGCCGGCGGCAGCCAGCTGCAAGGCCGAGTGGACCTCGTCATTGCCAGAATGGGACGGCTTCGTCGGCATGGATGGCGCAACTCCCGGAACGCAGCACAAGGGGCCGAGGCGCCCTCTCCTCTACCCGCAACGGCGCATCCTATACCTAAAGTCGTTATCCAACCCTAAAAGGTCAACGGCGGAACCGCCGCAAGCCCCGCCTCCGCGGCAGGGAAGGGCAACCGCGGCGTGCAGCCGCCCGCGCGGCCGGAATGCTTTCCCGCGGATGTGCCATTCCGGCACGCGACCGGCTGGCACGATTCCTGCTCACCGGCTGACCAAGGAGCCTTTCATGGTTAGCAGACGGTTATTCCTCTCCGCCCTCGGCCTCGGCGGCCTTTCCGCCCCGGCGCTCGCCCGCACGCAGCGCCTGCCGGTCGTCGACGTCGACCTGCGCGGCAGCATCGACGCGGCGGCGCACGGCGTGCGCCCCGGCGCCGACGACCGCAAGAGCAAGGCCTTCTCCAGGCTGCTCGCGCAGGCGGCGGCGAAGAACATGCCGGTCTTCCTGCCGCCCGGCGACTACACCGTCTCCAACGTGACGCTGCCGGACAAGGTGCGCATCACCGGGGTCGCCGGCGCGACGCGCATCCTCTACGGCGGCGACGGCCATCTCTTCGCCGGCGACGGGCTCACGCGCGTCGAGCTCTCCAACCTCGTCATCGACGGGGCGAACCGCTGGCTGGGCGACAGCGTGGAAGGCCTCGTGCACCTTTCCGGCGTCGCCGAGGCGGTGATCGAGAACTGCGAGATCCTCGGGTCGTCGAAGACAGCGCTCAGCCTCGAACGCTGCGGCGGGCGGATCGAGAGGAACCGCATCTCGGGCGCCGCCGACTACGGCCTCTACGCCGTCGAGAGCCGCGACCTCTCCGTCGCCGCCAACCACGTCCACGACTGCGGCAACGGCGGCATCCTCGTCCACCGCTGGCAGAAGGGCCGCGACGGCACGATCGTTACCGGCAACCGCGTCGCCCGCATCTTCGCCACGCGCGGCGGCACCGGCGAATACGGCAACGGCATCAACGTCTTCCGCGCCGACGACGTGATGGTGACGAACAACCACGTCTCCGGCTGCGCCTTCTCGGCCGTGCGCGCCAACGCCGGCTCGAACGTGCAGATTTCCGGCAACACCTGCCTCGACAGCGGCGAGACGGCGATCTACTCCGAATTCGGCTTCACCGGCGCCGTCGTCAGCGGCAACCTGATCGACGGGGCGGCGAACGGCATCCTGATCGTCAATTTCGACGCGGGCGGGCGGCTTGCGGCGGTGACGGGCAACGTGGTGCGCAACCTCCGGCTCGAAGGCCCCTACGTGCACGACGGCGCGGGCTTCGGCTTCGGCATCGCCGTGGAGGCCGACACGGTCGTCACCGGCAACACGATCGAGAACGCGCCGAAATGGGGGCTGATGCTCGGCTGGGGACCCTACATGCGCGGGCTCGCCGTCAGCGGCAACCTGGTGCGCGGCTCACCGGTCGGCTGCGCCGTGACGGTGGTGGAGGAGGCCGGTCCGGCGCTGATCTCCGGCAACGTCTTCGCCGACACGCCCGAGGGCGCGATCGTCGGCTACCGCTGGAACGAGCGGGCGACGGGCGAGCTTGCCGAGGACGGCGGGGCGCATGCGCACCTGACGATCGAGAGGAACAGGACCGGCTGATGCGGTGCCGCCTCCCCTCGCCGGGGAAGGTCATATGGGCATCGAGCCGGTCCGGCTCTCTCCTTCTCCCAGCGGGGAGAAGGAGCGTGCCGCAAGCGGATGCGCCGACCCTTCCTGCCCGAACGGGCCGGCGCCGCGGTGGATGAGGGGGCGTGCGTTCCGCGTCGCTCCCTCATCCATCCTCCTGCCAACGGGCAATTGCATATGCGGTTTTGCCCCTCACCCTAACCCTCTCCCCGCGAGCGGGGAGAGGGGACTTACCCCGCGGAACGGTGACGGTTCGGGAAGACGATGCGGCAAATCCCTTCTCCCCGCTTGCGGGGAAAAGGTGCCGGCAGGCGGATGAGGGGGAGCCGAAGGCGCAAGCGCCTATCCCCTCATCCGGCCCTTCGGGCCACCTTCTCCCCGCCGGGGAGAAGGAGAGCGTGCCGCAAGCGGATGCGCCGACCCTTCCTGCCCGAACGGGCCGGCGCCGCGGTGGATGAGGGGGCGTGCGTTCCGCGCCGCTCCCTCATCCATCCTTCCTGCCAACGGGCAATTGCGCATGCGGTTTTGCCCCTCACCCTAACCCTCTCTCCGCGAGCGGGGAGAGGGGACTTGCCCCGCGGAACGGTGACGGTTCGGGAAGACGATGTGGCAAATCCCTTCTCCCCGGCGGGGAGAAGGTGCCGGCAGGCGGATGAGGGGGAGCCGAAGGCGCAAGCGCCCACCCCCTCATCCGGCCCTTCGGGCCGCCTTCTCCCCGCTGGGGAGAAGGAGAGCGTGCCGCAAGCGGATGCGCCGGCCCTTCCTGCCCGAACGGGTCGGCGCCGCGGTGGATGAGGGGGCGTGCGTTCCGCGCCGCTCCCTCATCCATCCTTCCTGCCAACGGGCAATTGCGCATGCGGTTTTGCCCCTCACCCTAACCCTCTCTCCGCGAGCGGGGAGAGGGGACTTGCCCCGCGGAACGGTGACGGTTCGGGAAGACGATGTGGCAAATCCCTTCTCCCCGGCGGGGAGAAGGTGCCGGCAGGCGGATGAGGGGGAGCCGAAGGCGCAAGCGCCCACCCCCTCATCCGGCCCTTCGGGCCGCCTTCTCCCCGCTGGGGAGAAGGAGAGCGTGCCGCAAGCGGATGCGCCGGCCCTTCCTGCCCGAACGGGTCGGCGCCGCGGTGGATGAGGGGGCGTGCGTTCCGCGCCGCTCCCTCATCCATCCCTTTCGGGCAAGGAGTTCACCCCCCTCTGGCCTGCCCCCTACTCGTGCCCGGCCTCGCCGTGGCCGGCGGCGGCGGGCTTCATCGCCTCGACCTTGAACTCGACGTCGACGGCGCCGGCCTTCTCGAAGGTGAGCGTCGCCGGGATCGCCTCGCCCTCCTTGAAGGGCTGCTTGATCGCCATGAACATGACGTGCAGGCCGCCGGGCTTCAGCTCGACGGTGGCGCCGGCCGGGATCTCGATGCCGTCCTTCAAGGGCCGCATGGTCATGACGCCGTCGGCGACGGCCATCTCGTGCAGCTGCACGTCGTCGGAGACGGAGGGCGCGGCGATGGAGACGAGCCGGTCGGCCTCCGTCCCCTTGTTGGTGACGGTCAGGAAGCCGCCGCCGACCGGCTGGCCGGGCAGTGTCGCCCGCGAGACGGGACGGTGGATGTCGAGGCTGCCGGCCGAATAGTCCTGGGCGAGCACGGCGGTGGCGGAGAGCGCGAGGGCGGCAAGCGCGGTGAGGATGCGGTTCATGGCTCTTGTCCTTTCGGGACCTTTTCGCGCCGGCCGCGGGGGCGCGGCGCATGGAATTGCACTGAGGAGAGAAAATCAGGCGGCGAGCGCCGGCGGCGCGCGCGGCGCCGCACCCGGCCGTTCGTGCCGGGCGGAGAGGACGGGGCCGGCGCGCGGGCGCGCGGCGGCCTCCCGGACGAGCGCCGGCAGTCCGTGCGGCGCGGCGGGCAGCGGCAGCAGCATGGCGCCGCCGATGCGGCAGGCCTCGCAGGCCCCGTCGGGCCTGTGGATCTTCTCCTTGCCGTCGACCATGTCGTCGATGCAGATGTCGGGGATCGTGCCGTCCGGCAGCGTGTAGGCGGCCAGGTCGACGAGCGTCGGCGCGGCGGAGACGGGCTCGTGGGCGAGGCCGACGGACAGGAGCGCGACCGCGCAGAGGATGCGCAGCATCAAGGCCCAGGATGTCGCCGGTCGTGCCATCGGTCGTCCTTTCGCCTGTTTTTTCGCCGAGACCGGGGCCCGCGTCAATGCGGCAAAACGGTGCGGCGCCATCACGACAATTGATCGACCGATCAGCGCCGTCCCCTACCCCGCCGGCGGTCCACCGCCTATGGTGGCGCATCCAAGGAGGACCCCCATGCTCACCATCTACGGCGTCTATCGCTCCCGCGCCTCGCGCACCTACTGGCTCGCCGGCGAGCTCGGCCTGCCCTTCGTCTCCGTGCCGGTGATCCAGGCGCGCCGCGTCGACGACCCGCAGGCCGCCGGCGCACCGCTCAACACGCAGTCGCCCGATTTCCTCGCCGTCAACCCGACCGGCCTCGTCCCCTGCATCGACGACGGCGGCTTCGTCATGACCGAGTCGCTGGCGATCAACCTCTACCTCGCCCGCAAGCACGGCGGGCCGCTCGCCGGCCGCACGCTGACGGAGGAGGCGGAGATGCTGCAATGGACCTTCTGGGCGGCGACGGAGGTGGAGCCGCACGCCGTGAAGATCGTGCTCGCCCACGACGCGCGCGCGGCCGAGAGCGAGGCCGGGCGGCTCGCCATCCGCGCGGCGAACAAGGCGCTGAAGAAGGCCTTCCGGCGGCTCGACGACCATCTCGCCGCCACCGGCCACGTCGTCGGCGACCGCTTCACCGTGGCCGACCTCAACCTCGCGGAGATCTTCCGCTACGCGATGAGCCAAAAGGACCTCTTCGACGCCGCTCCGAACGTCAAGGCCTGGCTCGAGAACTGCCAGGCGCGCCCGGCCTTCAGGGCGATGATGGAGAAGCGGCTTTCCGAGCCGGAATGACCCGGCCGGCGAAGCCGCCACCCTCCTCCGCCTCGATCGTGCGGCGCACCCAGTCCTTGAAGACGGCGACCTTGCGCGGCTCCGGCACGCCCGGGGCGGTGACGAAATAATAGCCCATGCCCGTCTCGACGCGGATCGGGAAGGGCGCGACCAGCCGGCCCTCCTTCAGCGCCCAGGAGGCGAGCACCGGCCAGGCGAGCAGCACGCCCTGGCCGGCGAGCGCCGCATCGAGGCAGAGCGAGGCGTCGGAGAAGACGTGGCGGACCTTCGGCGGGGCGACGTCGAAGCCGGCCGCCGCAAGCCAGCGCTCCCAGGTGAAGGCGTCGTTGCCGTCGACCACGGCGGGCTGGGCGGAGAGGTCCCCAGGCGTGCGGATCGCCTCCGCCAGCGCCGGGGCGCAGACCGGGAACATCACCTGCGGCATGAAGAACTCCGCCGTCACCCCCGGCCAGCCGCCCGGGCCGACGCGGATGGCGAGGTCGACGTCCGAGCGGGCAAGGTCGACGAGCCGCGTCGTCGCCTCGATGCGCAGGCCGATGTCCGGGTGCGCGGCGCTGAAGCGGTCGATGCGGTGGATCAGCCAGCGCGAGGCGAAGATCGGCGCCACCGAGATCGTCAGGATCGCGTCGTCGCGGCGCTGCGCCGTGGCGACGGCCTCCGACAATTCGCGGAAGGCGGCGGAGAGGCGGGCGAGGAACGGCGCGCCGAAGGCCGTCGGCTGCATGCCGCGCGGCAGCCGCTCGAAGATCGCCCGGCCGAGCTGCTCCTCCGCGCGGATCACCTGCTGGCTGACCGCGCCGGCCGTCACGCCGAGCTCGTCGGCGGCCGCCTGCAGCGAGCCGAGCCGGCCCACCGCCTCCAGCGCGCGCAGGCCGTTGAGATGGACGACATTCAGGTTGCGCATATAGATTTTCTAAACTTCTCTCGCGAACGGATCGATTGAATCCGGCCGTGGATCGGCGATCATGCGGGCATGGTACAGACGACGGGAGAAAAGGCAATGTTCAAGATTTTCTCTACCGCCCCGCGCAGGCCCGACGTCCCTTCGCAGACGCCGTCCTGGCTGCGCGACCCGCTCGCCCATCCCGCCATCGCGGCGATGGACGGGCGCGCGCTCGGCGACCTGCCCTTCGGCCTGTTCCGGCCGCCGGGCGAAGGCCGGACGGTCAGTTCGCGGGCTGATCCCCCGACTGACCCCCGGGCTGATCCATGTGCATCACCTCCCAGACATGGCCGTTGATGTCGCGGAAGCTGCAGCCGTACATCGGGCCGAACGCGATGTTCGGCATCCACTCGCGCCCGCCGGCGGAAAGCGCCTTCGCCTTGAACCGGTCCACCTCCTCGCGGCTTGCGGCGGAGATGCAGGTGAGCACCTGCGTGTCGCGCTCCGGGTCGCCGGCGGGGCCGGCCAGGAATTCCGCGAATTTCGGCTCCGTCAGCAGCATGACGAAGATGTTGTCGTCCACCCTCATGCAGGCGGCGGTGTCGTCGCTGAAGTCCTCGTTGAAGGTGAAGCCGAGCGCGTCGAAGAAGCGCCGGGTGGCGGGAAGATCCTTGACGGGCAGGTTGACGAAGATCATGCGCATGCGGGGTCTCCTCGGGGTTGCGTTGTGATGCAAGGACGTTGGGGGTTGAGGGATTCCGGCAGGCGTGCGTAGAAATTTCTCTCCTTCGGCCTGCCAGGCCCCTCATCCGGCCTGCCGGCCACCTTCTCCCCGCAGGCGGGGAGAAGGCGATTTGCCGCGCCGGTTTCCCCGACCGATGGCCGCTCGCAGGACGCGTCCCCTCTCCCCGCTTGCGGGGAGAGGGTTAGGGTGAGGGGCAAATTCGCGTAAGGACACCTTTTCCCCTGACGGGATAACGGCGGGCACGCCGATCGGGATATCTTCCCTACCCCAGCACCGCCGTCACCCGGATATCCCCGACATGCATGCCGTTCCAGTTGTGCATGGAACGATTGGCCATGGCCGTCAGCGCCGCGTGCACCTCCGGTTCCCCGGTGAAGAAGCGGGCGAGCGCGGCGGCGACCATGCTCTCGGCGGCGCGGGTGGTGCCGTCCTCGCATTTCAGCGCGATGGCGATGCCCCTTTCCGGGATCGCCGCGCAGAAGACGCCTTCCGCACCCGTCTTGGCGAAGATGCGGCCGGGGGCGATCTGCATCAGCCGCGTGCAGGCGCGCTTCGTGCCGGCGACGTAGAAGGGCTCGGCCATGCAGGCCTCGATCAGGCGGCGCGACGCCTTGGCGCGGCCGGGTTCGAGGCCGGCGCCGGTCGCCATCCTCGCGAAGCCGTGGGCGAGGCTCTTCAGCGGCACGGCATAGGTCGGGATCGAGCAGCCGTCGATGCCGCACGCGTCGCTGGCGAGCGCCGCGCCCGTCAGGCTCTCCATGACGCCGCGGATCTCCGCCTGCACGGGATGCTCGTAGCGCACGTAGCCGGCGACCTCCCTGCCGCTGTGGCAGGCGGTGCAGACGAAGCCGGCGTGCTTGCCCGAGCAGTTGTTGTGGAGCGCGCTCGGCCGCTCCAGCCCGCGCGCCTGGCCGATCAGCACGGACTGCTCGAAGGACCAGTGGGCGCCGCATTCGAGCGCCGTCCCGTCGCGGCCGGCCGCCGCCAGCATCGCGCCGGCGAGTGCCGCATGCTCCGGCTCGCCGCTGTGCGAGGAGCAGGCGAGCGCCAGCTCCTTCGCGCCGAAGCGGTAGGCGTCCGCGGCCCCGCTTTCCACGAGCGGCAGGCCCTGCATGGCCTTGACCGCCGAGCGCGGGAAGACCACGGCGTCGATGTCGCCCGCGGAGAAGACCACCTTGCCGTCGCCGTCGACGGCGACGATCATGCCGCGATGGCGGCTTTCGACGAGATCGCCGCGCGTGACCTCGACCAGCACAGGATTTGCCATGTTCATGCCCTCGAATTTCCGATTTCGCATGCGGTATTATCCGAAATCGCCGGGTTCCGGCACCCGGTTTCGGAAAGGCGCGCCATGAAATTCGTCAGGACCCTGCTTCTCGTCTTCCTCGCGGTCTACCTGATGCCGCCGCTCGCCTCGGCGGGCTACTGGTACATGCGCGAGCGGCCGCAGAGCTGGCGCGAGGCGGACTGGACCTCGGCCGGCATCCTGCCGGAGCCGGAGGAGGCGCGCGCGGCGTCGATCCACGTCTTCTCCGCCGCGACCGGCGGCATGAAGGGCGCCTTCGCGAGCCACGCCTGGATCGTCACCAAGGAAGAGAGCGCGCGTGCCTATACGCGCTACGACAAGGTCGGCTGGGGCACGCCGGTGCGGAAGAACGGCTATGCGGCGGATGCGCTGTGGTATTCCAACGCGCCGCGGCTCGTCGTCAGCGTCAGCGGCGCGGCGGCGGCGCGGCTGATCCCGAAGATCGAGGCAGCGATCGCGGCCTACCCTTACGCGAAGCCCGGCGGCTACCGCATCTGGCCGGGGCCGAACTCCAACACCTTCGTGGCGCACGTGCTGCGCAGCGTGCCGGAGCTCGGCGCGGTGCTGCCGCCCGACGCCGTCGGCCGCGACTACCTGCCGGAGGGGCGGCTCTTCGCGATCGATCCGGACGGGCGCGACGTGCATGCGACGCTCTACGGGCTCCTCGGCTTCTCCGCCGGCGTGCGCAGCGGGTTCGAGCTGCACGTGATGGGGCTCGTCGCCGGCGTGGACCTCGCAAGGCCGGCGATCAAGGTGCCGGCGGTGGGGCGGATCGGGTTGTGAGGGCTGCGATGGCGCCCCTCATCCGGCTGCCGCCACCTTCTCCCCGCAGGCGGGGAGAAGGGGCAAGAGGCAAGGGCTTCCCGCCATCGGGGCCGGTGCGGCATCTCCCTTCTCCACGCCTGCGGGGAGAGGTCCCGGCAGGGGGATGAGGGGCGAGACTACCGCCCCCCAAGAAGTACCGGCTTGCGCCCCTTCCCGCGGCATGCGAGGTCTCGTCGCTTCGTCCCGCATCCAAGGCCTTTCCATGTCCGACACCGCCATCCGTCCGAAGGAGCCCGCGCCGCGGCTTTCGAGCCTGTTCTCGCGCGCGCATGTCTTCGCCACGCTGATGCTCGGCGGCGGCATCGCGCTGCATGCGGTCGAGACCTACATCACCGCGACGCTGATGCCCTCGGTCGTGCGCGACATCGGCGGGCTGCCGCTGTTCGCCTGGGCGACGACGCTCTACGTGGCGGCCTCGGTGATGGGGGCGAGCTTCGTGGCGGTGCGGCCGGAAGGCGTGACGCTCAACCATTGCTACCGGCTCGGCGCCGTGCTGTTCGGCCTCGGCAGCCTCGTCTGCGCGCTTGCGCCGGCGATGGAGGCGCTGCTCGCCGGCCGCGCCGTGCAGGGGCTCGGCGCCGGGCTGCTCGTCGCGCTCGGCTATTCCTTCATCCGCTTCGTCTATCCCGAGCGGCTGTGGAGCGTCGCCTCGACGCTCTATGCCGCGGTCTGGGGCGTGGCGACCTTCCTCGGCCCGACCGTCGGCGGGGTGTTCGCCGCCGGCAGCGCCTGGCGCGAGGCCTTCGCGCTGCTCGTGCCGATCTGCGCGCTGATGGCCTTCGCCGCGCCGCGCCTGCTGCCCTCGGGCGAGAGCGAGCGCATCACCACCGGCGCGCCGCTCGCGCAGATCCTGCTCCTCCTCGGCGCGGTGCTGGCGCTCTCCTTCGCGGGCTCGGTGGAGGCGGCGGCGCTGCGGGCGGGCCTTGCCGGGGCGGCGGTGCTCGCGGTCGCGGCGATGGTGACGATCGAGAGGCACGCGAAGGCGCGGCTGCTGCCGGCCGGCACGGTATCGCTCTCCTCGCCGCTCGCCCGCGTCTACCTCATCATGCTGACGGTGCTCGTGGCCCTCGCCTCCGACATCTACATCCCCTATTTCCTGCAGGAGCTGCACGGGGTCCGGCCGCTCGTCTCCGGCTATATCGTCGCCCTGCTCGCGCTCGGCTGGACGGCCTCGGCCTTCCTCGTCGCGGGACTTTCCGGCCGGCGGGCGAACCGGGCGATCCTGACCGGCGCAGGCATCGAGGCGGTCGCGACCGCGCTGCTCGCCGTCACGCTGGCGCGGCACAATCCGTCCGGCGGCTACGGGCCCGTCCTCGCCGCGACGGCGCTGATCTTCGCCATGGGCTTCGGCGTCGGCCTCGGCTGGGCGCATCTCGTCACGCACGTGCTGCATCTGGCACCCGAGGGCGAGAAGGACAAGGCGTCCGCCGCCATCACGACGATGCAGGCGCTCGGCTCCGCCTTCGGCGCGGCGCTCGCCGGCGTCGTCGCCAACAGCGCGGGGCTCGCGGCACCCGGCGGCGTGGCGGGGGCCGAGACCGCGGCCTTCTGGCTCTACCTCCTGCTTTCGCTGCCGGCGCTCGCCGCCCTCATGCTGGCGCTCCGGCTGCCGGAGACCCGCGGCGGCACCGGTTGAGTGTTTGTTAACGGCGTCCGCCGGTCTTCCTTGCATTCGCGCAGCCCCGCCCGCACAAGAAGCGCCGAAGGCGAACGGAAGGAACGGGCGACGGTGAGACACGCCGAGGGCCAGCGGCTTGCAGGCGAGCGCGGCATGATCCATGCCGACGCGCTCCGTCCGCTCGCCGAGGCCCGCGGCCGCGCCGTCACCGACCTCGTCCTCGCCGGCATCGAGGCCTCCGGCGTCGCCGCCGCGCTGTTCGACCCCGACGACGCGCTCGCCTACGGCTCGCCCGCCTTCCGCGCCCTCTTCGACGTGCAGCCGGGCGCGCAGGGCTTTTCCGACATCATGCGCCATTGCCACGCGGCGGGCGTCGGCGCGCGGATGGCCGGCTCCTTCGAATCCTGGATGGCGATGGCGCGGGAGAAGCGGCGCAGCCGCCCGCACCGCACCTTCGAGATCGACATCCAGGACGACCGCTGGTGCCTGGTGAACGAGACGCTGCTCGCCGGCGGCTGGCTGTGGAGCACCTTCACCGACATCAGCATGCTGAAATCGAACGAGCGCGTGCTGAAGCTCGCCCGCGACGCCGCGCAGCTCGCCGCCGAAACCGATCCGCTGACGGGCCTCCTCAACCGCCGCGCGGCGATGGAGCGGCTCGACGCGGCGATCCGCGCCGCCGGCTGCGAGGAGGCGCCGCTGTCGCTGGTGCTGATCGACCTCGACCATTTCAAGGCGATCAACGACCGCCACGGGCACGCGACCGGCGACCGGGTGCTCCGCCATTTCGCGGCAGCCGGCCGCGGCCGCTTCCGCGGGCAGGACGTCTTCGCCCGCATCGGCGGCGAGGAGTTCATGGTGCTGATGCCCGGCACCGCGGCCGCGGAGGCCGCCCGCGCGGTCGAGCGGCTGCGCCGCCACATCGCCGGCGACACGGCCGCCCCCGCCGGCGTCTACACGCTGTCGGCGGGCGTCGCCGAGCATGACGGCGGCACGGCGGAAAGCCTGTTCGACCGGGCCGACGACGCGCTCTACCGGGCCAAGCACCGCGGCCGCGACCGCGTGGAGCGGGAGGTCTAGGGTTTTGCGCGATTGCGGAGGCGAGGCCGCGGCGCCCTTCCGCCGGAACCGCTCTAGCCGAACGTCAGCACGATCTTGCCGATATGCTCGCCGTTCTCCATCATCCGGTGGGCCTCGGAGGCCTCGGCGAAGGGCAGCACGGCGTGGACGACCGGGGCGATGCGGCCGGCGTCGAGGAGCGGCCAGACCGCCTCCAGGAGCCCGTCGCGGATCTCCGCCTTCTCGCGCGCCGTGCGCGGGCGCATCGCCGAGCCGGTGATGTGGAGCCGCTTCTGCATGATGGGCGCGAGGCTCACCTTCTCGGCGAAGGCGCCGCCGAGGAAGGCGATGATCGACAGCCGCCCGTCGAGCGCCAGCGATTTCAGGTTGCGCGCGAAATAAGCGGCGCCGATCATGTCGAGGATGACGTCGACGCCGGCCCTGCCGGTCTCCTCGGCGATCACGGCGCAGAAATCCTCCGTGCGGTAGTTGATGGCGCGGCGTGCGCCGAGATCGAGGCAGGCGAGGCATTTCTCCGGCGAGCCGGCGGTGGTGTAGACGGTCGAGCCCAGCGCCGCTGCGAGCTGGATCGCCGTGGTGCCGATGCCGCTCGCGCCGCCGTGGACGAGCACGCTCTCGCCGGGCTTCAGCCCCGCCATCATGAAGAGGTTGGCCCAGACGGTGAAGAACGTCTCCGGCAGGGCGGCGGCGCGCACCGCGTCGTAGTCCTTCGGGAAGGGCAGCGCCTGGCCGGCCGGCACCGCGCAATATTCGGCATAGCCGCCGCCGTTGGCGAGCGCGCAGACCCGCCCGCCGACGGAGAAGCCGGAGACGCCCTCGCCGACGGCGACGATCTCGCCGGCCACCTCCAGGCCGAGGACGGGGCTTGCGTCCGGCGGCGGCGGATAGTCGCCCTTGCGCTGCAGCACGTCGGGCCGGTTGATGCCGGCCGCCTCGACGCGCACGAAGAGCTCGCCCGGGCGCAGCTGCGGCAGCGGGCCGCGCGCGACGGCAAGGCGGTCGGGACCGCCGTGCTCCTTGAGCCCGACATAGGACATCGAGGCGGGTAGCGGCATGGCGTGTCTCCGTAGCTTGGAGGATTCGGACGGACGACAATAGCCGAACCGGCGGGCGAATTGAATCGCCCGCATGCGCGCTCAGCCGGCGCGGCGGCAGTCTTGCGCCGGGATATCCGGCAGGGCGGAGATCACCAGGCCGCTGCCGCTCGCCTTCGCCGCGCCCTTGAGGGCGGCGATGCGCACGCTGATCTGCCCCGGATCGCCGATCACCTCGCCCTCCGGCACGACGAGCACGGCGGCCGAGCAGCGCATCAGCGGGAAGGCCGAGGGCTGGCCCGCCCGGTCGTGGCCGCGGATGGCGCCGGCCTGCCGGTCCTCCGGCGTGTAGAGGGCGGCCGCCTCGCGGGCGAAGTCGGCGAGCAGTTCCTCGAGCGTCTCGCGCACGGCCGCGACCGACCATCCCGAGACGCCGGCGAAGAAATCGTCGCCGCCGACATGGCCGACGAAGACGTCCTCGCCGACGAAATCGCGGCGCAGGAGCGAGGCAAAGAGCGTCAGCGCGACGTCGCCCTTCTGGAAGCCGTAATGGTCGTTGAAGGGCTTGAAGTTGTCGAAGTCGAAATAGCAGAAGCAGCGGCACTGGTCGCCGTCGAGCGCGCGGTCCTGCAGGTAGTCGCGGATCGAGCGGTTGCCGGGAAGGCCCGTCAGCGGGTTCTGGTCCTCCGCCGCCCGCAGCCGCTTCTCGTTGATGATCTTCAGCAGCGAGGAGGCCGAGAGGATGCCGGCATAGCGCATGTTCTCCGTCAGGATCACGCATTCGTTGCCGCCCATGCCGGTGAAGACGTCGAGGAGCTGCTCGGCCGGCGTGTCGAGGTCGGCGATCGGCGCGGCGGTGACGAAATGCGAGATGCTCTTCTCGTAGAGCTTGTTCTTCAGGAGGTCGCGGCCGAAGGGATGATAGCTGAGCTGCTTGACGTGGTACTCGTGCAGGATGCCGCGCGGCTCGTCGTTGGCGTTGAGGACGGGAAAGAAGGTGCGGCGCGGATCGCGCCGGAAGCACTCGAAGACGGAATCCAGGCTCTCGCTCTCGCGCAGCACCGGCAGGTGCTCGATCTCGCGGCGGATGAGGATGCTGTCGAAGGCGTGCGAGCTGCGCCGGCTGCCGCCGGCGCGCGCGACATGGGCATAGACGGGGCTGAGCAGCGAGACGTCGGTGACCGGGCGGGAGACGAACCAGCCCTGCACGAGATCGCAGCCGGCCTCGCGGGCGGCGACGAACTCCGCCTCCGTCTCCACCCCCTCGGCGATGACGCGGATGCCGAGCACGTGGGCGGCATTGACCGTGTTGCGCACCAGGTGGCGCTTGCGCGCATCCGCCTCCATGCCGGAGATGAAGTGCCGGTCGATCTTGAGATAGTCGACCGGGTGGTCGCAGAGCAGCTTCAGCCCGTTGTGGCCGACGCCGAAATCGTCGATGGCGAGCTTGAAGCCGGAAAGCCTCAGCTTCTGCACGAGGGCGGAGAATTCCGGCAGCGTGTCGTTGTCGAAGCGCTCGGAGATCTCGAAGCAGATCGAGGAGGCCGGGATGCCGGCGCGGGCGAGATGCCCGGCCAGCCGGTCGATCAGGCTGGCGCCGGCCGGCACGAGGCGGGAGTCGAGATTGATGAACAGCGTGCGCGAGCGGAAATCCGGCAGGGCCGCGAAGGCGGCGATGGCGCGGCTGTTGACGGCATGCTCCAGCGCGAGGAGCTGGCCCGCCTCGTGCGCCCGGTCGATGAGGTCGAGCGGCGAGCGGAAGCCGAGGCGGTCGAAGCCGCGCATCAGCGATTCGTAGCCGAAGACGGCGCCGGTCGCCGCCTCGACGATCGGCTGGAAGGCGGTCTCGATCACCAGCTTGGCGAGCGTGACGATCTCGCCGTCGGCGAAGCGGCGCAGGGCGATGAGTTCGGCGGCGGCCATGACGGTCTCCGAAAGACGGTTCCTTTTTCACCGCATCCTCGGGCCGAGGTTTCAACAATCCGTTTCCGCAATGTGAAGCTTTCGTGAAACTTCAAAGAAGACAACACGTTACTAATTCACGCCTGCGTTGAGCGAACCGCTCAGAGGACAGTCCGCGCGAGCGCAAGGCCGAGCGACACGCCGCCGAGCGACAGCGCCACCGAGAGGACGACGTAGAGGATCGCCGCGCCGGGCGCGCCGCGCTCGAACAGCAGCGCGGTCTCCAGCGAGAAGGCGGAGAAGGTGGTGAAGCCGCCCAGCACGCCGGTGGCGAGGAAGAGCCGCATTTCCTGCGGCAGGTGGCCGCGGAAGGCGAAATAGCCGGCGACGAGCCCCATGACGAAGCTGCCGACGGCGTTGATCGCGAGCGTGCCGACGGGAAAGCCGGTGCCGAGCAGCCGCGCCGACAGCACGTTGACGCCGTGGCGCCCCGCCCCGCCGATGCCGGCGCCGAGAAAGACGATGAGATAGTTCATGTCCGTTGCCTCCAGGTTGCGCGATCCGGCACCCGGACGGGAGGACCGCGCCAGGCGGTCGCAGGACATGCTCCCGCCGTCACGGCCGTCGCTGGCCGGTTCCGGCAGGAGCCATCAGCCGGCGAGCCGGCGGTTGTCGGGAAGCTCCATTCCCATCCCACGCCCGGTTTCTAACCCGCTTCAGCGCCTGAGCGCAAGGCCGAACCAGATCAGCGCCCAGCCCTGCATGGCGAGGTCGAAGGCGAGGAACAGGCCGAGCAGCCACAGGCTGTTGATCGGCCAGCCGAGGAGGAAGACGAGGCCGGCGAGCGTGGTGACGACGCCGCCCGCCATCAGCCAGCCCCAGCCGCGCTCCGGCCGGACGCGCCAGGCGGCGAAGATGCGGAAGACGCCGGCGACCAGAAGGGCCGCCGCCATCAGCAGCGTCAGCACCGCCGAGGTCAGCACCGGATTGACGAAGGCGAGCACGCCGGCGGCGAGATAGAGCACCGCGCTCAGCGCCCAGGCGATCGTCTCGCGCCAGGCCTTGACCTGGAAGGCATGCGCCAGATGCACCGCGCCGCCGACGATCATCATGATGCCGACGTAATAGACCGAGACGACCGTCGCCCAGAACAGGTTGAGGGCGGCGATCACGCCGAAGGCGAGCAGGACGACGCCGAGGGCGACGAACCAGCCCCACTTGGCGCGGACTTCGGACAGGGGATTCATTCCGGGACTGAGCACCATGGCACACCTCGAAAACCGCATGGAAACAAGGCGGAGCCTAGAACATCCCGCGACCGGGTGGAATCACCCGATCGCAGATAAGGTGCTCCCGATTCAAAAAAACCAGCGGCCTTGGTGTGTCCGGCCGCATGCACGACGCTCCGGCACGCCGCGGCGGCCGGCGCGGCCCCCGATCGGCGCCCAGATTTTTATTGATTGATCGATCAATTAAAAATATCTTGCCCTCTCGGGGGAGGACGCGATGCCGAAGGTCGGAATGGAGCCGGTGCGGCGCAAGGCGCTGGTCGACGCAACGCTGAGAGCGGTCGGCGACCACGGGTCGCTTGCCGTCACCATGTCGGAGATCGCCCGGCACGCCGGCGTGTCGCCGGCGCTCGTGCATCACTATTTCGGCTCCAAGGAGCAGCTCGTCATCGAGACGATCCGCAGCCTGTTGCGCAAGCTCCGCGCCGATGCGGTGGCGGCGCTGGAGGAGGCCGCCACGCCGCGCGAGCGGCTTTCGGCCGTCATCCGCGTCAACTTCCAGGCGCACCAGTTCGCGCCCGAGACCGTGGCGGCGTGGCTCGCCTTCTATTCCGAGGCGCAGCGCTCCGAGGCGGTGCGGCGCCTCCTCGTCGTCTATGCGCGCCGCCTCAACTCCAACCTGCTGTCGAGCCTCAGGCGCCTCTGCCCCGCCGAGGACGCCGCCCGCATCGCCGAAGGGGCCGCGGCGATGATCGACGGGCTCTATCTCCGGCAGGGCCTCGGATCCGCCCCCGTCAGCATCGAATCGTCGATCGCGCTGACGGAGGGCTATGTGAACGCGCAGCTTCTGGCGTGCGGGGGAGGAATGCGGGAATGATGTTCTTCCATCACACCCCCTCTGCCCGGCACACCATTCTCCATACTTCAAGGACCGTCCCGTGACCGCCAGAAAGCCCAACATCCTGATCCTCATGGTCGACCAGCTCAACGGGACGCTGTTCCCGGACGGGCCGGCGGACTGGCTGCACGTGCCGCACCTCAAGGCGCTTGCCGCCCGCTCGGCGCGGTTCGCCAACAACTACACGTCCTCGCCGCTCTGCGCGCCGGCGCGCGCCTCCTTCATGGCCGGGCAGCTGCCGAGCCGCACGCGGGTCTACGACAACGCCGCCGAATACGCCTCCTCGATCCCGACCTTCGCCCATCATCTGCGCCGCGCCGGCTACTACACGGCACTCTCCGGCAAGATGCACTTCGTCGGGCCGGACCAGCTGCACGGCTTCGAGGAGCGGCTGACGACCGACATCTACCCGGCCGACTTCGGCTGGACGCCGGACTACCGCAAGCCGGGCGAACGCATCGACTGGTGGTACCACAACATGGGCTCGGTGACGGGCGCCGGCGTCGCCGAGATCACCAACCAGATGGAATATGACGACGAGGTCGCCTTCCTCGCCGGCCAGAAGCTCTACCAGCTCGCGCGCGAGAACGACGACCGGGAGCGCCGCCCCTGGTGCCTCACCGTCTCCTTCACCCATCCGCACGACCCCTATGTGGCGCGCCGGAAGTTCTGGGACCTCTATGAGGACTGCGCGCATCTGATGCCCGAGGTCGGCATGCCGGAGACGCTGGATCCGCATTCGGAGCGCATCCTGAAATCCTGCGACTATGCCAGCTTCACGATCACCGACGAGGACGTGCGCCGCTCGCGCCGGGCCTATTTCGCCAACATCTCCTATATCGACGAGAAGGTCGGCGAGCTGATCGACACGCTGACCCGCACCCGCATGCTCGACGACACGGTGATCCTGTTCTGCTCCGACCACGGCGACATGCTGGGCGAGCGCGGCCTGTGGTTCAAGATGAACTTCTTCGAGGGTTCTTCCCGCGTGCCGCTGATGATCGCCGGCCCCGGGGTCGCGCCCGGCCTGCACGCCGCACCCGTCTCCAACCTCGACGTGACGCCGACGCTCTGCGACCTCGCCGGCATCTCCATGGACGAGGTGATGCCCTGGACGGACGGGGAAAGCCTCGTGCCGGTGATCCGCGGGGCCGAGCGGACCTCGCCGGTGCTGATGGAATACGCGGCGGAGGCCTCCTATGCGCCGCTCGTCGCCATCCGCGAGGGCAAGTGGAAATACGTCCATTGCGAGCTCGATCCCGAGCAGCTCTACGACCTCGCCGCCGATCCGCGGGAGCTCGTCAACCTCGCCACCTCGGACGACCCGGTGACCAAGGCGACGCTCGCCGCCTTCCGGCAGATGCGCGAGGCGCGCTGGGACATGGCGGCCTTCGACGCGGCGGTGCGCGAGAGCCAGGCGCGGCGCTGGGTGGTCTACGAGGCGCTGAGGAACGGCGCCTACTATCCCTGGGACCACCAGCCGCTGCAGAAGGCCTCCGAACGCTACATGCGCAACCACATGAACCTCGACAACCTCGAAGAATCCAAGCGCTATCCGCGGGGAGAGTGAGATGAAAGCCCAACCGAAAGCCTCGCATTTCATCGACGGCGAGTATGTGGAGGACACGGCCGGCACGCCCTTCGAGAGCGTCTATCCGGCAACCGGCGAGGTGATCGCCAGGCTGCACGCGGCGACGCCGGCGATCGTCGAGCGCGCCGTCGCCTCGGCCAAGCGCGCGCAGAAGGAGTGGGCGGCCGTGAGCCCGACCGCGCGCGGGCGCATCCTCAAGCGCGCGGCCGAGATCATGCGCGAGCGGAACCGCGCGCTCTCCGGGCTGGAGACGCTCGACACGGGGAAACCGATCCAGGAGACGATCGTCGCCGATCCGACCTCGGGGGCGGACGCCTTCGAGTTCTTCGGCGGCATCGCCGCGGCCGGATTGAACGGCAGCCACATTCCGCTCGGGCAGGACTTCGCCTTCACCAAGCGGGTGCCGCTCGGCGTGTGCGTCGGCATCGGCGCCTGGAACTATCCGCAGCAGATCGCCTGCTGGAAGGGCGCCCCTGCGCTCGTCTGCGGCAATGCCATGGTGTTCAAGCCGTCGGAGAACACGCCGCTCGGTGCCTTGAAGATCGCCGAGATCCTGATCGAGGCCGGGCTGCCGAAGGGGCTCTTCAACGTCATCCAGGGGGATCGCGCGACGGGGCCGCTGCTCGTCGAGCATCCGGACGTGGCGAAGGTGTCGCTGACCGGCTCGGTGCCGACCGGCCGCAAGGTCGCGGCGGCGGCGGCCGGCCGGCTCAAGCACGTGACGATGGAGCTCGGCGGTAAGTCGCCGCTGATCGTCTTCGACGACGCCGATCTCGACAGCGCCGTCGGCGGGGCGATGCTCGGCAACTTCTACTCGACCGGTCAGGTCTGCTCGAACGGCACGCGCGTCTTCGTGCACAACGCCGTCAGGGACGATTTCCTCGCCCGCCTCAAGGCACGCACGGAGAGGATCGTCATCGGCGACCCGATGGACGAGGCGACGCAGCTCGGGCCGATGGTCTCCTACGCCCAGCGCGAGAAGGTGCTTTCCTATATCGAGGCGGGCAAGGCGGAGGGCGCGACGCTGGTGACGGGCGGCGGCATCCCCAACAACGTCTCCGGCGAGGGCTACTACGTGCAGCCGACCGTCTTTGCCGACGTGACGGACGGCATGACGATCGCACGCGAGGAGATCTTCGGGCCGGTGATGTGCGTGCTCGACTTCGAGGACGAGGACGAGGTGATCGCACGCGCCAACGCGACCGAGTTCGGCCTTTCCGGCGGCGTCTTCACCGCCGACCTTTCCCGCGCCCACCGCGTGGTCGACCGGCTCGAGGCCGGCACGCTCTGGATCAACACCTACAATCTCTGCCCCGTGGAGATCCCCTTCGGCGGCTCCAAGCAGTCCGGCTTCGGCCGCGAGAACTCGCTTTCCGCGCTGGAGCACTATTCGGAGCTGAAGACGGTCTACGTGGCGATGGGCAAGGTCGAGGCGCCGTATTGAGATGGGCGCCTCAGTCCGGTTCGACCTCGACAATCAGATCGTCGAGATCGACGCGCAGAGCCTTGGCGATGCGCTTGAGCACATCGACGGAGCCCGTCTTTTTCCCGGCTTCGATCTCGGAGAGATAAGGCTGGGAGATACCCGCCGCGTCGGCAAGTTCGGAGACGGTCATCTTGCGGTAGTTCCGGAAGGTGCGGATGCGGCTGTCGGTGCTCAGCAGTTCCACGACAAGCTCGTGCGGCCACGTCTCCTCGCCGGCGGCGATGCGCGCCATGATCTCGGCAGCGTGCAAGCCGTCGATCAGATCCTCGTAGTCCTCCTCGCTCAGGAGGACGTAGTTCTTGCCGTCGATCGTAATCGTCTGAACGTCGCCCATTCTGCGTCACTCCTTATAGATGCTACCGCGCGGACCGGCATCGATGACCATAATGATCACGCCTTTCTCGTCGATGATGACGCGATCCCGCCCGACACGGATACGATAGAACGGATTTCCCGCCATCTTGCGGATATCCACGACCGCGCCGCTCGCATAAGCCTCCAGTTTCGCAACGATGGCCGCACTTCGCCTCGGCTGCATGCGCGCCAAACTCTTCAAGGCGGCCGGCGTGTATTCAATGCGCTTCATGTCGCAGTTATAGCTAATAGCGATAATTTTCGCAATCGGGCCCTACAGGTTGATACCGGTTTTCCGAGCAGGAGGCACTGAGCCGTGACCATGACCGCAGATTTCGTTATCATCGGCTCCGGCTCGGCCGGATCGGCGCTGGCCTACCGGCTTTCGGAGGACGGCAGGCATACCGTCCTGGTGCTGGAATACGGCGGGTCGGACATCGGACCGTTCATCCAGATGCCGGCCGCGCTCGCCTGGCCGATGAGCATGAAGCGCTACAACTGGGGCTATCTCTCCGAGCCCGAGCCGAACCTCAACAACCGGCGCATCACCGCGCCGCGCGGCAAGGTGCTGGGCGGGTCGTCCTCGATCAACGGCCTCGTCTACGTGCGCGGGCACGCGGAGGACTTCAACCGCTGGGAGGCGCTCGGCGCGCGGGGCTGGGCCTATGCGGACGTGCTGCCCTACTACAAGCGCATGGAGACGTCGCACGGCGGCGAGGAGGGCTGGCGCGGCACGGACGGGCCGCTGCACGTCCAGCGCGGGCCGGTGAGGAACCCCCTGTTCCACGCCTTCATCGAGGCCGGGAAACAGGCGGGCTTCGAGCTGACGCAGGACTACAACGGCTCCAAGCAGGAAGGCTTCGGCCTGATGGAGCAGACGATCCACGACGGCCGGCGCTGGTCGGCGGCGAACGCCTATCTCCGGCCGGCGATGAAGCGGCCGAACGTGCGCCTCGTGCGCTGCTTCGCGCGCAAGATCGTCATCGAGGACGGGCGGGCGACGGGCGTCGAGATCGAGCGGAACGGCCGCATCGAGGTGGTGCGGGCGAACCGCGAGGTGATCGTCTCGGCCTCCTCCTTCAACTCGCCGAAGCTCCTGATGCTCTCCGGCATCGGCCCGGCGGCGCACCTGAAGGAGATGGGGATCGAGGTGAAGGTCGACCGGCCGGGCGTCGGCGCCAACCTGCAGGACCACATGGAGTTCTATTTCCAGCAGGTCTCGACCAAGCCGGTCTCGCTCTATTCCTGGCTGCCCTGGTTCTGGCAGGGCGTGGCGGGCGCGCAATGGCTGCTCTCCAAGGGCGGGCTCGGCGCCTCGAACCAGTTCGAGGCCTGCGCCTTCCTGCGTTCGGCGCCGGGCGTCAGGCAGCCGGACATCCAGTACCATTTCCTGCCGGTGGCGATCTCCTACGACGGCAAGGCGGCGGCCAAGAGCCACGGATTCCAGGTCCATGTCGGCTACAATCTCTCGAAATCGCGCGGCAGCGTGACGCTGCGCTCGGCCGACCCGATGGCCGACCCGGTGATCCGCTTCAACTACATGAGCCATCCGGAGGACTGGGAGAAGTTCCGCCACTGCGTGCGGCTGACGCGCGAGATCTTCGGGCAGAAGGCCTTCGACGAATACCGCGGGCCGGAGATCCAGCCGGGCGACAAGGTGCGCACGGACGCGGAGATCGACGCCTTCCTGCGCGAGCACCTGGAGAGCGCCTACCATCCCTGCGGCACCTGCCGGATGGGGGCGGCGGACGATCCGATGGCGGTGGTGGACCCCGAGACGCGGGTGATCGGCGTCGAGGCCCTGCGCGTCGCCGATTCGTCGATCTTCCCGCACGTCACCTACGGCAACCTCAACGCGCCCTCGATCATGACGGGGGAGAAGGCGGCCGACCACATCCTCGGCCGCGATCCGCTGCCGCGCTCCAACCAGGAGCCGTGGATCAACCCGCGCTGGCGGGAGAGCGACCGCTGAACGGCAAAACGGCCCCTCCCCGCCGGACGGGGAGAGGCCGCAGGGGGGCGGCAGGGACGGCCCCCGATCGTCTCAGAAGAAGAAGAAATCGTTGGCGTGCAGGTCGAACTTCTCCACGCCGGAGAGCAGGATCGAGCCCTTGCCGTATTCGATCAGCACGCCGGTCGCCGTGTCCTGGGCGTGGTCGAGCACGTCCGCGTAGTTCTTCAGGACGGCGTCGTCGAGGTGGATCACGTCGCCCTTGCCGCTGCCGGCCTGGAAGTCCTTGATCGTGTCCCTGCCCTCGTTCTTGCGGAAGACGAAGGTGTCCGCGCCCGCGCCGCCATAGAGCGTGTCGTTGCCGGTGCCGCCTTCCAGCCGGTCGTTGCCCGCGCCGCCGGACAGCGTGTCGTTGCCCGAGTTGCCGTAGAGCTTGTCGTTGCCGGCCTCGCCATAGAGCTTGTCGGCGCCGGAATTGCCGTAGATCAGGTCGTTGCCGGTGCCGCCCTTGATGCTGTCGTTGCCGGTCTCGCCGTAGAGGCGGTCGCTGCCGGTGCCGCCGTAGATCTTGTCGTTGCCCGAGCCGCCCTTGATGCCGTCGGCGCCGGCCTCGCCGTAGAGCCGGTCGTTGCCGGCACCGCCGTAGATCTTGTCGTTGCCGTTGCCGCCCTTGATGCCGTCGGAACCCGCCTCGCCGTAGAGCCGGTCGTTGCCGTCGCCGCCGTAGATCGCGTCGTTGCCGGCGCCGCCCTTGATGCCGTCGGAACCGGCGTCGCCGTAGAGCTTGTCGTTGCCGTTGCCGCCGTAGATCGCGTCGTTGCCGCCGGCGCCCCTCAGCGTGTCGTTGCCGTTGCCGCCGGAAAGCTTGTCCGCCTTGCCGAAGCCGGTGAAGACGTCCGCGCCGGTGCTGCCGACGAAGGAGACGGCGTTGGCCGCGACGATCTTCATGATGCCGGAGGTGTTGCCGTTCGAGACCTCGCTGAGGAGATCGCCGGCGAGCTCCTTGTCGGTGACGTTCAGGCCGGCGATGCGCAGGTCGGGCGTGATGTCGTAGTTGTTCTTGGCGTTCAGCTTGATCTTGTTGCCGAACTCGACCTTCGAGATGCTGCCCGTGACGGTGTGGGTCGGGAAGTCGTAGACCCACTTGCGGACGCCGGAGGTCAGCAGCGCGCCGTATTCCTTGTCGTTGGTCGAGGCATATTGCGTGCCGCTGAACGGATCGGTGCCGTTGAAGCCGCCGTAGCCGCTCGCGTCGAAGCTCGTGAATGCCTTGAGGTAGGCGGCAAAGTCGATGCCCTTGCCGTCCTTGTTCGCATCATAGGCCGTGATCGTGATCGCCATCGTTCGTTCCTTCCCGGCAAGGCCCGCAGGGGCCGATTAAAACCTGAATTCGCAACTCCACTATTAAATGTGACTTTTCTTGTCAAGTTAAGGAACGTCACTTTCGGCGCGGGCGGGAGGTTGTGCAGGATTTCTGCGCGGACGGCGGGATGGAGAGATATTTGCTCTCCTCCACCCCGCTTTGGAAATCGGTTTTGCTGTCCCGCCGGGGACGCGGCTGCGATAATCCGGCAACTTTTCGAAAAGGTTCCACCCGCATGACCGCAGCAACCGGAAACGGGACCGCAGAGGCCCTGAACGATCAACTCGCAAGCCTCGACCTGACGGGCCGCCTGTCGCTCGTGGCGGGGCTGCAGGGGCGCGCCGTCTTCACTACCAGCCTCGGCATCGAGGACCAGGTGATCACGGCGGCGATCGGCAGCGAGCGCCTGCCCGTCGACGTCGTCACGCTGGAGACCGGCCGGCTCTTCCCCGAGACCGTCGCCCTCATCGAGGAGACCGAGGAGCGCTACGGCATGACGATATCGCGCTACCATCCGGTCGCCGACGACATCGACGCCTATGCCGCGCGATACGGCCTCAACGGCTTCTATGAGAGCGTCGAGGCCCGCCACGCCTGCTGCAACGTGCGCAAGCTGAAGCCGCTTGCGCGCGCGCTCGAGGGCGCCGCCTTCTGGATCACCGGCCTGCGCCGCGGCCAGTCCGGCAACCGGGCGCAGACCCCCTTCGCCGAGCTCGACGCCGAGCGCGGCCTCGTCAAGATCAACCCGCTCGCCGACTGGGACATCGAGCGCATCCGCGCCTATGTCGCCGACAACGCGGTGCCGGTGAACCCGCTGCACGCGCGCGGCTATCCCTCGATCGGCTGCGAGCCCTGTACCCGCGCCATCAAGCCGGGCGAGCCAGAGCGCGCCGGCCGCTGGTGGTGGGAGAACGACGAGAAGCGCGAATGCGGCCTCCACGTTCCCGACGCCGCCTCCCCCATCCCGGCGCCGAGCGCCGCCTGAAAGACCGTCCGCCTCCTTCCAGGCGATCCAATCCGGAGCAGAACAGAATGTCCGATATCCGCACCGAAGCGGAGGCCAAGCACAACGCGACGCCGAAGCCGCCGCTCGACCCGCACCTGAAGGCGCTGGAGAACGAGGCGATCCACATCTTCCGCGAGGTCGCCGCCGAGTTCGAGCGGCCGGTCATGCTCTATTCGATCGGCAAGGATTCGTCGGTCCTCCTGCACCTCGCGCGAAAGGCCTTCTACCCGGGCCGCGTCCCCTTCCCGCTGCTGCACGTCAACACCGGCTGGAAGTTTTCCGAGATGATCGCCTTCCGCGACCGGATCGTGAAGGACTACGACCTCGACCTGATCGAGCACGTCAACCCGCGCGGTGCGGCCGAGAACGTCACGCCCTTCACGCACGGCTCGGCGCTCTACACCGACATCATGAAGACCGAGGCGCTGCGCCAGGCGCTCGACGCCGGCAAGTACGACGCGGCCTTCGGCGGCGCGCGCCGCGACGAGGAGGCCTCGCGCGCCAAGGAGCGCATCTACTCCTTCCGCACGCCCGACCACCGCTGGGACCCGCGCAACCAGCGCCCGGAGCTCTGGAACATCTACAACGGCATGATCCGCCAGGGCGAGAGCGTGCGCGCCTTCCCGCTCTCCAACTGGACCGAGGTCGACATCTGGCGCTACATCCAGGCCGAGGAGATCCCGATCGTGCCACTCTACTTCGCCAGGCGGCGCCCTTACGTGGAGCGCGACGGCATGATGATCCTCGCCGAGGACCCGCGGCTGGAATTGCTGCCCGGCGAGGTGAGGCAGGAGGGCGTGATCCGCTTCCGCACGCTCGGCTGCTTCCCGCTGACCGGCGCGATCCGCTCGAACGCCACGACGCTCGACGACATCATCGCGGAGCTCGAGACCGCCACCGTCTCCGAACGCCAGGGCCGCGCCATCGACCGCGACCAGTCCGGCTCCATGGAAAAGAAGAAACGCGAAGGGTATTTCTGAGATGACCGTTTCCGCCATTGCAACGGCAGCCGTCCTGCCGGTCGAGGAGCCAGCCGGCGAACCGGCCCGCGCGGTCCGCGATTCCCGCCCGCTCCGCCTCATCACCTGCGGCTCGGTCGACGACGGCAAGTCGACGCTGATCGGCCGCCTGCTCTGGGACACCAAGGCCGTCAAGGAAGACCAGGCGGCGACGCTCGAACGCGATTCCTCCGGCAGGCAGAACGACCTCGGCCTGCCCGACTTCGCGCTCTTGCTCGACGGCCTGCAGGCCGAGCGCGAGCAGGGCATCACCATCGACGTCGCCTACCGCTACTTCTCGACCGACCGGCGCGCCTTCATCGTCGCCGACACGCCCGGCCACGAGCAGTATACCCGCAACATGGCGACCGGCGCCTCGACGGCCGATCTCGCGGTGCTTCTGGTCGACGCGCGCGCCGGCATCCTCGAACAGACCCGCCGGCACGCCACCATCGCGACCCTGATGGGCATCCGCCAGTTCGTGCTCGCGGTCAACAAGATCGACCTCACCGGCTACGACCGCGCCCGTTTCGAGGAGCTCGCCCACGAGTTCCGGGAATTCGCGCTCACGCTCGGCGTCAAGCAGATCACGGCGATCCCGATGTCGGCGCTGAAGGGCGAGAACGTCGTCTATGACGGCAGCACGGCCATGCCCTGGTACGAGGGGCCGACGCTGGTCGAGACGCTGGAGAAGGCCACCACCCGCTCCAGCCAGACCGTCGGCTTCCGCCTGCCGGTGCAGCGCGTGTCGCGGCCGGGCGAGAGTTTTCGCGGATACCAGGGGACCGTCGCGGGCGGCTCGGTGAAGCCCGGCGATTCGGTCGTCGTGCTGCCGTCGGGCATGGTCGCGAACGTCTCGAAGATCGTCACCTTCGACCTCGTGCGCAACGCGGCCGTCGCGGGCGACGCCGTGACGCTGGTGCTCGACCGGCAGGTGGACGTGGCGCGCGGCGACATGATCGTCGCGATCGACAGCCAGCCGATGACCGGCCGCGGCTTCGACGCGCAGCTCGTGGCGCTGCAGCCGGAGGGCATCGAGCCCGGAAAGCGCTACTGGCTGAAGAGCGGCTCGCGCCGCCAGCGCGTCAGCATCGAGCCGGTGAGCCAGCTCGACCTCGCGACCTCGAAGTGGAACGCCGCCGCCCGCCTGCCGATGAACGCCATCGGCAAGGTGCATCTCGTCTTCGACGAGCAGGCGATCTTCGACGCCTACGAGCAGAACCGCACCACCGGCGCCTTCATCCTGATCGACCCCGACACCAACAACACGGTGGCCGGCGGCATGATCACCGGCCGGCGCGCCGAGATCGGCGGCATCCACAAGGACGACCAGCGCGTGCTCCTCTCGCTGCCCGCCGAGCTCGCGGAGAAGATCATGGCGAGCGAGCTCTTCTCGGGCCGCCGCCAGGACGTCGAGGTACGCCACACCAGCGCGGGCCGCGCGGCGGAGCTGCTGGCGGAGCTGGACGAGTAGGATTGGGGTTAACGCCCCCTGCCCTGCCGGGTTGTCGCATATGGAATGAGGATGGCGCCTCTTGCCCCTTCTCCCCGCCGGGGAGAGCGACTGTCTTAGCCGTCAAGCGTTTTGCCATGGTTTTCCGTCTCGGATGATTGC